>NZ_CDBL01000071.1 GCF_000820005.1 Aeromonas piscicola | reverse complement strand
AGCGGGAGAGCTGATGGTGGTACTCGGCCCCTCCGGCTGTGGCAAGACCACCCTGCTCAACCTGATCGCGGGGTTTCTCACCCACCATCAGGGCCAGATCAGCCTGCAGGGCAGGCCGGTGACCGGCCCCGGCGCCGAGCGGGGAGTGGTGTTCCAGCACGAGGGTCTGCTGCCCTGGCGCAACATGCTGGACAACGTGGCCTTCGGGCTGCAGCTGGCCGGCCTGCCCCGCCCCGAGCGTGAAGCCAGGGCGCGGGCCATGCTGCGCAAGGTGGGGCTGGAGGAGGCCCATGCCAAGCCCATCTGGCAGCTCTCAGGCGGCCAGCGTCAGCGGGTCGGCATCGCCCGCGCCCTGGCTACCCAGCCACAACTGCTGCTGCTCGACGAACCCTTCGGCGCCCTCGATGCCTTCACTCGCGAGCAGATGCAGACCCTGCTGCTGCGCCTGTGGCACGAGCAGCGTCGCCAGGTGCTGCTCATCACCCACGACATCGAGGAGGCGGTATTCATGGCCACCGAGCTGGTGCTGCTCTCCCCCGCTCCGGGCCGGATCACCGAGCGGCTGACCCTGGATTTTGGCCGCCGTTTCGCCGCTGGTGAATCGTGCCGCAGCATCAAGTCGGATCCGGCCTTCATCGAGCAGCGTGAATACGTGCTCGGCCGGGTCTTCGCCGAGCGGGAGGTGTTTGCATGACGGCAGCCCTCTCATCCCCGGCAATCCCCGCCAAGGTGCGTCTGCGCTGGCCGTTGCCGCGTCGGCTTGGCGTGAGCCTGCTTAGCCTGACCACCCTGCTGGCCCTCTGGTGGCTGGTGGCGCACCTTGGCTGGATAAGCCCCCTGTTTTTACCGCCCCCCGAGCAGGTGCTACGCCAATTGATCACCATAGCCGGGCCGCAGGGCTTCATGGATGCCACCCTGTGGCAACACCTCGCGGCCAGCTTGCAGCGCATTCTGATCGCCCTGACGGCGGCGGCCCTGTGCGGGGTAACGGTGGGGATTGCCATGGGGCTGAGCCCCACAATGCGCGGCATGCTGGATCCGCTGATCGAGCTCTACCGACCGGTACCCCCGCTCGCCTACCTGCCACTCATGGTGATCTGGTTTGGCATAGGCGAGACCTCCAAGGTGCTGCTCATCTATCTCGCCATCTTCGCACCGGTCGCCATGGCAACCCTGACGGGGGTGCAGAGCGCCCAGCAGGTGCGGCTGCGGGCCGCCCAGGCGCTGGGCGCCACCCGCTGGCAGGTATTGTGGTACGTCATCCTGCCCGGCGCCCTGCCGGAAATCTTGACCGGGCTGCGCATCGGGCTCGGAGTCGGCTGGTCCACCCTGGTGGCGGCCGAGCTCATCGCCGCCACCCGCGGCGTGGGCTTTATGGTGCAATCCGCCGGCGAGTTTCTCGCCACCGACGTGGTGCTGGCGGGCATTCTGGTGATCGCCCTGATCGCCTTCATTCTGGAACTTGGTTTACGTGCGCTGCAGCGTCGCCTGACGCCGTGGCATGGAGAAGGATTATGAGCAATACCCTGCGTATCATCCCCCTTGGCCCCCATATCGGTGCCGAGGTCAGCGGCATCCAACTGGCCGAGCCTTTGCGCGAGAGCCACTTCGAGCAGCTCCATCAGGTCCTGTTGAGCCATCAGGTGCTGTTCTTTCGGGACCAGCCCATCACCCCCCTGGCCCAGCGGGCGCTGGCCAACCGCTTCGGCGATCTGCACATCCATCCCGTCTATCCCCATGCGCCCGAGGCCGAAGAGATCATCGTGCTCGACACCCACGACGAGAATCCGCCGGACAACGACAACTGGCATACCGATGTGACCTTCATCGAGACGCCCCCGGCGCTGGCCATCCTGGCAGCCAAGCAGTTGCCGCCAGTCGGCGGAGACACCCTGTGGGCCAGCGGCATCGCCGCCTTCGAGGGACTCTCTCCCCGCCTGCAACAGCTGCTGGCGGGACTGGAGGCCGAGCACGACTTCAGCAAGTCGTTCCCGGCCCATCGCCACAACGGCAGCCCGGAGGAATATGGACGCTGGCAGGAGGCGGTGGCCCGCCACCCGCCGCTGCGCCACCCCGTGGTCCGCACCCACCCCCTCAGTGGCCGTCAGGCGCTGTTCGTCAATGAAGGGTTCACCACCCGCCTGCCCGACTTGCCGAGGCAAGAGAGCGAGGCGCTGCTCGCCTTCCTGTTCGCCCACATTACCAAACCCGAGTATCAGGTGCGTTGGCGCTGGCAGGAGCACGACATCGCCATCTGGGATAACCGGGTCACTCAGCACTATGCCAACGCCGACTATCTGCCGGCACGACGGGTGATGCACAGGGCCACCATACTGGGGGACAAACCCTTCTGGCGGGCCTGGTGAGCACACAGGTATAACCGGCACTCCCTTCATGCCACATGGCCTGCTTAGCGACATTTATTGATCCCGATAAAAATAACGGGGCACTATGCGGGCCATTATTTTCAAATAACCCAGTTAATGGCGCCAAATTATTTTCACCGACATACATTGAAATATTTCCATACAATTACCCACTGCTATTTTTTTGAGTCCATCACGTAACATGCCCGGGTTCAGGCAATATGATGGAAACAAAAAAATGAAATACACGCTGATGATATCCTTGCTGGCGCCGGCCCTGCTGGCGGGCTGCAATCTGGAAAAAAAAGAGGAGGCTCCCTTCAAGGCGCGGCATATTACCGCCGCTTATGACGCGGGCAACATCTGCCGCCAATTGCAACAGGGGTGGCAGGAGGATGGCGTCGCCGTGCCCGCCAGCCAAGTCAGTTGCCACTACCTGACGGTGCCGCTCGATTACGACAAGGAGTGGGTCCAGATCAAGGAGACCAAATGGGAGAAGCGCCCTGCCCCCGCCCCGGCTGCCACTTTCCTCTCTGGCAACACAAGCCGCTTCTCGACCCCCTCCTGGTCAGGGGGCGAGATCAAGCAGGAGACCCGCAAGGTCAAGGGTGACACCATCGACCTCTTCTATGTGCACTATCGCGCCACCGGCGACTATCGCGGTACCCTCTTCTACAACCCGGGCGGCCCCACGTCGGCCACCCCGGATCTGGGTACCCTGCTCGACATGCTGCGCAGTGCCAACCCCGCCATCCTGGCGCACTACGACATAGTCACCCTGGATCCCCGCGGGGCTGGTTACAGCGCGCTCGGACACGAACTTAGAAGTTGTCTGCTGACGGACAAGAGCGGCATCCGGCCGGACATGACCCCGGCGCAGCTCGCCAAGGTCTTTGCCAGCCAGGACAAGGGCGCCCTGCTGGCACTCGAGAGCAGTGACGATCAGGGCAAGGCCTTCGTCACTGCGCTGCGGGAGCGCTGCGACGAGCCGCTGCGGCTGCATGCGCCGCACCTGGGTTCGCGGGCCGTGGTCGAGGACATGGAGCGAGTGCGCCAGCATCTGGGGCGCGACCGCATCACCCCCATCACCTTCTCCTACGGCACCCGCCTCGCCGCCCTCTATGCCGCCCGCTACCCGAGCCACGTGGCCAATCTGGTGGTCGACTCGCCGATGTCCCCTGCCGAGAGCCGCTACCCGGCCATCTTCCGCGGCGATGCCGAGAATGCCAATCGCATCCTTGAGTGGCGCTTCGGGGCCGAGGCGTTGCAGCGCAGCATGGCGGTGACCCGGCAAGTGCGCGACAGCGGCCACTATGTGGACAACATGGGCAATGTGCTCGACCGCACCCGCTGGGAAGCGGTGATGGGAGATGCCATCAGCGGCAGCCAGCACGCCGATCAGCTCGCCTTCTGGCAGCAGGATGATGCCGGCCCCCTGCTGGCCCGCCTCACCCAGGAGCAGGTCGGCGAGACGCCCTACCAGGATCTGCTGGAAATGCCCTTCTTCAGCGCCATCCACTGCACTGACAACAGTGAGCCCTATGGCTGGCAGGCGCTGGCCCCGGAAGATGCCGCCTTCCAGGGCCCGGGCGCCCTGCTGCTGGCCAAGAGCTTCCACACCTGCGCCGACTGGCCTTATCCGCGCCAGCCCATCGCGACGTACGGCGCCGGCGAGATAAAGCTCCCGGATGATGCCAAGGCCCTGGTGCTCGGCGCCGAGCACGATCCCAATACGCCCTTTGCAGGCGCTCGCCAGATGCAGGCCGCCTTTGGCAACTCCGCCCGTCTGGTGCGGGTGGAGCAGAGCAACCGGCACGGCCAGCTGCACTCCTCACAGTGCGCCAGAGAGGCCCTCAGCACCCTGCTGCTGGGGGATGCCGCGAGCCTGCCCGCCGAGCAGCTCTGCCTGGCCGACTAAACCCAACCCAACTAAAAAGCCCGCCGAATTGGCGGGCTTTTTCATGGTGGCAGGCGCCGTCAGGCGGCGACCAGCGACTCCAGATCCCGACGGCTCAGGCGCTTGCTGTCCACCTTCACATAGAGCGAATGCTCCGCCGGCGCCAGCAGCACATCGCTCACCCCGTCACAGGCGCGGATCCGCTGCTCCAGCGCCGGGCTCGCCTCGACACCTGCCGGCAGCACTATGCGCAGACTGCTTACATAGGGGGGCTCCTGCATGGTGAGGCTGACCCCCAGCCAGGCCAGGGCCAGCAGGGCGCAACTGCCAAACACCAGCACGCCGCCGCCCAGGCTGTAGAGCAAGCCCCCCAGGCTGCCGCCGATGGCTACCCCGATGAACTGGCTGGTGGAGTAGACCCCCATGGCAGTGCCTTTGTAACCCGGTGGCGACTCCTTGCTAATGAGCGACGGCAGCAGCGCCTCCATCACGTTGAAGCCGATAAAGAAGAGCTGCAACCCGGCGAGCAGGCCCCACAGCTGCAGCCCGGCCTGCCACAACACCACTTCGGCGATGAGCATCACCAGCACGCAAGCCTGGAATACCCGCTTCATCTGGCGGCGCTTTTCGGCATAGATGATGAAGGGCACCACGCTCACAAAGGCGACCAGCATGGTGACCAGATAGGCCTGCCACTGGCTGTCACGGGGCAGACCAGCTTGTTCGAGCAGCGGCGGCAGCGCCACGAAGCTCGACATCAGCAGGGTGTGCACGCAGAGGATGCCGAGGTTGAGTTTGAGCAGGCGCGGGTTGGTGAGCACGGTGCGCATCCCGCCCCTGACCATGCTGGACTCGCGATTGAGCAGGTGACCAGTCGGGGTCGGCACCAGCCAGAGGGTGATGGCTATGCCCCCCAGCGCCAGCAGGGCGATGAGCCAGAACAGGCCGGACAGCCCCAGCGCATGAGTGATGATGGGGCCCGTCACCATGGCGATAGCGAAGGTGATACCAAAGCTCACCCCGATGAAGGCCATCGCCTTGGTGCGGTTCTGCTCGCGAGTGAGATCCGAGAGCAGCGCCATCACGGCGGCCGAGATGGCACCGCTGCCCTGCAAGGCGCGACCGAGGATGACACCCCAGATGGAGTGGGTCAGCGCCGCGATCACGCTGCCCAGCGCAAACATCAGCAGACCGCCGACGATCAATGGCTTTCTGCCGATACGATCGGAGAGCAAGCCGAACGGGATCTGGAACAGCGCCTGGGTCATGCCATAGATGCCGATGGCAAGGCCGATCAGGGCTTCGGAGGCGCCCGCCAGTGACATGCCGTAGGTGGTCAACACCGGCAGCACCATAAACATGCCGAGCATGCGCAAAGAGAAGACGGAGCCGAGCGCCCAGGTCGCGCGGCGCTCGCCCCTCGTCATGGTGAAATCATTCATGATGGCCTCGATAGGTCAAAGAGAAGGGAGACGCAAGGGGTGGATGACGCAAGGCGCGTCACACCCGAACAACGGGAAAAGTGCCCCGCAGGGCGGCCCCATAATAACAGAGCCGGGAAGGTTCCCGGCTCTGGATTTCATGCATTTAGGGGTGCAGTTCACACTATCAAGGCAGCATGCTCACCAGAACCGGCGCTGCGTCCGGCTGGAAATCCACCGACATCATCACGCTCAGGCAGGTGAAAGTGATGACGACGCGGGAGAACATGCCGCGTCAGGGTCAGGGCAGCATGCTCACTAAAACCGGCGCTGCGTCCGGCTGGAAGTCCACCGACATCATCACGCTCAGGCAGGTAATGGTGACGATGGAGAACATAAACAGCTTGCGGGCCCAGAGGGAGTCATCGACCGCCTGCTTGTAACCCGACAGCGCCATGCCCAGCCACCAGACGCTGACCGCCGTCGCCACGATCAGATACTTGTAACCGGCGTAACCGCCGAGGAACAGCATCAGGGTCGGCACCATAAAGGCCAATATGTAGAGGGTGATGTGGTGCTTGGCCACGACAATCCCCTTCACCACCGGCAGCACGGGTATGTTGGCGGCCTGATAATCCTTGAAGCGGAAGATGGCAATCGCATAGGAGTGCGGCATCTGCCACAGGCTGAAGATCGCCAGCAGGATCAAGGCGCCCGAGTCGAACTGACCGCTCACGGCGCAGTAGCCGATGACGGGTGGCGCGGCGCCGGAGAGGCTGCCGACCAGGGTGCCATAGACGGAGTGACGCTTCATGTAGAGGCTGTAAACCCCCACATAGACCAGGAAGCCCAGCACTGCCAGCAAGGCGGCCAACGGATTGGCCGCAAAGTAGAGCAGTGCAATGCCCGCAACGCCCAGCGCGCTCGCATACCAGAGCGACACACCGGGGGCGATCAGCCCCTTCACCAGGGCGCGGTTCTTGGTGCGCTCCATGATGCAGTCGATGTCCCGGTCGATGTAGTTGTTGAACACACAACCGGAGGCCACCACCAGGGAGACACCCACCATGGTCAGGATGAACAGGGGCACATCCAGGCTCCCCTTGGAGGCCAGCAGGAATCCCCCGATAACCGAGATGAGGTTACCGAAGATGATGCCTGGCTTGGTCACTTGCAGGTATTGCTTCATCATCACATCAAGCCGCTCAGTGAACCATCATGTTGATGTTGAGGTTGTACATGATCCACAGGGAACCCACGACCACGATGGCGATGATGAGCACGGTAAACACCAGTGCCACCAGGTTCCAGCGCTCCTCTGACGAGGTGTTCATGTGCAGGAAGTAGATCAGATGCACGAAGATCTGCACCACCGCCATGGCTACCACTGTGCCCAGCACCACGGCGTGGGAGGCGGAGCCATCCATCACCATCCAGAACGGGATCGCGGTCAGGATGAGTGACAGCACGAACCCTGTCATGTAGGACTTGACGCTGCCGTGGCTGGCGCCGTGATTGTCAACGGTATGATTGCTCATTTACATGACCCCCATCAGATAGACCACGGTGAAGACGCAGATCCACACCACGTCCAGGAAGTGCCAGAACAGGCTCAGGCACATCAGGCGAGTACGGTTGCGCTCGGTCAGCCCCTTCTTGCTGATCAGTACCATCATCACGATGATCCAGACCAGGCCACTGGTCACGTGGATCCCGTGGGTACCGACCAGGGTGAAGAAGGCGGAGAGGAAACCGCTGCGCTGCGGGCCGAAGCCTTCGGCGATCAGGTGATGGAACTCGTAGATCTCCATAGCGATGAAGCCGGCGCCAAGCAGGAAAGTCACCAGCAGCCAGGTATTGACCGCGGAAACCTTGTTCTTGTTCATTGCCAGCATGCCGAACCCGAAGGTGATGGAGCTCAGCAGCAGCAGCATGGTTTCAGCGAACACGAACGGCAGTTCGAAGATGTCCTTGCCGCTCGGGCCACCGGCGGTGCCGTTGACCAGGACTGCATAGGTTGCGAACAGGGTCGCAAACAGGATGCAGTCACTCATCAGGTAGATCCAGAAGCCGAACACCTTGGTGGCACCGGCATCATGGTGCCCATGATCGTCATGGGCGCCGTGAGTGTGATGTAGAACGTCAGTCGCCATGGAATTAAGCCACCTTGTTGAGATTTTCAAAATGCTGACGCTCGATCCGCTCGATCTCGTCAACCTGCACGTAGTAATCCACGTCCTCATTGAAGCTGTGGATGATCCAGGTGGCTATCATGCCGACGAAGCCGGCGATGGCCATCCACCAGATGTGCCAGATCATGGCGAAACCGAACACCACGCTGAAGGCAGCGATGATGACACCGGCACCGGAGTTTTTCGGCATGTGGATCGGGTCATAATGTTTGGGTTGCTGATAGGCAGAACCATCCTGCTTGGCTTCCCAGAAGGCATCCAGACCGGTGATCTTCGGCTCGATGGCGAAGTTGTAGAAGGGCGGCGGGGAAGAGGTCGACCACTCCAGGGTACGGCCACCCCAGGGATCGCCCGTCAGATCGCGGTTCTTCTCGCGGTCACGAATACTGACCACCACCTGGATCACCTGGCACAGGACGCCGATGGCAATCAGGCCGGCACCACAGGCAGCCACCACCAGCCAGCCGTGGAACTCGGGATCTATGTTCTGGCTGACCCGACGGGTCATGCCCATGAAGCCCAGCACGTAGAGCGGCATGAAGGCCACGAAGAAACCGGTGATCCAGAACCAGAAGGCACGCTTGCCCCAGACGTCATCCAGCTTGAAGCCGAACGCCTTCGGGAACCAGTAGGTGATGCCGGCGAAGCAACCGAACACCACGCCACCGATGATGACGTTGTGGAAGTGGGCGATCAGGAACAGGCTGTTGTGCAGCACGAAGTTCGCAGCCGGTACCGACAGCAGTACCCCCGTCATGCCACCCACGGTGAAGGTGATGATGAAACCGACGGTCCACAGCATGGGCGAGGTGAACTCGATGCGACCGCGGTACATGGTGAACAGCCAGTTGAAGATCTTCACCCCGGTCGGGATGGAGATGATCATGGTGGTGATGCCGAAGAAGGCATTCACGTTGGCACCCGATCCCATGGTGAAGAAGTGGTGCAGCCAGACCACGAAGGAGAGCACGGTAATGGCAATGGTCGCCCACACCAGGGAGGTGTAGCCGAACAGCTTCTTCTTGCAGAAAGTCGCCACCACTTCGGAGAAGATCCCGAACACCGGCAGCACCAGGATATACACCTCGGGGTGACCCCAGGCCCAGATCAGGTTGATGTACATCATCATGTTGCCACCCATGTCATTGGTAAAGAAATGGGTACCCAGGTAACGGTCTGCGGTGAGCAGGGCTATGGTGACGGTCAGGATCGGGAAGGAGGCGATGATCAAAATGTTGGCGCACAGCGCGGTCCAGGTGAACACCGGCAGCCGCATCATGGTCATGCCGGGGGCACGCATCCTGATGATGGTGGCAAAGAAGTTGACGCCGGTCAGCAGGGTGCCCAACCCCGAGATCTGCAGACTCCAGATCCAGTAATCGACCCCGACCCCGGGACTGAACTCCTTGCCCGACAAGGGCGGATAGGCCAGCCAGCCGGTCTGGGCAAATTCACCGACCCCGAGGGAGACGTTGATCAGCACCACGGCAGCAGCTGTAAACCAGAAGCTCAGGTTGTTGAGGAAGGGGAAGGCCACGTCACGGGCACCAATCTGCAGCGGCACCACTATGTTCATCAGGCCGATCACCAGTGGCATGGCCACAAAGAAGATCATGATGACGCCGTGGGCGGTGAAGATCTGGTCGTAGTGGTGGGGTGGCAATATACCTTCGCCACCGGCCGAGGCCATCACCTGCTGGGTACGCATCATGACCGCATCGGCAAAGCCACGCAGCAGCATGACCATCCCCAGGATAAGATACATGATACCGAGACGCTTGTGATCCACAGAAGTGAACCACTCTTTCCACAGATACTGCCACTTGCCGAAATAGGTGATCAGCCCGGCGATAGCCAGCCCGCCCAATAAGATAGCGGCTATCGTGACCATGATAATGGGTTCATGGTACGGGACAGCGTCGAGCGTTAATTTTCCAAACATCAATTATTCCTCGGATCCTGCTTTCACACTCTTGTCATCCATCGGCATGGCCATATGCCCGGCATGATCCATCTGTGCATCATGGGTCATCTTGTCATGGTCCATTGCTTGATGATCCAGGGTGTCGCCATGCTGCATGGCACCCTCGTGCGCCATGCCCTGGTGCTCACCCGATTTCATGTCGCCCATGAACTTGTTGATCACATTGACGAACAGGGCCGGGTCGGCACTGGCGAAATACTCCACCGGGTTGTTCTGGCTCTGCTTGGCCAGGGCCTCGAACTCGGCCATGGTGGCGAGCATCTTGGGTGACTGTTTCACCTTGGCGACCCAGGCATCGAAGTCAGCCTGATCCCGCGTGGCGATGGCCTTGAACTTCATGCCGGAGAAACCGGCGCCGCTGTAACTGCCGGAGATCCCCTTGTATTGGCCCGCCTCGTTGGCAATGAGATGCAACTTGGTCTGCATGCCCGCCATGGCGTAGATCTGACCGCCCAGCTGGGGAATGAAGAAGGAGTTCATCACAGTGTCGGAGGTCACCCGGAAATTGACCGGGGTATTGACCGGGAAGGCCAGCTCATTGACCGAGGCGATGCCCAGTTCCGGATAGACGAACAACCACTTCCAGTCGAGGGAAATAACATCGACCTGGATCGGTTTGACATCCGATTCCAGCGGTTTATAAGGATCCAGCGAGTGGGATGTTTTCCAGGTAATGACCGCCAGGATGGCGACAATAATGACGGGTACGGTCCAGACGACCGCTTCAATCTTGTTGGAGTGAGACCAATCCGGGGTATATTTGGCATTGGTATTGGATGCTCTGTATTTACGAGAGAATGCCACTGCCATAATAATCACAGGAATCACTACAATTAACATCAGCCCGATGGCCGTTAATATCAGTGATTTCTGTTCCAGACCAATCTGCCCTTTGGGGCTCATTAGAGCCATGTCGCAACCACTGAGCAAGCCGGTTGTCGCGAGCAACAGCAAGGCGCCCAAGCCCCTTTTTACATCAGGTCTCATGCCGTTTCCTCATCTTCGCAAGGCGTAAAGTTGTAATAAAAACGCATCATTCTATTGCATCGGGGGGGTATGTGAACAACATGAAAAATTAATCCCGAACTTGTGTTCGGTTTGGGATTGACCTGTGAAGCATGTTAATACCTTGACGGCAAGGCATTTATCAATACCGACACATCATGAATTCATCATTCACTGACTTTATTTCATCCAATTGTTGCTGATTGAATAGACAGATAGCTATTTGTCCTTGTATTTGGCATGGTTAAATCACCTCATTTTTTGCTATCTGTATAAAATACAGACGCTATTTTTGGCGGCAGCACCGAACAGGGTGATAATCCAATGGAGCTCAATGCGGACCATAATTAATCAAATTAAACCATAATTAATTCCATGGATTTGATGGGGCCATTGTACGCAAAGATGCATGTTCCATGCATTTCTTCCAGCCTACACCATCACAGGACTCATCATTTTGTTTAATAAGTTATTATCAAAGCCATGGACTCCATCCGGATATGGCGTTAGGTTGCGCCCCTTCGTTACCAAGCCAGTCACGAATTCAACCTATCCCATTTCTCATTTGACTCTTTTACAACAGGGATTGCCATGAGTATCACACGCAGAGACTTTCTCAACGGCGTAGCCATAGCGATTGCGGCCGGTGTCGCCCCCATCAATCTGCTGCAAGCAGCGCAAGGCGGCAGCACATTGGCCGACAAGACGCTGGCCTATCCGCCCGCCCTCACCGGCCTTCGCGGCAACCACCCGGGCTCCTTCGAGCCGGCCCACAGCATAGCCCGCGACGGCAAGCAGTATGACTTCGCCAATGTCCCCCTTGAGGGTGAGTATGATCTGGTGATCGTCGGTGCCGGGATAAGCGGCCTGGCCGCCGCCTGCTTCTATCAGCAATTGCTGGGGGCGGATAAAAAGATCCTGCTGCTCGACAACCACGACGATTTTGGCGGCCACGCCAAGCGCAACGAGTTCACCACCCCCGATGGCCTGCGACTGGGCTACGGCGGCAGTGAATCCCTGCAATCGCCGCGCTCCGTCTACAGCCCCATCGCGCTCGGGCTGCTCAAGGCGCTTGAGGTCAATATCGACGAGCTGGCCAAGGGCTTCCAGCAGACCTTCTATCCCGATCTGGGGCTGAGCCGCGGCGTCTATTTCGACGAGCAGCACTTTGGCGTCAACAAGGTGGTGAGCGGTGATCCGGGCCACAACGTGGCCGACGACATCCCCCGCGATCGCTTGAACGGCCGACCGCTGGCGGAGTTTATCGGTGACTTCCCGCTCAACGAGAGCGACCGTGCCGCCCTGCTTGCCCTGCACGAATCGAAGATCGACTACCTGAGTGGCATGACCCGCGAGCAGCAGGACGAGTGGGTCACCCGCAACAGCTACACCACCTTCCTGCGCGACAAGGTGGGGCTCAGCGAACGGGCGATCACTTACTTCCAGCAGCGCACCAACGACTTCCAGGCGGTCGGCATAGACGCCACCGCCTGTGCAGATGCTCGTCTCTGTGCCCTGCCGGGCTTCGATGGGCTGGATCTCACTCCCCTCGATGCCGAGGAGCAGGCGGAGCTGGACGATCCCTACATCTTCCACTTCCCGGATGGCAACGCCGGCCTGACCCGCTTGATGGTGCGCAAGCTCATTCCCCAGGTGGCCCCCGGCCACACCATGCAGGATGTGGTGCTGGCCAAGTTTGACTACGGCAAGCTCGACCTGCCGGAGCACAAGGTGCAACTGCGCCTTGGCAGCACGGCGTTGCAGGCGAAGAACGTGCGCCTCGCCGACGGCAAGCTGGCGGTGGATGTTACCTATATCAAAGAGGGGAAACTGCATCGGGTACGGGCCAAGCAGTCAGTCATGGCCGGCTACAACATGATGATCCCCTACATGGTGCCCGAGCTGCCGGAGCCCCAGAAGGAGGCGCTGCGCCAGAATGCCAAGGCGCCGCTGGTCTACACCAAGGTGGTGATCAAGAACTGGCACGCCTTCGTCAAGCTGGGGGTGCACGAGGTCTATTCCCCGGCAGCCCCCTACAGCCGGGTCAAGCTGGACTACCCGGTCAACCTCGGCGGCTACGAACATCCCAAGAGCCCGGATCAGCCCATGTGCCTGCACATGGTCTATGTGCCGACCCTGCCGGGCAGCGGTCTCTCGTCCCGCGAGCAGTCCCGCAAGGGGCGCGCCATGATCCTCGGCATGCCGTTCGAGCAGCATGAGCAGATGATCCGCGAACAGCTGCAGGGAATGCTGGGCAGCGCCGGTTTCAACCATGAGCAGGATATCCTCGCCATCACGGTCAACCGCTGGTCCCACGGCTACTCCTATATCACCAACACCCTGTTCGATGACGAGGCGCAGTGTGAAAAATGGATTGAACTGGGTCGCCAGCCCATCGGCAACATCACCATAGCCAACTCCGACTCGGACTGGAGCCCCTATGCCCACTCCGCCATCGATCAGGCCTGGCGCGCGGTCAACGAGCTGGTCGCCATACAGAAGGGAGGTGCCCAATGATTCGCGCCCTGTCACTGACCGCCAGCGCCCTGCTGCTGGCCCTGCCCACCCTGGCTGCACAGGCTGCGCCCGCCATGTCGGCGGGGGAATATGTTGCCAAACTGGGGGATTGCACCGCCTGTCACACCAGCGAAACCAGCCAGCCGCTGGCGGGCGGCAAAGGCTTTCCAACCCCCATCGGCACCGTGTTTGCCACCAACATTACTCCCGACAAGACCCACGGCATCGGCAACTACAGCCTGCCGGAGTTCATCAAGGTGATGCGCGAAGGGGTGGCCCGTGATGGTCACCAGCTCTACCCGGCCATGCCCTACACCGCCTACGCCAAGATGAGCGATACAGATCTCGAAGATCTCTACCACCATCTGATGAAGGAGGTGCAGCCGCTGGCCATCGCCAACAAGGAGAGCGATATCCCCTGGCCGCTCAACATGCGCTGGCCGCTGATGGGCTGGAACTGGGTGTATCACGACGACAGTCGCTTCACCCCGGTGGCGGGCAAGAGCGAACAGTGGAACCGCGGCGCCTATCTGGTGCAGGGCGCCGGTCACTGCGGCAGCTGCCACACCCCACGCGGACTCGGCATGCAGGAGAAGGCGCTGACCGAGGCAGATCCCCTCTATCTGAGCGGCGCCACCCTGGATGGCTGGTATGCCCCCAACATTCGCGGCACCCGCTACGACAAACAGGCGCTGATCGATCTGCTGAAAACCGGTCGCAGCCAGCATCAGGCAGTCTCTGGCCCCATGGCGGAAGTGATCACTCACAGCAGCCAGTACTTCAGCGACACAGATCTGGCCAGCATAGCCACCTATCTCACCGAGATCGGGGACCATACGCCGCCAGCCCCAGGCAACCGGGCCTACGCCAACGCGGGCGGCAAGGCGGACTATGCCATGTACTGCTCCACCTGCCACGGGGTCAACGGTCAGGGCAATGATGGGGTGATTCCATCGCTGGTGGGCAACCAGACAGTGCTGGCCGACGATCCTGCCAGCCTGCTCAACGTGCTGCTATACGGCGCCGAGACCCCCATTACCCAGGGTCATATCGGCTACCACATGCCGGGTTATGGCTGGACCCTCAACGACGAGCAGGTGGCCGGGCTGGTCAACACATTGCGCGCCTCCTGGGGTAATGAAGGGGTGGCCATCAAACCGGCAACCGTCAAGGCGCAGCGCGAGCTGCACGGCAAGGAGTAAAACTCCGGCGCCAGTGCAGCACCATTGCATCGCGCAGCACCATAAAAACGGGCCTCCACTGGAGGCCCGTTTGCTATTGGTGAACTGCAAGGCTGGGGATCACCCCTTGCGCGGTTTTGACCCCGGCTGAGGCGCCGCTGGCTGGCGGTAATCGGCATAGGGGAAGACATTGCGAAAACGCTGGGCCACCGGCTCGGGGATGGAGCGGGAGAAGACCAGCTTGACGCCGTCTCCGTCACGCTGACCCAGAATGCGGCCCCGCACCGTCTCATGGCGCAATATCTGCTTGGCATGCTCAATGAACGCGGGAGACACCTTGCCCCGCTTGACCACCAGCTTGCCCGGCGCAAGCCGGATCTCGAACAGGGCGCCCCGCCCCAGCTTCATCAACCACCAGATCAGAGCAACCGCCACCAACAAGGATAACCAGGCCATCTATTTCCCTCCTAACCACTCGATATCCGCACGCCAGTCAGGGCCATCTTGTTCCCTCCCGACCGGGCCATAGCTGCCAGTATAAGCCGCCATTGAGCCCGATTGTTTGGCGGGGATCACAGCCGCGCGTCATCTGAGCACTATCCAAGCGCAACTCAGCAATCCTTGCCCCAGGCCACCAGCGTCTCGCGATAGAGCGCCAGCAGCGCCTGATCCCGCACCGCCACCCCGACCTGCTGGGCACGATAGTCGACCCAGCCGTCGTGGGGATGGGACTTGCCATCGAATTTTTGCAGGGTATGGCCGATGGCTGGGCCCTCGTTGATGACCCGCACCGGCCCTTCCCGCAGGGTGAACAGGGTCGGATCTATCACATAGGCGATGGCGGAGGGATCGTGCACGTGGCAGCCATCCAGGCCGATGCGCTCCGAGTAAAAGCGCAGGTAGAAGCGGCTCACATCCCACAGGAAGCGGCCCGGCTCGCCCGCGTCATCGCGCAGCGCATCCAGATAGGCGCTGCTGAAGAAGCTCTGCTGGGTCACGTCCAGCCCTATGATCACCACGGGCCAGTCGGCGGTAAACACCCGGTCGGCGGCGTCGGGGTCGTCGTGAATATTGGCCTCGGCATAGGGGGTCACGTTGCCGCGATGGCCGTTGACGCCAAAGGCGCCCCCCATCACCACCACCTGCTTCACCAGGGTGGTGATCTCGGGCGCCTCCTGCAGTGCCAGCGCCAGGTTGGTGAGCGGCCCTATGGTGACCAGGGTGATCTCGCCAGGCGCGGCCTTCACCGCCTCGACGATATATTGCCAGGCGGGTCTGGGATCCGCCGTGATGGTCACCTCCCCCGCCTCCATGTCCCCCAGCCCGCTCAGGCCGTGCACGACCGTGGTCGGCCCCACCGGCTCGCGGCGCAGCGGGGCCACGGCGCCCTGGGCCACGTCCGCCTTCATGCCATATTTCTGCTTGAGCCAGAGCGCGTTGCGGGTGCCGTTGTCTATGGTGGCATTGCCAAACACTGTGGTGATGGCGAGCAGCTCGATGGCAGGGTGCGCCTCGGCAAACAGTATTGCCATGGCGTCGTCGATACCGGGATCCGTATCCAGAATGATTTTGTGGGCCATGGGGCCTCCAGACAACAAGAGAGTTGCCAGTGTAGCGGCCTCCCGCCCGTTTAACAGCGCAGGGATCACAGCCTGAGGGTTTCACCCGACCCGGCCCCGTCGAATGACGGTATTTTGAGCAGGCCGGGTGGCAGACAGACCAATGCGCCTAAATAGTGGCCAACCGGACGAAAGCAAACCGCCGCTGCCTTGTGAGCCGGCCTGGGGGATGGTATCACTTGGCCTCATTGCCCACTTATCTCACCCCACTGCCGAGGCGCCATAGTGATCACCCTGATTAAAGAGTCTGACCAGCTGAAGATGCCCTGGAAGAACAAGCAGGGCACCACTGCCCAGATCCTCATCGCTCCCAGCGGCGCCACTCTGGACAAGCTCGACTTTGACTACCGGCTGAGTTCGGCCCCCATCAAGGCCGCTGGCCCCTTCTCCAAATTTCCCGGCTATCAGCGCATCCTGCTGCCCATCAGCGGCGCCGGCTTCGTGCTCAACGGCCACCCCTATGCCACCTTCGAGGCGGCCCACTTCAGCGGAGATGACGAGACCCACTGCGAGCTGCTGAAAAAAGAGGTGACGGACCTGGGGCTCATTTATGATCCCTCGCGCATCAGCGCCAACGTGCGAGTGCTGAATCTGCCCTTCCCGCTCACCCTCACCCTGGAGGTGGACAAGACCTACCTCTGCCACCTGCTGAGCGGTCAGCTCACGGTGCAGGATCAGGCCTTGGCGATCAACGAGACCCTGGTGGTCAACGGCGAGGAGAGCATAAGGCTGGAGTGCCAGAAGAAGACGGCCATCGCCTTCTTTACCCTGCAAACCCGATAAGGAAGAGGCCCGCGCAGGCCCAGGTGTCGGGCTCAACGTTTGGGGGCGCGGCCCCCGCTGTCGAGACAGGCCTGCATGGTGTCGTAGGGAACATAATGCTTGGTGCGGCTGTAGTAGGTGCCGCCCTGGGGATGGCAGATGCCGTTGCGGCTCTTCTTGACCGGGGGCTCTGCCGCCAGCGCCAGGGCGCACACCAGCATCAGGCAACAGCTGACCACCCATTTGACTGCTCTCATTACCCACATCCATTCTGAGTCTGGGGCGACAAGCCCCGCTTGCGGCCTATTCTATCCCGTCCAGGGCGCAGCCACGCCTCGCCAGATCACGAAATGAACCATTCATTCAATCGCTTGGGTCCTCTGCACCGCGCGATCGGCACAAGGTGCGCATCATGAAAAAAGCCGGGACAGCCCGGCTTTTTTCCTTCATGACCACCCGGACAAGCGGCTTAACCGATCTTGAAGGTGCCCTTCATCATGGCGAAGTGGCCGGGGAAGGAGCAGAAGAAGGTGAGGTCTTTACCGGCCAGGCCGTCGGTCTTGAAGGTGACGCTGGTGCTCTCGCCACCGCCCACCAGCTTGGTGTGGGCCAGCACGCGCGGATCATCCTTGGGCAGGTAGTTGTTGTCGGCACCGGCACTCATGCCTGCGGTGGCCACGGCCTGATAGTCGGCGGTATTCGCCAGCGCCCAGTTGTGGCCCATGGCGGTCACCGGCATCTTGCCGGTGTGATTGAGGGTCACTGTCACCTCTTTGCAGGTAGCAGGTACGCTCATCTCTTTGAGGTTGTACTGCATGGCATCATTGCCTTCGATGACCAACGCGCACTCATCGGCCAGAGCCGGGGCCGCCAGGGTACTCAGAAACAGCAGGGTAATCGCCTTTTTCATCATCCTCTCCTTTGATTGGCAATAGATGGCAACACGATTGCCTGCAGGCTAGCGCCCGGACTGGCAAAGATGCTGTCAAAATCGACCTTATTCTACTCAAATGTTGTCAATCGGCTATGGCTTTAGCGCAAAGCTGCGGGTCAGGTCACCCGATTGACCTTATTCACAACAGACGCTGAGCCTGAATGGATACGCACCGCCCCCTATCCCGGCCCACCCCTGTTTAATTTTCTCCCGCCATTTTCCACACGGCCACTCGCCAGCCGCCAGCCGCTTGGCTAAGCTGGCGGCCCATGGCACAAAGCCCTGTTCAAGATAGAGATATTGCTTATGTCGTTTCCCCCGGTATTGGCCCTGCGCGGCCTCTTGCTGACCCTGGTGCTGGCGCTGACCGCCTGCCAGCCTGCGCCGACCCAGACCCGCATTCAGGGCAAGACAATGGGTACCTATTATGTGGTGACGGTGAGCGATCCCTTCCCGGGGGGCGAGCCCGCGCTGCAACAAGAGGTCGATTCCCTGCTGGCGCGGATGAACCACGAGATCTCCACCTACGATCCGAATTCCCTCATCTCCCGCTTCAATCAGAGCACGGGCAAGCAGCCCACTGTCATTCCGGCGGCCATGGCCAGGATAGTGCAGCAGGGCATGGATGCCGGGCACCTCACCCAGGGCAAGCTGGACGTTACAGTGGGGCCGCTGGTCAACCTGTGGGGATTCGGCCCGGACAAGCGCCCGATCAAGCGGCCAGATGCCGGGCAAATTGCCGCAGCCCGCCTCAGGGTGGGCATAGACAAGCTGAGCCTGACGCCAGAGGGGGATCACTTCCTGCTCGGCAAGACAATCCCGGCGCTCTATCTCGATCTCTCTACCCTGGGTGAGGGCGCAGCCTCGGACGAGATCGCCAGCCTGCTCGAGAGCAAGGGGGTACACAATTATCTGATCGAGGTGGCCGGCGCCGTGCGCAGCAAGGGCAACAACGGCAAGGGCAACCCCTGGCGGGTGGCCATCGTCGAGCCTTCCGATCAACCGGGGGCCTTCTCCGATGTGGTGAGCCCGAACGGCATGGCGCTCAGTACCGCCGGCAGCTATCGCAACTATTACGAGCTCGATGGCCAGCGCTACTCCCACATCATAGATCCCGCCACGGGTGCGCCTGTGACCCACAAACTGGTCTCCGCCAGCGTGATCACCCCGACCGCACTGGAAGCCGACGCCCTCGACACGGCGCTCATGGTGATGGGGCCAGAGCAGGCCATGGCCTTCGCCAAGGCACATCAGTTGGCGGTCTACCTCATCATCAAGACGGAGCAGGGCTTTCGGGCCGACTACAGCTCGCAATTTGCCCCCTATCTGGTGCAGAAAAAGCCATGAATAACGGGGCTTTGCCGAAAAACAGGGTACCCACCCCATGTTCAATTGCCTGTCTGCGCGCTTTGGTGGCACACTTCTGTTATCCGCCCGTAGCGCCCTGACCCAGACAGATGCAGACACCGGAACCCGAGCCAGAAAAAAAAGCCCCGCCCAAGCCCAAGCGCATCCTGCTGGTCAACGAACAGCGATCCTTTCAGGTGATGATGAAGGCGATGCTGATCAACATCGGCATCAATCGCATCACCTATGTCAACTCGGCCGAGGAGGCCAGACGGCGCTGCCAGAAAGAGACCTTTGACATCTACCTGCTCGATTACGAACTGGGGGTCGGCGAGAACGGCCGCCAGCTGCTGGAGAGCCTGCGGGATCAGAAGCTCATCCCCCCCCAGAGCGTGGTGATCATGGTGAGCGGCGACAGCTCCCGTGCCATGGTGTTGAGCGCGCTGGAGGCCGAGCCCGACGAATACCTGATGAAGCCCTTCTCCCAGGAGCAGTTCTCGTTTCGCCTCAAACGCGCCCTCGCCCGCCGCCTGGCGCTGGAGAGCGTGTTCAGCGCCCTCGCCCAGGACGATCTGCCCACCCTGCTGGCCGCTTGTGCCGAACGGGCCGATGCGGTGCCGCGCTTTGCCAACTTCTGCCGCTGCCTGCAGGCCGATACCCAGCTCAAGCTGGGGCAGGCCAAGGAGGCGCGCAGCCTGATGCGCCAGCTGCTGGCCGGCCAGGAGAACAGCTGGGCCCGGCTGACCCTGGGCAAGGCGTGCCATACGCTCGGACTTAATGAGGAGGCGGTGAGCCACCTGCAGGCGACCCTCAAGAACACCCCGCTGATGGTGGAGGCCCACCTCTGGCTGGCGGAATCCCAGCTGGCGCTCGGCAATGACGAGCAGGCCCAGCAAGAACTAAGACGGGCTGTGGACATCTCCCCCCAGTCGGTACAGCTCTCCCGCCGGTTGGCGGAGGTGTGCCTGCTGCGCCACGACTACGCCCAGGCCAAGGACGTGCTGCTGTCGCTCATCGACTTGTCGCGCAACTCCATCCATCGCACTCCCCACTATCTGGGGGCCTATATCCAGGCGCTGACCCTGTACGCCCTCAACAGCAACGACATCTACCACATCGCCAACCTGCAAAAGCAGGTGAACTCGGCGCTGTCGCGCATTCGCGATTCGCTGATGATGTCGGAGTTCAACTACCCGGTGTTCGAGCAGATCTGCCAGGCCCGGGTGCAGATCGCCCTGGGCGAGCTGCTCAAGGGCAAGAAGATGCTCTATCGCGCCAACCAGAACTGGCTCGATCAGCCGGGCACCATGCCCCCCAGCCTGCTGGGCGAGACCATACTCGCCCTCTACCAGCTCGGCGAATTCGAATATGCCGAGACGCTGCAGGCGCTGCTGGCGGAGGATGAAGACCGGCTGCTCACCACCTGCATCCAGGCCACCCGCGACGACAAGACGGTGCTCGAGCGCCGCCAGCGTTACCAGCAGCTCAACGAACTGGGCATCAAGGCCTACCAGAGCGGCGAGCTGGAGCAGGCCCTGGGCCACTTTCGCGAGGCGCTGCGCCGGGCCCCCGCCAATACCGGTGCCGCCCTCAACAAGATCCAGGTGCTGCTGCAACTGATGCAGAAAAACCGCAAGAGCCCGGAGTTTGGCGCCGAGTGCAAGGAGACGCTGGAGGTGCTGGACGGCATCCCCCTGAACCCGGCACAGCAGGATCGTTTTCGCAAACTGCGTCAGGAGTTTACCCAGCTCAGTTGACCCCGGCCACGGCCCGCTCGCCTATGCTGATACAGACTCGGCGAGGGGAGGAAACAGACGATGGCCATGTGTCGATATCTGGTGGCGGACGGGCGCCACTGCAGCGAGGAGGCAGGGGAGCATGAACTGTGCCGCTGGCACTATCCCCACGCCGATCATCAGAGTCCCCATACCGCTCGCGAGCTGGAGCACTACATCCAGCAAGGTGGTCTGTGCCACGGCCTGCAACTGGCCCGCGCCAACCTGGCCGGCCTCAACCTGGTGAAGAAAGGTGCCCCGCAGGGCTTCTTGCTGGAACAGTGCAACTTCTATCGCGCCAACCTGCAGGGAGCTCACCTCTATGGCATCCGCATCAAGGGCGGCAGCCTGATGAAGGCGGATCTCAGCGACGCCAACCTGCACTGCGCCGAGCTTGACGACGTCAACCTGCTCGGCATCCGCTGGCACAACACCCGGCTCGACAACCTCAACACCGGCAAACGGCTGATGCAGGAGCGGCGCGGCCGCAAGGAGCGCGATCCCGTGCAGGCCCGCATCTGGCTGAAAGAGGCCGAGGAGACCTACCGGGATCTGCGCAAGGCCTCGGAGGCCCAGGGCATCTTCACCATGTCCGGCCGCTACATACAGCAGGAGCTCACCATGCGCCGGCTGCAGTTGCCGCTCTGGTCGACCCAGCGCTTCACTTCCTGGATCGTCGATCTCTTCTGCGGCTATGGCGAGGCGCCCATGCGGGTGGTGCTCTTCTCTCTGCTGCTCATTTTCATCTGCAGCATCTTCTACTTCTTCTTTGGCCTCAGCTTCAACGGCAACCACCTCATCTACCGGCCAGACGCCCCCCTGGAGCAGAACGCCATCTTCCTGCTCGAGTGCCTCTATTACAGCGTGGTGACCTTCACCACCCTGGGTTACGGGGACTTCACCCCCATAGGCCTGTCACGGCTCTTCGCCGCCTTCGAGGCCTTCACCGGCAGCTTCACGCTGGCGCTGTTTGTGGTGGTGTTTGTCAAGAAGATGACCCGCTGACAACCTGCCCACGATCTTGCTGCGAGGCTGTGATCAAGGCTCATGTGCAGCTCGGAATCCTCACGTATATCTATACGCTCCGGTTCCTGCGCTGCGCTTCACCTTGCTGACAGCCTCTCGCGACAGATCGTGAACAGGTTACCGAAAGCCCTATAACCGGCAGAGGAGCTGTGCCGAGCCCCCTCCGGGAACTTGCATCCACCGCCGATTACTAGTCCAATAGCGACTTATAAAAATGACATGAGCATCCCGAACATGAAGATCATCTCTTTCAATATCAATGGCCTGCGCGCCCGTCTTCATCAGCTGCAAGCCATCATCGACAAACACCAGCCGGATGTGATCGGCCTGCAGGAGATCAAGGTGCACGATGAGGCCTTCCCGCTGGCGGATGTGGAGGCCATGGGCTATCACGTGGAATTCCACGGCCAGAAGGCCCACTACGGGGTGGCCATCATGAGCAAGCAGAAACCGGTCGAGGTGCAAAAAGGCTTCCCCACGGATCCGGAAGATGCCCAGCGCCGCATGATCATGGCCACCTTCAAGCGTGAAGATGGCTCCCTCATCAAGGTGATGAACGGCTACTTCCCCCAGGGCGAGAGCCAGGATCACGAGACCAAGTTCCCGGCCAAGCAGAAGTTCTACGAGGATCTGCAGCACTATCTGGAGACCCACCACACCCCGGACGATCAACTGGTGCTGATCGGCGATGTGAACATCTCTCCCACCGATCTCGACATCGGCATCGGCGAGGCGAACCGCAAGCGCTGGCTGCGGGATGGCAAGTGCTCCTTCCTGCCCATCGAGCGGGAATGGATGGAACGGCTGAAAGGGTTCGGCCTGACCGACACCTTCCGCGCCGCCAACCCCACCGAGTGCGAGCGTTTCTCCTGGTTTGACTACCGTTCCAAGGGCTTTGACGAGAATCGCGGCCTGCGCATCGACCTCATCATGGCCTCCAACGCCCTCAAGGACGCTGTGACCGAGACCGGCATCGACTACGAGCTGCGCGGCATCGAGAAACCCTCAGACCACGCCCCCATCTGGGCCTGCTTCGCCTGATGACAACACACAGTGGGGACGTTTGACGCCCCCACTGTGACCCGGCCCCCACTTCCCCGCCCTTTTCCTTCTTATAATGCCCACCAGACCACCCGCGCCGCGCACAACGCTTATAGTGAGTGCGTCTGCCGCCGGGACACAATTTGTCGCTGGCTCGTCTCTCTGCCGCCATTGGCACTGATAACTTCCATCCCCGAGCAGCTTGGGTTCAATATTCGTGCTCTATCATGAAAAATTGTCAGTAATCCAATGAGTTGAATTTGTAACCATGCTGTTGATGATGTCAGTTCAGAAGAAAGGTGTGCACGGCGATCGCTGTCCATCCAACAGGAGTGTGATGATGAAGGTGCAAAACGTCAGGGAAGCCAGGTTCAAGCGTTGTGGTATTGCCCTTGCACTGGCCGGCCTGTTGACCGCCTGTGGCGACGAATCGACCGCCGGTGCCCAGGCGCTGCCTCCCGTGCCCGTGGTGGTGGCCGAGGTCAAGCTGACCGATGTGCCCCTGACCGCCGAGATGGTGGGTGAAACCGCCGGTTTTCGCGAAATCGATGTACGCTCCCGGGTCAGCGGCATACTGCTCAAGCGCACCTATGTGGAAGGTCAGCCGGTCAGCGCCGGCCAGGAGCTGTTCCTGATCGACCCCGAGCCCTACAAGGTGGCGCTGGAGCAATCCAGAGGCACACTTGCCCAGGAGCAGGCCCGTCTCAACAAGGCCCGTGCCGATCGGGATCGCATCATCCCCCTGTTCAAACGCCAGGTGGTGAGCCGCAAGGACTATGACGACACCATAGCCAACTACGAGGCCGCCGTCGCCAGCCATCAGGCGGCCCAGGCCAAGGTGAAGGAGGCAGATCTCAACCTCAGCTACACCCAGGTCACGGCCCCCATCAACGGCATGGCGAGCAAGAGCTCCCAATCCGAAGGCAGCCTGATCTCTACCAGCGGCGAAAATGGCCTGCTCACCACCATCACCCAGTTCGACCCGCTCTACGTCAACTTCTCCTACTCGGAGCAAGATCGTCTCAACTTCGAGAACTCGGTGAAAAAGGGATTGATTGAGGCCAAGGATGCCACCACCTGGCGCACCCATATCCGCCTCTCCGATGGCTCCCTCTACCCGGAAGCGGGCAAGCTCAACTTCTCCGACAGCCGGGTCGATCCCCAGACCGGCACCATCCGTGCCCGCGCCATCTTCGACAACAAGAAAGGCGCCCTGCTGCCCGGCCAGTTCGTGCGCATGACCATCGATCTGGGGCTGCGCAAGAACGCCATCCTGGTGCCGCCGCGGGCCATAGTCCAGTCCCAGGCCGACCGCATGGTGATGGTGGTGGATGCCGACAACAAGGTGGTGCCACGGCCGGTCAAGCTGGGTTCCGTGGTCGACAGCGGCGTGCTGATCGACAGCGGACTTGCGCCCGGCGAACGCTACATAGTCGAGGGGTTGATGAAGGCCCGTCCTGGTTCCGTGGTCAAGCCGGTTTCGGCCGCCGAGATGAAGGCCATCAGCGCCAATATGGTCAGCCAGGCCGCGGCCAAGTAAGGAGTTCGTATGTTTTCCAAGTTCTTCATCGAACGTCCCATCTTCGCCAGCGTGATCTCCATCATCATAGTGCTGGCTGGATTGGCGGCGATGCGATCCCTGCCCATAGAGCAGTATCCGCAGATAACGCCGCCCGTGGTGTCGGTGACCGCCTTCTACCCGGGTGCAACCCCCGAGGTGATCTCCCAGACGGTGGCCGCACCACTGGAGCAGCAGATCAACGGCGTGGAGCGGATGCTCTACATGCAGTCCGGTTCGGCCTCCAACGGCCAGATGAACCTCAACATCTATTTCGAGATCGGTACCGATCCGGATCAGGCCACCATCAACGTCAACAACCGGGTCTCGGCCGCCATGGCCCAGCTGCCGGAAGAGGTCAAGAAGCAGGGGGTGACGGTCAAGAAGAAATCGACCTCCATCCTGCAGGTGGTCACCCTGCAATCCCCGGGCGGCACCTTTGACACCACCTATCTGTCGAACTACGCCCTGCTCAACATCATCGACGAGCTCAAGCGGATTCCCGGGGTCGGCGACACTACCCTGTTCGGCGGCACCGACTACGCCATGCGCATCTGGCTCAGGCCGGACCGGCTGGCCCAGCTCGAACTCACTCCGAGCGACGTGATAGGCGCCATCCGCGAGCAGAACACCCAGTTTGCGGCCGGCAAGATAGGCGCACAGCCCACCACGGCCCCCATCGACTTCACCTACACGGTGCAGACCAAGGGGCGCCTCGAGGATGTGAAAGAGTTCCAGAACATCATCATCCGTTCCATGCCGGACGGCTCGAAAATTCGGGTCAAGGACGTGGCCCGGGTCGAGCTGGGCGGCAAGGATTACGACCTGCTGGCCAAGGCCAACGGCAAACCCGCCATCGGTATTGCCACCTACCTGCAACCGGGCGCCAACGCCGTGGCGGTGGCCGATCAGGTGCATGCCACCATGCTGCGCCTCAAGGAGCGCTTCCCGCAGGACGTCGAGTACCAGATCCCCTACGACACCACAGAGTTCGTGAAGATCTCCATCGAGGAGGTGGTACACACCCTGTTCGAGGCGATCCTGCTGGTGTTCGTGGTGGTCTACCTGTTCCTGCAGAACTTCCGCGCCACCCTGATCCCCTGCATCGCGGTGCCGGTATCACTGATCGGCACCTTCGCCGGCATGCTGGTGCTGGGCTTCTCCATCAACCTGCTGACCCTGTTCGGCATGGTGCTCGCCATCGGTATCGTGGTGGATGACGCCATCGTAGTGCTGGAGAACGTCGAGCGGATCATGCAGGAGAAGAAGTGCTCGCCCAAGGAGGCCGCCATCCTCGCCATGCAGGAGGTATCCGGCCCTGTCATCGCCATCGTGCTGGTGCTGTGCGCCGTGTTCCTGCCGGTCGCCTTCATGGGCGGCATGACGGGAGTCATGTACAAGCAGTTCGCCATCACGGTCGCGGTGTCGGTGGCCATCTCAGGCCTGGTGGCGCTGACCCTCTCCCCTGCCCTGTGCGCCGTGCTGCTCAAGGAGGGGCACCACAAACCGGCCCGCTTCTTCGTCTGGTTCAACAACGCCTTCGATGGCCTGACCCGTCGCTACGTGCGCGGGGTCGCCTTCCTCAACCGTCGGGTCGGAGTGGCGTTCACCATCATCGCCTTCATCCTGGTCTCCATCTACGGCCTGCTGCTGAAGGTGCCCGGTGAGCTGGTACCGAACGAAGATCAGGGCTACCTGCTCTCCGCCGTCATGCTGCCGGATGCGGCCTCCCTCACCCGTACCCAGGCGGTGGCGAACGACTTCGACCGGATGGCGATGGCCAACCCCAACGTCAAGGACGTCATCACCTTCTCGGGCTTTGACATCCTCTCCAACGCCATCATCAGCAACAGCGGCATCAGCTTCATCACCCTCAAGGACTGGAGCGAGCGCCAGGGCACGGGGCAGGACTCCTTCTCCCTGGCCAAGACCTTCCAGGGCATGAGCCTGATGGGGCTGGCGGATGGCTTCGTCGCCTCCTTCAACCCGCCGCCCATCACCGGCATGTCCACCACAGGCGGGCTGGAGGCCTATCTGCAAAACCGCAGCACCGGCAACGCCCAGGCCTTCTCGGCCGAGGTGCAGCGCTTCCTGGAAGCGGCCAAAGAGCGCCCCGAGTTCGCCAGCGTCACCTCCACCTATCGCGCCAACGTGCCCCAGGTCTATCTCGATCTGGATCGCGAGAAGGCCAAGGCGCTGGGGCTGCCCATCAATGCGGTGTTTGACACCATGCAGGCCACCTTCGGTCAGGTCTATGTCAACGACTTCAACCAGTTCGGTCGTACCTACCGGGTGCAATTGCAGTCCGAGGCAGACTACCGCGCCAAGAAGAGCGACATCCGCAACGTCTATGTGCGCTCCGACAAGGGGGAGATGATACCGCTCAGCAGCCTGGTGACGGTACGCGATGCCACAGGCCCCGAACTGGTGGAGCGTTTCAACATCTTCCAGGCGGCCAAGATCATGGCCCAGCCCGCCCCCGGCTACAGCTCGGGTCAGGCCATTGCCGCACTGGAGGCCGTGGCCAACGAGTCGCTCGGCAACGACGCCAAGCTGGAGTGGACTGGGTCTGCCTATCAGGAGAAGGCGGCCGCAGGCAGCGCCGGCACCGCCTTCGGCTTCGGTATCGTGATGATCTTCCTCATCCTGGCCGCCCAGTACGAACGCTGGAGCCTGCCGTTTGCGGTGATCACGGCAGTGCCATTCGCCCTGTTCGGCGCCCTGCTGGCGACCTGGCTGGTGGGGCTCACCAACAACGTCTACTTCCAGATAGGGCTGGTGACGCTGGTCGGGCTGGCGGCCAAGAACGCCATCCTGATCGTGGAGTTCGCTGTGATGAAGCACGAGGAGGGAATGAGCCTCATCGAGTCGGCACTGGAGGCGGCGCGCCTGCGTTTTCGCCCCATCGTCATGACGTCGCTCGCCTTCATCCTCGGTTGTGTGCCGCTGGTCACCTCCAGCGGCGCCGGCGCGGCGAGCCGCCATGCCCTCGGCTGGCCGGTGATCGGCGGCATGCTGGCGGCCACCTTCATCGCCATCTTCTTCATCCCGCTCTTCTTCCGCCTCATCATGAAGCGATCGGAACGACCCGGCGCCCCAGCGCCTCAGCAGAAACTGTGACACAAGCCCCCGCCGATGCGGGGGCTTTTTTATGCATACGCGGCTCATGTGCCACCCTTCCTTGCTCTTCCATCTACGTCCCCCATCCACGCACCTCAGGCAAAGCGCAGGCGGGATCACAACCGCGCTGATTGGCTGGTACTCACCTTGACCTTACTCTCAAGGTAAGGTTTACAGTGGCCCCAATCATCATCAGGACGTGTCCATGCTGTCATCGAGATTGCCCACTGAGCGTATTGCCCGGCTGTTGCTGGCGCTCATGCTCGTCTGCAATCTCACCCTCTGCATCAGCTGGCACGGGGCCGATCTCATCTCCCCCGCCATGGCGACCGGCAGCGATACTGCAACCATGAGTGCGACCGCCATGCCGGGGCTCGCCTGCCACACAATGGCATCCGATGATGGCGCTCAGGGCAATGCCATGAGCCCGGGGGAGTGCCAGATGCACGGCGGCCTCACCTCGCCAACCGGTGCCGGCCTGCCACTGCTGGCCGCGCTGCTGACCCTGCTTGTTCTCCCTTTGTTGTTGCTGCCCCATTTGGGGGTCTCCAGCCATCAGTTCGATCACTGGCTGCGGGATCCCTTCCTGCGATCTCGCGGTACTCACCCTCCCTCCTGGCCCCGCCGACATCTGATGCTGTCGGTGCTGCGCCATTAAAAAGCGCTTCTCTCGCGTGCTCGCGGCAAGGCTCATCTTGTCGCCTGCGCACGCCCTTGCCTGACCCTGTCACGACTGGCCTGGCCAGTCACTACAGGGAGCCGTGCGTCCGCTGACTCGTCAGCTGCGCCCCGTTTGCCGCCCTGCCCGTGTGTGCTGCCGTGATAACGACAGCCCGGCGGCCTGAGAGAAGAAAAGACACATGATGTCATCTGCCCGCATTCCCGGACACAGTGCCAAGCGCTGCGTCGAATCAAGTACCGCCCGCCTCCCGCAGACAGGAGGTGTGCGATGAGCCTGAAACTGCTGTTCTGCGCCCTGCTGCTCGCCCTTGGCGCCGGTGGCGGCTACTGGGTAGCCAAACAGACGACCGACGGCGCCACCGCCAAAGAGAAGACGCCCCTTTACTGGGTCAATCCCATGGATCCCCGCGACAAGCGCGATGCCCCCGCCAAGGACAACATGGGGATGGACTTCATCCCCGTCTATGAGGAGAAACAGGGTGGCTCGCCCGGCACAATCACCATCAGCCCCGAGATCCAGCAGAACCTGGGAGTGCGGTTGGCCAAGGTAGAGAGGCTGCCCATCCACCAGCAGATCGAGACCGTGGGTTACGTCGGTTATGACGAAGACAGGCTGGAGGCGGTCAACGCCCGCATGGCGGGCTGGATCCGCACACTCGCCATCAAGAGTGAAGGGCAGAGGGTCACCAAGGGGAGCCTCATCTATGAGCTCTACGCCCCGGATCTGGTCAATGCCCAGCACGAATACCTGCTGGCGCTGGGCACAACCAACCCGCTGCTGCTGCGCGCCGCCGAGGGCAAGCTCAAGTCCCTGCAGGTACCGGCGGACCAGATAGCCGCCCTCAAGCGCAGCCGCCAGGTGCGTGAAACCATCAGTATTTATGCCCCCAGCAGCGGTTATGTGTCGGAGCTGAAGGTACGCGAGGGCCAGTACGTGGAACCCGCCGCCGCCCTGTTCAACATCAGCACCCTGCAGCAGGTATGGGTCAGCGCCGAGGTGTTCGAACGCCAGGCCGCCCAGCTCAAAGTGGGGGATCCGGTCACCATGACCCTGGATTACGCCCCCGGTCGCAATTGGCAGGGCCGGGTGGATTACCTCTATCCGACGCTCGATGCCGCCACTCGCACCCTCAAGGTGCGGCTGCGCTTTGACAACCCGGACGAGTTCTTGAAACCCAACATGTTCGCCAAGGTGAGCATTCGCACCGGCAAGGGTGAACCCCGGCTGGTGGTACCGAGCGAAGCTGTGATCCGCACCGGCAGTCAGGATCGGCTGGTACTGGCGCTGGGGGATGGCAACTTCAAGTCGGTGGCCGTCACCCTCGGCGCCCAGTTTGGTGACAAGGTTGCCATCAAGGCGGGGGTGGAAGCGGGTGACAGCATAGTCAGCTCGGCCCAGTTCCTGCTCGACTCCGAATCGGCCATCGACTCGGACTTCCAGCGCATGACGGCGGTGCGCCCGGCACAGGTGTGGACTCAAGGGATGGTACAGAGCATAGATCTGGCCAGCCGCACCCTGATGGTGGCCCACCAGCCCATCCCCGAGTGGCAGTGGCCCGCCATGGAGATGGAGTTCACCGTGGCGGACGGGGTCGATATCAGCAAGCTGGCCGAGGGGCAAAGCCTCCATCTACAGGTGATGCAGGAGGGGGATGAGTACCGTATCACCACCATTCATCAGGATAGTGCCAAGGAAAGTGCCCCGGCCAGCGGCCACGCTCCGGAGCAAGTAAAGGATGAGATGGAAGGCATGGACCATAGCCAGCATGATATGGGAGCCAAGCCATGATCCCTTCCATCATTCGCTGCGTTGCTGACAACCAAGCTCCGCTCTCTGCGCAACATGAGCAAGGAGCCAGATCATGATCCCTGCCATCATTCGCTGGTCGGTCGGCAACCGCTTTCTGGTGCTGCTGCTGACCGTCATGCTCACCGCCTGGGGACTCTGGTCGGTCAAACAGACTCCGGTGGACGCCCTGCCGGATCTCTCCGACGTGCAGGTGATCATCAAGACGGCCTACCCGGGCCAGGCGCCCCAGGTGGTGGAGGATCAGGTGACCTACCCGCTCACTACCGCCATGCTGGCGGTGCCGGGCTCCACCACGGTGCGCGGCTACTCCTTCTTCGGTGACTCCTTCGTCTACGTGCTGTTTGACGACAACACGGATCTCTACTGGGCCCGCGCCCGGGTGCTGGAGTATTTGAGCCAGGTCGCCCCCAATCTGCCAGCCGAGGCGAAACCCCAGCTTGGCCCTGATGCCACCGGGGTGGGCTGGGTCTACCAGTACGCGCTGGTGGACAGGACCGGCAAGCACGATCTCAGCCAGCTCACCTCGTTGCAGAACTGGTTCCTCAAGTACGAGCTGCAAACCGTCAACGGCGTCTCCGAAGTGGCCACCGTGGGCGGCATGGTGCGCCAGTATCAGGTGCGGGTCGATCCGGACAAGCTGCGCGCCTACGGCATTCCCCTCTCCCTCATCCAGACCGCCATCGAGCAGGGCAACCAGGAGACAGGCGCCTCCGTCATCGAGATGGCGGAGGCGGAATACATGGTGCGCTCCAACGGCTATCTGAAGAGCGTCGAAGACCTCAAGCAGATCCCGCTCGGCATCCAGGTCAGGGGCGCGCCCCTGCTGCTCGGCGATGTGGCGGATGTGGTCACGGGCCCCCAGAGCCGGCGCGGCATCGCCGAGCTCAACGGCGAAGGGGAAGTGGTGGGCGGCATCATAGTCATGCGCTACGGCGAGAATGCCCAGCACACCATAGACGGGGTCAAGGCGCGGCTGGCCGAGCTCAAAGATAGCCTGCCGGAGGGGGTGGAGATAGTCACCGTCTACGACAGATCCGATCTTATCCAGCGCGCCATCGACAACCTCTCCGGCAAGCTGCTGGAGGAGTTCGCCGTGGTGGTGCTGGTCTGTCTGGCCTTCCTGTTCCACCTGCGCTCGTCCCTGGTGGTGGTCATCACCTTGCCCATCGCCATCCTGACCGCCTTCATCGTCATGCACCTGCAGGGGATCAACGCCAACATCATGTCCCTCGGCGGCATCGCCATCGCCATCGGCGCCATGGTAGACGGCGCCATCGTGATGATAGAGAACGTCCACAAGCACATGGAGCGGGAGGCGCTCACCGACAAGAACCGCTGGCGCATCATCACGGAGGCGAGCATCGAAGTGGGGCCCGCCATCTTCTTCTCCCTGCTCATCATCACCATGAGCTTCCTGCCGGTGTTTGCACTGGAGGCGCAGGAGGGACGCATGTTCCATCCGCTGGCCTACACCAAGACCTACGCCATGGCGGCGGCGGCCGGGCTCTCCATCACGCTGGTGCCGGTGATCATGGGGTATTTCATCCGTGGCAGGGTGCTGGCCGAACAGGCCAATCCCCTCAACCGTGGCTTGAGTCAGGCCTATATCCCGCTGCTCACGGCCGTGCTGACGCGCCCCAAGACCACGCTGGCCGCCGCACTGCTGGTGACGGTGGCGGGCTTCTGGCCACTCCAGTATCTGGGCTCCGAGTTCATACCGCCGCTCGATGAGGGGGACATAATGTACATGCCCACCACGGCGGCCAACATCTCGGTGGGCAAGGCGCGGGAAATATTGCAGCAGACCGACAAGCTCATTCGTACCGTGCCCGAGGTGCAGAACGTGTTCGGCAAGGCGGGGCGCGCCGATTCGGCCACAGACCCTGCCGACCTGGTGATGATGGAGACCAGCATCCAGCTCAAGCCGCGCGACCAGTGGCGCCCCGGCATGACCCCGGAGAAGCTGAAAGAGGAGCTCGACTCCCTCATTCGCTTCCCCGGCCTCACCAACGCCTGGGTGCCCCCCATCAAGACCCGCATCGACATGCTGGCCACCGGCATCAAGACCCCGGTCGGCATCAAAATCGCGGGGCCCGACCTCAAGGTGATCCAGCAAGTCGGCCAGCAGCTTGAGCAGATCGTCGGCAAGGTGGCGGGAGCGGCCTCCGTCTACGCCGAACGGGTGGCCGGTGGGCGCTACGTCAAGGTGGATATCGATCGGCTCAATGCCGCCCGTTATGGCCTCAACATCGCCGACGTGCAGGCGGTGCTCGCCACCGCAGTGGGCGGCATGGACGTGGGCCAGACCATAGAGGGGCGCGAGCGCTACCCCATCAACCTGCGCTATCCCCAGAGCTACCGTGATTCCGTGGCAAGCCTCGAATTGCTGCCGCTGCTCACCCCCAAGGGGGAGCGGATCGCGCTGGCGGACGTGGCCAGGGTTTACATCAGTGACGAGGCCCCCATGCTGCGCAGCGAGAATGCGCGCCTGAACGGCTGGGTCTACGTGGATATTCGCGGCCGCGACATCGGCACCTTTGTCGATGAGGCCAAGGCCGAGGTGAGCAAGCAGCTGGTGCTGCCGGCGGGCTACGCCCTCACCTGGTCGGGTCAGTATGAATACATGGAACGGGCCAAGGCGCGCCTCGCCTACGTGGTGCCGTTAACCATCGCCATTATCGTGCTGCTGCTCTATCTGGCGTTTCGCCGCATGCAGGAGGTGTTGCTCATCCTCACCACGCTGCCGCTCGCAGTGGTGGGCGGGATCTGGACCATCTGGCTACTGGATTTCAACCTCTCGGTGGCGGTGGGAGTGGGCTTTATCGCCCTGGCCGGAGTGGCGGTGGAGACGGGCGTGCTGATGCTGGTCTACCTCAACCACGCCTGGGATGACCTGGTAGCCCAGGGCAAACCGGACAAGGCGGGCCTGCACCAGGCCGTGATCCACGGCGCCGCCCTGCGCCTGCGCCCCAAGATGATGACGGTAGTCACCATCATCGCGGGTCTCTTGCCCATCATGTGGAGCCAGGGCACCGGCTCCGAGGTGATGCAGCGCATCGCCGCCCCCATGATAGGCGGCATGGTGAGTGCACTGGTGCTGACCCTGCTGGTGCTGCCCGCCGCCTACTACCTGTGGCGCAGCCGAAGCCTTGACGAAGTCGCGAACCCGCAACCCGAATAACCCTGTTTAACGACCCATTTTGACTGAACGACGAGGAAAACATCATGAACTACAAGACGCTGACCCTGACATTGCTGCTTGGCCTTGCCTCTCTCCAGGCCCAGGCCGAAATGACCATGAGCCACGCGGGGCACGATATGTCCCAGATGGAGGAGATGGATATGCAGGCGACGGGAGAGAACGCGATGACCAAGGGGATCATCAGCCGTATCGACGAGGCCAGCGGCAAGGTGGGGATCAAACACGAGGCCATCGACAACCTCAAGATGCCCCCCATGACAATGGTGTTCCTGCTGGCCGATCCGGCCCTGTTCAAGGGGCTCAAGGTGGGAGATACGGTGCGCTTTCACGCCGAAAACCCGGCCGGCAAGCTGACGGTCACCCAGTTGCAGAAGCGGTAACCCGACGAGCCTGATGCACGGGCATGACAGCGGCGGCCTCCCCGCCTGTCATGCCCCTCGCTTGTCTGTCCGGTCGTCAGGTCATATCCCTATGGATGCCTGACAACCGGAATACCCAGAACAAAATACAGTATGAGCGTGAGTCACCATTTTAAATCCGGACCAATTCGGCTAGCCGGCGCATTTTAAAAAACGGCAGGTAATTGATAGCAAAGTTAATATTGTTAATGTGTTTTTCATTAAGTTTGTATTCAGCGAAAAAAAAACGACCGCCCACCTTATTATCTGAACTCCTCATTCATGACTGGAGTCACCATCCCACTGATTAAACTACCCATTCAATAAAATAATTCAATATCACCCTGTATGAGAGCAAGGATGTTGCTTTCGGCTCTACTGCGCTCTTGTAGAGATAAATAAGGACATTATATGAAACGTCACACCCTGTTCGGCGCGTTCGCGCTGCTGTTTGCCAGCGGCGCCATGGCCCAAACGCCGGAAATAACCGCCTACTATCTGAGTGGCTCGGATGCCCCGGCCAATACCCCTGGTTACTATGCGTCACTGGACAATCTGGAAACCTTGAGCAATCAGGTGGCCAGTCAAAAGAGCAATTTCAACAAACTGGTACTGTCATTTGTCCAACCCAGCCTGGTCAATTACAGCCAGTATGACCTGGCCTGCACCGGATTGTTTGGATATATCTGCAATACCACAACCAAAAAAAATCTGGCTGACAATAATAAATCCACGGCCGACTTTGCCCGCCTCAGAGACATTATCAATGCCTTCAAGGTCAATGGAGTTGAAACCTATATCGCTGTCGGGGGCTGGAACTTCAGCTGTATCCCGGAATACTACGATGTCACGGCAGGCAAGGTGGATGCTTGTGGACCCGCCGCAGAACAATACGACTCCTTCCCCAACCCGGGCACCCGCAACCGCTTCGACAATCCCATCTCCGGCCAGGCCGCGGATCAGGCCTATCGCAACGTGGTGCAGCTGGCCAATGACCTCGGCGTGGCGGGCATCGATCTGGACTACGAAGAGTTCTGGCATGCGGACCTCAACGCCTACAGCTGGCGACTGACGCCGGATTCGGTGCAGCCGCCGACCGGCAACGTGGAATACGTGGACACGGCCACCCTGATGAGCAGAGGCAAGGGAGTGCGGGTCTACAACGACAGCATGCAACTCAATCCCGCCGAGCAGCCCTATCCTAGGATCATGCCGGACACGGTCGACAAGTTTGCGGCCATCATGCGCTCCCTCTACCAGGCCATCGATGCCATCAACCCCGAGCTGGCACTGAGCACTGCGGCCCCCGCAACGGGCGGTATCCCGAACATGTCGGCCAACTGGGGTAGCAATGCCCATACCAGCAATACCTATGGTGGTGCCTGGTGGGGCGGTAATTTATATGGCCTGATTTACAATACCGCACTGCAATATCCGGATCTGGTCGATAGGCTCAGTACCATTGGCATAATGTCATATGACCTGAGCGAAACAGACTGTGGGGGCGACACCAATATTCCGTGCGATCTGGCAGGACAGGTTGATTATTATTACGGGGCCTTCTTCAGCTGGCTGAAATCCGGTGACACCATACGACCTGGACACGCAGTAATAAAAGGATCGCCGAGTTATGCCAGCGCCTCCATTCAACCGCAAAAATTGCTGATAAGTCCAGCCATCACGGTCGGATTTGAAGTTGGCAGACCTGCGACAGGAAATTTACTGCTGAGCAAGGCTCTCCTCACGGATATCGCCACGCGCACGGCCAGATATTCACCATCCGGCATGATTATGTGGGATATTTATAAAGACAAACGCCATGATGAACCTATCGGGGGCTGGGATCCTGCATGGGCCCGTCCCAATGATGTATTGACAGCAACCTGTAATATCATGGGATTAAAGGGCGAACAATATGACTGTGCCAGCACAGTGCCGACGCCCTGATCTCATCACCTTCAATATACCTTGATCACATCATGCCGGTGCGCCTTGCACCGGCATGTCTCTATTTCGCCGCACTCGGGCACAAGCCGATATTCTCCACGCCGGTCGTGAGCCCGCAGAGGCAATCCATCCGATGCCTTGGCGCTTCGCCCGTCATGATGACAAACAGGCCGGGCCCGTGACCCGGCTTGCATTGCGCCATCAGAGCGGCTCACCCGTTCGGATAAGCCTTGGCTATGTTGGCCTGTGCCACCCCCATCAGCTGGGCCGAGATGTCCTGCAAGACATAAAGGTCGCGCCGCCGGGTCCAGGGTTGAGCGGATTGCTCGTCATACCAGACGGGCAGTTCGATCCCCTCCGGAGCATGGCTCGCCACCTTGCGGGCCCGGCAGGTCATGATGCAACGTTTGACGTGGTCGCGATGACCGATGACGGCCGCCGTACCAAGGGTGGAGGGATCACCACCTGCATAATCCCTGACGATGGCCTCGACCACCCCGTCCGTGCTCAGATAGACCAGCTTGCCCGCCTCGTCCCAGTAAGGTTCGATGGAGATGACATCCCTGGCCGGAATATCAGGATAACGGGTCGAATCGAGGTAATGGGCTATCTCCCACTGCACATACATGGGCATGGCTTTTTGTCGGTAGAGGGCTGCGCAACAGGCGGCCAGGGCCTCGTTCATGGGGCCGGGCTTGGCCAGCTCATCCGGGTTGCCGGAGTCGTTGGGGCGATTGCCAAAGGCAAAGGCGATCAGGGTGTTGGTCTCTGCTATCGCGATCGAGGGCGGCGTCATGTTGAAATTGGCCTCCTCGATGAAGGGGACCAGCTGGCGGGCAGTCTTTTCATCCTTCAGCTCGGCCGTCAACCTGTCGGTCAGGGTGGCGCTAAAATCGGCCGGGCTCCCTTCGCTGTCGTTGCTGCTGTTGCACCCGGCGAGGGTGGCGACCAGGGGGGCACTCAACAGCCCCAGGGTGACTCTGCGTCTGCACTTATCCATAACGGCTCCTTTTGATGGCATTCACGGCTAAACATCAGCCCGTTGGAATCCCTACCGTACTGAAAAAATGTGTCAAAAAAAGTCAGAATGAGATGAAGACGGGCATAACCGGTTCCGGTTCACGTTTTAAGCATGAATCGCAAGCAATGCCTTACGATTCAATCGATTGGCATAGTGGAAAATCACGCGACATGACACGGGCAGACCTCTGGTCTGCCCGTGTCTCCTTTCCTGACGGCTAGTCGGGGATCAGCCGCGAATGTGCGCGATGAAAGCATCGATCTGCTCACGGCCGCAGGCGGGGTTCATGAAGACCGCTTTTTCCCCGGCAATGTAGGAGTACTTGCCGCGGACGTCGTAGTCGGAGTGGGCTATGGCCTCCACCCAGTTGGTGTAGAGCCCCACCTTGCCGCGCCCGGTAAAGAGGCTGCGGTGATAGTCGGTGTTGCGCTGCAGCCGCGCCTTGTAGGCGGGATCGCTGGAGCGGGCCAGCTCGAAGGCAAATTCGGCTTCCGGATCCTGCACCCACTCGGGGTTGTAGATCTTGAAGCCCACGCTCGGCCCCTGATTCTCCTGGGCCACCAGCTTGACGTTGCCGAGCTGGCTTAACCGGAAGCGGAAATAGTTGGCATTTTGCAGGCAATGGGCCAACACGGTGCGATAGCCCTCGACCCCCAGGTAGTTGAGCGCCGCATAGGCACCGAACAGACCGCTGGCGCCACGGGAACACTCTATGGTGGACTGCAGGTGGGTCTGACCCTGAATGTCCCGCTCAAAATAGGAGAAGTTTTCCGGGTCATTCTCCATCGCCTTGAGATCATCCTGCTCTTTTATCATCACCAGGCTGGAGGTGTAGGGCACATAGCCCCACTTCTGGAAGTCGACGGTGAACGAATCCGCGTACTTGAGCTCGGCGAAGCGGGCCACGTTGCGCTCGATCCCCGCCAGGGTGGCGCCGTTGATGGCGAGCGGATTGGCGCCAAAGTCGTAATCCAGGAAGAAGATCATCGACCAGCCGATGGCGGCATCCACGTGGATATGGGGCTTGACTGCCACCTCGAACCGCTCGCAAAGGCGATCCCGCAGCTCGACCACGGGTTTGACCCGGTCCACCCCGAAGGTGTCGGTGGTCCCCATGGTGAGCATGATGGTGGGCACCACGTGTTTCAGGGCAAAACAGGCGGTCAGGGTGCGCTCCAGATGATCGAGATCGATGTCGTTGTTCTCGCCAACCTGAATGCGGATGGTCTTGTTCTCGATGTCGACCCCGAGCAGGGAGAGGTTGGTGATGTTGGAGTAGTGGCCGCCCTGGGAGTTGATGATGCGGTAATCCTGATAGTGACCCAGCCCCTTGTGCTTGGCCTCCGGCAGGCTCTTGCGAATGCCGAGCAGGTAGCCATAGAGGTTACAGAAGGTCCCCCCCTGGGTGAAGATGCCGGTGGCGCGGGCGGGATCATAGCCAGCCAGCAGGGCAATCTGGCGCACCACCTTCTTCTCCAGCTCCTCGGCCACCCCGGCGTATTCGGAGTAGACCAGGTTGGGGTTGGCGAGGATCCCCATCTGGGCGCCGTAGATGGCGGGATCCGCCGACATTGTGATGACGTTCTCGACGCTGGAGGGGTTCTCCCAGTCTTTGGAGAGGGCGCCGGCAAACAGCAGCTCGGCCATGGGTTCGCCCGGGGTGCGCATGGTGGCAGGCACCGGCATGGTCTCGCAGAGATCGGCGAGACGGGCGCGGCCATCTGGCCAGGCATTCAGGCGGGCATCCGGGGCCAGGCCACGGGCGCGAAACTCGTTGAGGGTGGCGAAACCGGGCTCGCGGAACACAGGCCAGAGATCGGGATTGCGCGAGAAAAAGTTGGCTTTGACTGTGGCGAAACGGGCGGAGAAATCGGGGTGGACGGCATTGACGCCTTCATCTTTCAGATAAACTAAGTCACTCATTTTTATACCATTAGTACAGCAAATGTGCAGCCCTTATACCCCTGCGCCGCTGTTTGAAACAGCGACAATATCTAATGGCCTCCCCTACTTTTTGTCATGATGAGCCGTGGCGTGGGCTGGCAAAAAGGCGCCTTTTGGGCGCCTCTTTTGATTTCGTTATCGGACCGGAAAAACCTCAGCGCAGCGCGGCCAGCAACCAGCGGGAGAGCTCGTCCAGCTCGGTTTGTTGGGCCGGGAAATCGGCCTGCAATTGCGACAGCAGCGCCGCTATGGCCTCGCTGCGATAGGCAAGCCCAACCAGCCGTTCGGCCAGCGCATCCAGCGGCGCCGGATCCAGGCTGTCGCTGAAGATCTGCGCCCGGCCTATGACCCCCTTCTCCACATCGAAATGGAGCTCGACCCCGCCCCAGCCGAAGCGCTCGTCCAGCTGATGGCTGAACGCAGGCGCATGGCCGAAGTTCCACTCCCAGCTGCGCTGGCGGGCGAAGGTGTCGGCAAAGCCGGGCAGGTCGGGCAGTTGGCTCGGAGAGATGTGTTCGGGCAGAACGCGCTCGCCGTAATGGGCAAAGAAGGCCTCGCAGAGGGCGGAACTCAGCTGGTTGTGGTCAATGCCGGGCAGCAGCTCGCACAGATTGGCCACCCGGCTGCGTACCGAGCTGATGCCCTTGGCCGCCAGCTTCTTGGGATCCGGATTGAGGTAGTTGGCGAGCCGGCCCAGATCGGCATCGAGCAGCAGGGTGCCGTGATGAAAGCCGCGATCCTGGGTCTCCCGGTAGGCCGAGCCCGACACCTTGCGCTCTCCGTCCTGGGTCGCCACCAGCAGATCGTTGCGCCCGGAGGCAAACGAGCTCACCCCGAGCCGCTTGAGCGCATCCAGCACTATGGCGGTGGAGATGCTCTTGTCATAGCCGGGCTTGCCCGCCATGAAGGTGAAGCAGCTGTTGCCAAGGTCGTGAAACACGGCGCCCCCCCCGCTGCTGCGCCGGGCCAGGGTCACCCCATCCTCTTCCATGCGACGGGTGTTGCACTCCTTCCAGGGGTTCTGGGCGCGACCAATCACCACCGTATTGGCGTTGCGCCACAGGAAGAGCACCCGCTGGTTCGGGTCCATCTGGCGAAAGATGCACTCCTCCACCGCCAGGTTGAACAGGGGATCGTGAGAGTCGGACAACAACAGACGCAATCGGGACATGAGAGAGCCTCAGCGAGAAGGAAGAGCCGCTATCATACCACCGCTGGCAACCGGATTTGGGCCCTTGCCGGCTGGCCTCCATTGTTACCGATTAACAACCTAATAGAATCAATCCAGATACATTCCCACAGCATCAGAAAAGTATCTTTTGATACGGCGACACAGGTTGACGCATTGCACCGTTAAAAAAGCAATCACTCACTATTACTGAGATAAATAACAGATGAATACGACTAAAATGCGACCGTTTTTATAGGCCATATGGCTCCTTAATTATTCGCATAATTGACAAAAATACCGAGCATGAAAGCCAAATGTGATAAACGACACAGAAATCACTTTTTTTGTCACCAATCCCTCATTCCAGCGGCCTTTCGCCCCCTTGCGGGCAACAAGGAATTGTTTGACTCTAGGACTGAACCCGTCTCCCGAGAGGAATGTATATGACAGGCGTAAATTCCTCCCTTCATCGCTTGCTCTGGTATCTGCCAATGCTGGGTATGGCGATCTGCTACAGCCTCACCTCTCTGCCCCTGAGAGCGGCGGATCAGGTCGTGGTGCAACTGCCATGGCAACATCAGTTCCAGTTCGCCGGTTATTACGCCGCCCAGTTCAAGGGTTTTTATCGTGATGCCGGTCTGAATGTCGCGCTGCGCGCCGCCACGCCGCAGACCAATGTGGTCAACGAGGTGGTGTCGGGCAATGCCCAGTTCGGGATCAGCGGCAGCGACTTGCTGCTCGCCCGTGCCGCAGGCCGTCCGGTCGTGGTACTGGCAGCCATGCTGCAGCACTCTCCGCTGGTCCTGCTCTCGCTGGAACGGCCCGACATACTGCAACCCTCGGATCTGGCGGGCAAACGTCTGATGCTGGAGCCTGGCTCCAAGGAGTTGCAGGTCTATCTCAGCCGCAATGCCCAGCCACACAGCTGGACCAAACTGCCCTATGAACAGGGGCTGCAGGCCTTGCTGACCGGACAGGTGGATGCCATCAGCGCCTACAGCACCACCGAACCCTTCTATCTGACCCAGCTGGGGATCCCCTACCGGGTATTCTCCCCCCGCGACATCGACTTCGACTTCTACGGTGACAATCTGTTTACCTCGGAGCGCGAGCTGGCGGGCAGGCCGGAACGTGTCTATGCGTTCCAGCAGGCCAGCCTCAAGGGATGGCGCTATGCCATGGAAAACCCGGAGGAGATGATCAGCTGGATCATGGAGAACTATCCCAGCGGTTATGGTCGTGAGCAGCTGGAGTTCGAGGCCCGCAAAACCAGGGAGCTGATGCAGCCAGATCTTATCGAGCCCGGCTACATGCAACCCGAGCGATGGCAGCAGATCGCCAGGACCTACCTGGAGGCGGGCTTGCTCAGCTCCCTGCCCGATCTGGAGCGCTTCCTCTACAACCCGGATCGGGAGCGCATGCGCCAGCAGCGGCAGCTGTTCGACAAGAGCGTCGCCGTCGCCATGCTGATCACCTTCACCCTGCTGACCCTGCTCGGCATCTTCTGCCATCTCTACCTGCGCCTGCGTCAGGAGGCCAGGGATAGGCTGCGGCTCACTCGTGAACTGGCCCAGAGCGAACAACACTACCGGTTCGTGGCGGAGAACAGCGCTGACGTCATCTGGACCATGGATACCGCCACCCTGCGCTTTCGCTACGTCAGCCCGGCCATCCTGCCCCTGAGCGGTTACGAGGCGATCGACATCCTCAGCCTGCCCCTCAAGCAGCTGATCCCGGAGACCTCCAGAAAACAGCTGCGCGATGAGCTCAGTGACTCCCTCGCCGCCTGGCAACGGGGCGACCACGAGCAGACCCGCTGTGTGATCCGCACCCAGTTGCGGCACAGGGAGGGGCATCTGGTCGCGACCGAGACCATCACCACCTTGCACGGCAACGAGAAAGGCCAGCCCGACGCCATCCTGGGGGTCACCCGCGACATCACGGAACGCGCCGCCAGCGAGGAGATGATGCACCGCCTCGCCTTCTATGATCCGCTCACCAACCTGCCTAACCGTCGTCTGCTGCAACTGCGGCTGAAGGAGGCCATGGCCGACGAGGGGAGAGAGCTGGCGCTGATGTTCATCGATCTGGATCACTTCAAGCCGATCAATGACACCTTCGGCCATGAGACCGGGGATATGCTGCTCAACATGGTGGCCGAACGCATGCGCCACTGCGTACGGGAACAGGATCTGGTGGCCCGCCTCGGGGGCGATGAGTTCGTGATCCTGCTGCCCGATACCAGTGACGAGGCGCTGGCGGTGGCGGACCATCTGCACCAGAGCCTGCGTCATCCGTTTCGGGTGGATGGAGGGCAGGAGCTGCGGATTTCCAGCAGCATAGGGGTGGCGCTCTACCCGGAACATGGCACGGATCCCAAGACCTTGATGCACCATGCCGATCAGGCCATGTATCAGGCCAAGGGACGGGGCCGTGGCCGGGTCTGCCTGTTTACCGCCGGGCTGGATCCCGAATTGGGCTCACTGCTGTGGCAAAACAGCCACGAGTGCGGCCATCCCCGCATCGATGCCGAGCATCGCCAGCTCTTCGTACTGACCAACCGGCTGCTGGAGCGCATGAAAGACAACAGCGAGCACCCGGCCCTCTATCTGGAGAGTCTGGAAGGCTTGTTTGAGATGGCGCGCCACCACTTCGCCTTCGAGGAGCAGATGCTGGCTGAGCTGGACTATGCCGAGCTGGCCAGCCACCGGCAAGACCACCAGCGGTTGCTGCACAGGGCAAGCCAGCTGATGAACGCTGCCAGGGCCGGCGAGCTTGGCAACGACGAATTGCTCAATTTCATCATTCAGGAGCTGGTTGTCGGCCATATGAGCCAGGCCGACCGACGCTACTTCCCGCTGATGAAAGGACGCTGACTCAGCGTGCCAGCCACCTGAACGTGTGAAAAGAGGAGGGCCACCCGGGTGGCCCTCTCGCTATTGCGCCTGCCTGACCCCGGCACGGATGCCGGGACTTAGGGAGCATGGCACCGGGGGATCAGGCGCTGCGGGCTGGCCGCAGCATCAGCCATACCCTGTCCACCAGCAAGATCCCGCTCACCATGGCCGCCACGAACAGCAGTATCATGGGCTGACCGCTGGAGATGAGGCTCAAGGCAGGCCCGGGGCAGATGCCCACCAGGCCCCAGCCGATGCCGAACAGGGCTGAGCCACCGAGAAGGCGACTGTCCACCTGCCGGGCCTGGCTGAACGAATATGGCTCACCGAGCAGGCTCTGGCGGCTCGGTTTGACCAGCAGAAAGTAGCCCGGCATGAACACCAGCAGGGCGCCTCCCATCACGAAGGCCAAACTGGGATCCCAGGCCCCTGCCACGTCGAGAAAGCCGATGACCCGGGCCGGATCCACCATGCCGGAGATGGCAAGGCCGAGCCCAAACAAGAGACCGGCCAACAGACTGATAAAGAGTTTCATCTCATCGCCTCGTTACAACAGATGCAGGGTGACAAACACTGTAAGGGCACCGGTTGCCATGAAGGTGAGGGTGGCAAGGATGGAGCGCACAGAAAGCCGGCCCATGCCGCAGATGCCGTGACCACTGGTGCAACCATTGCCAAGACGGGTACCAACCCCGACCAGCAGCCCAGCCAGCAACACCAGCGGCCAGGCCGGCAGGGTGTCGAAGCTCGGCAGCCGGGCCCAGTCCAGGGAAAATGCCAGCCAGGCCCCCGCCCCCAGTCCCAGCAGAAACAGCCAGCGCCAGGCGTGCCTGTGTTGCATGGCGCCCGCCAGAATACCGCTGATCCCGGCCACCTTGCCGTTGAACAGCATCAGCATCAGGGCGGAGAGCCCCACCAGCATGCCCCCGGCCAGGGCAAGCAACCATTGGGTTTCAAACATCAGGACACCTCGTCGTCTGGGGAGTGGCAAAAATGGGTGCGCAACACGGCCAGTACATCCGCTGCCGCCACGTTCGCCAGCGAGCAGTAGATCTGCTGGGCAACCTTGCGCGATCGGATCAGGCCGCTGCGCCTGAGCACCGCCAGTTGCTGGGAAAAGGCTGACTGCCCCAACTTGCTGTGGGCCAGCAGTTCGCCAACGCCCTTCTCGCCATCAAGCAGCTGGCAGAGCACCAGCAACCGCTCGGGATGGGCCAGCGCCTTGAGCAGGGCGGCCGCCTCGCTGGCATGCCGGGTCATCTCATCGAAAGGGGGCATAGGCATAAATTAGCAGTTGCTTATATTAGGCTTCATTCTATAAATTAAATCTAAATTAGCAATATCTAATTTTATGTGGGCGTGAACCATCGCCATGGCCGTGGATCACGCCGCGGGCTGGCGCTGTCACTGGCACGGCTCCTGGTGGGACGCAGGCCTTGGCCGGGCTGATATGGATGTAGCCAAGTGGCTCAGGTTATTGACAAACTTGTATCTAAATGTTGCTGAACGCGGATAAGGCTTTACCTCATCGCTCTGGATGAGTACCATCTTGCCGTTCATCAACAGCGGAGACCATCAGTGGGCAATTCATCAAGTGACAGTTGTAGGCCGACCCAGTCAGTCGGCACCCAGGTCGCGAGATAGCCGCAGGTCTTCCTCTGCCGCGTTCTCGCAACCCTGCGAGAAGCGGAAATCCACTCCCCTCTTCTCTTTTTACACTTGACGTCAGGTGACCCAAGCCCAGGCCTGGACACCTTGCCTGCATAGTTTCTGCTTCCCACAAGGAGGCTGCTATGCGTTTTATTTCAACCAAGTCCGGATCCACCCAGGCTCACCCCCTGCTGAGCAAGCTGGGCCGTGGTTTGTTGCCACTCTGGCTGCGCGCCAAGCCGAGTCAGCACCACTACCGGTTGCAGATCCGTTGCCAGGATCGCGCCGACATGGAGCGGGTGCTCGACATGGTGACTCATACCCTGCAACCGGCCGGGCTGCGTCCCATGCAGTCCCTGAGGCCAGGGCGCAGCGGGGGCCGGGAGCTGGTGCTCAATCTGCACTGCACCCCGCCCCAGCGCCGTTATCTGGTGCAGTTCGTGCACCAGGTCGGGGTCGCTCACCCGATTCGCTGGGAGCTGCATCCCCGTCGCGACGCCGAGCCCCTGCTCAACTAACCGGGATCGAGTAGATCGGGGGCCAGCCATGCTGGCCCCTTTACATCTGACCCGGCAATCTGCTCGCCATTCTGAGTGCGCGGGCCTGCTTGACCGTGCGCCCGCTTCCATTTCCCATGATGGCCTTCACCGTGCGCACCTCTGCGATTCATCAGGAATGCCCACTGGGCCTTCTATCCTGTATCCCGAAGGCCATCTCAAACCAGAAGGAGTACGCCATGAGAATGTGGCAGCAACTTGACATGATTTCCCTGCTCGACACCCTGGCCAGCCTGTTGCTGGCCTTCGTGCTGGGCAGCCTGGTCGGGCTGGAGCGCCAGTACCGCCAGCGTACCGCCGGCCTTCGCACCAACGTGCTGGTCGCCGTGGGGGCCGCCCTGTTCGTCAGCCTGGCCCAGCGCATCTATGACCTGCATGGCGGCAACTACAACGTGGTCCATGTGGTGGCCTATATCGTTTCCGGCATCGGCTTTCTCGGTGCCGGTGTCATCATGCGCGAATCGGGCAATATCCGCGGCATCAACACGGCAGCCACCCTGTGGGGCGTGGCGGCTGTGGGCGCGGCCAGCGGGGCCGGGCTCGCCATGGAGGCAGTGCTCGGCGCCCTGTTCGTGCTGGCCGCCAACACCCTGCTGCGCCCCCTGGTCAACCAGATCAACCGCCGCCCGGTGGACAATACCGATACCGAGGTGACCTACAGGGTCACGGCCCTCGCCCAGCGCGAGTATCAGAAGGAGGTGCTGCACTGGCTGGAAGAGATGATGGAGCAGGCCAACTACCCCTTGAGCGAGCTGGACATAGAACCGTTCGGTGAACAGGATCTGGAGATCTCCGCCGTGCTGCTGGCCACCTCCATCGACGGCGACGAGCTGGATGCCCTGATGGTGAAACTGGCCATTCATCCCCATATCAAGCAGGTGTTCTGGCGCGCCAGCACCACAGATTGAACCGGCTGGGCATGTCTGTGCGCCCTCCCCCGATAAAGAAAAAGCCCCGCCAATTCTGGCGGGGCTTTTCTATGGAAGCGAACCTGCGCGACTAGCGGCGGCTGCGCCAGCGCACCCGGGGGTTGATCACCTGGGCGGTCTGTGCGGGGGGATTACCCGCAATCAGTTGCTGCATCAGCTCGAAGGCGGCGCGGGCCAGCGCCGGACAATCCTGCGCCACCGAGTCGATGCGCATCGGAATGCAGTCGAGCAGGTCGTGATCATCGAAGGTGCACAGCCGCATCCCCGTCTCCATCAGCCCCGCCTCGTTGAGGTAGCGCAGCACCCCTTCCAGCAGGGTAAAGGAGGCGGTAAAGAGCCCCTTGGGGGGCGCCCCCAACTCGGCCACCAGCTCGGCCATCAGCTGATAACCTGAGCTCGGCTGATAGTCGCGATGGCGCACCCGGGTTGCATCAGCCTCAAAACCGGCGCGATGGAGACCCAGCTCATAGCCCGCCAGCCGGTGACGGCTGGGGGAGAGATCCAGCAAGCCACCGAAGTAGTAGATCTCCTCGCCGCACTCGCCAGCCATGTCCCGCACCAGCTCTGCGGTAGCCTTGCAGGCGTCCGAGATCACCATGGGCAGGCGCGACTCGCCGATATGGCGATCCAGCTGCACTACCGGCAGGCGGTCGTGGATGCGGGCATAGATGTCGTCGCTGTGGCCGCTGGAGGCGACGATGAGGCCATCCACCTGACGGCTGATCAGGTTGTCCACCACAGTCTGCTCCAGGGTGGGATCATCTTCGGAGCAGGCGATCAGCAGCTGGATGCCCGCTTCCCGGCAGTGGGCCTCGAGGGCGCGGGCGATGCGGGCAAAACCGAAGTTGGTGAGATCGGGGATCACCAGACCCCAGGTGTAGCTGCGGGTCTCGCGCAGGGAGCGAGCATGAAAGCTCGGCAGGTAGTGACACTCATCCGCCACCGCCTGAATACGCTTGCGGGTCTGATCGGCAATCCGGTACTCCGCACTCTTGCCGTTGAGCACCAGACTGGCGGTCGCCTTGGACACCCCCGCCAACTCGGCTATCTGGGCAATCGTGATCCGTTTCTTCTTCTCCACCTGGCCTCCCGGCTGACTAGCACCGGGCTATTGTACTAGGCACGCCGACAGCGGCCAGTGATTGAGGCAAATTTTGCAGCCCTCGCCCGCGTTCCCTGCCGATAGCTGCGGCTTTTCACCGGGGAAGTAACGGGCTGACAGCGTCTGACGACCACCATCCACGAAACACTCGAGGCTGGAACGATCGCACAGCACTGTGATCCGCCCACCCAGCCAGGGGGCGGATCTCTCTTCCCACATCCCGCTCTTCCAGTTCTGGCGCCGCAAGGTGATGCGCCCTGGCTGCCACACCAGCTCGGCCACGGCGCCGAACCAGAGGCTCCCCTCGCCGCACAGCTCCAGATCAAGCCAGGCCGAGTCGATGGCCAGCCCCGGAAACTCGCCAAGCGTCCCCTCGAAGCGGGTCAGCTCTCCCTTCAATGCCGCCAGTTCCGCCACCGGCCGCTGGCAGAGCCAGTCATCTTGCCAGAACAGCTCCCGCGGGCAGCTCATCTGATGGATCCAGCCATAGGGAATGGTCGGCTGGCTCATCTCGTTCTCCTCCGGCAGACCCAGCCAGCCAAACAGCAGGCGGCGCCCCTGACTGTCCAGCGTGGTCTGCGGTGCATAGAACTCGAAGCCCCTGTCCAGCTCGTGGAAATCCCCGTGAGCGAAATGCGTCCCGTCGAAATCGCCCGCCAACCAGCCGCACTGGTAGAGGTTGCGATAATCCTCGCCCACCGGGGCAATCCCCTGCGGGCAACTTATCAACACATGGCGATCGGCCAGCGGGAAGAGATCAGGGCACTCCCACATATAGCCAAACTCACCGAGGCCGCCGCGCCCACTGCCGGCGATGGGGCCAACCAGCTGCCACTTGTCCAGCGTCTGGCCGCGATAGAGCAGCACCTCGCCCTTGTCGTCCAGGGGGCGGGCTCCCAGCACCATCAGCCACTGCTGACCGTCGTGCCACACCTTGGGGTCGCGCACATGGCCGCTATAGCCTTCAGGTAAATCGAGCACAGGTCCCAGCTTGGCAAACCCGCCCTCGCCGTCGGCGCGGGCCAGACACTGGAAGGCGGTGCGGCTGCCATCCGGGTATTTGACGTTGCCGGTGTAAATGAGGGTAAGGCGCCCCTGCTCATCGCTGACCGCCGAGCCCGAATAGCAGCCGTGGCTCTCATACTCCTCGGTGGGCAGCAGCGCCACCGGCTCGTGCTGCCAGTGCAGCAGATCGGTCGAGCTGACATGGCCCCAGCACTTGTTGCTGTGTTCACAGCCCAGCGGATTCCACTGGTAGAAGAGGTGATACCGGCCACCGTGCTCGATAAAGCCATTGGGATCGTTGAGCAGCCCCACCGGGGCTGCCAGATGCCAGCGGGGCCTATGGGGATCGGCCGCCGCCTTGAGCTGTCCGGCCAGCAATGACCGGACAATCTGATTGAGGAGATCAACTTCCTTCATCACTCCACCTTGTATTTGAGCAGCCAGGAGGCGGCGAAGGCGACGCCAAAGGCGATCACCAGCCCGATGACGTAATGAATGAGGCTCATGGGCTGAACGATGGCCATGCCGGGAATACCGGTCAACCCCACCGCCGTCATGCCTACCTTGGCCGCCACCACGTAGGCGCCACCGCAAGCACCGCCGAGCAGACCGGCGAGGAAGGGCTTGATATAGCGCAGGTTGACGCCGAAGATCGCCGCTTCCGTGATGCCGAGCAGGCAGGACATGGCCGCCGGCACGGTAATGGCCCTGATTTTCGGATCCCGGGTCTTGAAGTAGACCGCGAGGCAAGCCCCGCCCTGCGCCACGTTGGCCATGGCCCAGATGGGCAGCAGGAAGTTGACCCCTATGGCCGGGTTGGTGAGCAGCCCCGCCTCTATGGCGTGGAAGCTGTGGTGGATACCGGTGATGACGATAAGGGAATAGGTCCCGCCAAACACCAGCCCCGCCAGCCAGCCTGCCTGCTCATAAAGCGCACTCAGGCCGAAGGAGATGCCATCCCCCAGCACCCGACCCGCCGGGCCGATAAACAGCAACGCCACGAAACCTGTGATGATGACGGTGAGAAACGGCGTCAGGATCAGATCCAGCGCATCCGGAATGCGCTTGCGCAGCTGCTTCTCCAGATGTGACATGAACCAGACCGCCAGCAGCACAGGGAAGACGGTGCCTTGATAGCCGATCATGGCCACATCCAGCCCGAAGAAATCCATGGTCTTGAAGCCACCGGCCACGCCCCAGGCATTGGTCAGCGCCGGGTGGGTGAGGATCCCCCCCATGGTGGCCCCCAGATAGGGGTTGCCGCCAAACTCACGCGCCGCCGTGAACCCGATCAGGATGGGCAGTATGATAAAGGCCGCCGAGCTGAACATGTCCAGCATGACGAAGAGGGCGCTGTCGGCATTGACCCAGCCGTAGGTGCGCACCATGCCGAGCAGCCCCATCAGCAGGCCGGACGCGACTATGGCCGGAATGATGGGCACGAAGATGTTGGAGAGCGTCCGCGCCAGGCGCTGGGCCACATTGAGCTTGGCACTGGCGATGTCGGTCAGCTCCGCCTTGCTGGCGGTGCCGGTACCGGTAATAGCCACGAACTCTGCATAGACCTTGTTGACCAGACCGGTGCCGAAGATCACCTGGATCTGGCCTGCGTTGCTGAAGCAACCCTTGACTCCCTCCAGCTTGTCGATGGCGGCCTTGTTCACCTTGCTGTCATCGGCCAGCACCAGCCGCAGCCGGGTGGCGCAGTGGGCAGCGCTGACGATATTCTCCTTGCCCCCGAGCAGGGGCACCAAATCCTTGGCTATCGCACTGATATTCATATTATTCCTCTTATGACCCGCCACGCTGGCAGGCCCTTGTCACATGAGAGTAGGGGCTGTTGACCCGGGCTTCTAGCCGCAGCTCAACAGCCGCTTGCGCCTGATCGCAAAAAGGCATCCAGTTCTGTGCGGGTCGGCAGTGCCGTCATGGCCCCCTTGGCGGTGGTGGCGAGCGCCCCGCAGCCGTGAGCCTGAGCCAGGATGGCGGGCAGCTCGGCCAGCGTGGGCAACCGCTCACCCTGTGCCAGCGCGGCCAGGAGACCGGCGACGAAGGCATCCCCCGCCCCCGTGGTGTCAAGCGGAGTCACTTTTTGCCCCACCCACTCCAGCAGCTCGCCCTCGAGGCGTGCCACCACACCGGCCGCCCCCCGGGTCACCAGCACCAGCGCCGGGCCTGATATGGTGGCGAGCCCCGCGGCCAGCTCATCCTCGCCACTCAGCAGTTGCAGCTCCTCCACCGAGAGCTTGACCACATCCGATAGCGCTATGGTCTGGCGCACCACTGGCAGCATCTCGGCTGACTTGCCCCACACCTCGGGCCTCAGGTTGGGGTCGAAACAGACCCGTCCGCCTGCCGCCTTGATGGCCGCCATGGCCTGCAGGCAGCTGCCGCGCACCGGCTCGTTGGCGAGCGCGATGGAGCAGGTGAGCAGCCACTGACCGGCGTCGAAGCGGGGTAACTCATCCGGGGTGAGGAACTGGTCGGCACTGGGGCGCACCATGAAGGTGAAGCTGCGCTCCCCCTCATCATCAAGCGCCACCAGCACTGTGGAAGTTCGATGATCAGGATCCGCCCGCAGACAAGCGGTATCCACCCCTTCCCTTGCCAGGGTATCGGCCATAAAGCGGCCAAACGGATCGGCGCCGACCCGGCCGATAAAGGCTGACTCGCCGCCGAGTCGCGCCACACCGACCGCCACATTGGCGGGGGCACCACCCGGGCACTTGAGGTAGTGCAGCTCCCCTTCCGGGATCAGGTCCACCACCGCATCCCCCATTACCCACACACGATTCGTCACCTTGCTACTCCACTGCTGCACAGGATTCACTGACGGGGCCGGGCCCTCATCTCTTGGCGTTCATTATCAGCTAAACCGATTTAGCCAACCAACAGATCTCGGCACCGGCTGCCATTTTTGTGATCGGGATAACGAACTAGAACCAGGTTTCCATCTGCACGCCAAAGTTCCACTCGCCACCGGCGGTGAAGTTGCTCTGGCCCATGGCATCGTCGCTGGCGTAGCTGTCGAGCTCGGATGACCAGTCCATCCAGGTGGCGAACACCCGCAGCTCCGGACGCTCGAAGAAGCCGGCGGTCTGCGCCTTGAAGGTGGGGGCGAAGGTGAGCTTGGTGAAGTTACCGCTCACAGCCTGGCGTCCCTTGTAACCCTTGGGATCCAGATCCATGTACTGCCATGCCGCCTCATAGACCAGCTCGACGTTCTGGCTCAGCACCTGGGCCACCCGGGTATTGAGGGTCAGCCACTGGTATTCATCCCCTTTCACGTAACGATCCTGGCTCTGCTCGGCCAGCAGAGCCGGTGCGAAACGCCAGCGCGGGTTGAGGTCGGTGGCGCCAAACACGGCAACCCGCACCGCATCGGCATCGGGCAGCAGCTCGCTGTCGGAACCCAATCCCTTGAGCTCGGCACCCAGACCATGACCGTAGAGGATCGCCGCCTTGGAGAAGCCGGGGTTGATACCAAAGAAGCTGTCGGCGTGATAAGCCACCAGGGTGTGGGCTCCCTTGTCGGCCGCCTCGCTTCCCTTGCCACCGTCGTTGATGCGCTGTTCGTTGTCATTGGCCGAGAGGCCGTTCACCATCCACTGCCAGTTGCCGAAGCGGTTGTTCATGGTGAGGATGTAGCTCTCTATATCCGACAGACCGCTGGCACTGATGTCGCCATAGTCGCGGCCATAGAGGGAGAAGTTCGCCTTCCAGCTGTCGGCCAGTTGCACGTCATAGACACCGCCACCGGTACCGGCCAGGAAGACCACGTCCGAGTCGAGCCAGTGGATGTCGAAGTTGTCCCGATCAAAGCGCTTGCCCGCCCACAGCACCGCATTCTTGAAAGCGCCATCGAAGCTCGCCAGATTGCCTATTTCGGCAAACACCTGACGGGTATTGAGGCTCGAGTCGCTGGCGGTCCAGTCGTTGCTGGTCTCCACGCCATCTGCCAGCATCAGCTTGTAGCGTGCCCAGCTGCCGTCATCAAACGTCTGGGTCTTGAGCAGATTCGCTTCCATGTAGGTGTCGTCTTCGTTGCCAAGCCGGCCCACTGCGCCCCCCACTGACCCTGCCGGCGTGATGTAGGGACCGCCCCGCCCACCGTTGCCATTGCCGTTGACCAGCAGGCCAGAGCGGGCGTAGCCGTGAAACTCGAAACCCTGTGCCCCCGCCGTCTTCTCATCCACCTTCTGGCTGCGGCTGTTGGCGACCTGGGCCTGCACACTGGCCGCACTCGCCTTCACCTCGGCCTGACTGGCACGGCTCTCTGCCGCCTCAGCTCTCGCTTCAGCTGCCTGTACCCGCGCCTCCAGCGCCGCCAGCCGGGCCTCGATACCGCCATCCGCCGCCCATAGCGGGCCACTCATCCCTAATCCCAGCGCTACCGCCAGCGCCAATCTGCTCTTGAACATCATCATCTTCCTCACCTGTCGTGTGTTGCCCGATCGGGCTCTGTTTTTATCGGCGAAGAGAGCATAGCTAAACCGCTTTAGCTAACTCAAGATGGAAGCTAAACCGTTTCAGCCACTCTGTGAGCGGGATAACATTTGTACAGAATGAATTGGCGGGAGTTGTGAGGTGGATCCCTCATCAGGATCCACTCAATAGTGCAGATCCACACCCGCAGACCGGCGATCCCGGCTGGCGGTGTGAATGAGGGTGGCGCATCTCGCCGGCAAGATGGGTCAGGGGTCATGGTGCTGACGATGGGTCTGCCGGGTATTGGCATCCCTGCTGCATGCACCACCCTCTGAGTGGATGTTCACACGAGCCGAGTACCATCAGGATCGGCGGCGAGTGGTAGCAAACCGTGCCGAACCCGGCTCGCGATATCGCTGCACTCGTATATCCGGCGTTCAATCACGAAACATATCAATAAAGATGTTTCTAAATGTTTCTGTCGGCGGATTAATTATTTACCAACAAGTGTCATTCCAGTAGCATCGCCGCATTGATTAATAACGGAGACCATCAGTGGGCAATTCATCAGATGACAGTAGGTCGTTGAGCTCGTCAGCCAATACCTGAGTCGCGAGATCCCCGCAGAGTCTTCTGCCGCTATCTCGCGCTATGCGGAGAGCGGTTTATTTGCACCTGAGTGCACCCCTTCCCTGTATTCACTCGATGTCTATTATTTGCGCCATTCAGGGTCACCCGCTGGATGACGTCAATCATGCCTGCATGGATCTTCTCCTGCTATCAGGACCACCATGTCATTACCGCTGTCTACCCATCAACCCATGTTGCTCCGCCCATGGCGCAAGTTGCCAATGGCGAGCCCGGTTTGCCGAGGGTCAGTGGCCATGCGGCTTGCCGGCGAAACCGCAGGAGTCATGGCAGCCGCCGATCAGCGGGGTGCGCCCGGCTCGCCATCCGGTCTCCCTTACTGCACGCTTGCCGCGCGTTGCACCTGTTCAGTTCCCCCTTCGTTGCCCATGACGGACAAGAATATGGCCGTTTTCTACATCAATCAGGAGGTGCCTTATGGACCCTGACCCTGGAGCCTGTACTGGCGACTAGCCCGAGTTAATTTTCGGGTGTTATTTCTTTATCTATTTTTGCTGATGTGATGTCAGTCGGGACTCTATTTGCCATTTTTCCGACTGATGTAATAAAGGATATATAAATGCAATACCAAGATATTCACCAACAGCTGTACGTACTGCTGCAAAACAAGGATCGCATGGGGATCCAGAGCCTGAGCCTGAATATTCATGAAGTCGATTTGGCTCAAGCGATAAAGCGCCTGACAGACAAGCATATTCACACCTTCCTCAGCCTGGTGCCTGCATTGCGGGCCGCTCGCATCTTCCGCCATCTGCCAAGCGACATTCAGGCCAGTCTGGTGCGCTCCATGGCCAAGACCCAGCTGGAGGAGCTGTGCACCCGCCTCTCCCCCGATGACAGAGCCGACCTCTACAATCGTCTGCCTGCCGCCTTGCGCCAGATCCTGCTCGATGCGATGACGGAGGAAGAGCGGGAGGATACCCAACGACTGGCCTCTTACTCCGACAGCCTGGTCGGCTCCATCATGAGCTCGGATTGTGCCAGCCTGCCAGCCGACATCACTGTGGGCGAGGGGCTGCAGCGCCTGCGCAGCACTGCCGCTGACAGAGAAAGCATCTACACCCTGTATGTCGTGGATGAAATGCGCCGACTCATCGGGGTTGTCTCCCTGCGAGAGCTCTTTCTGGCCGACAGCAAGGCCCCCATATCAAGCATCATGCAGCGGGAGCTGGTGAGTATTCAGGCAGATGCCCACAAGGGCGCCGCCGCGGACATGATAGCCCGCTATAACCTGCTGGCCCTGCCGGTGTTGAATAATGACCGGCAGCTGCTCGGCATGGTCACTGTGGATGATGCGATGGATGTGGCCGAGGAAGAGGATGCCAACCGCATTGCCCGTTTCGGTGGCACGGCGGCTCTGGGTGGCCCCGAACTCGATCTTCGCGCATCCAGCACACTCAGCATGTTCAATGCCCGTTTCTTCTGGCTGGCGGTGCTGACCATTTTTGGCATTCTCACCAGCAATCTGGTCGCGGCCCAGGAGGATCTGCTCAGCGAGGTCCTGATCCTCGCCGCCTTTATTGCCCCCATCATCGACATGGGCGGCAACGCTGGCAGCCAGTCTGCCACCCTGGTGATCCGCTCGATGGGCATGGGACAGCTCAAGCTGAGCATGCGTGACTTCTTCTTCGTGCTGCGTCGCGATCTGCCCGTTGCCGTGGCGCTGGGGGTGGGTGTCGCCGTGCTGGAAGGCGTGATGGCATTCTGGAGCAAGAGCATTGGCTGGGACATAGTGCTGATCGTCAGCCTGTCGGCCATGACGGTGACTGTCGTTGGCAGCCTGCTCGGTTTGGCTCTGCCATTCGTGGCGCGCAAGATAGGGACTGACCCGGCTACCCTCAGCTCCCCCATGCTCACCTCGATCATGGATCTGCTGGGTGTGTTGATCTATTTTGGCTTCGCCTATGCCTTCCTCGGCAGCACGCTGGTCGGCGCCTGATATGGACCGATCTGCACATTGGGATGACGGGTCGCGATAGCACTTGGATCAAGACGACAAAAAAAGAGGGAGGCATCTTGCCTCCCTCTTTCTATCTTGGTGCCGGACCGGCTGCCATCAGCGGGTCAGGTCGTCAAAGAAGCGTTTCACCCCTTCGAAGAAGCCTTCCGATCTCGGCTTGTGGGTCTTGGCGGCGGCACCACTGAACGACTCGTCCAGCTGGCGCAGCAGCTCTTTCTGGGACTCGGTCAGCTTGACCGGGGTCTCGACCACCACCTTGCACATCAGATCCCCCACCTGGCCGGAGCGCACGGACTTCACGCCCTTGCCCCGCATGCGGAACATCTTGCCGGTCTGGGTCTCGGGAGTGACCTTGAGCTTGACGCGGCCATCCAGGGTCGGCACTTCGATCTCGCCACCGAGTGCGGCGGCGGTGAAGCTGATGGGCACTTCGCAGTAGAGGTTGTTGCCGTCACGCACGAAGATCTCGTGCTCCTTGACGTGCACCTGTACGTAGAGATCCCCGGCCGGAGCCCCGGCTTCCCCCGCTTCCCCTTCGCCGGAGAGACGGATGCGATCGCCGGTATCGACGCCCGCCGGAATTTTCACCGACAGTGTCTTGGTCTTCTGGTAACGACCTTCACCGTGGCACTTGCGGCACGGATCCTTGATGATCTTGCCGCGACCGTGACAGTGCGGACAGGCTTGCTGCACCGCGAAGAAGCCCTGACGCATCTGCACCTGACCGGCACCGTGGCAGGTCGGGCAAGTCTGGGCACTGCTGCCGGTGTGGGCGCCGGAGCCGTTGCAGACCTCGCAGTGGACCAGGGTCGGTACCTTGATCTCCTTGGAGACGCCGCGCACCGCTTCTTCCAGGGTCAGCTCCATGGTGTAGCGCAGGTCGGAACCCCGGGCCGGACCACGACGACCGCCGCCGTTGCGACCGCCAAAGATGTCGCCAAAGATGTCGCCGAACGCATCACCGAAATCGGCTCCGCCGCCAAAGCCACCGTGACCACCGCCACCCTGGCTCTGATCCACGCCGGCATGACCGTACTGGTCATAACGGGCACGCAAGTTGGCATCGGTCAGGACTTCATAGGCTTCCTTGACCTCTTTGAACTTCTCTTCGGATGCGGCATCACCCTGGTTGCGATCCGGGTGAAACTTCATCGCCAGACGCTTGTACGCCTTCTTGATCTCGCGCTCATCGGCATCTTTCGATACCCCGAGCACTTCATAGAAATCGCGCTTTGACATACTGATCCTGTTGCTACGTAAACAGTTATGCAGACGGGCGTTGGTCACCCAACGCCCGTAAATTCATCGTTCAAGCCGATAGGCAGAGCGGACTCTGCCCATCTGGGTGTGGCTTATTTCTTGTCGTCTTTCACTTCTTCGAACTCGGCATCGACCACGTCGTCGTCAGCCTTGGCGGAAGAAGAGGACTGACCGGCATCGGCGCCAGCACCCTGAGCCTGAGCTTGCTGCTGGGCAATCTCCATCAGCTTCTGGGAGGCTTCCATCAGCGCCTGTTGCTTGGCTTCGATGACCGCCTTGTCGTCACCCTTGATGACGGCTTCCAGCTCGCTCAATGCAGTTTCGATCTTGGTCTTGTCGTCGGCAGGCAGGGCTTCACCGGCTTCGGCTACCTGCTTGCGGACCGAGTGGACCAGACCGTCAGCCTGGTTGCGGGTCTGCACCAGCTCTTCAAATTTCTTGTCTTCGGCCGCGTTGGCTTCCGCCTCGCGTACCATGCGTTCGATCTCTTCATCAGACAGACCGGAGGAAGCCTGGATGGTGATCTTCTGCTCCTTGTTGGTCTCCTTGTCTTTGGCAGAGACGTGCAGGATACCGTTGGCATCGATGTCGAAGGTCACTTCGATCTGCGGCAGGCCGCGCTGAGCCGGACGGATGCCTTCCAGGTTGAACTGGCCCAGGGACTTGTTGTCGCTGGCGCGCTTGCGCTCACCCTGCAGCACGTGAATGGTCACGGCAGACTGGTTGTCTTCGGCAGTGGAGAACACCTGGGACTTCTTGGTCGGGATAGTGGTGTTCTTCTCGATCAGCGCCGTCATCACGCTGCCCATGGTTTCGATACCCAGAGAGAGCGGGGTCACGTCCAGCAGCAGTACGTCGGTCTTCTCACCGGACAGTACGGCACCCTGGATGGCTGCACCCATGGCCACGGCTTCGTCCGGGTTGACGTCTTTGCGCGGCTCTTTGCCAAAGAACTCGGCAACAGTCTTCTGCACCATCGGCATGCGGGTCTGACCGCCTACCAGGATGACGTCGTCGATCTCGCCAACGGCCAGACCAGAGTCTTTCAGGGCAATGCGAACTGGTTCGAGCGAGTCTTTCACCATGTCTTCCACCAGGGATTCCAGCTTGGCGCGGGTCACCTTGATGTTCATGTGTTTCGGACCGGTGGCATCTGCAGTGATGTACGGCAGGTTCACGTCGGTCTGCTGGGCAGAAGAGAGCTCGATCTTGGCTTTCTCGGCGGCATCTTTCAGACGCTGCAGGGCCAGCTGGTCGTTGCGCAGGTCAATGCCCTGCTCACGCTTGAACTCATCTACTAGATAGTTGATGACACGGTTGTCGAAGTCTTCACCACCCAGGTGGGTGTTGCCGTTGGTCGCCAGTACTTCGAAGGTGGTCTCACCTTCCACTTCGTCGATCTCGATGATGGAGATATCGAAAGTACCGCCACCCAGGTCATACACGGCAACCTTGCGCTCACCCTTGACCTTGTTCACGCCGTAAGCAAAAGCTGCGGCAGTCGGTTCGTTGATGATGCGTTTTACATCCAGACCGGCGATGCGACCGGCATCTTTGGTAGCCTGACGCTGGGCGTCGTTGAAGTAGGCCGGAACAGTGATGACTGCTTCGGTTACCGGCTCGCCCAGGTAGTCTTCGGCGGTCTTCTTCATCTTTTTCAGCACTTCGGCAGAAATCTGCGGCGGTGCCATTTTCTTGCCCTTCACTTCAACCCAGGCGTCACCGTTGTCAGCTTTGGCGATGGCGTACGGCATGATTTTCAGGTCACGCTGCACTTCTTCATCTTCGAAACGGCGACCGATCAGACGCTTGATGGCGAACAGGGTGTTCTTCGGGTTGGTGATGGCCTGACGCTTGGCCGGCTGACCAACCAGGATCTCGCCATCATCGGCATAGGCAATGATGGACGGAGTAGTACGATCGCCTTCTGCGTTCTCGATCACGCGAGCAGTGTCGCCATCCAGAATAGCGACGCAGGAGTTGGTAGTACCCAGGTCAATACCGATGATTTTACCCATTTGACGAATCTCCAAATACTTTGAATAAACTGGCGAGGAACTCGCCTTAATGCGTTAACGGCTAGGTGGGGGCAGCCAATGTGGCTTTCAAGCTCCCGGCATCAAATTTTTTGTGCCGCCGCGGCCTTGCAACCTATATGGGGTCTCAAGTTGACGCTTCAAGCCCCGCCCTCAAAAAACCGCGCATTCTTGCCCTGTTTACGGGTGAATGCTTGCCAAATGGCGCCACTGAATACGCAGAATGGCGCCGCTACCAATAAAAAGCCCGCCGAGCGGCGGGCTCAGCACAGCGATGACACTCAGGCCGGCGCCTTGGAGACCATCACCATGGCCGGACGGATCACCCGGCCGTTGAGCTCGTAGCCCTTCTGCATCACGGCGATGACAGTGTTCGGTGCCAACTCGCCATTTTCGATCATGCTCATCGCCTGATGGGCATTGGGATCGAACGGCTGATTGAGCGGATCCAGCGGATTCAGACCAAACTTGGCCACGCCGCTTTGCATTGATTTCAGGGTCAGCTCGACCCCTTCGATCATCGGCTTGAGCTCTTCGCTCTCCTTGTCGGCCAGCTCGATGGCGCGCTCCAGGTTGTCCAGTACCGGCAACAGTTCGGCGGCGAATTTCTCCAGCGCAAACTTGTGAGCCTTCTCCACGTCCTGGGCGGCGCGGCGACGCAGGTTTTCCATCTCGGCGACGGCACGAATGGCACGCTCGCGCTCTTCATTGGACGCCTGCCGGGCGGCTTCCAGTTGGGCCTCCAGCTCGGCAATGCGGGCCTGCTCGGCTGTCACTTCACTGTCTACATCGGTCGGTTCGACTGGCTGGGCTTCCACTTGCTCCATCGTTTCAACCTTTTGTTCTTCGTGGTTCATGACATCTCCAATTTCAGGGTTGCTTATGAGGGTCTGCTGACGTTCGGGTGCGCGACAAGTCGGCAACAGACCCTGTAATGGCGCTATTATGGGGACGCAGCCTCGGCTTTCAAGGGGAAAAGGGCGCTATCGTCGCCAATGAGCCGAGCCAACAGCCAAATTGCCACTTTTCATGGCACTATGCCCATCAGGAGACGCCGGCAGCAGACAAATCCCCCACAAAGCGCGGTATACTCCCCCCAATACTCATCCCAGACCCGACAGCATATGGATTCTCCGTTCAAAACCATTGCCCTGATTGGCAAACCCCACCACGAAGGGGCCAACCAGACCCTGACCGGTCTGCACCAATATCTCACTACCCGAGGTTTTCGGGTGCTGGTGGAGAGCCGGGTGGCTCACACCCTCGGCATCATGGATGAGAACGTGATGGATCTGGTTCAGCTCGGTGAGCAGGCGGATCTGGCCATCGTGGTCGGCGGCGACGGCAACATGCTGGGGGCGGCCCGGGTGCTGTCACGGTTCGATGTGGCGGTGATCGGCGTCAACCGGGGCAATCTCGGCTTTCTGACCGACCTGTCGCCGCAGGATTACCTGCTGCCGCTGGAACAGGTGCTCTCAGGCCACTACAAGAGTGAACACCGCTTCCTGCTGGAAGCCGCCGTCTATCGTCACGGGGAGCGCAAATCGAGCAACCTGGCGGTGAACGAAGCCGTGCTGCACCCCGGCAAGATAGCCCACATGATCGAGTTCGAGGTCTATATCGATGGCAGCTTCATGTACAGCCAGCGCTCGGACGGCATCATAGTCGCCACCCCGACCGGCTCCACCGCCTATTCGCTGTCGGCGGGCGGCGCCATCCTCACCCCCAAGCTCAATGCCATCACGCTGGTGCCCATGTTCCCGCACACCCTCAGCAGCCGCCCCATAGTGCTGGATGCGGACAGCGAGGTGAGGCTGCTGGTCTCGCCGGACAACCAGGATGACGCCATGCAGGTGAGCTGCGACGGTCAGGTGACATTGGCGGTGCACCCGGGTGACGAGATCCTCATCAAGAAGAGCAGCCACAAGCTGCATCTGGTACACCCGCTCGACTACAGTTACTTCCACGTGCTGCGCAACAAGCTCGGCTGGGGCAGCAAGCTGTTTTAAGGCGCTTTTCAACGCTCTTGTCCATCCTGTTGCGGGCCGACTCTTTACTGTATGTAAAACCAGTATATACTGGATGCATACACAGTAATGTTGGCCCATACAGGATGAGACCATGCTGACCCAGCTGACCGTCAACAACTTCGCCATCGTCAAGTTTCTCGAACTCGATCTGCAACCCGGCATGACCTGCATCACGGGTGAGACGGGTGCCGGTAAATCCATCGCCATAGACGCGCTCGGCCTCTGCCTCGGCGAGCGGGCCGAGGCCAGCATGGTGCGCCCCGATAGCGACAAGACAGAGGTCAGCGCCCGTTTCCTGCTGGACGGCAACCCGGCCGCCCGCGCCTGGCTCGCCGCCAACGAGCTGGACAACGAAGGCGAATGCATAGTGCGGCGGGTACTCTCCGCCGAAGGGCGCTCGCGCAGCTACATCAACGGCGTGCCCGTCCCCCTGACCCAGCTCAAGAACCTGGGTCAACTGCTGGTCAACGTCCATGGCCAGCACGCCCACCAGCTCCTGCTCAAACCCGACTACCAGCTCAGCTTGCTGGATGGCTATGCCGGCCATCACCTGCTGCTGGAAGAAGTGCGCCAGCACTATCAGCTGTGGCGCCAGCTGCAAAACGAGCTCAATCGCCTCAAGGCAGAACAGCAACAGCGGGAAGCCCGCCGCCAGCTCATCGAATATCAGGTGCAGGAGCTGGACGAATTTGCCCTGCAACCGGGAGAGTTCGAGTCGATCGAAGAAGAGCATCAGCGGCTCGCCAACGGCACCGAGCTGATGCAGGAGTGCGGCGCCTGTCTCGATCTGCTCTATGACAACGAAGAGACCACCATCGCCGGCCTGTTGCAGATCGCCGTCGACAAAGCCGAGGGTCTGGTTGGCATGGATAGCCGGCTCACCCCTGTGCTGGAGATGCTGAACGAGGCGATGATAGGCGTGCAGGAGAGCCACAGCGAGCTGCGCAGCTATCTGGATCGGCTTGAGCTGGACCCGGAGCGCTTCACCGAGCTGGAAGCCCGCCTCTCCAAAGCCATCAATCTGGCCCGCAAGCACCATGTCAAACCAGCCGAGCTGGCCCTGCATCATCAGGATCTGGCCAGTGATCTCGCCCGCCTCAACTCTGATGAAGAGCGCCTCGAGGGCATGGAAGATGAACTGGCCGAGGCCCGCCTCGCCTTCGTGCAGGCCGCCGAGGCCCTGAGCCAGAGCCGTCAGCGTTACGCCGAGGAACTCAGCACCAAGGTGACCGCCAGCATGCACGAGCTGGCGATGCCGGACGGCCGCTTCGCCATCGAGGTGCGGCCGGATGCCCAGAGCAGCCTGTCGCCGCTTGGCATCGATCGGGTGGAATTTATGGTCACCACCAACCCGGGGCAACCAATCCAGCCGCTGGGCAAGGTGGCCTCCGGCGGTGAACTGTCGCGGATCAGCCTCGCGATCGTCGTGATCAGCGCCCGCAAGGTCTCGACCCCAACCCTGATTTTCGATGAGGTGGACGTGGGGATCAGCGGCCCCACCGCCGCCGTGGTGGGTCGTTTGCTGCGTCAGCTCGGTGAATCCACTCAGGTCATGGTGGTCACTCACCTGCCCCAGGTGGCAGGCAAGGGCCACCAGCACATGGTGGTGAGCAAGCACACCGATGGCAAGACCACGGAGACCCAGATGCAGGCACTGGATCAGGGCGCTCGCCTCAAGGAGCTCGCTCGTCTGCTGGGCGGCGACCATATCACGGACAATACCCTGGCCAATGCCCGCGAGCTGCTGGCCTCCTGAGCAAGCATGTCCGGGCAGGCAGTAAAAGGGAGAGTCAGACCCGCAGGGTTGGACACCCCTTTTTTATTGCTCCGCCCTCATTGCCTCATGCTCTTTTTCTCTTCCGAGGCCTTCTCCTCTGAGAAGCCTCCCTGACCCGGATCCGGCACTGGCGCCAACAGTAGCCAGGACCACACCTGAGCTGCAGCCAAGTTCCTGGGGCAGGATCCGAGCATGGGTCTGGGTCTGGGTCTGGGTCTGCAACAAGGTGCTCACCATGACCGGCTCCGCCCACCCGCACGACAGGGGGCAGCAAGGGGCGATCGGATCAGCCTGGTTGCCAGAAGTAGCACAGGTGCATAGAGTGAAACCAGACTGGGGGCAAGCCCTCACTCCGTTTAGCCATCTTATCCGCGCCCCTGGCCCGACCAGCGTCATCGCAATCTCGGCCGGGCTAGCCTCCAACGTCAGGAATGTCTTTATGCTCCATGTGTTTGGCCACAAGAACCCAGATAGCGACAGCATCTGTACCGCCCTGGTCACCGCCGACTGGCTCAATCGACAGGGTCGACAGGCCCAGGCCTATGCCCTGGGTGAGCCCATTGCCGAGACCCGCTTCATTCTGGAAACCGCCGGGGTCGATGCCCCGCCCCTGCTGCAGGGCAGCGTGGCCAACAAATCTGTGTTTCTGGTGGATTTCAGCGAGCTGGAGCAGGGGCCCGAGGGGCTGGCCGAGGCCGACGTGCAGGGGCTGATCGATCACCACAGGATAGGCACACTCATCACCCGGGGCCCGCTCGATGCCTGGATCCGGGCCGTAGGGTGCAGCGCCACCGTGCTGCTGGAGCTGATGGGCTATGACACCCTCTCCCGCACCCAGGCGCGCCTGCTGCTAGGAGCCATCATCAGCGACACCTTCAGCCTCACCTCGCCGACCACCACGGCCCGTGATCGCGCCGCCGTCAATGCACTGCTGCCACTGGCAGAGCTGGCGCTGGAACCCTTCGCCCAGACCCTGCTGGAGCGGCGTACCCAGCTCGGTGACTCCCCTATGACAGAACTGCTCGTCGCCGATGAGAAGGCGTACCAGATCGCCGGTTACAAACTCTATGTCAGCCAGATCTGCGTGATGGATCCGGCGCAGATCCACACCCGCCAGGCCGAGCTGCTGCAGGCCATGCAAGACCGGCTGGAGCAAGATGAGCTGGATGCCTATGTGCTGATGCTGACCGATCTGGCCAAGGGCGGCAGCCTGCTCTACTTCGCCAGTAACGGCATACTACCCGAGCAGCCGACCCATCTGGCTGGTGCCGTCAGCCGCAAGAAAGAGGGGCTGCCCTGGCTGACCCAGTATCTCTCCTCAGACCCGGCTTGAATTCAGATGAGAGGGTGCCGGTCAAAACCGGCTCCCTCTTCGTCGCCCAGTCCTACCAGCCCCACCCAAACCGCTCCCCCCCCTAATCTCATCGATGCAAAACCACAGGATCCTGGTTTTTGGCGCCCATCCGCAGCGCAAACATGCTGCCCTGTCATGATTTTCACTGCCAACAGACCAATGAACCGTCAAAAAGCGAGGTTCCCTTCATTTTCCATTCAACTCAGTCTGTTATGATGATGTAAACGAACATGGCTTTGCGATGCATCACCGACAAAGAGTGACGCCAGAATGCGCAAAACCGGTTCGTTCTATGCGACACATAGCGGGAACACAGTGGTAGGGGACAGACAATTTGTCCCCGGTGCCCCGCGCCATGCCAAGGAGAACTGCTTATGACCTCAACCCATATTGTGCTGTTGCTGGAAGGCAAGGATTACGAGCAGGAGACACTGGCCAAAGCAAGCCGGTTGGTACAGGGAATGGGCAGTGAATTGACCCTGCTGCACCTGACCCACAGCAGCAAGATGCGCCGCAAGAGCCTGTCACTGTCCGAGGAGGAACGCAGTGCCCAGGGCACCCTGGATGCCAAGGCCATCATCAGCGAGCTTATCACTACCCTGCAGCACCCGGTGGATTACCAGTGTCTGGTGGTCGATGACGTGGTGCCTGACCTGAAGCGCTGGCTGGACGCGCACCCGGCGGATCTGTTGCTGGTGGGCAGCCGCCACCACTGGATGGAAGGGTCACTGGCCCGCCTGCTCATCTACAAGCTGCCGATCGATATCCAGATCTGCCACGAACCCTACGCCGAACAGCTCAAGGCCGTCGGCTGATCTGCCTGGCGTCCACCCCACGGGTGGGCGCCGCTTGCCAACAGGGCATCACCTCGCGTTATTCCCTCTCGCCGTACTCCCTCACACCTCGCCCCCCTGTTCACCCGGGCCGCCACCCAGCCACAGTCCTGACGGCAGCCAAAGCCGGTAATGACAAGGCTATCTACATGTTTCCTTACATATTCATCGCTGTTTTTTAAGCCTCGTTTGCTGCAGGATATTGCCCTTGCACGCCTTCGCACGTTTCTTTCAGGTGATAAATGAACATAACCCCCAAGCAGCGAAAATTTGCCCTGCTCATCTTGCTCCCGCTAGCTGCCATCTCCTGGCTGGCCTGGCCGAACAAGGCCCCCGAACCGGTGCTGAGCGCGCCCGTGACCCGCCAGGATGTGGAGCAGACAGTGCTGGCAAGCGGCGTCCTGCAGGCCATAGAGCAGGTGGATGTGGGTGCCCAGGTCTCGGGTCAGGTGACCTATCTGGCGGTCGAGGCCGGACAGCGTGTCAAGCAGGGGGACCTGCTGGCCGAGATAGACCCGCTGATCGCCCAGAACAACCTCAAGACCGCCGAGGCAGATCTCGCCAGCCGCCGCGCCCAGCTCAAGATCAAGCAGGCACAGCTCAAGCAAAACGAGCTGGCCTGGCGTCGCCAGCAGCAGATGTTCAAGCAGGAAGCCAGCTCCCGCGCCGATCTGGAGAGCGCCGAAGCCCAGCTGGCGGTCACCCGGGCCGAGTTGCAGAGCGCCCAGGCCGAGATCGAGAATGCGCTGATCAAGGTGGATCGCACCAAGACGGAGCTGGGCTATAACCGCATCCTGGCCCCCATGGATGGCACAGTCGTCAGCATAGTGACCCGCCAGGGCCAGACCCTTGCCGCCAGCCAGACGGTGCCGACCCTGCTCAAGCTCGCCAACCTGGAGACCATGACGGTCAAGGCGCAGATCTCGGAGGCGGATGTCACTCGAGTCAAGGCCGGCATGCCGGTCTACTTCACCCTGATGGGAGATGCGGACACTCGCTATCACGGTACCCTGCGCACGGTCGAGCTGGCCCCCACCAACATCAACGAGCAGGCCACCAGCACCACGGCCACCAGCAATGCCGCCGTCTACTACTACGCCCTGTTCGACGTGCCCAACCCGGACCACACCCTGCGGGTCGCCATGACCACCCAAGTCACCATAGTGCTCGGCGAGCGCAAGCAGGTGCTGACCATTCCGCAGACGGCCCTTGGCAAGAAGCTGGGGGAGAACGAGTACGAGGTCACTCTGCTCAAGGATGACGATCAGAAAGAGACGCGCCGCATCAAGACCGGCATGAAGGATGACATCAAGGTGGAAGTGGTCAGCGGCCTGAGCGAGCAGGAGAAGGTCACCCTGAACCAGGGCAAGCCGGTCAGCAACGATGACATGGAGATCATGCTGTGAGCGAGCCGCTGATCCAGCTCCAGGGCATAGAGCGACGCTATCAGAGCGGGGAGCAGGAGGTCACAGTCCTGCATCCGCTGGACCTGACCATAGAGGCGGGGGAAATGATCGCCATCGTCGGCGCATCCGGCTCAGGCAAATCCACCCTGATGAACCTGCTCGGCTGCCTCGATCGTCCAAGCGCGGGCCGGTATCTGTTTCGGGGGCAGGACACAGCCACTCTGGATGCCCTCTCCCTGGCCCGGTTGCGCTGCCACCACTTTGGCTTCATCTTTCAGCGCTACCACCTGCTGCCACACCTCAATGCCGCCGCCAACGTGGAGATCCCGGCCGTCTATGCCGGCGCCTCCCGTCCCGAACGGCAGGCGCGCTCCCAAGCCCTGCTGGCACGGCTGGGCCTGAGCGATCGCAGCCATCACACCCCGGGCCAGCTCTCCGGCGGCCAGCAGCAGAGGGTCAGTATCGCCCGGGCGCTGGCCAACGGCGGCGAGGTGATCCTGGCGGATGAGCCCACAGGCGCCCTCGACAGCCAAAGCGGCAAGGAGGTGATGGCCATCCTCAAGGAGCTGCACGCCCAAGGCCACACCATCATACTGGTGACCCACGACATGGCGGTAGCCAGCCACGCGGATCGCATCATCACGCTGCGCGATGGCCGGGTGCTGGAAGATAGCGGCAAACCGGCCACGGCCACAGCCCCCCTCACGTCTGCACCACCCGCCGCCAGGGCCGGTGGCAACGACTGGGATCGCTATCGCGAGGCGGGGCGCATGGCGCTGCACGCCATGCTTGCCCACCGCATGCGCACCTTCCTCACCATGCTAGGCATCATCATAGGCATAGCCGCCGTGGTGAGCGTGGTCGCACTCGGTCAGGGCACCCGCGCCAAGGTGATCGATCAGATCAACGCCATGGGCACCAACACCATCGACATCTTCCCGGGCAAGGATTGGGGGGACGAGAAGGCTGCCAGCATCCAGACCCTCAACAAGCGGGATCTCGATGCCCTGCTCGGCCAGCCCTATCTGGAAGGGGCCAGCCCCCAGATTGCCTCGTCGGGTCAGCTGCGTTATCGCAACAAAACCAGCAGCGGCAGCATAGTGGGAGTCGGCAGCGACTTCTTCCGGGTCAAGGGGATGAAGCTCACCAGTGGCCGCCTGTTTGACGAGCGCGATATCCAGAACCGGGCCGCGGTGGCCGTGGTGGATGGCAAAACCATAAAGAGTCTGCTCGGCGAGGAAGATCCCATCGGCCAGGTGGTACTGGTTGGCACCCTGCCGGTGCGCATCATAGGCGTGGTCGAAGAGGAGACGGGGTTTGGCCGCAGCAGCCAGTCGGTCAATGTCTGGTTACCCTACAGCGCCGTGATGAGCCGCCTCATCTCCCAGAACCACTTCAGCCAGCTCACCATTCGGGTCAAGGACGGGGTGCAACCCGCCCTTGCCGAACAAGCCGCCATCGAGCTGCTGACCCAGCGTCACGGGGTGAAGGACTTCTTCACCTTCAGCAGCGACAGCATCATCAAGTCTGTGGAGAAGACCACAGCCACCATGACGCTGCTGGTCTCCGCCATCGCGGTGATCTCGCTCATCGTCGGCGGGGTCGGGGTGATGAACATCATGCTGGTCTCGGTGGTGGAGCGTACCCGCGAGATAGGGATCCGCATCGCGGTCGGCGCCCGCCAATCCGACATCTTGCAGCAATTCCTGATCGAGGCGGTGATAGTGAGCCTGCTCGGCGGCATGCTCGGGGTCGGCGTCTCCCTGCTCATCGGCCTGCTCTTCTCCCTGTTCGTGGAGAGCATACAGATGCAATTCTCGCTCTTTTCCATCCTGATGGCATTTGGTTGCTCCTCGCTCATCGGGATTCTGTTTGGTTACCTGCCCGCCCGCAATGCCGCCCGGCTCGATCCGGTCGAGGCGCTGGCGAGGGAATGACGATGCACAACTTATCAAGACTGGGGCTCTGCCTCGCCCTTGCCGCAGGCGTGAGCGCCTGCAGCCAGCAGAGCACCTATCACAGACAAGATCTGGCGCTGGCCCCGAGCTGGCAGCAGCCGGACGACGGTCTCACCCGGCAGCAAGCCGGCCTCTGGTGGCAAGGGTTCCATGATCCGGCGCTGGATCAGCTGGTGGAGGCCGTACTGGCCGCCAACCCGGACATGCAGGTCGCCGGACTGAGGCTCAGAAGCGCACTGCTGGGCGCAGATTATGCCGATACCAACCTGACCCCCTCGGTCAATGCCAGTCTCGGGGGCAATGGCACCAAGGATCTGAAAAGTGGCAAGGCCAGCAGCAGCATGGGTCCCACCCTGGCCCTCAGCTACGAGGTGGATCTCTGGGGCCGGCTCGCCTCGGCGCGGGATCAGGCGAGCTGGGAAGCCCAGGCTTCCGCCCAGGATCTGGCAGCCACCCGTCTGATGCTGATCGGCAAGGCGCTGGAGCAGTACTGGCAACTGGCCTATCTCGGCTCGGCCGTCAGCCTGGGCGAGCGGCAACTGGCAAACTACACCCGCGCTGAACAGCTGACCCAGGCCAAGTACCAGGCCGGCGCCATCACCCGGCTCGATCTGGTGCAGGCCAGCCAGCAGAAGGCGGGCAAGCAGGCGGAACTCAGCTCGCTCTTGATGCAGCAGGAACAGGCCCGCAACGGACTGCGGCTGTTGCTCGGTCGCAGCAGTGGCCCGCTGCCATTTACCCCGACCGCACTGACGACGACGCCCGCGCCATCGCTGGCGGTCGGCATTCCAGCGGATGTGCTGGCACGGCGCCCCGACGTGCGCGCCGCCGAGCTGCGCCTGCGCAAGACCCTGGCGAAAGGGGACGAGATCCGCACCGGTTTCTATCCCAGCTTGAGCCTTACCGGCGGTGCCAGCAGCACCTCGGACACCCTGACTCAGGTATTGCAAAATCCGGTGGGCACTCTGGGTGCCACCTTGGCGCTGCCCTTCCTCGAATACAACAAGACCCGGCTCTCCATCGCGAGCTCAGAGCTTGATTACCAGATTGCCGAAACCGAATTTCGCAAGCAGCTTTATACCGCCCTGGTCGAGGTGGAAGACGGTCTGGCCGCCCGCCATCACGGCGAGCAGCGCCTGAACTATCTGGCCGAGCAGCTGACGTTTGCCAAAGAGGCGGAACGGCTTGCCAAGGCTCGCTTCCAGGCCGGTGCCACCGGGGTACAACCCTGGTTGGATGAGCAGAACCGGCTGTGGGATGCCGAGCTCTCCTTGCTCAACCAGCAAAAGGAACAGCTCAATACCATGGCCAGGATCTACAAGGCGCTGGGGGGAAGCGATCGCAGCTAACCCAACGCCTCGTTACGCCGCCACTCATGTCATGAGAGGCGGCGTTTTTCTTCCCTGTTCATGCCCCTTTCCTGACGGGCTGCCACACAAAGCAATTGATAATAGTTTTCATTTCATGAAAAATGGGCGCTATTGTCAGTCAGGAGTATCCATATGTCTCAGCCCACCCCGGTCAATCGTCCTCGTCTGCTCACGGTCAAACACGTCCGGGATGTGAGCCCGCACCTGCGCCGAGTCTGCCTGACCAGCCCGGAACTCGCTGACTACCCCTTCACCTGCGGCGGCGCCCATATCAAGATCATGCTGCCCCAGCCGGGCCAGGCCCATGCCGTGCTGCCCACGCCCACCCCGCAAGGGCCGCGCTGGGAAGACCCGAGCCAGCGCCCCATCATGCGCACCTTCACCATACGGGCGTTTCGCCGCGAGGCGCTGGAGCTGGACATCGACTTCGCGCTGCATGGCGATGCCGGCCCCGCCAGCCGCTTTGCCCTTGAGGCCCAACCCGGCGATCTGCTGGCCATCTCGGGCCCGGGCGGCCCGGATCCCATGCTGCAACCCGCCCGGCACTACTACATGGCGGGGGATCTCACTTCCCTGCCCGCCATCAGCGCCATGGCGGAGGTGATGCCCGCCGACGCCCAGGGCCATATCGCCCTGCTGGTGCCCTATCAGGAAGATGTGCAGGCTCTGTCGCTGCCGGCCGGCGTCAGCTTGCGCTGGTTTATCGGCGCCCCCGAACAAACAGAGCCGCTGGTGGCGTATTTCACCGCCCTGCCACTGCGGGAGCAGGCAAGCTACTTCTGGTTCGGCGGTGAAGAGGGGCTGGTGGTGCCCTTGCGCCGTCATGTCAGGCGCACCCTGGAGGTGGATCGCACGCGCGTCTACGCCGTGCCCTACTGGCGTCAAGGCAAAGATGAAGAGGCCTATCACCATGCCCGTCACGACGTGATGGATAGCTGATCCCCCACATTTTTCCTCCCATTATCAAGCTCATGGCCTGCCGGTCATGGGCTTGATGGCTCTCTGCCCGCCCCCGTTTTACCCCTCGCCCCCCATTCTGGTAATCAGCTCGGTTGTGCTTGCATTTGAGACAGACAACAAGATAATGATAATCACTCTCAACAATAAACAGTGATGATGCCCCATTGCAGCACCCTCGCCATGACCTCAAGGGTCGGGCAGCGCGCGCACGTCATTCACTCCCGTTTGCACAACAAGGTAATCCAGATGGCAGTTTTGAACTCGGTAATGCGCGCCTTCGCGGTGGAGGCTCTCCCCACTCCTGCCGACCTGTTGGCACTTCATCCCTGTCCCGCCCCGACCACGGCGCTGATCGCGCACCATCGCCAGCAGGTTCGCCAGATCCTGACGGGAGAGGACGATCGACTGCTGGTGGTGATAGGCCCCTGCTCAATCCATGATCCGCTCGCCGCCCTCGATTACGCCCAGCGGCTGGTGCGGCTTGCCGACGCCTATCAAGACAGGTTGCAGATAGTGATGCGCACCTACTTCGAGAAGCCCCGCACCACGGTCGGCTGGAAGGGGCTGGTGTTCGACCCCCATCTGGATGGCAGCAACGACATAGGCCATGGCCTGCGGCTGGCGCGCCAGTTGCTGCTCGACATCAACCGGCTGGGGCTGGCCACCGCCACCGAGTTTCTCGATACCACCAGCTTCCTCTATCTGGCCGATCTCATCAGCTGGGGGGCGATAGGCGCCCGTACCACCGAGTCCCAGGTGCACCGGCAGCTGGCCTCGGCCCTGCCCTGTCCTGTCGGCTTCAAGAACGGCACGGACGGCAATATCCGGGTGGCCATCGATGCCATCCAGGCCAGTGAAGCCTCCCACCTGTTTACCGCGCCGGGCAGTCAGGGCGGCATTGTGGTGATCAAGAGCGAAGGCAACCCGGCTGGCCACATCATATTGCGCGGTGGTACACGCCCCAATTACCACCAGAGCGACGTGGAGGATGCCGCCGAACGCCTGACGCGGCAGGGTCTCAGCCACCGCCTGATGGTGGATTGCAGCCACGGCAACAGCCAGAAGCTGCACAAGAATCAGATCCGGGTGGCAGGGGAGCTCTGTCGTCAGCTGGGAGAAGGCAGCGACGCCATCGCCGCCGTCATGGTCGAGAGCTTCCTGCAAGGGGGCAGCCAGAAGCCTGCGCCCTTGAACGAGCTCGCCTACGGCCAGTCGGTCACCGACGCCTGCCTGTGCTGGGACGATACCCAGACCCTGCTCGCCATGCTGGCCGATGCCGTGGAGGCCCGCCGCCAGCACAGCGTCAAGGTCCAGCCAAGCAAGGCGCTCTGGAATACCCAGCTGGCCAGTTGAACCCAGGAAGGCTCCCCCTGCGGGAGCCTGATGGCCCCTGCCTTTCCCTTGCCATGCCGCCCCCTAGTCACACCAGTACGACTAGGGTGATCCGTTCAGATTGAAAATCCTGGATATCCGGATCCGCAGCGGATAAAGAAAATATCCCCAGCCATGATAAACAACCGGTATAGCGGGCCCCCATTATGCTGCGTCAGATAAAACTGAAAAACAGCTGGCTTAATGGCACAGACAACCCCAATGAGTAAAAAAGAAGCGCGGCTTGCTTGCGGGCAGCTTAATGCCCCCTAATTTTCTGGGGAATGACAGAGAAGAATATGTACCGGGCTATATGAGTCCAGCAGATTGTCTCTCACGAGTGGTCGACAAGCGTGCTGCAATAAAATAGAGCGCAACATCACCACCCAGATGCGGACGGATCACAATTAATCGGCCAATAAAGGAGGCAAACACATGGACTGAAGTGATGCGTCACACGACGACAAACGGGGTTGTACAAAATGAGTGGGGAATTGACAGGAGAGAGTTTTGGTGAGCACAAATAATAATGCCGCCTCGCGGGCGGCATCATTCATGACAGATCCAATGGATCAGATCAGGAAATCATTCAGATCCTTGCCCAGCGCAACTTGCTCGGCAATGGCTTTCGGCATACGGCCCTGACCGGTCCAGGTCTTCTCCTGGCCGTCTTCCTGATACTTGTACTTGGCGGGACGCGGAGCACGCTTGCTCTTGGTCGCGCCAGCAGCGGCAGCCGGTGCAGCGGCGCTGTTGATCAGCTCGCGCGGGTCGATACCGGCTTGCTGCAGCATTTCAGTGAACTCGCTCAGCTTGCGCTGACGCTCTTGCTGTTCGGCACGCTCTTGTTCAACGGATTCGGCACGCTCGTTATATACCAGCTCAAACTTTTCTTTCGCTTCTTGCAGCTGTTCAAACGGCAATTCACGTATGGCAGCGCGCAGGCTGCGAATGTTCAGCAGAACTTTAAGAAACTCGTTCATTACTTCCTCACAGAATTATTTTTGTTTGTCACAGGGATAACACAGCTTGAGAATAGCATGCCTGTCTGATAACAACATAATGATTTTATAGCTGCTGTCACTTTCTTAACAAAAACTATTGGCTGAATATGTCAGCAACTTTATTCATCTATTGGTCATTGCGCAAGGCCAGCTGATCACGCTCGGCACAATTCCCCCATACCGACCAGGCAAATAGGCATGGACTGCCTAGGTATATTTCTCATCACACTTGTGTCAGCTATTTTTACAATTGGCCACGGCTGTTAAAACCCATACCACCCACACGAGACTCAAGGTAGACGATTGGCGCTATATATTGTCGTCAGGGGCCCATTGCCCCTGACATTCGTCATCCTCATTTTCAGCTGCCGCTGACGAGCGCTATTCGAGGCTAAGTCGACGCCAGGGGCCAGTGATCTCGCAGTGACCCGTCTCCTCCGTGTTCTGCCAGCCCAGGCGATGGTAGAAGGCCAGGGCAGCCGTGTTATGGGTCGCCACCTTGAGCGAGGCCGGTTTCTGGAACGCCGCCAATCCCCGGGTAAGCAGGGCTCGCCCCAGCCCCTGACCATGCCAGTCGGCCGACACATAGAGATGATGCACGAAGCTCTCATCGCCCCAGACGGAGACAAATCCGCAGGGGGTACCGCCCTGTTCGGCCACCCAGATCTGCTCGCCACGGGTCTGCTCGTCGAAATCCTCCAGCCGAAAGTGGGAAGGATCTACCCAGTGAAAGGTCTGACGCCGCCCTTTCAGAAACAACTGCGCCAAGTAGGGAGTGTCTGTCTCTCGCATCACTCTGATCATCAAGCCTTCCTCGTCACTATGATCACCTGGCACCACTGTCGATGGATCGCCACATCATGTCAAATTGCCAGGCCAGCATGGCTGGCCGACGGATGGCACGGATGTGACACACCTCTGTCCATTTTATCGCCCGTGGGGCTATACTGCCTGAGTCCCATGTATGGATGGTTTGAGGCTCGCTGATTTATGGATAACAAGCAGATAGAAGGTAACATCTTTGTTCCGGCCCATATCGACGATGTCTGGCGTGCCTGGACAACCGAGAGCGGCCTGCGCAGCTTCCTGGCGCCGGAATGTCTGATGGTGCCCGAACCGAATGGTCCGTTCGAGATCTATTTCAGACCAGATGCCCCACTGGGTGAACGTGGCAGCGAAGGCTGCCGGGTGATGGCCGTCATGCCCCACGACCTGCTCAGCTTCAGCTGGAATTTCCCGCCCTCCCTGCCCCACATTCGCCTGCAAAAGACCCAGGTCAGCCTGCGGTTCGTGCCGGAAGGTCAGGGCACCCGGCTCTACTTCCTGCAAACCGGCTGGGCGAACGATCCTGACTGGGATCAGGGCTATGCCTATTTTCGGGAAGAGTGGCTGGAGACCAGCCTGCCCCGCCTGCAGTACCGCTTCACTCACGGCCCCATCGACTGGAATAACCCGCCGGACAAGCAGCAACTGAAATCCCTGGCCCAATAAAGCCCATAGTAAAACACCGCCCACAGGCGGTGTTTTACTATGCGGTTACTGACAATGCAGCATGGGCGTCTCATCCAATAGCCAGGAAATCCAGCGCCGTTTTGAATTGAGCACGAATCCTTCATCTGCCGCTATGCCTTTTACTATGTAACCATCTGCGACACGATGCTCCGCCAGCGCAACAAACTGCCATTCGTTGCTATTAATGCGCTCCCCCTTGATTAAGGCCTCGCTTAACCGCTTATTCATCACAATGATTGACAACCCCTCCACAGCGTCTATCCCCAGCCCGGTATTCGCAACACTACCCACGACAACCGGCACTTTGATCGTACAGTGACGCCCTTCGCCATCAACACGGGTATAGCTCCCCTCACCAACCCTCCCCTGTAGCCACAACAGTTTCCCCTGGGTCAGACGCTCTACCGACAAAATACCCTGCGTCCCCCTGGGGAATTGGTGGATATTGACGGCGTCAGCGAGTGCGACCGGACATATCAGCATGAGTAGCAAGAAACGATACTTCATGATGCCGGCCTAACGCCCAGCGCCTTCAGAAAACAAAGCGAAGCACAGCTCAGGTGATACACAGTTGGGCATGATCGCAAGCATGAAACAGCAGCCAGAAGCCGGCAGGTCTGCGACTTGGCGGTGACGGAAGATGAAGGCCGCATCGTCCATGAATACGCAGGTTCCGTCTCGCATCCAGCATGGAAGAGGGGGTTGTTGCACGCATTATGGCCACCTTGAATGCCATGGCGGCATTCTCTACAATGACGCACTTTTTATCCATTTCAGGTCATATTGATGAGCGATACCAACACCAAGCCGGCACTGCCGGATCGCCTTGCAGGCAACCCGCGCAGCCCGCACCATGTCGCCGCCTGTTTCGAACACCAGATTGGTATTCGACTCAATGGCAAAGAGCGCACCAACGTCGAAGAGTATTGCATCAGCGAAGGCTGGGTAAAAATCCCCTCCCCCAAGGCGCTGGATCGCCGCGGTCAGCCCATTCTGATCACCCTGAAAGGCACCGTTGAGGCCTTTTATCTCTAAGTGAGTCAGGCGCCTGTCGTCTACAGGGTAAAAAACCAAGGCCACCGTCCGGTGGCCTTGTATTGTGCCCGCGGCTTAGATTACCTGCCGAGCTTTCCGGTTTTACTGCATTGGGGCCCATTGGTGCCCATGTAAAACCATCTGAGTGTGGACGCGATGTGGTCACAACATGGCGAGTTTACCTCCCAGAGGATTTAGCCTTACCGCATCTTGTAAGTAGTCAGGAGCAAAGTGCGCATACGTCATGGTCTGCTGAATGTTAGCGTGCCCCAAAATCCGTTGTAGCGTGATGATATTGCCCCCATTGATCATGAAATGCGTCGCATAGGTGTGCCTCAAAATATGCAACGCTTGGCCTTTCGGAATGTTTGGCTTCACTGTCCGAAGTGCCTCCCTAATAAGGAAATAGTTTGCCTGGGAAAAAAGCAGGCTAGTACCATTACCCATGATGAATTGTTCCACCTCCTCCGAGATAGGCACTACTCGTTTGCGGCCATTCTTGGTCTCAATGAAAATAGCCCGCTGGTTGATTACATGTTCGGCCAGCAGACCTGCCGCTTCGCTCCACCGTGCGCCTGTGTTCAAACAGAACACCACAATTTTCAAGTTATCCCCGGACAAGATCTCCAAAAGTGAGGCTATCTCTGGGGAGGTTAGATAGCTCATGGCCGTGGGGGCTACCTTCAACTTGCGAACAGCACTCAGAGGGTTGTCACCATGAAACAGCTTCGCCGTTATCAAGAAGCTAAACATCCCGCTTAAACAGGCGATCTCACGGTTCACTGTGCTGGCCTTGTTACCACTCAGCAGGCGATTTGCACGATAGGCTGCGATGCTCGACTCATCTATCTGAAACGCACAAACAAAGCCCAGTCCCTCTGCCACTCGCTCCAACATCTTTTTATTCCTGGCACCCCACTTGGCGTTCTGCCCGAAGTAGAGCCACCACTGACGGATCAGCTCAGACAAGGGGCGAATATCTTTTGGCTTGCTGAGCCAAGCTTTGTCATGCTGATTTGCCAGCACATGCCGCTCAAATGCGGTTGCCTCGTGCTTTTTGAAAAACTTCCGCCGGATCCGTTTTCCCTTACGACCCTGCGGTCTCACGTCCACTTCGTACCGACCATCATCGAGCTTCTTAATCGACATGATGAAGCCCTCCGGTACTGCTTACATTTCCTAGCGACTCACAGCTGATACTTTGCGCATTTATGAATGATAAAAACGCTAGGTGAACAGTTAGCCAGTCTTCTGGTCTGAGTGTGGCGAGGTTGTTGCGTCTTGCCCAGAGTGTGCGAGAACCGGCGCGATTTGACCGGATTCAGGTGCGACCTGGTCGGTCAAGAACCAGAGCGCATATTTTTGTAATCGTGGATGCTGAAAGATCTTCATCACAACCTCAGCCGAAGGGGCATTACGCCCGTTTTCGTAATACACATAAGTGCTATACACAACTCCAGTCATCTCAGCGAAATCCTTCTTATTTAGACGTTCAGACTCCCTGACTAACGCCAGTTTCTCCTTAATCCCTATTGACATAAATTGCGTATCCTCTATCTTATGGCTAATCAACAACTTTAGTGGCGATAAGCAACCACCACCATTTAAGCCCATTACAGTCCACTGTGGCCCATTAGAAGGCTAACCGGAGAGGATATCAGATGAATGCATCAATCAAAAATGACCAGCCAGTTAGCGCGATGTGGGTGGTGGCGGACCCAATCATCAGTCCATCGGACGTCGTATCTCGCCAAGCTTTCGCGAAGATGATTGGTAAATCTGAAAAGGCTGTACGAGGAATGATTGAAAAAGGAAAGGTACCGGTCATCGAAATGAAGGATCCGCACAACCCCTCCTCGCGGGCCGAATACTGGGTGTACCTGCCTGCATGGAATGCAGGAATGAAAAAGGCATTCGAAAGTCGCCCCAAAGAAATCCGCGAAGGGTGGTTACGTTGGTTAGGGTTGGAGCCTGCTTTATGAACCCCCGCGAAGATTATCCGGCCCTGCTCCGGGCCAAACTCCTACAGAGCAAGTCCCAAGTCCCACGCTACTGGCGCGAGGCAAGCCAGAAGCAACGTGAAGCTATCTGCTTTACCGCCCAGTTGCCGTTCACGTTTGCAAGGGAAGTATTGCCTATCGGCCGGGCCGACAAAGAGGCCATTCGTCAGGCGGTGATAGACCTCGGATTACAGGATCTCTTCCATGGACGCATGTCGGAATATGAGTGGCATACCGGCTGCCTACCAGAGCTGCAATCAGAAGAAAAACCAAGAGAGGAAACCGGGCCGGCCGAGCGGCTGGCGAAGAGTAAGGGCTTATTGATGACACTGGTCAATAACCCACAAACCGCAAATTGCGGGCAAGAAAAAACCCCGGTCAACGGCGCTGCAAACGCCTAACGGGGTTCCTATCAACAAGTCTGTTCAGGAAGTATTGACATGCACATATTACCTATTCGTCACGCCGTCCGCAATGCTCGGCTCCAAAACCGCAAGATGGCGGGCAACGCTGGTCGCCACCTCAAAACGAACCCTGACCGTATCGCCGTCGCCGAACGCCCCGCCGCCATGGCGTGGGGTGGCCTGTGGGCATTGGTCAACCACCACAAAGGGGGCCTGTGATGGCCTTCCATCCCATCAGCCCCCGCGCTGCTGGCCACGGGGTGCGCTGCACCCTGCTGGTCTTACGGCTATCTGCCTGGGTGCCAATACCGTCCGCACGAGCTCATAGCTACGTCGAACGCCAATACGCCCGCGTCGCAGTGCGCTGGTTCGACACCCATTGCCATCTCAACGCCATCGCCCACTACTGGAGCCACCGCCATGTCCATGCCTAACACCTCTGAGTCCATATCTGATCTCAACATTGAGGCCAGTGTTCGTCTGCGCCACCTACGCGAAATCCTAGGGCTGAGTCGTCCCAAGTTCGCCGAAAAGCTGGGGATCCCGCCTACCACCCTCAAAAACTACGAGCTCTGCTATCGCGAGATCGGCGGTGGGCTGTTCTTGAAGGTTGCCAATCACCCTGAGCTGATGGTGCACACCTTCTGGTTGCTGACCGGTGCAGGCCCCCTGCCAAGTGGTCCCAACCGCTAATACCGTCAACTCGCTCAATCAATAACACCTGGCCGGTTCGCCGGCCTTATCGCTGAGCCTCTATGCGTGGGGGTTCATTGATAACCACTACGAGGGAAATGCTATGGATATGTCTGCGCTCTCAGCCGGGATCTGCTCGACGGCCAACACCGTCATCAGTTCATACCGGCCATCAATGTCCGATGCTGAGCTGTTCTGCATCAGGGTGGCCCTGGAGGCCCTGATTGACTTAGCTGCTGATTATGGCCTTGTCGTCGTCCGTCAGCAGTTGCTAGACATGGTCGGCAGAATTGAGGGCCGCAGACACGCCCGCCGCATCGAGCAGGAAGTAGCAGCATGAGCGACGCAATTAAGATCGCCAGCCAGGCACCCAAGCTGATCGAGGGAATGTTGGCTGACATGTTCGCAGCCCGGGCTGATGACAATCGGGTTTGTATGGGCAGCGTGTATTCAGGCCCGCAACACATCCAGATCCAGCTTGTGGCCACAAGCCGCCCAGATGCGCTGCTGGATGATGACAGTGGAGACGATGAGGACACCGAAGCCGGTGAGCTGAGCCAACAGCGCAGCAGTCTGTACATCCACTGGCTGACCTACCGTGCGGAATACCTTGCTGTTGATGTTGCCCCAGAGCTCCTGGCCCTGGGGGCGATCCGTTCTATCTACTGGCAAGCGCTCGGTCAGGGGGATACAGAACTTGCCATCGAGATCGGCAACTGGTGGGAAGAGTGCGCCCTACTGCATGGACTGGGCGAGGTGATCAGATGACCGAGAACACCCCGGATTTTTCAGCGCTGCACGCGGAGCTTGAGGCCGACATTGCCGCCTTGTCATTCATTGCCAAGGTACAGCTGGAAGCCCTTCGTCAGTGTCAGCGCCAGCTCCTTGCCTTGCGGGAGGCTCGCCTGCCAGCACCAAAATTCGCCTTGTGCCGCCTGCTCTTTGAATGCAGATGGACGCGCCGCGACCGCATGAAAGCGTTGGATACCATTGCTCACCAGGAGCGGTATCTTGCCCATCTGCGCTGTGATGAGCCGCTGCCGTTCTGATGCGGGACTACTACGCCGAGCTGTTCGACGCCAAGCCCATCCCACCCAAGCAGCCCGCTGCCTGGAAATTGGCCGCAGCCGTCAAAGCCCTGGCACGAAACATCATGGGAGCCCGGCGCGTGTCGCTGTGCTCCCTGAACCATTCGCGCCTCCCACCGGCTCGCCGTCCAGCCGCCGCGCAGGATCTCGATAGCCAGATAGCCGCCATCCGTTCCTATTTCGTCGAGATCCAGGGGGCCTACGATTTGGACTGGGCGCTTGACCTGCTGGAGCGTCCCATCCCCCGCGCCAACGGCGGGCCTGGGGTAGAACTGCCCAGAGAGCTGATCGCCGAATTGTTCGTGGGCTACTGCGCCCGCCGTGCCCCTGATGTGCTCAAAGGGGTGGCCATCAGCAAGGAGGCCAACCGCTGGCTATCAAGCCGCATCACCACTCTGCGCCAGGTACAGAACGTCATTCCCGAACCCCTCGAATCACTGCGTACCAAGGAGAGCCGCGAACGCCTGGCCGTCAACTACGTCGAGCGGGTTACCCGGCTGTTTAATGCCACCACCGATTTCGGTGCTGAGCAGGTACCGGCGATCCGTTTGTGGAAGGTGTGCCGCCAACCGCTGGCCGCCTGGGGCATGCTGCCTCGCATGCCCAAGTTCAGAACGGCCGCCAGCCGCGACGATTTCATTACCCACCACCTTATCCGCTGGCTTGATCCCAAGTGGTGGGTCAGGCGCCTGCGCAAAATATGGGACCAGTACAACGAGCACTGCGCCATCCTGCTCGGCAAAGTGCGCAAGGGGGTCTCGGCCTACGTATCAAGTCAGGGCTTGCAAGCCTTTATCGAGCGCCAGCGGATGGCCGCCGCCTGGCTCAAAGACATGGAAGCCTATAACACCCAGGATGACATCATCATCAGTCTGGAAGATGCAGTGAAAGCCTCCATCGCCAACCCACAGAACCGCCGCCATGAACTGGTAGTGCGGGCCCGGGGCTTTTCTGATGTGGCTGACGAGATGGGTTATGTGGGCCTGTTCTTCACCTGGACAGCACCGAGCCGTTTTCACCCCTGGAAGACGGTGAAGGCTTCCCAAGCCGGCAAGGCCGACAGCACAACAGAAAACCCCAAGCACGATGGTTCCTCCCCCCGCGATGCGCAGCACTACATCAGCGAGCTGTGGAAGCGCTGCCGCTCTGCCCTCGATCGCAACTTATCACTGCGGGGGGAATTCCTGATGGAAGACCCCATCGACTATTTCGGCTTTCGGGTAGTCGAGCCCCATCACGATGGTACGCCCCACTGGCATTTGCTCATCTGGGTCAAGCCAGAATACCAGCACCGCCTGATCGGTATCCTGCAACGTTACGCCCTGAGCCATGACAAGGATGACCTGGTGCGCAAGCGCCACCCCGACAGCAAGCAACCCTATAGCGATATCAAACCGCGATTTGACTGGAAGGTGATGGACCCTGAGAAAGGCGGCGCTGTGGGCTATATCGTCAAGTACATCGCCAAGAACATCGACGGCCACCGGGTCGGTGACGAGGGCGACCTGGAAGCCGAAACCGCCGCCACCGAAGGCGCCCGCCGGGTGCGGGCCTGGGCCTCGCTCTGGGGGTTACGCCAGTTCCAGCCCTTGAAGGGCCCACCGGTCGGGATCTGGCGCGAACTGCGCCGCCTGCCTGGCCGCCTGCAAGAGGCCAAGGGGATCCCCGTTGCACCACTGGCCAGCCCAGTGATGGAAGAGTGCCGGCGCTATGCCGACGCTGTGGACTGGAAGAACTTCACCCAGGCCATGGGCGGCCCCTGTTGCCGGCGTGATGAACGCCCCCTAAGTATCCATCGCACCGCCCTTGCCGAGCACTACAACCAGTACGGCGAACTGCAAACCAAGCTTGTTGGCGTGCGGGCCACTGACGGCCTTATCCAGCAAACCCGCTCAGGGGAATGGGTGCTCCGTAAATGTGGCTCACACACAGCCCCAGGGGCTCCGGCTGGGGTGTCTGTTGGTGTGGGCGAGCCCCGCGAGTTAAATGTTTGCGAGCAACGCGAGGGTCTTTCCCCCCTTGGAGCTCTGGCAACAACTGTACGCAACGATCTCCGAGGATCTAAAGAGGATCCATTGAGAGGAGCAAATATATTCCATTTGGGGCTATGTGATGAAGAAGTGGCCATGGTCCGGCGCGGCTTGATTGTCAGAACGGGGGACCGGTCAGTTTACATCCGGGGTGGCGAGTTGAAAGTGACCGAACGGCACCCGTTCGAATCACCAAACGAGCCATCACCGTATCAAATTGAAGCCGAAGCCAGGCGCCGGGAGGCAAAACGTCGGGCAGAGCTCAAGGATGTGCGGGGCCTACTGGCCCAGTCGGGAGATCCAGCGGCCTGGCTGGCCAGCATGACAGCCACCGGCGCCGATGATGCCCTGGTGTTGCTGGATGCCCTGGGGGACGGTGACGCCGAGGCAGCCAGCGCCCAGCTTGACCGGCTGCGCGATACCATCGATCTGCGGACGTGGCCACAACCGCCAGTCGAGCACCACCGGGAGGCAATCGGCAATGCCGAGTTTTTCGGGGCACCCGCTGATGGTGCCGCGCTTTCCTGCTCGTAAACAAGATACGCACCACCTCATCGCAGAGACAACTAGAGCTCGCTTGGCCGACGCTCGCCCAGAGCATCGAGAGGCGTTAATTACTCACCTGATGAACAAGGCCGATGCAATGACACCGGACGGCGGCGACACCGTCGCATTCGTGGCGGATCGGCTGCTGACATAACTGGACCGGAGAAGGAAAGAAAGCAGAGCCGTGCTTACCATAAAACACGTTATCCGCAGTCAGGCTTTATGGATCCCCTGACGAACTAAACGCTACTCATCACGGTAAAGCCGGACAAATTTAAGCGCTTCTCGAGTGCATGCTTGATATACGTCTAGGAATTCTTTCCTCTTGGCCTCAAGCTCTTCGAATGACTTACCCGCCAAGCGCATAGCGTTGAGTTCCATATCAAATTTTTTCTGCTGCTCATCCAAGATGTGCTTCGCAGCATGGACATCGATGTGCATCTTTCCTCCAGCGTAAAAGATTGAAGCTTTACACCGCCAAAATGACCGTATAGGCAAACAGACCTACAAAATCCAGACGGTTCATTTTGACATTCGTTGTTGCCGCAAAGTCGCTAGTTCCTGTCGCAAAGACTCTACATAGATACGAGATATAGTTGCGCTTGACGAGCTATGGAGCCTACGCTTGTTCCAAGCGAGCAACTCAGCCTCTGCTTTTATAAGTGCTTGTTCTAAAAATAAAATATCTTCATTCTTGATCTTCATATAGATAGAGCCTTGCTTTTCAATGTTAAGAAGCGCCCTCTAGCTTGTGTGCCAATAACTAGCTTTATCGATACCAAGTTGATCACGTCTAAGATGTGATCAACTTCATGTTTTTCAGCAAAGAGTGTTCCATTTGAACGCCATTCATAGTCTATTCGATCTTGAGCCAATTAATATGGCCTTCATCAATAAAAGGAATTTACTATGAAAAAAACTTCGTTTGCTTTAGCCCTGATGCTGGGTACGTCCTCTTTCGCCATGGCAGCAACAACGACTGACGTTGTGAAAGCTCACGAGGATGCTGCCAAAATGCATCAAACCGCAGCAAAACATCACAAAAAAGCGGCTGAGCTTCACCATGCAGGTAAGACCGAAGATGCCCAAAAAGCTGCGATAGAAGCAAAGAAAGCATCAGAAGCAGCCCATCAGAAAACGCTGGATTCTACTAAACTTAAGTAATGTATATATTTTCTGAAAAAGCCGAGACCCTAGCAGGATTTCGGCTTTTTTTGATCAATTCGAGCTAACATTAAATCTCTAATGGTTACCGACCAACCAAGATAATAGATAACACCGATACTCTGTGGCTGACCATGGAGAGAGGATCTGTGATGAGATTTAGTTTGGTGAATGCCTTATCAGTAATTGCTATTATTATCGTTATTATATTGAGTAGTGCTATGACTGGGTGGGGAGTCGGCATCATACTTGTTTTTTTGCTAAAACATTCTCCATTGTGAACTCAATCCTTTCTGAGCACGGCAAGATGTTACCCTCTATTACTACTGGATAAGGTCCCCTGAATAAGAGGGGCTAGCGTGGTCTGCCCAGGTGGCAGCTAAGCGAAGCGCGGCAGTTGAAGACGGCTCATGGTGCTGGCGACTACAACTTGAATAATTTCAATTTGATATCACCCATATATAATTTGCTTATGAAGAACATTGTTTGTTCCATTGCACCCTAAAAGCTTGAAATGACTGAGCCTGAATTACCATAAAAGGTATTATACTCAATCAGGTTTGAATCAGACCTGCACCCCACAGAGCCAAAACAACGTCCATCTGGCTGCTTGGTAGGATCTTTCTTTCAGCCGTGGCCATTACTTTGTTCCAGAGAACGCTTGAACTAGGTGGGATATCACATTCATATTGAAGGATATTCACAGCCTTAACTGCATAGTCACGGTTCAGAATTGAGCGTGAATAACTACCTTTACAAATATCCTGAATCAGACCTTCACTGCAGAGCCCCAAAAATGTACTTTTTGGGCTATTTTTTCTCTGAGCAGAAACATTTGCGAAGTGCTCTTTTGCTGCCTGTTCCCAAGCCTCACGAGGCGTGATGGCTTTATCCTTACATAGCTTAGCAGCACTAATCGCCACATATCCGTAGCCCATACAACTCTCCATCAAAGTAAAGGACCCATGGAGGGCCCACTTACTTATACCAATTAATGAATTGAGCCATAAGAAGATAGGTAACTAGCGCAGTCTGTAACCTATCTTATTGTGGCCGGCAAGCGAAGCGCGGCAGTTGATAAGCGTAAAGAAAAGGGGTGCATGATGCCCCCCTTCTTCATTGCCCTAGGTTAAGCTCACGCTGCAGGGTCTGCCGCCCATCCGGGCTGAGTGAGTTGATAAGGCTCAAGGCCAGTTGGCTGGTCGTGCGCCCCGATGGGCTCAACGGATGGCTGTATGACATCTGGGACACCCAGCTGTGTCCGCATTCCGCGTCCGTACACTGGCAATACAGATCGGCGGTGTCACGGCTCAGACGGTGCGTCTTGGTGATGCGCCCCAACTCCCCACATTCCCGACAAAATACCCGCATGTTTCCCCCGTTCCCGACAATATAACCGCCCGATTATACCCGCCAGCTGGGTTTTCACACAGTGGTAGCCACCTCCAACGATCGGTTGAAACTCACCTGCAGCGGGCGCGGCAGGTTGGCCCCGTTGATGGCATCCTGGATAAGCTCGCACAGCGGGATCACCTCGTTGCGCGCATAGGTCCGGTCGTACTGCTCCGGGTTCCCAAGGCCCCCGCTGCCGTTGGCCGGGATGATACCCGCCAGCGCCGCCGGGAACCGGTGCGCCGTCAGTACGTCCTGGGCAGTGATCGCCTTGATGGCCGCAAACTCGTCCTTGGTCGCGATATCCCCCACCGGGATAAGCTTGATGCCATCGGGCTTGCCCCCCGGGATATTGACGAACATCGAGCGAAAATTCCCGACCCCCTTGGAGCTGGCGATCATGTCCTTCATTTCCGCTTCCTGGTCATCGTCCATGTTCGGGTCGGTGGCATAGAAGATGAACCCCATGTGTGCCCCGTTGAGGAAGTATTTACGCCGAAACATAGTGGCGTCTTGGTTGAGCAAGGCCGACTGCAAGCCCCCAAGGTAATCGGGCTGGCCATACACCTGCTGCACCGGGTCGTACTGGGCCAGCCAGATGATGTCCTCGCTGACATAGCGCTTGTAACTGCCATCACGCTGCAGCATCAAGAAGTTGCCATCATTGCAGCGGCGCACGTACAGGCTCGATAACGGGTAGAGCCCCACCACCTGGCCAAACCCGTTGCGCAGCTTGAGCAAGGCCGCGTCCCCAAACTGCAGCAGGTTGTGCACAAAGGCGGTGATCACCTCCCGGGGCACGCCCTCGCTGCTGATGAATCGCCCGGAGACCATGTTGCGCCGTGCCATCAAGATGGCGCCATGGTGCGCATTGGCGCGGGCCACCTTGGCCAGGCCCTTCCTGTCGATGGGCGGCAGGTAATACTCGCCCCAGGGGCTGTAGAACACGTCAGTGTAATCGGTCATCCAGGCCGTGGGGTCGATGGGCTCGGGAATGGAAAAGCTCACGGCGGAACGGGTGCTGGAGACATGGGATGGGGTACTGGGCCGCTCGGCCCGCTGATGAAAGCGCTGTTTGCGGCTCATGTTTTCCTCGTTTACTGATGGCCCAGGTGGATTTGCGGCGCCGTGATGTGTCGAGCGGTTCGTTGTCCACCGCGTGGGCGATGGCAAAGAACACGTCGGCGTGCCCGGTCTCGCTGCTACGCGATGCCCGGAACGTCAGCTGGCCGCCGCCGGTGGTGGTACGTTTGATGCTCATGAAGGCCAGCGGGATCTCGATGTCCTCCTGATCCCACTCGATGCGGTCTGACTCGACCACGTCCACCATCTTGAGGACCAGGCGGGCTTTGCTCTCGACGTTGTAGTTGATCGGGGTGATGGTGGACTTGAACACGGGCTGCAGCAGGTCATAGACACCGCTGCCCACCCCGGACACGTCGATCCCCAGATAGGTGACCCGGAACTTCTTGGCGATCTTCTCAATCTCACTTGCCTGGTAGCGGAAGTTCATTCCGCGCCAGAAGTGTTTCTCCAGCACCCGGAACTTCTCGCCCGGGAACAGTGGCGGGGCAACCACCACCAGGGTGGCGTTATCGCGGGTGCGGCTCGGGTCATAGCCCAGCCACACCTCACGTTTGCCAAACGGCTCGGGGTGCCCCGGGGTGTAGTCGCTCCAGTTGCTGATAGTGGTCTGGGCCCGCTCCATGTGCTGGAACTTGAACACCGAGGCCTCATCGTCCACAAAGGCGCACATGTAAAGGTGGTCGAACACTTCGATCGCGGTCTCTTCGCGCAGCGCCTCAATGTCGATGAGGGTAAACCCGCTCGATACCGCCGCTTCCAGGGTGAGGATGTAACGCCACACCCGATCCGGGCAGACCCGACCGCCGTCACGCAGATCACTATCGGTCGGAAACTCGATGGCTTGGCGCGCCGGATCCTTGCCCTTCCAGTCATCCCCGGTCCACAGCTTGTAACCGCCGTGGGCCTTGCTGGAAGGGGTGGAGAAGAAGGTCCTGCGCCAGTGGGATTGCGAGCCCATGCCGGTGGCCACGTCGGTGACCGCCTTGAAGTTCTTGATCCAGAAGTATTCGTCGGCGTAGAAATTGCCGGTGTAACCCTGGGCACTGTTGGCACTGGTTGAGCAGAACACCAGCTGCGCCCCGTTGGAGAGCACAATCGGGTTGCCGCTGAGCTCCACCCCCAGGAACGTGCGGGCGATGTTGATGATGTAGGAGCGGAAGATCTCGGCCTGGGCGCGGGTGGCGGACAGGAATATCTGATTGCCGCCGGTCAGGATGGCATCTTCCAGCGCTTCGCCAGCGAAGTAGTAGGTCATGCCAATCTGGCGGGACTTGAGGATATTGCGGGTGCGCGGCATGGCCGGGTCATTCTTGACGTCACGCACGTAGCGCTGGTGTGGGAACAGCGAGGCCAGCCACCCTTCAAAATCTTCCGGCGTCAGGTCATTGACCCAGTTCTTGGTCTTCTTGCCGCCGCCCTTCTTAGGCTTACCCTCCCCGCGCCGGCGACTCCCCTCGCCAGGCTCGTCTTGTGGCTCGGCCACCTGGCGGGCCTTGAGGGCGTGCTCTCGTTCGGCCAGCTTGACGGCCTGATCTTTGAGGGTGCAGTGGTGGTTGATGAGCCGGTCCATTTCGGCCAGGTCGGCGTGATTCTTTTTCGACTTGACGGCCAGCGCCTGGTAGCGACGGGTGATCGCATCCTCCAGCGCCTCATCACTCAGCAGCTCGGTCCAGCCGTACTTCTCGGCCCACAGGTACACCACTCGCACACTGCCAAGGCCCAGCTCGGCCTTGATCTCCTGTGCGCTCCAGTGGCGCAGATAAAGCCGCCGGGCGGTTTGTCGTACCTCTTCTGTATAGGCCATGAGGCTCCCCAGTCTTGATTGCTGGGGCTCATGATACTGAGCCGATCCCGCCCATCCCGCCGCCTTCATTCGGATGAATTCGGATAACCCCTGCTATCCGAAATCGCCCGAACGCATGTGAGTGCTCCCCCTCTCCTGCCCCGATAACCTGACACCACTTCGACGCAACAGGGGGCCGCCGTGCCAACACCAATAGATTCATCACTGCGCACCGGCTGGGTGGTGATCGCCACAGAAGGCCAGTCCGTGGATGGCCGCGAGATCTCGGCCAAGTGGATCACTGACATGGCCGACACCTACGATCCCACTTTCTATTGCGCGCAGCTGTGGCCAGACCATGAGAAGTGGGGCGAGAACCTGGGCTACGTGCAGGCCCTCAAGGCCGACAAGGTGGACGGCAAACACACCCTGTTCGCCATCCTCTGCCCGACCCGCGACCTCATCTATCAAAACCAGCGGGGCCAATACAAGTTCTGCTCCATTGAGCCGCTGGATAACTTCACCGGTCAGGGCAAAACCTACCTGTTTGCCGTCGGGGTCACCGACATCCCGGCCAGCACCGGCACCACCATGCTCAAGTTTTCCGCCAAGCACCCATCCCCGGCGGTGGGCCAAAGCCAGGCGCTGGACCTGTCCGGCTTCGCCCTCCCGGATGACGTGCAGGATGCCCCCGATCGCATCTCACTCCTGCACAAGGTGTTCAACTTCCTGGGCGGCCACGGTGCCCCCAACGGGTTCGTACCCACCGACGCCCCGACCAGACCCCACCCCGAGGACAGTACCGACATGAACGAAGAACAGATGAACAAGCTGGCGGGGATGTTTACCGCGCTGGGCACCCAGATTGAAACCTTTGGCGCCAAGGTCGATGCACTGACCACCGACAAGCAACCGGATGCGGTAGACCCAGCACCAGCGCCCGTAGTGGACCCCGTACCGGCCACCGTACCGACCGAACAATTCTCCGCCTTCGAGCAGACCCTCAAAGGTCTGGGGGATCAGCTGGTCAGCCTGAACGACAAGATTGAAAAATTCTCGGTAGAGACACCGAACCAGCGCCCTGATGGCCTGGGCGGTAGCGACACCAACCCGACCGTTTGCTGAGGAGCGCCCAGTGAGTCAAACCAAAACCCCGCAGGCAGAAAAGTGCCTGAACCACTACAACACGCTGCTCGCCAAGGCGTTTGGTGTGCCCGAGAACGCGCTGGCCAAGCAGTTCTCGGTCAGTGAGCCCATGGAAATGGTGCTGCGTAGCGCCATCCTTGAATCCACCAGTTTCCTCGGCCTCATCACCTGCCTGGACGTGGATCAGCTGACCGGCCAGGTGGTGCAAGTGGGCGCCAGTGCCCTGCACACCGGCCGCAAGGTCGACGGGCGTTTTCGTCGCAAGATTGGGGTCGATGGCAACAAATTCAGCCTGACCGAGACTGATTCCTGTGTCCGTCTGGACTGGAGCACCTTGTGCACCTGGGCCAACTCCGGCAACCCAGGCCAGTTCGTGCAACTGGTGTCCGAGTTCACCAACCAGGCATTCGCGCTCGACATGCTGCGGGTCGGCTTTAACGGCACCCACATCGCCGATGACTCAGATCCGGTCAAGTACCCGCTGGGTGAAGACGTCAACAAGGGCTGGCAACAGCTGGCGCGTGAGTGGCACGGCGGCAGCCAGGTCGTCAAAGCGCTCCCCGATGACAAGATCTATTTTGACCCGGACGGTCATGGCGACTTCAAGACCCTGGATGAAATGGCCTCTGACCTCATCAACGCCACCATCAACCCGCTCTATCGCACCGATCCCCGTCTGGTCGTGCTGGTCGGTACCGACCTAGTGGCAGCGGCCCAGGCCAAGCTCTACAGCGAGGCCACCAAGCCCACCGAGCAGATCGCCGCGCAGCAGTTGGCCAAGTCCATTGCCGGTCGCCCGGCCTTCATCCCGCCCTACTTCCCGTCGAACGGGATGATGATCACCACCCTGGCCAACTTGCACATCTACACCCAGCGCAACACCCGCAAGCGCAAGGCCGCCGACAACGACGACACCAAGGGCTTTGAAAACCAGTACTGGCGCCAGGAAGGCTACGCCATCGGCGACTATGAAGCCTTTGGCAGCTACGAAGAGGCCGATGTGGTCATCGCTCCCCGCCCGGCTGCCCCGCCAGCAGGCACTGGCGCCCAGGCAGACGCTGACACCCACGCAGAGCCGGAGGCATAACCCATGGCCCTCTCTCCTGGCATGCGTCACAAGCAACAGGTATTGGCCCAGTTGGGGGCGGCGCAAGCCGCCACCACCGGGCAAGCCACCGGCCTTGTGGCCAACAGCCTGCACCTGCAGCTGATTGCCCTGGAGCAGGACATGCGGCGGCTCAAGGCGCTGGCGCGGATGAGCGACAAGGTGGCGATGAAACGGGATGAGTTGTTTCCCAAATATCGCCCCTACGTGGACAAGTACTTGGAGCTGGCAGCGCTCGGCACCGTGTACCAGAACGAGCTATTCCAGCGCCTGATCATTTGGGCGTTTGATATCGGCGATCTGGAGACCGCCATCAGCTGGGCGCTGCTGGCCATCGAGCAGAACCAGCGCACCCCGGGCAACATCAAGCGCGACTGGGCGCACTTCACCGCCGACACCGTGCTGGGCTGGGCCGAGGAGCAGGCAGCGCTGGGCCATGGCGTCGAGCCCTGGTTCTCCCGGGTGTTCGACAAGGTGCGGGGCACCTGGCGTCTCAACGAACAAGCCACCGCCAAATGGTACAAGCTGGCCGGCTGCCTGCTGCTGCGTGACAAGGACGGGGTCGCCCGTCCCAGCGCACTGGCGGACAGTGCCACCCTGGAGCAGGCCGATCACTGGCTGGCGCTCGCCGAGAAGACTCACAGCAAGGTAGGAGTCGGCACCCTGCGCCACAAGATTGCCATGCGCCTGCGGGCACTCAATCCGGAATAAACCGCCGGAATAACGACTCCCACGCCACCGCGCCCCGGCGGGGATGAGCCTGCAGCTGACCGCTCGCACCGCGCTCAATCCCGTGGCCACAGGGGCGCCCCAATTGATAGGGCAGCACATGATCTCTGGCAAAAGCATCCACTACAGCGAGCAGACCATCACCAATGACGGCTTTTGGCCTGACGTGGTGTGTGGCGACTTCGAGCGCCGGCGCGCCCTGCCCGCAGACATGGACAGCGATGCCATCAGTGCGGCCTTGCTGGCGGCCGTCAGCGAGATAAACCTGCAGCTGGTTCGCCATCAAGCCACGCTGCGGGCCCAGGGCTACACCGGGGCCGGCCAGGTGCCCGGCCCCTGCATCGCCGGCGGCAACAACGCGCTGACCGAGACCTACCTGGCCGCCGTCTTTGCGCGGGCCAAAGCCATGCTGCTCCCCGAATTCGCCACGGTCACCGAGCGGGATGCCCGCAAGGACCTGGCCGAACGGGCCCCCGACCTGCGCGAACAACTACTGGCCGAAAGCCAGCAGCTGGTGCGCAGCATCAAAGCTAAACACCGGATCGGGGTTTCGATGATATGAGCGAGACCGGCTTTGCCCTGCATGCCCAGGGCTACTTCCTGTCAGCCCTGCACCGCGAGCTCGAGCGCGTGCTGCCGGCCCGTTGTGCCCGCTCGCTCGACAGCTGGATGGAAGGCGGCACCCTTCGCCTGGAGCCCAAGGACATGGGGATCACGGGCATGGATCTCGCCTGGCTCACCTACACCGCCGTGTTTTCTCTGGAAAACCTGCCCTTTCGCGAATGCCGGACCGAGACCTTGCTGGCCGTGGCCGCCAGCTGGATCCAGGAACACGACGACTACCGCGAACAGTTCGCCTTGCCAGAGCCCAGCTACGCCGTGGTGCCCAATGACGAGCACAGCGCCGACATCGAGCTGGAGGTGCAGTTCGCCGAGCCCCTGCGCATCGTGGAAGACCCATGCGGCGCAGTTAACTGGCTGGGCAAGACCTGGACCGTGGCCCCCTTTGATGTGTGGGTGGCCGATGAGATCACCCTGTCGGTGGCGGGCAGTGCCCACCCTGTCCGCCCCTAACCCCAAGCCTTAAGGAGCCTGCGCCATGTGGCCGTATGTACAGATCAACAACCTGAACCAAATGCAGGGGCCGGTGACTGAGGTCGAGCGCCACCTGCTGTTCATCGGCAGCGCTGCCAGCAACACCGGCAAGCTGCTCTCCCTCAACACCCAGTCAGACCTCGACCAGTTGCTGGGCACCGGTGACAGCGAGCTCAAGGCCAACCTGCTGGCCGCCCGCGATAACGCCGGCCAAAACTGGACCGCCGCCGCCTACGTGCTGCCCACCGACAAACCTTGGCTCGATGCCGCCCGAGAGGCGCAGCAGACCCAATCCTTTGAAGGGGTCCTGGTGCTGGGTCAAAAGTGGGACCAGGCGAGCATCAACGCCGCCCACGCCCTCAACCAGGAGCTGATCGCCAAGTGGGGGCGCTGGCAATTCATGTTGCTGGCGGTGCCGGGCATTGTCGCCAAGGCTGCCGGCAAGGACGCCACGGCTCAAGACTGGCCCGCGTACGAGGTCGCCCTGGCCGCCCTGCAAGACGGCATCAAGGCCGACTCGATTAACCTGGTGCCACAGCTCTGGCCCAACCTCGCCGGCGCCTATGCGGGCCGCCTGTGCAACCGGGCGGTGAGCATCGCCGACAGTCCCTGCCGGGTGAAGACCGGCGCCCTGGTCGGGCTTGGCAACAAGCCGGTGGACAAGGACGGGATCCCGTTGCCGTTGGCCACCCTGCAGACCCTGGAGCAGAACCGCTACTCGGTACCGATGTGGTACCCGGACTATGACGGCCTTTATTGGGCCGATGGCCGCACCCTGGACGTTGAGGGCGGTGACTACCAGGTGATCGAGAACCTGCGCATTGCTTACAAGGTGGCGCGCCGTACCCGTATCCGCGCCATCGCCCGCATCGGGGATCGCGCCTTCAACTCCACCCCGGGCAGCACCGCTGCCGCCATCACCTACTTTGGCAAAGACCTGCGCACCATGGCCAAGGCGACCACCATCAACGGCCAACCGTTCCCGAGCGACATCGCCTCCCCTCAGGATGGCGACATCAGCATTCAGTGGACCGCCAAGAACCTGGTCTCGGTGTTTGTGGTGGTGCGCACCGTGGACTGCCCCAAGGGGATCACCGTCAACATCATGCTCGATTTGAGCCTCAACAACGGGGAGGGTTAACCCGTGACCAAACGCTTTTCCGGTATCAACTTCGACACCACCCTGATGGGAGCCATGGTCCACGTCGAAAAGGCCAGCCTCTCCATCACCGACAACAGCGCCGTGGCGCAGACCCGGGGTATTCCTGATGGCTATGTCGATGGTGACGTCGCCGCCGAGTGTGAATTCGAGCTCGACACCAAGAACTTCAAGTTGCTGGTTGGCGCCGCCAAACGGGCGGGCAGCTGGCGCGGGATGGAGCCGGACGACGTGCTGTTCTACGCCAACACCGGCAGCGAGGAGATCAGGGTGGAAGCGTTCGGCGTCAAGCTCAATGCGGCCGATCTGCTCGACATCGACCCCAAGGGTGGCAGCAAGAGCGTGCACAAGGTGAAAGGCTTTGTGACCTCCCCCGATTTCGTTCACATCGACGGCGTGCCTTACCTCTCGAAGGAAGACACCCGCCACCTGCTGGGTTAAGGGGACGCTGTGGACGATATCGACCGCGCCAACCACCACGCCGCCCGCATGCTGGCCGCCAATCTGGCCAGCCAGGTGGGCAAGGGACGCTACCAGGGCATGAGCCTGCATCAATGCGAGGAGTGCGACGACCCGATCCCCGAGGCCCGTCGCCACCATGTGCCGGGGGTGCGCCTGTGCGTCCCCTGTCAGACCCGCCTTGAACGGCTGGCCCGCTAACCCGAGCAACGGACATGAACCACATGCCTAACAAAGATCCGACCCTCGCCACCGCCCTGCTGGCCTGGCTGATGGACAACTGGCCCGCCGTCTATGGGGCACTGCTGGCGCTGGCCATCGCCTTCCTGCGCATTACCTACACCGGCGGGCGGGGCCGCCGCCGGCTGATCGAATCCCTGCTGTGCGGCCTCATCACCCTGGCGGCCGCCACCGGCACCCACTTACTCGGGATCCCCCAAGAGGCCACCCCATTACTGGGTGGGATGGTGGGCCTTATCGGGATCGACATCCTGCGAGACAAGGCCACCCGGTTCATCAATACCAAAGGAGGCAACGATGCCGCGCAGTAACTGCCACCCGCAAATCGCCACCTTTCTCGACCTGCTCGCCTATGCCGAAGGCACCAAAGGCCGAGGCGATGACGGTTACAACATGCTGGTCAATCCGGCGGGGTTCTTCACTGACTACCGCACTCACCCGAACGTCAAGGTGCAGGTGAACCCGCACTTGGTCAGCACTGCCGCCGGGCGCTATCAGTTCCTGTCCAAACACTGGCCGCACTACCGTGACCAGCTCGGTCTGCCGGACTTTGGTCCCGAGTCGCAAGACACCTGGGCAATCCAGCTTATCCGCGAGCGCAAAGCGTTGGACGATGTGCTCAAGGGCAATATTCCCCAAGCAATCGCCAAATGCGCCAACATCTGGGCCAGCCTGCCCGGTGCCGGCTACGGCCAGCGCGAACACAAGCTGGCTGACCTGCTGGCCAAGTTCACCGAATTTGGCGGGGTGCTGGCATGAGCACCTTCAAGGAGCTGTTCTCCAACCTGCTGTTTGTCCTGGTGCTGGTCATGGGCGCCGCCCTGTTCCTGGGCAGCCGCATGCTCGATAGCCGTGGCAAGGCGCTGGCCTCGGCCAACGAGACCATCAACACCCTGCAGAGTGCCAACGACCAGATGGCCACCGAGTTCAAGACGCTGCAGCGCGAAGAAATTGGGCTGCGCAAGCTGCTCACTCACCAGAACGCCGCCCTGACCGAACTCGACCAACAACAGAGGAAGACTGCCGATGACCTGCAACACGCCCTGGCCACGCCGCCGGCGGGCCGCCCGGATTGCGCTCGCGAGCCTCTGCCTGTTGGCGCTTTGCGCCTGCTCCAGCCAGCCCAAAACCATGGTGCAAACCCAGGTGGTCAAGCGGCTGCCACCGCCGGGGCTGGTGCCCCACTGCCCGGAGCCTGACTTTACGGGGACCACCTACGGCGAGGCCGTGCGGTTCATCCCCACTCTGCAGACGGCGCTGCGCCGCTGCCAAACCCAACTCAACACCCTGAACCATTGGATTGAACAAGAGGAAACCACCCCATGAGCAAGATCACGCCTATCACCCTGACCATCGCCGGCACCGACATCCGCTTTGTACCCACCCTCGTGGCCTACAACAGCTACATCAACGGGCTGTCGATGACCGACAAGGTGGCGCCGTCCCACCAGTACCTCAAGCGCATCGTCGACGCCGACAGCAAAGCGGCTCTGGATGACCTGCTGGCCCGCCCGGGCGCGGCCCTGCAGATCGCCGCCAAAGTCAACGAGCAGTACGCCCCTGATCTGGAAATCGACGTAAAAAACTGACCGCGCGCGCCGAGGCCATCGAGCACAACCAGCTGGAACAGGTACTGACGCTGCGCCGCCATTACCTGCCCCATGAGGAGGACGACCTCGACACCCTGGCTCGCGCTATCTGGTTAGACAAATACCACGCCCAACGCTTCGCCCGTACCGTCGCCGAGGGCATTGCCACCGCCTTCAATGGATAAATCATGGCTTCTGTCACCGAACAACTGATCATGAAGATTGCCCTGATAGATGCCGTCACCCGGCCGCTTGAGGGCATCAACAACCAGCTGAACATGGTGAAGAACACCGCCAAAAGTGGCTTTGCTAATATCGCAGGCGGTGGCGCGGCCATGCTGGCCGGCACCATGGCCATCCAGAACGCGCTGGGACCGGCCCTTGAAATGGACCGGGCGCTGGCCGAGGTGGCCTCGCTCGATGTCCATGAGAAGACCCTCAAACAGCTCTCCGACACCGCGTTGATGTTCTCCGTCAAGTACGGCGAATCCGCCAGTGCGTTTGTCAGCGCCTCCTACGATATCCAATCCGCCATCGCCGGGCTGGAGGGCAATGAACTGCCCTCCTTTGCCCGCGCCTCTGGCGTGCTGGCCAAGGCCACCAAGGCCGACACCGCCACCATCACCAACTACATGGGCACCATGTACGGCATCTTCGAGCAGCAGGCCACGAGGATAGGCAAGGCCACCTGGGTGGAGAATGTGGCTGGCAAGACAGCGCTCGCGGTGCAGATGTTCAAGACCACCGGCCAAGGTATGACTGACGCCTTCAAGGGCATCGGCGCCAACGCCACCGCCGCCGGGATCTCGATGGATGAGCAGTTCGCCGTGCTCGGCCACCTGCAGGCCACCATGGGCGGCGGCGAAGCCGGTACCAAGTTCAAGTCGTTCCTGGCCGGGGTCGGCAGTGCCCAAAAGGCGCTCGGCCTCAAATTCACCGACTCGGCAGGCAATATGCTGCCGGTGCTCGACATCCTGGACAAGCTCAAGACCCGTTATGGCGAGACCCTGACCGTCGCCGGCAGCGATGAGCTGAAAAAGGCATTTGGCTCGGATGAAGCAGTGGCCATGATCAAACTGCTGATGACCAACACCAAGGGCCTGGCCAATAGCATCAACGCGCTGGGCAACACCCACGGCATGGGCAAGGCCGAGCAGATGGCTGCCGCCATGACCGACCAGTGGCAGCGGGTCAAATCGGCCTGGTTTGCGATCCGGGCTGCTGCTTTCGGCGCCGTGCTCCCCTCCATCAACAAGGTGGTGGGCGCCTTTGCCGATGGCGGCGCCGCGGTACTGCGCTGGACCAAGATCTTTCCCAACTTCACCAAGGTGGTGGGTTACGCCGTGCTGGCCATTGCCGGCCTTGGCATCGTGACCGGTGCCTGGCTGGTACTGGCCGGGCTCGCCAAGCTGGCCACCCTGGCCTGGGCACTGACCTTTGGCGGCCTCACCGCCCCCCTCACCCTGTTCAAGAAGGCCCTGGCGGGCCTGCGACCGGTGATCCTGGCAGTCAACATGGCGATGAGCCTCAACCCGGCGGTGATCATCATCGGGGCTATCCTGGCGCTGGTCGCCGCCGTGGTGCTGGCCATCATCTACTGGGACGAACTGCGCGCCACCTTCGCGGTGCTGACCGACTTCGAGCTGTTGAGCGCCTTCTTTGGTGGCATGGCCGAAACCTTTGGCCCGCTCGCCTCGCAAGCTTTGGCCCCTCTGGTAGATTTTATCACCCTCATCGTGGGGCTGCTGGGTCAGGGGATCGCCTGGCTCGGCACCTTCTTTGAGCAAACCAACCAAGCCAGCGTCGGGATTGACGGCGTGACCGACGCAGGCCACCGCATGGGGAACATCCTCGGCGCGGCATTCGACACCCTGCTCACCCCGTGGCGGGCGCTGATCAAGCTCATCAAGACGGCGCTCGATGCCTCAAACCAGTTCTTGGGTACCCAGTTCGATACCAGCGCGCTGGCCGTGGACCTGCTGCCCAAATGGGCTTCCTCTCCTTCGGATATGGCGTCCCCCACCTCCGTGGTGAACAGCCCACTGGCCAACTACCGCCAGCAGGACCAGAGCAAGGTGCCCGCGGGCGGTCTCGGCCAGCAGTTGATCCAGGCCAACGCAGCGGCCAGCACGGTCAACCAGAAGCCGACCAAGTCCCTGCACATCGGCGAGGTGCACATCACCAACCAGAACCCCATGACGCCCGAAGAGTTGGAGAAAAGCGCATGGGTGGAGCAACGAGGATGAATGAACCCAAATACATCGATCTCCTGGTCGTCAACGGCGCCTGGCAGCTCGATGCCGGCGGCCAGCCGCGCACCACCCAGGACCGCCACAGCATCGGCCAGGACATCAAGCACCGCATCATGGAGTCGGGACTCGCCCGCAAGCTCATCGGCGAGCGCAGCCCGACCCTGCGCAGCGACGTGATGACCGAGATCGAACTGCTGGTAGAAGACGACGAGCGGCTGGTGCCCGGCACCATCCTCATCCGTGAAGAGGCCCCCGACCGGGTGCTGGTCACCGCTCGCACCTATGAATTCGGCGAACTGGAGGTAACCCTGTGAACCTGCGCCCGACCGTGGACTTTATGGCCCTGCTGGCCGAGACCGGCGTCCCGACCACCGAGCAGGCCATGGAGGCCGAGCTAAAAAAGGAGGTGGTGGCCGCCGGCTCCCTTATCACCAATGACAGCGACGTGAGCCCCTTCTGGCGGCTGGTGCGCGGGGTGGTTATCACCCCGGCGCTCTGGCTTATCCGCACCCTGCTGGCCGGCCATGTGCTGCCCAACACCTTCGCGGCCACTGCCACCGATGCCTATCTCGACCTCAAGGCCTGGGACGTGGACCTGACCCGCAAGGCGGCCCAGACCACCCGGGGCCTGGTCAACTTCGTCAAAGCTAACCCCAGCGAAGCGGTCACCATCCCGGCCGATATCTGGATCTCCACCGAGCGCATCAACGGCACCATCTATCGCCTCAAACCCCTGCAGGCGGTAGTGAGCCCGGCCGGCGAAGCTGTGGCCCGGGTGGTCTGCGAGGCGGAGTTCGCCGGCAGCGCCTGGAATCTGGCGCCGGGCTATTACAACCTGCTCAGCGAACCGGTGACCGGCATCCTCTCGGCCCGCAACGATGACAAGGAGTGGATCACCACCCAGGGCGCGGACGCCGAGGGCAACGACGCGCTCGGCCTGCGCATCCAGAACCAGTTCTCGGCGGTGGGGCGTTACCACATCGACGCGATTTACCGCTCCATGCTGGCCAGCGTCGCGGGCATTCGGGCCGATCACATCGTCTTTGAGCACGAGGCCCCCCGTGGCCCGGGTACCGCCAATGCCTACATCCTGCTGGAGGTGGGCGCCACCCCGGCCAGCCTGATTGAGCAGCTCAACGACTACGTGGGCCGCCAGGGCAACCATGGCCACGGCGATGACCTGTTCGTGATTGCCATGCCAGAGACCCAGCACAACCTGACGCTGGAGATCTGGCCCCAGCCCAACCTCACCGATGAGCAGAAAGCCGCGCTCAAGGCGGGCGCCGAGAACCTGGTCAAGGCGGCGTTTCGCCAGTCGGCAGATTTCCCGGCCGTCACCCGCACCTGGCCGCGCTCGCGTTTCTCGCTCTCGCAGCTGGGCCGCGAGCTGCACAGCCAGTTCCCGCAGCTGCAGAGTCTCAAATTTGCGCAAGATGACATCGTGTCGGGCCTGGCCATCCCGCGCCTCGACAAGCTGGCGGTGACCCTGCATGAGTAACCCGACCCCGCTTGAACACGGCCGGCAGGCGCCAGCGCTACCCGATGCCAGCGCCCCCTGGTGGGAGGATGGCTACACCATCAGCCCGGCCCACGCCGAGCCCGGGTTTCTGGCCCGGGGCATCAACGCCTTCTGGCAACGGGTCAAGAGCTGGCTGCTGCTGCCACTGGCTCAGCAAGACCCGCTGACCTGCTCGGAGTCCCTGCTGGCGCTGCTGGCCTGGGAGCGGGACATCACCCGCTTCAACGGCGAGCCGCTGCCGCTCTTTCGCAAGCGGGTCAAGTTCGCCTTTGTGAACGCCCGGGACGCCGGTGAGGTGGCCGGCTTTAAGCGCATCTTCGAACGCCTTGGCATCGGCTGGTGTGACATCCACGAACGCCAGGCCGGCGCCCCCTGGGACGTCATCACCATCGAGGTGACCGACAGCGCCATCGCCAACAACCAACAACTGATGGAAACCCTCATTCAACACTATGGCCGCACCTGCCGCCGCTATCGCTTTCAGGTGGTTTACCCGGTCACCGGCACCCTGCGGTTCGGTCGCATCGACATGAGCCAGCAGGTGTTTGGCGCATCACTTAAGAGGAACGCATGAGCCAGATCATTACCAACGCCTTCTCCCGCTACTGGCAGGAGTGCCTCGCCACCCAGGCACCTGTGGTGCTCGATGAGTTCGTGCTGGCCAACGTGCCGGATCTCGATCCCGAGGCCCCCATCAACCCGGATAGCGGCCTGCCGCCGGCAAACCAGATTGTGCACCGCCACGCGGTGGACCAGCGCGGGCGCATCAACAACGACGCGGTGGCCTACACCATCGTGATGGACACCACGGTCGGCGATTTCAGCTTCAACGCCATGTATCTCATCAACAAGGCCACCGGCGTGGTGGGGATGATTGTCCACAAGGGGCTAGAGGCCAAACTCAAGACCAATGAGGCTACCGGCCAGACCGGCAATAGCCTGGTCAAATCCATGCTGATGGAGTACGACCGGGCAAGCGAGGCCACCGCCACCCACGTGGACGCCAGCACCTGGCAGATTGACTATGCCGCCCGCCTGCGCGGGATGGACGACGACCTGCGTCTGCAGGCGCTGCAATTCTTCGGGCCGGCCACCTTCTACGGCAACGGCTTTAACCTGGTCAACGAGTCCGGGGTCTACAAGGTGCAGCCTGGGGTGGCCTATGTGGGCGGCCTACGCGCGGAGCTGAACGAGGTCAAGAAAGTGACCCCGGGCGCCAAGCCGGTGGGGCTCTGGCTCGACATCTACCGGGCGGGCTCCTTGCTCGATGCCTGGGTGAACCACTTCACCCTGACCCTGAGTGTGCCCGACCTGGTGGATTACCGAGACTCCAACGGTCATCAGCACCATGTGGCCAAGGTGGCCATCGTCAATGCCAATGGCAGCGTGACCGACGTGCGCCGCAAACGCACCATTGAGCTGACCGGGGATGTGTCCGGCAAGGGCATCCTGGAAGATGCCCAGGGCGTCACTATCGCAGTGGAGATAAAGGACGGCAGCCACCGCCACAAGTGGGGCGAGCTCGACCAGGTGCCGGCCACCGCCAGCCGCTGGCCGACCTATAGCGAGGTGACGGACAAACCCACCCTGGAGCAAATGGGAGGATACCCGAAGACCGGCGGCCCCCTGGACGGGGGAATAGACGCGAAAGATGCCATCTACGCAAGAACTGGGCTGATAGCACGTTCACGCGCTGGCAGTAATGGCGGCACCTGGCTGGGCATTGAAGCGCCCGAGAATGCCGATCCATATATCAGCGCCAAGGTGAACGCCGAGAATGCCCCCTCGGCGGTAATCACCATCGGCCGAAGTGAAATCACTGTCCTCAAGCGACTAGCTGCCGCAGCAATTCGGATTATTGCTGATGCCGGCTTGAAGTTTTCACCTTATGAGGATCTCCGGGGTATCTCCTGGGGCCTTGGCATGAACCCTGAAAACAGAACCTGGGGAATTCACCGATTCGTTGACGGGGCTTGGACCTCCTCGCCGTTCTGGGTTGATGCTGCTGGCGCCGTCGGGATGAATGCCCTTGTCGTTTCTGGCGGCAGTGAGAGCAGCTATCACCAGGTCAGGAACGCAGGAAACCCTGCGGTCGAGCTGCACGAGCCGGGCAAGTTTGCGGTGATGATGTATAAGCCGCAAGGGACAGGGACTCTGCGCTTTTGCTCCAGCAATGGCGCAGGTGGTGAGGCGCAAGGTTATGGCGGCGTAGATAGTGATGGCTTTTTCACCGTCGCGGGCCGCTACCGAGCCCACTACCCGGCAGCCAATCGTTCCTGGACGGCAAAGGGTCAGTGTTCATTTTGGGGCGAGACGATCTCACCAGCCGGCCCAGGTTCCTTACTTGGCATCGCCGGCATTCAGATGCAACGCAACGGCTTGTGGGCGCTTGAAAATCATTACGGGATGTTTAACCCGGATGACATCGCGGACAACGTGGAGCACGTCTTGAGCTGCACGGACGGCGGCGGCTACTGGAAAGTATGGCGATTCAGCAACAGCGGGAACCTTGTACCCGCCAGCGGCAGATGGCGGATTGACGGCGCCGGCGAGCTATACCCAGCCCGTCTCAATGGCGCCAATCTGATCGACTGGTGCCAGGGGGGCTTTGCATACAAATCACACACCCACGCCGCCGCCCATGGCAACCAGGACATCGTCGCCAGTGGCTGGGGGCAGATCGGCACTTACATGCTGGCAGCTGTGATCCCTGGCCATGCTGCTGCCATGAATCCGTCTGACACCATCGCCGGTTCGTCGTTGCGACCCGCCAACGCCTCCGAGTGGGGCCAAAATCGCAGCTGGGCCTTACCGGGGACCTGGAAGTGCCTGGGGTTCGTCACCGATAACAATGATGACCGCTGGGATGACCGCACCACCCTGTGGATCCGGGTCGCATAAAGAGAGGAGAACATCATGGAACGCATTGAAGTGCTAAGCGCTGCGCACCCACGCCATTACGCGGCAGATCCCGACAGCATCACCCTGGATGTGCTGTTTGCCCACCTGCCTGAGCAGGTGCAGTTTGCAGCCCGCAAGGATGACTCGGAGGAGCATGGCCGCGAGCTCTACAGCCGGGCCGTGTTTGGCGAGTTTGGCGATATAGAGGTGATCACCCCTGCACCGCCCACCGAGACGCAGCAGCAGGCCCGTCTGAATGAGAAGCTAAAACAGGCAGCCACCGCCATGGCACCGCTGGAGGATGCCGACACCCTTGGCATCATCAGCGAGGCCGAACGCCAGCGACTCACCGCCTGGCAGCGCTACCGGGTCACCCTCTACCGCCTGCCGCAAAGTGACGGCTGGCCAACCGAGGTCACGTGGCCAGAGATGCCGCAATGAGTTGGACGCAAGGGGCGTTACGCTGGCCGGCCAGTGCCGCCAGCCTGCAGGCCAACGCCCAGGGCGTGCTGGCCCAGATCCCGGCCACCCAAACCAGCGCCACGGGCCGCCTGCAAGCGCTCGCGGCCCGCGCCCAGTACCGTCACCACCCGTTAAGCGAGGCGGCCACCGCGCTGGCGGGCCTGCGCGCCGAGCTCGACCGGTTGCTGGTCACCGGCCGCTGTCTGACCGTCACACCCTACCAGCACGGGGTCGGCCAACAACAGGGGCAACAGTTCAGCCTGGCCGCCCCCAATGCGGTGGCCACCCTGGCCGCCAAGCTACAGGACGGGGCCGACCCGCACCTGCCTAGCGGGCAACTGCATGCCATCGCCTGGCTGGTCACCGGTAACAGCGCCGAAGATCTGGCCCGCCAGCTGGCCATCCTCTGTGCCCTGCTGCCGTTGCCTGAATGGTGCGCCACCCTGCGCCGCCTCACTGCCAACAACGACACCATGAGCCAACCCACGGCGGCCAAGGTGCCGCGCTGGCGCGCCGATGAGCCGCTGAGCTGGGCCCCGCTGCGCCCTGCTCGCCTGGCGCTGGGGGCAGAGCTGGCCCAGTTGGAGAGCCTAGCCCGGGACAGCCAGACCTCGATTGCCAAGCTGCAGGGGCTGGCGACACGCCGCACCGCTCGCCTGGCACAACTCGCCGAGACCTTGGCCCAGCTGGGCACGCTGTCCGGCACGCTCTGGCACTGGCAAGGTCAGGGCGATGCGGCCAGCCTGGCCACCCAGCTCGGGCAGAGCGCGCCACCGGATCACAGCCAGAGCATGACGGTCGCGGCCCTGCTGCTCTCACCTTCCCCGCTTACCTTCTGGCAGGAGTTAATCCCATGAGCCAAGCCATGCTGACTCTCGATGGCGAGCCCATCATCATGAAGTCGATGCGGGTCTCCGCATCGATGCAGTTTCAGGACAAGGACCAGAGCGGCCAGACCAGCTCGACCAGCAGCGCCGAACAGGGCGCCAAGGGCAAGGAGCTCGACGTCTCCGGCCTCATCCCGTTCAAGGAGGAACGCATGCTGAGCCGGTTGTTTGAGCTGGCCGATGCCAAGGGCACCGGCGGCAAACGCCACGTCTACCGGGTCGGGTCGCTGCTGGCCAAGTCGGTGAAGGTGCGCCAGGCCAAGTTTGCCGGGCGCATCACCGCCAGCGAACAGGAGGGGCTGCTGGCCTGGCAGGTGCAGTTCACCTTGAAGGAGTTCAACTCGGTACCGGAGAAGCGCGAATCCCGTTTACCAGGCAACCCCGCCAACCTTGGCAAGGGCTCCACCGGTACCACCGCGGCCAATGGCGGAAATGGTCAATCGGGGGATGAGCCGCTTTCCACGGGAGAGGCTTTCTTTAAGAAACTCGACGACAAACTGGGGGATGTCCTGGCATGAAGCTGACCACCCGTCTGACCATCAACGACCAACCGGCCCACCTGGTCGAGCACGACATCATGCTGGATCTGAACGCCGGCGGGCGAGCAGCCCTGACCACCCAGGCCCAAGTGCAGAAGGGGCAGCCGATCGCCATCGATGTCGGTTACAACGGCGAGCTGCGCCGCTGGTTCACCGGTTACGTGTACGACGTGCAGCCCGCCGCCTCGGGGGCCGTGCAACTGCTCTGCCGAGAACTGGCGGGCGTCCTGGCCGGTCGCCTCCCCGTCAGCATGCAGCACGCCACCCTGCGCAACCTGCTGGCCTGGCTCACCACCGAGACCGGTCTGGTATTCATGCTGCCCGAGGCGGCCGACTATGCCGATCGCCCCATTCCCAACTTCACCAGCGCCGGCACCGGCTACCAGCTTCTGGAGAACGCCGGCCGCGCCTTTGAGGTACCGGACTTTGTCTGGTACCAGCAACCCGATGGCGCCATCTTCGTGGGGAGCCACACCGATTGCCGCTGGCATGGCCGGGAGGTGGAGATTGACCCGGCCTGGACCGCACGTCAGGCGGGTAACCTCATCACCCTGTCCCCCGTGCCCGCCATGCGCCCAGGGGCGACTGTCAACGGCAAGCGGGTGACCCGGGTGCGGCTCAAAGGTGACGAAATGACCCTGACCACGGTCACCCCGGGCAAAACCACCAAGTCGGTGGAGCGGCGCAAGATAGAGGGAGAGTTCCCGGAGCTCGCCGACAAGATGCACCTGCCCAAGTTCGGGCGGGTCGAGGCCATCAGCGATCAGGCCAGCGCCGGCCAACTCAATGACCCCTTTCGCCCCCGCTATGCGGTGGACGTGCAACTGCTGGGCGAAGATGGCCAGCCGGACAAGGCCGCCCCGCTTTATCGAGCGGTGCCGCTGCCGGTGCAGTTCGGCGGGCCGGAACAGGGCCTGCTGCAGTTCCCCATCGAGGGGACGCTGGTTGAACTGGGATTCGCCTTCGGACGGGCCGACCGGCCCTTTATCCGCACTATCCTCGGCAGCGGCTGGGCCCTGCCGGACATCGCCCCGGGCGAGCAGCTGCAGCAACAACGGGCCGAGGTATTCAGCCGCACCGATACCGTGGGCAACCTCTGCCGCCACACCGACCGGCGCCTGCATGAGCGCGCCATGCAGATGCACCACCAGAGTGATGACTACCTGGGGGAACATGGCCAGCATCGGCTGCAGGTAGCCCAGCACAGCATCGAGGAGGTGGGCGGGTTCAAGCTCATCGAGGCGCTGGGGGCCATCGAGCTGTTGGCCGGGGATGATCTCACCCTGGGGAGTCTGGGCAACATGAGCCAGACCACGGCGGGGGATCTGGTCGAGGTGGTGGGACAACTGCGCCGGGCGGTTGCCGGCGAACTGCAACACCTGGAGGCGCCCCGTTCGTGGATGGGGACCGACAGTGTGAACATCTTCCGGCTGCTGCTGCAGTTGATGAAGGTGGTGGAGCAGCTGGCAGCTGCCACCGCCGGCCATACCCACGGCAGCGGGCCAGCACCCGGTAACAGCGAGGCCATGGCCGAACATGGCCAACAAGCCAAGCAGTTGGCCAGCCAGCTCTCCCCCATCATCGAATAGAGGTGTGCAGATGATCTCACTCACCATTAATCAGGGCACAATGCTCAGCCTGCTGGAGCGCCTGGACGCGGCCTCTCTGCCGCCAGCCAAGCGCCGGCGCATCACCCAGCAGATAGGCCGGGAGGTGGTCAAGGTGAACCGCCAGCGCATCCGGGCAGGTAAAGCCCCCGATGGTTCAAAGTGGGCACCCACAAAGAGCAAGCGCAAGCACAAGCGGCTCACAGGCCTGTCCAAGCGCCTGCGCGCTCGCGGTACCGAGGACGCGGCCACCATCGACTTCGACTCTCGCTTTGCGGGGATGATAGCCAACCAGCAACACCAGGGCATGTCACAGCCGTTCACCGCCGCGCCACCCAAATCCGCGAAGCCGAGGACATCAGAGAAGGGCAAGAAGAAGGAGCCCTTCAAGCCAACGGATAGCCCTTGTACCCGTAGCCAAGCGCAGCGCCTGCGTGCACTGGGGTATAAGGTGCTGTCAGACCGGGGTGCTCGTCGTCGCTACCGCAAGCCCTCCCTCAAGTGGATACGGGAACATGTCAGCGTGCAACGAGCCGCCATCATCATCCGGACGAGCACCGGCGAGACCAGGAAGAACAGATGGACAGTAGAGACCCCGGCACGCCCCATGCTGCCCGAGGCAAGCAGTGATGAGCTGCTGGCCATCGCCGCCAAGGCGTTCAAGAAAATGGGATGGGGTGCCGGCCAGTAACCCGCCGACCATCACTCGTACACCACAGCGACGCACATGCGTCGCTTTTTTGTGGCCAATCCCTGGCCCCGTAGCCCAGGCGCGGCGGCGGAAACGCGCCGCTCACGGAATCCGCACTCCTCCCCCCCCACCTTCGCGCTAAAAATGTGGCGTTTTTTGCACAAATAAAATGGTGTAAATCCATCGTCTAACCCGCGCTGTGACTGGGCTCTTGCGGGGAATTCAGAATTTCACAAAAATACATTTTGTGATCGTTTTTTGAGAAAACGATCACGCAAGATCGCGGCAAGGAAAAAGGTAAGTCATTGAGGATAAACAAATAGCGGGTACTTTTCGTGAGGATCAAGAGTGGCGTGGTGGATCTGGTGCGACCACGAGGGAAGAATGGGAAAGCCTTATAGGACAAGGTATGGCGGGCAGTTTTGGAAAGGATCCAGAATTTCACGAATGAAGCATTAAGGATCCACATTTCAGGAGCACGACACCCCACGAAAGGAAGAAACCCCAGCTGTAGCTGGGGTTTCTGCTGTTGGCGTGACCAAAACAAGGCCAGGGAATGGCGCCGCATGAACTGGGCATCACCGAGCAGCGCGGCATCATACCCGCCCCAAGACACCGGCCGCAATCGGCCGACTTAGGTTTTGTTCTCATCCGAACCTGTGGCAGACTGCCCGCTCACAAAAAGAGCAGAGACTAGCCGGGGGAAAGCATGGCGGCCAAAAACATCAGCGAATTGAATCTCGACGACTTCGTCAGGATACAAGGCCCAGACAAGGGCAGCTCCAGAGACGGCAGCCGCGTCACGGTAGGCCGAGCAGGGGATCGCGATAGCTGCGTGAAACTGGTGGACGGCAAACTGCAGGTTACGGGTGATGACGAATTTCGTCGCACAGTGGAGGAAGCCTACGAAGCCAAGCAGACCCCATCCAGCGGCTTTGGCCACTCACCCAGGCCCGCCCCCAAGCCAGAACCCGAACCCACCTTGAGCAAGTTGATGCCAGCGACCCAGGGGCCGGAGGTTGAAGAGTTTGATGTGGGGTACTACTGGAACGAATTCCACCAGAGCAAAGCGGCCATCTACAAAAAGCTGTACGGCCCAGATGCCAACTTTCAGCAGCAGTCGATGTTTGAGCGCAACAACGAGCACCTGCAAGACATGGTGCTGCCAGGCGAGCTTGTGATCCTGGCCAACAACCCCAAGACCCTGGCGGAGAAAGACCGGCTGATCTTACTCAAACTTCAAGCCAAAGAAGCCAGCGAAGGGATCCAACAACTAACGCCGGCCGAGGCGGCCACGGTCTATCAGTACGTCGATGTCTTAGACTTGGCGGTAAATCACGATACGGGGCTGCCATCTGCTGTTGTGGGGGGAATATCTACCGCTCTTGGCCAGCGGTTTGGTGACCTCTACAAGGCCATTGACGATCTAAACCTCTTCTATGTTTCTCACACCAACGCCGCACAAGGTGGGAGTTTTTCACCTGAATTTTATCAGGGAAGAAAGACCCATCTTGCCAAGTTAAACAATGCAGTCGAGCGATTCACCATGTCCCGCGTGAACTTGCCGGACTATCCCAAGCTCAAACACAGATTAGGATTATCAACCAAGTCCATTACACACAACTGGCGGACTGTATCCACTAAAGGGGAGATCCCTGCGTTAGGCGCCAGGCTGAAAAATATAGCCATAGCGGTAAAGGGAGCGCAGCGAGTTGGCTATGTGAGTGTTGTTCTCGATAGCGTAATGGGGATAGGGCTGACCCGTGAGGCATATCGACAAGGAGACATGAGAGAAACAGTCAAAGTAGCCTCGAAGCAAACTGGTCGAGTAGTCGGAGGCTTTTATGGTGGCACATGGGCGGCAATAAACTCAGCTAGAGCGGCAGTTACTGTGGCGGGAGGGATTGCGCTGGTTTTGGGGGTCACATTAAGCGCACCAGTGGCTGCCGTGATTGCTGTTGGTGCTGGTCTTACCGGGGGATATTTGGGAGGAAATTTTATATCTGATGTAACAGGGTCCGCAACGGAATCACTGGGAGATGGGCTGTATAAAAGTGTGGAGAATGTACTCAAATGAAGTTTATCGCCGCCGCACTGTTGATTTTATTCGGTGCACTGGTTTTTATTATGCTCTTGTGCGCGATGGCCGCAGGCATCATTACCACTAAGATCGATAAGTACTGGCATCCCCGCCCAGAGCATCTATCACCTTATGCCGGCCATCAGATAAATCGATTTATGGGGTACGGACATGACCTTCTTCTGGGCCGACCAGTGCTAAGACCTGTGCCTTGGTATGTCAGGCTCTGGGTAGTTGGAACATTCATCTTCGTCATTGTTTTCTTCATCGCATCGTTGATCCTTTACTTCACAGGCACGTCTGCCTAACAAAAAGCCCCAGCGATAACTGAGGCTTTTTTCATTCTAGTTTCTCGATGTGGTCATTGTGTGGACAACGTAAGAAATAAATCCTTTTATTTCAGTGTGATACCATTCATTCCCTGGCCACCGTTCGGTGGCCTTGTCGTTTCTGACTTCTGCCCACACCAATAAGTTGCGGCAGAACAGGCAGCGCTTACACCCCCAAGCGGTCACGCAGGGTATACCAGGCGGCGCCGGCGGCGGTGAAGGGAATGCGGAACAGGCGACCACCTGGGAAGGGGTAGTGCGGCAGCTTGGCGAAGGCATCGAACCGCTCAGCCTGACCGCTCAGTACCTCGGAGAGCAGCTTGCCCGCCAGATGGGTGCAGGTAACGCCGTGGCCGCTGTAACCCTGCATGTAATAGATGTTGGGGCCGATGCGGCCAAACTGCGGCAGGCGCGACAGGGTCAGCAGGAAGTTGCCGGTCCAGGTGTATTCCACCTTGACATCCGCCAGCTGCGGGAAGGTTTTGAGCATCTTGGGGATGATCAGCCGTTCGATATCCGCCGGATCCCGCGCGCCATAGACAACGCCGCCGCCGTAGAGCAGCCGGTGATCGCCCGAGGTGCGGTAGTAGTCGAGCAGGTAGTTGCAATCTTCCAGGCAGTAGTTTTGCGGCAACAGGGAACGAGCCCGCTCCTCCCCCAGCACCTCGGTGGCGACCACCTGAGTGCCGCAGGGCATGCTCTTGCCGGCGAGCTCGGGCACCAGGTTGCCAAGATAGGCGTTGCCGGCCACCACCACGAAGCGCGCCTTTACCGCCCCCTTGGCGGTCTTGACCAGGGCGGGCTGGCCCGGGGTGATGCTGGTGACGGCGGATTGCTCGAAGATCCTGCCGCCCTGCATGCGGATGGCTTCCGCCTCTCCCAGCGCCAGGTTGAGGGGATGGATATGGCCGCCGCTCTTGTCGAGCAGGCCGCCGACGTAGCGATCACTCGCTACCACCTCGCGGATCCCGTCCCCGTCGAGCAACTCCAGCTTGTCGTTGCCCCACTTCTGCCAACGGGCCTGCTGGGCCTTGAGCTCATGCAGCTGGCGCGCCGTCTCGGCGGCAAAGACCCCGCCCTCCTGCAGGTCGCACTGGATGTTGTAGCGCTGGATACGATCGCGAATGATCTGGCCCCCTTCAAACAACATGGAGCCGAGCAGCCTGGCCTGATCCGGCGGGCAGTTCGCTTCTATGGTGTCGATGTCGCGGCTGTAGGAGTTGACGATCTGGCCGCCGTTGCGACCGCTGGCGCCAAAGCCCACCCGGGCCGCCTCCAGCACCACCACCGAATAGCCCTTTTCCACCAGATGCAGCGCGCTGGAGAGGCCGGTGTAACCCGCGCCTATGACGCAGACATCGCACTCAAGCTGCTCGGTCAATGTCGGATAGGGGGCGTGTTGATTGGCACTGGCTGCGTAGTAACTGTTTACATGCTCGGTCATGATCCTGTTTCCTTACCGGTTCTTTTCCCAAACGAGACATAGTCTCAACACTAGAAGTTGGCCGGGGTATGGGCGCTGACGATGCGGCAGACCTGCCCCGACGGATTGCTGAAACTGTGGGGCTCGCCCGTGTCGATCACGTAGCTGTCCCCGGCACTGAGTTGATAGGCCTGGCCGGCCACCGTCAGGGTCACGGCCCCTTCCAGCACGGTTCCGACCTCCTCCCCCAGATGCTTGACCTGACCGCCGGTGTCGGTGCCGGGGGCATAGGTCTCCAGCATGAAGCCGAGCTGGCGACGGTTGTTGCCGTTGTGCACCAGCTTCATGGAAACCCCCTGACTGCCCAGCTCGATCAGCTGATCGGCCTTGATCACCACGCTCGGCGTGCGTCCCTCCTCCTCGGCGAAGAAGCGCGACAGCGGCAGCTCATAGACGTTGAGCAATTTTTGCAGGGAGGCCACCGACGGGCTCACCTTGTCCTGCTCTATCATGCAGATGGCGCCATGGGTCAACCCGCTCAGCTCGGCGACTCGTCGCTGGGAGAGCCCGAGACGACGGCGGGTGGCGGCAAGGCGCTCCCCCATGCTCTTGCCCATCAGCGGGTTATCCGTCATGGTCTGCCACCTTGCCTCTCCTTGTAGTTGCTGCATCGCCCACCTCCTTGTGTGCCTGCCGACTTGCGTATCTATCTGCTTGTGTGCCTGTCGAGTGTGCTTGCGGATCGGTTCGAGGGCGCAACCGGTTAAAATAGCGAGTCACATTACCGGACCTGTTCGTTATCCTGCACGGTACATGCCGTTCATTATTTTGCACACCCAATCCCACAAAAACCGGTAAAATCGCCCTAACAGCTCCATTTCTAGCATGCAGCGCCCCGTTTACTCAAATATATTTAACACTTGAAAAACATTTCAGCTCAATTTATGGTCTTTCTGTGCTTATTATTCTATACGGTGGCAGCACAGGATCCCTTGGCCACCCTGACCCACAATCGAGGCTTCCTTCTATGTCAGCATCACAACCCGCTCTCTCCTTGATCAAGTCCCTTGCCTATATAGATGGTCGCTGGTGCGAGGCGCATAGCGGACGCCACTTCGAGGTACTCAATCCGGCCAATGGCCAGCTCATCACCCAAGTACCCGACATGGACGAGGTGGACACCCGCCGCGCCATCGAGGCCGCCAGTGCGGCGCAAGCGCCCTGGGCCGCCCTCACGGCCAAGGAGCGCAGCAACAAACTCTACGCCTGGTTTGAACTCATCATGGCCAATCAAGACGAGCTGGCTCGCATCATGACCTGCGAGCAGGGCAAGCCGCTGGCCGAGGCCAAGGGGGAAGTGGCTTACGGCGCCAGCTTTATCCAGTGGTTCGCAGAAGAGGGCAAGCGCGCCTATGGCCGCACCATTCCGGGTTTTTCCAGCGACAGGCGTCTGGCCACCATCAAGCAGCCGGTGGGGGTGGTCGCCGCCATCACGCCATGGAACTTCCCCATCGCCATGATCACCCGCAAGGCGGGACCGGCACTGGCAGCCGGTTGCACCATCGTCATCAAACCTGCCGCCGAGACTCCGCTGTGCGCACTGGCGCTGGCTGCGCTGGCGGAAGCGGCCGGCATTCCGGCTGGCGTTATCAATATCGTTACTACCCATCACTCGTCAGCGGTGGGCAACGAGCTGTGCAACAACAAGGCTGTGCGCAAGCTCTCCTTCACCGGCTCGACCCGCATCGGCAAGCTGCTGATGCGCCAGTGCGCCGACACCATGAAGAAGCTGTCGCTGGAGCTGGGTGGCAACGCCCCCTTCATCGTGTTTGACGATGCCGATCTCGACGCCGCCATCGCCGGGGCGCTCGCCTCCAAGTACCGCAACGCGGGCCAGACTTGCGTCTGCGCCAACCGTATCCTGGTGCAGGCCGGTGTCTACGATGCCTTCGCCGAGAAGCTGACTGCCGCCGTGCAGGGCTTCAAGGTGGGGGATGGCATGAGCGAGGGCACCCAGATAGGCCCGCTGATCAACCCCGCCGCGGCCAGCAAGGTGGCCGAGCTGGTCAAGCAGGCCGAAGCCGCCGGCGCCAAGGTGCTGGTGGGCGGCGAGCCGCATCCCGCCGGCCCGCTGTTCTACCAGCCCACCATTTTGGGCAATGTCGATAAAACCAACCCCATTTTGCAGGAGGAGATCTTCGGCCCGGTCGCTCCGCTGGTACGTTTCGACACCGAAGCCGAGGCCATCGCCATCGCCAACGACACCCCCTACGGGCTGGCCGCCTACTTCTATGGCCGGGATATCGCCAGGGTGTGGCGGGTAGCCGAACAGCTGGAATACGGCATGGTGGGCATCAACGAGGGGATCATCTCCACCGAGCTGGCCCCCTTTGGCGGCATCAAGGAGTCGGGTCTGGGCCGCGAAGGGGCGGCCGAGGGGCTGGAAGAGTATCTGGAAACCAAATATCTCTGCTTTGGCGGCATTCGCTAGGGTCGGTTTTATACCGGCCCCCTCCCGGCCTCCCCCTTCCCGAGGGGAGAGCAAACCGGGCCCGCCCTGACAGGGCGGGATAGTGCCAGCGCAGACAGACAGCAAGACAAGGACGAAGTGAGTGCTCCCCGCCGGGGAGGCTCGCCACATTGAGACAGGGGCCAAGGCCTCTCAGGGAGGAAAGATGAGTCATTCAGATAGCCATGCAGACAACAACCAGGCCTGGCAGGCCCGCCGTGAAGCGGCCGTGGTCAACGGCGTCGGCACCCTGCTGCCAGTGTTTATCGACAAGGCTCTCAACGCCGAGCTATGGGACGTGGAGGGCAACCGCTACATCGACTTTGCCTCCGGCATCGCCGTGCTCAACACGGGCCACAACCACCCCAAAGTGGTGGCGGCAGTGCGTGAACAGCTCGAAAAATTCAGCCACACCTGCTTCCAGGTCACCCCCTACCCCGGCTATATCGAGCTTGCCGAGAAGCTCAACGCCTTGGTGCCCGGCCCTACGCCAAAACGCACCCTGTTTCTCTCCACCGGCGCCGAGGCGGTGGAGAACGCCATCAAGATAGCCCGCGCCCACACGGGTCGCAGCGGCACCATCGCCTTCAAGGGGGGCTTTCACGGCCGCACCATGATGGGGATGGCGCTGACCGGCAAGGTGGTGCCCTACAAGACCGGCTTCGGCCCCTTCCCGGGGGAGGTCTATCACCTGCCCTTCCCGAGCGATTATCTGGGGGTGAGCGAAGCCGACGCCCTGGCGGCGCTGGATCTCTGCTTTAGCTCGGACATAGAGCCGGCCCGGGTCGCGGCCATCATTCTCGAACCCGTGCAGGGTGAGGGTGGCTTCTATGCCGCCTCCCCAAGTTTCATGCAAAGCCTGCGCAAGCTGTGCGATCAGCACGGCATAGTGCTCATCTGCGACGAGATCCAGAGCGGTTTCTGTCGCACCGGCAAGACCTTTGCCACCGAGTACAGCGGCATAGAGCCGGACATCATGACGCTCGCCAAGAGCCTGGCCGGCGGCTTCCCGCTGTCGGCCGTGGTGGGCAAGGCGGCCATCATGAACGCCGCCAAGCCGGGCGGTCTGGGGGGCACCTATGCGGGCTCGCCCATCGCCTGCGCCGCCGCCCTGGCGGTGCTGGAGGTAATCGAGGAGGAGCGGCTCAACCAGCAGGCCCTGACTCAGGGTGAGCAGATCAAGGCACGCCTACACCAGCTGGCGGAACGCTTCGACTGCATCGGCGACATCCGCGGCCCCGGCGCCATGGTGGCCATGGAGCTGGTCAAGGGACGCGATGCCAGCCAACCCGATCCGGATCTCACCAAACGGCTGGTGGCCGAGGCAGGCAAACGCGGGCTTGTGCTGCTCTCCTGCGGCGTGCGGGCCAACGTCATCCGCTTCCTGGCGCCCCTCACCGCCGCCCCGGCCTTGATCGAGGAAGGGCTGGGTCTGCTGGAACAGGCTCTCACGGCCGCCAGTCAAGGCTAGATCCGCGCCGTTTTGCCGGTCGGTGCGAAAAATACCGTCAGATAACCGCAGGCCGCCCATCGCGGACGGCCTGCTCATACGGTATCATCCCCGCCCCAAAAAATGATGACAGGCGCGCTGGGCTCCCTCCAAGGCCGAAGCCACTGTCACGGATCCTGCGCCTGCCCGCTGCGCGGGAAACCTGCACCGAATTCAAGGAGATAGGCCAATGGCTCCACGCCCGGCTCGATTGAAGCAAACCCTCACCCTGTGGCAAGTGGTGGTGATGGGATTGGCCTACATGACCCCCATGGTGGTGTTCGATACCTTTGGCATCGTCACCGACATCACTCAAGGCCATGTGACTACCGCCTACCTGCTGGCCCTGGTGGGCGTGCTCTTTACCGCCACCAGCTACAGCCAGATGGTGCGTCACTACCCCTCGGCGGGTTCGGCCTACACCTATGCCCAGAAGGAATTCTCCCCCGTGTTGGGCTTCATGGTGGGCTGGTCGTCCCTGCTGGACTATGTCTTCCTGCCGATGATCAACATGCTGCTCGCCAAGATCTATCTAAGCGCCCTCTTCCCCGGCGTCGAGCCCTGGATCTTCATCTGCGCCATGACGGCCCTGATGACCCTCATCAACCTGCGCGGCATCGATCTGGTGGCCAACCTCAACGGCATCATCATACTGATCCAGATCGCCATCATAGTGGTGTTCCTGGCCCTGATTGGCTATGGCATAGCCCAGGGTGAAGGGGTCGGTGCCGTCAGCCTGCAACCCGTCTACAGCGCCAACGCCGAGGTGCTGCCGCTGCTGACCGGCGCCACCATCCTCTGTTTCTCTTTTCTGGGATTCGACAGCCTGAGCGCCCTGTGCGAAGAGACGCCGGAGGCGGGCAAGGTGATCCCCAAGGCCATCTTCCTGACCGCGCTGCTGGGAGGCCTCATCTTCGTGGTGGTGGCCTATGCCCTGCAGCTCTACTTCCCGGATGCTTCCCGCTTCAAGGAGCCGGATGCCGTGCTGCCGGAGATCGCCCTCTACGTGGGTGGCAAGCTGTTCCAGAGCGTGGTGCTGGTGTGCGCTTGCGTGGCCGTGCTGGCCTCCGGGCTCTCCTCCCACGCCGGGGTATCCCGCATCCTCTACGTGATGGGGCGGGACAAGGTGCTGCCCCAGCGCACCTTCGGCTACATACACCCCAAGTGGCAGACCCCGGTGTTCAACATATTGCTGGTGGGCCTGCTGGCGCTGTCGGCCATCAGCTTCGATCTGGAAATCGCCCTGGCCCTGATCAACTTCGGCGCCCTGGTAGCCTTTACCGTGGTCAATCTGTCGGTGATCGCCTGCTATTACGTGCGTCAGGGGCGCAACAAAACCCTCAGGGATCACCTGCAATATCTGGTGCTGCCCCTGTGCGGGGCAGGGACTGTCGCGGTTCTCTGGTTCAATCTGGAACAAACCTCCCTTATCCTCGGCCTTATCTGGGCTGCCATAGGGGGAATTTATCTGTTTTTGCGCACCACCTTCTGGCGCGTATCCTTGCCAACCTATTGAGCTGAAAGCCTTGCCAACACTGGGCTGGCGCCGATCTTCCCCGCACGGGTGACGGCGCCATTTATTGATATAAAACAGGTCATTGATAATTCTCTTGCCCGGAATGCCTTTAGTGGCTTGTCTTCCCCCCCCATCTGGGGCAAAATCCCGCCGCTTTCATAACCGATGTGATCCCACATCGGTTATTTTTCATTTTGAAAAATTTTATTACCACTCGAGGCCGGACAACTTCCGGAAATGATATCAAGGTTCAGATGAACCTAATGCCGCAATGAGGAAAAACATGGGGCTCTTGTTTGCTTTGTCTCCGGTCGCCACCGGAACCTGCTTTGGTCGCCACGCGACCAACGTCTGTGGTTTGCATACCGATGTTGTGAGTACGCGAGAACCCGGTCCCATGGCCTCAAGCCATTCCACTTCCTGCCATCCGTGCAAGGAGGAAGCCTGAATGAGCCAGCAACCCGTTCGTCTGAAGAAAACCCTCAGCATGTGGCAGGTGGTGGTGATGGGCCTCGCCTATCTGACCCCCATGGCCGTGTTCGATACCTTCGCCATCGTCGGTGACATCACCGAGGGGCGGGTCGCCACCGCCTATCTGCTGGCGCTGGGCGGCATACTGCTGACCGCGTTCAGCTACGGCCATCTGGTGCGCAAGTTCCCCTCTGCGGGCTCTGCCTATACCTATGCCCAGAAGGTGTTCAACCCCTACATCGGTTTCATGGTGGGCTGGTCCTCCCTGCTCGACTACATGTTCATGCCGATGATCAACATCCTCTTGGCCAAGATCTACCTGACTGCCATGTTCCCGGGTGTCGATCCCTGGGTCTTCATCTTCGGTCTGGTGACAGTGATGACCTTCCTCAACCTGCGCGGTATCAACCTGGTGGCCAACTTCAATGGCCTGATCGTGGTGATCCAGCTGGCCATCATCACCCTTTTCATCGGTCTGATGGGCTGGGGCATCTATCACGGCGAAGGCGCGGCAACCCTGATGAGCAGCCGGCCGTTCCACTTCGAATCCGCCAGCGTGGTGCCGCTGTTTACCGGTGCGACCATCCTCTGCTTCTCCTTCCTCGGCTTCGACGGTCTGAGCTCGCTCAGTGAAGAGACCCCGAACGCCGGCAAGGTGATACCGCGTGCCATCGTGCTGACAGCCCTCATTGGCGGCATCATCTTCGTGGTGGTCTCCTACTGCCTGCAGCTCTACTTCCCGGATCTGGCCCGCTTCAAGGAGCCCGATGCCGTGCTGCCCGAGATCGCCCTCTACGTCGGTGGCGCCTTCTTCCAGAGCGTGGTGCTGGTGTGCACCACTGTGGCTGTGCTGGCCTCCGGCATGGCGGCGCACGCAGGCGTGTCCCGCATCCTCTACGTGATGGGGCGCGATCGCATGATCCCGGAGCGGGTGTTTGGCTATATCCACCCGAAATACCGGACTCCGGCCATCAACGTGCTGATGGTGGGCGGTCTAGCCCTCTCCGCCGTGTCGTTCGATCTGGATACCGCGCTGGCGCTGGTGAACTTCGGTGCCCTGGTGGCCTTCACCTTCGTCAACCTGTCGGTCATAGGCCAGTTCTGGGTACGCGAGAAGCGCAACAAGAGCATCAAGGATCACCTGCTCTATCTGCTGCTGCCGCTGCTCGGCGCCGCCACTATCGGGGCGCTCTGGATCAACCTGGAGCAGAGCTCCCTGGAGCTGGGCCTCATCTGGGCGGGTCTCGGGGTCACCTACCTGTTCCTGCGCCTCGCCGTGTTCCGCATTCCCTTCCGTCAGTACGAAGAGACTGCCGACTCCCAATAAGGGGCCGCGCCACACCGCAAAAAGCAGAAGGGGAGCCATGGCTCCCCTTCTTGTTTTGTACCCAGCCAGCGCTAACCTGCCATGCCCGCAGCGGGCCGGCTGATCAACCCTGGTTGATCACGGCGGTGGCGGCCGCCTTGAGCGGATCCTTGGCCACCGCCTTCACATCCTGCTGGGTCTGCTTGAGCTGCTGCCCGGCCTGGTTGACCTTGTGCTGGGTCGCCTTCACATCGCTCTTGCCCTCTTTGAGGCCGGCAGTCTTCTTGTCCATCACGTCAGTGGTGCTCTTCTTCACTTCCGCCTTGGCTTTCTCTTTCTGCTGGCGCACCAGCTTGTCGGTGTCGCAGTTGCCCTTGACGCCCAGGGTCGCATTGAGCGCCTCGTTCTTGGCGGCCTTGTCGAGGTTGCACTCGGACTTGAACACGCTAGCCTGCGCACCGGCAGACAGCAGACCCAGGGAAAGACACAGTACCCATGCTCGCATAACAACATCACTCTCGTTGAGGGAAGGAAAGGAGCGCAGCATATAACCCTGACTCCCAGGTGCAAGTGCATGGACCCGCGAGCCGCCAAACGGGCCAAAATCGGCTCCGGCTCCGACACCGGTTGTCCGCCATGGGCGGTGCCACGCCCCTCTTGACCCCGCAAACGGCCCCCGCCGCCATGTCATCAAACCATCATAAAAGTGTCACTTTGTCATATTTCTGTCATGGAGCCTTGGTCTAATGCGCCCGTCCAATTCAACGCAGAACGACCCAAGAGGCCATATGCACAGCACCCCATCTTTCGCACAACAGCAGACCCGTCGCACCGGCCCACTGTTCAACTGGCTCGCTGTGATCACGCTGATCTACCTGATCCTGGTGGCCGTTGGCGCCGTCTCCCACGGCTTCAAGGGCTTCTCCGGCGGCGCCGAGGGCGCGGCCCAGATCTTCGCCTTCGCAAACAATCCCTTTGTCGCCCTGCTGCTCGGCATACTGGCCACGGCGCTGGTGCAATCGTCCAGCACTGTCACCTCGGTGATCGTCGGTCTGGTGGCGGGCGGCCTGCCCATCGGCATGGCCATCCCCATGGTGATGGGGGCCAACCTCGGCACCACCATCACCAACACCATTGTCTCCATGGGCCATATCCGGGACAGGGCCGAGTTTCGCCGCGCCTTCGCCGCCGCCACCGTCCACGACTTCTTCAACCTGCTGGCGGTGTTCATCTTCCTGCCGCTGGAGCTGATGTTCGGCCTGCTGCAAAAGAGCGCCGAAGCCCTGGCCAACCTGCTGGTGGGCTCCGCCGACATATCGATGCAGGGGATGGATTTCATGAAGCCCCTCATCTCCCCCGCCCTCACCTTCATCGACAGCCTGGTCGCCTTCCTGCCGGGCAAGGGCGCCGCCATCGCCACCATCGTCATCGGCATACTGCTGATCCTGGGTTGCGTCACCTGGCTCGGCAAGGTACTGCAACGAGTGCTGGTGGGGCGTGCCCGTGACCTGCTGCACAAGGCACTGGGCCGTGGTCCGCTGACCGGCATCGCCTCCGGCACCCTGGTCACCGTCATGGTGCAGTCCTCCTCCACCACCACCAGCCTGATGATACCGCTGGCGGGGAGCGGCCTGTTCAACACTCGTCAGCTCTATCCCTTCACCCTGGGCGCCAATATCGGCACCACTATCACGGCCCTGCTGGCGGCCACCGCCATCAGCGGCGCCGGCGCCAAGCTGGCGCTGACCATAGCCCTGGTGCACGTGCTGTTCAACCTGTTCGCCGTGGCACTCATCTATGGCGTGCCCTTCCTGCGCGAGTTACCCATCCGGGCTGCCGAGGCGCTGGCACGGGTGGGCAGCGAGAACAAGCTGCTGGCGCTGGGTTATGTGGCGGGCCTCTTCTTCGCCCTGCCCGCCCTGATGATGGTGGCGGCGAAGTAATCCGCCATCATCAGACGAGGGGGCAGGATCCTGGCCCCCTCGTCGTCTGTCTGCCCCGTCACATCCTCCTGCGTCCCGACTCGCCCTCCCTCCCCGACTGGGATAAGATGCCGCCTTCATTGCATTTAAGGAAAAACTGATGAAATTCATTCTGATCGCGCTGCTGGTTGCCGGTGTCGCCTACTACTTCTACTCGAGCAGCAATAACAAAAAACAAGCCGTGGAAAATGTGCGCAAGGGCGCCGAGTTCCTGGCCAGCAACAAAGACAAGCCTCTGGTGACCACCACGGCCTCCGGCCTGCAGTACGAGGTGCTGACTCCGGGCACCGGCACGGTTCACCCCACCGCCACCAGCAAGGTGAAGGTGCACTACGAGGGCAAGTTGCTGGACGGCACAGTGTTCGACAGCTCGGTCGCCCGTGGCGAGCCCATCGAGTTTGGCCTCAATCAGGTGATAGCTGGCTGGACCGAAGGGGTACAGCTGATGGTGGAAGGGGAGAAGACCCGCTTCTACATCCCCGCCAACCTGGCCTATGGTGACCGTGCCGCAGGCAAGATACCGCCGGGATCCGTGCTGATCTTCGATGTGGAATTGCTGGGCATTCAATAAGCTGGCCTATGGCCGCATCCCGCTCACTATCCGCCCGGATTTCGACATGGTGCTGCCGGGCATTCAGCAATACCTGATGCCGTGATAATCAGACAAGGCCAGCGCCATGCGCTGGCCTTGTCGTTTATGGGAGCAATCCCCCGATTTTCGCCACAACTATCAACCAATGGTGAACAGTGCTTATACATGACACTGGATTGTTAACCATCAATCCTGGGCAGATAATGAGCTCATCGTCAGTGGCGCCGCGCCCTGACCCGGGTTTCTGGTGCGCCGCGCGTACCGACACAGCTTATATGGAGTCTTGTCATGTCTATCGCCCCTGTATGGTTCATCTCTCACGGTGCCCCGGATCTGGTTCTGCGCGACCAGCCGGCGACCCACTTCCTGAAAAGCCTGTCTCTTGGCGACATCAAGGGGCTGGTGGTGATCTCGGCCCACTGGTTCAGCCGCACCGAGCTGCAGATCAACGTCGAGCCCAGCCCGGCGCTCATGTATGACTTCTACGGTTTTCCGGAGCCGCTCTACCAGATCCGCTGGCCGGCGCAGAGCCCGCAGTGGCTGCAGGAGACAGTGGGCGATCAGCTGATGCTGGCGGGCTTGCCGGCCACGCCGGTCCGCCGCGAACTGGACCACGGCGTCTGGTCGCCGCTCTCCCTGATGGATCCGGCCAGCCGCGTCCCACTGGTGCAGATCTCCATCCCGGCCAGTTTCAGCCCGAACCAGCTGTGGCAACTGGGCGAGGCGCTGCAGAGCCTGCGCGAGCAGGGGATAGGCATACTGGCCTCCGGCGCCATCACCCACAACCTGCGGGCGCTCGGGCCGGAAAACTCGCCCGTGCCCGGCTGGGCAAGCGCCTTCGTCAACTGGCTGGAGCAGACCATGAGCGAGGGTGACAGGCCCGCGCTGGAGGATTACCGGGCGCGCGCGCCGGGGGCGGTGGAATCCCACCCGCACGACGATCACCTGCGCCCGCTGTTTGTGGCGCTGGGCGCCGCCGGCCAGGACAAGCCCCTCAAGCTGCATGACAGCTGGGACGGCGGCAGCCTCTACATGGGCTCCTACCGTTTCGGCTGACGCCGTGCAAATCAAGTCGATATGGCGGGCCTGTCCCGCCTTTTTTCATGGTTCGAGCACTGACAAACCGGTAAATAGGGACTCATGGCGCGGGACTTTGCGGTAGAATCGCCCCTTTCGGGCGTTTTCTGACAGGCAGGGATGGTTGTCGCAACCCAGGTAGCATGATGAAGCTTACAAGATCCCTGATCCTCCTCGGCCTGCTGATCTCCCTGCCGCTGCAGGCACTGACCCTGCACAGCCGCCACTACATACAGAGCAGCTACGCCTCCCAAGTGCCGGCCGAGCAGCACTGGCTCAGGCAAGTCAAGGCGCTGCGGGTCGGCGTGCTGCGCCACGACTATCGCCCGTTCGCCATGATAGTCTCGGACAGCCGCTTCGAGGGGATCTCCGCCGACTACCTGAACATAGTGGCCAGGACGCTGCAAAAGCCGCTCGTGCTGCAGGCATTCGATGACAAGCAGAGCGCACTGGCAGCCTTGCGGGCGGGCAAGCTCGACATGGTCAACCTCGGCAACCTCAGCCTGAGCAAGCGCCAGCAGACCGGCATCGCCCTCAGCCAGCGCTACTTCAGCAATACCCCCATCTTCTCGGCCCTCAAATCTGAGTCCGGGCCCCTGCTGCTGCCGGGCCAGCGCGTCGCCACAGTGCAGGGGTACGTCGATCCGGCCGAGTTCAAACGCTACTACCCTGAGCTCACCCTGGTCAGCTACCCCTCCAACGTGGCGGCCTTCGATGCCGTCTTCTTCGGGCGGGATCAGCTGCTGCTGAGCGACATCCACTCCATGCACTACCTCAACAGCGAGCGCTTCGACAAACTCATGCAGCGCCGCGAGGCACAACCCAGCCTGGCACCGGACGGCTTTCGCTTCGCGGTCTCGGCGCGCAGCCCTCACCTGCTGGCCCTGCTCAACCACACACTGCAAGAGGTCAACGACGTGACCCGCAGCCTCATTTTCAGCCAGTGGAACGGGCCCATCCGCGACATAGTCGACAACCCGGCCGACATCTATGACGCCGCCGAGCTGGCCTGGCTGGCCAGGGCCAGACCTGTCAAGGTGTGGCTGGTGGACGATCTCTATCCCTATGGCGTGCGGGATTACGACAACCAGCTCACCGGCATGTCGGTGGACATGCTGGCCAAGCTGAGCAAGCGCTCCGGCCTGACGTTCGAATTTGTGTCATTTCACTCGGAGCAGGCCCGCAACGACGCCCTGCGCAATGGCGAGCTCGATCTCATCGGCGCCATATCCAAGCCGGTGGCCGAGAGCTACCGGCTGCACACCTCCATCCCCTACTCCACCGACGACATCTATGTGATAGTTGCGCGCAAGGGGGATGAGTTGCATGGCACCCTGGGGGAACTGGCGGGCAAACGGGTAGGCTCGACTTACTACAACCCCATAGCCAGGGGCCTGACAGCCAGCAAGGTAAGCTTCATGGAGAGCGCGGACGAGGCGATGCGGGCCGTTGACAGTGGCCAGCTCGATGCCGCCATAGTGCCGCTCTACTTTGCCCAGAACGCGGTGGACTGCGGCCGGCTGGCCAGGATCCGCATCGCCGGGCCCGCCGACAGCATGCCCATCAAGATGGGCTTTGCCAGCATGCCGGGCCACGACATGCTGATGCGCATCATCGACAAGACCATACTCTCCATCTCCCCCAACGAGCTGGCCATGATGAGCTACGAGTGGCGCAACCGGAAACTGCCGGCGCCCACTTTCATGGAGCGCAACGCCCACTACTTCTACCTGCTGTTTGCGGCCCTGTTCGGCCTGGCCTTGCTGCTGTTTTACCGCAACCGCATGCTCAACCGGCTGGCGCAATCGGAGCAGGCCTCCCGCCGCCAGCTGGAGGAACATGTGCGTTTCATCGAGGCGCTGGGGGAGAGCCTGCCTCACCCCATAGTGGTGCGAGACACGGGCGGCAAGGTGATCCTCTGCAACAGCAAGTACCTGGCCATCCTGGACGCCCGGCTGGAGCAGGTGCTGGGCAAGTCCTTCGTCGAGGGGCTGCGGGGGCACATCAATGCCGATGCCATCGCCGCGCTGGAGCAGGATTTCCAGCAGGCGCTGCACAGCGGCAGCCCCATCCTCTCGGATCGCATCTTCAGCAACACGGAGCGACGCCAGTTCGTCTATCACTGGATGGTGCCCTACTTCGACGGCCAGGGTGCCATCAGCGGGGTGATCAACGGCTGGATCGACATCACAGAGCGCAAGACCATGGAGGAGGCGCTGCGCCACGCCAAAGAGCAGGCCGACAACGCCAGCCGGGCCAAGAGCGATTTTCTCGCCACCATGAGCCACGAGATCCGCACCCCCATGAACGCCATTCTCGGCATGCTGGAGCTCGCCATTCAGGATCCGGCGCTCGCGCCCCACACCAGCGAGCAGCTGCGCATCGCCTCCGAGTCCGCCAACGGTCTGCTGGATCTCATCGGTGACGTGCTCGATATCTCCAGCATAGAGTCGGGCCAGATGACGCTCGCCCCCACCCCCTGCGAGCTGACGCCGCTGCTGCAATCCGTGGCCCAGGTATTCAGGGGCATGGCCGAGCAGAAGGGGCTGAGTTACCTCGTCACCCTGGACGCCCTGCCGCGGGTGCTGATCGATCCGCTGCGGCTGCGCCAGATCATCTTCAATCTGCTCGGCAACGCCATCAAGTTCACCGAACGGGGAGAGGTGAGCCTCAGGGCCACCCTGGGCGGTAATGCCACTCGCCCCCTGCTGCAGCTCACCATAGCCGACAGCGGCGTGGGCATAGCGCCCGACAAACTGCCCCTGCTGTTCAACCCTTTCTATCGCGCCCACGATCCTTATCAGTACGCGGGCACAGGCCTTGGCCTCAACATTGCGCGGATCCTGTGCCAGATGATGGGGGGCAAAATAGAGGTCAGCAGCCAGCTCGGGGTGGGCACAGAACTCAGGATCCGCCTGCCGCTGACTCCGATGGACGATGCCGCCGTGCAGCCGCCCTCGCCCCGACACGACGACGGGGTCAGATCCCCGGTGCCGAGTGACGCGGCGCAGCTGCAGATCCTGGTGGTGGATGACAACCACGCCAACCAGATCCTGCTGCGCCAGCAGCTCAAGCACCTGGGTCACGAGGTGAGCGTGCGCGGCAACGGGGTCGAGGCGCTGCGGGCCATCCAGAGCCACCCCTTCGATCTGGTCATTACCGACTGCCAGATGCCGCTGATGGACGGTTTCGAGCTGACTCGCCGCATCCGCGCCCGTGGCCATGAACTGCCGATCTGGGGCTTCACCGCCCATGCCCTGCCCCGCGAGCGGGCACTCTGTCTGGCCGCCGGCATGGATGATTGCCTCTACAAGCCCATAGGGCTGGCCCGCCTGCGCACCGCACTCGCCAGCCTCAACCAGCGTGAGACCCGGGCAGCCGAGCGGGTTTAACTCTGCATGGATGACTGCCTCTACCATATCCATAGAGGGCTGGCCCGCCTGCGCACCGCGCTCGCCAGCCTCAACCAGCTTGAGGCCCGGACAGCCGAGCGGGTTTAAGGGCTGGAGTATCCGCCCGCAAGCGTGTGTAATAGCCGTTTGTTTTCAGCAGGCGCGCGCACTTTATGCAACTCAAACCCCTTCTCAAGGGCCGCTTTCAGCCCCACTGGCAGGCCAGCCACGATCTGATCAAACAGGTGGTCGAATCCTGCATCACGGAGCGGCGCCTTATTTCCGAGGGGGAGCCCCTGATGCGCCAGGGGGAGCCGTTGCGGGATCTGGTGCTGGTGCCGAGCGGCCGCATCGCCATGGGCCACACCGCCATGAACGGTCGCCGCTTTCAGCTCGGCACCCTGGAGTGCGATAACCAGCTGTTTGGCGAGATGGAGTTCTTCACCGGCTATCGCTGCCAGCTCGACATCATGGCCGAGGAGCCCCTCGAGGTGGCCCGCATCGACGGCGAGCAGCTGGAGCAGGCGCTGGTCGCCCACCCCAAGGTGGCACTCTTTTTTGCTACCGCCATTGCCATCGACTATCAGGACACTGTGGATATCTTCACCTGCCGCATGCTCTACCCCATCAGCTACAACATTGCCCTCGACCTCTACCACAGCCACTGTCATGACAATCCGGTGAGCGGCTTTCGCAAAGGGTATCAGGAGGCGGAACGTTTCGGTACCACTGACCGCGTCTACCGACGGGCGGTGAAGGAGCTGATGGACAAGGGATTGGTGGAGCGCGGCGAGCAAGGATTGCAGATCCGCGATCTGGCGGGGCTCAAGGGGTTTCTCGAACAACCGTAAGCAAAGCAGGCGCAGCCTTGGGCAAAAGAGCACAGCCATAACCACCCAGCCCAACACAAAATAAAAAAAGGGCGGTCGATACCGCCCCTCTTGTTATTCACTCCCCAACTCAGGCCAGACAGGGCTGGGGCCGGGCCATCCGCAGCGAGGCCACCAGCATGGTGAGGATCAGGCCGTAGATCAGCGGGATGGCGTACATCACCGCCTGCAAGCCGATCACCTGCTCCAGCAGGGCACTGATGGCCGGGCTGAACATGGCCCCCGCGCTGCCGCTGATGAGGATATAGGAGACGTTCTTGCTCGATGCCTGGCGCACAAACGACACCCCGTAGGCGATAAAGGCGTTGTAGAGCGCGGCGCAGACAAAGCCGTAACCATAGGTGAGGTAAGGCAGCTGGCTCAGGTTGTCGGTGGTGACGATCAAGGCCGTCATCCCCATCGCCAGGGTGATGATCACCAGCAAGAAAGTGCGGATTGGAATGCGGGTCACGATAGCGGTCGACACCAGGGCGCCGAGCAGGGCCGCCGTCCAGTACTGGGTGATGATGCTGCCCGCCTCCTCGAAGGGGATGCCGAACTTGTTCTTCACGAACATGGGCGCCCAGGTGAGGAAGGTGTAGAGCGCCAGCATGCCGAGGAAGAGTCCCAGCCCGCCACTGATGATGCCAAGGTTCCACTCCGAGTGCTCGTTACCGGCGCTCTCGCCCCCTGCCTCACAGCTGCGAAAATTGGTCAGCACAGCCACCAGCATGGTGGCCAGCGCCACCACGCCTACCGCCAGATAGCTCCAGCTCCACGCCATGGCGTGGGTCAGGGTGTAAGTGGTGATGAGCGGAAAGACCACCCCGGCCACGTTGAAGGTGGCATCCTGCACCACCAGCATGGTGCTCTGCATCCGCGCCTTCCAGACGCTCACCACCAGGGTCCCCGCAATGCAGAGCCCCACCCCGCCACACAGGCCAATCACAGTCATCGCCGCCATCACCACATAAAGGGAACCGGTCAGGTGGAGCGAGGCCGCTGCCAGCGCGATCAGGCCGTAGCAGAGCAGCGTCATCCGCTTGAGACCCACCTTCTCGATGAGGAAGAAGGCGGCAATGGTGCCCGCCAGCGCCCCGCCGTTGAGCAGGGAGAAGATGGAGGCCACCTGATTGACGTCGGCGCCGAACTTGGCGGCGATAGGTTCGATCAGCATGCCGAACTGGGTCGCAAAACCGGCCATCACGAAGTTGGCCAGGAAGCTGATGGCAGTGAGGGAGAGCTTATTGTTCATATTGGATCTCTCATAGGGGTCAGGGTGCGTGCAGGGTTGACGGCGCGGCTGCGCTTACAGCGCGGTATGCAGCGCCAGCTCGATCATCTGGTTGAAGGAGAGTTGCCGCTCCTCTGCGGTAGTCTCTTCACCAGTCAAGCAGTGGTCGGAGACGGTCAGGATGGCGAGCGCCTCGATCCCCTGCTGATGGGCAAGCCCGTAGAGACCGGCCACCTCCATGTCGATGCCGAGCACGCCGAACTTCTCCAGCGCCGGAATGAGGTTTTCGTCCGGATCGTAATAGAGGTCGCCGGTGAAGATATTGCCCACCTTGACCGGAATGGCCTTCTCCTGCGCCTTGGTAAACGCCTTGTGCAGCAGGGCGAAGTCGGCCGAGGTCGCCATCTGATAGCCAGCGCTGCGCTTGGCATTGGTGGGGGAGTCGGTGCCCGCCGCCTGCGCCAGAATGACGTCGCGCATCTGCACGTGACGCTGGGTCGCCCCCAGACTGCCGATACGGATGATGCGCTTGACCCCGAAGTCGTTCACCAGCTCGTGGGCATAGAGCACCATGGAGGGGATCCCCATGCCGTGGCCCATCACAGAGATGCGCTGGCCGTGGTAGTAGCCGGTATAGCCCAGCATGTTGCGTACATTGGTCACCTCGCGCGCATCGGTCAGAAAGGTCTCGGCGATATAGCGGGCCCGCAGCGGATCCCCCGGCATGATAACGGTCTCGGCGAAATCGCCTGGGTTGGCATTGATATGAGCGGTCATTGTTGTTGTGCTCCAGTTTGACTCATGTGGATGAGCGCATCCTAGCCCCCGCCCAGCCTCCCCTTGCAGGACAAAAGTCCTGTTGCCCCGATCGAGATCCCAGTTCTGGCAACTTGTTGTCTGCTGCGTTGCGTGCTGCATGCTTTTCGACGTTGCTTGCTACGGCTTGCCCGCCACAGTCACCCGCCATCCTGCTTGGCAACCGGCATAAAAAAGCGGGAGGACGACTGCCCTCCCGCTGGATAGACCCTGTTACTGGCGCAACGGGCCGATGACATTGTTGGTTCTGCCGGTTGACGCTTTCACTGCGCCAACAAACGCTGGCCTAGCTCAGGTCATGCAGCGCCTTGCCCAGAGGCGGCGTGAGGCGCAAGTCAGAGAAGCGCACCGCCAGCCCCTGCCGCTCCGGGGTGCAGCACATCACCCCGATAAAGCAGCGCTCGCTTGGCGGGAACGGGGCGAGGCGCAGCAGCGGCCACACCTTGCCATCGGTGGAGTATTGCAAACGCAGGCAATCTGCCAACCGGGTCAGCCGCAGCCAGAAGCGGCGCGGATTGCCGGTGAAAATGCCGGTGGCCCAGTCAGAGCGCGGATTGGTGAGCACGCTGCCGATCATCGGCTGGGCATCGTTGTACTCGATCCCCGCTTTGAGCCAGTGCGCGTCGTCTTGCAGCAGCATCAGCCCCGCCTGATCGTAAAGGGTGGTGAACTCCCCCTCGACGCAGACCTGAAAGGTAAACTCCCCTTCAACCTCGCAGCCATAGAGATGCCCGCTGTGGCGCTCGAAGCCATACCAGGTGCTGCGCCAAAAATCGGTCTGCTTGTCTGTCACCACCTGCAAGCCGTCGTCTGTCTGGTGCCACTCGGCCGGTTCATTGAGCCAGCGCCATTGCGTCCCTTCCATCATCCTGCTTTGCCCCCTTATCGCGCGTAATCCCGCACAAATGGTGCTCGCCAACGCCTCGTCCGGTCACGACAGGTCATGGCTGCACCTCTGCGGAATCCATAAAAGGAGTCAATAGTGTCGCTATTGCCGTCCCGATACAAGGCTTGTGCGTTGCGCCATCAGTGCGCCCCAAAAAGCGCGGGGGGCCTGATGGCCCCCCGCAAACACACCGGATGAGAAAACGCCTTACTTGGCGGCGCTATCCTTCACGCACTTCTGGACAAAACTGTTCTTGGCCGCGCCAGCCAGCTTCTTGTCGGCCGCCGCCTTCTCGCACTTGGCCGCCGGATCCATCGCCGTGCCCGTCTTCACGCACTTCTGGATAAAGCTGTTTTTGGCGGCGCCAGCCAGCTTCTTGTCGGCGGCCGCCTTCTCGCACTCGCCGGTCGCGGCGCCAGCGGCATCTTTCACACACTTGCCGACAAAGCTGGTCTTGGCGGCGCCGTTAAGCTTTTTGGCTGCGGCCTGCGCCTCGCACTGCAACTGGGCCGCGTCGTTGGCAAAGACCGGATTGGCCAGCAGCACGCTGCCGCAGAGCAGGCCGAACAAGATGGCAATACGCTTCATATGACGTTCCTTATTGTGATGTGTTTGCAACAGCTGATTGTTGCCGCAGATCCCCCGCACCGCCAGCCATGCGGCCGGAAGCCGGGCAACCATCGCCCGCACTATAGCGCCGATTGCCGGAGCGGGATTAACCCCAGCCAGCCCTTCCCCGACGGCAAGCCTGCCCCCTCTTCACCGCCACCCCCGCCAACCTCAATAAAATCAAGGGCCATGGGAATCCTGTGCTCTGCCTCTGCGATTTCTTGAGCTGGCGCATAAAACGCAGATATTCCTGATAGTTACGTCAATTTTTGACTGGTGAGACCAGATTCGATTGGCCTATCATAGCCATCCGATGCCTATTCATCCGCGATGGGCTGCTGCACTCGCTGGTAAATGGGGCATATTATAAGCTGTAATCCAGGGGCGGTAGCTTAATTAAAGCTATAAATTACCGAGGTGTATATTGAAAAGTATGTTTAAGGGTTTTTACAATCCTAATGAAACTGAATTAAATAGCGCTTGGAAAAACGAAAATACATTATTTGTATTTGACACAAATGTATTCCTAAACTTATATGGCTACGCAGAGCAAACAAGAAACGATTTTTTTGAACTGTTGACTACAATAAGCTCCAACATATGGATTCCTTATCAGGTAGGTTTGGAATATCAAAGAAGACGATTGGAAACCATTCGTGATGAGAAGGCAATATTTATAAAAACAAATGAACACTTAGATAAGATAGATAAGATTTTCAAATGTGACTTTGAACAACTATCATTAAAAAGACGATTTCCAAAGCTTCACGAAAATACAGAAAAACTTCATAAAGAAATACAAAAAGCTATTGCCTCATATAGAAAATCCGTATCCTATTGGGATGAAAAGCAGCCATGCGTGAGATCTCATGACTTCATCAGAGAAAAATTAATTGAAATTACAGAAGGTAAAGTAGGTGAAAAACCAGAAAATCAAGACTGGTTAGATAAAATATACAAAGAAGGAGATGAACGATATAAAAACAAAATTCCTCCCGGATTTAAAGATTCAGCAAAAGCAAATGGAAATGACCGCTACTTTTATTTTGATGAGCTAAAATATGACCGCCAGTATGGTGATCTTATTCTTTGGAAACAATTAATAACTAAAAGCTCATCCCCTGAAACTAAAAATGTAATATTCATAACTGATGACTCAAAAGAAGACTGGTGGTATATTTTAGAATCAAGAGGAAAAAAAACAAATAGGACCTCACGCTAATTTACAAAATGAAATATATAGAGAAGCAAATTTAGATCTCTTTTACATGTACAATACATCCTCATTCTTAGAAAGTGGTAAAAAAATACTAAACGTTGGGGTGCATGAGAGTTCAATTAAAGATGCAAAAAATCAGTTCATGAACTCTTTGAATGCTCTTACAGTAGATTTGAGAAAGGATAGGGAAAAAGACTCAAAACTTGAACAACTTATCATTAATCTTAGCGACAAATATAAAAACAAAGAAAAGGAAAGTGATTACTTAGATCTAATTATTTCTAAAATAAAAAATGCTGATGATACAAAAAAATCTGATCAAGTCAATGATCCAGAGAAGGAAAAACATTATAGCTATGTACTTATGCCCAACAACAAAAATGATGAGCGTATGATATTCGCAAAAATAGACAGACATGGTGTAATATATAGGCAAGACAATACAAATACGGATGACGATGACGATGACGATGAATAATATATACGGTTCTAGTTATCACCTGACACAGGTCAGAAACTCGGGATAATGGAAGACCAGCAGCAAAGTGTCCTGATAGTCGGTCATTATCATCAGTAAACCGAACTTAAGCCGCCATCCCTTGCCAAACGATAGAAATAAAAATCCCCCATTACCGGGGGATTTTTATTTCTATCGGTTAACTCACAGCTAAAACTCAAGCCACCAAAAACTCCCTTAACCGGGCAAACTCGGCTGGCAGGTTATGAGACAAAAGCGGCAGCTCGGCATGCTTGGCCAGCGGGCCGGGCAGCGGCACATCCAGATTCAGGATCTCGTCCACCGACTCCTTGAACTTGGCGGGATGGGCGGTGCAGAGGAACACCCCCACCTCATCTTCACCGAGCTGCTCGTTCAGCAGATCCCAGGCAATGGCGCCGTGGGGCTCGCACAGGTAATCGAGCTGGTGCAAGCGCTTGAGCGCATCGCGGGTCTCGGCGTCGCTGCGCATGCCGGAGCCCAGGGTCTCCAGCGCCCAGCCGTTGCGGCGGCACAGCTCCTCTACCCTAGGCCAGTTGTTGGGGCGGCTGACATCCATGGCGTTGGAGAGAGTCGCCACTGTCTGGTGCGGCTCCCACTGACCGGTTTTCAGGTAGCGCGGCACTGTGTCGTTGGCGTTGGTGGCGGCAATAAAGCGCTTCACCGGCAGCCCCAGCGCCTTGGCAATCAGGCCTGCAGTCAGGTTGCCAAAGTTGCCGGACGGCACGCTGATAACCGCCTTGGCGCGGTCGGCTTTGGGCAGCTGGGCCAGCGCCTCGAAGTAGTAGCAAACCTGTGCCAACAGACGGCTGATATTGATGGAGTTGGCTGAGTTCAGGCCAATCGCCTTTTTCAGCGCCTCGTCGTCGAAGGCATCCTTCACCAGCGCCTGACAGGCATCGAAGTCGCCGTCGATGGCGATGGTGCGGATATTGCCGCCCAGGGTGCAGAAGAGCTTCTCCTGCAAGGGGCTTATCTTGCCCTTGGGGTAGAGAATGACCACCTCGATCCCCTCCAGCCCGTAGAAGGCGTGGGCCACGGCGGCGCCGGTGTCGCCGGAGGTGGCGGTCAAGATGGTGATCTTGTCGTTGGTGCGGAAGGTGGCCAGACACTGAGCCATAAAGCGGCCGCCAAAATCCTTGAATGCCAGGGTCGGGCCGTGGAACAGCTCAAGGGCATAAGTGCCATCTTTTAATTTGACCAGCGGCGCCGGGAAGGTGAAGGCGGCATTGATAAGCTCGCTTACCTTGGCGGCGGGCACTTCGTCCCCCAGCAGGTGGCTGATGATGTGGGCAGAGCGTTCGGCCAGCGGCAAGTCCAGCAGGGCATCCACATCGGCCAGTGGCGCAATCACCTCGGGGAAGAAGAGCCCCTGATCGCGACCCAGCCCCTGACGCACCGCCTGCGCGAAGCTCACCTGTTCACTCTTGTCCTTGATATTGTAAAGATTCATAGCTCGCTTCCTGTTACCCGTGCCCCGGCCATGTCCAGTTTGCAGACCCGGGCAAATCCATCTTCGTTCTGCACAAAATGTGCGTCCATCCAATCCTTCATCCGCTCGGCCTGGGCCAGATCCTTCATCACCACGAAGACGCTGGGGCCTGAGCCGGAGATGCCGGTGGCAAGCGCCCCGTTTTGGGCGGCCTGGGCCCGCACCTCGTTAAAGCCTTCGATCAGCGTCGCGCGGTAGGGTTCGGCAATCACGTCTTTGAGCACGCTCGCCGCCAGCCCCTCCTGCCCGGTGTAGCTGGCGTGAACAAAGGCAGCCAAGCGACGACCATAGGTGAGGCAATCCTGACGGCGATATTGCGCAGGCAGTATGGCGCGGGCAGCGGCGGTCGACACCACTGTGCCCGGATAGCAGACCACCCAGTACCACTGCTCGAACACCGGAATGCCCTGGCTGATAACGCAGTGCTCTTCGAGCACCAGCTGCATGCCGCCCAGATAGCAGGGAGCCACGTTGTCGTAGTGAACAGAGCCGGAGATGCGCCCTTCCATCTCCCCCATCAGCAGCAGCATGTCGTGCTCATTAAGGGGCTCGCCGTGGAAGGCGTTGAGGCCTTCGAGTGCCGCCACCACGCTACAGGCGCTGGAACCCAGACCCGAGCCCACCGGCAGGTTCTTCTCCAGCACCATTTCGAGTGGCTGCATGGTCAGGCCACGCTTCTCCAGCGCCTCGCCATAGGCGACCCAGCAGTCGTAGAGGATGTTCTTTTTCGGATCGTCGGGCAGTTTGTGGGCGTAGCGGCCCACGGAAGAGAGGGCAAAAGGCACGTCAGCGGCTTTCACCTGCACCCGATCGCCCAGCAGGGAGCCATCCACGGGGGCGAGCGCCGCCCCCAGTACATCGAATCCCACGCTCAGGTTGGCGCTGGAGGCGGGGGCATAGGCGACAACACTGCCACCTTTCGCCATATAGGGGTTCATCTCTGAACTCATGGTTATAACTCCTGCTTCCAGTTCTGGGTGCGAAGCACGTCGGCAAAGACGCCAGCGGCAGTCACTTCGGTACCGGCGCCATAGCCACGCAGCACCAGCGGGATCGGCTGGTAGTAGGTGGAGAAGAAGGCGAGCGCATTCTCTCCGTCTTTGACCTTAAACAGGGGCTCGTCGGCACCGACCGCCTTGATGGCGACCTTGCACTTGCCACCTTCAATCGACCCCACATAGCGCAGCACCTTGCCCTGAGCTTGCGCGGCGGCGAACTGGTCGCGGAACCAGCCGTCAGCTTCGGGCAGGCGGGCCATAAAGGCTTCCACATCGCCGCTGACGTCAAAGCCCGGCGGCAGCGCCTGCTCCACTTCCACGTCGGAGAGCTCCAGCGCCATACCTGCCTCGCGAGCCAGAATTAGCAGCTTGCGCGCCACATCCATGCCGTTGAGATCGTCGCGGGGATCCGGCTCGGTGAAGCCGTTGCCGCGAGCGATTTTGGTCGCCTCGGAGAAGGCCATGCCCTCATCCAGCTTGCCGAAGATAAAGGAGAGTGAACCGGACAGCACGCCATCGAAGGCGCGCAGCTTGTCACCGGCCTTGATCAGGTTCTGCAGGTTCTCGATGACCGGCAGGCCGGCGCCGACGTTGGTTTCGTACAGGAACTTGCGGCGAGTCTGGCGGGCGGTGCGGCGCAGCGCCTTGTAGTAATCGAGCGACCCTGTGTTGGCCTTCTTGTTCGGGGTGACCACATGGAAACCGGCGGCCAGGAAGTCTGCGTACTGGACGGCGACCGCCTCGCTCGAGGTACAATCGACGATCACCGGGTTGATGAGGTGGCTCTCTTCCACCAGCTTTTGCACCGCTTCCAGGCTGAAGCTGTCACGGGCTTCCACCAGCTGCTCACGCCAGTTGGCCAGCGTCAACCCATCCTTGTTGACCGCCATCTGGCGGCTGTTGGCGATGCCGACCACCCGCAGGCCAGTGCCCTGCTCGGCCAATACCGGCTGCTGGCGGGCGATCTGATCCACCAGGGCTGCGCCAACGCCGCCGACACCGACCACGAAGAGATCGATAAACTGCTGGCTGCCGAAGAAGTTCTGATGGCAGGCCTTGATGGCTTCCGCCACCTTGCGATCCCGCACCACGGCGGAGATAGAGCGCTCGCTCGACCCTTGCGCGATGGCGACGATATTGATGGAGGCTTGCGCCAGGGAGGTGAAGAAGCGCGCCGCCATCCCCTTGCTGGTGCGCATACCGTCACCGATCAGGGAGATGATCGCCAGATCGCTGATGATATCCAGTGGCTCCAGCAGCTGGTTCTTGAATTCGAGCTCGAACTCGCGCTCCAGCACCTTGCGGGTCTTCTCACTGTCATAGCTGTGGATACAGAAGCTGACGCTGTACTCGGAGGATGACTGGGTGATGAGGACGATACTGACCCCGGCGCGGGAGATGGCGGAGAAGATGCGGCCGGCCATGCCCACCATGCCCTTCATGCCGGGGCCGGAGACGTTGAACATACACATGCCGGAGAGATCCGAGATGGCCTTAACCTTCAGATCGTCATCCCCCTGCTCGACGCCGATCAAGGTGCCCGGCCCTTGCGGGTTGAAGCTGTTCTTGATGAGGCAGGGGATGTGGAACTGAGCCACGGGGGCGATGGTTTTCGGGTGCAGTACCTTGGCACCGAAGTAGGAGAGCTCCATCGCCTCTTTATAGGAGAGGGTTTTCAGCAGGTAGGCGTCCGGCACTAGACGGGGGTCGCAGTTGTAGCAGCCTTCCACGTCGGTCCAGATCTCGCAACACTCGGCATCGACGCAGGCGGCCAGCACGGCGGCTGAGTAATCCGATCCATTGCGGCCCAACAGCACGGTTTCACCCTTGTCGCTGCCGCCGGTAAAGCCCGGCATCAGGTAGAGACATGACTCTTTTCCAGCGGGGCCCTGCCCCTCTACCGCGGGACGCAGCCCCTTGGCGGCGAAGCGCAGGCGGGAGGCTTCGATGTCGACATGGGCTTCCAGATAGCCGCCGTCGGTGACCAGCAGTTGCTCCGGCACTATGATGTCCAGTTCGAGGCCGCGCACCCGCAGCAACTCGTGCATGAAGGCGATGGAGAGGTTCTCCCCACGGCTCAGGATGCGGGCCTGCACGTTGTCCGGGCAGAGCCCCAGCAGCCGTATGCCCTGCATCAGTCGCTCGACCTGATCCAGCTCGGCGGTGAGACGGGCCTGCAGCGCCTTGTCATCCAGCGCCGGATAGGCGGCCTTCAACCCGGCCAGCAGGCGGGAGAAGATGCCGTTGATTTCAAACAGGGTGGAACTGGCATCCATGCCGCGACTGGTCTGCTCCACCAGGGCGACCAGGTGGTTGGTCACCTTGGCCGGTGCCGATAGCACCAGGGCAACCTGGGATTGGCCGTGGGTATTGACCGCGATATCCGCTACCCGTAAAAAACGCTCTGCATCGGCCAGTGACGACCCGCCAAACTTCAACACTCTCATCGCTTATCTCCCTGTGAACCCTGCAAATTGATCTGAAAACGGTCTAAAAACAACTCAACAAAAAGGCCCGTACTGGGTGGGTACGGGCCTTTTTTGATTTCTGTGCTTGTTCGTCAGCGCATCAACCGGCCCCAGTGCCACCTGTGGTGGTACCGGTAATAATGGTGGTGGTGGTGACGTTGGTGAATGACTGCATGACGAACACTCTTGAACGAAGCTGGCTTTTAGCAATACCGCGGCTGGCCTTGGGCTGTCAACTTAAACCTCATTGCTCCTTGCGTTCAAATCGGCGAACCAGGTCTTTGCAGAGCAGATGCAGCATATTCAAATCCCGCTGCGGCAGCATGGGTACTCGGTCCATCACCCATTGATGCAGTTTTTCATCCTGCGAAACTCCGAGTTCACCAAGTATTTCTGCTGTTTTGTGTTTCAGTACCCGAACCTGCCCGGTGTTATCAAAATTTTCTGCTACGGCTTGCGGCTCATCCAGCAACTGGCTCATCTCGTAGGCATACAGCATGATCGCCTGCCCCAGGTTCAGGGACGGGTAGCTCACCTTGAGCGGCAGATAACTCAGCAAATCCGCATGGGCCAGCTGCTCATTGGAAAGGCCCGACTCTTCACAGCCAAACACGATGGCGACCTTGTTCAGGGACGGCTTGGCGCGGATTTGCTCGCGGATCTCCCCCGGGGTAAGGTAGTGCTGATAACGGCCCCGTTGACGGGCCGTGGTGGCGATCACCAGATCCATGTCGGTCAGTGCCTCCGGCAGGGTGTCGAATGCTTCGGCGTTGGTCAAAATGTCCTGCGCCCCATGGGCCACCCAGCTCGCTTCTTCCTCTTCATGTACCCGGCTCGCCACCAGTCGCATGGCATCGAAGCCCATGGTTTTCATGGCGCGGGCGGCAGCCCCGACATTGGGTGCCCGGGCAGGCGCCACCAGCACAAAATAGAGTTTCATTGGGTTTCCTCTTGGGCAGGCCGACCGCACGAACAGGCTGAAAATGGTCGGCAAAACAGGGGCGCAATCTACCGTTTATCCCCAAAAATTGCCACTTGAACAGATGTTTGAATGTTGCCATAGTGGCCAGACGTGTGAACAAACTGCCAGCCATTCTCGGCATGAATGCCGTGAGTGATTGAGCGCTTGCAGGGCAAGGACAGGACGACAGACCAGCCCCGGACTCAGCCGCCATACCGGCCGACACATCACAAGGAAGAGAGAGATGCAGCAGCCATTGGAACAGGCCGTCGCCGAGACGATCTTGCAACGCTTCGAGTCGTTTTACAGCCGGTTTCTCGAAATAACCCAGGGCAGCAAGAGCCGCTTCGAAAACAGTGACTGGCTGGGAGTACAGCTCGCCGGGCGCGAGCGCATTCGCCTCTATGATCACCACGTCGGCGCCACCACGGCCCTGATCAAGCAGATGATGGGGGAGCATCACGCCACTCAGGAGCTGCTCAAGCGGGTAAAGGGCGCCTTCAGCGATCTGCTGCCCCGTTGTGACAACTTCGAGGTGGCGGAGTCCTTCTTCAACTCCGTCTATCGCCGCATCTTCCGCCATCGCAACATTCGCGACGAGAACCTCTATATCCACCCCTTTCGCAGCCGCGGCGAAAAACCGGATTTGAGCGCCCTGCTGCGGGTCTATCGCACCGATCTGACCCACCTGCCGCAAACCCTGAGCCAGATGCTGGGGGATTACAGCTTCACCCTCCCCTATGAGGACAAGCAGCGCGACATTGTCGACATCCACCGCCATCTTGCCGAGAACGGCCCGCAAATTCTCCATGATGAGCCCTTTGCCATCGAGCTGTTGAAAGAGGTGTTCTACCGCAACAAGGGGGCCTATCTGGTGGGGCTGATCCGGGCACGGGATCAGGTGTTCCCCTTTATCCTGCCCCTGCTCAGCACAGGCCAGAGCATCTATGTGGATACCGTCATCTTCGAGCCTGAGCTGGCCTCCATCGTGTTCGGCTTCGCCCGTGCCTACTTCATGGTTTATGCCCCTGTGCCGGCGCTGTTTGTGGTGTTTCTGCGCCAGATCATGCCCCACAAGCCCGATTATGAGATCTACAACGCCATTGGCTGTCAGAAGCACGGCAAGACCGAGCTCTATCGTCACTACCAGCAACATCTGGCCCAGAGCCGGGAACAATTTGTCATCGCCCCCGGCATCAAGGGGATGGTGATGAGCGTGTTCACCCTCCCCTCCTACGACGTTGTGTTCAAGGTGATAAAAGACGAGTTCACCCCGCCCAAGGATGTGAGCCACGAGCAGGTCAAGGCCAAGTACCGTTTGGTAAAACAGCACGATAGAGTGGGTCGCATGGCCGACACCCAGGAGTTCACCAACTTCGAGTTTCCCCTGGATCGCATCTCGCCCGAGCTGCTGGCCGAGCTCAAGACGGTGGCCCCCTCTGCGCTCACCATCACCAGTGACAAGCTGGTGATCAAGCACCTCTACACAGAGCGCAAGATGATCCCCCTCAACCTCTATCTGGACAAGGCGGACGAGCAGCAGACCCGGCTCGCACTGGAGGAGTACGGCAACGCCATCAAGCAGCTGGCGGCGGCCAACATCTTCCCGGGAGACATGCTGTTCAAGAACTTCGGCGTCACCCGCCACGGCCGGGTGGTGTTCTACGACTACGACGAGATCTGCTACATGACGGAGTGCAACTTCCGCCAGATCCCGCCACCGCGCTACCCGGAAGATGAATGGAGCGCCGAGCCCTGGTATTCAGTGGCCCCCAACGACATCTTCCCCGAGGAGTTCGCCACCTTCCTGCTGCAAAAGCCCCAGGTGCGGGAGATCATGATGCAGCTGCACAAGGAGATGTTCGACGCCAACTACTGGAAGATGCTGCAGAGCAACATCAAGGTGGGGGTGTTCGAGGATGTCTATCCCTATCGGCGCAAGAAGCGCTTCAAGTTCCAGCGAGGGGGATGAGGATTAGCGCGCGGCGCCTTGCCGGTGATTCAAGATGCGATGCATCTTGCGATGCTGGCCGGCACAAGCCGCAAAACGGCATTGAAAAAGGGACGCCGCGGCGTCCCTTTCTGATCGCGGCTGCCTGCTCGCGCTACGACAGCCTCTGACAGGAATATCAGTTACTTGGCTGCTGGCATGGCATCGAAGGTGAGCAACGCCACCTTGTTGGCATCACTCAGCACCAGCTGTTGGCCGCTGACCTTGAAGGTTGCCACCTTCTCCAGCTTCTGCAGATAGAGCATCTCCTTGCCGGCCAGATCGCCCATGCACATCATGCGGGTCGAGCCCATGGCTCCCAGCGTCAATACACCGTCACCCTGCTGGGTGATACCGCCAAAATAGCGGTTGCAGCCGCCCTTGCCCGCCACCTTGTCACCCGCGACCTGCAGGGTGAAAGTATCGCCGCTCGCCCCTTGCAACTGCCAGGTGGATGCTTGCAGTTGAGCCAGATTGGAACCAGTTGCCATGGCGCAGCCTCCCAGAGCCAGTGCGGCCAGCAGGGTAAGTTTCTTGTTCATGGGTTCACCTCTTGATGTGAGAGAAATAGGGGAAGGAAAGTGATGATGGTGGCCTGTTTATCATGAGTCGGCGGCAGATTAAAACTGTTTTATTGTGATCTGGGTTGCCTTTACTAGCAGCTGGCATGTGCCATGCTTGTATTCCTGTTCCGGACCCAGGGAGGGGAAAAGAATGGTCAAACCACTCATCATCGCACTCGCTTCATGCCTCAGCCTCGGTGCCCAGGCCGCCGACTGGGATTTCCTCAAGAGCGAGGCAAACAGCCAGCTCTACGTGAAAAGCTATTCCGGCGTGCTGCTCGGCAGCCAGTCCCATCACAGCGACAATTTCGACCTCTGGCTCATCAACACCGGCTATCAGTACCCGGTACAGGACGATGTCAGCCTTTACATGGAAGCCGGGCCGGCGGTGGGCACCCACAGCGAGCAGACTGGCTTCAATATCAGCTCCGGGGTGCGTTACCAGCTCTCCCCCTCGCTGAACATCGGCAGCCAGCTCAAGCAGCTGGAAGTGAACAAGGCCAGCACCCTGCTGGAGCTCAATACCAGCCTGCTGCTCACCCCGCAGCTGGCCATCACGGCCAACTACGGCGTCAGCGCCTTCAGCACGGAACAGTCCCTCAGCATAGGCGTCGGCCTCAACTTCTGACCGCTCAGATGAGCCGGGTGGCGCTCACCAGTACGCCGTTGAGGTCGGCGTAGACGTAGTCACCCGGATGTATGGTCACCCCGGCAAACGACACCACGGCATCCAGCTCTCCCTTACCCAGCTTCTCTGTTTTGACCGGGCAGGCTGCCAGCGCCTTGACCCCCAGCGCCAGCGTCGCCAAGGTGCCCACATCGCGCACGGCGCCGTGGATAAGGATCCCCTCCCATCCCTGCTCCGCCGCCTTGATGGCCAGCTGATCGCCGAGCAGGGCGCGGCGCAACGAACCGCCGCCATCGATCACCATCACCCGCCCCTGGCCGGATCGAGTGACCAGCTCCCGTACCAGGCTGTTGTCTTCATAGCAGGAGAGGGTGACCGCCTGGCCATAAAACAGCGGCTTGCCACCAAAATTGTGGAACAGCGGATCGGCCACTTGCAGGGCATCACCGTGTTGATCGCAGAGGTCGGGCAGTAGATCCAGCATCATAAGCTTCCTTCCATGGACATGAATTCGCTCATTCTTTCATCAAGCCGGGCCCCTGACAATCCAGTGGGATTCAATTCTGCCCAGATGGAGAGGTATGCCTTTCATCAATACCGGCAGCAACCAGAGCTCACCCCGCTCCACCCAATAGAGGGCGTTCTGGCCGAAACGGGCCGCCAAATCGATGGCATCAGCGCGGGAGGAAGCCAGCAACAGCGACGATTCACGCCAACTTTCATCGGGCGAGCTCCCCCAGCAGGGCCCCATGGCCATCATGTGGGGAGATGCCGAGATCACCCGCCAGAGGGCGCGCTGACGCCGAGTATTACGACGCATTCCCACCTCGCGACTGGCCGGATTCCAGGCCGTCACTATGGCGTAGGCGGGCCATTGCGGCGCAGCAAAGGGGGCAATAAAACAAATTTTTCTGTAGTTTTCCCACAAATTCATGTCAACCACATGTTACATTCCATTACATTTTATAAGGGCGAAAATGGGGGCAACCCCAAGTATCATGCAGTGAACTCAGGGTTTGACCTATATCAAACCAGAGTTAAAAAGTTGCTATCTGACGGCAAAGAGTGTTGTTATGCGCCTGTTAACTGATAAAATGCAGCCACTTTTGTAATGGACTACCTTTCCAGGCTTCTCTCGATCAGACTTGTTGAGAGCCTATGTGTGGCACAGGGATGTTTGCCAACGCTGATGCCAAATTCGCGATACTCCGACCTGACATTCATACCCAGGATGACGTAATAAATTTTCAGGACCGGTCGGGTAACGCCAAAGAGTGTTAAAATTTAGATAACTAACTGATAAGAATCTGGGAATACTCATGCAAACACCACACATTCTGATCGTCGAAGACGAACTGGTCACCCGCAATACCCTGAAAAGCATCTTCGAGGCCGAAGGCTATATAGTGCTCGAAGCCAACAATGGCGACGAGATGCATCAAGCCCTGACCGCCCACACCATCAATCTGGTGATCATGGACATCAACCTGCCGGGCAAGAATGGCCTGCTGCTGGCACGCGAGCTGCGTGAAGATGACAACATAGCCCTGATGTTCCTGACCGGTCGTGACAATGAAGTGGACAAGATCCTGGGTCTGGAAATCGGCGCCGATGATTACATCACCAAGCCGTTCAACCCCCGTGAACTGACTATTCGTGCCCGCAACCTGCTGAGCCGCACCATGAATGTGGCCGCCGGTGGCGAAGAGAAGAAGCTGGTTGAACGTTACCTGTTCAATGGCTGGGCACTGGACATCAACAGCCGCGCACTGGTCAGCCCGGCTGGCGACATGTTCAAGCTGCCGCGCTCCGAATTCCGTGCCATGCTGCACTTCTGCGAAAACCCGGGCCAGATCCAGACCCGTGCCGAACTGCTCAAGAAGATGACCGGCCGCGAGCTCAAGCCTCATGACCGTACCGTGGATGTCACCATACGCCGTATTCGCAAGCACTTCGAAAGCGTCAACGACACCCCGGAGATCATCGCCACCATCCATGGCGAAGGCTACCGCTTCTGTGGCGAGCTGGAACAGGAATAATTCCTGCTCGTCGGATCTCTGTGTGGTAAGTGAGGCGCCGTTGGCGCCTCTTTCGTTTACGGCGATCGGGGCAAGCACAGCTGACAACACCCGATGAGCCAGAAAACAAAAAGCCCACTCGCAGGAGTGGGCTTTTTGCATGAAAGCTGGAGCGGGCAGCGGGAATCGAACCCGCATCATCAGCTTGGAAGGCTGAGGTAATAGCCATTATACGATGCCCGCTAGGCATCAAAATCGCAGCAGATACCAGGCATCAAACGAACGTCTAGAAGCAATGCACCAGGCAGAGGCAATAGCAAGACGGCTTGGTTACCGGGGATCAGAATGTGGAGCGGGTGATGGGAATCGAACCCACGTATGCAGCTTGGGAAGCTACCGTTCTACCATTGAACTACACCCGCGTCAGGGCCTCTACTATATGCATTTTGCCGCCGAGCGCAATCACCGCAGTGCTGTTTTTTACCATAAATCAAGCTGTTCGACCAACTAATGAGCAGCAAGCTGTTTTTTCCATCAAACATTTTCAACACCGGGAATTTACAAGGTTGCCAATGCCGGGGGCCGAGGATAGTCTTGCGCCACTCGACGCGAGGATGGTGGTAATGGACAAGAAAACTCAGAAACATCTCTATGGCTGGTTGCGCAACCAGTCGAGCCACGGCCGACGCTGGATCGGTCTCTCCATCGGCTTTGGTCTGGGTCAGGGCATACTGATGGTGGCACAGGCCTGGTTGCTGGCGACCCTGTTGCATGGCTTCATCATAGAGGGAGCCACTCCGGAACAATCCATTCCCCTCTTCATCACCCTGCTGCTGGTGACGCTGACCAAGGCGGCGCTGGCCTATGGCCGTGAAGTGACCAGCTTCAAGGCGGGCAGCGCGGTGCGCCAGGCCATTCGCGAGCTGGTGCTCACCCGTCTCGGCCGGCTCGGCCCTGCCTATATCCAGCGACGCCCAGCCGGCAGCTGGGCCAGCCTGCTGCTGGAACAGATTGAAAACATGCAGGATTTCTTCTCCCGTTACCTGCCGCAGATGGCCATTGCCGTCTTTATTCCCGTGGTGATCCTGGTGGCCGTGTTCCCGGTCAACTGGGCGGCGGGTCTGATCCTGCTGGGCACAGCCCCCCTCATCCCGCTGTTCATGATCCTGGTGGGGGTGGGCGCCGCCGATGCCAACCGCCGCAACTTCCAGGCGCTGGCGCGCCTCTCCGGCCACTTCCTCGACAGGCTCAAGGGGCTTCGCACCCTGCAACTCTTCATGCGCACCCAGGCGGAAGGGGATGCCATTCGCGACGCTTCGGAAGATTTTCGCGAGCGTACCATGGAGGTGCTGCGCCTCGCTTTCCTGAGCACGGCCGTGCTGGAGTTCTTCGCCGCCATCTCGGTGGCGCTGGTGGCTGTCTACTTCGGTTTCTCCTACATAGATCACCTGAACTTCGGCCACTATGGCACCAAGGTCACCCTGTTTACCGGCCTGTTCGTGCTCTTCCTCGCCCCCGAGTTCTACGCCCCGCTGCGCGAGCTTGGCGCCCACTACCACGCCAAGGCGCAGGCCATAGGCGCGGCCGAGCAGTTGCTGGAATTCCTCGAGGCCGACGTGAGCGAGCCCGCCTCTGGCAACGCCCCTTTTCATGCCGACACCCCCATCAAGGTCGAAGCCAAAGACCTTGAAGTGCTGAGTGCCGAAGGCAAGGTGCTGGTCGGCCCCCTCGACTTCACCCTGGAGGCGGGTTCACGCACGGCGCTCATCGGTGTCAGCGGCGCCGGCAAGAGCTCGCTGGTCAACGCCCTGCTCGGCTTTGCCCCCTATCGTGGTGAACTCAAGGTCAACGGCCAGGAGCTGGCCAGCCTCGACATGAGCCAGTGGCGGCTGCAGCTGGGCTGGCTCTCCCAGAACCCGCAGCTGTTTCACGCCTCCTTGCGCGACAACCTGCTGCTGGCCAGGCCGTCAGCCAGCGATGCCGAGCTGGAAGCCGCCCTGAAACGGGCACAGGCCTGGGAATTTGCCATGGAGAAGGGGCTCGACTATCCGGTCGGGGATCAGGCGGGCGGCCTCTCGGTCGGTCAGGCCCAGCGCCTCGCCCTGGCCCGCACCCTGCTCAAGTCCACCCAGCTGATGGTACTGGATGAGCCCACCGCCAGCCTGGATCGCCACTCGGAGCGCGCCATCATGACCACGCTGGAGCAGGCGATGGCGGGCCAGACCCTGCTGATGATCACCCACCGCCTCGATCAACTGACCAAGATGGACAAGATACTGGTGCTGGCACGCGGCCAGCTGGTGGAGCAGGGCAACTTCCAGCAACTGAGCACAGCGCAGGGCCCGTTCGCCCGCCTCTTGTCCCAACACCCGGGGGATTCTCTCGATGACTGATCTATTGCCGTTTCTGCGCCTCTATCGTCAGCACTGGCTGAGCCTCTCGCTGGGCCTGCTGCTGGCCCTGGTGACCCTGGTGGCCGGCATGGGACTGCTGTCGCTCTCCGGCTGGTTCCTCTCTGCCGCCGCCGTGGCGGGGCTGGCCGTCGCCAGCCGCGATACCTTCAACTACATGACCCCGGCTGGTGGAGTGCGTTTCTTCTCCATCATCCGCACAGCGGGTCGCTGGGGCGAGCGGGTGGTGAGCCACGACGCCACCTTCCGGGTGCTGACCCGGTTGCGGGTCTGGTTCTGGCAAAAGCTCTCGCCGCTCTCCACCGGCACCCTGGCAGGCTTTCGCCAGGCGGATCTGCTCAACCGGCTGGTAGCTGACATAGACGCCATGGATCATGTCTATCTGCGCCTGGTCACCCCCATAGGCGCGGCCCTGCTCAGCTGCGCCGGCCTGGTGTTCTTCCTCTCCTTCTTCGACGGTCGACTCGCACTGATTCTGGGCGCCATACTGCTGCTTGGCATGATAGCCCTGCCGCTGGTGTTCTACTTCCTCGGTCGCCAGCCCGGCCGTCGGCTTATCGCCGAGAAATCGGCCATGCGTACCCGCATGGTGGACTATCTGGACGGTCAGGCCGAGCTGCAGATGTTTGCCGCCGCCCCCAAGGCACTGACCGAGCTGAAACAGGCCGAACAGGCGCTGCTCACCGCCCAGGCCCGCATGGCCCGTGTGAGCGGTCTGGCCAACTTCTCGGTACAACTGCTCAGCGGCTGGACCCTGACTCTGATGCTCTGGCTGGCCGGTCACGGGGTCGCAGGCGCCGTACCGGATCCCATCACGGCGCTGATGGTGTTCGCCACCCTGGCAAGCTTCGAGGCCTTGCTGCCGCTGGCGGGTGCCTTCCAGCACCTCTCCACCAGCCTCACCTCGGCCCGCCGTCTCAACGAGATACTGCAGGAGGCCAAGGCCCCCGAGTGGGGAGCCGAGCAACAGCACGCCCGCGTCGGCACCTTGCAGATAAGCGACCTCTATTTCGGCTATCCCGGCAACCCGCAGCCTGTGCTGCGCGGCTGCACCCTGCAGCTGCAGGCGGGCGAGAAGCTGGCGCTGCTGGGCCAGACAGGTTGTGGCAAGTCCACCCTGATGGGGCTGTTGACCCGGGAGTGGAGTCCGCAAGCAGGCAAGATCCTGCTCGATGGCAAGCCGCTCACCGACTACAGCGAAGGGGCGCTGCGCGCCTCCATCTCGGTGGTGAGTCAGCGGGTTCACCTGTTTGCCGATACCCTGCGAGGCAACCTCAAGCTGGCGGCCCCGACGGCGTCTGACGAGCAGTTGACCGAGGTGCTGACCCAGGTCGGTCTGGCCAATCTGCTGGAAGATGACAACGGCCACAGCGACAGCGGACTGAACGCCTGGCTGGGAGACGGCGGTCGCCCGCTCTCCGGTGGTGAGCGACGCCGCATCGGCATCGCCCGCGCCCTGCTGCACGATGCCCCGCTCTGGCTGCTGGATGAGCCGACCGAGGGGCTCGACAGCCAGACCGAACGGGAGATCATGGACCTGTTGTTCAGACTGGGGGCGGATCGCTCCTTGCTGCTCATCTCCCACCGCCTGCTGGGGCTGGAGCAGATGGACAGGATAGCCCTGATGGAAGAGGGGCAGATCCGCCTCTGCGCTCCCCATCACGAGTTGCTGGCCGATGATTACTATCGCAGCCTGCATCAACGGCTGGCACCGGCCTGATCGCAAGCACGGCAGAGGGGCGCACCTGCGCCCTTCTCACATCATGAGTTGCCGGCCGATGATTACTATCGCAGCCTGCATCAACGGCTGGCACCGGCCTGATCCCCGTCACACCCCGTCTCCATGGTTAAAAATGGGGCTGGTCGCAGGCAGCGACTGGCCCCTATAATGGCTCCCTCACAGTTCAACAAGATACCGACATGAAACGCCTTATCCTGATGATGCCCCTGATCGCCTCCGGTTGCGCCGACTTCTCTTTCAACAGCAACCTGGACAAGGAAAATTTCGACGAATACTTCAAGCCGGGCGGCGTCCAGATCTATGAGCAGGGTCAGCTGGCTGACCTCAACTACCTCTACCTCGGCACAGTCGAGGGGGAATCCTGCCAGAGCGATGCCAAGCAGCCCATCCCCAACGCAGGTGAAGCCCGCACCCTGGCCCGCCGCCGCGTGGCCGACATGGGTGGCAACGGCGTCACCTTCGACAAGTGCGCCGAGTTCAGCGACACCCCGGGCTGCCTGAAACAGGTGATCTGCTACGGGCAGGCGCTGAAAGTGGCGCAAGAGAAGTAAAGTCCCCATGGCACTGGCCATAGTCCGGCTCGGCAGTCCCCGCCTCCCCGATGAAGGGCTGCGCATAGGCACAGTGCGGCGCCCGCCCCGTGGCGTGCCCAAGAGCGAATTTGCCAGCCAGGATTGGTACGACGTCTGGTTCCCCAACCTGGCCCCCAGCAGCGAGACCATGAAGCTGGGCCAGGCTGCCGAGACCCCGGCCCAATGGGCGGCCTTCTGCAAGCAGTACAAAGCCGAAATGGCCAGCCCCTGCGCCCGCCACGATCTGGCGCTGCTGGCTGCCCTCTCCCACACCACCAACCTGTCGGTGGGTTGCTACTGTGAGCAGGCCGAGCGCTGTCATCGCACCCTGCTGAAAGAGCTGCTGATCCAGTGCGGCACCAGGCTGCGCTAACCCGCACCGCCGAATAAGAAAGAGGGCGTCCCACAGGGCGCCCTCTTTCATGTGCTGGCCATCAAGGCAGGATGAGTACCCCTCCGGCCCTATTGCAGGCTGCCCATCCGCAGCCCTTGTTGCAACGCCCGCTCCTGCTCGGCCGTCATCCCGGCCACCACGGCCTGACCGTTCTCCGCCAGCCACTGGGCCAGATCGGCCACCGTCTCCTCCAGCGGCCGAAAGTTGAGCCCCTGCACTATGGCCGCCTCGGCGCTGATGCGGCCATAGCCGGCATACTCAGGTAACTCGTTGGGCAACAGGGTCGGGTAGCTCTGCCAGGGCTCGACGCCGGCCGCCAGCAGCGCGGGCCAGGGCACCCACTCAGGTTGCGGTGCCGTGACGGGCACGAGTCGGGCCGCGAGGCGATCCACCCAGTCCGCCAACGCTATGCCGGGCTTGAGCAGGTTGAAGATGCCCCCCAGCTGCTGCTCGGCAGCGCGCAGCACGAACTCGGCGCAGTCGCGCACGTCCAGGTATTGCAATCGATCCTGCCCTTCCCCCGGCAGCAGCCAGGGCCCCCCTTGCTGTATCCGCTTCACCCACCAAGCCAGACGGCCGGTCGGATCAAAGGGGCCGCACAGCACGCCGGGGCGCAGAATGCAGAGCCGCTCGCCCCAACGGGCCCGATATTCGGCCTCGCACAACACCTTCAGGGGGCCATAGTCGGTGGGCGTCTCCTCGGCCCCTGTCTCGTGCAGCGGCGCCGACTCATCCATCCCCCGCTGGGCGAAGTCGCGATAGACACTGATGGTGGAGATGAAGATCAGCCGCTCGCATCGCCCGAGCAGGGCTGCCGAGAGGCTGGCCGCCTGCTCGGGCCGGTAGCAGCAGGTGTCGATAACCAGATCCCAGCCGGGCCCTTCCCCGTGCAGGACGTTCAGATCCTTGTCCCTGTCACCGGTGAGCTGAACCAGATCGCGCCAGTCCGGGTGCTGGCGATGACCCCGATTGAACAGAGTCACCTCGTGGCCCCAATCCAGCGCCAGCGAGGTGAGGTGGCGGCCCAGAAAACCGGTGCCGCCGATGATCAGCAGTTTCATCCATGTCCCTCCTGTCCGGCACGATTGGCTATCTCGGGTATGACGCGCCTTGCATGCAGGTATTCATAGTGCCCCCACCCTACCCAAGTTGGCGGCGGGGTACAGCCTCCATGGCACGGGGATGAGACAGTGATCACGGCAGGACAGAAGGAAAAGGGTATGAAGAAAAGAGGCCGGGATCCCGGCCAGGCAAGGGAGGCCAGGCCTGCGTTTTGGCGCCGCCTGTGCTAAATTGCCGGGGTTTTCAGTCAGGATCCGCCATGAAGTTCGAAATCGACACCCTCGGGATCATCCGCTCTCCCTACAAGGAGAAGTTCGCCATCCCCCGCCAGCCCGGTCTGGTCAAGTCAGCCCGTGCCCGCCTCGAGCTGCTGCCCCCTTACGATCAACCGGATGTGCTGCGCGGCATTGAGCAGTTCTCCCATCTCTGGCTCAGCTTCGTGTTTCACCAGACCATGGATCAGGGCTGGCACCCGACGGTGCGCCCGCCACGCTTGGGCGGTAACGAACGGGTCGGGGTCTTTGCCACCCGCTCCACCTTCCGCCCCAATCCGCTTGGCCTCTCGGTGGTCGAGCTGCACGGGGTGGGCCGGGAGCGGGGCAAGCTGTGGCTGGAACTCGGCGCGGTCGATCTGCTCGATGGCACCCCCATCGTCGATATCAAGCCCTATATCCCCTATGCCGACAGCCTGCCGGACGCCCGTGGCGGCTTTGCCCCCGACGCCCCCACCCCGCCGCTGATGGTGAATTTCAGTGCACAGGCCGAGCAACAGCTGCAACCCTGGCTCAAAGCCCATCCCGAGCTGCGCCTGCTGGTGAGCGAAGTGCTGGCCCAGGATCCCCGTCCCGCCTACAAGAAGGGCAAGCCGGACGATAAGGAGTACGGGGTACGCTTGTTCGATCTCAATGTGCGCTTTCGCATCAACGAACCCGACTGCCTGGTGCTGGCCATAGAACCCGCCTGATCACCAAGCTATTGAGAGCAATAAGGCCAGCTAAATACAAATATCAAGAAGATGGCCAAGAGAAAACCTGGACTGGTCAGGGTAGAATGCCGAAGGCAATAGCCAGGCAGATAGAACAAGGTAAAAGTTTGGAGCAGTTCGCAATCTAGCAAAAACCGCCGAAAGGCGGTTTTTTTCAGCAGGTTATATTATTTAGCGGTGCTCTTAATATTTTTTCGCCTATAGATATAACTGACAATCAACACCGAAAAAATAAGACACAGCGGAGACACGAAATAAAGGATGAAATCAAAATAAAGTGCTGCATATGTTTCACCGATATAACTGCCCTTCAATATATATTCTTCATACATGGAGAAAAGCGGCTTGGTGATTGTCACAAGTGATAACATCAATAAAAACAAGAATGTAAATATCACTACCATAATGCGCATCATTCTGACATATCCCAAAAAATAACTTTCGATGACCGCTTCAAATCAGACATTGACAATAACTGCTCTGAAACACTAGGAAGTAACAATCTAACTTGAGAAGCCATAAAACCTAGGCTTGCTAATCTGTTATTTTTCCAAAGGTCTATATGATCTCCTGTTCTCCCACTCTCCCCTGGACGCTGCCAATAGTTCTGAAAGAAAACTATACCTTGTTTACCTGATATTTTATCTTCAAACTCAGCTCCAGACATTGCTGTAGCAACTGGGCAGCCAGCAAATGGCCTCTTTTGAAGATAATCAGCAAGTTCTTGAGCCCTGATTGCATGAATCCCTTTCCCTTCAGGGCTTGGAGTGGGGCACTGCCAGCAACGGGTACCTGTGAACGACTTCATTAGCACGCCATTAGAATATAATGCCTGGCTAACATTGATAGCACAGTGATCACTAAAAATATCATTACCTGTTTTAGGATCTTTGTGTGTTATTCGTCCGGGATACGCATCCCATATCTTGTCAAAGGTGATAGCATTGTGCTCAATTGTTTTTATTGAACCAATTTTGTCATTTGTTTTTAATTTAAATGCGTTATTAGGCACTTATCACCCCCTCCATTAATGCTAATGCTTCATCCCCCCAATAGATGGCGAACTCACCTTCTTTTTGTGTTTTAATTCTTTTCGTTTGACCAGAAGCATCTGTTCGACCAGAAAAAACATCGCCAGAATCATTTATTGCATAATATGGATAATCCGAGACTGGTTTACCTGCAGCCATCAGCTGAATCTGCTCATCAAAAGATAGCGGAGGTATAAACTTGGTTAGACCTTGATTGCCGCCTGAGACAGACACGTTCCCCACAATCACGGAGCTATTACCTATGATCACTCCGCCACAATCAATAGTGGCACCAGTCATTGCAATGGGCTTTCCGTTAATCAATATATTCGATATTCCAGATGTAATACTACGGGGATGTGGTGGATTGTTAGGTTTATCATGTGGCTCTAATGGATCACCAACACGAGCAACGGGCATCCCATCAATCTGCACATCAGGTGAGCCAGCAGTCACCTTTGTTGGTTTGAACCCATCATGGTCTGTGCCTATGTTCCCTACAATTGCCGCCTTCATGAGTAGCCCCATTTGAGATTCTGTGGCTCGATAATATCCTCATAAATGAAGGTGTTCAATTTTTCATTTTTTCAGTTTCTTAGATTGAGGAAATAGCCACTAAGACATTGATTTTAAACTATTTTTAAATATTTTTTGCGAGATAAATTACAGCTTCCCCCAGCCAGAAATGCTCACGGAAAGTAGGCTTTTCCCATGTAAATCATGTCGTTATATTTTTCCCCTCCCCCATCACACCGCATCAAAAACTGTAAAACAGTGAAAAAATGTTCACTGTTTTCAGTTCTGGATTTTACCGTAAAGCCCTGCGCTGGCGGGCTCTGGACATAGGGTTTTGCAGTAATCCATTTTTGCAAAAATTTTTCTATACAGGGCTCGCAGGCGGGAGCGGATGAGCGCGGATTTCGTGACGTAGCTTTGTCCGTGGCTCTTTCTACTAGCCTAGAGGCTTGCTCAAAATTATGAACATAGAAATGCTCTGGGCTATAATGGATAACCCTATAGGCATAAGTATCGCCAAAAGCTTCAGTCTGTCTCTGGCCAACTAGTTTGTTTTGGAATGCTTTTTAGAAGCAAACCCACATGGCGAAATTTAAAAAATTTCCAGCAACACAGTGATGTATTACAGGCCTTGTTAGTTTTTACACAGCTTCACACAAACGATTGTATGGAATTTCATACGTATTTCTATAATATGAACTAATAGGGTTTTTTCCACATAGCTTTTCATAGAGTTCAATATATATAAACAATCCTTTCGATGCACTGAACGCCATAAGCCAAATGTCACGATCTTGAAATAGCTCACCATTTGGTTGGCGCCTGAAAGCTAAGCTGGTACTCAAGTGTGCTAGATGATATTGCCAATCTATAGAATCACTTTCCAACAAGGTACGAAGAGGTAACTCTTTTATTTCCCCACTTGCTTTTAGAGAGTGCCCCCAAATCCAAGGTTCTTCGCACGTTACCAGCATGCCATAGCAATTTCTGAAATTACTTTCATAAGACTTTATTGTATGAATAAGCTCTTCTTTAAGTTGCTGATTTTTTATATATCTTAAGTTCTCTAAACCAGCTAGAAAAGCTAAAAATGCAAAGGCAGCACCTAGCGTTCCGCTTAAGTAGCTGCCAAAGCTACCCCAATCATTTTGATTAGTAGAAAGTCCGTTATTAAAGCTATAAAAATATACTCCCAAAGTAATAAATAGAATTACTATTGATGCGTAGACTAACCATAGTATTTTTTTGGCACGTTACCGCCTTTAAAACTACGCCTCACTAAGAGGCAAATAATTGCTGATTAAAAAGCAATAGCTAACTGTTTTAGTCCCTTTAAATGACTTATTAGTTTTTGCTTGAACCAATATTTTTAATTGACTGCTCAATGTTTTGCAACTGCTTATTTGTTTTTACAAGTTCCTCAGAAATTTTCTTATCCCAATTAGAATCTGAAATATCAGTTGTTGCGAAAGCTTCAATAAAAAGTTGTGAGGAGCTGGTCGATTTATTGAATGGCAATTTAGAATTAGCTCTTTTATATTTAGCTTTTACAAAAATACTATCCCCTCCAATGTACTTTTTAAGCCCACCATATTGCCCCCAGGTAATAATCATCTTTTGACTCGGAGCTAAAAAAGGGACTCCATTTACAATAGGCCCTGACTCCATTGTTTCAGGCATGTTTTTAGGCTCTTCTATACCGAATGCTTGTTTCGGCAACGGCCTTGATGTGTCAAAGGTTATGTTTTCAGCTGGACCTTTCCCTATATTTTCAATAATTAAAATTATAAATGAAGGTCTACCTTTATCTGTGTCGGCATAAATGATGACCTCTGGGTCGGTTGATGAGCGATAAACAGCATAAGTGATAATCGCAGATGCAGTCGCTATTAACGCCATAAATACAGAAATCCAATCTGACATATCTATATGCACGTAACACTCCAAATAAGTCTAACGCCTGCTTAAGCCTGCTATAGTGTGTAGCGAAAAGAAAGTTAGCCAACTGCTTCAGTTCCACATAACGCTCTTGTTATAACTAGTTTAGTGCATTGAGGTATTGAGTTGCCACTCTAGTTATTCTAAACGAACGACCACCATAACGCTCTGTTCTGATTGATATTAGACCCAGCGAGACTAATTGCTCAATATCATCATAAATAAACATTTCATCTATGTTTTCTAACCACCGCAGTTCTGACTGGGTAAATCCGGAGCCAGGCAACCTAGTAAGAAACATTGAATACTCTTGATTATTAGATAGACCATACCTTACTTTACCATAACAAGGTACCTCAGCTAAAATATACGATGATTTCGTATTCATCGATTTTAAGAGAAATATCGCTTGTTCTGACAAGTCAGATTCAGGACTTAACGCTTGTGTAATTCCCTCAAAACCTTCCATTTTTGAAGTTAATTTAGCGATAGAAGAATCAAGTGCTGTAAGTTTTAAAATCAGAGTTTCGTGGTTTTTATGAAGCAGCGATTTTATACCCAACCCCAACATGTGATTGCTATTTATTTCACTAATGATAGTTTTGTGCCTCTTTTTTGAAAGCCATTCTAGAAAGGCTTTATACTCATCATCAGAGCTTGCTCTTTGTTCTGATTTAAAATTACAAATCAGACCAACAATTGTAGCCAAAGACCCGAACAATTCCAATCAACCACCTCTTCGTTATAATAGCAATCAGATGAACGACAGCATTAACCTTATAGGAGCGCTTTCCGTATACCCCCCTCATAACTGGCACAGAAAATCTCTTTTAGATAATAATATTACCCGCCTATCCAGTCTGTCCAGACGTATTTGCTTGGCTCCCTCTGTTGGCATAACCTCTGCCACGGTGTAAAAACACGGCTAATAAGCAGCAATGGAAAGCCCCATCAAGCATCCACTTCGAGAAAATGTCAGAACTGTGATCGAGGTTACCTGTATTACAGGTTTTAGCTGGCCAAGATGTAGGGTTCGTGGAACGAGAAAGAAGGGAGATTAACCCCATTGCTCAGTCATTACCTGATCCGTAAATGCCTCAGTATCCGGCTGCGTACAGTTATTGCCAGTGCTCCAAGGAGCGCAGCTGTCGCCGCTTAAGGGCACCTCGCTACGCTCGCCAAACCCTGCTTCGCTTTGCTCGCTCAACACCTCCTCGGCGCTCTCTGCGGGCTTGTCGGTCACCTTGCGGCGCAGCACCCAGCCATCAAGGCGGGTTGCCTTAACGGCGCTGCCAGCGGCCACACCCACGAGCCGGATCACGTCTTCCCCGTACTTGTTCTTGGCGGGGTCTATCAGGTGATGCAGCCGCACCGGTCGGGCATCCCGTGGGCACACGGGGCCACCCATCGAATAGGTAAACTCCTTCCAGTTCGCCGCGTCCGCATAGCGGCGGCACTCTTCCATGATTTCGCTCTCAAGCGGGGCCACCGTGCGGCCTTCCTTCTCTTGCACTCGCCCAGGTAGTCGCCGCAGTTCCCGCCATACGCTCACAGACGGCCCGCCCAACTGTTGAAACTGGCGCAGGCCCCAGAGGGACGCCCACGCCCTGACCCGCCTTGCCCCTTCACTGGCGGCGGTTTCGGCCTCTAAGTCGCCTTCGTCCCCTATCTGGTGGCCGTCTATGTTCTTGGCGATGTATTTGACGATATAGCCCACGGCCCCGCCTTTGGCCGGATCCATGACCTTCCAGTCAAAGCGCGGGGTGATGTCGCTATAGGGTCGCTTGCTCACCGGATGGCGCTTGCGCTCAAGGTCGCCCTGGTCATGGCTGAGGGCGTAGCGTTGCAGGGTGCTTATCAGCTCACGCTGCTGGGCGGGATTGACGAACAGCAGCAAGTGCCAGTGGGGGGTGCCATCATGGTGGGGCTCGACGACCCGAAAGCCGAAATACTCGATACCACGGCGGGCAAGGGCCGCGCGGCAGCGCTTCCAGAGGGTGCCTAGATAGGTGTTGGTGTCGCGGGGAGTGTGGCCAAGGTACTTGGGGTTTTCAGTGGTGCGGGCGGGTTGGCCATGTCCCTGAGGGGTTGTCTTCCACGGGTGATATTGGTTCGGGGCTGTCCAGATGAAGAACAAGCCCACATAACCCATTTCGTCCGCTGCATCGGAGAAGCCCCGCACCTTACACCGGACTCTCTACAAAATGCCATCACCTTCAATCCACTAAGGAGAGACGTCGAAATCGGGTGAGCACATGATGTTCACGTTTAGGGCGATGCTGGCCGGTAAAATCACACCTAAGTGGTGACTAAATGACGGCTCCCTGTGTATACCTTGCTGCTTAGGCATGGAAAGGGCCCCCTAGGCTTTTATTACTCCTAATCCCTGTGCTCGGCGGCAATCTGCCTGAAGGCCCCCTCGCAGGCGAGGAAGGCATCGACCATACCAGGATCGAAATGGCTACCGCGCCCCTGCACTATGATGGCTTTCGCCTCTTCATGGGTGAAGGCGGGCTTGTAGACCCGTTTCGAGATGAGGGCATCGTAGACATCCGCCACCGCCATCAAGCGGCCCGAGAGCGGGATGAGATCCCCGGCCAGGCCGGCCGGGTAACCGCTGCCATCCCACTTCTCGTGGTGGGTGAGGGAAATCTCCCGTGCCAGCCGCAGGAAGGAGTTGGAGCCGAGCTGGGCCTCGGCGCTGGCGAGCGCATCGGCCCCTATCTGGGGATGGCGCTTCATGATGGCGAACTCTTCGTCGGTCAGCTTGCCCGGCTTGAGCAGGATCGCATCGGGAATGCCCACCTTGCCCACGTCGTGCAACGGCGCCGACTTGAACAGCAGATCTATGGTGGCGTCGTCGAGGGGATAACGCTCGGCGTCGTGGCGGCTCAGGTGTTCGGCCAGCACCTTGACGTAGTGCTGGGTACGGATGATGTGGGCGCCAGTCTCGTTGTCCCGGGTCTCCGCCAGCGAGGCGAGGCCGAGGATGGCCACGTCCCGGGTCAGGTTGAGCTCGTCGCTGCGCGCCTTCAACTCGCCGATCATCTGGTTGGTGCTGGCGGCGATCAGGCCGAATTCGTCATCCCGGGTCACCGGCACCCGCGCATCCAGATCGCCGCACTGCACCTGTGCCATGGTGCGTGTCTGGTGCATCAGGGAGAGGGTCAGATTGCGGCCATAGCCACGAATGATAAGCCAGAGGTAACAGAAGGTCACCGCCATCACGAAGGCGATTTCCAGCAATATGTAGTGCTGGGCATCGAGTCGCGACAGGCTTCTGTCCACCGTCGCCAGCCACTCCAGATCCTTGTTGAACAGCAGGAAGAAGACGCCCCCCAGCAGCGCGAGCGTGGTGAAGGTAAACAGGGAGAACTTGCGGGAAACCGGCATGGCAAGCGGCCGGGTCAGCACCAGCGAGCCCTGATGCTCCCGCAGTTTGGCCAGGTTCCAGTCCCGCACCAGCGACAGATCAGCTGCCACCAGAAAGCCCAGGGTGGTCATCCCCAGCAGGATCTTGAGGTGACTCTCCAGCGGGAAGTCATGCATGAGGCCGTTGTAGCCCGAGAGCAGCAGCGCCCCCAGCAGGTAGAAGCCCACCTCCAGTCCGAAGCCGCCGAGCCCGCGGCAGGGCAGCACCAGTCGGTGCAACACCCGAGCGCGCACGGCGAACATGATGGCGAAGACCAGCAGGGTGGGCCCCAGCAGCTGGGGCAGGGTCAGGCTCTCCAGAAACGGACAGACCTGCAACCCGTAGAGGCAAAAGAGTGACAGTGTCACTCCGTAGTGCAGGGCGCAGCGCCCCGTGATTTTCTGCATGATTCCACCCTGACCGCTGTTTATTGTTATGACGGCGGGGATATGCCCCCGCCCCTCACAGGCGCCGCAGCAGCAGACTCCCTATCGAATAGCCAGCGCCAAACGAGCAGAGCACGCCGCGGGCCCCCGCAGGAAGGTCGCGATTGTACAGATGGAACGCGATAATGGAACCCGCCGAGCTGGTGTTGCCGTAACTGTCGAGGATCACCGGCGCCTCTTGCTGGCTGGCATCATGACCCAGCAGCTTGCGGCCGATGAACTGGTTCATGGTGAGATTGGCCTGATGCAGCCAGAGCCGGCTCAAGGAGTCTGATGCCCAGCCCTGTTCATTGAGCTGGCCGGCGATCTGATCGCACACCAGCGGCAGCACCTCCTTGAACACCTTGCGCCCCTGCTGGCAGAACAGCTTGTCATCGCCATAACGGGTGCGCGGACTGAGCCGGTTCAGGAAGCCGAAGTTGTTGCGAATGTTGTTGGAGTACTGGGTCACCAGCTTGCTGGCCACCAGTTGCCAGGGGTTGGCCACCTTGCAATCGGCCTCCCGCTCCAGCAGCACGGCGGTGCAGGCATCGCCGAAGATGAAATGGCTATCCCGATCGCGAAAGTTGAGGTGGCCCGAGCAGATCTCCGGGTTCACCACCAGCGCCAGTGTAGCGCTGCCGGCCGCCAGCATGTCTGCGGCCGTCTTGATGCCGAAGGTGGCGGACGAGCAGGCCACGTTCATGTCAAAGGCCATGCCGCCCGCCCCCAGGTAGTGCTGCAGCTCGATGGAGAGCGCCGGATAGGGGCGCGGCATATTGGAGGCGGCGACTATGACCAGATCGATTTCCCCCGGCTCGCGACCGGCGGCGATCAGCGCCTGCTCGGCGGCGGCCACCGCCATCTCCACCATGATGGAAGGTTTGTCATCCGGGCGCTCTGCCATGAGCGGCTGCATGATGTCCGGATCCAGCACCCCCTCCTTGCTCACCAGATAGCGGCTCTTGATGCCGGAGGCCTTCTCGATGAACTCGCAGCTGGAGTGCTGCTTGGCGGGAAGCTGGCCCGCATCGATGGCGGAGGCATTCTCCTCGTTGTAGAGATCCACATACTGGTTGAAGGCGGCCACCAGCGCTTCGTTGCTGACGGCAAAAGGCGGGGTATAGAGGCCTGATCCACTGATCACGATAGAAATCATCTTTGCTCCTGGCCGGGTTCGTTCCCGGCTTGTTGGCTTTTTAGGGTAGAGAGGTCATTACAGCTGATCGATCGCCGCGGCGAGACCGGCCAGGGTCAGCGGATGCATGCGTCCGCCAACCAGTTCATTCATCAACTTGATGGAGGGATGCCAGAGCCACTCCCGTCTCGGGACCGGGTTGAGCCACACCAGTTTGGCATAGTGCTGCTGCAGGCGGGCGAGCCACACCTGGCCGGCCTCCTCGTTCCAGTACTCGACACTGCCACCGGGCCAGGTGATCTCATAGGGGCCCATCTTGGCATCCCCCACAAAAATCACCCTGTAGTCGCTGCCGTAGGTGCGCAGCAGCCGCAGGGTATCAAAACGCTCCTCGGCCCGGCGGTTGTTGTCCTGCCAGACGAAGTCGTAGAGACAGTTGTGAAAATAGAAGTACTCCAGATGCTTGAACTCGTGACGCAGCGCCGAGAAGAGCCGCTGCACCTCGGCCACATGGGCATCCATTGAGCCCCCTACGTCGAAGAAGACCAGCAGCTTGACGCCGTTGTGGCGTGCCGGCCTCAGCTTCACATCGAGCCAGCCCTGACGGGCCGTGCTCTGGATGGTGCCGTCAAGATCCAGCTCGTCCGGGTTGCCCTGGCGCACCCAGCGCCTGAGTTTGCGCAGCGCCAGCTGAATGGCACGCTGCCCCAGCGGCGAGTCGTCGCTGAAGTTGCGATAGTGACGCGCCTCCCACACCTTGGCCGCCTTGCCATGCTGGCCCTCTCCCCCCATGCGGATCCCTTCCGGGTGAAAACCGCCGTGGCCGAACGGGCTGCTGCCCCCCGTGCCCACCCACTTGTTGCCACCGGCGTGGCGCTCTTTCTGTTCGCTCAAGCGCTGGTTGAGGGTTTCAAGCAGCTTGTCGAGCCCTCCTAAGGATTGCAGCAGCGCTTTTTCTTCCGGGCTCAGCAGCCGCTCGAACTCCTGGCGCAGCCAGTCATCCGGCAGGGTCTCGGGCAACAGGGGAGAGGCCTGCAGGCCGTCATAATATTCGGCAAAGGCGCGATCGAAGCGATCGTAATGGGCCTCGTCTTTCACCAGCAGACAGCGGGAGATCTGGTAGAAGTCGTTCATGTCGACCGTGGCAAGCCCGGCCGACAAGGCCCCGTGCAGATCCAGCAATTCGCGCAGGCTGCAAGGCAGCTTGTGGCGGCGCAGATGGGTAAAAAAGTCGATCAGCATTCAGCTACCGCGACGCGCCTGGAAGGCAAGCTTTTCGAACAGATGCAAGTCCTGTTCAGTCTTGAGCAGAGCGCCATAGAGGGCGGGCACCAGCTTGCCAGGCTCACGGGTGCGCATCGCCTCGGGGGAGATGTCGTCGGCCAGCAGCAGCCGGATCCAGTCCAGCAGCTCGGAGGTGGAGGGCTTCTTGCGCAGCCCGTCCACATCGCGTAGCTCGAAGAAGAGCGTCATGGCTTCGTCCAGCAACGCCACTTTCAGGTTCGGATAGTGCAGGTTGACTATGGCCTGCATCTCGGCCTTGTCGGGGAAACGGATGTAGTGAAAGAAGCAGCGTCGCAGGAAGGCATCCGGCAGCTCTTTTTCATTGTTGGAGGTGATGATGACCACGGGGCGCAGGCGTGCCTTGATGCGCTCGCCGGTCTCGTAGACGTCAAACTCCATCCGATCCAGCTCCAGCAGCAGGTCGTTGGGGAATTCGATATCCGCCTTATCGATTTCATCGATCAGCAGCACGGGTCGCTGCTCGGCGGTGAAGGCCTGCCACAGCTTGCCCTGGCGAATGTAGTGGCTTATGTCCCCCACTCGCGGATCGCCGAGCTGGGAGTCGCGCAGCCGCGCCACAGCATCATACTCATACAGCCCCTGCTGGGCCTTGGTGGTGGATTTGATATGCCAGGCGATCAGCTCGGTGCCCAGATGGCGGGCTACCGCTTCGGCCAGCTCCGTCTTGCCTGTGCCGGGTTCACCTTTGATCAGTAACGGTTTTTCCAGCACTATTGCCGCATTGACCGCCATCTTCAGTGCCTCTGAGGCGAGATAGCGATCGCTTCCTGCAAATCCCATAACGTCTATTCCTTTGACGACAAGAGGCCTTTTTGAGATCGAGGCCTCAGTAAGAAAGAATAAGCTCTATATCTTGTAATAACATATTGTTATAACAAATCGTCACTTCTCATTCAGAAACCACAGGGTAATCTTGTTTCATCGCCGTAACAAACAGGGATAGCACCATGAGCAAAATTTTTGAGGACAACAGCCAGACCATAGGTCACACCCCGCTGGTTCGACTCAACCGTGTTACCAAGGGCCGCGTACTGGCCAAGATTGAAAGCCGTAACCCGAGCTTCAGCGTCAAGTGCCGCATCGGCGCCAACCTGATTTGGGATGCCGAGAAACGCGGCGTCCTGACCAAGGGCAAGGAGATCATCGAACCCACCAGCGGTAACACAGGTATTGCTCTGGCTTTCGTTGCCGCCGCTCGCGGCTATCCCATCACATTGACCATGCCCGCCACCATGAGCCTGGAGCGCCGCAAGCTGCTCAAGGCGCTCGGTGCCAATCTGGTGCTGACCGAAGGGCCGCTGGGCATGAAGGGCGCCATCGCCAAGGCCAACGAGATCCTCGAATCCGAGCCGGGCAAATATGTCCTGCTGCAACAGTTTGAAAACCCCGCCAACCCGGAAATCCACGAGAAGACCACGGGCCCCGAGATCTGGGATGCCACCGATGGTCAGGTGGATGTGTTCGTGGCGGGCGTCGGCACAGGTGGCACCATTACCGGTGTGTCCCGTTATCTGAAGCAGACCAAGGGCAAGGCCGTGGTCTCGGTGGCCGTCGAGCCGAGCGAGTCACCCGTGATCAGCCAGCGTCTGGCCGGTCTCGAGATCAAGCCCGGCCCTCACAAGATCCAGGGTATTGGCGCCGGTTTCATCCCGGGCAACCTGGACCTGACCCTGCTGGACCGCGTCGAGCAGGTAAGCAGCGATGATGCCATCGAGATGGCTCGTCGCCTGATGGAAGAGGAAGGGATCCTGGCCGGGATAAGCTCGGGGGCCGCCGTCGTGGCCGCCGCCCGTCTGGCAGAGTTGCCGGAATTTGCCGACAAGACCATCGTCGTCATACTGCCGAGCGCCGCCGAGCGTTACCTCTCCAGCGCCCTGTTTGCCGGGGTGTTCAGCGAGCAGGAACTGCAGCAATAGGTGATCGGATTCTTTCAAAACAACGGCGCTCCTAGGAGCGCCGTTTCTTTATGAGCTAGACTGAGCAATTGGCAGCGCCACTCGGCCCCTTATTTTTTGGGGTAAAATAACAAGCTGACGGGCGACAAAAAAAGCAGACATTCCGTGATAAATCTCATATCCTGTGCGGCGTCACGAGGTGTTTGCCGACTAGGTATCACAAAGTAACAAAGTGTTATTTTTCGTTATAAAATAATTTCAAGCCAGTATTTATGCGGCTTGTAGCGCGATAACGGAAAAGAGTTTGGGCAGACACCGAATACTGCACAGAAAATTGACCTGGATTAAACCATTGCAGGTCTGATTTCGTTACTTTACAACATATCCATACTGACACGGTGAGATAAGGAAGCGTCAAAAGCATCCATCTCTCCAAAAAATATCAATAATATGGGGTGAAACCATGTACGAGAAGTCTGTTGTTATCACTGCTGAAAACGGTCTGCACACCCGTCCGGCAGCTCAGTTCGTGAAAGAAGCCAAAGAATTCCAAAGCGAAATTACTGTGGTCTCCGGTGGCAAATCCGCCAGCGCCAAGAGCCTGTTCAAGCTGCAGACCCTGGGCCTGACCAAAGGCACCAACGTGACCATCCAGGCCGACGGCCCGGACGCTCAGAAAGCCGTTGAGAAGCTGGTTGCCCTGATGGACGAGCTGGAGTAATCCAGCTTTATTCCTCCCCCACAGTCGTTTTAATAGGAAGGATTATGATATCTGGCATTCTTGCGTCCCCCGGTATCGCATTCGGTAAGGCGCTTCTTCTGAAAGAAGATGAAATCGTTATCAATCAGGGCAAGATTTCTGCTGACCAGATTGACGCCGAGATCAACCGCTTCCTCGAAGCCCGCACCAAGTCAGCTGCTCAGCTGGAAGCCATCAAAACCATGGCTGGTCGCACCTTCGGTGAGGAAAAAGAGGCCATCTTCGAAGGCCACATCATGCTGCTCGAAGATGAGGAGCTGGAAGGGGATATCAGATCCTTCATCAAAGACAACAAGGCCACCGCTGATAAGGCCGTCTACGAGGTCATCGAGCAATACGCCAAGATGATGGCCGATCTGGACGATCCCTACCTGCGCGAGCGCGCCACCGACTTCCGTGACATCGGAACCCGTCTGGTGAAGAACGTGCTGGGCATCGCCGTTGTCAACCTGAGCACCATAGACGAAGAGGTCATTCTGGTCGCCAAAGACCTGACCCCGTCCGAAACTGCCCAGATCAACCTGAAATATGTGCTGGGTTTCGTTACCGACATCGGTGGCCGTACCTCTCACACCTCCATCATGGCGCGCTCCCTGGAGCTGCCGGCCATCGTGGGCACCAACGACATCACCGAGCGCGTCAACAATGGCGAGATGCTGATACTGGATGCGATCAACAACCAGATCATCATCAACCCGACCGCCGAGCAGCTGACTGAAGCCAAACAGTTCCAGGCCCAGTTCCAGGCCGAGAAGGACGAGCTGGCCAAGCTGAAAGATCTGCCTGCCATCACACTCGATGGTCATCAGGTCGAAGTCTGCGCCAACATAGGTACCGTCAAGGATACCGAAGGTGCCATCCGCAATGGCGCCGAAGGCGTGGGGCTGTACCGTACCGAGTTCCTGTTCATGGACCGTGATGCGCTGCCGACCGAAGACGAGCAGTTCAAGGCCTACAAAGAAGTGGCAGAGGCCATGCCGGATCAGCCGATCATCGTCCGTACCATGGACATTGGCGGCGACAAAGAACTGCCTTACATGAATTTCCCGAAAGAGATGAACCCCTTCCTGGGCTGGCGTGCCGTGCGTATTTTCTTCGATCGCGAAGACATCATGCACGCCCAGCTGCGGGCCATACTGCGTGCGTCTGCCTTCGGCAAACTGCGCATCATGTTCCCGATGATCATCTCCGTCGAAGAGTTCCGTAGCCTGAAGGCCACCGTAGAGAAGCTGAAAGCCGAACTGCGCACCGAAGGCAAAGCCTTTGATGAATCCATCGAAGTGGGTATCATGATCGAGACTCCGGCTGCTGCCGTGATGGCTCATCATCTGGCTAAAGAAGTGGATTTCTTCAGTATCGGTACCAACGACCTGACCCAGTACACCTTGGCAGTCGACCGTGGTAACGAGATGATCTCCGCCATGTACAACCCGCTGTCACCCTCCGTCCTGACGCTGATCAAGATGGTCATCGACGCTTCCCATGACAATGGCAAGTGGACCGGTATGTGTGGTGAGCTGGCTGGTGACGAACGCGCCACACTGCTGCTGCTGGGTATGGGTCTGGATGAGTTCTCCATGAGCTCCATTTCTGTACCGCGTATCAAGAAGCTTATCCGCAACACCAACTTCGAAGATGTGAAGGCAATGGCTGACCAGGCTCTGAGCTATGCAACCGCCGCCGAAATCGAAGCCTGTGTAGATAACTTTATTAAGCAGAAGGCAGTCTGCTAAGATCGGCTGCAAACAGCGACAATCATCTCTAGGAGCTTTTACTATGGGTCTGTTTGATAAACTGAAGAAACTGGTTTCCGATGATAGCTCTGATACCGGTGGCATCGAAATTTTTGCCCCGCTGTCAGGGGAAATCGTGCCGATCGAAGATGTGCCTGACGTTGTCTTCGCCGAGAAGATCGTCGGCGACGGTATCGCCATCAAGCCGGCTGGCAACAAGATGGTTGCACCGTGCGATGGCACCATCGGCAAGATCTTCGAGACCAACCATGCGTTCTCGCTGGAATCCGACTCAGGTATCGAGCTGTTCGTTCACTTCGGTATCGACACCGTTGAACTGAAAGGTGAAGGCTTCAAGCGCATCGCTCAGGAAGGTCAAAAGGTCAAGCGCGGCGATACCATCATCGAGTTCGATCTGGCAATTCTGGAAGCGAAAGCCAAGTCTACCCTGACGCCGGTTGTCATCTCCAACATGGACGAGATCAAAGAACTGATCAAGATGACGGGTGCCGTGACTGTGGGCGAGACCCCGGTGATCCGCATCAAGAAATAATGCGCTCTGGCTGGTGCCAGTGACTGCAACGAAAAACCGAAGCCAAGCGCTTCGGTTTTTTTATGGGGCTATGCTGACCCTTGACGCCGGGCTAGGTCTTGCCAAACACCACCCGGTTGCGCCCCTGCGCCTTGGCCTGATACAGGGCCCGATCGGCCACCAGCAACAGGTTGTCCAGGCTCTGCCCGGCAGCCAGGGTGGCGCAGCCAAAACTCATCGTCAGCGAAAAATGGTGATGATGCCAACTCATGGGGCTGGCAGACAACAGCTGGCGCATCTGCTCCGCCCGGGCTGCCACCCGCGAGCCATCAGCTCCCGGCAGGATCAGCAGGAACTCCTCCCCTCCCCAGCGGGCCAGACACTCGGCCCCCTGCAGCTGCTCTTCCATGATGCGAGCAACCCCACACAGGGCCGCATCCCCGGCGGGATGGCCATACCTGTCGTTGACCTGCTTGAAGTGATCGATATCGCACAGGATCACCGAGAACATGTGGCCCTGCAGCCAGAGTGCCTGCAACTGCTGCTCGGCACCGCGCCGATTGCTGAGCTCTGTCAGCGGGTCGGTACAGGAGAGGCGACTCACCTCCTCTATCATGCAGTGCAGATCGTGAATATCGCGAAACGTCACTATGTGCCAGCCGGGCATGGCATCGGCCGTCAATTGGGCCGTGATGGTAAACCAGCGCCGCTGGCCATTCTTGCAGTGGATCCGGGTAGACATCTCCGCCACGGCAGAGCCATTGGCCAGGCTGGTCATGACAACCTGATTCCAGTCCTGGATGGCCAGGGTTCTGCTCTGCTCGTCGTGATACACAGTCGCAAACCAGGCAGTCATGTCGGGCAAGTCGGCCAGGGTGTAACCCAATTGTGCCGAGAAGGCCTGGTTCACAAACCTGTGATGACGAACGGGGATGTCCGATAGCGTGGTCGGTATGGTGCCAAGGGTGTCACCACAAACCGCTTCCGAAATGAGGATTGGAAACGGTATCACGTCAAAGGATCGAAACAGGATCTGCTGCAGTTCGGTCAATATCGCCGACTCGGATATGTTCAAGGCCATTCCCTTACCAATATTTCACTCAAAAGTAAGTGAGTCTGCCGACTCGGTAAACTGGATCATGGCGTCGTTAGGACCGCCCTGGTCGCAGCGCGTTCCCCCGGCTGCCACTCCTGATAGGGACCATGGATGCCGGAGTAGATCTGGCCCAGCTGGCCGGAGGCCCTGAGCCTTTCGATGGACTGCGTCAGAAAGCGGTCCACTGCATCTCCTCTCTCCCCTTTTGGGATGATGAACACATCGTCAAACTCGCCAAAATAAACCCTATGGATATTGGTCAGCCCCATCTTCTTCAGTGCAAAATCCGCCTCCTCCTGCGCCCAGAGGAAGGCATCGATACGGCCCCTGCTCAGCTTGCCGAGGGACTGCTCGATAGAGAGAGAACGCTTGACCGAGAAGGGCCAGAAGTCGCTCACCCCCTCGATGAGCAGGTCGCGCTTGGTGTACTCGTAACCGAGCACCATGGCCGAAGTGATGGGAGCGGCGCTGTTGCTATAGAGCACATGAGTCACCTTGCCGAAGGTCACCGAACTGAAGCGATAGGGCAGCATGGACTCATCGATATAGGGATTGCGCAGGGCGGGCAGATTGAAGTCCGCCTCCCCCACCACCACACTGCGCGTCGCACGCGACATGGGATAGACCATCACGCTCACCTCGACCCCGTCATCCAGCGCAGCTATGGCCTTGACCAGATCGACGAAGGGGCCGCTCCCATCGGAATCGATGAGCCCAGGCAAGAGCCCCAGATAGGCGGAAAAGTGCGATGGATGCTCGGGCTCTGCCGCAGAGAGGCGATCGCTGCCAGCCACGCCAAGCAGAACCGCACCCCACATGAACAGCAGCCCAGCTCCCAACCCAAGATGTTTCATTGACCAGATCCTCATCAGCACTGCCGTTACCAGAAGCATAGCCCCGCGCAGAGAGGAGTCTTGCCGGGTACCGTCGGAGAGATGAGAATAAAATGTTAAAAAGTTATCGAGATCAAAGTTTGGTCGAACAGGGCTTGTAACATGGAGATGGATGCAAGGAGGTCCGGGCACAAGAAGCGGCCCGGATGGATAAAAAGTGATGCAATGAGCGCCCAGAGAAGGACATGAACATGTTGAAGAATACCGAACAACGTTACGGCAGCCTGAGTATCGGCCTGCACTGGCTGACCCTGCTGCTGATGATCGCCGTCTATGCCCTGATGGAATTCAGGGATATCTTTCCCAAGGGCTCGGCCGGGCGCGACCTGATGAAAGAGTTTCACTTCATGGTGGGCTTGCTGATCCTGGCACTGGTCGTAGCACGGCTGCTGGTGCGTTTCAGCAGCCCCTCACCCCGCATAGTGCCCGAGCAGTCTCCCCTGATGCTCAAGCTGGCTCAGCTCGCCCATCTGGCGCTGTATGGCTTTCTGATCCTCACCCCGCTGCTGGGCTGGCTGCTGCTTAGCGCGGGCGGCAAGCCCATCCCCTTCTTCGGGTTCGAACTGCCCGCCCTGATCGCGCCGGATGATGGCGTGAAGGGAACGATAAAGGAGCTGCACGAGACGCTGGCCAACATAGGCTATGCCCTCATCGCCCTGCACGCCGTTGCCGCCATCTATCACCACCATGTGCTCAAGGACAACACCTTGACCAATATGTTGCCCGAGCGGAAATAAGCACTCGTCTTGAACACGCCAACAAAAAGGCCCCTTTGACAGGGGCCTTTTGCCATGGCTGAAACGTCACCATCAGGGCAGCACCACCCGACTTTCACCACCGCCGAGGGCCTCGACCCGAATTTGCACACCGATCCGCTCCACCAGGGTCTGCACGTGGGAGATGACGCCAATCTGGCGACCGGCGGCCTGCAGGGAGTCGAGGCTGGAGAGCGCCAGATCCAGACTGTCCGGATCCAGGGTGCCGAAGCCCTCGTCGATGAACAGCGACTCGACCTGGGTCTGGCGCGACGAGAGGCTGGAGAGGGCCAGCGCCAGCGCCAGCGACACCAGGAAGCTCTCGCCACCTGAGAGGGAGTCCACGGATCGCACCTCGTCCCCCATGTCGAGATCCACCACCTGCAGCGCCAGATCCGTACCGGGTACCCGCTCCAACCGGTAGCGCGGCGACAGCTCGCCGAGCTGGGCATTGGCCTCCAACAATAGACGTTCGAGCGTGAGGCTCTGGGCGAAGGTGCGCAGCTTGGCGCCGCTGGCGGAGCCGATAAGCTCGGACAGCTGCTGCCAGTGATCCGCCACCGCCTGCTGGGCGGCCAGCTCCTGTTGCAGGCTGCCTGCCTTGAGGGCGGCGACTTCGGCCTGCGCCAGCTTGCTCTTGCACTCGAACAGCTGCTCTTCAAGGGCGCGGCAGCGGGCACCCCGCGCCGCCAGCTGCTCGCTCAGCTGTGCATCCGGCAGGGCGGCCAGTTCGGGATGGTGTTCCCGATAGCGATCCCGCTTGCTCTCCTCCAGCGCCAGCGCCCGTTGCCGCTCGGCAAGACGGGTGCGCGCTTCGCCAAGGGCATCTTCCAACCCTTGCAGGGCGGTGCGGCGTGCCTTGAGCTCATCGGGGGTGATGGCGAGCAGGCGGCGCAGGTCATACTCGGCGATGCCAAGGGAGCTGGCGTGGGCAGCCCAGCGCCCCAGTACCTCCCGCTTGCGGCGGCTGCTGGTCTGCTTTTCCTGCTCCACATGGGCGAGACGGGTCTTGAGCTCGGTCTGCCGCTCCCGCAGAACGCGGGCGCCGCTTTGCATCAGTTCCAGCTCGCTGGCGAGCTGTTGCAGCCGCTGCTGCCAACGGCTCTCGACCAGCGGGATCCCCTCGCCGCCGAGACAACTGTTGCGGCTGGTGAGCAGCCCCTGCCGCTGCTGCTCGTGCTCCTTGTAGTCCCGCTCCAGCTTGTGCAGCAGCTCGCGTTGGGTCTGCAGGCGCGCCTCTTGCGCGCTCAGGGCCGGGGTGAGGCTGGCGATTTCGCTGGCCAGCCGCTCCCACTCGCTCTGGCCGTGCAGCCAGGCTTCGCAGGTTTGCTGCCACTCGTGCCACTGCTGGCTGCCGAGCCATTGGCGCCACGGTTGGCCGCCCATCTGCTCGTCGAGGCGGTGGGCGCCTTGCTCAAGGCGCTGGCGCAGGGTCGTTTCTTGTTCGCCCATTGCCTTCACTTCCCCTTCCAGCGTGATGCGCTGGCGATCGGCCTCTTGCCACTGTTGGTCAAACTGCTGGTGCTGGGCCGCCAACTGGCTCAGTTGCTGACGCACCCCTTGCAACTGCTGCTGACCGAGCTGGGCCTGACGCAGCTGCTGCTGGCTTTGGGCCAGCCCCTGCTCCAGTGCCTGGCCGCGGCCGAGCAGGGTGCTCATCAGCTCGTTCCACTCTATCGGGCTCTGGCGCAGTGGCAGCGGATGACCGAGCAGGGTATCGCCCCCCAGCTGTTGCCAGCGCTGGGTCAGCTGCTCGGCGCGCGCCTCCAGCTCCGGCAGATGTTGCTGGCGTACCGCCAGCTGACGGGCCAGCTCCTGACGCTCGCTCTCGCACTGAATGTATTGATGGTTGAGCCGCTCCCACTCCAGCTCGAGGCTGCGGGCCCGCTCCGCCAATTGGCCCAGAATGCCCGCCACCTGCGGCTGCACCTGGCTGTAGGGATGCTCCTTGGCGCCGCACAGCGGGCAAGGTTCGTCATCGCTCAATATATGGCGATACTGCTCGAAGCTGGCGATGGCGCGGGACTGCTCCAGCGCGTGGCGCGCCTCATCTCGCTGCAGGGCGAGCCGCTCGCGAGCTGGCGCCAGCTCTTCGCCGAGGATGGCCAGCTTGCCGAGTGCCTGCTCCAGCTGGGCAATCTCCTGCTGCAGGCGGCCGTGCTGCTCGCCGTGGTTGCGGCCATAATCGGCCAGCTCCAGCAGCTGACGCAGTTGGCCCAACTGTTCGGTCTGCTGCTGCCACTGCTCCTGCGCCTTGGCGAGGCGGCTCTCCCACTGCTGCTCCTGCAGTTCGTGCTGATGCTGTTGCAGCCGCGCCTGCTCCTGTTGCCAGTAGTCACGCTCCTGCTGTGCTTGAGCGAGCTGGAGTTGTAACTGTTGCAGGGCGCGCAGCTTGTGGTCCCGCAGGGTGAGCAGCTGTTGCAGCTTGGCGGCATCGTCGGTCCAATCCTGCATGGCGGTGAGCAGGGGCTGCCACTGACGGGCCACTGGGGCCAGCCCCTTGTGCTCTTCGAGCCAAAGCTCCCACTGCTGGTGTTGCTGCTTGAGCAGCTCTACCTGTTTGCTCTGCTCGCGCCAGGCCTGCTCAAGGGTAAGCTGGACTTCCCGCTCCTGCGCCCCCTCCTGCTGGATCTTCTGCAACTGCTGCACTTTTTCCCGGATGCGGGTATCAAGCTCCTGCGCCCGCTTGAGTTCGGGCTGCAGGGCGCCCCATTCCCGCTCGGCGGCGATCTTCTCCGCCAGCAGCTGCTGCTCGGTCAGCGCGCTCTGCTGGGTCTGCTCCTCGAGTTTGGCCAGCTCCGGGCCAAGCTCGGCGATCACCTTCTCCTGCTGCTGCACTTCCAAAGTGAGGCGGGCCAGTTCGTCGTGATCGGCGCGGGCCACCTGGGCCTGTTCGGCGCGGGCAAACTCGTCGCGCTCGGGGGCTGCGGCGCCGTGGGCTTGCAGGGCGGCATCGAGCGCTGCCTGTCCCTCGGCGCAGCCCTGCATCTGGGCGGCAATGCGGCTGTTGAGGTCGCGCAGATCCTGCATCAGCTGCTGTTGCTGCTGCTCATGTTTGAGAGTGGTGGAGAGGTTTATCTGCTGGCTCACCCACTGCTCGCGAGTGGCCTCATCCATCAGCGCCACGTCGCCGAGGCGCTGGGCGATAGTGGCCAGCTTCTGCTGCTCTTCCCGCGCCCGTTCATGGGTCTGGATAGAGATGGCGGAGTAGAGCTCGGTGCCCGTCATGCGCTCGAGCAGGGCGGATCGCTCGTCGGCACTCGACTTGAGAAAGGCAGCGAACTCCCCCTGGGGCAGGATCACGGCGCGGCGGAACTGCTCCCAGGAGAGCCCCACCAGCTCGTCGATGCGATCCTGCAGCTCCCGCTTGCTGCCGGAGAAGACCTGACCCGACGCCACGTCGGTCAGGCTGCGCTCCTGAGCCTGAAAGCGCCCCTCGGAGCGGTTGCGCGCCCGGCGCACCGCCCAGCGCGCCAGCCAGATGCGGCCATCACAGCCGCGAAACTGTACCTCGGCACAGCCGCTGGCGTGGCCGCGACTGAGGATGCCCCGCACATCGTTGGCCTTGAGCTTCTCCTCGTCATCCGCTCGACCCACCTCGGCCACGTGCTTGCGATTGGCGATAAAGCGCGGCATCTCGTCGTACAGCGCCAGACAGATGGCATCGAGCAGGGTGCTCTTGCCGGCGCCCGTGTTGCCGGTGATGGCAAACAGACCGGCGGCGCCGAGCGCCCCCTTGGTAAAGTCGATGGTGAAGGACCCGGTCAGACTAGCCAGGTTTTCACCGCTGAGGGACAGGATCTTCATGCGCCGGACTCCTTCATCTGTTGCAATATCTCTTCAAACGAGGCCACCAGTTCGGCCCTGGGTTCACCGTCAAACTGGCGCTGATAGCAGAGCCTGAACACCTCTGTGGGGGCGAGCTCATCCAGCCTGCGCTGGTTCTGGCCATCGGCCAGCCCCTGGCCAGAGCCCAGATAGCGGGTGCTGATACGGGCCAAGCGTACCGGCTTGCCCACCAGCGCCGCCAGAATGCGCTCGCGGATGCGGGCCTCGGGTCTGGGCAGCAGCAGTCGTACTTCGAGGAAGGGCTGTGCCTCGCTGGGCAGCGCCGGCAGGGACAAGGCCTCTATGGCCTTGAGCGCCCCTTCCAGTTCGCTCTCGGGCAGGCGGATCATCTCCACCGCGCGGGGCACAGGGATCCGCTCCAGACCCACCAATTTACCCCCCTCAAACGTCACTTCCAGCACCTGATGGTTGTAGTTGGCCTCGGCGAGCGAGAGCGGCAGTGGCGAGCCGCTATAGTGAACACCCTCGGCCGGGCTCTGGGCCAGATGGAGGTGACCGAGCGCCGTATAGTCGGCGCTGGCAAAAATATTGGCAGGTAGGGCATGCTGGTTGCCGCCGAGTACCCGCCGCTCTGAAAGCTCGGAGAGCTGGCCCGCAGCCAGATAGGCGTGGCCCATGGCGATCAGCGCCTGATCGGGTTCGCAGCGTGCGCGACCTTGCGTCATCACCGCTTCATAGACCCGCCGTACCCCCTCAATCAGCCGATCCTGCCCCTCTGCCAGTTGCTCTACCCTCAGGTCGCTGCTGCGCAGGAAGGGAACGGCGGCACACCAGGCGGCTATCTTGCCCTCCCTGTCTTGCAGCGGCACCAGCAGACGATCTGTCTCAAGCCTGCCGTCACTGTCCCGGCTGATGCTGCCCACCAGATGCAGGTCGAAGGCCCGCAGCAGTTCGTGGGGCGCATCCAGCTTGGAGGGAGAGTCGTGGTTGCCGCCGATCAGCACCATGTTGAGACGGGGCATCTCAGCCCGCAGCCTCGCCAGGAAGCGATAGAGCTGCTGCCAGGCGCTGGCGGGGGGGTTGGCGGTGTCGAACAGATCGCCCGCCACCAACAGGGCGTCGATCTGCCGCTGCTTGATGGTGTCGGTCAACCAGTCGAGAAAGGCGTCGTGTTCGAAACGGCGTTCATGGCCATGGAGTTGGTGGCCAAGGTGCCAGTCGGCGGTATGCAGGATTTTCATGAGAAAACGGCTCGAAATGGAGGAGTGGTGCCCACGGCACCCAATGCAGACAAGATGAGGATACGCCACCCCTTTTTCAAGCAAAACAGGCCGGTGGCGTCAGATTCAGGCGGGCTCGCAACACATCTTGTACTGGGGATGGCCGGTGAGGGGATCGAACTCCTCCCCCTGGATCACGAAGCCGTGGCGGCGGTAGAAGCGCACCGCCTGATCGTTTTCCACGAACACTCGCGCATGCAGCCTGGCCCCCTGCAACTTGGCCTCCTGCAGCAGGGCATGCCCCACGCCGCGTCCCTGCCGGTCGGGGCGCACGAACAGGGCGGCCAGATAGTCATCCACCAGTGCCATGAAGCCGAGCAGCTCGCCGCGCTCCTCGAATACCCAGATGCGGGCGTGGTCGAGATAACGGGTGCGCAGATCTTCCTGGGCCTGCCACCAGCAGGAGGCATCGACGAAATCGTGGGCCTGCAGGGAGGCCAGCAACCAGATTTCGACTATCTCTTCCATGTCCTCTGACTGACTCGGCCTCAACATATTTGCATCCTTGTTAACAATCTGAACACCCGCAGTCTAGGGGAGTTTGATGACAGGGTTAGGGACGAACATGGCTCCCTGTGAACTCGATCGTCCTTTTTTTACGAGAATGATTGGCTGATCACAAAGCGCCTCTCTAGTACAATGCCCGCCGGACAATCTATGAGACCGAGGACGCCATGTGGTTTAAAAACCTGCAGATTTATCGCTTTACCCGCCCCTTTGACCTGACAGTGGATCAGCTGGAAACCCAGCTCGAGGCCTGCGCCTTCACCCCTTGTGGCAGTCAGGACATCTCCCGGTTCGGTTGGGTCAAGCCCCTTGGCAAATTCGGCTCGACCCTGACCCACTCCGCCGCCGGTCACATCCTGCTCTGTGCCCGCAAGGAAGAGAAGATGCTGCCGGGCTCCGTCGTCAAGGAGATGCTGGCGGAGAAAGTAGAAGCGATCGAATTCGAGCAGGGCCGCGCCCTCAAGAAGAAAGAGAAGGAAGCGCTGAAGGAGGAGATACTCCACACCCTGCTGCCCCGTGCCTTCAGTCGTACCAGCCAGACCTTCGCCTGGATCAATCCGGCCGACAATCTGATGGTGGTGGACGCGGGCTCCGCCAAGAAGGCGGACGATCTGCTGGCCCTGCTGCGCAAGAGCATAGGCACCCTGCCCGTGGTGCCCGTGGCCCTCAAGAACCCGCCCGAGATCACCATGACCGAGTGGCTGAGCGAGGGCAATCTGCCCGCCTCTTTCGCGCTGGAAGACGAAGCCGAGCTGCGCAGTGCCATGGAGCACGGTGGCATCATCCGCTGCAAGCAGCAGGATCTGATGACCGACGAGATCAAGAACCACCTGGCCAACGACAAGCTGGTGACCAAGTTGGCTCTGAATTGGGGCGAGACCCTGAGCTTCGTGCTGGGGGACGACATCTCCATCAAGCGCCTCAAGTTCAGCGAAGAGCTGCGCGAGCAGAACGACGACGTGACCAGCGAAGATCCCGCCGCCCGTCTGGATGCGGACTTCGCCCTGGTGACCGCCGAGCTGGCCCAGTTCATCCCGGCGCTGTTTGCCGCCCTGGGTGGCGAAGAGCAGTCCATCTAGCCCGGTCTGCCTCACCAAATTGCAAAAACCGCCCCAGGGCGGTTTTTTTATGGCTGACGCTGACGAATGGGCCCTATTGATAAATGAGTAAGGCATTGATCCTGTTCAACAACTTGAGCAATCAGTGCCAATCGTGACATAGTCGCCCCTCATGGTCATAAAACAGACAAGGAGAGTGTCATGTTGCTCAAACCCCTGGGGCTGACCCTTGCCCTCGTCCTGCTGGCCGGTTGCGCCAGCGACAAGGGCTTTCACTATGCCCCGCCGCCCCAGACCCTGCTCGCCCCCGAGGCAGCCAGCGGCTGGATCGACAAACAGGGCTGGCAGGGCCATGACTTCATGGTGGCGGCCGCCAACCCGCTGGCGGTGGATGCGGGCTACCAGATCATCCAGGCGGGTGGCAGCGCCGTGGATGCCGCCATCGCGGTGCAACTGGTGCTGACCCTGGTGGAGCCGCAATCCTCCGGCATCGGCGGTGGCTCCCTGCTGCTGGTGTGGGATGGCAGCAAGGTCGCGGCTGTGGATGGCCGTGAGACAGCCCCTGCCGCCGCCACGGATCAGCTGTTCATGAAGGATGGCAAGCCGATGGCCTTCTACGACGGCGTGGTGGGTGGCCGCTCGGTCGGCGCGCCGGGCACTGTGCGGGCACTGGCGCTGGCCCATCAGCGCTATGGCAAGCTGCCCTGGGCCACGCTGTTCGAGCCCGCCATCACGCTCGCGGAGCAGGGTTTTGTGATAAGCCCCCGTCTCGCCACCCTGCTGGCAAAAGATCCCTACCTCGCCAGGGACCCGGATGCCCGCGCCTACTTCTATCTGCCCGATGGCACGCCAAGGCCCGCCGGCAGCACGCTCACCAACCCGGCACTGGCCAAGGTGTTGCGCACCCTGGCCACACAGGGGGCGGATGCCTTCTATCAGGGGCCGCTGGCCCAGGCCATGGTGGCCAAGGTGCGCCAGCATCCCACCAATCCCGGCGTGCTGGCGGCGGCCGATCTGGCCAGCTACAGGGCCAAGCTGCGGGACAGTCTCTGCTTTGACTATCGCCAGAGCCAGATCTGCGGCTTCCCGACCCCTTCCTCGGGCACCATAGCGCTGGGCCAGATCTTCGGCATGCTGGAGAACCGCGACATGGCGGCCCTCAAGCCAGTGACGACGCCCGAGGGGCAGCTTGCCGCCTCAAGCAAGGCCATCCACCTCTACAGCGAGGCGGCACGTCTTGCCTTCGCCGATCGCAACCAGTACGTGGCAGACGGCGATCTTGTCAGCGTGCCGGTGAAGGGTCTGCTGGACAAGGGCTATCTGGCCGAGCGGGGCAAGCTTATCGGCGAGCAATCCATGGGGGTCGCCCAGCCCGGTACGCCACCGCTGGCACTGGCCCGCGGCAAGGATGCAACCCCCGAGCTTCCCTCCACCAGCCACGTCTCCATCGTCGACAAGGCGGGGATGGCAGTCTCCATGACCAGCTCCATCGAGGATGGCTTCGGTTCGCGGCTGATGGTCAACGGCTACCTGCTCAACAACCAGCTCACCGACTTCTCCTTCACCTCGGTGGATGCCGCCGGTCTGCCGGTGGCGAACCGGGTCGAGCCTGGCAAACGGCCACGCTCCTCCATGTCTCCTCTGCTGGTGTTTGACAAGCCAAGCGGCGAGCTGACCATGACACTGGGCTCGCCGGGGGGCTCCGCCATCATCAACTACGTGGGCAAGACGCTGCTCGGCACCCAGGATTGGGGGCTGAACCTGCAGCAGGCCATCAATCTGCCCAACTTCGGCAGCCGCAACGGTCCCACCGAGCTGGAACTTGGACGCACACCGGAGAGCGTGGTCGAGGGATTGAAAGCGAGAGGCCACGAAGTGGTACTGAGCGAGCAGACATCAGGTCTGCAAGGGGTCGAACGCAATGCTGGCGGCTGGTTCGGCGCCGCCGATCCGAGGCGAGAAGGCATTGCCAAGGGCGAATGAGTGCCCGCGTCTCTGCAAAAAGGCGACCTCAGGGTCGCCTTGTTGCGCCCTGGCGCACACTTGCAGGCAAAAATCATCATCGATGAATTACTCCTGCCAACAAAATGGATAAAGGCGGCCCTTTCCCCCTGCATTTCGATACTTATGCACTTTTAATCGCAAATAAGCGTTGAAATGTGGATAAGTATTGCTTTCAGGCAAAAAATGTATTATTTTTCAACAGAAACGACAACTGTTGTCCCCAATATCCAGTGTTTGCCGCGGCCAACATCTGTCTCTTTCGCCCCCTGCTCATTGACAGCTGCCCTCTTCATCCCGCGCGGTGATCTGGTAGCCCCCTGACTGCCATTAGCGAGGTGACGACATGGACCACTCCCTTCCCCTGATTACCACCCTGGTTGGCGGCTTCGTGCTCGCCTACGTGCTCGGCATGCTTGCCCATCGCCTCAAGATCTCGCCCATGGTGGGCTATCTGGCAGCCGGGGTGATCTCGGGCCCCTTCACGCCCGGCTATGTGGCCGACATGGCGCTGGTGCCCGAGCTGGCAGAGCTGGGCGTTATCCTGTTGATGTTCGGGGTGGGCCTGCACTTCTCCTTCAGCGATCTGATGTCGGTGAAGAAGATCGCCATCCCGGGTGCCATCGCCCAGATAGCGGTCGCCACCTTGCTCGGCATGGGGCTCTCCTCCCTGCTGGGGTGGGATCTCACCGCTGGCCTGATGTTCGGCCTCGCCCTCTCCACCGCCAGTACAGTGGTGCTGCTGCGGGCGCTGGAGAGCCGCCAGAATCTGGAGACCCTGCAGGGACGCATCGCCATCGGCTGGCTCATCGTCGAGGATCTGGTGATGGTGCTGGCGCTGGTGATGCTGCCCATACTCGCCAATATCCAGCACGGCGATCAGAGCATGAGCTGGCAGAGCATAGCGCTGGATCTGGGCTGGACCCTCGGCAAGGTCGCCCTGTTCGTGGCGCTGATGATGGTGGTGGGCAGTCGTTTCATCCCCTGGCTGCTGGCCCACACCGCCAGCACGGGCTCCCGCGAGCTGTTCACCCTGGCGGTACTGACCGGCTCCCTCGGCATCGCCTTCGGTGCGGTCAAGCTGTTCGGCGTCTCCTTCGCCCTCGGCGCCTTCTTCGCCGGCATCGTCATGAACAGCTCTGAGCTGAGCCATCGCGCCGCCAACAACACCTTGCCGCTGCAGGATGCCTTCGCCGTGCTCTTCTTCGTCTCGGTGGGCATGCTGTTCAACCCGGCTGTGCTGCTGACGGATCCACTGGCGGTGCTGGCCACCCTGTTCATCATCATGTTCGGCAAGTCGGTGGCAGCCTACGCCATAGTGCGGCTGTTTCGCTACAGCCAGCGCACCGCGCTCACCATCTCCGCCAGCCTGGCCCAGATCGGCGAGTTCTCCTTCATCCTGATAGGGCTCGCCATCGTGCTCAAGCTGGTGCCGGAAGCGGCCCGGGATCTGATCCTGGTGGGCGCCAGCCTCTCCATCATGCTCAATCCGCTGGTGTTCAACGCCGTCGAGCGCTACCTGGAGAAGCACCCGGATGCCGACAACACCCAGGCACTGGCCGAGTGCAAGTGCCCGGCCGTCGAGATGAAGGAGCACACTGTACTGGTAGGCTTTGGCCGGGTCGGTCGCCTGCTGGTGGAAGGGCTGCAAGCCGCCGAGCGGCCGCTGGTGGTGATAGAGCAGGATCCGCACCGGCTGGAGAGCCTGCACCAGGCCGGGATCCCCCATATCAATGGCAACGTGGCGAACGACGAGGTGCTGTGTCGCGCCGCCATCGCCGATGCCAGCTGGCTGCTGGTGGCCATCCCCAACAGCTTCGAGGCCGGCGAGGCCATCGCCCAGGCCAGGCTGATCAATCCGGCCATCCGGGTCATCGCCCGCGCCCACAGCGATGACGAGGTCAGCTTCCTCACCCGGCAGGGGGCCGACAAGGTGATCATGGGGGAGCGGGAGATAGCGCTCGGCATGCTGGCCGAAACCACAGGCTGACTGCCATTTGCACAGTGAGAACCAAGAGAGGGGCCCCAGGCCCCTTTCGTTTGGGCCGCGCGCAGCGGCCAGCTCCCTGCCATAGTGGCGCAATATCGCCGACATGGCACACTTTGGGTCCCTACGTCAGCCCCCCAGCCGGGGCACAATGGCCAGGGCACGGCAACCAGACTGCCACTCCCCTTCTCATCAGCACAAAGCGCTGACCAGTCCGGCTCAACCCCCCGGGTAAACAGCAGATCCTGCAGTGACCCCCACCGGATGGGGCAGCCCGCCCGCCAGATGGGCAGATCCGGCGTGCACTCCCCTGACTAGACTAGGCAGGTCGTCTTATGACACCCACTTATGCCATTCATCTGTCACGCTACCCGGAAGGATCCGATATGAAACCCTTGCTGACCGCCCTCTTGCTCCCCCTGCTGCCCCTCGCCGTGCAGGCCACCGAACCCGTCTGGATCACGGTCGGTGCCGACAGCGGCGTCGAACTCAAGCAGGTCAAGGCCAAGCTGGCCCCCCTGTTCAGTGCCAGCGGCGCCCCCGTCCAGCTGGCCCAGGTCGAGGCGAGCGAGCTTGGCACCCTCTCCCACCTGATGCACGAAGGCCATCAGCGCTGCGGCGGCTATGTGGTGCACAGCACCCTGGCCGACGCCCTGCAGAGCATGGCCCAGCCCCTCACCCAGAACCTGTTCAGCGCACCGCCACTGACCCAGGGCAGCAGCGTCAACCGACTGCTGCCCCATCTGGATCAGGGCAACATTGTCGGCACCATCAGCAAGCTCGCCAGCTGGCGCAACCGCTACTACACCACCACCACAGGGGTGCAATCCGCCGACTGGGTGGCCAGCCAGTGGCAGAGCCTGAGCGCAACCCTGCCCTGGGCCAGCGTCAGCCGGGTCAAGCATAGCGGCTACCCGCAGCAATCCGTGGTGCTGACCCTCAAGGGCAGCCGCTATCCGGATGAGGTGGTGGTGATCGGCGGCCATCTCGACTCCACCGCAGGCTCGGCCCCCAACAGCCGCACCCTGGCCCCCGGCGCTGACGATGACGCCTCCGGCATCGCCACCCTGACCGAGGTACTGAGGGTCATCGCCGAGCAGGGTCGCCAGCCGGAGCGCACCCTGCAATTTATCGGCTATGCAGCGGAAGAGGTGGGCCTGCGCGGCTCCAAGGACATAGCGACCCGCTACAAAGCGGCCAACACCAGGGTACTGGCCGCGCTGCAGCTGGACATGACCAACTACCAGGGCTCGGCCGAGGACATCGTCTTCATGACCGATTACACGGACAAGGGGCTGACCGGCTATCTCGCTCAGCTGCTCGATGCCTATCTGCCGCAGATAAGCTATGGCTACGACAGCTGCGGTTACGGCTGCTCGGATCACGCCTCTTGGCACAATCAGGGCTATCCTGCCGCCATGCCGTTTGAATCGCGCTTCAACGACTACAACCCCAACATCCACACGGCACAGGATACCCTGCCAAATTCGGACGCCTCCGCCGGTCACGCCCTCAAGTTCGCCCAGCTGGCCACCAGCTTCGCCATCGAGATGGGCAAGATCAACTGAGCCAGGCCGCGTTGAAAACAGGTTAAAAAGAGAGGGAGGCTTGGCCTCCCTCTCTTTTCGCCTCCCGTTCAGTGCGGCCTGTGTTGCCAGCCGAGCAGGCTGTCCTGGCGCAGCTGCCGCCAGGCGTCACGAGAGAGGCCGGGTTCGCTGGCCGCCAGCATCTGCTGCAATTCAACAAGCTCAAGGGCGCTGGCCGCCTGCGGGGCAGGATCGTCCGGCCAGCAGGCGGCAGGCAGTGCCTGTACGGCCAGCAGGGCGAGGGAGAGTATCAACAGATAGGGCGTCATCATGGGGCTCTCATGTTCCGTCACCGGGTCTATTCTTGTCGGGACTGATGACGGCTTGATGACAGGATGGGATCGTCATTTTACAACATCTGACGAGGCGGGCCGGCGCCTGGACGCATATGGCAACATTTGTGCCAAATCTGCGCGAACCAGTTAATTTATGCCCTAAAAAGTAGCCGGGAGGAAAACGTTATCCCTGAAAAGAAAACGTTATCTGGTCAAAACGTTGTTTCTGGATCATAAAAAGTATCCAAAAACTGGTGTATATTGCACGGCGGAAACTCCTTAACCATGAAGACTGACATGAAAAAGACCAAAATCGTCTGCACCATCGGTCCCAAGACCGAATCCAAAGAAATGCTGGCTAAAATGCTGGATGCCGGCATGAACGTCATGCGCCTGAACTTCTCCCACGGCGACTACGCCGAGCACGGCGGTCGTATCAACAACCTGCGCGCTGTCATGGCCGAAACCGGCAAGCACGCAGCTATCCTGCTCGACACCAAAGGTCCGGAAATCCGTACCATCAAGCTGGAAGGCGGCAACGACGTTGCCCTGGTCGCTGGCCAGACCTTCACCTTCACCACCGACCAGACTGTGGTTGGCAACAAAGACAAAGTGGCCGTGACCTATGCCGGTTTCGCCAACGACCTGCGTGTCGGCAACCGCATCCTGGTGGATGACGGCCTGATCGGTCTGGACGTGATCGAAATCACCGAACGTGAAGTTGTCTGTAAAGTGCTGAACAACGGTGACCTGGGCGAGAACAAGGGCATCAACCTGCCGGGCGTCTCCATCAAGCTGCCGGCCCTGGCCGAGAAAGACAAGCGCGACCTCATCTTCGGTTGCGAGCAAGGCGTTGATTTCGTTGCTGCCTCCTTCATTCGCAAGAAAGAAGACGTGCTGGAAATCCGTGAGCACCTGAAAGCCCACGGTGGCGAGAACATCCAGATCATCTCCAAGATCGAAAACCAGGAAGGCCTGGACAACTTCGACGAGATCCTGGCTGTCTCCGACGGCATCATGGTTGCACGTGGCGACATGGGCGTGGAAATTCCGGTTGAAGAAGTGATCTTCGCCCAGAAGATGATCATCACCAAGTGCAACAAGGCACGTAAAGTGGTTATCACCGCCACCCAGATGCTGGATTCCATGATCAAGAACCCGCGTCCGACCCGCGCCGAAGCTGGCGACGTGGCCAACGCCATCCTGGACGGTACCGACGCAGTCATGCTGTCCGGTGAATCCGCCAAGGGCAAGTACCCGCTGGAAGCCGTGACCATCATGGCCACCATCTGCGAGCGTACCGATGCCGTGATGCCGTCCAACCTGTCTGCTGCCAACGACAGCAACAAGCTGCGCATCACCGAAGCCGTTTGTAAAGGTGCGGTCGAGACCTCCGAGAAGCTGGATGCCCCGCTGATCGTGGTTGCCACCGAAGGCGGCAAGTCTGCCAAGGCCATTCGCAAGTACTTCCCGCAAGCCTGGATCCTGGCCATCACCACCAACAAGAAGACAGCTGCCCAGCTGGTTCTGACCAAGGGTGTGATTGCTCACGTGGTTGACAGCATCGCCTCCACCGACGATTTCTATCGCATCGGTAAAGAAGCGGCGCTGGCCAGCGGCATGGGTCTGAAGGGTGACGTGGTCGTCATGGTTTCCGGTGCCCTGGTACCGAGCGGTACCACCAACACCGCCTCCGTTCACGTACTCTAATCCGTACCGAACCGATGAAACGGCGCCTGAGGGCGCCGTTTTTTTTATCTGCCCCCCTGCTTCCCGTTCAAGCCCGGTGTTAGAATCCACGCGGATTCAATCCAAGTGGGAAATTTCCCAAATATCGCGTAATAACCCGGAAGTTTTATGCTCTCAACACGCTTCAAAAGAGCCTCGGCCACCCTGTTGCCGCTGCTCTGCTTATTCATCAGCCTCTGCGTACCGCAAGCCATGGCGCAGGACGTGCCCCAAAGAGCCAGCGTACAGCGTGCGCTCGATGCCCTCGGCAAGTCCGAGACCCTCACCGTCAGCCAGCAGGCCGACCAGAAGTTCCTGACCGAGACCCTCAGCCTGCTCGACAGCATCGAGAAGGAGCACGCCAAGGCCAAGAGCCAAACCCAGCGCCTCCGCTCTCTGCCGGGTGAGCTCAGGGACATCAGCGCCAAGCTCGATGCCCTGACCCAGAACAAGAGCGCCGAGCAGATCAAGAGTGAGTACGCCAGCATGAGCCTGGCGGAGCTGGACAGCCGTCAACCTGAAGTGCTGGCCAATATGCAGGATGCCCAGGAAACGCTCGGCACCATCGGCAGCCAGCTCACCAGCCTGCAAACCCTGCCGGAGCGGGCCCAGACCAACATGAGCCGCGCCTATCAGCGCAGCCAGGAGATCCGCACCCGACTCAACGTCGGTGACAGCGTCAGCAATGCCGAGAAGATGAAGCTGGGCGCAGAACTGGCCCTGCTTGAGCTGCAACTGGCCAACCTGCAACAACAGCTGGATAACCGCACCAGCATGCAGGATCTGGCGGTCAAGCAACGGGACTACCAGAGTGCCCGCCTCGCCAGCGAGGAGCAGAAGCTGCAACTGCTGCAGGAGCAGAGCAGTGCCAAACGTCTGGGCGATACCGAAAAAACTGCCGAGCAGACCGGTGAACTGGTCGCCATCGACGATAACCCGCTGGTACAAAAAGAGCAGGAACTCAACCATCAGCTCAGCCAGCAACTGGTCAGCGCCACCACCAATCTCAACAATCTGGTGCAGAAGAACCTGCAAGCCAAGAGCTGGCTGGAACGCGGCACCCAGACAGAGCGCAACCTGAATGAACAGGTACAGATGCTCAAGGGCAACCTGCTGCTGTCGCGCATCCTCTATCAGCTCTACCAGCAGCTGGAGTCTTCCCCTTCCACTCTGGTCAAGAACCTGGAAGAGCAGATCGCCGACCTGCATCTGGCCCAGTTCGAACTGAGCCAGCAACGTGACCAGCTGTTCCAGAAAACCCAGTATCTGGACAACCTGATCGCCAACAGCAGCGAGCAGGTCAGTGCAGAGGACAGAGCCAACCTCGCCACCCTGCTCGACACCCGCATCAGCCTGCTCGACCAGCTCAACCGTCAGCTCGACAGCCAGCTGACCAACGCCATCAGCCTGCAGCTGACCCAGCAGCAGCTGGCGCGGATCTACGCGTCCATCGAATTTACCCTGCAGCAACACATCTTCTGGGTCAGCAGCAACAAACCCATCGATATGAAGTGGTTCATCAACTGGCCAGCCCAGGCCTACAAGCAAGCCTCGGACTGGGTACTGAAGCCGGACTGGGACGGCTGGGGCGAGATGCTGCTGCCGGTGTCCCTGCTCGCCTTCCCGCTGCTGCTGGTGGGTGGCCTGCTGATCTGGAAGCGACCCTCCCTGCTCAATCGGCAGAAACGGATCAACAAGGATCTGGGACGTTTTCGCCAGGACAGCCAGTGGCACACACCACGTGCCCTGCTCTATACAGTGCTGCAACGCCTGCCAGGCAGCCTGTTCATACTGGCGGCCGGTCTCTGGCTCACTTACTGCGGCCTGCTCAGCCCCAAACTGATTTTCCAGATAACCCTCAACCTCGCCCTCGGTTATCTGGTGTTCAGCGTCTATCTGGCGGTGATGCGCCCGGGCGGCATTGCCGAATCGCACTTCCGCATGCCGAAGGCCGAGTTGCAGGCCAAGCGCACCAGCATGCGCTATCTGTGGCTGCCGCTGCTGCCGCTCATCATGCTCTCGACCAAGGCGGTCGTAGAGCCCTCGTCGCTGGGCAACGATGTTGTCGGTCAAGCGCTGACCCTGCTGCTGCTGGGCCTCACCACCTATCTGGTATTCCCCATCTCTCGCGCCATTATCAAGGGCGAGGGCAGCATGCAACAGTCGATCACCGCGGGCGCCCTGGCGCTGGCGCCGGTGGCACTGATGGTGCTGGTCGGGCTGGGCTACTACTACACGGCGCTGAAACTGACCGGCCGTCTGGTGGAGTCTTTCTACCTGCTGATCATCTGGAGCCTGGTCTACCGCACCTCACTGCGTGGTCTGGAGCTGGCGGCTCGTCGCCTGGCCTACCGCCGCGCCGTCGCCAAACGTGAGCACAGATCGGTGGAAGACGCGGAAGGTGGCGAGTCCATTGAAGAGCAGCCCATGGATCTGGAGGATGTCAGCCAGCAATCCCTGCGCTTGACCCGTACCGTGCTGCTGCTGGTATTCGGCGTCGCCTTCTACTGGCTCTGGTCTGATCTGGTGGCGGTCTTCTCCTACCTCGACAGCATGGTGCTGTGGCACCGCAGCGAAGGAACCGGCGCCAACGCCGTGCTCTTCCCAATCAGCCTGAGCGACGTGCTGATCGGCTTCCTCCTGCTCGGGGGCGCCTGGTCACTGGCCCGCAACCTGCCCGGTCTGCTGGAAGTGCTGGTGCTCTCCAAGTTGAACCTGGCCCAGGGTACCGCCTACGCCATCACCACCATGCTCAACTATGTACTGATCGGCTTTGGCTCCCTGACCGCCCTCTCCATGATGGGTGTACAGTGGGACAAGCTGCAGTGGGTAGCGGGTGGTCTATCGGTCGGTATCGGTTTTGGCATGAAGGAGATCCTCTCCAACTTCGTCTCGGGCATCATCATACTGTTCGAGCGTCCGGTGCGGATCGGCGACACTGTCACCATTGGTCCCTTCTCCGGTACCGTCTCCAGGATCCGCATTCGCGCCACCACCCTGACGGACTTCGACCGCAAAGAGGTGATCATTCCCAACCAGCAGCTGATGACGGAGCGGCTGATCAACTGGTCCCTGAGCGACACAGTCACACGGGTGATCGTGCGCGTGGGCGTGGCTTATGGCTCGGATCTGGAGCTGACTCGCACCCTGCTCAAACAGGCAGCCGATGAGAACAGCCGCGTGTTGAAAGACCCGGCCCCCATCGTCTACTTCCTCACCTTCGGCCCCAGCACCCTGGATCATGAGCTGCGTTTCTTCGTGAGTGAGCTCGGCGATCGCAACCCGGCCGTGGACGAGCTGAACCGCAAGATCGACGCCCTGTTCAAGGCGAACGGCATCGAGATCGCCTTCAACCAGATGGATGTCTACATCAAGAACATGAAGGGCGAAGAGCAGAAGGTGGAGCCCAGCTCCGCCGCTCTGCCACCGCCCTCCCAACCGGGCCAGCAGCCCGCCTGATGCAGGACGACAACCCATACCCAAGGCCCCGTGACGGGGCCTTTTTTATGGCCCGGAGCCAGCGCGCCGGAACCGAATTGGCGGTTTTGTGATGGTGAGGTGAGAACAAGCCGCCACTTATCAGTAACTTGGATAGCGGATAAAGGACGACGGTACGACCGCCAGTTCGGCCAAGCCGGGATACACTCAGGTGTCACGTCCCCACATTTGCAATCAAGGTGCGCCATGAATTCTCCATCCAGTCTGCTCGCTTTTCTCGGCTCCCCCTTGCTCGGGGTCGCCGCCACCTATGCCGATCCTGCCAGCAAGGAGACCGGCGTCTATATCTGCGGGGTCGAGATCCATGACGACGACACGCTGGTGCTCAGCTTTCCCAAGGGACACCAGCTCGCAGCGGGCGACAAGATAACCCTGCACCTGGACAACCGTACCGGAGTCGATGAGTACGATGCCTCCCTGAGCGTCTATCGCGCCTCCTACAAGGGGCGGGTCGACCGGGTGGCGCCCGGCAGGGTCCATGTCACCCCGCTGCAATTCGAGCTCTGGTATGGCAATCGGGTGGTCCATGCTTTTGCCCAGCAAGACTATCAGCATCCGGCCGATGAGCGCCCCGCCCGCGAGCTGCCCGTCACCCCGTTCACCGGCTTGCCCGTGCCGGACCTGCGCGAAGTGGAGAACAAGATAGGGGTACTGGTCACCCGGGCCCAGTCACAGCCGCACACCACAGTGCTGGCATTTCTCTCCTCGGATGACGATGACATCTTCTTCATCACCTTCCCCGAGACCTTCAAATCCCGGCTGCTCAAGCGCGACGGCCGCTGCCATTTCGCCATCGACTCGCGGGCGGTGTTTACCTACACCCGGGCCATCGAGTGGAATTACACCATCATCGCCGCCGATGCCTACCAGATCCCGCAGGATCATCCACTGTTCGAACCCATTCGCGCCGCTTTCGTGCAGAAAAACCCGTGGGAAGTGGGCTTCTTCAGCCACCCGCAGGTGGAGCTCTATCACTTGAAGGCCCATCAGGTGGTGTGCCCGGGCCGGGCAAAAGAGTAAGCAAAAACCCGGAGGATGGAGATAAGATTGGCCTGCCGTTACCCATGACAAGGAGTAGAGATCAGATGCAGCAGGTCGTTTATGTCGCCAGCCCCGCCAGCCAGCAGATCCATGTGTTTGCCCTGGCCGACACGGGAGAGATGCAACTCTTGCAGCGGGTGAGCACACCGGGTCAGGTACAACCGCTGGTGACAAGCCCGGATGGGCGCTGGCTTCATGCCGCCGTGCGACCCGACTTTGCAGTCATCAGCTACCGGATTGGCATGGATGGCCGACTTAGCGAACAGGGCTCGGCGCCGCTGGCGGGCAGTGCCTCCCACACAGCCATCACGGCCGACGGCCGCTTCCTGCTGGCGGCTTCCTACGCCTTCAACCATGTCACCGTCTCTCCCATCGGTAGCGGCGGCCGGGTAGAGGCGCCCCATCAGCAGCTAGATGGCTTGCAGGCCGCCCACTCGGCCACTCTGCTGGGCGCAGATGAGCAGGGCGAGCAGGAGGTTCTGGTCGCCTGTCTCACGGAAGATGCCATCCGCCGCTTCACCCTGAACGACGAGGGGCGGCTGGCGCCCCATCCGCTGGGGGATCTGCACACCGCCAACGGCGCCGGGCCAAGGCACCTGGCGCTGCACCCCGTCAATGGCGATATCTACTGCCTGAACGAGCTCGATTGCACCATCAACCGCTACCACAGGCAGGCAGATGGCCATATCCATCTGCAACAGAGCCTGGACATGCTGCCTGCGGGGTATCAGGGAGAGCGCTGGGGGGCGGATCTGCATGTCACGCCGGATGGCAGTTTTCTCTACAGCTGCGAGCGGGCCAGCAGCCTGCTGACCCTGTTTGGCATAGCGGCGCGGGATGGCAGCCTGACCCCGCTGGCCCACTTCCCGACCGAGACCATGCCGCGCGGCTTTGCCATCGATCACAGCGGCCGCTATCTGCTGGCGGCCGGGCAAGCCTCCCACCAGCTCGCCGTGCACCGCATAGATCCGGGCAGCGGCGAGCTGACGCTGCTCGCGCGCCATCCGGTGGGCGACGGGGCCATGTGGGTGAGAGTGCTGGCCTTGCGCAAGTGACGCCGAGAAACCGGTCGAAATGAGTGAGGCCACCCGGGGGTGGCCTCACTACGTGACTGACAGCAACCTTTTGCTTAGTCCTTGGCGCTCTCCATGGCTCCCTCTTCGGCGCTGGCAGGCAGGATCAGGTTGAGCAGTATGGCGGCAACCGATGCCAGACCGACACCGGCCAGGGCGAAGTCACCTATCTTCATCTCCAGCGCGCCGACGCCGACCGTCAGGGTCACGGCCACGATGGCGATGTTGCGGGCCAGCCCCAGATCCACCTTGGACTCCACCAGCGTCTTGAGACCGATGGCGGCGATGGATCCGAACAGCAGCAGCATGATGCCGCCCATCACCGGCATGGGGATGGAGGTGAGCAGGGCGTTGAACTTGCCGAAGAAGGCCAGAATGATGGCGAACACGGCGGCCCAGGTCATGGTGACCGGATTGAAGTTGCGGGTGATCATCACGGCGCCGGTCACTTCGGCGTAGGTGGTCACGGGTGGGCCACCGATGAAACCGGCGAAGCAGACGCCTATGCCGTCACCGGCCAGGGTACGGTGCAGACCCGGGTTCTTGGTGTAATCCTGCCCGGTCACGCCACCGATGGCGAGCACGCCGCCTATGTGTTCGATACAGGGGGCTATGGCCACCGGCAGCATGAACAGGGCGGCAGCCCAGTTGATCTCCGGCGTTTCGAAGTGAGGCAGCGCCAGCCAGGGGGTGTTGATCAGGCCGTCGAAGTTCACCTGACCCATCAGCACCGCCGAAACGTAACCAGCAATCACACCGCACAGTATGGGGATGAGCTTGATCCAGCCCTTGCAGAACACGGCAGCAATCAGGGTCACCGCCAGCGAGATGCCCGCCAGCGTCAGCGCAGTCCCCGCGGGCACCACCTGCTCACCACCGGCACGGCCCATCGCCATGTTGCAGGCAACCTGAGCGACCGACAGGCCGATCACCATGATCACGGGGCCAATCACCACGGGCGGCAGCAACTTGTGCACAAAGCCCATGCCCCGCACGCGAATGAGTGCGGCCAGGATGAAGTACATGAAACCGGCGGCAAACAAGCCAAACATGGTGGACGGCAGTCCCCAGGTCTGGGTGGCGTAGATGATGGGGGCGATGAAGGCAAAGCTGGAACCGAGGAAAATCGGGACCTGGCGGCGAGTGCAGAGCTGGAACAGCAGGGTGCCCACACCAGCGCCAAGCAGGGCCATGGAGGGGTTCAGTCCGGTGAGCAGGGGCACCAGAACCATGGCACCGAAGGCGACAAACAGGATTTGCAGCCCGGCGACACTTTGCTTGACTAAGGAAAACATGGATGTCCTTAATTTTTTGATAACTGACAGGGATATTTGACACTTTTCAGTTATCACAAGACGCTTTCAAGGCGTGAAATGAGCCACTTGGCGTCATTCGTTACCTTTTACTGCTTGGGGAGGGCATGAAACTGGCTTTTTAGGCGGGATTCGTTGCTACAAGCATCGAGTATGCGATTTTACGCACTTTTATGGCGGACGCCAATCGTTTTTCCACGCGACTTTGTTTGTCAAAGGCTCACCCCGGCTCCGCCATAGGGTCACTCTATACTTGATTGCGTGAACCCTGCCGGACAAGGAGTCCCCCATGCCACTGACCTCTTTCAAGCCCAGCCAGCGCAGATTGCTGGTGGGATCGGCCATTGTATTGGCCCTGTTTGCTACCCCATTCAGTTATGATTTCACCCACAACGCGTGGCAAATGAATCAGGCCCATGCCAAGTCCTGCTTCATTGCCGGTACCCGGATCGTCATGGCCGACGGCAGCGAGCGTCCCATAGAGACGTTGCAAGCTGGTGAACGAGTGCTGGATCAACATGGTCATGTCAACCGGATCCAGGCTATCGAGCGGGTGCTGCTGGGGGAGCGCAGGCTCTACGGGATCAACCAGCTGGCTCCCTTCTTCACGGCGGAGCACCCCTTCCTGACCTCTCGCGGCTGGGCGGCCATCTCGCCGGCCATGACCCGCACAGAGAATCCGGCCCTGGCCGTGTTGCCACTCTTTACCGGCATGCACCTGCTGGGCTGGCCGGCAGCCGCAGCCAGCGCGGGCAATCTGGCGCTGGCCCCGCAACCGAGCGAGCTGCTGGTGGAGTCGCTCTGCTGGATTGACGCCCCGCCCACTACGGCACTGTTCAACCTGATCCTCGATGGCAGCCACAGCTATATCGCCAACTCGCTGATCGTTCACAACAAGGATGGCGACAGCGGTGGTGGTAGCAACAGCGGCGGTGGCAGCGACAGCGGCGGTGGTAGCGACAGCGGTGGTGGTGGCGGCAGCAGTGGCGGTAGCGACAGCGGCGGTGGTGGCGACAGCGGCGGTGGTAGCGACAGCAGCGGTGGTAGCGACAGCGGCGGTGGTGGCGACAGCGGCGGTGGTGGCGACAGCGGTGGTGGCGACAGCGGTGGTGGTGGCGACAGCAGTGGCGGCAGCGACAGCAGTGGCGGCAGCGACAGCAGCGGTGGCGAC
>NZ_CDBL01000070.1:596-1071 GCF_000820005.1 Aeromonas piscicola | reverse complement strand
CGCTGGCGCCACTGTCAAACTTGAGCCACTTCACCTCGGCGCCGCTGTCGCGGGCAAAGGTGTTGTCGGCCTGGGCCACCTTGGCCGGCTCGGCGGAGGTCTGGTAGGCCACCGTCACCTCGACGGCGTTGGCCTGCAAACTGATGATGGCGAGGGCCGCCAGCCAGAGGGAATATCCTTTTCCTGTCATGGTACTGCTCCGTATCGGGGTAATGGAGCAGCAGTATTTCCATTTATCCGGGCGACAATGAAAGAATAAAAATATATGGGTGATGAGTTATGGTTCTTAGAAAAATAACGGTAACGCAATGCGGTTGTTTATATATCTCAATATGAGAAATTGATATTCATGACTTGGCAATGGCAGGCGATATTATCCGCATTCAAGAGAGGTTTATGACTATGCTTGCCCGATTTATGAATATTGAACGAGTTATATTGCTGGCAATAATAAAGACCCGCCATATTGGCGGGG
>NZ_CDBL01000070.1:0-288 GCF_000820005.1 Aeromonas piscicola | reverse complement strand
CCCGCCATATTGGCGGGTCTGGTGCTCGGTGAACGGTCCGGCCGACCCGATGTGATCAGCGTTCTATCAGCGGGGCCGAGCGATAGCTCCACAGGCCATAGGTGCGCAGCGCATCGCGGTAGATGCCGAGCAGCTCGCTTACTGGATCTGGTGGCGGGCGAGGGCGTAGCCGCTGTAGAGGGCGTTCTCCACCGTGCTGGTGGCGTAGTTCTCCTCTATGATGCGCGAGCGGTCTATGCCCTTCTTCACCAGCCAGTCCGCCATCAGCTTGCCCTCGGTCTGGCGGTT
>NZ_CDBL01000069.1:56087-56498 GCF_000820005.1 Aeromonas piscicola | reverse complement strand
GTGACCGACGTGGACGGGGCCGATGAGGCCAAGTTTGTGGCCGGCAACGGCGTGGCCAGCAATGGCGCCCTGGGCAACCTGTCCATCGCCGAAAACGGCACCTGGAGCTACAACGTCGACAACAGCAAGGTGCAGTACCTGGGCCTGGGTGAAACCCGTGTCGAGAACTTCACCGTGCAGTCGGTGGACGGCACCACGCACACCGTGACCATCACCATCACCGGCGTCAATGACGGTGCCGTGGTGGCGGGCGATGACCGGGGTGCAGTGACCGAAGATCTGAACGTGGTGAGTGGCAAGCTGACCGACACTGGCGTGCTGACCGTGAGCGATGCAGATCAGGGTCAGGCCAAGTTTGTGGTCGGGGCGGGCGTGGCCAGTGCGGGCGCCTTGGGCAACCTGTCCATCGCC
>NZ_CDBL01000069.1:351-55757 GCF_000820005.1 Aeromonas piscicola | reverse complement strand
GAGAACTTCACCGTGCAGTCAGTGGATGGCACCACGCACACAGTGACAGTGGTGATCAACGGCACCAATGACTTGCCAACCTTGTCTATCTCCAATGGTGCAACTGTTTCCGAAGAGGGCTTGCCCAACGGCATAGTCGATAACAGTGGCAACCCGGATACCACGGATGCCAAGAGCATGTCTGGCACTATCTCCGTCGGTGATGTGGACAGCAGCAGCGTGGCTGTTTCACTGGGTGGACCGGCAGGGCTGACCTCCGGTGGCGCCGAGGTGAAGTGGAGCTGGGATGCCGGCAGCAAGACGCTGGTTGGTTATACCGGCACTCTGGGAAGCGACGGCTACAAGGCGGTGGTCGAGGTCAAACTGACCGCACCGAACGCCAGCGGCAAGGGCGATTGGGCCTATGATCTGACCCTCAAGGCGCCGCTTGACCACCCGGTCAAGGGCCAGGAGGATTCCCTGTCGTTCCAGCTGGACGTCAAGGTCTCCGATAGCAATGGCACGACCACAGGCAAGCTGAATGTCACAGTCGAGGATGATGCGCCTATCGCTGGCGATGCCGCGGCCGTATCCGTCATCAAGACCAATATTCCTGACACCCTGACCGGCCTGTTTGATCTGACCAAGTACAGTGGCAGCAATCAGACGACCCTGAACGTGTCAGGCTTCAGCATCACGGCGCTGGGCTTTGCCTCGTCAACCAGCTCGGCGCTGGTCACGGCCAATGTCAATGGCTCCAGCTCCGGGCTGGGGGTCTCCAGCGTGGGCTCGCCCAATCACAACCTCCCCAACGAAGTTGATTTCCGCCACTTTGCAAATGGCACCTCGGCTTCCGAGCAGCTCACCATCAAGCTGGATGCGGGCAAGGTTGCCTATGGCGCCAATATCAAGTTCAGCCAGATGTTTGGTGGCGAGCTGGAGAGCGGCGTGGTCGAGTTTTATCGCGGTGGCGTGTTGATCGGCACCCAGACCTTCAGCTCCAATGCTGCGGGTGGCGACTATGCGGGCAATTTCCAGGTGCAGCAGGGTGGCTTCGATACCATGGTCATCAAGGCCACCAACAATGGTAACGGTCTGTACGCCGACAACAGCGACTTCACCGTGAAGAGCATCGAGTTCCTCGGTGCCACCACGGCGCCAGCCATCGCTTACGGTTCCGGCTCCGTCACTCCGCAGTGGGGGGCAGATGGCAAGGGCTATATGCAGCTGCTTGGCTCCAACGAGACCGGGCTGACCACTGCCACCGGCAAGCTGATCACCACCACCATGGAGTCGGCCAATACCCTGATAGGTAAGGCCAGCGATGGCACCCTGGTGTTCCGTCTGGAATTTACTCCGGCCACCGGCAAGTGGGAGTTCTTCCAGTACCAGAATATGTCCAGGCCGCTGGGAGACGGCGACATCGACTTCCAGATCAAGGTGGTGGATGCGGATGGCGATTCCAGCCTGGGCTCTTTCGCGACCAAGCCACTATTCACTCCGATAGTGCAGTCGGTGTCCAGTGAGAACACAGTGGAAGGCGGCAATCTGCTGCATACGGTGGCCCTGTCTGACGCGACCCAGGAGGCTACCCAGTATGACTTCGCCATTGGGGGCAGCGGTAGCAACCCGGCTTCCAGCCTTGATTGGGGCACAGCCCAGTTCAGCAATGGGGTGACCTACAACAGCGCCACCGGCAAGATCACTGTGCCGGCCGGGGTATCCGGCTTTACCGTGACCATACCGACTGTGAACGATCGCCTGGTCGAGGCGAACGAGACCCTGACGGTGACCGTGGGTGGCCAGAACGGCACGGGTACCATCATCGACAACGACCGTGCTCCTGTGACCACGGGTGGTCACAGTGCCGGGACGGAAGACACGCCGCTGGTACTGAAGTGGTCCCAGTTTGGTGCCAGCGATGATCAGGCCGCGTCTGATCTGAGCGTGCAGATCAATACCCTGCCGCAAAATGGCAAGCTGGAGTATCTCAATGCGGCCGGTCAGTGGATTGCCGTGAAGGCGGGGGATCTCATCTCCTACGCTGATATCGACAGTGGCCATCTGCGCTTTGTACCCGGTCTCAATGAATCCAGCACCAGTGCCGTCAATGGCAACGGTGCGACCACGGGCAACCAGCAAGGGGACTACGCCAGCCTGGGTTACCAGATCAGCGACGGTGCCAACCTGAGCAACTCAGGCAAGCTGGTGATCGACATCGCTGCCGTGGCTGACAAACCTGTGGTGGATATCAGCCTGACCGGCAATGGCATACCGCTCTATACCCAATACCCGTCGTCCGGTATCTCGACCGGTGCGTTCCAGAGCGGCAACTTCAACAAGGGCAGCTTCGACATCACCAATAGCCTGACCGACAGTACCTCCAGCCCGGATCAGGTGGTGGGCGGCAACGGTAACGACTATATCGTCAGCGTGAAGGGTGGTGGTGATCACTTCATCGGTGGCCTGGGCAATGACGTGCTGGTCGGTGGCAACTCTGTCTCGGGCGATACGCTTGATGGCGGCGTGGGCAACGACATTCTGGTGGCCGGGCTGGGTGGTGACACCCTGTTTGGCGGCGCAGGTACAGACCTGGCCGTACTGATGGGCTCGCGCGCCAACTATGTCATCGAGCGCAGAAGTGATGGCGGCTTCAACTTCCTGGTGAAGGAGAATGGCACCACCATCAGCAAGTCGCTCTACGATATCGAGCTGGTTCAGTTTGATGACGGTATCTACCAGTTTAACCAGACCGATGGCACTTTGACGGCAGTACAGCCCAGCGTGGTGGATTATCCCCTCGAGATCAGTGCCTCCCTTGCCGATCGAGATGGCAGTGAGCAGCTCGACAGCCTGGTGCTGAGCGGAATGCCGAGTGGTGCGACCCTGTATCAGGGCGGCACTGCGCTGGGAACCGTCGGTGCGGATGGCAAGTTGACGCTTACTGGCCTTTGGAACCAGAGTGCGCTGGACGTCAAGCTGACCGGTCTGACCCTGCGGGTGCCGGGCAGCAATGCGGGTCAGTTTGACCTCAAGGTGGAGGCCATCGCCAAGGAGGTGGTGACCGACCAGACCAGCAGCGCATCGGATCAGGATTCGATCCGCATGAGCTACTTCCTCCCCACCGAAGGGGAGCCGGGCGATCAAAACCGCGTCTACGGCAGTGAGCACAATATCGTGGTCGGCGACCTGGACGGCAGCGTTGTGCTGCCAGGCCAGAACTACAACATCGCCTTTATGGTCGACAGCTCGGGCAGTATCGGCACCAGTGCCATGAATACCATCAAGAGCCAGCTGGCTCAGGTATTTGCAACACTCAAGACCAGTGCTGGAACTGAGGGCGCGGGCAAGGTCAACATCTTCCTGGTGGACTTCGACAGTCAGGCCAACAAGTCCATCAGCGTGGATCTGAAGGATCCGAATGTCTTGACCAAGCTGCAGACAGTGATCGACAGCATGGATGGAAGTTATTGGAATGGTGGGGCGACCAACTACGAGGATGCACTCAAGACTACCTCCAACTGGTTCAACAGCGACACAGCCAAGAACAACACCAATTCGAAGAACTTGGCATACTTCATTACCGATGGAGCCCCCAACACCTATTACGACTATGAAGACACCAATCCTATCGTGAATACGAAGACCAACGAGCGTCTCGATTCGTTCGTCAACGTCAACAACTATGTGCCGGGTGAAGTCTTCTACGCCAACATAGGTGGCAGCAACAGGGTTCTGATCGATGCCAATGGTAGGGTTCAGCAGTGGTCGCAGGGCAATAACAACAAGTGGGGCTCGATGCCCATCGGTACTCTGAAGGCGCAAGGGGACGGTACCTTCGAGATTTCGACTTCCTACGACAACAATTATTGGGCGTTGCAAAATGCACTTGCCGTGTTGCCACTCCTGCTCGCCAATGGTGTGACGCTGGAGGCCATCGGGATTGGCAGTAACGTCTCCATCGATACCCTGAAGCTGTTTGACAGTGACCAGATCGTGCAGTCCAACGTGTCTGCCAACGATCTGGCCAACGCTATCTTGGGTACTTCGGTGAACAACTTGCCGGGCAGTGACCGGATCGATGGCGGTGCCGGTGACGATATCCTGTTCGGTGATGCGGTTCACTTCGCCGGTATCAACGGAGAAGGCTACGCGGCCATCAAGCAGTACGTGGCTGGCAAGCTGAGTGCCGGTTCTGTGACCGATGCCCAGGTTCATGACTACATCACGGGCCATGCAGCCGACTTCGATCAGTCCTCCACCAATGACAAGGCGGATGTGCTGATCGGCGGGGATGGTAATGACATTCTGTTCGGTCAGGGTGGCAACGACATTCTGGATGGTGGTGCCGGCAACGACATACTGTTCGGCGGTGCCGGTGACGACATGCTGCTCGGCGGTCTGGGCGATGACCAGCTCTATGGTGGTAGCGGCAACGATACCCTGTATGGTGGCGCTGGCAACGACACCCTGAGCGGCGGTCTGGGCAACGACATTCTGGTCGGTGGTCTGGGCAACGACATCCTCAAGGGGGATGCGGGGGCCGATATATTCACCTGGCAGCAGGGGGATACCACGGCAGGCGCCATCGCCAAGGATTACGTGGTCGACTTCTCCAAGGCTGAGGGTGACAAGCTGGATCTGAGCGATCTGCTGGATCACGATGGTTCCCACAACCAGACTGATCTGAAGAGCCTGCTCTCTGTGTTCCAGGACAGCGAGGGGGTGCACTTGCAGGTCAAGGAGACCAGCACGGCCCCGGTGACTCAGGAGATAGTGCTGATGAACCACACGTTCGACAGCCTCACCGGCAGCGCGGCGTCCACCTCTTCCCAGGTGATCGACTACATGCTGAGCAACAATCTGCTGGATATCGACAAGTAATCCCGTCAGGGCAGCGCAACAAGCGGCAGAGCAATCTGCCGCTTTTTTTATGGCTGGTTATCGGGGGTATGGATGCTGATGGCGGTGCTTTTGCCTCGGATATCAAGGAAGTGCCCCACACAGGCAGCCCTGGGTGCGGTCGAGCGGCCAGTTTGCTATTGATAAGTGTGAAGAGAGTCCGGCCTTGAGCCGAATCTCGCTTTTTTTCATCAAGTTCAGTCATCATCTTGCCGACATAGGATAAGAATACGGGTCGTGTTGGGATTCTGACCCTTCTATACTATGGCGAGACTCGGGAAACGGACGTAAGGGCTTTATATGGCGAGCATATTGGATTCAGTGGATCAACGTACCCAGCTGGTAGGGGAGAACCGTCTGGAGTTGTTGATGTTCCGTTTGGGATCCCGACAGCTGTTTGCTATCAACGTGTTCAAGGTGCGGGAAGTGGTCAAGCTGCCCCATCTCAACAAGATGCCGGGGGCGCACCACAACATCAGCGGGGTGGCCAACATCCGTGGCACCTCGATCCCGGTAATCAACCTGCGTAGCGCCATCGGTATGCGCGCCATGCCCATCGACAGCGAGTCCAACCTCATCATCACAGAGTACAACCGTACCATTCAGGGCTTCCTGGTGGGGCAGGTGGCCCATATCGTCAACATGACCTGGAAGGACATACTGCCGCCGCCGCGCTCCGCCGGGCGGGCGAACTATCTGACCGCCATTACCCGCATTCCCGAGGACGGCGTCGACCAGATCGTCGAGATCATCGACGTGGAGAAGGTGCTGGCCGAGATCATCACCTATGACATCCGCATCTCGGAAGAGGTGCTGGATCGGGAGATACTGCCCGAGATGCATGGTCGCAAGGTGCTCATCGTCGATGACTCCAGCACGGCCCGCAATCTGGTGCGGGAAACCCTGGGTCAGCTGGGTCTGGAAGTGATCGAGTGCCAGGATGGCCTGCAGGCGCTCAATCTGCTCAAGGGGTGGTGCGATGCGGGCAAGAAGGTGACTGACGAGATCCTGCTGATGATCACGGATGCAGAGATGCCGGAGATGGATGGCTACCGGCTGACCCACGAGATCCGCAGCGATGCCCGCATGTCCGATCTCTTCATCACCCTCAATACCTCCCTGAGTGGCAACTTCAACGAAGCCATGGTCAAGAAGGTGGGGTGTGACCGCTTCATCTCCAAATTCCAGCCAGACCTGCTGGTCGGGGTGGCCCAGGAGCGGCTTCGCCAGATACTGGAACGCTGATGCTCATGCAAACAAAGATCCCGCCTCGGCGGGATCTTTGTTTTGGGCCGACAGGGCTCTTTTCTGCGTATGCGATTGGGACGTTACTGGGTCAGCAGGGGCTCGATAAAGCTGGCGACCCGGTCACGGATCTGCGGCTGGGCTGCGGCCGTGGGGTGGATACCATCGTTCATCATAAGTTCAGGGCGCAGCGCAATATCATCCATGAAGAAGGGCATCAGCGGCAGCTGGTTGGCAGCAGCCAGCTCGGGGAAGATCTGCTCGAACTGGCGCAGGTAGCGGGCCCCGTAATTGCGGGGTAGCTGGATCTGGGTCAGCACGGTTTTCACCTGCTGCGCCTTGGTCAAGGCCACCATCTTGGTCAGATTGTCACGGGTGATGGCAGGTGCGAACCCGCGCAGCCCGTCGTTGCCACCCAGTTCGATCAGCACCCAGTCCGGTTGATGCTCCTTGAGCAGGGCGGGCAGGCGGGTCAGGGCACCCTGTGTGGTCTCACCGCTGATGCTGGCGTTGACCAGCTGGTGCTCGCCGCCCTGCTGCTGCCATTTCTGATTGAGCAGGGCAGGCCAGCTCTGCTCCGCCGGCATTTGATAGCCAGCGCTCAGGCTGTCGCCCAGCACCAGCAGGGTCTGGGCCTGTACCGATGAAACCAGGCAACACAAGGCGAAGAGGAAACGTGTCATGCATTCAACTCCCATCATTCATTGTCATCAAGGACCCGGGCAAAGGGGATACGTGTGATGATGCCAACACCCGGCATGCATTGTCATTCACTGCCTGGGTGAGCAGGATAGACATCACGGGTTCACTCCCCACTTTTTGACCCGGGTAAACAGGAAACGCATCATGAGTTCAACTCCCATCATTGTCGTCAAGGGTCTGGGCAAAACCGTTCGCCTGGGCCAGGAAAGCCTCACCATCCTTGAAGGGATCGACCTGCAAGTCAATACCGGCGAGACCCTGGCGCTGGTCGGGGCCTCCGGCTCCGGCAAATCCACCCTGCTGGGGCTGCTGGCCGGGCTGGATCTGCCGAGCCAGGGGGATATAGAGATCCTCGGCCAGTCGCTGGTGCAGCTGGACGAAGAGGGCCGCGCCCGCCTGCGTGCCGAGCAGGTGGGCTTCATCTTTCAGTCCTTCCTGCTGCTGCCCACCCTGAGCGCGCTGGAGAACGTCATGCTGCCCGCCGAGCTGCGTGGCGAGACCCGTTGCGAGCCGAGGGCACGCGAGTTGCTGGCGGCGGTGGGGCTCAGTGAGCGGCTGCACCATCTGCCGCCGCGTCTCTCCGGCGGTGAACAGCAGCGGGTCGCCATCGCGCGTGCCTTCATGACAAGGCCCAGCTTGCTGTTGGCCGATGAGCCGACCGGCAATCTGGACAGCAAGACGGGGGAGACGGTGATCGAACTCTTGTTCCAGCTCAATCGCGAGCACGGCACCACGCTCGTGGTGGTCACCCATGACCACGAGTTGGCCCAGCGTTGCCAGCGGCAACTGGTGATGGCGGCGGGGCGACTGGAGGCCGATGCGCCAGCATCCGGCACCGTCGCGGCCTCCCGAGTCAGGGAGCTGCTATGAGTCGGTGGCGATTGGGTGTAAAGCTGTTGCGGCGGGAAGGCTTCAACGGCGAGCTGCGCTGGTTCGTGCTGGCGCTGGCATTGAGTGTGGCCTGCGTGCTGAGCGTGGCCCTGGTAGCGGACCGGCTGGATGCGGGGCTCAAGGCCTCGGGGCGTGACTTTATCGGCGCCGATCGGGCGCTGCGTTCCGCCACGCCAGCCCCGGCCGCCTGGCTCAAGCAGGCGGAAAAAGCGGGCCTGTCGGTGCAGACCACGGTCAGCTTCAACAGCATGCTGTTTCATGGCGATGCGTTGCAGCTGGCCTCCATCCGGGCCGTGCCGAGCGATTTTCCCTTCTACGGCAAGCTGGAGCTTAGCCCTCAGCGCGCGCCGGCACCCGGCGAGATTTGGCTCTCGGCCCGGGTGATGCAGCTGCTGGAGGCGAAAATTGGCGATGAGCTGGAGGTGGGCAACACCCTCCTCAAGGTGGCGGGTGAACTGGGGCAGGAGCCGGATCAGGGCTTCAGTCCCTTCCTGCTGGCGCCCAGGGCCCTGATCCACAGTGCCGACATAGAGGCGACCGGCGCCCTGCTGCCAGGCAGTCGTCAGCAGTGGCGCTACCTGTTCAAGGGGGCACGCGAGGACGTTGCCAGCTATGAGCGCTGGCTCAGGCCCAAGCTCAAAGCGGGGCAGAAGCTGATCAAGCCGGACGATCAGGGCTCCCAGGTGGGGCGTTCACTGGCCAATGCCGAGCGCTTCTTCCGGCTCGCCTCCCTGGCCGGAGTGCTGCTGGGGGCGCTGGCCATGGGCATAGCGGTGCGCCACTTCGCCGAGCGCCAGACCAACATGGTGGCGCTGCTCAAGACGCTGGGGGCTTCCCGTCGCACGCTCTGGCAACTGATGGGCACCCTGCTGTTCTCCCTGACGTTGGCGGGGGCGTTCATCGGTCTGGTGGCGGGCAGTGCCATGCAGTGGCTGACCCTGCATCTGCTGGGCAACCTGCTGCCGGCCGATCTGCCACCGCCGTCGTGGCGACCCTTTGCCCTCGGTCTGGCGGTTGCCTTCTTCATCACCCTGCTGCTGGCCTTCGTACCCTTCCTGCGTCTGCTCAAGGTGCCACCGCTGCGGGTGCTGCGCCGCGAGCTGGAGGCGGGCATTCCCCCCTGGCTGGCTCTGCCGGTCGCCCTGCTCGGCCTGTTTGGTCTGGTGTGGGGCTTTACCGCCGATGTGACCCTGGCGTTGGGGCTGATCGGCGGCATGGGCCTGCTGATGGGTCTGCTGGCGCTGATCGCTTCCCTGCTGCTGCGGTTTGGTCGCCGGGTCAAGGGCCCCCATGCGCTGCGTCTGGCCATCAGTCACCTCTCCCGCGAGCGCGGCAGCGGCCTGTTCCAGCTGGCGGGCTTCGCGCTGGCGCTCATGCTGTTCGGTCTGCTGTGGGCGGTGCGGGTCGACCTGCTCGACGAGTTTTCCGCCCGCCTGCCGGCGGATGCCCCCAACCGCTTTCTGGTCAACATAGCCGACCACGAGCGGGAGGGGATCTTGGCCGATCTGCACGGTGCTGGCGCCCTGACCTCGGATTTCTATCCCATGGTGCGGGGCAGGCTGGTCAGCATCGCCAGCGAGGCGGTGCGAGACAGCGACGAGGATGGCCGTGAAGGGGTGAACCGCGAGCTCAACTTCACCACCACCACCGGCCTGCCGCCGGATAATACCCTGACCGCGGGGCGCTGGCTGGATGGCCCCGGCCAGGTGTCGGTGGACAAGGATCTGGCCAAGCGGCTCGACATAGCGCTCGGCGATACCCTGGGTTTCACCATAGAGGGGCGCAGCTTCAAGGCGCAGGTGACCAGCCTGCGGGCCATCAAGTGGGACAACATGCGGCCCAACTTCTACATGATCTTCTCGCCGGACGTGCTGGCCCCCTTCTCCCAGACCTGGCTCGGCAGCTATCGGCTGCCGGAGCAGGGGCGGGTGGCGGAGGTGGAGCTGATCCGCAGACACCCCACAGTGAGCCTCATCGATGTGGACGATCTGATCGTGCGGCTGACGGCCGTGTCTGAGCAGGTGAGCCGGGCGTTGGGGCTGATGCTGGGGCTGGTGACGGTGGCGGCGCTGCTGGTGCTGCTGACCCAGACCCAGGCCAGCATGGCCCACCGCCGCCGCGAGCTGTTGCTGATGCGCACCCTGGGGGCCAGCAGCGAGCTGCTCAAGAAGATGCTGCGCTGGGAGCTGGTCGCCAGCGGTCTGCTGGCGGGGCTGTGCGCCGCCATGGTGGTCGAGCTCTGCTCCTTCGGTCTGCAGTGGTGGTGGTTCGAGGGGCAGTGGCAGTTCCACTGGGCCATCTGGGCTGGCCTGCCCTTGCTGGGCGCCCTGCTGGTGACGCTGGCGGGGCAGGGCATGCAGCGCCAGTTGCTGGCGGGCACCCTGAGCGATCGGCTGCGTGGTCTGGGTCAGGGCCTGTTGTAATCACACCATCCTGCGCGGATGCCGCGAGGCGCAATAACGGATCAGCCCGGCCAATGGCCGGGCTGATTGCTATCCGGTTGCCTGGTTAGCGGGGAGAACTCAACAGATTGGCGAGGGCCTGGGGCAGGTCTGGGTAGGTGAAGTGAAAGCCGGCCTCTTGCAGGCGAGCGGGCAGCACCTTCTGGCCGGTGAGCAGCAAGTCGGCCGCCTCGCCCATCAGCAGCTGCAGCAGGGGGACCGGCACGAAGAAGATGTGTGGTCGATGCAGGGCGCTGGCCAGACGCTGGCTGAACTCGCGATTGCTGACCGGCTGTGGCGCCGTGCCGTTGAAGATGCCGTCACACTCGCCGTGCTCCAGCAGGAACAGCATGGCGCGCACCAGATCCTGAATGTGGATCCAGCTCATGATCTGCTGGCCCGATCCCATGGGGCCGCCGAGGCCGAGTCGATAGGGGGTCAGCATCCTGGGCAGGGCGCCGCCATCGGTGCCGAGCACCAGCCCGATGCGCACTATGCAGACCCGGGTGCGGTTGCTGCGGGCCTCGCGGGCCAGGGTTTCCCACTGCTGGCAGAGTTGGTGGGTGAACTCGTCGTGGGGCGTTTGGCACTGCTCGTCCAGCGGGGCATCCCCCTGCCTGCCATACCAGCCGATGGCGGAGGCATTGATCAGCACTCTGGGCGGCGTGCTGGAGAGCTTGATGAGATCGACCAGCTGTTCGGTCAGCAGCCAGCGGCTGTCACACAGCAGCTGCTTGCGTTGCTCGCTCCAGCGTCCGGAGGCGATGGGCTCTCCCGCCAGGTTGATGACGGCATCCACGTCGTTGAGGTCGTCGAGCCGATCCAGATTGTCGAGCAGCTTGACGTCGTGGCCGAGCAGTTCATAGGCGCGGCTCCCTTGACGGGTCAGCACCACCACCTCGTGGTTGACCTTGAGATGGGCCACCAGACGGCGGCCGATAAAACCGGTTCCTCCCGTGATCAGTATTTTCATGTCCAGACTCCCTGACGCTGTTGGCTCTACTCTAGTGGGCTGGCGCAAGATGAACAAGCAACTGTTTTTGCAAAGATTATAATCTTCACAGCGCAGAGGTGAGCCAGGCCTGAACCGTGCCTGGGGGTGAGGGGGCGAGGCAAGGATGTCAGGCTCCAGAGCCGTTGAAGATGTGGCTGCAAGCCCTGTTTCGACGAGGTTCGGTGCCAATCAGGCCAAACTTTCTTGCTGTTGCCTGTATCAGAATGACTTGTCAGGGGGGCGGAGAGTAGTAGACTTGCCCGCTTTTTCGCCGTTGCCGTGAGGATGACCATGCCATTTCGTCGTTTAAGGTTACGCCAGTTCTACACCCGGCTGGGGGCATCCCTGCTGGCGAGTCTGCTTCCCGTGCTGCTGGGGGTGCTGATCATCTCATGGCAGACCTTCTCTGGCATGAAGCAGGATGCCGAGGAGCGGCTGCTGCATGCCAGACGCATGTTTGACCGTACCCTGGACAATGCCCATCAGGCTGCGTCCATGGTTCAGGGCGGTGTGGGGCGACCTTGCGCCGAGGTGGTACAGGGGCTGCGGGATCAGGTGGCGACTGTGCCGGATGTGCGCACCGTCAACCTGGCCAGGGGAGAGACCATCTATTGCTCTTCCCTCTACGGCGCCTATAGCGGCCCCTTTGCGCTGGCCGACTATGCCGGTGGTCAGCTCGACCTGATGCGGGGCAACCCGGTGACGCCGGATCGGCCGCTGGTTGTCTATCGGCAGGCGGTGGGGGATTACAGCGTGCTGGTCGGGGTGGATGGCTACTATCTGCATAATATTCTCGACATGCTGAGCCGCAATTCGCCGCTGGCGCTGGTGGTGGGGTCGCAGGTCATGCTGGCCAGCGGCATAGTGAGCGAGGAGATCCCGCCCAAAACACAAGGCTATCTGGAACAGGTATCGAAGAAGTATCAATACCGGGTGGTCACAGACCTGTCTCACGATGAGTACGGCAGCCACATCTGGCACTACTCCAAGGCCAGCATCATCATCTATCCCCTGCTGGGCATACTGGTGGGGGTTGGCGTATTCTGGCTGACCGGCCGCTCGACGTCCCCCTCGTAAGAGCTGCGGCGGGCGCTGGATCAGCGGGAGTTCATTCCCTATCTGCAACCCGTGGTGACGGGTGACGACGCGCACTGGTGCGGCTGCGAGGTGCTGATGCGCTGGCAGCATCCCCGTCAGGGACTGATCTCGCCGGATCGCTTCATTCCGCTGGCGGAAGACAGCGGCCTGATAGTGCCCATGACCCGGCTACTGATGGAGCAGGTGCGCGATAAGTTTGCCGGTATGGTGCATACCCTGCCCAGGGGATTTCACTTTGGCTTCAACATCAGCGCCAGCCACTGCAAGGATCTGAGCCTGGTGGCGGATTGCCGCGACTTCATCAACGCGTTTCGTGAGAACCCCATCAAGCTGGTGCTGGAGCTGACCGAACGGGAGCTGATAGTGGCGGACGAGGTGACGGACCGGCTCTTTGCCGAGCTGCACCAGCTGGGGGTCTTCATCGCCATCGATGACTTTGGTACCGGCCATTCCAGCCTCACCTATCTGCAGCAGTTCCAGGTCGACTTTCTCAAGATCGATCAGAGCTTCGTCGGCATGATCGGCTCGGACGCGCTCTCCAGCCACATCGTCGAGAACGTCATTGACCTGGCGACCCGGCTCGGTTTGCTGCTGGTTGCCGAAGGGGTGGAGAACGAGGTGCAGGCCGCTTACCTGAGGGCGCGTCAGGTGACCTTCCTGCAGGGCTATCTCTATGGCCGTCCCATGCCGATGAAGGCGTTCGCCAGCGCGCTTGGCGCCTGAGCGCTCCGGCTCCCCGCAGGGCGGGACATAAAAAAACCAGCGACCGAGGTCGCTGGTTTTTTTCATGCCGTGACTCGTCAGAGCATGCGGGCGAGGGCACGGGTCAGTCGCTTGACCCCCTCCTCTATGGTGGCCTCGTCCACGCAGGAGAAGCTCAGCCGCAAGGTGTTCTGGATCTCGGGGCGCACATAGAAGGGCGCGCCGGGCACGAAGGCCACCTTCTCCTTGATTGCCTCGTCAAACAGCGCCATGGCGCTGACGCTGGCGGGCAGGGTCAGCCAGAGGAACATGCCCCCTTCCGGCCTGGTGTAGGTCACGCCGGGCGGGCAGTGACGGGCCAGGGCGGCCTCCATGGCGGCGCGCTGGCGGCCATAGACCTCCTTGATCTTCTCCAGATGGGCATCCAGCGAGTTGTCGATCAGGAAGCGGTGCAGCACCTGCTGGCTGAAGGCGTTGCTGTGCAGGTCGGTAGCCTGCTTGGCGATGGTGACCTTCTTGCGCAGCCAGTCCGGCACCAGCATCCAGCCCAGCCGGAAGGCGGGCACCACTGTCTTGGAGAAGGAACCGAGCAGCACAGTATTGTTCGGCGCCAGCTTGGCGATGGGGGGCAGGTGTTCGCCCTCGAAGCGCAGCTCGCCATAGGGGTCGTCTTCCACCATCAGCAGCTCGTGGCTGACCAGCCGCTCGGCCAGCGCCTCGCGGTTGGCGCGGCTGTAGGAGACGCCGCTCGGGTTCTGGAAGTTGGGCACGCCGTAGAGCAGCTTGGCGTTGGAGCCGCTGGCCAGCAGCGCATCCAGCGCCGCCAGATCCAGTCCCTCTTCCCCCAGCGTGATGGGTTTGAAGGCGGGTTGATAGACGGAGAAGGCCTGGATGGCGCCGAGGTAACCCGGCTCTTCAATGATGAGATCCTGGCCCTCGTCGATCAGCACCTTGCCCAGCAGATCCAGCGCCTGCTGGGATCCGCTGGTGATGAGGATGTTGTCCGGGTTGACGCGCATGCCGTGGCGGGCCAGATAGCGGTCGGCTATGTACTGGCGCAGGGGGGCGAAGCCCTCGGTGGCGGCATACTGCAGGGCGGCGGCCCCTTGCTCGCGCAGCACGTCCTGGCAGGCCTGGTCGATGGCCTTGACCGGGAACAGGTGCGGATTGGGCAGACCACCGGCAAAGGAGATGATCTCCGGATTGGCGGCGACCTTGAGGATCTCGCGAATAAAGGAAGGCTCTACCTTCTCGAAGCGCTGGGCAAAAAACGGCTGCATAGGATTCTCTCTGGCGTGGTGAGCGGTCGCTCCATTCGACCGCCAAGTTATCCGTTTGTATCAGATTTAAAAAATGAGGCAATGGCTGTAACAAAAATCGATAAAAAAGGGCAGGTTTGGCACCTGCCCGAATTTTATCGGCCGGGGGCGGCCGTGGAGCGCAAAAAAGCCCTGAATTGGTGCCGGGCCCGCGCGCGCCATTGACGAGTTGCCGGCGTTACAGACCCGGCTCCTTGAGGAAGCGGATCATCAGATCCGTGTTGGCGCTGAGCTGTTGCTCCACCCGGCCCGGGAACAGCTCGGCCATCTTGTCGAGGCGGTCGTACTGGGTATGCCAGATCTTGCCCCACTGGGTCTCGCTGTCCCGGTCGCAGGCGCTCTTGGTTGCGTCGTCATAGCAGTCCCACAGCGCCGGGTTGGTGGTCTGGGAGTAGCCGTCATAGCCATCCGCCCCGTTGATGGTGAAGTTGGTGGCCTCCACGTAGGCGATGGGCACCCCCAGGCAGGCAAACGGCGCATGATCCGACCAGCTGCCGGTCTCCCCTTCCGGATAGCCTGCGTAGCTGGGGTGGATGGCAAATGGGGTGGCGGTCAGTTTGGAGACGGCCAGCAGGCGATCCCGCACCTTGGGATCGAAGCTGTAGCGGCTCGGATCGGCGCAGTTGTACTCGGCCACGTCGGAGTGGGCCGAGTGGACGTAGACGATGTCGCCCCCGGCTATGGTGTCGTAGTTCACCATGGCCAGCAGGCGGGCAATGGCGGTACTGTCGAGGCTGGCCGCATAGGCCTTGGAGCCGTTGAGGCCGTTCTCCTCCGCGCCGAAGAAGGCGAAGCGTACCGTGTAGGGCAGGGTCTGCCCCTTGAGCGCCTCGGCGACCGCCAGCAGGGCCGCGACGCCGGCGCCGTTGTCGGTCGCCCCTTCAGAACCCTTCTTGTCGCCCGTGCTGTCGTAGTGGGCGCCGATCAGGATCACCTTGTCGCTCTGGCCCTTGAGCTCGGCGATGAGGTTCTGGGAGTTTTTGCTGGCACCGCTTTTGGTGTAGGTGAACGGCTGGTTTTGCACCTCGTAACCCCAGCCGGCCAGATGGTCCTGGATCCAGGCGGCGGCGCGGGTCTCGGCCTCTGAGCCCGTGGGTCTGGCCCCTATCCCCTCGGCAGTCGAGCTCAACTGCACCAGATACTCATAGGCCTGCTCGGCGGCAGTGGGGGCCTGCGAATCATTGGTGGAGGTGTTGCACCCTGCCAGCAGGGCTGTGATGGCAAACGCCAATGCTGTGTGTTTCATACTGCAATCCTTTGTTGTGTATGGTTTTATTTGCGCAGGTCAGCATGCGCCCGGCGCCTGGCAGATTCTGTGAACGGGGTGGCATTTGTCAATCCTTGTGGCGGAATTGGTCAGGGACGGGGGATTTGTTTCGCTAAACACTTGCGCCTTGGGCCTATCTTGGGATAATTCGCTACCCAGTTTCGCGCATTGATGAAATAACGCGCCATTCATCCACGAGATCCGTGACTCAGGGTGATGAAGCAACGAGCAATTCATTCATGTCGTCAGTGACCCTGGGTGATGAAATAACGAACAATTCATTCCTGTCGTCTGTGACCCAGACCGATGCAATAACGAGCAATTTGATTATGCCTGTGACCCAAGATGTATTTAACGAAGACGGCAAGTTCATGCGCAAGATCCGCAGCTTTGTCCGTCGCGAAGGCCGCCTGACCAAAGGGCAGGAGAAGGCTCTGGAAGAGCTCTGGCCGGTCATGGGTATCGATTTCGCGCCAGCGCCCCTCGATCTGGTCGCCCTGTTTGGCCGTGAGGCCCCTGTGGTGCTGGAAATAGGCTTCGGCATGGGTGCCTCCCTGGTGGAGATGGCCAAGAATGCCCCCGAGAAAAATTTCATCGGCATCGAGGTACACTCGCCGGGCGTGGGTGCCTGCCTCGGCACCGCCCAGGAAGCAGGCGTCACCAATCTCAAGGTCATCTGCCACGACGCTGTGGAAGTGCTGGAGCACATGATTCCGAACGGCTCGCTCGCCTGCCTGCAGCTGTTCTTCCCGGATCCCTGGCACAAGAGCCGTCACCACAAGCGCCGCATCGTGCAGCCGGCATTTGCCCAGGATATCCGCCAGAAGCTGGCCATAGGTGGCGTGTTCCACATGGCCACCGACTGGGAAAACTATGCCGAACACATGCTGGAAGTGATGAGCGTCGCCGAGGGTTACGAGAACACCTCCGCCACCGGCAACTGGGTGCCTCGTCCCGACTGGCGTCCGCTGACCAAATTCGAACAACGGGGCCATCGTCTGGGCCACGGGGTTTGGGATCTGATTTTCAAACGCGTTAACTAATTTAACGAGTCAACTAACCTAAGGAGCTATCATGGCCAATCGTAGCCGCCGTCTGCGTAAGAAACTGCGAGTCGATGAATTCCAGGAAATGGGATTCGACATCAGTTTCAACTTCCCGGTCGGCACTGCCGAAGCGACCATCGATACAGTAGTCGATGCGATGATCGATGAGGTTGTTGAACCCCGTAGACTGGCTTTCGCCGGTTCAGGCCACCTGGCCTGGGAAGGGATGATCTGCACTCAGCAACTGGGAAAATGTACCGAAGAAGACCGTGCCGTCGTCAAATCCTGGCTGGAAGGCAAGGGGATGGAAGCCGTAGTGGTCACCGAGCTGTTCGACCTCTGGTACGGTGAACCGGCCTGAGACTCGGTCGCCTGTTGCAGGCGCCTTGTTGTGGGTAGATAGACAAGTCCCGCCGCTGGCGGGATTTTTGTCAGTGGGGATGGGATCCTCACACCCGTTTTAGTCATGGAATCCTTTATGGTGTTGTCATCCGAATTACTGGCCAGCATTCTGGCAGAGGTGCGCCCGCTGCTCGGACAGGGCAAGGTGGCCGACTATATTCCCGCCCTGGCCCGGGTGCCGGCCGACCGGCTCGGCATTGCCGTCTGTACCGTCGAGGGGGAGCTGTTCACCGCAGGTGACGCCTTCGAGCCCTTCTCCATCCAGAGTATCTCCAAAGCCCTGAGCCTGACGCTGGCACTCACCCTCTATCAGGAGGAGGAGATCTGGGCCCGGGTGGGCAAGGAGCCCTCCGGCCAGCCGTTCAACTCGCTGGTGCAGCTGGAGTTCGAGCACGGCATTCCCCGCAATCCCTTTATCAATGCCGGTGCCCTGGTGGTGAGCGATCTGCTGGAGACCCGGCTTACGGCCCCGCGTCAGCGTACCCTGGAGCTGGTGCGCCGCCTCAGCGGCAATCCGGCCATCATGGCGGATCAGGTGGTGGCGCGCTCCGAATATCAGCACTCTGCCCGCAATGCGGCCATCGCTTACTTGATGAAGGCCTATGGCAACTTCGAGAATGAAGTGGACAAGGTGTTGCAGAGCTACTTCAATGCCTGTGCCATTCGCATGAGCTGCGTCGATCTGGCGCGTACTTTCCTTTATCTGGCCAATCGCGGGCTGCCGCTTGGCGAGAGCACGCCGCTGTTGCCGGCCCGCACCACCAAGCAGGTCAATGCGCTGCTCGCCACCTGCGGCCTCTATGACGAGGCCGGTGATTTTGCCTATCGGGTCGGTATGCCGGGCAAATCCGGGGTTGGAGGGGGTATCATGGCGCTGATCCCCGGTGAGCTCTGCATCTGTGTCTGGTCGCCCGAGCTCAACAAGGCGGGCAACTCGCTGGCGGGCACGGCGGCACTGGAGCTGCTGGCCGAGCGTCTGGGCCGTTCCATTTTTTAACCTTGTTCACTATGAATCGAGAAATCACCATGAAACGACATCTTCGCTTCCTGCAGGCCGCGCTCGCGACCTTACTGCTCTGGTGCGCACTGCCCGCCTTTGCCGCCGAATTGCCACCGCTCTCGCTGGCCGACGCCAAGAGCAAGCAGGCGGTCATGCTGGACACCCGTGCCAGCCACTTCTATCAGGGCTGGCCGATGGAAGGCGAGAAACAGGGCGGCCATGTGGCCGGTGCCGAGAACCTCTCCGCCGAGTGGAAATACAGCGATGACGAGTGGCCCAAGGCGCTCGAGATCAAGGGCCTGAAAGCCGATCGTCCGGTCGCCCTCTATGGCGCGCCGCGGGAAGTGGCCGAAGTGGCCCGTATGCTGCGCAAGCAGGGCATCAAGCAGCTGTTCGAGCTGCAAGGCTGGCAAAGTGCGCCGCGCGATCATCTGGTGCGCTGGCAGCAGCTGGTCTATCCGCGCTGGCTGGCGGTTCTGCAGGAAGGCAAGCCGGTTGCGGCTGCGCCAAAAGGGGACTGGAAGCTGTTCGAAGTGGATTGGGGTTCACCCAAGGCTTACCTGCTGAGCCACATCCCGGGGGCCGGCTATATCGATACCAACCGTCTGGAAGAGGAGCCGCTGTGGAACAAGGTTTCTGACGAGGCGCTCAAGAAGCTGCTGCTGGAAAACGGCATCCGTCACGACACCACCGTCATCCTCTATGGTCGCAACACCATGGCTGCCGCCCGTGCCGCTCATCTGATGATGTATGCGGGCGTGGAAGATGTGCGCCTGCTGGATGGTGGCCTGGATGCCTGGTTTATCCAGCACCTGCGCACCGAAACCGGTCTGCCCAACAAATATGAGCCGGTGAAGGAGTTTGGTGTGGCGATCCCCGCTCACCCCGAGTACTACACCACCCTGGATCAGGCCAAGGCGCTGCTCAAGCAGCCCGATGGCGCCCTGGTCAGCGTGCGCACCTGGGACGAGTTCGTCGGCAACACCTCCGGCTACAGCTACATCAAGCCCAAGGGTGACATCCCGGGGGCCAAGTGGGGTCGCGGCGGTGTGGATGCCAACAGCATGAGCGATTTCCACAACCCGGATGGCACCATGAAGCCGGCCGGGGAGATCCTCACCATGTGGGACGAGTGGAATATCGAGCCCGCCCAGCAGGCCGCCTTCTACTGCGGTACCGGCTGGCGCGCCTCCGAGGCCTTCTTCTACGCCTGGCTGATGGACTGGAAGCGGATCAGCGTCTACGACGGCGGCTGGTATGAGTGGAGCTCGGATCCCAAGAATCCGACTGTGACTGGCGAGCGTCAACCCGCCAAGTAATGAGCCAATAGTGATAACGAGGCCGGACAGATGTCCGGCCTTTTTGTATCCGCTCGGGCCTGCGCCAGTGGGACACACCACTTTGCGAGTGACAATCAGGTCGATGCAAGGAGTGACCAATGAGACGGATATGGATAGGCCTGCAGGTGACAGTGGCAAGCCGGGTGGTCGTAAGTAGCTGATTTTTGACATGGATCCCGTTCCGGCAATCCGTTTTCCCGGGGCAATGGGGTTGAGCTAGGCTTCAGTCACCATCCTCGTGGTGAGGGTGAAGAGGGAGACGAGACAGGCGATGAAGCAACTGATGATGATCCTGGTGTGCGCACTGGGACTCGTGGCGTGTAGCTCTCAATACATCATGAGTACCAAGGATGGGAAGATGATCACCACCGACAGCAAGCCCAAGCTGGATGAGAGCACCGGCATGTACCGCTATTACGATACCGAAGGGCGGGAGGTGATGATCAAGAAGGATGATGTCACCCAAATCATGGAGCGTTGAGGCTTCACCAAAGAACAAGGGCTGCCCGTGAGCAGCCCTTGTTCTTTTCGGCCTCAGGTTATCTGGGCCACCTGACGATTGACCTGGCCCACGAACAGCTGATGGAAGCGGGAGTGGGAGTTGGCCAGCAGACTGACCGGCGAGCCCTGTTCCACCACGGTTCCCGCTTCCATCACCACCACCTTGTCCACCGACAGCAGCGGCTCCAGATGGTGGGCGATCACCAGATAACTGGCCTCCGGCCGGTAGCGATAGAGCAGCTCCGCCATCTTGCGCATGCCGCCGTGATCGAGATCAGAGGTAGCCTCGTCCAACACGATGAGCGGGCGACGTGACAGAAGTATGCGGGCGATCACCAGCAGCTGGGTCTCGCCGGCCGAGAGTTGCAGCTTGTCGAGGTCCTCGTCCAGCCGGCCAGCGCAGCGCTCGGCCAGACCGACCCGGGCCAGTGCCAGCTCCAGTGCCTCGTCATCCTGCTCGGTGAGCGGTGCCAGGTTGGCGCGCAGGGTGCCGAAGAAGGTGAGGGGGGTCTGGGAGACGGTGTCGTAGAGATCCCGCACCGCCTCCGGTGCAAGCCGGGACAGCGGCTGATCGCCGTAGTAAATCTCTCCCTGTGAGGCCGGATACATGGCTTGCAGTACACCGAGCAGCGAGCTCTTGCCAGCGCCGGTACGACCGCAGACCCCCACTTTCTCGCCGGGGGCCAGCTCAAAGTTCACCTTGTGCAGGGCCCATTGGCTCGCCTCCGGATAGCGCAATCCCAGGTTGTCGAAGCGCACCCCGGGATGGGCCGTCACCAGCGCTTCCCCATGCTGGCGCTCGCTCTCGATTTCGCTGTATTCGCGCACCCGCTCCACCGCATTCATTACCTGCTCCACTTCGGCGAAGGTGCGAATGAGGGAGTTGAGCATGGCCGAGGCGGTAAAGGCGTAGGTGATGGCGACGGCCCCCAGCAGCGAGCTGTTGCCAAAGGCCACCATCAGCGCCACCGCGCCTACCAGGGCGGCGGAGAGCAGGGTCTGGTGCATGCCGAGCCAGCGGTTGATGGAGGTGGTGGTGTACCAGCTGCGCAGGTTGTTGTCATAGTGCAGCAGTACCTGATCCAGCGCGAAGCGCTCGGCCCCGGCCAGGCGCAGGGCGGGGGCGCCGCGAATGGTCTCGCTGATGCTGATGTAGAGCGGCGAGCGCAGCACGGATGCCTGGCGGCGCAGCTTGAGCTGCACCGCCCGGTAGCGCCGCTGCAGCACGTAGAGTGCCCAGCCCACCAGGGGGGCGATGAGCAGCAGCAGCGGCATGTTGACACCTATCACCACCACCTGCAGCAGCACTGAGATGAGCATGCCGAACAGCCCCATCAGCATGGACAGCAGTATCTCCTGCGCCTCCCCAAGATCCCGATCGAAGCGGTTGAGAATGCGCCCCTGGGGCACCTTGTCGAAGAAGGCCATGGGGGCGCGGCTGATGCGGCTCAGCATGCCGTCGAACAGGGTCCAGGCCAGCTTGAGCCCCAGCTTGTAGTTGATGACCCGCACCACCATGATGCAGGTGAGAGAGCCTGCCCCCAGCAGCACATAGATGCCGAGCAGCTCGCTCACCTCGGTGAGGCCGGCCTTGCCGCCGAGCCAGAGATCCGAGGCGATGCGCAGCCCCTCCTGCCCCAGGGTAAGTAGCAGGGCAATCAGGATGGCGCCGGGGGCGGCGAGACGCTGCCACATGAAGCCGAACAGGCCCCAGTCCACCTTGCCTTCCACCACCTTCTCTTCGTTGAACTGTTCCGCCTCCTGCGGCGCCACCATGGGGGCGGGAAGCGGGTGCTGGATGAGATCCGCCAGCTGGTGGGCATCGAGTTCCACCAGTTGGCCCTGCTCGATGCGGATCACCCGATCGCAGTGGGCCAGCACGTCCGGATCATGGCTCACCAGTAGCCGGGTCGGTCCCGGCTTGAAGGCAAGCCCCTGCTCCAGCACCTGGGCCGAGACGATGGGATCCAGCGCCGAGAGGGGGTTGTCCAGCAGCAGGATATCGGCTTGGGCATAGAGGGCGCGGGCCAGGGCAACCCGCTGCTGCTGGCCGCCAGAGAGGCGGGTGCCCAGCTCCCCCACCAGGGTCTGATCGCCGTGGCTGAGCAGGCTGAGGTCGGCGCTGAGGGCGCAGGCCCCCAGCACCCAGCGGTAGCGTTCGCCGTGCCAGGGCTGGCCGAACAAGATGTTGTTGCGGATGGTGTCGTTCATCAGCCAGGGTTTGTGGCCCAGGTGGGCGACCCGGCCGTGACGGCGGATCTCCCCCTTGAAACTGTCGTCAAAGCCGGCGATGAGGTGCAGCAGGCAGCTCTTGCCGGCCCCGGTCGTGCCCGTGATCCCCACCAGTTCCCCCGGCTCTATGATGAGGCTGGCCCCTTGCAGCACCGGCTTTTGCTGGTGCAGGGCGGTGACGTCCTGGATCCGCAGGCTGCCGACGGGCAGGCTGGCATCGGTGAGATCCCTGTGCTGCTCCGGGCTGTTGAGGAACTCGCACAGCCGGTTGAAACCTGTGTTGAAGTTGATCAGGGTACGAATGAGATAGGGCAGCCGCATCATGGGGATCCGCAGCACGGCGAACAGGGCTATGGTGGTGAACACCTGGGGCAGGGTCAGGCTCTGGCCGGATACCAGATAGGTGGTGAAGGTGGCCAGGGTTACCAGCAGCGGCGTGCTCAGCATCAGGCTGTCGTTGATGGCATCGAGCTTGAGTACCCGACCGAGCACCCCCAGCTCCTGCTGGCGCTTGGCGTTGGCTGCCCGGGTGAAGAAGGCGCCTAGCCCGTTCTGGCGCACCAGTCGCAGCTTCTTGATGTATTCCGCCAGTATGCCGTTGCGCTCGTCCTGCTGGCGCTTGAGCTGCTGCTCCTGCTGGTTCATCCGCCGCACCACCCGGGTGGAGATGAGCAGCAGCAGGGTGAGTACCGCAAAGCCGACCAGGCCGGCGCTGCCCACCTGCCATACCAGCAGGGCTATGGTGCCGAGCAGCTGCAGTGCCATGGTAAGCGGCATGGCGGGGTCGGCCAGGATCCAGGTAATGTCCCACACATCCCGGTTGATGAGGTTCTGCACCCGGCCTCCGGCCCGGTCGTCGAAGCTCTTGCCGCCGAGCTTCATCACCTTGGCGAGCAGGGCTTCGGCCAGCAGTCGGCGAATGGGGACGTGCATCTTGAGCGCCAGCTGCAGCGAGTGCTCCGCCAGCATGCCGGCGGCCAGCACAGAGGCAAACAGGGCGAAGGCCAGCAGCAATTTTTGCCCCGTGGGGGCGCCCGCGCCGAGCTGGGTCATGCTGTGGTTGAGCAACCAGGGGCTGGCCAGGGTCGCCAGCATGCCGAGCAGTTGCAACAGGGTGAGCAGGCCAATCCGCCCCTTGTAATGGCGCCAGATAAAGGCGGTGATGGGCCAAGGGCGCACAGGTGCGCGGGCGGTGAGTCGAAGGAAGGCATCGGCCCTGCCATCGCGTCTGTCTTCCGGCAGCAGGGGATAGAGGTCGTCGAGGCCGACCTGGGGCTCTTTCAGCCCTTTGCGTTGCAGCGGGCCCGTCCAGTGATAGAAGAGGCGGCTCAGCCAGCCGGCCGAGATTTCCGGGTGATCCAATGGGTGTCCTTATTATTGTGCTGCTTCCAGGGGGCGGGGCGACTCATGGGTCGCCCTCGATATTATGGTGTTATGGCAGCGGGCTCGTCGCCCGGCCGGGATCAGCGATCCCGGTTCAAGCGGATGAGGCGGTCCAGGATCTGCTCGCCATCGACCCGCAGGCCGTTGTGCTCGTACTCGTTGGTGATCCAGGCGCGGCTGTTGCCGAGGCCCTTGAGGGTCTCGCGGCTGTAGTCGAACTCGACGTACATGTCTTCGGCATAGACGGCGCAGGCCACAGGCACAGTGTTGCGGGCCAGCTGCGCCGGGTCGTAGAGCTGCCCCCAATCGGCCTTTTTGGCCAGCAGGTGGGCGGCTTCCTTCAAGGGGATCAGTTCGCGGAACTGCTCGAACATCCAGGGGAAGATCATCTCGCCGGTGAAGGCGAAGTCCTTGCCCGGCGCCCAGGACAGTGCCGGGAACTCGCCTTTGACCCGCTCGGCCGCCCAGTTGCTGGCGGCCCCTTCGGCGTAGATGGATTCATGCAGTATGGCGAACACCGGATTGGTGTTGAACGGCTGCATGGCTTGTACCTGATAGAGGAAGGCCGGGTTGAGCCGTTCGCCGATAAAGGCGTCTTCCAGCAGGTAGTAGAGCTCCTCGAAGGCGCCGCTGGCGCCGAGATCCAGCCCCTGCTGCTGCAACTGCTCCACCGTCAGGCGCTGGCCGTTGGGCAGGCGAACCTCGTGGCGGTGCAGGTGATTGGCCAGCCGATTGGCGATGGCCTGGGCATGGGGGAAGCGGGCGAAGAAGGCGCGGTTCTTGTCCGCAACCCTTTGATAGGTCGCGCGGTAGACCTCATCCGCGCTGCGGCCTATGGGGGCCACGCCGCCGGTGAGGTAGACCTCGTGCAGGCTGTCCGGGAACAGGGAGAGATAGGTGAGGCTGCAAAAGCCGCCGAAGCTCTGGCCGAGCAGGCTCCAGGGACGGTCCGGGCTCAAGATTTCGCGAATGTATTCCGCGTCCCGCACTATGCTGTCGGCGCGAAAGTGGCTGAGATAATCCGCCTGCTGCCGGGCCGTGAGCTGGGCCAGCGCATCGGCGCTGATGGGGGCTGAGTGACCGGTGCCGCGCTGATCGAGCAGCAATACCCGAAATTCCTGCAGGGCCCGCTTGAGCCAGCCGCTGTCGGCGGTCGGGCGCGGGGCGCCAAAGCCGGGGCCTCCCTGCAGGAACAGCAACCAGGGCAGCTCATCGTCCAGCCTGTCCTGGCGGCAGAGGGTGCGACCAAACAGGGTGAGCGTCTCCTCGTCGTCCGGCTGCTGGTGGTCGAGGGGCACGGTGAAGAAGTGTGGTTCGCAATGAATGCCGTCCAACACGTAATGCAAGGGGCTGCTCATCTGATGTTCTCCCTGAACGAGGTGATGTTGGGGGGAGTCATATCATAACCATGGCTCCCGGCCCGGTCACGCCGGTTTTTGAAAGGGGTTGCAAGATGGGGGACTCGTCTCGCCCTGGATCCAATGCCCGCAGCCCGCCCCGTTTTCTCGCTCATGACATCCCATCCTCTGTGGGGCGCGCTTGAGGTGTTGGTAGTGACAGGATTCCACCGCTACATGTGGGTTTTGTGGCCTCCGGGGTATCGTTTTCATGACTTGCGGCGGGCTGGTGACTGAAAGGTGGGTGGTTTTTTCGCTCTTGATGTGGCGTTCAAGAAATAAATTAATTCTACATCTAAATTAAATTCATGGCCTTGTGTTGTTTTTATGTAATTGTTTTTTATCAATATATTTTATATTTCTGTATTTTAATGCTGTGTTTTGTTGTTTTTTTTGTGAGGTTGATCATTCGTGCTCTAATCTTTAAGGTTGTTTCTGCCCAAACAATAAATTAACAAAAATATGTTCATAGTCGGAGTCTTTGAAATACGTCATCAGGAACCGATCCAGGCCACCATCTCTTCGGTGGACGAGTTCGGTTTGCAACACACCACCATCCATTACATCTGTGTCAAAGCTGGCTTGTTTTCTGGCCTCAGGCCAGCCACGAACCGGGCCCGTCTGCAGTACAACACATCCCCATGAGCGATGGCTTCTGGCTACGCCGTGCCTTGAACGCGACTTCAGCCGTGCCGATCGGCTTTGCGGACTCTTTATCCAGTAACGACTGACCCCAGCGGAGTGAATTCATGTCTTTGAAGCGTTATCAGAATTTTGTCGACGGCCGTTATCTGGCCAATGCCTCGGGCGAGTATTTCGAGGTCATCAATCCTGCTAGCGGGGCCGTCATCTACGAGGTCGAGGTGGCCGATGAGGTAGTGCAGACTGCGGCTATTGCGAGTGCCCAGAACGGTTTTGCGCTCTGGTCCGCCATGAGCGGGGTCGAGCGTGGCCGGATCCTGTTGCGGGCCGTGGCTTTGCTGCGTGAGCGTAACGATATCCTGGCCGCCATCGAGGTAGCCGACACCGGCAAGCCCTGGCAGGAAGCCTCTGTGGTGGACGTGGTTACTGGCGCTGACAGCATAGAGTTCTTCGCCGGTCTGGCCGCAGCCATCGAGGGCAATCAGCAGCAGCTGGGGGCTGATTTTTACTACAGCCGCCGCGAACCCCTCGGCGTCTGTGCCGGGATCGGCGCCTGGAACTACCCGCTGCAAATTGCCTGCTGGAAGGCGGCCCCTGCGCTGGCCTGCGGCAACAGCATGATCTTCAAACCCTCGGAAGAGACGCCCCTCGGTGCCCTCAAGCTGGCGGAGATCTTCATCGAGGCCGGCATGCCCGCCGGCGTCTTCAATGTGGTGCAGGGGGATGGCCGGGTCGGTGCCTGGCTGAGTCAGGCGCCCGAGGTGGCCAAGATCTCCTTCACCGGCGAGGTGGGCACCGGCAAGAAGGTGATGCGCGCCGCTGCTGAGACCCTCAAGGGAGTGACCATGGAGCTGGGGGGCAAGTCCCCCCTCATTATCTTCGACGATGCAGATCTGGAAGAGGCGGTCAGCGCCGCCATGGTGGCGAACTTCTATACCCAGGGCGAGGTGTGCACCAATGGCACCCGCGTCTATGTGCAACAGGGGATCTACCCCGCCTTCATGGCGCGGCTGCTGGCCCGTACCCGGGACAATATTCGGGTCGGCGACCCCATGGATCCGACCACCAACTTCGGTGCCCTCATCTCCCGCGAGCATCAGCGCAAGGTGCTCGACTATATCCGCATCGGCCAGGAAGAGGGGGCCACCCTGCGCTGTGGCGGGGAGGCGCTGCGGCCGGCCATGGCACCGGATGGCTTCTTCGTCGCCCCCACCATCTTCAGCGAGTGCCGGGACGAGATGCGGATCTGCCGCGAAGAGATCTTCGGCCCCGTGATGTCGGTGCTCAGCTTCGAGCAGGAAGAGGAGGTGGTGCGACGAGCCAATGACACTGCCCTCGGGCTGGCGGCCGGGGTGTTCACCCGGGATATTCGCCGCGCCCATCGGGTGGTGCACCAGTTGCAGGCGGGGATCTGCTGGATCAACAGCTATGGCGCCTCCCCGGCCGAGATGCCGGTGGGCGGCTTCAAGCAGTCCGGCATCGGGCGGGAGAACGGCTTGGCAACCCTGCAACACTACACCCAGCTCAAGTCTGTCTATGTCGGCATGCAAGCGATCCAGAGCCCGTTTTAAGGAGGCACCATGACGCAATTCGATTACATCATAGTGGGGGCGGGCAGCGCTGGCTGCGTGCTGGCCAACCGCCTGAGCGAGGATGGTCAGCACAGGGTGCTGCTGCTGGAGACGGGGGGCAGCGACAAGAGCATCTTCATCCAGATGCCGACCGCCCTCTCCATCCCCATGAACACCAAAAAGTATGCCTGGCAGTTCGAGACCGAGCCCGAGCCCCATCTGGACGGGCGGCGCATGCACTGCCCACGGGGCAAGGTACTGGGAGGCTCTTCCTCCATCAACGGCATGGTCTATGTGCGCGGCCACGCCGGTGACTTTGACGAGTGGCAGCAGGCCGGAGCGCAGGGGTGGGATTACGCCCACTGCCTGCCCTACTTCAAACGGGCCGAGCAGTGGGCCTTCGGTGGGGATGAGTATCGCGGCACTGAAGGGCCGATTGGAGTCAACAACGGCAACCAGATGCAAAACCCCCTCTATCAGGCTTTCGTCGATGCCGGTGTGGAAGCGGGCTACGACGGGACTGTGGATTACAACGGCCGCCAGCAGGAAGGGTTCGGCCCCATGCACATGACGGTCAAGCAAGGGGTTCGCAGCTCCAGTGCCAATGCCTATCTCAGACCCGCCATGGGGCGGGCCAACCTCACTGTGCTGACCGGTGCCCAGGTCCACAAGGTGTTGCTCGAGGGCAAACAGGCGGTCGGGGTGCGCTTCGAACGCAAGGGCAAGACGGAGGAGGTGAAGGCCGGCAAGGAGGTGATCCTGAGTGCTGGCCCTATCGGCTCCCCTCATCTGCTGCAACTCTCCGGCATCGGCGATCCCGATACCCTGAGGGCGGCAGGGATAGGGGTACTGCACCCTCTGCCCGGGGTGGGCGAAAACCTGCAGGATCATCTGGAGTTCTACTTCCAGTTTCGCTGTCAGCAACCCATCACCCTCAATGGCAAACTGGGTCTGTGGGACAAATTCCTCATCGGCAGCCGCTGGCTGCTGCGCAAGGACGGTCTGGGGGCGACCAATCACTTCGAGTCTTGTGGCTTCATTCGCTCCAAAGCCGGAGTTCCCTGGCCGGATCTGCAATACCACTTCCTGCCTGCCGCCATGCGTTATGACGGCAAGGAGGCATTCGCGGGGCACGGTTTCCAGGTGCACATAGGTCATAACAAACCCCGCAGCCGTGGTCAGGTGCAGGTGCGCTCGGCCGACCCCCGTCAGGCCCCCGCCATCCGCTTCAATTACCTCTCCCATCCGGATGATGTCGAAGGATTTCGCGCCTGCGTGCGACTGACCCGGGAGATCATCGGTCAACCGGCCCTGGATGCCTATCGGGGAGAGGAGATACAGCCAGGGGTGTCGGTACAAAGCGATGAGCAGATAGATGCCTTCGTGCGCAGCGCAGTGGAGAGCGCCTACCACCCCTCCTGTTCCTGCAAGATGGGGACGGATCCCATGGCGGTAGTGGATCCCGAGACCCGGGTTCATGGTCTGCAGGGGCTGCGGGTGGTGGATTCCTCCATCTTCCCGACCATTCCCAACGGCAACCTCAATGCCCCCTCCCTGATGGTGGCCGAGCGCGCCGCCGACCTGATCCTGGGCAAGGTGCCACTGATGGCGCACCCGGTCGAGGTGGGGCTGGCCGAGCACTGGCAGGAGAAGCAGCGTCCGCGAGAGCCAGTGCGTACCCTGGCTTGAGCCTGTGGGTTGAATAAAATGAGATGCCACTACCCGGATGGCAGTTCGTCAGACCTTAGCTATCGCCTTGTCCGTTCAGATAACGGCGATAGCTAAGCCCTGATCCCGTGTCCATTTCCCCTCGCCACAGCGGGGTTGGGGGAGTCATGTCCGCAGGAAGCCGAACTGCCTCTTGAACACCACTATGCAATGACAAGGAGCACTTATGTTTGGTCACGAAAGGGGCATCGAAGGAGGTCAGTCATGACAGTCTGGCTCAGTGCAGGAATACTGTTTACCTTTGCCTCCATCGCCTTTGTGCTCTATCGCTGGGGCAATATTCGTTGTATCGGTACCACGCCGGTGCACACCTTTACCTTCGTCGCCATCCTGTTCACGTCCGGGCTGGATGTGGGACTCATCATGTTTCCGCTCACCGAGTTTGCCGGTTATGCCGATCTGCAGGCGAGCCCGGAATATGGCTTCACCAATCCGCTTGCCATTGAATTTGGTTACTGGGGATTTCTTATCTGGGGTTTCTACTTTCTGACCTGTTTCTATTTTTGCGTGATAGAACCCAGAGTGAAGTTCTTTGAGCTGGCGCCGGTGAAGTTCCTCAACAACCTGGTGATCATAGGCACCTGTGCCTTCACCGCTTATCTGCTGCTGAGCAACCTGCCCTGGTATCTGCCCCAGATCGGGGATGGCGAGAGCCTGGTGGCGAGTTTTTACCTGATAGTGCTGCTGGTGATTGCGCTCTCCATCTATTCGAGCACCAGCCTGAAGTTCGTCAGGATCCTGAGTCTGGGCACGACGACCTGCTTCATCGCCCTGATCGCCCTGATGTGGGGCGCCGCCTTTCTCACGCCGGCGGGATCCCTGGCCGACTTTGCCGCGACGCTGGCGCTGGTGGGAGGATACTTTGGTCACATAGAGCGCTTCGTGCTGCCCCTCAATGATTACCACGCCTTTTACCTCTATTGGTGGTTCTCCTGGAGCATCATGATCGGTCAGTTCACCGCCCGCTTCATCGGTGGCCTGCGCACCTGGCAACTGCTGGGGGCCATGCTGGTGTTCCCTTCTCTGGCCATCGCCGCCTGGTTCGCCGTGCTCTACTACTACCATGAGCAGGGGCTCTCGACCGCCGGTTTCTTCAACTGGGCCATGGTCGCCGTGGGGATCACCATGGTGATCAACTCCCTCGACTCTTTGATCCGCCTCTATACCGACAACCTGGGATTGACGACCCAGCGGCTCGGCCAGTGGCGTTACTTCGGGCTCAACCTGTTGATGCTGGCCGGCTTGACCCTGCTGTTCAAGCTCGACTTCCTGCAGATCCAGTGGGTCGGTGCCCTGGTGATCGGCCTCTTCTTTGCCTGTTTCGGCTACATCATCAGGTACAAGCTGAGGGCGGTGAGCCACATAGAGGGCGCGCCAAAGGAGAATCGCCTCGACTACGGCAAGATAGAACTGGCCGGATGAGAAGGAACGGTGAAGGCCTGAGAACCCGAAGCTTGTTGCTACTGACAAAGGGGAGGGCACACGGCGGCACTCTTCCCCTGATGCCCCTAGCTGGTGAGCGGGTGTGGGGATGCCTACCAGTCAACATCGTCAGCATTGTCACGAGTCGGGACGCGAGTGGGTGGCTGATGAATTTATTGTCGAGAAGGGAGTTGACGCTGGCTGGTGGTTACACAAAGATGGCTCGCCTGCCGAGCTGGGCAGGGGATACGCGCGCAACAGGTTGAGGTGGGCTCGATGAAGCCTAAGTGGATACGATTCAGGAAAAGAGAGAAAGAGGTGGATCCGGAGGGGGTGTTGCAAACGGGCCTGTGGCTGTTTAGCGCCACCTGTGGGGCAACGCTGCTATTGGCGGCCTGCAACGGCAGCTGACCTGAATGAAAAAAGCCCGCTCGGTGAGCGGGCTTTTCAAATTTGGCTCCTCCTGCTGGACTTGAACCAGCGACATACGGATTAACAGTCCGCCGTTCTACCGACTGAACTAAGGAGGAATTATTGGTGCCCAGAGACGGAATCGAACCGCCGACACGGGGATTTTCAATCCCCTGCTCTACCGACTGAGCTATCTGGGCAACGGCGCGCATTAAACCCTTTCTGCGTTCGGGTGTCAACCGCAGGGCGCAGATTGCTGCACTGTTCGCTCGATAACTGAACAATCTTCCCGCTTGTCATCCGTTTTCGCCCTCATTCGTGCCCTGTTGTGCTGTCTTGCCCGCTTGCAGCCATGAAAAAGGGGGCCTGAGGCCCCCTGAACGCCAGTGTCATGACTCAATGACGGCTGACGATGATCCTTCCTGTGCTCATGTCACGAGCCTGGCCGGTGACGCTGATCTTGAGGCCATATTCGGGCAGCAGACGACCGGCATCCGGGATCTCCTTGCTCTGGTAGCTGCGGGAATCCTTGAACACCCGGTTCGGGGTGATCCAGAAGTCGCGCAGCAAGGAGCCGCTCGGGTGCTTGAGGTTGAGTGGTTGCTGGAAGCCCAGACTGAAGGTGGCATCGTGGATCTGGTAGCGAGTACCGGCCACGGCGCCGTCACTCCACTTCAGAGTGCGTTGGTCTGCATCAACGACGCCGAGGAAGCCCTCACCCGGGTGGACGCCTACCCAGTTGTTGTCCTGGCTGTTGTCCACGTACCAGAGCAACATGCCCGGCTCGTAGCGCATCAGCTGGTCAGACACATTGATGTGGGCCAGCCCCTTGTCGACCCCTGCGTGGTTACGCCACTCGGCCAGGTAGTAGTGATCCTTTGCCTCGTTGCCGTTGCTCTTCACGAAGCCTGCCAGGGTAAAGGCAGAACTGCCCTCGGCCCCATCGCTCAGCAGTACCTCGCCGTCGGCGGCCACCTGGAGTTCATCCACGAACAGGCCGTTCTCGGCCACGCCGCCATCGCTCTGGTATTGCAGGGTCAGAGTGATCTGCTGCCCGGCCCAGGGGGTCAGGTCGAACTCTGCATCGGTCCAGCCATTGGAGTTGCCCGTGATGCCGACCCCGAAGCCGACCCCATTGGGATCGTCGCTGGTGGTCAGGTTGCCCGCGATGGGCTGGCCGTTGACCAGTACCCTGGCGTAGTCATATCCCTCTTCAATCTGATACCAGGCCTTGAACGCCAGGCTGGCGCTCTGCTTGCCGCCCAGATCCAGCTTGAGGTTCATGCGGTTGTCCAGATTGTTGGCCTTGCCACCGTGATACTGGTACTGGCCGGCGTAGGGCGGGTTGAGCGGGATCTGCTTGGCAGGCAGGTTGATGCGCACCACGTCGTCGTTGCGACCCTTGTCATTGGCCTGATCCAGCATGTAGACGTTGCCGCGGGGGCTGAGGTCGGCGAGCTGCACATTGCTGCCATGCAGCCAGTTGCCGCCGAGGGAGGCCTGCAGAAACTCCTTGGCCCAGGCGGAGAAACCGGTCGGCTCGGTGCCGCCAATCACCCCGGCCCAGGAGCCGGATGACATGATGGACCAGGTGGCCACCGGTTCCCCCTTGCCGGTGTACTTGGTGTCGTACTCGTCCGGCAGTCCCAGATCGTGGCCATATTCGTGGGCACAGACCCCGGCTGCCGCGTCAATGGGCTGGATGGTGTAGTCGTAGGCGGCAAACTGGCCGCCGAAGCTGCCGTGTGGGCTGCTGGTGCCCGGGATGGGGTAGGGGGTGCCCAGGTTCCAGCGGTGTGCCCAGATGGCATCCTCGCCGAGATCGCCGCCGCCAGCCTCTTCACCGACGCTGGAGTGGAAGATCATCAGGTGGTCGATGAGGCCGTCCGGCTCGTCCCGGTTGCCGTTGCCGTTCAGATCGTAGCGATCCTCCTGATCAAACTGGGCCAGGTCGATGGCGGGGTCGTTGGCTATCTGGATCAGTGCCTCCTTCACCAGGTCCCTTATGGTGTTCGGGGTGGCGTTGGCACCGTAGTAGGCGGCATTCTTGCTGGCGGTATACCAGCCCGCCACCTGACCGCGCACGCTGTAGCTCTTGCCGGATTGCTGCTCGTAGAACTGGCGCATGGAGATGAACTTCTCACCGTTCGGGCCGGCATAGCCCTTGTCGGAGAACAGCAGGTCGTTGTAGTGCGCCTGAGTGTAATCCGGGTAGTACATCTTGGTGAGTTCGGGGCTGACGCTGTTCTTCGGGTAGTCGGGGAAGTCCACCAGGATGGCGAGGATCTTGTCCTTGCGCATCTTGCCCTGGTAGTGCTCCTTCTCGATGGCCTTGAGCAGCAGGGTGGGCACCCGATCGCCGGGACGGGCCGTGCCGTTGAAGCGGATCTTCTTGAGGATGGTCTCCCGCACCTTGCCCTCTTTCACCGCCAGGGCGCCACTGCTGCCGTTGTAGGCCCGTGACTTTTCGCGGTAGAAGCTGGCCAGGGCGGCCTGTTCCATCTCGGGAGAGGCCAGGGTCGGGATGCGGCCGCTCTTTTTGAGCATCTCCAGCACCTTTACCTCGTCTGCCAGAGGGGCATCGAACGGGCCATGCACCGGGGCGGCCATGGCGTGGTTTCCAATCATAAGGGTTGAGCCGATGATCAGGCTCATTATTGTTTTTTTAGGCATTATCTATGTGCTCCTTCACATGATAAAAAGGGAGCCCTGCTGGCTCCTCTTTCCGTACGGGTAGTGCTTCACCCGCGTCCCTTGATACACCCCGGGCCTGGCCTTGTCACCGTGTTCAGGCTGGTTGATAGTGCTGATGTTAAAGTGTTTTTCGATTGAGTTATGTCGCAGCCGATCTCTCTGGTGGAGTTCCGTATGGGGCATTTTGTGGGTGACAGCAGATTACACTTTATTAACCTTTTGTGATGGCACCCCATTTGGGGTGGCCGTGGAGGACCCGCTATCTTAGTTTGCCGCATTGAGCCGGATGCGCTCTGCGGGTATGCTTTGCCGCAACTATGCCGCCCGGGGTGCAGCGAGTCTGAACAGGCGCCCTGTGGCTGACGGCATTTGACACCAACCAAGTACCATTTGGGGTTAATATGAGTCTTGATATGCAAGAGTGGCGTGCAGAGACCACCGCCATCGTCAACGAGTTGCTGGCCGATGGCAGCAACCCGGATCTGGAATACGAGATTGAGCATCACTTCGCCTGCCAGGATTTCGATCAGCTGGAGAAGGCCGCCGTCGACCTGTTCAAGGCCGGTTTTGAAGTGACCGATGCCGAAGAGATGGAGCTGGATGACGGCGCCCCCATCTTCTGCTTCGACGCCACCGTCGAGTGCAAGCTGGAGATCGAGACCATAGTGGCCGACATCGAAAAAATGCTGCCTATCCTTCAGAAATACGGCGTGGATTATGACGGCTGGGGCACCTACTTTCAGGAGTAAGCGGGCTTGAAGCACTGCTGACTGTCTGCCTGACAAGCAAAAGGCCACCCTCTGGGTGGCCTTTTTGTTGGCTGGCGGTCAGGCGCCGGGCAGCTGGTAGCTGCGGGCAAACTCGTCGGGGGGCAGGGGGCGGCTGAACAGGTAGCCCTGCAGCCTATCGCAACCGGCCTGCACCAGCCAGGCCTGCTGCTCTGGGGTTTCGACCCCTTCGGCTGTGATCCTGATCCCCAGTTCGTGACCCAGACCGATGACGGAGCGCACTATGGCGGTGGTGGCCTGATTGGTGGCCAGCCCCTGGGTGAAGCTGCGGTCCAGCTTGAGGGTGGCTACCTGCAGTCTCGGCAGGTAGGCGAGCGAGCAGTAACCCGTGCCGAAATCATCGATGGCGAGCTGGAATCCCGCCTCGATCAGGTTGGCCAGGTTGCTCTCGATCTCGTCGGCATTCTCCATCAACACGCCTTCGGTGATCTCCAGCTCCAGCTGCCAGGGGGCCAAGCCGTGGCGCTCGATGCAGGCGAAGATCTGCGGGCAGAGCTCGGGGTCGCGAAATTGCAGCGGTGACAGGTTGATGGAGAGCACCAGATCCGGCGCCGCCGCCTGCCAGCGGGCCAGCTGGGCACAGCCCTGCTCCAGCATGCGCTGGCCGAGCTGGCCGATGAGCCCCAGCTCCTCCGCCAGCGGGATGAATTCATCCGGCGAGATCATGCCTAGCTCGGGATGAGGCCAGCGGCAGAGCAGCTCGGCCCCGTGCAGCTGATTGTTGCGGGTGCTGATGATGGGCTGATAGACGGCGGTAAGCTGACCCGACTTGATGGCCAGCGGCAGCTGGGCCGCGATCAACTGACGGCGCTTGAGTTTGGCGTTGAGTTCGGGATCGAACAGGGTGCAGTGCTGTTGCTGACGCTTGCCCTGGGCCAGTGCGGCTTCGGCATGGCTCAGCAGCCGCTCCGCATCGTTGGCCTTGCCGTGGGCTATGCCGAGGAACACCGGGATCTGGATCCTGTGCTCCTCGACCTGATAGGGCACCATCAGCTCCCCTTGCAGGCGGCGGCTCCAGTCGGCCAGCGGCTCGGTCAGCTCGGGCAGCAGCATGGCGAAGTCGTCTGCGGCGACCCGGCACACCAGCGACTGGGGCGGGGCAAGCTGTTGCAGGCGGCGGGCCACCTGACTCAACAGGCGATCAGCCACCCGGATGCCGAAGCGGTCGTTTATCTCGCGAAAGTGTTGCAGATCGACCAGCAGCAGGCTGGCCTTGCGGGCGCCGAGATGGCGGCTGGTCTGCAGAAAATGGGAGAGTTTGAGCAGGCCGGTCAGGCTGTCGTAGTGCTGTTCTTGCTGCAGCTGGGCCTGGGTGGTGCGCAGCCCGGTGATGTCACGGCTCAAGGTCAGGATGCCAAGGGAGTTGCCCTCGTCGTCCGGCACATCGACCCGGGTGACCTCCAGGTGGCGGCCCTGACCGCTGGCATCCACCAGACAGTACTCACCGCGCCCCATCGGCAGTTCGGTGGAGAGGCGGTGAGCCACCCGCTGGCCGAGCGCCTCGCTTGCCACCATGCCCATGAAGTCGAGAAAAGCCTGATTGCAGTCGATGAGCAGGCCTTGATGGTCCTCCAGCCGGATGGGATCCGGGATGGCGTCCAGCAGGCGGCGCTGCAGCAGCTGTTGCTGGCGGAAGGTCTGCTCCAGCTCCTTGCGCTGATCAATCTCGTTGACCATGCCAAACAGGGCCACCGGCTTGCCCTGCTCGTCATAGAGCGGGATCTTGTGGATCTCCATCCAGCTGGTGGCATCGCCGCTGTGGCAGTGCAACTGCTGATAGAGCAGGGGTTTGCCATCTATCAGCAGTTGCTGATCCTCTTCCCGAAAGATGTCGCCCCACGGCATGTCCGCGTCCGTCTTGCCGATGAGATCTGCCGGTTGCAACAGGCCTGCCTGCTCCGTAAAGACCCGGTTGGCAAACAGGTAGCGTCCGGCCGTATCCCGGCAGAAGATATTCATGGGTAACTGATCGATGATCTGCTGCAGCAGAGTCAGGGTGAGCAAGGAATTCACGCAGGCACTCACGGGGGAAATTTCGAGCAAATCTATGATAGCAGGCTGGTTTTGTAAAGCTTGGGTTAATGCTGAGGCATTTCTGCCGATCTCTGCTGACAGTCTGTGTCGTCAACGCCATAATAGCCGCCGGTTGGCCTATGGCCGGATAATATGGATGAGAGAAGCAGCATGAAAAAGATAATGGGGGTAGCCCTGGCCCTGTTGATGGCCGGTTGTGCCAGCGATAACAATGGCGGCGAGCAATACCGCTATAATCCGCCGGTTGCCAAGGCGACCAACAACACCCAGGAGATGCAGATCCCGGTGGATCTGGTGTGGGCCCGCGCCGAGAAGTGGTTTGGCGATCATGGCCTCAACATCGAGAACAGCCAGCGCGGCTCAGGTCTGATGACGGCCAATGTCGAGAACTCGGCCGATGGCCTGGAGTGGCTGGATTGCGGCACCATGGGTTCCAAAGTGGCGCTGGGCAACCCCAATCTGCAGATCAACCTGATCATCACCCAGAGCGGCAACAACAGCGTGGCGACCATCAACGTCAAGGGCAATACCCAGCTCTACTTCGTTGAATCCTCCGGCGAGCGCGTGCTGGCACCCTCCATCACCCCGGTCTGCGTCTCTCGCGGCAGCCTGGAACAGAGCCTGTTCTCTACCCTGGGCAACTGATCCGCCTCTGTCAGCCGCCCGCTTGCCTGGCGGCCTGCAATAAACACCCCGTTGCCTGCAACGGGGTGTTTGTTTTTTTGGGGGAGGCCGTGTGCCGCGAGGTGTGGAATACGGCCATCTGCTCATTCAGGCTGCTACGCCCGCGTGCCAGCATGGTGCGGCAGCCATAAAAAAACGCCCCGGCAGGAACCGGGGCGCTTGATGGCATGAGCTGGCAATCAGAGGGCGCTGTCGCCGTGAAACAGTGCCTGCTCGCCAGATTTGAGCACATAGCCCTTCCAGGGGAAGAGCTGATAGGCGCCGCCCTGCCAGGACCAGTTGCCCTCGTCCCCTTGCCGGGTCAGGCGGGTTTGCTGACCGCTTGGCAGGGTCAGTTCGGCCTGGCTCTGGTCGGCATTGAACAGCACGAAGGCGCTGCCAGTCTCATTCGCATCGAGCGATTGCAGCCGCACCGCCTGTTCGAACAGGCGTACGCACTGGTTGGTCAACGCGGACCATTGATAACCGGCGCTGGCACGACAGCCGTGGATATCCTGATCATTGCCGACCATATGCTGGGTCGGGGTACTGCAAGCCGCCAGCAGCAGGGAGGCGGCCATCAGAGTCAGAGTGCGCATGCTTACTCCTGCTTGTCTTCGAGATTGTCCCGTTCGATCACGATGTTGGAGAAACCCAGCTCCTTGAAGTAGTTCTCCTGGTAATCCTTCACGCTCTTCTTGTCGCGGCGGCAGACCTGCGCCAGCTGGGCCTCCATGGCGTGGAAGCTGGAGAGGTCCAGCCCTTCGGCGGCGGCAATGGCGTCGTAGATGCTGCGGAACTTGTCGTTCGCATAGCCGAGTTCTTTGGTCTGTTTCTTGTAGGTGTAGGTAATCTTAAACGCCATCTGGCCCTTCCTTCTTCGATTTGGCTTGCTTGCGCTGGACATAGAGATAAAGGCTTTCGACCTTCTCCCGGGCCCAGGGAGTCTTGCGCAAGAACTTCAGACTGGACTTGATGCTGGGAGCTTCGGTGAAGCAGCGGATATTGATCTGCTGCCCCAGCTCTTCCCAGCCGTAGTGCTCGACCAGGGCGGTGACGATCGCCTCCAGGGTCAGGCCGTGCAGCGGGTTTTTTGGTTGCGAGGCGCCTGGCTGGTCACTCATGCCTTGGCCGCCAATGTGGCAAAGGGTTGACCCATGCGGGTGGTGACGCCATTGGCCAGATGCGGCTCGAAGCCGGCCAGCATGCCAGGTCCGAACAGGCAGACCACGGTACTGCCCAGCTTGAACAGGCCCATCTCGGCCCCTTTTTGCAGTGTGATGGCTTCATCGCCGCTGTAATCCCAGCGCACCACTTCCTTCTGCTTGGTCGGTGCAATATTGCCGGCCCAGATGGTCTCGATACTCGCGACGATCGTGGCGCCAACCAGCACCAGCGCCATGGGGCCATGGGGAGTGCGGAAGGTGGCGACCACCCGTTCGTTGCGGGCAAACAGGTTGGGCACGTTCTCGGCGGTGAGCGGGTTGACGGAGAAGAGATCTCCCGGTACGAACACCATGCTCTCCAGCACGCCGTCCAGCGGCATGTGGATGCGGTGGTAATCCTTGGGCGCCAGATAGATGGTGGCAAAGTCGCCATCCTTGAACGGCGCCACCAGATCCTCATAGCCACCCAGCAGTTCACGGGCGCTGTAGTCGTGGCCCTTGGCCTGGATGATGCGACCCTGATGGATGGGGCCGAGCTGGCTGACGGTGCCGTCCACCGGCAGGGCTAGAGTCATTGCATCCTCTACCAGCGGACGTATCCCCGGCTTGAGCTCACGGGTGAAGAACTGGTTGAAGCTCTTGTAGTGGGCCGGACTCTCGTGCAGCGCCTCGCTCATGTCGACGCCGTACTGCTTGATAAACGCCTCTATCACCTTGGTGGTGAGGTTGCCGGCTTCGGCAGCCGCCAGCTTGCCCACCAGACGGGAGAGGGCGTGTTTGGGCAGGCAGTATTGACCGGCAATTTTCAGGTTGTCAGTGATGCTCATGATCTTCATCGAAATAATAAGTTGAATGGGTCACAGTCGGGCCTGTTGCCGACCGTGGCGGGCTTCCTGCATGGTTTCCAGGATGCGGTGATAGTTGTGGAAGCGATCGGCGCTGATGTCGCCACGGTCGACCGCCGCACGCAAGGCACAGCCGGGATCGTCCTTGTGGGTGCAGTCGCGGAATCGGCAACCACCCAGGTAGTCACGAAACTCGATGAAGCACCAAGTGATGCGATCGGCTTCCAGATGCCAGAGAGCGAACTCGCGGATCCCGGGGGAATCGATGAGATCGCCGCCGCTCGGGAAGTGATAGAGCCGCGCCGTGGTAGTGGTATGCGTACCGAGTCCCGAGTTTTCGGAGATCTCGCCGGTCAGCACATCCAGCCCCGGCATCAGGGCATTGGTGAGCGACGATTTTCCCACCCCGGACTGGCCGACGAAAATGCTGATCTTGCCTTCGAACTGGGCCTTGAGTTCATCCAGCCCTTCGCCGCTCTCGCAACTGACCAGGATCACCTGGTAGCCCAGCTTGCGATAGGGGTCGAGTTGACTATCGATGCGGGCACGGGCCGCTGCATCGAGCATGTCGACCTTGTTCAGCACTATGAGCGGCTGTATCTCCACATCCTCGGCGGCCACCAGATAGCGGTCGACGATATTGGTGGAGAACTCGGGCATCACCGCCGAGACGATGATGATCTGGTCTATGTTGGCGGCGATGGGTTTGACCCCGTCGTAGAAGTCCGGCCGGGTCAGCACAGAGTGGCGCGGATGTACCGCCTCTATGACCCCTGCGGTCGCGGCATTGAGGCCCGGACGCCAGACCACCTTGTCGCCGCACACCAGACTGCTGATGCTGCTGCGACGCAGGTTGCTGCGGTGTATGGTGCCATCGACGGCTTCCACGTCCGCATGCTGACCGAAGCGGCTTATCACCACCCCTTCGATAGCCGGGCCAAACAGGGTGTCATCCACCACTGTGGTGTGATCTTTTTGCAGCCGCCGCTCGCGGTTGGCCTGGACGCGCCTTTGTTGACCCAGATTGAGTTTTGCTTTCTTTGCCACTCGATTCGCCAGTTTATGAACAGATCCAAAGCCAGTATGATACATGCAAATTGGCAAAATTCCGCCATTCCTCCCAATAGAGAGAGCAATCATGACAGTCAGCGCGCAGAACCTGGTATGGATCGACATGGAGATGACGGGTCTGGACCCCGAAGAGAACGTGGTACTGGAGATCGCCACCATAGTCACCGACAAGGATCTGAACGTGTTGGCACAAGGGCCCGTTATCGCCATCCACCAGAGCGATGAAGAGCTGGCCAAGATGGACGACTGGAACGTCAACACCCATACCAAGAGCGGGCTGGTGGCCAGGGTCAAGGCGAGTCAGCACGACGAAGCCAGGGCCGTGGCCGAGACGCTTGAGTTTATCCGCCAATGGGTACCGGAGCGCACCAGCCCGCTGTGCGGCAACAGCATAGGCCAGGATCGCCGCTTCATGGTCAAGCACATGGGTGAGCTGGAAGCCTTCTTCCATTACCGCAATGTCGACGTCAGCACCATCAAGGAGCTGGTACGTCGCTGGCAGCCCGAACTGCTGGATCAGTTCAGCAAGAGCGGCTCCCATCAGGCGCTGGACGACATCCGCGAATCCATCGCCGAGCTGCGCTTCTATCGCAGCCATGTCTTCAAGATCTGAGTGCCAGGCAAGGAGTTGCCATCGATTGGTTGCTAAAATCGACAGTTCGGCCAGCTTTTGAGCGAACGCGCGCAACCAGACGAAAAAGCCCTTGCAATTGGAAAGACTGCTCTTATAATTCGGCTCCCGTGCAGTAGCGCAAGCAACCAAATGCTGCACGATTTGTTTTGATGCCATTTTATGGTGTGTGCGGGAATAGCTCAGTTGGTAGAGCACGACCTTGCCAAGGTCGGGGTCGCGAGTTCGAGTCTCGTTTCCCGCTCCAAATTGTGATGATGAAACTGGTTCAATCCAGCCCGATGCGGGAATAGCTCAGTTGGTAGAGCACGACCTTGCCAAGGTCGGGGTCGCGAGTTCGAGTCTCGTTTCCCGCTCCAATCATCCTCACAGGCCACAAAATGACAACGCTGTTGCGGGAATAGCTCAGTTGGTAGAGCACGACCTTGCCAAGGTCGGGGTCGCGAGTTCGAGTCTCGTTTCCCGCTCCAAATTGTGATGATGAAACTGGTTCAATCCAGCCCGATGCGGGAATAGCTCAGTTGGTAGAGCACGACCTTGCCAAGGTCGGGGTCGCGAGTTCGAGTCTCGTTTCCCGCTCCAATCATCTTCACCAGCGCAAAACGACCATTTATGTTGCGGGAATAGCTCAGTTGGTAGAGCACGACCTTGCCAAGGTCGGGGTCGCGAGTTCGAGTCTCGTTTCCCGCTCCAAACATTTGCAATGTGACATCCTGTTGCGGGAATAGCTCAGTTGGTAGAGCACGACCTTGCCAAGGTCGGGGTCGCGAGTTCGAGTCTCGTTTCCCGCTCCAACACATTTGCAAGTGACATCCTGTTGCGGGAATAGCTCAGTTGGTAGAGCACGACCTTGCCAAGGTCGGGGTCGCGAGTTCGAGTCTCGTTTCCCGCTCCAATTTCTTCTCATAATACCCTTCTTGCACGTCACCAAATACTGAACCAACCGCAGTTGGTAGAGCATGATCCACGCTTGCCAAGGTCGGGGTCGCGAGTTCGAGTCTCGTTTCCCGCTCCAATCTTTCTTCTTTTTTGTCTCATCAGTTTTCTTCCTGTCACCCGTATCGCGCTGCGATGCATTCGCATATCCGCTGTTTGGCGCGTTTTTCTTGGTCCGCCCGGCGTCCAGGGTCTCGGGCCAGCTCACATATCATCATGCTCACATGCCTCACCACCTTGCCTGTGGTGGCATCTGCAGTCATGCGCTTGCGATACCGAGGCGTCAGCCGTGGTGGATGAGCAGCAGCAAAGGAGAGGCGAAACAAGGCGCTCAGACAGGGCAGGAGAGGCTTGATAACCGGTGGCGTTGTGGGGCAGGGAATAGCGGGCAAAAAAATAGGAGGAGCAAGTCTCCTCCTACAGGCTCACTGGCGTGGCTTAGAGCAGGGTAACGTTCTCAGCCTGAGGGCCTTTTTGGCCCTGAGTCACAGTGAACTGGACTTTTTGACCTTCGGCCAGGGTTTTGAAGCCCGTGCTCTGGATGGAGGAGAAGTGAACGAACACGTCCGGTCCCTGGGATTGCTCGATAAAGCCAAAACCCTTGGTCTCATTGAACCATTTTACTTGGCCGGTGCGAATGTCAGACATGTGGTAAGTCCTATCTATAACAAAATGAAACTAAGCCTTGTTGGGCAGCATTTGCCTAGAAATCAGGGGTTGCAGCATGACTGACCACGTCAATTTGTCCCAGTAGCATGTAGAACAATCCCTGTCTAAAGCACAAACGATTGTACGTGAGCGCGATCCCTTGTCAATTTGGCGCTTTTCATTTTTTGAGCAAGCTAAAAATATTGTGAAGTCAGCGGCTTATTTAATGGCGTCAGGTCAAAAAAACGGGAGGCCATGGCCTCCCGTTTCATTACTCCTTGAGGGCGAACCCTTCGCCCTGTCGGTCATAGCGATAGATGGCCTGACCGTAGGAGCGGATCTCGACCCGCTGGATGCGGCGGTTGTCATCGATCAGGATGAACACCGACTTGCCCGATTGCAGCCGGGTCAGTGGTCGATCAGGCCCTTCGATGGCGATCAGCCGGCTGAGCTCGGCCCCCGGCAGCTCGAACTTGCGCCAGATGGAGTAGAGGGTCTCGCCGGCCTGCACGTCGTGCTGCAGCCAGGTGCCGTTGACTTTCTCTTCGACCGGCTTGGCGGCGGCCGAGCTGCCATTGCCGGCCGTCAGGGCCTGGGCAGGCACGGCGAGGGGGACCTCGAGCGAGCCGGACGGGGCGACTTTCGGGGCGGCAGGCGCGGGTTCCCAGGCCAGCAACAGCAGCCAGATGGGCACCAGGACCAGCAGGCCTATGGTGTGTTTGCGGGGCAGCGGGCTGGTCAGCTTGAATTTGCCTGCTTTGGCCTCCTGGCCGCGCTGGCCAAGGCCACGCATCCCCTGGCCTATGCGTTGACGCAGGGGCAGGGTAGCGGCATTGATACGATGGAGCAGGGATCCTTGTGATTCGTCTTGTCGACGCTGCTGGGCTCGTCTGTTATGGCCACGTGGGCGACGGTCCGGGGTGGGCACGGCATTTACCTCTCACTACATTGCCTGCCATCAGGCAAATTCCTTGCCTATGGTAAACGGACTCGTCCCCGAGGGGGAGAGTCCTGATACGGAAAATTATCAGCTGAGACGAAATTGTCCCAGTAATTGCTGTAAACGCTCGGCCGCCTGACGCAATGCCTGGCTGGCTTTGGCCGTTTCGGTCGCATCCTGAGCGATGTCGTTGGCCAGTGCATTGGTTTTTGACAGATTGCCGGACACTGTCTCGGAGACCGAGCTCTGTTCCTCGGCGGCGGAGGCGATCTGATAGGTCATGTCGTTGATGGTGGAGATGGCCTTGTAGATGCTGTCCAGCGCCTCTTCCGCCAGATCCGCCTCGCCCACCGCCTGGTGGGTCAGCTGCTGGCTCTGCTGGATGGCGTTGACCGCATTGGTCGAGCTGTGACGGATCTTCTCGATCAGCTCCTGGGTGTTCTGCACCGCCTGCTGGGTGTTGCCCGCCAGCTTGCGCACCTCGTCGGCCACCACCGCAAAGCCGCGGCCCTGCTCACCGGCGCGGGCGGCCTCGATGGCGGCATTGAGCGCCAGCAGGTTGGTCTGATCGGCAATGCCCTGGATCACCGTCAGTATGCTGGTGATCTGCTCGCTGTCATGTGCCAGCCCTTCGACCACTTCAGCCCCCTTGCCGGCCTCGGCCGCCACCTTATGCATCGACTGGATCACTTGCTGGAAGCGAACCTTGCCCTGATCCGCCGCGCCCTGGGCCTGCTTGGCCGAGTCGGCGGTGTTGTTGGCATGGGTGGCCACCTCCTGGCTGACATAGGACATCTCCTGCACCGCGGTCAGCATCTGCTCCATCTCTGCCTGGTGATGCTGCAGGTTGGTGTCGGTCTGGCCGGCGATGCGGTCGGTATCGCCGGCGTGGCGGTTCACCTCGCTGGCGGTTTTCAGCACATCCCCCAGCAGCACCTGCAGCTTGTCGATGAAGCGGTTGATGCCCTTGGCGAGATCCCCCAGCTCGTCGACTGATCGAGTGGTGAGGCGCTTGGTGAGATCCCCCTCGCCATCGGCGATGTCATCCACCAGGCTGACCATCTGGCGGATGGGGCCCGTGATGCTGCGGGCTATCACCAGCATGGTGGCCAGTGCCAGCACCAGCACTATGAGAGCGCCCACCAGTTGCTGGGTCATGGCGGCCCGGTTCATGTCGCTCAGCTGGCTCTCCAGCTGGTCGGCGCCCGCCAGCACCACCTTGTAGGGCAGGGTGACTATGATGGCCCAGTTGCGGCTCATGCCCGGCACCATGATGGGCACAGAGATACGAAACGACTCGTCCAGCTCCTGACGTTGCACTTCCGGTTTAAGATACTGCTGCCACTGGTTGCCGAGCAGCTTGTCGGCCCGGCTGCCCAGCAGGCTGGCGTCGCCGCTGGTACCCGTGATGACGCCGGCGGCGCTGACGATCAGGGTCTCGCCCTTGCCATCATAGATGTTGCTGTTGAGGGACTGGGCCTGCCGGCTGATGGAGTCTACCGCCAGATCCAGCGCGGCGACGCCCTTGAATTGACCCGCCACCATGATGGGGGTGGTAATGGTACTCACAAGCACCTGCTGGCCGTTGATGTCCACCTTGAAGGGATCGATGAGACAGGAGCGCCCCTCCCGTTTCGGGCAGGCGTAGTAGTCGTTGGCCGGGTTGCCAAACTCGTCGGCATCGCTCTTCTCGATGGAGAGCAGCAGGTCTGTGCCTATCTGCTCCTTGTCACGGTAGAAGTAGGGGACGAAGCGGCCCTGGCTGTCACTGCCCAGCGCCGTTTGACCGGCGAAGGCGGCGTCCTGGCCGTCGAAGCCGTTCGGCTCGAAGCCGGCGAAGGCACCATACAGTTGCGGTTCCAGGTTGAGCTGTGCCTTGAGCAGATCCGTGGCTTGCTGGCGATCCAGCGGCAGCTTGCCCTCCTGTTGCAGGGCGAGGGCACTGGCCATCTGCTGGGTATAGGAGAGCCCCTTTTGCAGCAACTGGGTGATGGTGGCGGCCTCGGCGCGGGCGTTGGCACTGACCTTCTGCCAGGCCTCCTGTTGCAGGGCGGCACGGCTGGAACTGATGGTCAGTTGCTGGGTCTGTTGACCGGAATACTGGTTGAGCAGGATCAATATGACCAGGGCTGTGGTCATGGCGATCCCGGCCATCACCAGAATGCGATTCTGGATAGAACGGAACTGCATCGTCTCTTCCTTGTTTCGTGAGAAGTAGTGTGAGAGTTATTTGAATATCGGCCGGAGGAGGCAGCTCTCCAACACTCCCCATAGCAAATCGGAAATGGCGCTTTTGTTTTGCGATCCCCCTCAAATATCAGGTGCCAAGCGGTCGCCCGGCCAATTTAACCCCCTACTTTAGCGCGCCGCAGCCTCATGGTTTTCCCATCCGGGATTCTGAGTGCTAAAATGCGACGGTTTTTTCTAACGAATTGGCCCAAGGCCCTCTACACAAGGCTTAAAGATGAAAGTCAAAACCCGTTTTGCTCCCAGCCCGACCGGCTTTTTGCATGTCGGCGGTGCCCGTACCGCACTCTATTCCTGGTTGTTTGCAAAGAGCCAGGGCGGTGAGTTCGTGCTGCGTATTGAGGATACCGACCTGGAACGTTCCACTCAGGAGGCGATCGACGCCATCATTGAGGGCATGGAATGGCTGGAGCTGAACTGGGATGAGGGCCCCTACTATCAGACCAAGCGTTTCGACCGCTACAACGGCATCATCGACGAAATGCTGGCAGATGGCCGTGCCTACAAGTGCTACTGCTCCCGTGAGCGACTGGACGCGCTGCGCGAAGGCCAGATGGCCAGCGGCGAGAAGCCCCGCTATGACGGCAAGTGCCGTGATGCGGCCCACGATCATCCGGCCGATGCGCCGCACGTCATTCGCTTCCGTAACCCGACCGAAGGCTCCGTGGTGTTCGACGACCACGTGCGTGGCCGCATCGAGTTTGCCAACACAGAGCTGGACGATCTCATCATCCGTCGCACCGATGGCGCGCCCACCTACAACTTCTGTGTGGTGGTCGATGACTGGGACATGGAGATCACCCACGTGGTGCGTGGCGAAGACCACATCAACAACACCCCGCGCCAGATCAACATCTACAAGGCCCTGAACGCGCCGGTGCCGGAGTTTGCCCACGTCTCCATGATCCTGGGCGACGACGGCGCCAAGCTCTCCAAGCGCCACGGCGCCGTCTCCGTGATGCAGTACCGCGATGATGGCTACCTGCCGGAAGCCCTGCTGAACTATCTGGTGCGTCTGGGCTGGTCCCACGGCGATCAGGAGATCTTCACGCTGGACGAGATGATCAAGCTGTTCAGCCTGGATGCCATCTCCAAGTCGGCGTCCGCCTTCAACACCGACAAGCTGCTGTGGCTGAACAACCACTACATGCGCAGCCTGGATCCGACCTATGTTGCCAAGCACCTGGCCTGGCACATGGCAAACCAGCAGATCGACACCAGCAAGGGCCCGGCCCTGGCCGAGGTCGTGACCCTGCTGGCCGAGCGCTGCAATACCCTGGTGGAGATGGCCGCCCAGAGCCGTTATCTGTTCGAAGAGTACGAAGCCATCGACGAAGCTGCCGCCAAGAAGCACCTGCGCGGTGTGGCTGCCGAGCCGCTGACCCTGGCCAGGGCCAAGCTGGCGGCGCTGGATAGCTGGACCACCGAAGCGCTGCACGAGCTGATTGAAGCCACTGCCGCCGAGCTGGGTCAGGGCATGGGCAAGGTTGGCATGCCGCTGCGCGTTGCCGTGACCGGTTTGGGTCAGTCCCCGGGTATCGACGCCGTGATGGCGCTGGTGGGCAAGGAGCGGGTACTCGCCCGCATCGATCGTGCCCTGGCGTATATCGAAGCGCGTATGGCTGCTGAATAAGTGCCTGTGATGGCATGCAAAAGGGCTCCCGCGAGGGGGCCCTTTGTTTTTGTTGGCTAACCAGATTTGTGACATAAAACAGCGAGATAGCGGCAAGGTTGCCGGTAAAAACAGCTAACTGATTGAATTTTGACTAAACGATCCAGTCGGCGTTATTTTTGGGTTGACAGCAAAGCGGGTGATGCCTATCATGCGCCTCCGTTGCCGGAGATAACTTTGGCAGCGCCGAGGTGAGTTGGGGTTATAGCTCAGCTGGGAGAGCGCTTGCATGGCATGCAAGAGGTCCGCGGTTCGATCCCGCGTAGCTCCACCAAATTCTCCTCGAACAATCTGGAATCCAAGGGGTTATAGCTCAGCTGGGAGAGCGCTTGCATGGCATGCAAGAGGTCCGCGGTTCGATCCCGCGTAGCTCCACCAGATTCCTGATTGAAGATGAAGTACCCAGGGCAGTGCGGTGTGTATCACCCAAGCCGACCTTTGTGGGGTTATAGCTCAGCTGGGAGAGCGCTTGCATGGCATGCAAGAGGTCCGCGGTTCGATCCCGCGTAACTCCACCACTATTTGCGACAGATGGCCGCCAGAACCATTTGTTGAGTACGAAATTTGGGGTTATAGCTCAGCTGGGAGAGCGCTTGCATGGCATGCAAGAGGTCCGCGGTTCGATCCCGCGTAGCTCCACCACTATTTACGACAGATGGCCGCCAGAACCATTTGTCGAGTACAAAATTTGGGGTTATAGCTCAGCTGGGAGAGCGCTTGCATGGCATGCAAGAGGTCCGCGGTTCGATCCCGCGTAGCTCCACCAAATTCTTGTTACAAGAAGCCGAAAGGCCACCGTTATCGCGGTGGCCCTTTTGTTTTGGCTCATTTTGCGTCCAGCCCGTCTCTTGCCCGTAAAAAAGCCCGCATCGCAGCGGGCTTTGGGCGTGATGGCAAGGCCGCATCAGCCGCGACGACGACGCCAGGCCAGCGGCAGCAGGGCCAGCAGCAGGGCGCCCATGGCTCCGCCACCGCCGTTGCTCTCTTCCTTCAGCTTGAGATCGACGATGATGGGATCATGGTCGGAGGCGCTGAACGGGTTGCCGGACTTGATCATGTCGCCGCTGAAGTCACGGCCGTACTCGAACAGGCTGCTCTCGAACGAGTTGATGTGCCAGTCGGCGACCGCCACGACCTTGCTGGCCAGCGCCGGGTTGGCGAGGGCATAGTCCAGGGTGCCGAGCTCGGCCTCGTAGCTGTAGGAGATGGCCTTCTCCTTGTTGAACTTGACGTTCATGTCTACCAGGCCGTAGCTCTTGCTCACCTCGCTGGCGGTCTGCTCATAGACCTGAGCGCCGAGGAAGGTCTGGGAGGCGGAGACTATCTTGCGCTGACCCTCGGTCGGCACATAGTCGGTCAGTACCCGGATAGCATCTTCCCGGGCGTAGGAGTTGAAATCCCCCACCAGCAGCACCTGGCCGGGCAGCTTGCTCACTTCCTCGCCCAGCACCTTGGCGGCGCTGACCCGGAACTCGGTGCACTTGCCTTGCAGATCGGCCGGTTCCTTGCCGTCCAGGTTCTCCAGGCAGCCGGATCCCTTGGATTTCAGGTGGTTGACCACCAGGGTCAGCGGCTCCTTGTTGCCATCAACGGTGAAGCTTTGCACCAGAGAGTCACGCTGGGAGGCCTGTTTCTCGACCCCTTTCGCATCCAGGTATTTCTGCACCGGCAGCGTGATGACGCCGGCATCCCCCTGTGGCGTCAGCTTGGCGGGTCGGTAGATCATGGCCACCATGATGGCGTCGCCACCGAAGAAGCGCTCGTTGCCAAGCAGCGCCTTGGGCAGGGCCACGAAGGCGTACTGCTTGCTGGCGTCCTTCTGCTGGGCGTTGAGGCTTTGCACCAAATCACTGATGGCGGAGTGGCTGTCAAAGCCATTGTTCTCCATCTCCATCAGGCCGAGCAGGTCGGCATCCATCTCCGTGATGGCATTGACTATCTTGGTGCGCTGCAGCTGGAAGTCTTCCAGGTTCTTGGCGCCGCGGTTGCAGCCCTTGGCGCTGTCCGCATCAGCCTGATCCTTGCACAGCACATTGAGTGCTCCGCCCACGCTGGAGTGGCTGGTGAAGTAGTTGAGCACGTTGAAGCTGCCGATGCGCAAGTCGGTACCATCGGCGCGGGCCGGGGCGTTCTGGCGATCGTTGTCGCTGGTGCGCAGCAGATCGCCGGCGGTGATCACCTGATCCTGCGGCACTATCAGCCGGTATTCGTTGTAGCTGTAACCCACCAGTGCATCCAGATTGACCGGGGCATCGCCGATGCGCAGGTAACCCTGCTCCGGCTCCCAGCCCGGCAGCCAGGGCAGTTTGCCGTCGGCGGCCTTGAAGTCGGATTCGAGGAACACCCGGTTGTTGGCGTTGTCCTTGGCCAGTGCCTTGGCGGCCTTGCTGTCTGCATCGTGCAGCTGGGTCGGCTTCATCAGCGGCGCCTGGTGGGAGAGCACCAGATTGTTGCGTTTGGCGGCGTAGTCATAGCTGAAGTTGCGGCTTATCTTGAGCGCGCTGTCGGCATCGAGGCGTACCCGCATCCCTTCGTGACGCTCCAGCGCCCGGGCCAGGGTCTCGTTTTCCAGTACCCGCAGCGGCACGGCGGCAGGGGCCGTTCCTTGGGCAAGAACTTGCAGGCGCGGGGTACCGCTGTCAGCGACCGGCTTGAGCTGGGTATGGTTGTAGTACTCCTCGACCTTGGCCTCCAGGCAGACTTCGGCGCCCGGCTTGATGTCCGGGTACTTGCTGGCGAAGTTCTTGTCGTTGAGGTAGACGAAGATGCCGTCGGAGGTCTGGGGGTTGCCATCGCCCTGTACATCCTGCAGGTAGAAGCCCTTGTTGAGGCTCTCGCCAAGTGCGGAGACCACCGCCTTGACCATGACGCTCTGGGGACTCTCGAACTTGTCGCTGGGAATGAGCGGACTCTTGTCGCCGCTACCCTGAATGACGGGGATGGGGGTGAGGGCACTGTCAGCCGGGCAGCTGAAGCCAGCGGCATGGAGGGACGGGGACGCGAGCGCAAGCCCCACGGCCAGCGACAGCAGGGTACGTGTTCCTTTCATAACGGTTCCTTTTTTATTTTTTGCCAGTGTTTCCATAGCCTTGGCTCATCGGCCAAGGGCGCGCATTGTCACATTTCTGGCATGTCATACCAGTGAGCCAACGCACATTACGGGGATGCAAATGAGGGCAATCTCGGTTTTTTTGACTTGGCTAACAGTATGAAATTAATGACAAAATCATTAATTCAACCAGAGCGGGAAACTGTGATCTGGCTGGCATCCACATATTTTTCTTCGAGAATGAAGATTGAGACTCGGCTGCTTGATTCCTATACTCGGCTTGTTCCTCACGGAACCCAGGTAAAGGGCAAACCGGCCGAGATGCCGGGACGCAATGCCTCCGGTCTCAAGATCAGTCGATCCAGATAGCGGGGCTTCCCGGGGTGATGGTGGAGTCTGTGGCAGGTCCATTGCCAGTTGTCTGCCCCCATCACGCAGGTTGCGATTGTTCTTTGTCCTGGTGACCAATGCCAAGACAAAACAAGGAAGATAACAATATGCAACAGACCTTTAGGCCCAGCAGGCTTGCCATGCTGGTGGCCCTGGCTGCCATGCCCGCCTGGGCACAAGCCGCGTCTTATCCCGCCTATCAGGCTGGCACCGCCTACAAGGCTGGCGATGTCGTCAGCAACGCAGGCGCCCTCTACGAATGCAAAGAATTTCCCTACTCTGGCTGGTGCGGGGCCTCGCCCTATCACTATGCCCCCGGGGTGGGGGTGGTCTGGGCCGATGCCTGGAAGCTCTATGGCGGCGAGGTGCCACCACCGGCGCTCGGACTGGCAATCAGTTCGCCCGCCTCTGGTAGCGCTTTCAACGAGGGCGCCCCCGTGGCGTTGGCGGTGACCCTGAGCGGCAACAGTAGTGCCTTGGTCAAGGTCGAGTATCTGGTCGATGGCAAGCAGGTCGCATTGAGCAGTGCATCCCCCTGGTCGGCCAGCTGGGTTGCCACCGGTGTCGGCCCCCATCAACTCAAATCACGTGGGCTGGACAAGGATGGCAAGCTGCTGAGCGAGGCGGATGCCAGCTTCAGCGTCAACGCCGTGGTCGCGCCAGAGGCGCCCAGGGTGAGCATCAGCAGCCCGACCAGCGGCGCCAAGGTGACCCTGGGTCGCAGCGTGGCGGTCAGTGGCAACGTAACCGATGCCAACAATGACGTGGCCAGGGTCGAGCTCTACGTGGATGGCAAGAAGGTGGGCGAAGACACCAGCGCCCCCTGGCAGGTGAGCTGGACGCCCCAGAGCAAGGGTGCTGCCGGCCTCAAACTGGTGGCGACCGACAAGGAAAATCTGGTGGGCGAGTCGGCCCAGGTCGATGTGCAGGTGGAAGAGGCGGCCCTGCCGCCCACAGGTGGCAACCTCTCCTGCGACGTCCGCCAGATCTATCGCCCGGACGGTTACGAGTGCATGGGGGATGACCACGCCCGTCGGGTCATCGGCTACTTCACCTCCTGGCGTACCGGCAAGAACGGTCTGCCCTCCTACCTGGTGAGCGACATCCCCTGGGACAAGATCACCCACATCAACTATGCCTTTGCGGCTGTGGATGAGCAGAGTCACCTGATCAAGGTGGACGACGCCGCCACCAAGATGACCTGGAACGGGGTGCCGGGTGCCGAAATGGATCCGGAATTCGCCTATCAGGGCCACTTCAACCTGCTGTCGAAGTACAAGAAGCAGTATCCGGACGTGAAGACCCTGATCTCGGTGGGTGGCTGGGCCGATACCCGCGGCTTCTACACCGCCACCACCAAGGGCGACTGTTCGGTCAATACCGCCGGCATCAGCGCCTTTGCCGACTCGGCTGTGAGCTTCATTCGCCAGTACGGTTTCGATGGGGTGGACGTGGACTACGAGTACCCCACTTCCATGAAGGATGCGGGCAACCCCAACGACTTCCCGCTCTCCAACCAGTGCCGGGCCAAGCTGTTTGCCAACTACGAGGTGCTGATGAAGACCCTGCGGGCACGGCTCGACAATGCCGGCACCGAAGACGGTCGCAAGTACATGCTGACCATCGCCTCGCCGGCGTCGGCCTACCTGCTGCGCGGCATGGAGAACTTCCAGGTCACCCAGTACCTCGACTACGTCAACCTGATGACCTATGACTTCCACGGTGCCTGGAACCACTTCGTCGGCCACAACGCAGCCCTGTTCGATAACAATGCCGATCCCGAGCTCTCCCACTGGGGCGTCTACACCCAGACCCAGTTTGGTGGCATCGGCTACCTGAATGCGGCCTGGTCGGCCCACTACTTCCGTGGCGCCCTGGCAGCCGGCAAGATCAACGTGGGTGTGCCCTACTACACCCGCGGCTGGCAAGGGGTGAGCGGCGGCAGCAACGGGCTGGGCGGCAAGGCAGCCCTGCCGAGCCAGAGCGATTGTCAGCCCGGTACGGGTGGCAGCACAATTCCGTGCGGCAACGGGGCGGTCGGCATCGACAACATCTGGCACGATCTGGACAAGAACGGCAAGGAGATAGGCGGTGGCGCCGTGCCCATGTGGCATGCCAAGAACCTGGAGAACGCGGCCAGCCTGGGCATCACGACCCTGCCCAGCTACGGCACGGCCTGGGGTCTGGATCCCAACAATCCGGCCCACGTGATGCAGGGAAAGTACGTGCGTTACTACGATGACAAGGCGCAGGCGCCCTGGCTGTGGAACGCCGAGAAGAAGGTGTTCCTCTCCACCGAAGATGAAGAGTCCATGGGTCACAAGCTGGACTACATCATCAAGCGGGGTCTGGGCGGCGTCATGTTCTGGGAGATGGCAGGCGACTACGCCTTCGATCCGGCCAAGAACGAGTACGGCATGGGCAGCACTCTGACTACTCTTGCCTACGAGAAGTTTGCCAAGGCCAGCCCGTACAACGCCAAGCAGAACGATCTGGCCGCACCGAGCGCTCAGCTCGACATAGCGGTGAGCCTCTCCGGCTTCAAGGAAGGGGACTCCAACTACCCGATCAACCCGAAACTCAAGCTGGTCAACAAGTCGACCCAGACCCTCCCGGGCGGTGCCCGCATCGAGTTCCTGGTACCCACCTCCACCTCTGACACCATCACGGATCAGAGTGGCATGGGACTGAAAGTGGTGGAGAGCGGTGGCAACGACAACTCGGAAGGCATTGCCAACGAGAAGGACTTCCACAAGGTCGCCATGACCTTGCCGAGCTGGCAGACTCTGGCACCGGGTGCCGAAGTCGAAGTCGCCATGACCTACTACCTGCCCGCCGCCGGCGTGCCGAGCGGCATGCGCATCATCAGCGGCAGCCAGACCATAGGGCTCAAGGCCGAGTTCCCGACCCTGCCAGAGGCCGTACTGGGCTCGGGCGGCGGCGAGAATCCGGGCGGCGCCACCTGCAGCAGCCAGAACGTCAACCCGGCGGCCTACAAGGCCTATCCGAGCTGGCCGCAAGGGGATCACGCCAACGGCGGTGACCGGATGACCAACAACAAGGTGGTATGGCAGGCGAACTGGTGGACCAGCAGCGAACCCAAGGCCACCGATGGTAGCTGGAAGCTGGTATGTAGTTACTGATAACCCATGCATGGGGTCTGGGCTGCCGATGCCATTCGTGGCAAGGCAGCACCAGCAAGCAGCATGACCAATCCGGAGCCCAGGCTCCGGATTTTTTTATGGCGGATTATATAAAGAGGGGAATAAAAAAGACCGCTCCGAAGAGCGGCCAATTGCCACCAGGCAACCTGCGGGGCGAACCCCTTGTTATCTGCGACGGGCGGGGAGGGTGCCTGCCCTGCCGGGGGCAATGACGTGACGGCCGAGGCCGGGTGGCCGGGCCGTCACGCGGTTCGCGCCTGTAGGGGGACTGCGCCACCCTGCTGCGCGAGGCCGGGGCCTTGTTTATTGAGTGACGGAGCCGCCCCCTTGCTCCTTGAGGAAGTTGATCCAGGGGGCTGCGCGGCCGCTGACGTTGCCATTCTGGGCAGCCTGGGTGAAGGCGCTGAGCGCCTCCTTCGGCTTCTGTTGCTCAAAATAGGCGACCCCGGTCAGGAACTTGAGATCGGCGCGCTGTTCACCATTGGCATTGGCCGCAGGCTTGGCGGCCAGGGCCACCAGATCCTGATAACGTTTGCTCTGGATCATCATGCGCGCCATCTTCAGTTGCAGCTCGGCGTCCGGAGCTAACTTGTAGGATCTCGCCAGGGTATCGATGGCGGGATCCAGCTCCTTGGCCTGATGCCAGTAGTTGGCCAGCGCCTTGTAGTTGGCCGCACTGCTCTCTATGGTGCCCTCCTTCATCGCCTTCTCCATCACGCGAGCGGCGCGGTGGGGAATGCCGGCGAAAGCCAGGTAGTTGGCGAGGCGCTGCAATTCGGCCGGCTCGGTCAGCATGCCGAGGTTGTAGGCGGCTTCCAGCGCAGCCAGCGCCTTGGCATCGTTGCCCGCCTGCATGTGCATGGCCGAGAGCTGGGTCCAGTACTTCTTCTTGGCCGGGTACCTGTCGACCAGAGCAGTCAGCACCTCGGTGGCCGGTTTGTACTGTTTCAGCTCGTAGTGGGCCGCCATTTTGAGCAGATACCAGGATTCCGGTGCCTTGCCTGCGGAGAGCTTGATCGCACTGTCCACCGCCGGTATGGCTTCCCGATACTGCTTGAGCTGCACATGGGCGTTGGCCAGCGTGATGTAGGCGTGCGGGGTCGGCTTCTCATCCTTGCCCAGGCTCGCAAACCACTGGTTCATGGTGCTGATGGAGGCGTTGAAGTTGCCCTCCGCCATGTAGAGCTGTGCCAGGTTGTAGCGCACCTGCTGGGCCACGGGCTGCGGCAGGCCGCCGGTGGCGATGGCATCGGCAAAGTATCTGGTCGCCTGACCGTACTCCTCCTGCTGCGCCGCCACGAAGCCGAGGGTCTGCAGTATCACCCCCTTGTCGTAGACCCGCTCGCCGGCGCCGGACAGCGCCTCCTGAAGCTTGGCATTGGCCTCGCCGTATTTCTTCTCGGTGATCAATGCCTGTGCCTTGTTGACCGCGCGGTAGGCGCGGTCAGAGAGGGCAGGCTGCTCGGCGGCCCAGCTGGCGGTGCAAAGCAGCACCGCCATGGCGACCGGGGCGAGGATCAGGGTATGTAACTTTTTCATCGCCACCTTCCTTAGTTGACCGCAAACTCGATTTCTTGCTGCATGCGGGTAGCCTGCGCCTTGCCATCGACCATGGCCGGTTTGAACGTCCATTTGGCGATGGTCTTGCGTGCCTCCTTGCCGAGGTCATAGCTGCGCGGCTCTTCTTTCACGATCCGCACGTTGCTGACGGTGCCGCGTTCGGTCACGGTGAACTCCACCAGCACCTTGCCGGAGGCGAGGCCCGCCAGCGCCGCCTTGCGGGGCATCATGGGTTCGAAGGTCGCCAGCGGAATGGCGCCGTTGTTGCCACCCATGCCGCCACCACCCCCGCC
>NZ_CDBL01000069.1:0-139 GCF_000820005.1 Aeromonas piscicola | reverse complement strand
ACCCCCGCCTGTGCTGTAGGCACCGAGGGCGTTGCCACCCCCTATGTTGACCGGGATGTCGAGTTTGGGCATGTCCATCGGCGAGCTCTCCATCTGCGGCCGATCCGTGCTGGCCACTTCCATCTCGGGAGGGGGGGGC
>NZ_CDBL01000068.1 GCF_000820005.1 Aeromonas piscicola | reverse complement strand
GGCGGCGAAGGCGGCGGCGAGTTTGTGGCCATCTTTCTGGCCCGGGGCACTCTCTACCCCCGAGTTGAAATCAAGGCCGAGGCAGCCGACCTGAGCCGCCTGCAGGGCGTTGTCGGGATTCAGCCCGCCTGCCAGCATCAGCTTGGCTTTATCGAGATTGGCCAGCATGGCCCAGTCGAACGCCTGACCCGTGCCGCCGCTCTGGCTGCCCACTTTTGTATCCAGCAACAGACGATCCGCCGGATAGTCGAGGGCGGGCAGCGGCTCGCCACTTGTGATGCCGACTGCCTTCCAGACTTGGCAGGTCGCCGGCAACAGCGGGCGCAGGTTGTCGATATAGGCGGCATCCTCATCCCCGTGCAACTGCACAGCGGCGAGCCCCAGCGCCTCCACCGTTTTGGCGATGGTCTCTTGCTGGGCATTGCGAAACACCCCCACATAGGAGAGCGGCGCACCCGCCATCACGGTACGGGCGGTGGGAATGTCCACATAGCGCGGGCTCTTGGCGACAAAGATAAGTCCGCCGAATACGGCGCCTGCCTGATGGGCGGCGGTGGCATCGTCGGCGCGGGTCAGGCCGCACACCTT
>NZ_CDBL01000067.1:105054-105238 GCF_000820005.1 Aeromonas piscicola | reverse complement strand
CCCCCCTTAATTGTGTCAAATTAAGACAATTTATAGGCAGTTAAAGGATTAAGCCTCATCGCGTCTTCCAGATGATCGGGTGCGAAGTGGGCATAGCGCATGGTCATAGCAATAGTTGAATGGCCCAGGATCTTTTGCAACATCAGGATGTTGCCGCCGTTCATCATAAAATGGCTGGCGAAGG
>NZ_CDBL01000067.1:104412-104759 GCF_000820005.1 Aeromonas piscicola | reverse complement strand
GTGGCGCAGTACGTGGGTGTTCTGCCCGGGTAGCAGCTCCATCCCTGCCCGTTCGATCATCATCTCGAAGGCCCGATAGCAGTCACCAAACAGGCGGCGCGTTTGCGAGGCTCACCACGACGGTACCCCACACTGGCACCTGCTGTTGTTTATGCGCCCTGCCGACCAATGGCGGGTGATCAGCACTCTGCAGCTGTATGCCTTGAGCCATGACCGTGAAGAGTTGATCCGCGATCCCAAGGGGCTCCCCTCTCATACAGACTTCACTCCGCGCTTTGACTGGGAGGAGATCGATCCAACCAAAGGAGATGCTGCGGGATATATCGCCAAATACATCGCCAAGAACA
>NZ_CDBL01000067.1:102374-104197 GCF_000820005.1 Aeromonas piscicola | reverse complement strand
CAAATACATCGCCAAGAACATTGATGGCGCCTATTTGGATGACGATGAAGAAGCTGATGCCCCCGCAAATGAGGCAGCCCTGCATGCAGTTACCTGGGCCAGTTGGTGGGGGATCCGCACCTTTCAGCAGATCGGCGGCGCCCCGGTCGGTGTATGGCGCGAACTACGCCGCATCAGCAACGCCAAAAAGCATGGCGATCTGGTGGGTCCACCTAAACCGGTGTTGCAAGACCCACGCTTTGAGGCCGCCCGCTTTGCCGCGGATAACGGCATCTTCCGCTGCTACCTGCAGGCCATGGGCGGCGCCCTAGCGACCCGAGCCGAACACCCCATCAAGTTGGCCCACCTCATCGAGAAGCAGGCCAACGCTTACGGCGAAGACATCAAGCGCCTGATGGGCCTGCACACCGCCCGCCTGGGTGTGCGCACCCGTTTGACCGAGCGGGAAGTGTTGCCTGCCGGTACCTTTGAGGCCACCAAGGCCGCCGATGGTTCGGCTTGGGGTGTTGGGGTTAAGACGGGCGACAGCCCGGCACCTTGGAGCTCTGACAATAACTGTACGGAAGGATCCAAATCAGGGGTTAAAGGATCCATTTTGGCTAAGGAATAGCCCCAAATGGACCTTAACACAAGCAACGCCACCCTGCTGCAACACGGCAGCATCGTCAATGCCGGCGGCCAGTACGTGCGCCTGGTCAGCGATTGGCTGATTGTGACCCGTCACTGGCCAGGTGCTGGCGATGCGGTCGCCAATCAGCTGACCGCCGAGGTCGAGGCCGAACTGGCCCGCAACCGCGCCGCCAGCAGCACCGAGCTGAAAGAGCAGGCCCTCGAGCTGATGCATACCGGCGGCAGAGTCACCGACTGGCTGGCCGCCGCCGAAGAGACGATCGCCATCTTCACCCGCCTGCTGGATGACGAAGAAGACCGGGGCCGCTATCAGCCCATTGAACAGGAGCAGGCCCGCGTCGCGAGCATGCAAGCCGACAATGACCGCCATGAGACGGAGATTGCCAAGGCGCGGGCGCGCCAGGGCTTGGAATAAGGAGAAGGGTATGAACATTGCCCTGAATGAACTGCTGGCACTGGCAGAGAACGCCACCCCGGGCCATAGCGCTGCCAGGGGTTCCCCATGTTTGAGCCGACAGGGTCTTTCGGGGTCCCGGTGGCCGAGCCAAGCAACATCCTGTTTGAGTATGTCAAAAAGCTGGATGCCGAGTTTATCACCGCAGCAAACCCAGCCGTGGTGGCAGACATCATCAAGCGCCTGCAGATCGCGGAAGCGATGAACGCTATGAATCTGCCAAAGCTGGAGCGTCAGCCGGGTAGTTTTATCATTCCGACTGTGAATGAAGAGCGGATGAAAAGCAGGGAAGGCACCCTGAAAGATATGGGGCCGCGATGAAGCAGACGTTCCCACAGCAACAAATCGTCTTCTTGACCAACTGGTTTAAACTCGAATTCCTGGGCGAAAAACAGTTACGGCTGTTGGGCCTTGTCGTCATAGAAGTCCAGAACGGGGCGGAGGGTCGGGCATGAAAGACTGGATTCGCCGCCATTTTGAAGCATGGCTGGTGCTGGTTGCCGCCAAGATTCTGCTCGGACGGAACGTTCATCGCTGCAAGGTCGTGTCTCGCAAGGACAATAACGACATGTGGTACATGGCCGAAAGTCTGGAGCAGATAGCCAAGCGGATGCGGAATAAGTACGAGGGGCCAAGCTCATGACTGACACCATCACCCCGCGCCGACATCGATTGCCTGCTGCCGTATTGCCTTCGGCTCTAGCCCATCATCCAGCAGCACCCGCCGGGATCGGCGGGG
>NZ_CDBL01000067.1:0-102243 GCF_000820005.1 Aeromonas piscicola | reverse complement strand
CCCGCCGGGATCGGCGGGTCGTACTGCCATCACCCCCGAGCTAAGTGGCCTGCTGGCCGACGACCGCCACATCTGCGATCAGTTGCTCGATCGGATGGAACGGGTCATCCGGTTCGAGGATGCCTGGTTCCCCTTCTACCTGGACGAGGTCAACACCATCACTCCACCGAAGAAAGCAAAGCGAGCGATGCCAGTCGGCCAGACACCAAAGCAGGTATCGAAGGCCACCAGGGCAAGACAGGGTGAATTTGCCTATCGGCAGCGAACTCCATCCGACGCTTGTCTCCTCAACAGCACAGAGACTGAAAAGTATACATATCCGTCAAAAACAGCAAAAACGGAATGATTTTTTTTCGTTTCTACAGTATAACGCTCATGATACGACACAGCTTGTCGTGACTTGTTGTCAGCATGGACATTGATAAATGAGCGGTTACGGAATGCAATATAGCCAATCTGGTGAGATTGATCTACATGACTTACTAGTGATGCTATGGAAAAATAAATTAACAATTGTTTTTACAATGGCATTGTTTTTTATTTTAGGTATTAGTAATGCGTTGTTAACACCAGAAAAATGGACGGCTAAAAGCACCATCTCCAGCCCAAAAAACCAAGATACTTACATATTGGACCAGTTCAGAGAAAATATTAAGTTATATGGTTTGCACGGTGTTCCTAGTGCACAAGAATTGTATGCTAAGTTCATACTTGACTTTAATTCAAATGAAAACATCAAAAATTATCTCAGAAATACAGAACAGTTCAGGGAATACGTAAAGACCAATAACCTAGGCGGCATAGAACAACAAAAAACGTTGCGTAAGTGGTCTTCATGGATTTCAGCCACTCCAGGAGATGTTGGCGCAGTTTTATCAGTATCTTCACTAACTCCAGATATGGCAACGCAGCTGCTTGATGGTTACATAGAGTATGTCATTCAGCTACAGCATAAAGAGATAATTTCAGTATTAAAAAACAATAGAAACATGAACTTGGCTAACCTTAGAACTAGTATAAGGTTACGGACCGATGATGCAAAAAGAAACCTCAAAAATGAGATAGATAACCTTAGTAATAGCTTGGAAATTGCAAAAGCGGCGGCTATCAATAAACCTTTAGAAAATTATAATCAGAATGGACGATTCCCCATTGCGCTGGGAGTTGATGGCCTTTCTAAAACATTAGTAGTACTCAAGTCAATAGCAATTGAAAAATATATGCCTGAGTTAATAGAGTTAAAAGTTTCAGCTGATAGACTTAAAGATGTTGCACTAAAAGATATCACTTACCGTCCTTTTTCTTATTTGGATTCGGATAGCAAGCCGTTTAGCAGGGATGAGCCTAAGCGGGCGTTGATTGCAGTGTTATCGACATTGTTTGGTGGAGCTATAGGCATCGCAATAGTTTTTATTAGAAGTTATTTCATTGTACCTAAGAGACATCAACTGAAGAGCATTGAAAATAGTATTCACATTGCATCAGCTGCTGGTTAAAATCGATAGTTCGTGCTGTATAGCACCTACGATAATTTCTATGACTGTACAGATCTAGTTATCACCTGACACTGGCCTCAAACCGGTGTCTTGTTTACGCTACTTTAATGCGCACTTCCTTTGGTATCAATTTCAGACCCTTCTTGAACATTCTGTAGGGGGTCTGCCCCTCCATCATCCTGCCCTGATGTGGCCGCTTTCCAGATAGCGGTCCTGGTCTGTCTGCATCTGCTCCACGGTAATCCCCCCGAAAATCCGAGGTACTCATAAGTAGAATTTTCTCGTATCTTGAACGCAGGAGGTTCTACATGAAAACATCACGCTTTAGCGATGCCCAAATCATCGCCATCCTCAAACCGGCCGAGTCTAGCTCACCCGTCCCTGAACTTTGCCGCGAGCATGGCATCAGCTCCGCGACCTTTTACAAGTGGCGCGCCAAATTCGGTGGCATGGGTGCCTCTCTCATGGCTCGCCTCAAAGAGCTGGAGGAGGAAAACCGCCGTCTCAAGAAGATGTATGCCGAGGAGCGCCTCAAAGCCGAGATCATCGCCGAGGCCATAGCAAAAAAGTGGTGACGCCATCTGCCCGCAGGGAGATGGCTACCAAAGCCGTGTCACTCTTTGCCATTTCTATCCGGCTAGCCTGCAACATCTTCAAGGTCAGCGAAGGCTGTTATCGCTATCAACCCATGCTAGCCGATGAAAACCAGCTTATTGCGGATTGGTTGCTGCGTATCACCAACAGCCAGCGGAACTGGGGCTTTGGCCTCTGCTTCCTCTACCTGCGTAACATCAAAGGGTTTGCTTGGAACCACAAGCGGGTCTACCGGATCTATCAGGAGCTTGAACTGAACTTGCGCATCAAGCCCAAGAAGCGACTGGTACGTGAAAAGCCACAGGCTCTGGCCGTACCTGCGCAACCTAACCACTGCTGGTCGATGGATTTTATGCACGATCAACTGAGCGAGGGCCGGTCAGTGCGACTGTTTAATGTGATCGATGATTTTAACCGCGAGGCGCTGTGCATTGAGGTCGATTTTTCATTGCCCGCTTCACGGGTCAAGCGCGCACTGGAACAGGTGATTGAGTGGCGTGGCAAACCGGCGATGATCCTGTGCGATCATGGACCAGAATATATCAGCAAAGTGCTCAAGGCGTGGGCGGCGAAACAGGAGATCACCTTGGGGTATATCCAACCAGGCAATCCTCAGCAGAACGCGTACATAGAGCGGTTTAACAGAACGGTACGTTACGATTGGTTGGCTCATCATCTGTTTGGCACGCTGGAGGAGCTCCAAGAGTTTGCAACACAATGGCTGTGGGTTTATAACCATGAGCGGCCCAATATGGCGCTGGATGGTTATACCCCCAAAGCAGCATCTGGCAAAGGCTGTATGACCTCTACTTTTGAATGCCCCTAAAAATGGGGGGATTACCAAGCGACGCGTGTTTTTTTGTGTGCAGCCCAGTTATACCTGTCAGTTATGACGGGCTGGGCAGGGCAGCCTCACGGCTGGCCGGTTTCTTAGGTGCCCGGTAGTTCCAACCCTGTTCAGCTCGTCACCAGGCAGAGATTGGAACCTCTACGGTGGCGTTAACCAACTTCGATTGGTGTACGCACCTATGAACAGCATCAGCTTCCATGATACCCATTTCAGTGTTATCCCCCACCACGGCCAACCTTGGCTGACTGCCGCCCAGATCGCCCAAGCCCTTGGCTATGCCCGTGAAGATGCCGTGAGCCGCATCTACACCCTCAATGCGGGCGAATTTACCCCTTGCATGACCTTGACCGTCAATTTAACGGTCAAGGAGTTCGGCAACGGCAGCAGCGAGAAAGAGGTTCGGATTTTCTCCCTGCGCGGCGCACATCTGATCGCCATGTTCTCCCGCACCGCGCTCGCCAAAGAGTTCCGCCGCTGGGTGCTCGATGTGTTGGATCGGGAGACCGCAGCCCATCCGCAGCCCCTCACCGTGCTGACCGACGACGAGCTGTATTCGCTGGCGTGGCTCTGGCGCGCCGCCGGCCAACCCAGCCAATAACGGTGATCTGCTCGACCAACTGACCCAGACCGAGGCTGCCTGGGCCACCTGCGCCGCCCAGGTCGACAGCCTTATCGCCTGCCAGCAACGCCACCAGAACGGGAGGGAGCATGGAAAAACCAAAACAGATCCGTGAGGTACTGACCCGCTGCGTGCCCCACCTCAAGACCAACCCGGACAAGCTGCACATCTTTATCGCCCCGGGCAATATCGAAAGCACCGGCGCCCGCTCGCTCTCGTTCGAGTGGCAATACCCCCTCACCATCGGCATCGAGGACTTTGCCGGCCACCCGGACCAAATCATGGTGCCGCTGCTGGCCTGGCTGCGCCAACACCAGCCCGAGCTGATGACCAACGACGAGCAGCGCAAGGAAGGCATCACCTTCGAGGCGGAATACCTCGCGAGCGACCTGATGGACCTCATCATCACCGTCAAGCTGACCGAGCGGGTCAGGGTGTGGCAAAACGAACAGGGGATTGGCTGGGAGCACCTGCCAGAGCCGCCGGAAGACCCCTATGACGGCATCACCTGGGAACTCTTTATCAACGGGGAGCATCAGCCATGGCCGCCGATGACCTGAACCGCCTGACCCATTGGGCCGATGGCCTGCTTGCCAGCATGGAACCCGCCGCCCGCCGTCAGTTGGCGAGCGAGATGGCCCGTACCTTGCGCGCCAGCCAGGCCCAGCGCATCCGCACCAACCGCCAGCCCGATGGCAGCCCCATGGCACCGCGCAAGCCACAGCCCAAGCTGAAGCAAGGCCGGGGGCGCCTTCGCCGCAAGATGTTCTTCAAGATAAGCAACCCCACCTGGCTCAAGGCCCGCGCCAGTGAACAGCAGGCCGTGGTGGAGTTTGTCGGCACCGCCAACCGGCTCGCCACCATTCACCATAACGGGCTCAAAGACCGCATCAAGGGCCGCGAGATCCACTATCCGACGCGAGAGCTGCTGGGCATCACCAACCAGGAGGTGGAAAAGTTGGAGGAGTTGTTGTTGGCCCATTTAAGCACATGACATCACTTCAGCATGGCCTGTAGAATCAGGGACTTATACGACCCCACTAACAAATCAACTTAGGACGGTGGAATGAACAGGCAAGCTGCTTTGAGTCTACGGGAACAACGAAACCAACAACGCCTTAATCGTATGGAGCCAAAATTAATAGATAGTGACAATCCAAATCCAGCCATTCCGTTTTGGCAAAAAACACTGTTGTTTTTACCTGTTATTTACGCAGCCATTTATTTTATTGGTTTAACGTATCACATCGGTTACCTAAGTGAATTCAATCTGAACCCGTATGAGTTTCAACAGCCTGCAGACCTTCTCTTAGTTAGGGGTGGATATTCATTATTTAGTTCTTCAGCGGTTAGCAACCCTATTATCCCTGCATTTTTCTTGGTATTTTCACTGCTAACGATCATTTTCTATTCTACTCTCTCGCCCAGAAGTGTGAAGACGACCAGCATAGATCTACCCCCCAAATACCGTCGAAACAAAAACATTCGGATGTTACTCGAGTTAACAGAGGAAAAGATAAATAAAACCAGATCGCGACTTAGTAAGTTTTCACCAATCATCGAGCAGCTTATTGTTTTAAGTGTTTCAGTTTTCTGCTTTCTATTTATATTATCACTATCATTACAAAGTGGAATTACCGATGCCGCGCGACAAAAAAAGGAGCTTTACTTACCTAACTCTGCCAATATTATGGTCGTATCTTCATTGTTGAATGATGGCCCATATTTACGCGTTACTTGTAACTCGAGTCATTGTGCCTTTTGGAACAAAACCGGGACCCATCTCCTACGCCATGACCAAGTAAACCAGACTCTGCTACTCCCCCCTAAAAAGGCCAAGAAGTCCTGACAGCCCGGCACAGGGCCGCACCGCTGTGGCCCTGTGTTTGCCCCCTGCCGAAACAGACATCCCCTGCCCTGACGGAAATCGCTACCCTGCTGCTGGTGTTGTGTGCTGTCGGGCGGGTTTGTGTCGATTGGTGGTTGATTGGTTGCGGTTGGTTGCGCGATACTGCGCAGGCAACGGCAAAATCCGTTGCCGGGATTGGCGTCCCGACTTGAACTAAAGCGCACAACACGCGCCTGCGTGTTTTTTTGTGCGGCCCAGTAGTACCCGCAATCTCAGTTATGGCGGGCTGGGCAGGGGCCCTTCGGGGCGCCGGTTTCCTTTGGTTCGCCGGTACGCCAACCTTGTCCAGTTCGTCACCAGAGATTGGCGTCGATGGTGGCGATTGACCAGAACCGGAGAATCACACCATGGGCAACATCACCAGCCTTACCCCTGCCGAGATTATCAGCCTGCAACAAGGCCAACCTGTCACCACCTCCCTGAAAGTGGCCGAGCTCTTTGGCAAGCGTCATGACGACGTGTTGAAGAAGATCCGTAACCTCGAATGCAGCTCAGATTTTCGTCTCCGCAATTTTGCGGAGACGTTCCAAACCGTCACCATGCCTAAAGGTGCATCGAAGCAAACGCTGGTATGGGAGATGACCAAAGACGGCTTTATCTTTGTGGTGATGGGCTTCACCGGTGCCAAAGCTGCGGCGACCAAAGAGGCCTATATCAACGCCTTCAACTGGATGGCTGAGCAGCTCGCCGCCCAGCGCCCGCAACCGGCCATCAGCCTGACCGATGACGAACTCTGCACCCTGACCTGGTGCTGGCGTGCCGCCGACCGGATGATAGATGCCGCCCGCAGCATCTATCCCTTGCTCGAGGTCGCCGAACACCGCGACGCCGGCCGCTACTACTCAATCATCCACGAGTACCCCTACACCCTGAACCAGGCCCGCAAGATCCTGGCTGACCGTTCCCGCCATATCCAACCCAACACTCACGGCGACAGCGACTGGCCCAAGCTGATCCCCCACCTGCGCCGCGAACCCAAGGCGATCGGCTGGTAACTTGTTGATACAACAGTCACAATACCAAAGGCCCGTATGGGCCTTTTACGGAGATTGTGATAGTTTAATCCGATTCATATAGCAACCGAGTACAGACTGTGAATGACAATCATTTTTTCTCAAAAAAAGAAAATGAGCAATTAATAAAGCATGTCATTATGATCATTAAAAGAGCTCAAGAAATAACTAAAGATAACTTTGAACGCGGCCTAAATCACCACTCCGCACGTATCTTGGGTCATATTATATCCAACCCTAAAGACTGGGACGACACTTGTAAATATAGTATTAAGACCCAGGTGAGCGGAATACATGATGAGCTATCTAACATAGTAAAAAACGATGCAGTTGATAAATCCTCATTAGAGTTTCTTTTTAGCTATCTCATTGTTTTTGTACAGGAAAGGAATCTGTTAACTGGTGATTTTATATCTCCAGAACTGACTGACGCACTCGAATTTACAGAGTCTAATCTTGAACGTTTCGTCGGAATACCAAAAAGTAAAATAGAGTTTTCTTTCAAAGGATTATCAATAACATTGTTTAAAGAAATATTTAACAATGAAAACACCAGTGGATTAATAAACTTAAATAAAACATTGGAAAGCGCAAAAACACTCACCAAAAAATGGGATGACTCTTTAAAAGAAAGAGAAAACAATATAGCAAGACTTGAGCAATCCTTAAAAAAATTCGAGAATGCTTTTAATTTTGTTGGATTACATGAAGGTTTTCAGTCTCTGCACAAGAAAAAGAAAATTGAAAGGAATTGCTTGATTTTCATGATGCTCATATGCGCTGCATTAGCACTCTCTCCACTTGTTTACAAATTGAAGTCCTTATATTTTAAAGAGGATGAGAAAGTCAACTACATTTACAAGCACATACATAACTTTGGTCTGTCTACTGTCACAAGCAATGATACCGCCCAGGACACCCCTCCAACATTAACACATGAAATAATATCATTACTCCCTGTAGCATCTTTTATTGCAATTATGCTTTATCTCTTCAGGGTTCTGCTTTTTAATTACAAGTCAATTTGTGCTCAAATATTACAAGTTGAGTTAAGAATGACTCTCTGTAGATTTATCACAAGCTACTCTGATTATGCTAAAGATATAAAAAATAATAGTGGTGTGACATTAGATCGTTTTGAAAGTATTATTTTTTCAGGGATTGTTAACAATGATAGTGATCTACCAGCAACATATGATGGTGTAGAACAGTTGGCCTCACTCTTCAAATCCATGAAAACCTCTAGTTAAGTTATCTTATTCATCAGCCAGTGTATCCGCCGTGGATACACTGGCTTCCCCTCGCCTTACCGGCCATTGCCCAAAACAATGGCCCCATGCAACTGACCCCGACTGAACTCCAACGCCTGATCGACAACCTGATCCGAATCGGCACCGTCACCGCCGTGCGCTCAGGGGAATGTCGCGTTAAAACCGGCGACCTCATCACCAACTGGCGGCCCTACATCACCGAACGGGCCGGGAATAACCGCACCCGTCATCGCCTCTCCATCGGCGAACAGGTCATGTTGTTGTCAGTCAGTGGCGATCTGCGCAACGCCTACATTGTCGGCCCCATCCACTGCGCTGCCTTCCCAGAGCCACTAAGCGATGATGACAACCCGGACCTCGACCGCACTGAATACAGCGACGGCGCCATCATCGAATACAACCCACAAACCGGCGAGCTCAATGCCACCGGCATCATGGCGGCAAAAATCAAAGCCAGCGTCAGCGTGACGTTCGACGCCCCCAAGGTCATCTGCACCAACCTGCTGCAGGGCAAGCGCGTGATCAGTGAAACCGCCAAAGTCGGCGCCGTCGAAGTCGGTACCCACGGCCACACAGACGTGCAGCGAGGCAGCGACACATCAGGGGGGCCAGTATGAACTGGCTCGGCATGAATGCAGCCACCGGCCGCGCCATCAGCGCCACCGACCACATCATCCAGTCGGTGCGCGACATCCTCATCACCCCGGTGGGCTCGCGGGTCATGCGCCGCGACTACGGCAGCGAACTGTTCTACCTCATCGACCAGCCCCTGCACCAGGTCACCCGCCTGCGCCTGATGGCCGCCACCGTGCAAGCCCTCATCAACTGGGAACCGCGCATCACCATCACCCGGGTTGACGTGCTGACTGGCGCCACTGCCAGCGCCTTGACCATCGAGCTGACCTGGCAACGCAAAGATGGCGGCGCTCAGGAGTCTGCCAGCATCACCATCCCAACCGGAGCCGCCCAGTGAGCACCATCACCCTCTCCCAACTGCCACAGCCTGATGTGGTCGAGCTGCTGGATTTCGAGACCATCCTGGCCGAACGAAAAGCCTATTTCGTCAGCCTCCACCCGGCAGATCAACAAGCCAGCGTCGAGGCCACCCTGGCACTCGAATCAGAGCCCATCACCAAGCTGCTGCAAGAGAATGCCTATCGAGAGCTGATCTTGCGCCAACGCATCAACGATGCCGCTGTCGCCAACATGCTGGCGTGGGCCAAGGGGAGCGATCTCGATAACCTGGTGGCAAACTGGAATGTGCAGCGGCTAATCATCCAGCCGGGTGACCCCACCGCCACCCCGCCGGTACCCGAAATCAAGGAAGATGACGAAGCCCTGATCCTGCGCGCCCTGATGGCATGGGATGGCCTCAGCGTCGCCGGCCCGACCGGGGCCTATGAGTATTTCGCCCTCTCTGCTGATGGCAAGGTGGCAGACGCCAAAGGCTCCAGCCCATCGGGCGCCGTGGCCATTGTCACCATCCTCAGCACCGAAGGGGACGGCACCGCCGACGCCGCGCTGATTGCCAAGGTCGACAAAGCCCTGAGCCACGAAGACCGCCGCCCGGTGGCCGACCGACTCACCGTGCAGAGCGCGGGCATCATCCGTTACAGCATCACCGCCAAGCTGCATATCAGCAGCCAGGGGGCAGAGGGCGACGTGGTCCTGCAGGCCGCCCGCGACAAGCTAGCCGCCTTCATCAACCCGCGCCGGCGCATCGGCATCGAGGTGCCGCGCTCTGCCATTGATGCCGCCCTGCACGTGCAAGGGGTCAGCAAGGTCGACCTGATCGGCTGGGCAGACATCACCCCCAGCCCGACCCAGGCGGCCTACTGCACCGGCTTCACCGTGGAGCGGGCATCATGACAACCCTGCTGCCGCCCAGCACCAGCCGCACCGAGCGCAACCTGGCCACCGCTGGGGAGCAGGCCATGCAGTTGCCGCTCCCGTTTCGCTCACTCTGGTCACCCTGGACCTGCCCAACCCACCTGCTGCCCTATCTGGCCGCCAGTTGGAGCGTCGATCGATGGGATGACAAATGGCCAGAGGCCACCAAACGCCAGGTCATCGCCAACAGCTACTTTGTGCACAGCCACAAAGGCACCATCGGCGCCATCCGCCGGGTGGTCGAGCCGCTGGGCTACCTGATCCGGGTACTGGAATGGTGGCAAGAAACCCCGAATGCCGCCCCTGGCACCTTCAAGCTCGACATCGGCGTGCTCGACACCGGCATCACCGAAACCATGTACCAGGAGCTGGAACGGCTGATCGCCGACGCCAAGCCCATGACCCGCCACCTGACCGGCCTTGCCATCAGCATGGAGACACGTGGCCCGCTCTATCTGGGGGCCGCCTGCTATCTGGGCGACGAGCTCACCATCTACCCATACAGCCCAGACGTGATTGAAGTCAGCGGCCCGCAGTGGCACGGCGGCATCACCCACACCATCGACACCTTGACCATTCAACCGCAACAAACAGGAGGTGCCGCTTGAGCGCCATCTATTTCGCCATCCTCACGGCTGCCGGCCAGGCCAAGCTCGCCAACGCCATCGCGCTGGGCGTGCCGCTTAAAATCACCCATATGGCCGTCGGCGATGGCAACGGTCAACCCGTCACGCCTAACGCGGCCCAGACTGCGCTGGTCAGGGAGAGACGGCGCGCGCCCATCAATACCCTGTTTCAAGACCCAACCAACCAGTCGCAGTTGGTCGCCGAGCAGATCATCCCGGAAAACGTCGGCGACTGGTGGATCCGTGAAGCCGGCATCTTCTCCGAAGACGGCACCCTGATCGCCATTGCCAACACGCCGGACACCTACAAGCCGTTGCTCAGCAGCGGCGCAGGCCGAACTCAGGTCATCCGCATGGTGCTGATCGTCAGCGACACCAGCGCGGTGGAGCTCAAGATTGACCCGTCTGTGGTGCTGGCCACCCGCAAATACGTCGACGATCTGCTGACTGCGCACAAGCAGAGCCGAGACCACCCTGCAGGGAGTCAGACAGAAAAAGGGATGCTGAGGCTGGCCACACCTGCCGAAGCGCTGGCCGGTTGGCTGAACGATGTGGCGGTAGCCCCCCACGAACTGCATGCAGTTATCGACTCCTTGCTGGATAGTGTCGCCCCTGTTGGCATCCCTATTCCGTGGGTCGCAGCCACCCCACCGAATAATCGGTTTCTACTAGCCCAGGGACAGACCTTCGACAAGACTGCGTACCCTAAGCTGGCCCAGCTCTGGCCATCAGGACGGATCCCGTTCGATATGCGCGGTGAATTCCCTCGAGGGTGGGATAACGGCCGAGGTGTCGACATTGGCCGCACAATCCTGTCAGCCCAGGGGGACAGCCTGAAATCACACAACCACGGTTTCGGTTTATACGATTTCACTGCTCCACCGAATCCTGGCTACCCGCTGCCACAAGTCACGACCACGCATAGCGGCGCAACAAAATATATACAGATTGAGAATACCTACGCCGGTGGGGCAGAAACTCGCCCCCGCAACATCGCGTTTAACTACATAATCAGGGCCGCATGATGAATCACAACGAACAACGAGTGGTATGGGGGGATAACGGTTGGGCTGATAGCAGCGGCTGGGCGTGTGCTCACTGCACGGATACCATCACCGGTGAGTACACCGGCCAACACGATGTCTGGGTTTCTGCAGGCACCAGCCTTCCTGCCGGAGCCTATCTTGATCAGCCACCTGAAAAAGAACTCGGTAAGGCAATCGTGCGTAACGGGGATAACTGGATTTTCACGGTCGATAATCGTGGGAAAAAGGCCTATGAAAAGCAGACTGGCATTGCTTCCATTATCGTCAACCTCGGAGAGTTGCCTTCTGATCTGACCCTTCTTCCACCATCGTCACAGTTTGATGTGTGGGATGAGCATTCTGGCACTTGGGTCAGGGATGATAAGGCAGAACAGCAGGCTGCTCTCGCCATCGCTCAGCAAGAGCAGACCCTCCGCCTGACCAATGCTTCACAGCAAATAGCCATCCTGAAACCAGCCGTGGACGGCAACTATGCCAAACCGGAACACACGCAACTGCTGGCAGACTGGCAGCGCTGCCGCTACGAGCTGACGCTGGTGCCAGAAAAACCAGGCTGGCCTGAAAAGCCGCAATGGCCAACCGAACCGGATAAGGTCATCTAGCCAACCACCACCCCGCCCAGTGCGGGGTATTTCGTTACTGCCGCTCATCAACCCCTTGTCACCGCTGCTCCAGTGTATCCACGCCGGATACACTGGCCGCCGCTCGCTCGCCATCCCCTGCCCCTGCATCCTGACCATGCTCGCATTTCCTTGCAAAAGCTCCGTCCGGACAACAGGAGAACCTATGGCACTGGACCAATTTCACCACGGCGTGCGCGTCGTGGAAGTCAACGAGGGCACCCGCACCATCCGCACCGTCGCCACGGCGGTGATCGGAATGGTCTGCACCAGCGCCGATGCGGATGCCGCCTACTTCCCCCTCGACAAGCCCGTGCTGATCGCCAACCTGCCGGCGGCCATCGCCAAGGCTGGTACCCAGGGCAACCTCAAGCGCTCGCTGCAAACCATCTATGACACCGTCAACACCATCGTCATCGCCGTGCGCGTGGCAGATGGCGCCGACGCGGCCGCCATGACCAGCAACATCATCGGCACCATCAAGCCGGATGGCAGCTACACCGGCCTCAAGGCACTGGAACGGGCCGCCCCGATGACCCGCGTCAAGCCGCGCATCCTCTGCGTGCCGGACAACTGCACCTTGCCGGTGGCCACCGCGCTGGGTGGCGTGGCCAAAAAGCTGCGCGCCTTTGCCTACGTGCCGACTATCGCTGAGACCGTCGAGGCTGCGCTGGCCTACCGTGAAAACTTCTCCAGCCGCGAACTGATGCCGATCCACGGCGACTGGACCGCCTGGGATGTAGCAGCCAATGCCAGCGTAAAACTGGATGCCTGCCTCAAGGCCGCCGCCATGCGCGCCCTCATCGATAAAGAGATCGGCTGGCACAAGACCCTGTCGAACGTAGGCGTGACCGGGGTCGACGGCATGACCAAGGCCCTGTTCTGGGATCTGCAAGACCCCGACACCGAGGTCGGCCTGCTCAACGCCAACGAGATCACCGCCCTGATCCGGGCCGATGGCTTCCGCTACTGGGGCAACCGCACCTGTTCCGATGACCCGCAGTTCGCCTTCGAGAACTACACCCGCACCGCCCAGATCCTGGCCGACACCATGGCCGAGGCGCACATGTGGGCCAACGACAAGCCGCTCACCCCCACCCTGGTGAAAGACATCATCGAAGGCATCAAAGCCAAGGGCCGCGAACTGGTGGCGGGCGGTTATCTGCTCGGCTTTGACTGCTGGTTCAACGAAGAGCTCAACGACAAAGACACCCTCAAGGCCGGCAAGCTGCGCATCGATTACAACTACACCCCGGTGCCGCCGCTCGAAGACCTCGGCCTTATCCAGCGCATCACCGACCACTACCTCATCGACTTCGGCGCCCGCGTCGCGGCCGCCGCATAAGGAGCCACCATGGCACTGCCACGTAAACTCAAACGACTCAACCTTTTCCTCAACGGCGATAACTGGGTCGGTGAAGCGGAAGACATCACCCCGGCCAAGCTGTCCCGCAAGTTTGAAGCCTATCGCGGTGGCGGCATGGGGGGTGCCGTCAACATCGACATGGGCCTGGATGACAGCGCCCTCGATGTCTCGTTCACCTTCGGTGGCTACGGCGAACCCCTGCTGAGTTGCATGGGTGAGCCCAAAGCAGACGGCACCAGCCTGCGCTTTGCAGGTTCAGTCCAGCGTGATGACACCGGCGAAGTGGTCGCCGTCGAGATCGTCTGTCGTGGTCGCTTCAAAGAGCTCGACCGCGGCACCCTCAAGGCAGGCGACAACACCCAGGCCAAGGTCAGCATGGTCAACACCTACTACAAAGAGACCATCAACGGCCGGGTGATGCACGAGATTGACCTGATCAACATGGTCGAAATCGGCCCCGACGGCGTCGACCGCATGGCCGAGCACCGCAAAGCCATCGGCCTCTAACCCATTCACCCATCCAACGGGCGGCCCTTATCCCAACAGAAAGCGCCGCCCTCACCACATCCACAACAGGAACAAACACCATGGACCAGAAAGAAATCACCCTCGACACCCCGATCCAGCGCGGCGAAAGCACCCTCAACAGCCTGATCATCCGCAGCCCCAAAAAGGCGGGCCACCTGCGCGGCCTCAACACCATGGACATCGTCCAGATGAACGTGGATACCCTCATCAAACTGCTGCCCCGCATCACCGACCTGACCGAAAAAGAAGTGAACGACATGGACCCGGCTGACCTGCTCAAAGCCGGGGTGGTGGTGGTCGGTTTTTTGATGGGCTCGCAGCAGGAGGCCTACCTCACTGCATAGACGACCTGATGGCCGAGATAGCCATCATCGCCCACTGGCCGCCGTCCGAGATGGCGGCCATGGAAATCAGCGAGCTGATGGGCTGGCACCAACGCCTCGTTGAGATTCACAACCGCATCAACGGGGCAGAAGAACGATGAACCCTCTCAAACTTCAAATCCTGCTCGGGGCGGTCGACAAGCTCACCGCCCCCCTCAAAGCCGTCAGCGGCCAGAGCCGCCTGACCGCCAAAGACTTGGTCGACACCAAAAAACGCATCAAAGAGCTGGAAACCCAGAGCAGCCAGATTGAAGGTTACCGCACCCTGGGCCGCCAGATTGGCGCCACCCGTACCCAGCTAACCCAGGCCCAGCGCGACGCCCAACAGATGGCCCAGCAACTCGCCCAGGTAGAGCAGCCCACCAAAGCCATGACCCGTGCCATGGAGCAGGCCAAGCAGAAGGTGCGCGACCTCTCCCAGCAAGAGCGTGAAATGGTTGCCCGCCACGACAGCCTGAAACGCGCCATGAACGAAGCCGGCATCAATACCAGGCAGCTCGGCGAGCATCAGCGCCGCCTCAAGACTGATCTGGCCGCCGCCAACGGTCAGCTTGACCAACAGCGCGCCAAGCTGGGCCAACTGGCTGACCAGCAAAAGCGCCTCAACCAGGTCAAGGCAAGCTACCGCCAGACCCAAGAGCTGCGCGGCCAGATTGCCGGCCACGGCGCCACCGCTATCGCAGCCGGTACCGCCATCGGCATGCCGGTTTACAGCGCCATCAAGGAATACTCCAGCTTTGAAGACGCCATGAAGGGGGTGGCAAAACAGGTCGATGGCGCCAGGGATGACTCTGGCAAGCTGACCCAGATCTACTTCGACATGGCCAAAGAGATACAGGCCATAGCCGAAGAGATCCCCCAACTCAACGGCGCGATCGACATCGCAGCCCTGGTTGAAGGCGCCGCCCGCATGGGGGTGCAAGGCCAAGAAAACCTGCTCAAGTTCGCCAGAACCTCTGCCAAGGCAGCCACCGCCTTTGAACTGCCGGCCGGTCAGCTCGCCGAAGACATGGGCAAAATTGCCAACCTCTACAAAATCCCCATCGGCAATATCGAAGAGCTTGGCGACGCCATCAACTACCTCGACGACAACGCCCAATCCAAGGGCGCCGACATCATCGACGTGCTGCAACGCCTGGGCGGGGTTGCCGACAAGCTAGACTTCCGCAAAGCCGCCGCACTGGGTTCTACCTTCCTCAGCCTGGGGGCTGCGCCGGAGATTGCAGCCAGCGCCTCCAACGCCATGGTGCGCGAGCTATCCATCGCGACCATGCAAAGCAAGCGCTTCCAGGCCGGGATGAAAGCGATCGGCATGAAGTCAACCGCTGTAGAAAAGGACATGGCCACCGATGCCATGGGCACCATCACCAAGGTGCTGGAGAAGATTAAGAAGCTCAACGTCGAAGACCAGCTCAGGGTCACCACCCAGATATTCGGCAAGGAATACGGCAAAGACGCGGCCAAGCTCTCCAACAACCTGGATGAACTATATCGCCAGTTGAAACTGGTGAACGCCGAGAAGTCGAAGGGGTCGATGCAGCGAGAGTCAGACATCGACAAAGACTCGCTCTCATCGCAGTGGCTGATCCTGCAGGCCGGGATAAGAAACGTGAAAGCCGACCTTGGCGAGAAGCTGCGCGGCTCACTGATGGACATCATCAAGTACATCAAGCAGGTCGTGGTGGGTGTTCGTCACTGGGTTGAAGAAAACCCGGAGCTGGCCAACACCTTGGTGCGTGTCGCAGCAGTAACATCGGTCATCGCCATCGCCATGGGCGGGCTATCGCTGGCAGTCGCTACCCTGCTGGGGCCTCTGGCCATCATGAAACTCATCTTCGGGGTGCTGGGGGTCACCTTTGGCGGCCTGCTGGGTGCGATAGGGGCACTCCTTGCCCCATTGGCTGTCTTTTCCGCGCTGGGGATTGCCATCATCAAGTTTTGGCAGCCCATCAGCGCATTTTTCAGCGGTCTATGGCAGGGCATCATGGCCGGACTCGCTCCCGTCTTTGAAGCCTTCAAGCCGTTCGCCCCGCTGATTGATGGCATCGGTACCGGGGTTAAAGCGCTATCAGGCTGGTTTGGTGACCTGCTAGAACCAATCAAGTTTTCCAAGGAAACGCTGGAAGGGTTCGGCAGCGCCGGCCAGTTCGTCGGCAGAATCCTGGGCGAGGCCTTCAATCTGGCCCTCACCCCGCTCAAGGCCTTTCTGAAAGGGATCGAATGGCTGCTCGAATCGCTTGGCATTCTGGAAACCAAGAAGTTGCCGAGCTTCCAGATGACTGCGCCGACCGCATCCACACCGGGTTACCTGAATGGAAACTTCGGCTCGCCAGCACTCTCCAACGGGTACAGCTACGGACCTCGCATCGTGCAGACTTCCAAGCCAGTTCCAACCAGAGGGGCATCGTCAACCACAGAGATCAACGCCCCAATCCACATCGTTCAGCAGCCAGGGCAATCAGCCGTCGATGTGGCGCAAGAGGTACGCCGCGAATTGGACAAGCGCGAGCGGCAGGCCGCCGCCCGTGGCCGCGCCACGCTGGGCGATCGAAACTAAGGAGCAACCACCATGATGATGACCCTGGGCTGGTTCGTGTTTATGCGCTCGACCGTTGCCCCACAATCCCAGCAAGACGAATGGGCATGGCGCCACCCGGGCAATAACCGGGTCGGCGCTCGCCCGGCTTACCAATTCCTCGGCCCTGACGATGAAACCAGCACCCTGAGCGGGGTGCTCTACCCAGAGTTGACCGGCGGGCCGGTGTCACTCGACATGCTGCGCCAGATGGGCGACAGCGGTGAAGCCTTCCCCCTGATCCAGGGCGATGGCGTGATGCGTGGCTCGTTCGTCATAGAGGGCATCAGCACCACCCGCACCGAGTTTTTCAGCGATGGTGCAGCCCGCAAGATAGAGTTCAGCATCAAGCTCAAGCGGGTCGACGACAACGACAGCACGCTGGGCAACACTCTGTTGGGGCGCACCGCGGGCAACCTGTTCGGCCGCTTGGGGGTGGGCAAACTCATGGGTAGCATCGGCGGCAAGCTGGGGGGGATCCTCTGATGGGGGCGCTCGATCAGTTCGGCAGCCGCCTGGCCAAGAATCTCGGCATCACCAGCTCGCTCGATGCCCTGCGCCAAGGCCATCCGGTGCCGGCCTACCAGGTGCTGGTCGATGGCAAAGACATTTCGGCCGCCATCCGCCCACGCCTGATGTCGATGACCATCACCGACAACCGGGGTTTCACCGCCGACACCATCGAGATCACCCTCGATGACAGCGACGGTCAGCTCGACATGCCGCGCCGGGGGGCTACCCTGCGTGCCCTCATCGGCTGGCAAGGCAGCGCCCTGGTCGACAAGGGCACCTACAAGATTGACGAAGTGGAACACGGCGGCGCCCCGGATGTACTAACCATCCGGGGCAAATCGGCAGACCTGCGCGGCAGCATGAACAAGCTGCGCGAGCGCAGCTGGCACCAATCCACCGTAGGCAGCATCGTCGAGCAGGTGGCCGCCACCTACCAGCTCACCCCTTGCGTGGGTGACTCGCTCAAGGGCCAACTGATCGACCACATCGACCAGGCCAACGAAAGCGATCTGGCCTTCCTCACCCGCCTAGCCGGCCAGTGCGATGCCATCTCTACCGTCAAATCTGGCCGCCTGATGTTCATCAAGGCAGGCCAGGGCACCACCGCAAAGGGCCAGCCGCTGCCAGCCATCACCATCACCCGCCAAGATGGCGATCAGCACCGCTTCTTAGTGGCAGACCGCGACGCCTACACCGGCGTGACGGCCTACTGGCAAGACAACAAGGCCGCAGAGAAAAAGAAAGTCGAGGTGAAGCGCAAGAGAAAGACCAAGTCGAAACCAGAGCGGCCATTACCGCCGGGCGTCGTGGTCAACAAGAAAGAGAACGAGCTGCTGGTCGGCAGCAGCGAGAACGTCAAGGAGCTGCGCCACGTCTACGCCAACCAGGCCAATGCCATGCGGGCAGCCAGGGCAGAGTGGGAACGGATCCAACGCGGGGTGGCCGAGTTCGACATCACCCTGGCCAGGGGCCGGCCAGAACTCTACCCAGAACAACCCACCACCGTCAGGGGGTTCAAGCCCCAGATAGACGAGGCCGACTGGCTACTCACCCAGGTGGTGCACGACCTCACCAACCAGGGCTACACCAACCGCCTGCAGCTCGAGGTGAAACTCGACGAGCTACCGGAATAAATCTGTGTGGATCAAATGTGGACACTGGGAGAAAACAAAAAGGCCGCTATTGCTAGCGGCCTTTGTAAGTCTTTGATTTTAATGGTGCCGAGGCCTCCATCGAATTTCAACCACAAGCAGCTGATTTACAATGAATTATTGTAAATAATAAAGCATTGATACCCCCAAAAGTACCCCCACAGATGAGATACTTGTGGACACCGCAATGCCAAGCACAAACATGACGTAACCCTCAAAACAGATAAAACCACGTTCAAATTCGTGGTTTTTACCTCTCTTGGCGCACCCCATCCCCAACCACCTGATCAGAGCGACGGAAAGTGAAAGATTTTGAAGGATTCTGAAGGATTTCTTCGAGAGTGTTTTCGCTATCCCGCCCCAGATATGACGCTGCGTGAACCCAATCTGTCATGTGAACGATTTTCCACACATAAAGCGGGCAGGCGAGGCGGGGTCCCGATTGCGCGCCAGGGGGGCTGGCACTCTTAGCCGCTGGTTGCACCAACCAACGCAGGTGCTCTCGTGGCCACCGATGAGTATCAAAGCGAGGGGGAGGCCGGCGGTTGCATAGCGGGTCACTCGTGCGCTTATACGAGGGCAGCAAAAAGCCCGCATAGGGCGGGCTTGCTATGGGGTCAATAGATACTGGATTTGAAGGCTAAACCAGACTCATGCCTCTCGCAAATTCTTGCTGCGGGCCAACATTGCATCCGGTGACCAGTTATCACGTTTTGCCTGCAATGCAGATTTGGGTTCTTCCGTTTGCTCCATTCGTAAAGCCTGTTTTGCACGAGCACTTCTTTTGGCTGACGGGCTGCCTACCAAATCAAGACGGATCAGATTGCTCGGAGGAATACGCTTAATCTCTTCCATGACCACCGGGTCCAGTTCCGGGTCAGTATCTCTCCAGATTGGTTCAAGCAACTCAGCCACCAATGACTTCACCATATCGAGCGGGAGGATTTCTGCTGGCTCTATATCGCTCAAGCCGGGGGGAACGACTAAAGAGTTGGTGTCATCTTTCAAGAATGAACCGATGGCCGCCTTCTGTCTGCCTCTGGACACTAATCTGGCCAGCATTGGCAAAAGTGGAGTCAGGGCCCCGCGGGCTTCATCCAAGTCGCTGGTGATCAATTCATCCAGATAGGTTCCAGCAAGGCCGGAACGCTGCTTAAGGTGCTGGCGCCACAGTTCCTGCCCTGAACAGGAACGCACAAATTCACCTTCCTCCAACTCTTCGGCAACGACCTCCATGTCTGCCAACTCACTCTCAAGTGACGAGATATGGACAGACAGTTGGCGATACTCTTTTCCAGCTGTTTTTCCCTCGGCAATCGCTGCTCGCCGCAGTTCACGCCCTCGCTGGATCTCCTGTTTGATTTCATCGATACGTGTGGTGCTGATGGAGGTCAGCAATCGATGCTCGCCCTCATGCCACCCCATATATTCGCGGTGCGCTTGTTGGGCTGCCTGCACTAAATCTGTGATGTTATGCATTTCCGGTCTCCAAATCGGGTTGAATGATCAGCAATCTGTTTCGGTAAGGTGCTTCAGGTCCGCAGTTAGGCTATCCATGCTTTCGGCAGTGAAGTTCATCACCCCCGGCTGGCTCGTGGATAACCGCTCGAGTTGCTGCGAGAGGCGCAGCAGGAGCTTTTCATCGCGTGGCTGCAACGGTACCTTGGCCAATGTCTTGGCATTGGCGGCGTATTGGCGCAGTTCGCTTTGTGTCAGGCCATCCAGGTTATCCAGCAAGATCGCCTCCTGCTGGGGGGTCAGCGTGGGTACGGCGGCGTAGATGCGCCCACAGATAGCGCCAAAGTCATGCAGCTTGGTCATTGTGATTTCTCCATTGGGTGAAGGGTGCAACGGGGGACATGGCCATGGTCAAAGGCCACTGTTGGCATGAGCTGCTTCCAGCTTGGCCAGATCGATCCCGTGCTGTTTCAAGGCGGGCTCAACCTCGGCCCGAATGAAGCGATAACGGCCATTTCGGCCCAGACGGATCGGGCGTGGTAACTCGCCCCGTTCGACCATGCGGTCAATCGTGTCGTAGCGACAGCCGATCAACACGGTCAGGCGCTTACGCTCAATGAACACTTGATTGGTCATCATGCTCTCCTGCTGTTGGTTACTTTATGGAGGTTGCAACGGTTTACGTAGGGAGACGAGCCACCGCCATTGTGTAATGGCGTTACACAATGGCGGTTATGACTGTCTCCGCTATGAGAGATGATGCGGCGGTTTCAAGCGAAATGTGAGTAACGACCAGTGTATCCAGGGCGGACACACTGGTGGAGTTGGATATTTCAGCTGGATTGAAGGGAATTACCCCTTAATGGTTACTTGTAATCAGGTCGTTACGGATGAAGGTCAAGCCCAAGTGCTTGGCTAACTTTGTGGGTCTTTTGGGCTGCTTTTGCGACGGGATAGAGTGCTTGCTGGATCTCTGTAGCAAGAGGCTGTAACTCCGCCAAAGCTGCAATCGCGGCATCTGCTTCGACCTTGGGTTCTATTGCCTTGGGGTCGCGAAGGATCGCCGCAAATGCGGTGAGGATGGGGGACAAAATCTCTCTCATCCGACCCTCCATGGCGGTGACGGCCTGCTTGGCCCCGCGTTCGGCCCGTATTGCCATTGCCTCCGCCTGCTCGGCCTGCAGCAAAGAAGCGTCTATGCGTGCCTGAGCCTTGCTATTGGCTTCCTTTACTCTCTCATCAGCCTCAGCCAGCCGGTGCGCTATTGCGGCTTCCTGGGTGGCCAGTTCGGCCAGCCGACTCTCTGCGGCCTCAATCTCAGAGGTTCGCAGGATCACCGCCTCCAGTAAGTCCTGACGCTGATCGGCCATGTGTCGAGCACCATACAGCGCAGCAGCCTTCGTCGCGGCCAGTAGCTGCCCCTCTGTGTAGAGCGGAGCGCCCCGCCTCAACAACCCGGCTCGGTGCTCAACCTCTTGCATGGAGATGATCTGGTTGATTTTCCCCATGGTCGGCCCTTTCGGCTTCGTTGCACTAATGAGCGCAGCATGGGCAGACAAAGCACGCTGCTCCGCGTTCCACACCTCCCTCGGCAGTCGCCGCCGGCGCGGGCCTATCCTGGCAAGCCCAAAGTCCGCGGACACAATGTGGATCTCGTCCTGCCAAGCTCTCATGGCCTGATTGAACGCGAGACGTTGCAGACCCTTTCGCTCCCCTCGAGCAGCTGAGGCCCGCGCCGCCGCAACCCCAGGATGTACAGCACCGAATGATTCGCCTGGCTGAGGTACCAGGTAAAAGTGGATGTGCCGATGCGGCTCATCAACATGCTCGACTACCGATTTCAGCCTGTCGCCATGCTTTGTTTTCAGATACCCAATCATGACGTCACGATACCTTGGCCAGAGCTCATCGGGCAGGTTCTCCGGGACACTGACCACGCCAGCCCCTAAACACAGTCCGTCAATCCTCAGCTTACGCCCTCGCGGGTCAACGGCCTGCGCCGCCCATGCCGTGGCCTGCTGTACGGCCTCCGATGGCATAACCCCAAACCGTAGGATCGGCGGATTAGGCTCTTTCACATGTGGATGAGCACCGGGTTTACGCTCAGCCTCATCCGCTATCTGCTGGGCTGACAGTACCCGCCCCGTCTTTGTCTTCCCGCCTTGTCGTGCATATCCGTCAATGTGTGCAAACTGATATCCCGCCATACATGTTTTCCCCGCTTGATCTCAGTCCACGCTACTTCAAAAGAGAAATTTTGTGGGGGAAAATATACGCTAAGTGACCGACTTGGCTTATGCGCTTGAGTCCTTCGTCCTCTTCGGCATAAGCGTCGGCCCTGCGGGGCTAGGGCACAGCTCCCAAGCACCGGAATGTGTATATATTATCGCCATCGATTCCATGGCTTAAGGACTGATATGAGTGAGATTAAGATTCCTCGCGATGAGTGTGATGCCCTCAAAGCGGTTGACGCTGACTTGTTGGATAAGCTCATCGAGCAGTGCCTTTACGATGAACGACTGGATGCATTGAGAGATCTCCAACTCGAATACTGTGGACCGTATGTATCTTCACATTTCCGCCAGTATGCAAATGCCCTTGCCGAGTACCGCAATGCTAAAGCAGCAAAGAAGCGTGCGGATACAGAATCTCGTGCGCGTCGTGCCGGTAATTATTTGGCCAGTGCCGTTCAGCAGATGAAACACCAAGTGGAAATACAAGAATGCGAGCAACAGTTCTTCGATATTGACGACCTGATCAGGGAGCCCTATCGATTCAGTGAACGCATGACTGTTCAAGTCAATTACCGCTGGCGCAAGACACTTAAGGATGAATGGGTATCCGGCAGCATCACTTTTTCCCACCACGCAAATTTGCAACCTGACTACACAATGCCACGTCAAAACCGGAAACCTAGCGCCGCCAGGTTGGCGCAAGATCGACAGGATAAGTTGTTTAGCGAATGGGAACATCTCAAAAAGCTTGGGCTCCAGTCAGTAAAGCAATATTTCAAAGAGGGTGGTGATGGCTCTGCAATCCCGCAAGAATTCCAAGTGATAACTGACTCTTACTCTCGGGTATTGAATAACTACAGTACCGACTTCTGGCGTGTGCAATCTTGAATGGAGTTACTCCCCCAACAATCGACAACCCCAAACAGGCCAGCCAGAGAAAGGAGTTGACGAACAACCACACGTTTTGTTATTCGCGCACGCACACATGTGTGTGTGATGTAAAAACGATGGGAACAGTGGGAACATGGGAACATTGCCCGCTAACCCTTGCCACGACTGTGTTTCTCTGTTCCCACAATTGCAGGAAGGTGTGGGAACAAAGGGAACAGGGGTTGGGAACATTTCCGACTTGTTCCCACTGTTCCCAATCTGTTCCCACAAAACTCTGTGAGCGTGGGAACATTAGTATCACTTGCTGGATAAGGCTTTGAAGGTCATTTATCTATCTTGTTCCCACTGTTCCCATACTTTTATTAAATTCACACCTGCGGGCGCACATGCGCGAATAGCATGAGCAGCCACAAAAAGTAAAGGGCCGCACGATGGCGACCCCCTTGCTTTCTTCTGGCCGGCTACTCGTCTTCCGGCCCATCGGCCTCATCGGCTAGCACTCGCTCGGTCAGCATGTAGATCCAGACCGTTGCGCCGCCATCCCGCAGGCGGATCTTGCGCTGGGCTCGTTTGCCATCATTCGAGGGCAACAAATAGCCCGCCTCCAAACAAAGCTGGGCCACCCGCTTGGGATCCCGACCTCGGGTGATCTCATTCCAACCGGGAGGCAGCACAATAAAGCTCACGCCATCGGCTTCCTTCTTGCGATAGCCGACCATATTGGCCGGGCGGTGGTTGGGGTCGAACCAGTCGGCAAAGCGGCTGTGCTGATGCGCCACAACAAAACCGCGCACCTGATCCAGGGTGGCCTTGTCTTCCTTGTTGCCCAGGTGCCCCCGTTCATCCAGCCACGCCTTGAGGCATACCCGCACGGCGCGGGTCGCTTCACCCTGGGGCCAACCGGTGATCCCCAGTTCAGTGGCCAGCTCACCCGCTGCGGCCACTATGGCAAAGCGATTGATAGCCCGCCCAACCTGATTACCGGCCCCCGTTGGGGTCAGCTCGACCGCCAGACGCTTGATCTCCGCCTTCAGGCACTCCTTGTGTGCGTCCAGACCTGTTGCCAAGGTCTCGATGTAGGCACGAAATGCGGTGCCGTATTCGCGCTTACAAGCCTCGTTGAGGGCATCGGCAAAGGCGCGCCCATCCGGTTGGTTGTGCAGCACCTCAAACGCACCGTGCTTGCCGGTGCTGCTCGGGATCTGGATGGTACGTACCTCCATCCCGGCTTGGGTACGCTTACCCGCTTCGGCGGCGTGATCTTCTAGGGATAGTTCACCCGTGGAGAGGAACAACAACCGCCATGCCTTGCGCTCTTTCAGCTCACCATCCTGCTTGCTGCGGCCCTTGCCTTGGCCGTTTGCAAGCATGTAGGCCACCTGTCCGGCCTCACGCCCATCCAGTTCGCCCAGTTCGTCCAGACACAGCAAGGCATCGTTACGCCGACTCGCGATCCCCTCGATAGCGTTGCCAGTCGCCCGCCAGGTGTGGCAGTAGCGATCGGGCTGGCCATAGATGCTGGCGGCGGCCTTCATGATGGTGGACTTGCCATCGGTACTCTCGCCCTTGAGGTGGAAGCCACCCCCTTCCTGTCCCACCAGTGACAACAGGGGCGCGGCGAAGGCCAGCGACAGGGCGAAGCACAGGCGGGAGTTACCCACAGCCACCGCGGCGATCTGGCGCTGCCAGTCGGCCAGCTCCCCAGCGCAGGTAAAGTCGCTGCTCAGGTAGCCGGCTGATTGCAGGATCACCTGCTCGGCATCCGGCCCGATGCCCCCACCCGGCAGCACATAGGCTTTGCCATGCCAGCCGGTACGCTCGACACAGGTCACCCGCCGCTCGGGTTGGCTCATCATCAGATAGACCGCCAACTTGTCGAGCTTCTTGAGGTTCACAAAGGGCAAGCCGCCATTGAGCAAAGATGCCAGCGCCTCCTGCCCACCACGATGAACCAGCATGCTGACCGGCATCGCCCATTGCCGAGTACGGCCAGCCCGATCCTGCCATTCCAATAAGCGCCCTTGGCCATACCCCGCCTCGTCGGAAGTTTCAGCAACCACCCGAAGTTCAGGGGAAATCAGGGTTTCCTCCTGCCTGCCGTTCTGTCCCGAGCCCACCCATTCGTGCACGTAGAGCATACCTTCCCTGATTTCATAGCCCTCGGGCAGTTCCTCACCATCAATTGGTTGATCCTGCTCGCCTTGCACATCTGACACAGAATGCAATGGGATCACCTCGGCTCGCGGCCCTTCCTTCTGGCAGGCGTCTTGCTGCTGGGTCTGTTCAATCTGGCTCATGATGGCTCTCTTGGTCTCTTCAAGCCCATGGGCCTGGTGGTAGTCGTTCCAGTCGCCTGCAGTGGGCGGTAGTGCGACCACAGCCCCCACCGCAACGGCGGCTTGCTCGGCCTTGGTCTTGCCCGGGTTGCCCGTCGTGGTGGCATCGTTGTCGGCGGCAAGCCATAACCGGCATGGTTGCAAGGGGTCATCCATCCCCCTCACCACCTGAGCGATGGCCAGCAAGTTACCCGCATCCATGGCACAGTAGACAGTTGCCCCAGTCGCCAGATGCACTGATAGCCCGGTGGCATAGCCCTCGCAAACCGCCACCAGGGTACTGCCTGGGATCCGGTGGCAGGCAGCCTGCTTCTGACCACCGGCAAGGTAGTGCCTCACCCCGTCATGGCGGATCAGCTGTACGTTCACCAGTTCGCCGGTCTCGTTGTAGAGCGGCACCACCAAAGAGCCAGCGGGGAACGCCTCTTCCCCCACCCGGATCAGGGAGCTATTCAACAGCCCACCGGGCCAGCTCAAGCGCTTGTGTGACAGATAAGGGGATTGGCCAGGCTTGCAGTCGCGCAGGATATCTGCAGCGCGTCTGGCGGCTTTCTGGCGCTTAATCTGCTGCTGTTGTTGCTCTACATCAGCCTGCGCGCGCTGTTGCTGCTGCAATTGCTCTCGATCTGCTTCTGATATGGCAACATGGGAAATGCCAAGCACCCCCGCAACCAGTTCCGCAGCATCCTTCGGCAACTTACCCGTTACACGGCGGATCAGGTCCAGCCCGTCACCCGCGCCACACTGGCTACAAATCCAGGTACCGCGCCCGCCCTTGTCATCGAGCCGAAAGCGGTCTTTCCCACCACAAGCCGGACAAGGCCCATGCTGCTTACGTGGCGGTACCGTCACCCCCAGATTTGCCAGCAGTTCCGGCCAGTGGCCACAAGCCGCGGCGGTGACATCAGAAACAAACGTTGCCCCGTTCATGCCTCACCCCCAACCAAAACGGTCACCAGCTCGTTGAAAGCCCGCTCGTCTAAACCAGCCTTTAGCTGGCGGGCCTGTTTGGCAGTAACAGCCCCCGCCATACCGTCGGTGCTGGCAATAAAGTCATCGCGCTGCCGACGGCAGGCAAATGCGCTCAGGCTACCCGCTTGTGAACGCTTGCCAGTCTTGGGGTTGGCCGGGCCAACGAATGTGGGTTGTTGAACCGCTGGAGCCCATGCGTAATAGGTCATACACCCTCCCTGCGCTTGGCCAGTTCGACGGTCTCAAACTCGGCAAGGACCGGGGCGAGCAGCACACTGATCACACACGGCTCGATATGGGACTGATTGCCATTGAGAACCTTGAGCAGGACGGAGGCATAACGATTGATCCGTTCAGCAGGGTCCTCCAGCGGTGTCCCGGCACAGCACGCCTCCAATTCATCAAGCTGGGTCTGCAATGGATGCAGCAGATCGGAGAGCTCCAAATAGAGCATTCTTTCGGTATTGGACTCACAGATGCAGCTCAAAGCAGAAGCGAGCAGTGCAGACTGCTCAAACAGAGCCTCAGCCTGAATCACCTGGCGAGTTCGAATGGTGCGTTTCATGCTGCAACCCCCTTGCTCGGGGTGCGGGACAAAAACACTAGGGGTAGACCGGCCAGCGCAGACCGGGCTTGTGTTTCGCTGTTGGCAAAGGCGGAAATGGTGCGGATACGGCGTAGGTCTGCCAAGCGGCAGGTACGGGAATGCTGGATCAAGAAGGTGTAGATCATGGCCTGTACTCTCTCGTGGTTTAGTGAGTCGGCCATGCTGCAAATGAGGATGCGGCATGGCGTCAACTACCTCCACGAGAAGGCGGGCCTTATTCACCCTTGCGGGCTTATTGGGGCCTCTCAACCATACCGCAAAAGCGGATACACTCCCGCCGTGATCGGCGTGAATGTGAAGTTCATCTGTGCGACAGCCTGGGGTAGTAGCCCAAATGGCAGGCACAAAAAAACCGCTAATTGTCGGTTGCGGGTAACCGCTCGTGGAAGTAGTACTGTTAGGGTTAGTAGCCCCAACAGATAAGATCGTACCGTGTCGGATCGTGTCATGCAATATCATTTTCGCCGCCCTCACGTTCAATCCGGGTAGCCAGCATGGCTGTTAGCCTCATCTTGCGTTCAGCGAAAGGCATGTCTGCGTCCAGGAAGGTGGCATTACTGCGCTCAAGAAAGGCGACCAACGCCAGTTGATATGCGCTCAGGTGTTTCCGTACCTCGCCTTTCAGACCGTGTTGGGCCAGCCATGCTTTGCCATCCATCCCAAGAACCAGCCGATTGATCATGCCCAGCTCATTGCTGTAATGGTGACCAGCAGTCTCCTTACCCAGCCTGGTACGGTGTTGCTGCAGAGCGCGACACATTAGCCCGTGGTAGTCCTTGCTGGCTTCCCGTTCAGCTTGCCAATGGGCTTGTGCCGACACTTGCTGTTGCGGGGCAACCTCGGCTAGCCGCCGTTCGCAGTCAATAAAGTAGCGGCGCGCACGGCGGCCCTCGGTGTTTCGCTCGACCATGGCCAACTCCTTGGCCATGTCCAAAGTAAGGGCGTAACCCTTGACTCTCCGATCCCGCGCTTTGGCGCTATTTCTCTGATAAAGCCGTGCCTCATTTGTATCTGATAAATTTATCGCGCTCAAAATGACTTCATCGAATCTGGCGAAGTCTGCCCCTTCAATAAAATCATATTCGGCAATACGGGCTTTCATCCAATTGGAATATTCTTGCCCAGATTTCAAGAAGGCGTGCAGCTCACGAGCATTAATGGTCTGGACGCGCTCACTACCAACCATATTTTCATGCAGTGGCAACAATTCAGCCATGGCGATCATAATATCATGAGAATAGAGCGTATGAGTGGAGTTGTTTTTTGGCAAAGCTTCGCCCTGAGCTATATGCCCCTGTTGTTTGTTATTCATGGCAATAAAAACCTTACGCGGTTCCGCTGACTGGCTTAGTAATCAGAATACTGATATTATTGATCAGCGGTAATTGGTGAATGATTGGTTTGGGCTGCTCCTGCTACGGGCGGCCCTTTCTTTTGGCTAACACCCGGATATTAAGCAGCCTTACCCTGGGCATTCATCCAACTCCGAACCTCTTCGGCCCGCCAAGCGGTTACTCTTTCTGACAATTTTACTGGTTTTGGGAATGTACCTTTTGCTGACCAGCGCCAGACTGTAACCACAGCAATTCCTAATACCTTGGCAAGGGTGTCCACCCGGACAAACCCCTCTTTCGGCAATGCAAATTCTGATTTCAATGACATGGTTTGTTGCTCCTTTACGTGTCTTGTCGTTGCGGGAGTAATCAAACCATGTTGGTTCCTATCGGAGGGGGAGTTATTGAAAAGTACCGGAAGTTATTGAATAACTATCTTAACGGGCTTCTGCTCTGTCTAGCCAAGCTCTCAACGTTTTAGGGGTTACGCTGCTCAGCTGTTTGCTATGGCCGTTACGGGCTATTTTTTGCTGTAACGCTTCTGTACTGCCCTGAAGATCGGCTGAGGTATAGCCAAGAGCCTTCAGCAAATCAACAATAGCTTTACTCTGGTTCGCAGTAACACGTGGTGATGTGTCTGATGGGTCTATAGGATGGGTTAACAGTTTGCGAGGTTGTTTGCTCAGTGAATTCCCTGAGGCAATCCCATCCCTCAACCTTGATAAGTCATCATAGCGAACTCTAAAAAGGGACACTGCGTGTTCAATATCGGCGCCCATTATACTAATGCAATCAGACCCTATATTTACTTGCATATCAATTGATTCTATTTTTTCTATATTTTCAAACCCGACTCTAAACCCCTCCCTTAGATAAGAAAAATGAATGGAAACCTCATGTAAACCAGAAAGCCAAACTCTATAGGTGATATAATCCAAAATCATTGAACTTTCACACGTAGCGAGTTTTCCTTCTAAGGTATCATCAGATCTATTTATTGGTGGAGCAAATTTATCTAGTTTAATCCATATCTTGGTATAGTCAGCCTGAACATAATCAATATTAGTATCGCTATCATCTTGATATTCATCTTTCTCACTAATAAGGAAGATAACATTTGTACCATGTTTATATAAAGTATCATACCAAATATTGGTATCTTCAGTATCTGTGGTGCCAAAGTCGCCTTGATAACAGATAGTGCCAGGCACTCCCCCTTCAAAATATATTTGCTTACACTCAAATCCACTTCCGCCGCAAGGCTTTTCACCATCTTCATCAAGTTTTATATATATATTTATGGCGCCGATTTCATACCAATGGTAAATATCTTCGAGCTCGCACCCTAGCAATCTTGCTGCTCGTGCAGGGGTACAGTATTCCAGTGGAATCCTTTTTTCGTTGGCCATCGTGTTGCCTCTATACACTTGCCTTGAATAAATTGCCGAGCCAAGTGGGCAAGGTTCCCAACTTTTCTCTCTGTCGAGATAGGCTCAGCAAAGTCGTTAACCCACTCGGTTGAAATTCACTGGTAGCACATTGCTACCCCGTTGCGAGTCATAGAAATCGGCCAGCCACTGCAACAGCTTGCGCCGGTCGTCCAGATACTCAGCCCGGTGATAGGCTGCCCGCACCTTGTTGCGTTCGGCGTGGGCAAGCTGGCGCTCTATCACGTCCGGATCAAAGCCTTCCTCGTTCAAGGTGGTAGAGGCTAATGCCCTGAATCCGTGCGGTGTAGCGATCCCTTTATAACCCATCCGCCCCATTGCATAGCTCAAGGTGTTCTCACTCATGGGATTGGTCAGTTTACGCTCGCTCGGGAACAGCAACTCACAATGGCCTGTCAGCTGGTGCAGTTCATCGAGCACGGCCAACGCCTGGCGAGAAAGGGGGACAAGGTGCTCGGTTCGCATCTTCATCCGTGCAGCAGGGATCCGCCATTCTGCGCGTTCCATATCGAACTCATCCCAACGTGCAAAGCGCACTTCACCAGGGCGGGTCATGGTCAACATCAGCAGATGGAGGGCAAGACGAGTCGCCGGGTTAAGTGGCTCGGCTTCCAAACGTCGGAAGAATTCTGGCAGCTCAGAACGGGGCAAAGCGGGTCTGTGCTCCTGCTTGGTGGCCCTGAGCGCCCCCCTCAGGTCTTGAGCCGGGTTGTAGCTGGCTCGTCCAGTCTGGATGGCATAACGCATGACAGAGCCGATCCGTTGCAGGATCCGCCCTGCTGTTTCAGTAACCCCGCGCTTCTCGACCTTGCGCAAAGCATCCAACATCATGGGCGCGGTCAGCTCGGCAACGGGCACAACCCCAAGATCGGGGAAAACATCCACCTCAAGCGACTTGAGCACCCTGGCAGCATGAACAGGCGTCCAGCGAGCGAGCTGGCTTCGGTGCCACTCTCGCGCCAGTGCCTCAAAGTTGTTCTCGCTGGCCAGCTTGTTGGCGATCTTGCTCTGCTTTTTGACGAGGCCCGGATCCACCCCTTCAGCAAGTTGCCGACGAGCATCATCTCGTTTCACCCTTGCCTCTTTCAGTGACACCTCGGGATAGACACCCAAGGCGAGCGTCTTCTCTTTGCCACCGTGGCGATACTTGAGCCGCCAATACTTGCCAGACTGGTTGACCAACAAGAACAAGCCTTTCTCATCGGATAGCTTCTGCTGCTTGCCGTTGAACTTAGCCTGCCGGGCGGTGATATCAGATAGCGGCATATGGGGGTATCTCCCGTGTTTGCGTGGGGGTACTTGCACACACTGGGGGTATCTCTCACCACACCGCAGCCCAAAGATGGCGTGGGTTAGGCACGATTGGGGGTACTTTTCTCCCCTATCAGAACCGATACCCCCAGATGTACCCCCAAAGCTGGGGGTATGCTATGACTCGATATGATACGACAAGACATAACAAAAAACCCGCAAAGCCTTACGCTATGCGGGTTTCAGATATGAGGTGATACGATGTGATATTCATTAATGGTGCCCGAGGCCGGAATCGAACCGGCACGACGCGAACGTCGAGGGATTTTAAATCCCTTGTGTCTACCGATTTCACCACTCGGGCACCGCAATCGGTATCAAGTCCGCGCGGCGGGCTTGTCAATATGGAGGCACGTTCCGGAGTCGAACCGGACTAAACGGATTTGCAATCCGCTGCATAACCGCTTTGCTAACGCGCCATGCAAAAGAGAGTTGGCTCTCTATTGTCTGAATTTGGAGCGGGAAACGAGACTCGAACTCGCGACCCCGACCTTGGCAAGGTCGTGCTCTACCAACTGAGCTATTCCCGCATTGGTCTGGCTGACTGCCTGACTACGAGGACGCATTCTAGCGATGTTCCTCGCCCAGTCAACCAAAAATGTTTAATACCCTGATCGTTCGGGTGTTTTTTACCCTTTTCCTGCACTTTTACCACTCATGATCGTTTCCCTGCCCCAACGGTGGGTAAACGATGCTTTATGCCAGGGCAGGCACTAGAAGCGGGAGTGGTAGGTCAGATCGCCCCAGGCCGCCTTCATGTACTGGAACATGGACCAGAAGGTGAGCACGGTCGCCACATAGAGCAGCACGTAGGCGAGCCATACCATCCAGATGTCGTACTGCCAGATAAGGCCGGTGAGTGACACCATCTGGATCATGGTCTTCCACTTGCCAATCCAGCTGACCGCCACCGAGGAGCGTTTACCGAGCTCGGCCATCCATTCACGCAGGGCGGAGATGATGATCTCGCGGCCAATCATGGTCATGGCGGGGATGGTGACCCAGATGGTGTTGTAGTGTTCGACTATGACCACCAGCGCCGCCGCCACCATGATCTTGTCGGCGACCGGATCGAGGAAGGCGCCGAAGGCGGTGGACTGGTTCAGCTTGCGGGCGAGGTAGCCATCAAACCAGTCGGTCGCAGCCGCCAGAATGAAGACAAGCGCAGCCGCCAGATAGGACCACTGATAGGGTACATAGAACAGGATGACGAAGACGGGGATGAGCAAGATCCGAAAAAACGTCAGCAGGTTAGGAATATTTGTCATTATTTTCAGCCACTTCTTGTATGCCGCTACATGGTAGCCCCAAGCCGATCACGGATGCAACCGGACAGGCGCCCGCCTTGGTCCATTAATCCATCAACAACCTCAGGATGCGGGCCATTATGGCATTTACGGGCCCCCTGCGTCACGGCTCTTGTGTACCCCGAGGCAGGATTGCGGCCACGATTCAGAGCGAATGCAACACATCGTTGATGGACTGGGTTGAATGCCGAGCGCAATGAGCCCAGCCCACGGCTTAAAGCGAGTGCAGGGCATCGTGAATGGCGTGGGGCAGACCAGCGTCTGGCTGATGCCCAGTACCCTGCTGGCTCAAAGCGAGTGCAACGCATCGTGGATGGACTGGGCCAGCTCCTGGCTGATGCCGGGCACCTTGGCCAGTTCATCCACCCCGGCTTTTTTCACCTCCTGCAGCCCGCCCAAGTACTTAAGCAGGGCCTGACGCCGCTTGGGCCCCACCCCCGGAATGTCCTCCAGGGTACTGGTGGTGCGGGCCTTGGCGCGGCGGGCCCGGTGGCCCGTGATGGCAAAACGGTGAGATTCGTCACGAATATGCTGAATAAGGTGCAAAGCTGGCATATCTGCCGGCAAGTGCAGTTCTTCGTGGCTCTCCCCCATGATCAGGGTCTCCAGCCCCGCCTTGCGGGTTACCCCCTTGGCGATGCCCACCAGCAGCGGGTATTTGCCGCCAAGGAACTCCAACTGACGGGCCAGGATCTCCTCAGCGCGGCGCAGCTGACCCAGGCCGCCGTCGATAAACAACACATCCGGCACCTTGTCCGGCTCCTGCAGCTTGCCAAAGCGCCGCTCCAGCACCTGCTCCATGGCGGCGTAGTCATCCCCCCCCGTAATGCCGTCGATATTGAAACGGCGGTATTCCGAGGAGAGCGGCCCCTCCCGGTTGAACACCACGCAGGACGCCACTGTGCGCTCCCCCATGGTGTGGGAGATGTCGTAACACTCCATGCGGGCGATGGGCTGCTCCAGCTCCAGCAGCTCCTCCAGCTGACTGAAGCGGGCCGTGGTAGTGCTCTTGTGAGCGAGGCGCGAGCGCAGCGCCGTCTGTGCATTGATGGAGGCGAGCTTGATGAAGCGGGCCCGCTCGGCGCGGGTACGGCTCACCACCCGCACCTTGTAACCTGCGGTCTGGCTCAGGGTCTCGGCAATCACGCTCTCGTCCTCGAGGGCCACATCCAGCAGCACCTCGCTCGGGATCTGCCTGCCCCCCTGCCCCGACAGATAGAACTGCAGCAGGAAGGATTGCACCACCTCCTCCAGCGGCGTATCGCTCGGCACCTTGGGGAAGTAGCTGCGCGAACCGAGCACCTTGCCCTGACGAATGAAGAGCACATGGATGCAGGCCGCGCCTTGCTCGAATGCCACCCCCACCACATCCAGTTCATCGAGCACGTTGCCACTCACCGACTGCTGCTCGGTCACCCGGCGCAGGGCCTGGATCTGATCCCGGTAGCGGGCCGCATCCTCGAAGCGCAGATCGCCGCTGGCGGACTCCATCTTGCCCACCAGCTCGCCTATCACCTGCTGGTTTTTGCCCGCCAGAAACAGCTTGGCCAGCTCCACCTGCTGGGCATATTCCGCCTCGCTCACCAGCCCCGCCACGCACGGGCCGGCGCAGCGTTTGAGCTGATAGAGCAAGCAGGGACGGGTACGGTTGGCATAGACGGCATCCTCACACTGGCGCACCGGGAAGATCTTCTGCATCAGATGCAGGCTCTCGCGCACGGCGCCGCCGGAGGGGTAAGGGCCGAAGTACTCCCCCTTCACCTTGCGTGCGCCGCGATGGACGCCGATGCGGGGATGCCGGTGCCCTGTGATGATGATCCAGGGGTAGGATTTGTCGTCCCGCAGCAGCACGTTATAGCGCGGCTGGTACTGCTTGATGAGATTGTGCTCGAGGATCAGCGCCTCTGTCTCCGTATGGGTCACCATAACCTGAATATCGGCGATCTGGCGCACCAGGGTACGGGTCTTGATGCTGTCGACCTTGGTACGAAAATAGGAGGCGAGCCGCTTTTTCAGATCCTTGGCCTTGCCCACATAGATGACTGTGCCGCCGCTGTCGTACATACGGTAGACGCCGCTCTGGTGAGTCACGGCGCTCAGAAAGGCCTTGCTGTCAAAAAGGGGCTCGGGAGAAAGGGTCATCGGCTACTCGGCTCAACACAAAGGGGCGAAAACGATAGAAGTCAGCATCAACGGGGAGAGCATACTGCGCCAGGCCGGCGAAATGCAAAAAGGCGGCACCTGCCGCCTTTTTGACTCCACGCCACCCGCTTACAGGGTGTCGGCGTCCAGCATGCCATAGCGAATGGCCAGATGGGTCAGCTCCACATCGCCGTTGATGTTGAGCTTGCTGAACAGGCGGTAACGGTAGCTGTTGACTGTCTTCGGGCTCAGGTTCAACTGCTCGGAGATGTCGGTCACCTTCTGCCCCTTGGTGATCATCATCATGATCTGCAGCTCGCGCTCGGAGAGGGACTTGAAGGGATTTTCATCCGCCGACGCAAACTGGCTGAGCGCCATCTGCTGGGCGATCTCGGGGGAGATGTAACGCTGGCCCGAGTGCACCAGGCGAATGGCGTGGATCATCTCGTCCGGGGCGGCGCCCTTGGTGAGATAACCGGCTGCGCCCGCCTGCATCACCTTGGTGGGGAACGGATTTTCTGAATGAATGGTCAGCACTATGATGCGTACATCGGGCCGGATCCGCAGTATCTTGCGGGTCGCCTCCAGGCCGCCGATGCCCGGCATGTTCATGTCCATCAGGATCACGTCTGGATGGTGCTGACGACAGAAAGTGACTGCGGTTTCCCCGCTCTGCGCCTCGCCCACCACCTTGATCCCGCGGACATCTTCCAAAATGCGTCTTATCCCTGTACGCACCAACTCATGATCATCGACCAGGAATACATTAATCACCCAAACACCCCGTTTTTTTATCTCGTTATATGCCAGTTAGGGTTAACACGGCGTCTTGCATCATAACCAAACTCGCTGGTTTGGCAAACCATGGGCGGGAAAAGTTTGAAAGTGCTCATAAATGACGTTTGCAATCAAATAATTATGCAAGGATTCAACACAAAAAACGGCGCCTGCAGGCACCGTTCAGCGTCATATCGGTGGTGCTGGCATCAGTTCGCCAGCAGCGCACGCACCTTGTCCAGATCGGCCTGAGTATCCACCCCGACCGGCGGCGCTTGCAGCGCCTGGGCCACGTGGATCTTCTCCCCGTACCAGAGCACCCGCAGCTGCTCCAGCGCCTCGACCTGCTCCAGCGCGCTCGGCGCCCAGTCCACGTAACGCTGGATGAAACCAGCGCGATAGGCGTAGATGCCGATGTGGCGCTGGTAGTGATCGCCAATCTGCTCGTGGCGCCCTGCAGCGAGATCACTGGCAGCAAAGCGATCCCTGTCCCAGGGAATGCAAGCGCGACTGAAGTAGAGGGCGTAGCCATCCTTGTCGGTCACGACCTTGACCGCGTTGGGATTGAACGCCTCTTCCGCATCCACAATGGGCACAGAGAGGGTAGCCATGGGCGCCGTCGCCGCGGCCAGATTGTCGGCCACCTGACGTATGATGGCGGGCGGAATGAGCGGCTCATCCCCCTGCACATTGACGATGATGGTATCGCTGGCAAAGCCGTAGTGACGGCACACTTCCGCCAGACGCTCGGTGCCGGACTGGTGATCCTGCGAGGTCATGCACACCTCAAAACCGGCAAGTGCGGCACAGGAAGCCAGCGCGCTGCGTACCCGCTCGTCATCGGTGGCGACGATCACCCGATCCGCGCCGGATTGCAGGGCCTTTTCCACCACGTGCTGCACCATGGGCTTGCCATGGATGTCCGCCAGCGGCTTGCCCGGCAAGCGGCTGGAGGCGTAGCGGGCAGGAATGATCACCACGAAACTCATGACGGCATCTCGTCGCTATTGAGATGACGGGCACGGTTTTCCAGCAGTACAGGGATCCCCTCCTCCAGCGGATAGGCCAGCTTGTCGAAACGGCAGACCAGCTCGTGTACGGCCTTGTTGTAGTGCAGCTTCCCCTTGCAAACCGGGCAGGCGATGATGTCGAGCAATTTGATATCCAGTGCCAAAACGAAACTCCTTCAACGATGTCGAGCAAGCGACTATCTCGAGCGGGCCAGGATGCCGGGCACGCCATGATGTCGAGCCATTGATATTCTAAAACCCGGAGCCAAATCGCGGCTCCTTTCACTTTATCGAGCGGGCCAGGATGCCGGACCAGCCGGCATGCCACCCTTCAGTGTTCAGAGCCGGCAGCGGGTGCCTTTGCCGGATGCAATTTCTGCAACAGGCTGTCGAGCAAGGAGGCAGGCAACTCGGCACTGACCGGCAGATACCACCAGTTATCCGGCGCAAACCCCCGACACTTGACCGCGTCTTTTTCGGTCATCAGCAACGGCCGCTCGCCGAAGCGGGCGAGCAGTTCATCCCGCTCAAACGCCTGATGATCCGCATAACCGACGCTCTGCTGAAGCTCATAACCGAGGCTGGTCAGGGTGGCGAAGAAACGGGGGGGATGGCCTATGCCGGCCAGGGCATCCACGGCACGGGGCAAGGGCTCGCCGGCGGGCACGTCATCGCGCACCCGGCGCGGCGCATCGGCCACCAGCGCCATGGGGTACTCCCCTCGGGCTGGCGTGCCGCCGTTGCAGATGATGGCATCCACCCGCTTGAGCCGGGTCACGGGCTCGCGCAGCGGTCCCATGGGCAGCAGGCAGGCGTTGCCAAAACGGCGTACTCCATCCACTACCACCAGCTCGATGTCGCGGGCCAACCCATAGTGCTGCAGACCGTCGTCTGTGATGATGATGTCCACCTCGCCACCTTGCTCCAACAGCCGCACCGCATCGGCCCGTTTGGGGGCGACCACCACGGGGCAGCCGCAGCGACGGGCGATGAGCACGGGCTCGTCACCTGCCTGCGCCGTGCTGCTATTGGCATCGAGTCGATAGGGATAATGGGGCGCCTTGCCGCCATAGCCACGGCTCACCACCCCGGGCCTGAACCCGCGGGCTTGCAGCTGTTCCACCAGCCAGACCACGACCGGGGTCTTGCCGTTGCCACCCACCGAGATATTGCCCACCACTATCACCGGCAGGCTGGCCCGATAGGCCCTGAACCAGCCACGCCGATAGGCGAAGCGACGGGCGCCGCTGATGATGGCAAACAGCAGGGCAAAGGGCGCCAGCCACCAGCGCCAGCGGCTCTGCCCATACCAGAGCTGCTGCAGCATTAGCCCTTGTGACCCGCTGCAACGTTGCCGAACTGGATGGCGCGCAGCTGGGCATAGGTGCCCTGATTGGCCATCAAGGCTTCATGGTTGCCGCGTTCGACGATATGACCCTCGTCGATCACCAGGATCTCGTCCGCCTTCTCTATGGTGGAGAGGCGGTGGGCGATCACCAGCGAGGTGCGCGCCTTGCACAGTTCGTCGATGGCAGCCTGGATGTGACGCTCGGACTCGGTATCGAGCGCCGAGGTCGCCTCATCCAGCAGCAACACGGGGGCATCGCGCAGCAGGGCGCGGGCGATGGCGATACGCTGACGCTGACCGCCGGACAGTGAGGCCCCGTTCTCGCCGACCACGGTATCGTACCCCTGAGTCATCTTGCTGACGAACTCGTCGGCATGGGCAATGCGGGCCGCCTGCTGGATCTCTTCCCGGCTGTATTTCTCTTCCGCCGCATAGGCGATGTTGCTGGCGACCGTGTCGTTGAACAGGTGCACGTGCTGGGAAACCAGGGCGTACTGCTTGCGCAGCTCGCTCAGGCGGTACTCGCGAATATTGACGCCATCCAGCAGGATCTCGCCCTGCTCCACGTCGTAGAAACGGGTCAGCAGGCTGGCGATGGTGCTCTTGCCGGAGCCGGAGCGCCCCACCAGGGCCACGGATTTGCCCGCTTCCACCTTGAAGCTGACGTTGTGCAGCGCAGGGGTGTCCTTGGTCGGGTAGGTGAAGGTGACGTTGCGAAACTCGATCTCGCCACGGGCACGATCCAGAGTGCGGGTACCTGCGTCCTCTTCCGGGGTGGAATCGAGCAGACCGAACAGGCTCTGACAGGCGGTGATGCCGCGCTGGAACTGGTTATTCACGTCGGTCAGGCTTTTGAGCGGCTTGAGCAGCATCATCATAGAGGTGACCATGACGGTGAAGGTACCGGCGGTCAGGGTCGCTTTGACCGAGTCTATGGTCGCCACGTAGAGGAACACGGCCAGCGCGACCGAGGCCACCATCTGCACTATGGGGCTGCCGATGGCATCGGCGGCGACCATCTTCATGGTCTGCTGACGCATGTGGTTGCTGACGCGGAAGAAGCGTTTCTCTTCGACCTGCTGGCCACCGAACATCAGCACCTCTTTATGACCCTTGAGCATCTGCTCGGTCGAGGTGGTGATGTCGCCCACCGCCTGCTGGATGTGGCGGCTGATCTTGCGAAAACGACGGCTGATGAGGCCAATCAGTATGCCCACCACAGGGCCCACCACCAGGAAGATCACCGACAACTGCCAGGAGTGCCAGAACATCAGGCCGAGCAGACCGACCACGGTCGCCCCTTCCCGTACCAGCGAGACCAGAGTGGAGCTGGCGGCAGAGGAGACCTGACCTGCGTCATAGGTCACCTTGGCCAGCAGGTTGCCGGTGTTCTGGCGGTCGAAGAAGCTCATGGGCATGGCCATCAGGTGGCTGAACACCTGCTGTTGCAGCCGCATCACCACATGGTTGCCGACCCAGGCCATGCAATAGTTGGAGAGGAAGGTGGCGCAGCCACGCAGGGCAACGATGCCGAGTACGAAGAAAGGCATCCATTTCAGCACGCCGCTGTCATTACCATTGAGGCCCTGATCGATCAGTGGCTTGATGGAGTAGACGAAGGTGGTATCCACGGCGGCATAGCCCAGCATCCCTATGATGCCGCCGACCAGACCCAGCTTGCGATCCCGGACATAACCGAGCAGACGCTTGAAGACGGGCCAGCTGTCTTGTGAGGTTTCTTGTTGCATGAATAGCCGTTAATAAGGGAAATGACGGGGTATTCTAGCCAAAGCTTGCGCATCCACCAAGCGCCGCCATCTTGATAGCCAGAGTCCGCACCGGAAATGACGAATTAATACCCTGGCCAACGCCTGCGCATCCACTAGGCAGCACCATCTTGATAGCCAAAACCCGGCACTCGACAGAAGGAGATGATGGATTATTTCCTGGCCGGCTCCGGGCCGGCGGCCCCTCGCCACAGCGGATCCTGGCGGGAAATGGCAGAAGGTAAGCTGGGCCAGCCCGCGGGACGCCACCAGGCGCCGCCCCGGCGATACCAGGGGCCATGGTCGCGCTCGGCACGGATGCCGAACCCGTCAGCCTGGGGTTCAATCAGGATGGCGCCATCCAGCCCGGTGACCCACTGACTGGCCTGCCGATACCGGGCCACCACCTCGGGACGAGGAAAGCCCCACTGATTAATAAATCCCGCGCTGTGCACTACATAACGGGCATTCACGGCCGCGACGAAAGCCGGGGTGGACGAGGTGCGACTGCCATGATGAGGGCTCACCAGCAGGGTGCTGGCCAGCTCGCCCCGATCCAACGCCAGCAGGCGGCGTTCCGTCTCCTGCTCTATGTCCGCACTGAGCAGGATGCGCCGGTTGCCGTCGCTAATCTGCAGCACGCAGCCGTCGTTGTTGTGGCCGCGCCCTGGCTGCTCGGGCCAGAGCACGGCAAAGTCGAGCCCCTGCCAGCGCCAGCGCTGGCCACGCCGGCACAGGGTGGTAAGCTTGCCAAACTCGAACGAGGAGAGCTCATGACGCACCGGCAGCGCCCGCAATATGGCCCGGCGGTTGCCAGCATGATCCCTGTCCTTGTGGCTGATGACGAGATAATCCAGCACCTGCACATCGAGCCGGTTGAGCAGTGGCAGGATGACGGCGTCCGCCATGTTGTAGCCGCCGGGATAACGATCCCCTGTGTCGTAGAGGATGCCACGCTCCCCTCGGGTGATAAGCACAGACAAGCCCTGTCCCACATCCAGCACCCGCATTTGCCAGCGGGTTGGCGTGGGCCAGGCGGCAAGTGCGAGGGCCGCAACCGCGGGAATAAATAGCGGGCGAGCCCCCGGCACAAGCCAGGCGCACCAGAGCAGGGTCAGCACGGCGCTTACCGGCACCACCCAGCCCGGCACGGGCCACCAGAGCTGCCACTGGCTGGCCAGCTGCGCCAGCCCCCACAACACCCATTGCAACCCCAGATCCGCCAGCCAGAACAAGCCGTGGGCCAGCCACCCCCAGAGCGGCGCAAGCAGGACGCCGATCAGCGCCAGCGGAATGATCCCGATGCAAAACAGCGGCAACGCCAGCAGATTGAGCAGCAGCGCCAGTGGCGCTATCCCCTCGAACAACGCCAGTTGCAGCGGCAGCAAGCCGAGCAGCAGCAAGCCCTGCAGCCGCATCAGACCGGGTTTGGCCTCCAGATAACCCGCCGCCAGCAGCAGGGCCACCGCCAGAAATGAGAGCCAGAAACCGGCTGAGTAGAGGGCGAAGGGATCCCACAACACCAGTACCACAAAGGCCCACAGCCAGATGCGATAACTGGGCCACTCGCGCCGGCGCCAGCGCAGCAGGCTCCACACCAGCACCATGATGAGCGCCCGCTCCGTGGCCACCGCAAAACCTGCCAACCAGCTGTAGACGGCGGCAAACAACAGGGCGACCAGTATGGCCCCGCGCAGCCCGAACAGCCGCCCGAGCCACCAGCCCAGCACGGCCACCAGCGCTATGTGCTGACCCGAGATGGCGATGATATGGGTCAGTCCGCTGCCGCGAAACAGCGTCCACTGCTCATCCGTGATGCCGCTCTGTTCGCCAAAGGTGAGTGCCGACAACAGGGGAGCATGGGTCAGCCCCTGCCAGCTGGCGGCGGCCTCAGCCAGCCAGCGATCCCGCCAGCCCGGCACGGCGGCCTGCGTATTCATGATGCGGCGCAGATTGCCGGTGGCTGTGATGCCCTTGCCCAATAACAGGCGCCGTCCATCCATGCCCGCCTCGTTGGCCAGCCCATGGGCCGGTTTGAGAGAGACCACCAGCGTCACCTGGCTGCCCGCCGGCAGAGCTGGCAGGGTCTGGTAGGCATTGATCCGCACCAGCGGCTCCGGGATCAGCGCCTGGCCATCGAGGGACGCCACCCGCAGCAGCAGCCGGACAAATTTATCGCCCTCAGGCTCTGCACTTTGCAAGCGTGCGGTTATGATGTGGCTCGCCTGCGCCTCCAGCTTATCCAGCCAGGCGAGCCGGTACTGCAGACTGGCCTGCATCCAGAGGATGCCGAGCAACAGAAACAGCAGACGCCAGCAGCGATAACAGGCGAGGGGGAGCGCGATCAGCAGCATCAGGCCCCCCCATTCCCATGAAGGTAACCATGGCCAGAGTAGCGAGGAGCTTGCCCCCAGGGCAAACGACAACAAGCGCAGATCCATGGTGCAAGTATTTAGCAAGGTTTCAATATGCCCAAACGACTCATAAAACGCTGGATGCCTGATCAAGAGAGACTCAAGGAACACAAGCACTTGCGGCTGTTTGGCAAGCTGTTGCTCGATGCCAATTTGTGGCATCTCAACCGGCGATCCGCCGCCGGCGCATTCGCGGTCGGCCTCTTCATGGCCTGGATCCCCCTCCCATGCCAGATGCTGCTGGCGGCCGGTGGCGCCATCGCCTGTCGGGTCAATCTGCCCCTCTCGGTCGCCCTGGTCTGGCTCTCCAACCCCTTTACCATGCCGCCCCTGTTTTACGGCGCCTACCTGACCGGCTGCCAGCTGCTGGGGCAACCTTCCCAGCACATCGACATCGAGTTCAGCTGGGCCTGGCTGGTGTCGGTATTCGAGACGGTGGCCCCTCCCCTGCTGCTGGGCTCCCTGGTGCTCGCCCTGCTGAGCTCGCTGATCGGCTATGCCCTGATCCGCACCTTCTGGCGTATCAGCACGGTACGCCAATGGCAAAAGCGCAAGGAGGCCCGGGCATGCTGAGCCGCTGGTTTACCCGTTTCAAGATAGATCCAGACACCTTGCGCCAACAGAAGTGGTTTGCCCTGTTTGGTGAACGCCTGCTGGCACCCGCACTCTGGCAGGGAGGGACGCGAGCCCTGAGTGGCGCCGTGGCAGCCGGCCTCTTTGCCTGCTGGATCCCGGTCCCCATGCATTCGCTGATCGCCGTCGCTCTGGCGCTGGCGTTTAGCCTCAACCTGCCGCTGGCCCTGCTGGCGGTCTGGTTCAACAACCCGGTGACGCTCCCCTTCATGTATCTCTATGCCTACCGAACCGGCTGTCTGGTGCTGCACAAGACGCCGGAGCCGTTTCATCTCACCTGGTCCCTGCACTGGCTGGAACACGAGGCAGCCACCCTGGTGCCGCCCTTCCTGCTCGGCAGCCTCTTGCTGGCGGTGCTGACCGCCGCCAGCGGCGCCGCCCTCACCCTGCTGCTGTTGCAACTGGCCAAGCTGGCACGCGCACGCTGATCGGCACCTTGTCAGAACAGCCCTTGTTCTGGCAAGGTGATTTCCCCCTCTCTTGCCATCATTTGGCTCTGCCGCCACACTCCTTGTAGATATCTGCTGCATGCCACCTGCCAGGACAAGGAGCGCACCATGACAGAACCGCTGACGCTGGCCTATGCCAATGGCCAACCCCTCTCCCTGCTGCCCGCCATGGCCAATCGCCACGGCCTCATTACGGGCGCCACCGGCACGGGCAAAACCGTCACCCTGCAGGTGCTGGCAGAGGGCTTCTCCCGCCTCGGGGTGCCGGTCTTTCTGGCGGATGTGAAGGGGGATTTGAGTGGACTGGGTGCCGCCGGCACCCCATCCAGCAAGCTGGACGCCCGTCTGGCCCAGCTCGCCATACCAGCCCCCACCTTTACCGCCAGCCCGACCCTCTTCTGGGATCTGTTCGCCGAGCATGGGCACCCGGTGCGAGCAACTGTCTCCGATATGGGTCCCTTGCTGCTGGCCCGATTGCTCGGCCTCAACGATACCCAGAGCGGGGTGCTGGAGCTGGTGTTCAGGGTGGCGGACGAGGAGGGCCTGCTGCTCGATCTGAAAGATCTGCGCGCCATGGTGCAATTTGCCGGGGAGAACGCCAAATCCCTGACCACCCGCTATGGCAATGTGTCGACCGCCTCTATCGGCGCCATCCTGCGCAACCTGCTCACCCTGGAGAGCGCGGGGGGCGATCACTTCTTCGGCGAGCCCATGCTGGATATCCAGGATCTGTTGCAGACTGACGAAGCCGGTCACGGCCACATCAATGTGCTGGCGGCGAGCAAACTGACCCAGTCCAGCCGGCTCTATGCCTGCTTCCTGCTCTGGCTGTTGTCGGAGCTGTTCGAGCAACTGCCCGAGGTAGGCGACCCGGACAAGCCTGTGCTGGTGTTCTTCTTCGACGAGGCCCATCTGTTGTTCAACGATGCACCCAGGGCGCTGCTGGAAAAAATTGAACTGGTGGTGCGCCTCATCCGCTCGAAAGGGGTCGGTGTCTATTTCGTGACCCAGAGCCCGGCCGATATTCCCGACAGCGTGCTGGGGCAGCTCGGCAACCGGGTACAACACGCGCTGCGCGCCTTCACCCCGAGCGATCAGAAGGCGGTACGGATCGCCGCCAATACATTGCGCGCCAACCCGGCCTTCGATGCGGCCGGCGTCATTACCGAGCTCGGGGTGGGCGAGGCCCTGGTGTCACTGCTCGATGAGAAGGGACGCCCGAACGTGGTGGAGCGCGCCTTCATAGCACCACCCGCCAGCCGTATCGGGCCCTTGAGCGAGGCCGAGCGGCTGGCACTGATCCGGGGATCCCTGCTCTACGGCAGATACGAGACCCGCGAGGATCGCGAATCGGCCTTCGAGCGACTCAATGATGGCAAGGCTGCCGCCACACCGGCTGGCGAAGCCAAGACCTACGCCGAAGGTGGTCTGCTCGATACTCTCAATGGCATCTTGTTTGGCCGTACAGGCCCGCGCGGTGGCCAGCACGATGGGATAGTGCAGACCGCCGCCAAGAGCGTGGCTCGTACCATTGGCAACGAGGTGGGGCGCCAGCTGGTACGCGGCGTACTCGGCTCCCTGCTGGGCGGCAACAAGCGACGCCGTTGACGCAGCCGTAATACAGGGATACAAAAAAGCCCGCCGGGTCTCCCCGGCGGGCTTTTTACTGCTCTGGCAACATCACCTACGCAAACACTCAGCCATCACGGCTGGAGCATCACAATACCTTGGCGATGGCGTCACACAGGGGATCTATGTTGGTACGGGTGATCCCGGCCACGCTGATCCGGCCTGAACCGACGATGTAGATGGCAAACTCGCTCTTGAGGCGCTCCACCTGATCCTTGGAGAGACCGGAGAAGGAGAACATGCCGTTCTGCTCGCGGATGAAGCTGAAATCCTGGCTCACACCGAGGGCAGCCAGCTTCTCCACCAGCAGCTCGCGCATCTCGCGAATGCGCACCCGCATGGCCGCCACTTCTTCAACCCACTCGGCATAGAGGGCCGGGTCACTGACGATGGTGGTCACCACGGCAGCGCCGTGTGACGGCGGGTTGGAGTAGTTGGCACGGATGACGGTCTTGACCTGGGTGAAGGCCACGTCGGCGATTGCCTTGGTAGCGCTCACCAAGGTAAAAGCACCGACCCGCTCGTTGTAGAGGCCGAAGTTTTTGGAGAAAGAGCTCGCCACCAGCAGCTCGTCGTGGCACTCGGCGAAGATGCGAAGGCCCTCGGCATCCTCTTCGATACCACGGGCAAAACCCTGATAGGCAAAGTCAAACAGCGGCAGCCAGCCAGTGGCGGCACTCTGTTTGGCCAGGGCGCGCCACTGCTCAGCGCTGGGGTCGATACCGGTCGGGTTGTGGCAGCAGCCGTGCAGCAGCACCAGCTCACCAGCCTGTACGTCACTGAGCGACGCCTGCATGGCGGCAAAGTCGAGCCCCTTGGTGGCGGCGTCGTAGTACTTGTACCACTTGACGGTCAGGCCCGCGGCCTGGAACACGCTGACGTGGTTGGCCCAGGTGGGATCGGAGATCCAGATGGTCTTGGCCAGCCCGTTGCGCACCACGAACTCGGCGGCGATGCGCAGGGCACCGGTACCGCCCGGCGCCTGGGCTGTCTTGGCACGGCCGCTGGTGATCAAGGCGGAGTCCTGCCCGAACAGCAGTTGCTGCACTATGCGGCCGTATTCGATATTGCCTTCAATACCGAGATAGTTCTTGGTCTTCTCGTCGGTGAGCAGCTTCTGCTCGGCTTTCTTGACGCAGTGAAGGATAGGGGTGGCACCGGTCTCATCCTTGTAGATCCCGACCCCCAGATTGATCTTGTGGCTGCGAGAGTCAGCGCGGAAGGCTTCGGTCAGGCCCAGGATCGGATCCGCTGGGGCGGCAACAACCTTTTCAAACATGGTATTCCCTGTATTCCGTTGAGTTCGTTGGGTGGCAAAGCGTGTCGGCAAACCGTCTGTGACACACGAACGCGCCCATTTGGCGAGCGCTTCGTCAACTCTTTATATCATCGTGCTCAATGGGGGAAAACCGCTTTCTCAACGACATCTGCGGCAATATCAACCGACCGCATGCCACTCTGGCGCCAGCGCGCACACCTCGGCGGACAAGCCACCATTGGACTCAACCAAACCGCTACAAACTGCTAACAATGACTTGGGGATCCGGCTCGGTTCCCAGGGGCGGCCATCACCCAACGGCTGGGCATAGGCCGACACTATGGGGGAGAAGGCGGTTGGCAGCCACCAGCTGGCCGGACGGCCCAGCCGCTGGGCCAGCGCCAGTGTCCGATCCACACCGGCGGGATCGAGTGAGGTGAGGTGGCTCCACTGTACATTGGGCGGCAGGGCGGCCACGACCTGTTGCAAGGCGACTTGCGCCGTCGTGGGCGCCCATACCAGCAGGGAGCCGGCACAGAGCGCCAGCTCGGCAAAGGCACCGACGCTGTCGGTGGTGATCACCCGCTCGATATTCCCCTCTCCCCACAGGATCTTGCCAAGCCCGGCCAGGGTACGCTCAGGCAAGGCCAGCTCCCCCAGCGCCTGCAACCAGGGGGCCGCATCGAGCAGGGTGCCACCGCTGAAAAACAGGCTGAAGGGTTGTGGCGCACGCAAGCGCAGCAGCTGATCGGTGCAGAGTCGAATGCCCTTGTCCTCGAAATCGATCTGCTCGTTGGGGCTGAAGGTTGCCTCCGGTTTGCGATAGAGCGCCGCCAGTACCCGCTCGTTGACCCGCTCACCAAGCTGCCAGCCATGGGCCTGCAGCCACTCTTCCGGCGCCGGCGGGGCCGTTGCTATCTCGGCCAGCATCAGCTCGCGGGTCAGATAGCGCCGGCCGGCCGGGGTCAGCTCATAGCTGTGATTGCCAAGGGCGAGCAGCAACTGGTTGTCCTTGAGCAGACCCACCAGCGGCAGATACTGGCGAGCCCGGATCACCAGGGGGGAGTGATCCAGTAGCTGGCGGGCCAGTTCCCGCCATTGCGGGTGACTGAAGTCAATCAAGCGTCATCCTTCCCTGTTTGTCGAACATCCTTCAACGAGTTGAATAATCTAGCGATTCACTGACGAAGAGCCAAGGATAAAAAAGAGACAACGTGAGCTGGCGCAGGCCAAAGAGGTCAAAGGGAAGTGATTAACGCGGGCGAAAGCGGGCAATGAAATGACAGGCAGCAGATAAAACAAAACGGCCAAGCAAGCTTGGCCGTTTATCAACTAAATCAGTGCTAAGACTGGATTAGAAGTTGTATTGCAGGGCAACAGTGAAGTCGTCATCCTTGCCGCTAACACCGTTGATTTTGTATTCGGTGTAGGCTTTCAGCTTGGAAGTGAAGGAGTACTGTACGCCCAGCAGAGTGGCATCCATCAGGTCTTCGTAGGAAGAACCGCTCAGGTTGGCATTCTCTTTACCTTCTTTGAAGTTGTAGCCGGCCAGGAAGGTCCAGGCATCAACGTTGTAGGTAGCAGCCAGTTCGTAACCACGGCCTTCATCTTTGTAGCCAGTGGTGTCGTTCTTCACTTCAGCCTGGGTGTAAACACCGGCGAAGTTGAAGCCGTTGATGGCGTAGTGTGCGCCCAGCGCCCACTCGGATTTCTTGCCGCTAGCGTCTGTGGTTTTGCCTTCCAGGTCGGAGTAAGCATAACCACCGTTGAAGCCCAGGCCGAAGTCGAAGTCATAACCGACAGCAGCAGCATAAGCATACTTACGCTTCACGTCCGGGAAAACAGTAGTCTTGATGCCACCAGCAACGTCTGCCACTTTCACAGCTTGGTCATCGTTGGTTTGATAGGACACTTTGCCCTTGAAACCGCCGATGGCGTTGGAGTAGATGACCTGGCCTTCTTGACGACCGTCATAGAAGTTACCTTCGCTGCCCCACTCGTTGAAGATATCGGTCGGCTCCAGTACGTCGTAGAAGGCGGTATCGGTCTGACCGAAGATAACCTTGCCGTACTGGGTGCCATCGAAACCAACGTAGATGTGACGGGAGTCAAACTTGTTGGCGGAGTTTTCAGCAGAAACTTGCCACTCGGTCTTGGCGATACCGGACCAGGTGTTGTTCAGAGCAATCTTGCCGGACCAACCCAGACGGGAAGAACCTTTCAGCTCACCATCAACATCTTTGTAACCAGAAGCAGCGGTAGAGTCAGCTTCGTTGGTGTCACCGTAGTAGTTAGCCTGTACACGGCCGTATACGTCAAAAGTGGTACCGTCTTTGTCATAGATCACTGCAGCGTTAGCGGCGGATGCAAACAGAGCCGGGATAGCAATAGCCAGAATTGTCTTTTTCATAGTTTCCAATGCCTACTGTAATTAAACACTAAGTTGTTGTTATTCCCTGTGTTAGCGATGTTCTTTGCATCACTATGGGGCCGAGACTAGCACCGGGTTTTCCAATCCGCAATGAAAAAACTTGGAACTTTTTACGAAAAGCATAGTCATAGCGGAAAATTTGTGACCTGAATCCCACATTGTTTGCCCCTCTTGGGAAAACGTTTACAGCGATAATGGCTGGCCTTATCGCGCAATATTGGTGATTTATCGCACAGTAGCGAGGGTTCGCCCTATAAATAGAAGAAGAGGTCTGATCTGTGCGTTGCACCATACCTCGACCCGGGTTGGCAGTTACGGGTATCCTGTCTTTCTTCGCCCCCCCGCAACGGTCTTTTCTTTCATGCTGTCTACCCGCCTCAAAGCCGCCATTCGCAATACCTATCGTCAAATCGCCGATGGTTTACCCGGTTTTGTGCCGCGCAAGGAGCAGAATTTTCTGGTGGCGGAGATAGCCAAGACTCTGACAGGGGAATATGACAAGCAGCGTCGCATCCTGGTGGCGGAGGCCGGCACCGGCATCGGCAAATCTCTCTCCTATGCCCAGGGTGCCATCCCGGTGGCTCGCCTGACCCAGAAGAAGCTGGTGATCTCCACCGCTACCGTCGCGTTGCAGGAGCAACTGATCCACAAGGACCTGCCCTTTTATCACCGCCACAGTGAGCTGCCGTTTCGTTTCATGCTGGTCAAGGGGCGTCAGCGTTACTGCTGCGAACATCTGCTTGAACAAGCGGCAAGCGGCACCGAGATGGCCAACTTCGAGCTCGATTTCGGTAGCTTAAGCAAACACAAGCCGTCAGATTCTGACAAGGAGCGCTATCAGGCGCTTTGGCAGGCCTATACGGACGGGAAATGGGATGGCGACCGGGACAACTGGCCCAAACCCATCCCGGATCTGTGCTGGGATCGCATCGCTGCCGACCGCCACACCTGCAACAAGGCGCTGAGCCATCATCAGCACTGCCCCTTCCACCGCGCCCGCAACGACATGGATGCCGCCGATGTGCTGGTGGTGAACCATGCCCTGTTGCTCTCTGATCTCACCATGGGTGGAGGCATCATATTACCGCCCCCCGATGAGTGTCTCTATGTGCTGGACGAGGCTCATCACCTGCCCACCATAGCCCGGGATCACGGCGCCGCCTCGGCCAGCGTCAAGGGCTCCCGTCGCTGGCTAGAGAAGCTGGTACAGAGTGCCGGCAAGCTGGCCAGGACACTGAACAAGGACAGCTTGCTCGACCCGCAGTTGAAGCTGCAGGATGCGCTGGCCTCTCTGCAACCGGATCTGAAGGCGCTGGAGCAGTGGCTCAGCGCCAACGATCGGCTGTTCAATGACGAGGCACACTATCGATTCGCCGAAGGCGTGCTGCCAGACCCCCTGCCCATGCTGGCGGAAAACCTGAAAGAGGCGAGCAAGAAAGCGTTGCGGGCACTGGATCGAATGCAGGGAGCCATCGGTGAAGCGCTGAAAGATGGCGAGATCCGTCGCAAGGAGGCCGAGCCACTGTTGGCGGAAACCGGTTTTCACCTGCAGCGGCTGGAGAGTTTCTGCGCCTTGTGGGAGATGCTGGGACGCCATGTGCCCGAGGGCAAGACACCGCTCGCACGCTGGATGGCCAAGAGCGACGACGGCGACATCTGGTTGCACGCCTCTCCCATCGAGGTGGGTTATCTGCTGGAAGAGTGGCTCTGGTCCAGGTGTCTGGGTGCCGTGCTGGTATCAGCCACCCTCACAGCCCTCTCTTCGTTCAGCTATTTTCGTCACCAAGTCGGGCTGAAAGAGCACGACGGCACCCGTTATCTGCGTCTGCGCTCCCCGTTTGACTATCAGAAAGCCGAGCTCTATCTACCCAAGATGGAGCATGAGCCCAGCTCCCCCGCCTTCACCCAGGAGCTCATCAGTGCCCTGCCCCGCCTGCTGGCTGGCAAGGAGGCGAGCCTGGTGCTCTTCTCCTCCTACCGGCAGATGAACGAGGTGGCGGTGGGGCTACGAGCCAAGGGGCTCTCCTTGCTGGTGCAGGGAGAAGCCTCCCGCAATGCCCTGCTCACCCTGCACAAGCAAAAGTGCGACGGTGGCCAGGCCAGCATACTGTTTGGCACCGGCAGCTTCTCGGAGGGGCTGGACCTGCCCGGCCACTACCTCACCAATCTGGTGATCACCAAGCTGCCCTTCGCGGTGCCCAACTCGCCGGTGGAAGAGGCCACCGCCGAGTGGGTCGAGAAACGGGGCGGCAATCCATTCCTGCAGCTGACGGTGCCGGAAGCTTCCCGCAAGCTCATTCAGGCCTGCGGTCGCCTCATTCGCAAGGAAGCAGACAGGGGCCGGGTCACCATACTCGACCGGCGTCTGCTGACCAAGCGCTACGGCAAGGGACTGCTCGATGCCTTGCCGCCGTTCAGCCGCCGGATTGAATAGGGTTCTGACACCCGGCGGGAGCAGGGCCGACTGGCACATACCCCTTTTGATAGAAAGATGGGCAGCCGGGCCAATCCATGGCGTCATAAACGCCTATTGCTGCCCTTGGGCAAACCTGTAAAAATGAGCCCCTGTTTTTCAGTGGGCACTCGCCTGACTGTTCAAGGAGATGAAATGAAACTGACTGTTCTGGTGCCGGCCCTGGCTGGTCTGTTGTGGGCAGGTAGTGCCCTGGCCGATGCCCAATTGGAAGTCACCAACCCTTATATCGTCCAGCTGATCGATGGTCAGTCCATCAATCCCAAGCTGCTCGACAAGACCAACACCTTCCCCATCAAGGCGGGTGATCATCAGCTGGTCGTCGCCTTCGAAGGCAACTACTCCAGCCGCAGCGACATCAAGCTGGTGACCGCAGAGCCGCTGGTGATCAACTTCACCGTCGCCGACAACCAAAAACTGGTGCTGGACTACAAAAAACCGCGCAACGAAACCGAAGCCAAACAGTTCGTCAAGGATCAAAAAGTGGTCCTGAAAGACAAGAGCAGCGGTCAAGTCGTGGCCAGCGAGCAGTTCGTGCTGCCGAAAGTAGAAGGCTTCCAGCTGACCCGTGACTATCAGCAAGAGTTGCTGGGCATGGGCAAGGCCTTCAACCAGCCGGCCACGGTCGCCGTCTCCAGCGCTGCCGTCATGGCCGCCGCCAGCGCACCGGTACAAGTTGCACCGAGCAAAGCACAGAGCAATCCGGAAGCCCTGACCCAGCTGCAGAGCTGGTACAACAAGGCCGATGCAGAAACCCGCAAAGCCTTCCAGATCTGGGTTATTCAGCAGCAGTAATGGCGTATTGAATGCCATCTTGTGCAAGAAGGGGAGCCTGGCTCCCCTTCTTCATATCCACCGTTTGAGGCAGCGCGCAATCGTCTTGGCTGAAGCCATTTTCCTGACCCCATAAAGCAAGAGGCGACCCCGGGGTCACCTCTTGCCTGTTTATCTCGTTTTGATCTTCTCTTGGCCCATCCGGATGGTTTGACGCCGTCCGGTAACGCTTCGCCAGTCGACAGCGCAGTGACGACTGATGCCTACTTTTGACGCTTGCGGGCGTACTTGCGGCGGGCGCGAGCCTGACGCTCATCTTCACGTTCGGCCTTCTCCTTGGCCTTCTGCGCCGCATCCTCTTCGGCCGCCACTATCTCGGCGCTCACCATCTCGGGGGTTTCCAGCGAGATGCGACCCAAGAAGCCTGCGCGAAACTCGTTCACCAGGATCTCGGACGCCTTGTGCAGATCGGCCAGGCCACCTTTGCGCATGAAGGCGCGCTGGCGGGCGATCAGCTCCAGCAACTCAATCTCGGTTTCCGGCAGATCAGTTATCTGGTAGCGCGCCTTGACACGCTCCGGATAGGCCTTGATGAAGTAATCGGCGGCAAACATGGCGATGTCGGCGTAGTCGAATACCGTGTCCTTGATGGCAGCGGTGATCGCCAGCCGATAGCCGCAGGAGGGCGGGTTGAGCTTGGGCCACAAGAAACCCGGGGTATCGGTCAGGATGACGTTGTTGTCGAGCTTGATCCGCTGCTGGGACTTGGTTACCCCCGCCTCGTTGCCAGTCTTGGCGATGATGCGCCCGGCCAGGGTATTGATCAGGGTGGATTTGCCCACGTTGGGAATGCCCATGATCATGGCGCGCACTCCGCGCAGGTCAAAGTTGCGCTCCGGCAGCATCTCGTGGCACAGGGTCAGCAGTTGCTTGATCTTCTCCGGCTCCTGCTGGGTCAGCGGCAGCGCCTTGATCCCCTTCTCCTTTTCCATGTGGGCCACCCACAGCGCCGTGATCTCGGGGTCGGCGAGATCGGCCTTGTTCAGCACCTTGATAACAGGGGTATCACCGCGCAACTCGGGCACCAGCGGGTTTTCGCTGGAGAAGGGGATGCGGGCATCGAGCATCTCTATGATGACATCGACCTGGGGCATGACCTCGGCAATCTCTTTGCGGGCCTTGTGCATGTGGCCGGGGAACCAGTTGATGGACATATCCGTTACTCTCTGTAGGGGCTGCGGGCGCTGGCTTGCTATGGAACGAGCGGCGGGCAATGGCGGACGTCAGGCGTCGCAAGGGGGCGTATTTTACCTGCTGATGCCCGGATTTGACAGGCTATTCTAGCCCCATGAGCGCAAACCACCAAGGATCGTCCCCCCCTTGCCGCCAGCGCAAACCCGGGGTTCATTCGATTGGTCTTTGCAGATAACTGATTGATACAACATAACATTCAAGCCCAGCCTTCACCGGATTGTCATCGACAACCACTAAAAGTGTCATCTGATCCCTCTAGGCTTCGCTCAGGTTTTACAAGGAGCGAACCCCAATGAGAAAAATGGCAGGACTTGCATTGATGATCGGCGCCGCCCTGGCCGCCGGCTGCAACTCCAACAACGACAGCGACAGCCCGGCGCCAGGCGCCAAAAACGTCATCTTCTTCCTCGGTGACGGCATGGGCCTCAACACCCTGACCGCGGCCCGCATCTATGCCGTCGGGGAAGAGGGCAGTCTCACCATAGACAACCTGCCGGAGACGGCCTTCATCAAGACCTTCTCCCACGACTCCCAGGTCACAGATTCCGCGCCTTCCATGGCGGCCTACATGACCGGGGTCAAGAGCAACAACGGTGTCATCAGCATGGACGGCGATGCCACCTATGAGAGCGACTGCAGAAAGAGTGCCGGCAAGCCGGTCACCACACTGCTGGAGCTGGCCAAGGCTGATGGCCGCGGCACTGGTGTGGTCACCAGCACCCGGGTCACCCACGCCACCCCGGCCGCCACCTATGCCCACATCTGCAACCGGGATCTGGAAAATGACATCGCCGCCCAGCTGGTGCCAGGCGGCACCGGTTATAACGGCGCTCTGAAAGAGGGGCTGGATGTGGTGCTCGGCGGTGGCAGCGGCTTCTTCCTGCCAAAAGCCGACAAGGGCAAGCGGGAGGATGGCCGCAACCTCATCAGCGAGATGCAGGCCAAGGGCTACCAGTTCGCCAGCAACCTAGACGAGCTGAACAAGGCCGAGGCGGGCAAGCCGCTGCTGGGGCTGTTTGGGGCGAGCCACATGAAATATGACCTGGACAGACCGGCCAGCGAGCCCTCCCTTACCCAGATGACCCTGGCTGCCATCAAGCAGCTCAAGGATAAAGAGAAGGGCTACTTCCTGATGGTGGAAGGGGGACGCATCGATCACGCCCTGCACGACACCAACGCCAAGCGTGCGCTGCAGGATACCCTCGCCTTCGACAACGCCATCAAAGCCGCCATCGACGAGGTAAAGAAGACCGACCCCGAGCTGAAAAACACCCTGATCGTGGTCACCGCCGACCATGACCACACGCTGGTGCTCAACGGCTATGCCAAGCGCACCGGCAAGACCACGGCCGACAACCCGGGCGTGCTCGGGCTGGTGAGGAACTACGAGACAGGCGAACCGAGCAAGGATAGCGATGGCATGCCCTACACCATCATCGGCTTTGGCAACGGCTACAACCGGGTGGATGGCCCGCGCAGCAACGTCGCCGCGCTGGATGACGCCACCGTCTCCGCCAACGACTATCACCAGGAGGTGGTGGTCAAGGTGGGCGAGATCGGCAACGAGACCCACGGCGGCACCGATGTCTTCCTCGGCGCCATCGGCCAGGGAGCGGACAGCTTCCACGGCTCACTCGACAACACCGCCGTCTTTGGCAAGGTCAAGGCTGCAGCCGGGCTGTAAGGAGCATTCCCATGAAAGGAGCCATGAAAAGAACCATGAAAAACAACCTGCACAGAACCCTCGTCTGCACCGCCTTGCTCACCGCCCTCGGCTCCTTTGCCCAGGCCCAGGCCAGCGATGCCAAAAACGTCATCCTGTTTATCGGTGACGGCATGGGCCCCACGGTGCTCACCGCCACCCGCCTGTTCAAGGTGGGTGAAGAGGGCAACCTGGAGATGATGAAGCTGCCACGCAGCGCCCGTATCAAGACCTTCTCCAATGATGCCCAGACCACGGATTCGGCCCCCTCCATGGCGGCCTACACCACGGGCGTCAAGATGAACAACGAGGTGATCGCCATGAGCAGCGACACCAAGGCGGTCGCTCCGGGCAAGGATGCCAACGGCAACAAGGGCATCAACAACTGCAGCAGCGACAACGGCACGCCTGTGCCCAGCATACTGGAGCTGGCCAAGGCGGCGGGCAAGTCGGTCGGCGCCGTCACCACCACTGAGCTGACCCACGCCACCCCGGCTGCGACCTACGCCCATATCTGCCACCGGGATGCCGCCTATGCCATCGCCGAGCAGGCGGTGCCGGGCGGTGCCGGCTTCAACGCCGCGCTCGGGGACGGGGTGGACGTGCTGATGGGGGGAGGAGCCAACCACTGGACCCCCTACAGCGCCAGCAACAAGGGCGGCCGCGCCGATGGGCGGGATCTCACCGCCGAGCTGACCGCCCAGGGGTACAGCTATGTCACCACCCAGAGCGATCTGGCCAAGGTCAGCAGTGGCAAACTGCTCGGCCTGTTCAGCGCCAAGTCCCACCTCGACTACGAACTAGACCGCGTCGCCAAGGGGGCGGCCAATACCCAGCCGTCCCTGTCGGAGATGACTGCCAAGGCGATCGATCTGCTAAGCCAGAACAGCCAAGGCTACTTCCTGATGGTGGAAGGGGGGCGCATAGACCACGCCCTGCACGGCACCAATGCCAAGCGTTCCCTCACCGATGCGGTGGCGCTGGATGAAGCGGTCAAGACGGCGCTCGGCAAGGTGGACTTGAAAGATACCCTGATTGTGGTCACCGCCGACCACGACCACACCATGACCATCAACGGCTACTCCGCCAAGGGCAACAAGGTGCTGGATCTGGTCAAGAACGCCGACGGCTCGACCCAGAACGACGTGGATGGCAAGCCCTTCACGACGCTGGTGTTTGGCAACGGCCCCAACCGCCCGGCGGTGCGTCCCCCCCTCACCAGCGATGAGGTGATGGCGGACGACTACCTGCAGGAGACGGGCGTCAAGCTGGGCTCCGAGACCCACGGCGGCGGCGATGTGATGCTGTTCGCGGACGGCGCCGGCAGCAGCCGCTTCAAGGGCACGCTCGACAATACCCGAGTGTTCGGCAAACTGCGGGAGGCGCTCGGCCTGTAAGCTGCAGGGGACCGGGTTCCTGAACCCGGGCCCCTGCTCTTTCGAGCGATCAAGCATGATGCGACTGTTACTTCCGTTATGGCTGCTTGGCAGCGCCCTCTCCTTTCAGGCTCATGCCGAGGAGACCCCCGATCTGGCCGCCCGGATCAGCTATCACGACAGGGTCACCAGCAGCGATGGCATCGCCAAGGAAAACAGCTGGCAGGAGAAGTGGATACGAGTCGGCAACCAGGTGTGGAGCCAGCGGCTCATCCCGCTGCCGCTGGCACGCGCCTATCACGCCACCCATGATGCCAACCCGGGCCACAAGCACTTCACCCATCAGATGGCGGCGCGCTGGGTAACCCGCGACGCACAGGGGGAGCTGCAACTGCGCTACGCCGACAGCTGGCACAACCAGCTGGTGGAGGTGCCGGAGGAAGAGTATGGCCAGGTGGCATTCAAACCGGATTGGGAGCGGATCCGCTACCTCGTCAACCCGGCCCTGCTGCAAGGGATGACGCCCCTTGATGAAGCCGCCCCCGAGCAGGCGCGCTGGTATGAAGGGCGCGAGGGCAAGCAGCGCACCCGCATCCTCTGGTCGAGCCGCTGGCAATTGCCGCTGGTGGTGGAGTCGGCAAGCCTGGACGGCTATCGCAGCTACCGGATGGAGGTGACCCTCAAGCCCTTGCCAAAACAGCTGCCCTGGCAGCAGCTGGAAGGCTACCAGACGCTGGATCTGAGGGATTTCTTCGACTGACGCGCCACCCTGAATGGGGTGAGCTGACTTGCGGTAACGGGATGTTACACTCTGTGTACTCATCCCTGATCCGGTCTCCTATGCGCATTCCCGTTCTCATGCTGCTGTGCTGCAGCTTTCTCTTTCCGGCCATTCAGGCCCATGCCGTTGTGGTCATCGCGGCCGAGATCCCCCCTTATGTCATCCGCTCCTATCAGGGCGCCCCGAGCGGCATGGCAATAGAAGTGCTGGAGGAAGCCGCCCGCCGCCTCAAGGAGCCGCTGACCATAGAGCTGATGCCGCTGGCCCGCGCCCTCAGCCAGACCCGTCATCGCCAGAACGTATTGCTGGTACCACCGGTCAAAAGCCCCCAGCGCGAGCCCCTGTTTCTCTGGATCGCACCCCTGCTGGACGAAGCCTTCGTGCTGGTCAGCCATCGCCAACACCACCCCGAGCCACTTTCGGTCAAGGCGCTGCCCGGCCTGACCATAGGGGTGATGCGCGGATCCTATGGCCAGAGCCTGATCCAGCCGCTTGGCCAGGTGAAACAGGATGTGGTAGCCGAGGAGGTCAGCAATGCCAGCAAGCTGGCGCTGGATCGCATTCAGGGCTGGGCCGTGGCCTGGAACAGCGCCCGTTACAATCAGCAGCAGACCGGCTTGCCGCTGACGGATCTGGTGCGCGGCGACACCCTGCAACAGACGGCCCTCTACCTTGCCGCCAGCCCCCACTTTCCCCCTGCCGACGCGCTGCGCTGGCGCAAGACCATTATGGCCATGCGCGACGATGGCAGCCTGGCGCGCATCATCAAGCAGTACGATTATCAGGCCCCCTGACAAGCCTATCAGGATAATTGCCAAAACAGTCCAGAATGGTTATGGTATCCCCATGAAAGCGTTCATGATTTTTCCAAGCCAGCTCACACCCCGTTGAGCCCCCGCCCTCGCCCCTGACAGCGAGTCGTTCGGGGGCATGCGTTCCCGATCTGTTTTTTCGTATCGACCCCCTTTTGCGACCAGCTTGCCCGCCATCCTGGTCATATGACCCATTGATAAGGAATATCTTATGCAAAGACCTAATCTCGTGATTTCCAGCCTGGATCTCGATCGCATCGAACAACTGCTCGGCAACCACCCGCAGCACCTGGCATTGCAGGAGGAGCTGGACCGCGCCGAGATGCGCGAGCCGGCCGACATGCCACCGGACGTGGTGACCATGAACAGCACAGTGCGCTTCAAGATGCAGAGCAGCGGCAACGACTTCTGCCTGACCCTGGTCTATCCGAAGGATGTGCAGGGGGATGAGTCCAAAATCTCCGTGCTGGCACCGGTCGGCAGCGCCCTGCTGGGGCTGAAGGTGGGCGACAGCATCGCCTGGCCGGGACCCGCCGGTCGCACCATCCAGGTCGAGATCCTGGAAGTGGTCTATCAGCCGGAACGGGCGGGCGAGCTGCACCGCTAGCCGCCACGGGCACGCGCCGACCCGAGCACCACGGGGGACGGCGCGTGTTCTCCCTGCCCCGACCCAAGCCGCCCCCTTCCTGATCCCGATCAAACTTTGGGGCAGAAGCGCCCACCATACTGACCACAATGCGCCCTTCCTCTTGAGCCCGAGCGAGGTGGCAGGTATCTTGTTGGCCGCGCCAGCACCCTGGCCGCAGATTTCAGGCTGACATCATGATAAAGATTGCCCTCATCGACGATCACCAGATCGTCCGCTCCGGTTTTGCCCAATTGCTCAATCTCGAGCCAGACCTCAAGGTCGTGGCCGAATTCGGCTCGGCCGCCGACGCCCTCGCCGGGTTGCCAGGCAGCGGCGTGCAGCTGTGCGTGTGCGACATCTCAATGCCGGATCAATCCGGGCTGGACCTGCTCAAGTGCCTCCCCTCCGGCCTCGCCGTGGTGATGCTGTCGGTGCACGACAGTCCGGCGTTGATCGAACAGGCCTTGCAAGCAGGTGCCAAGGGCTTCCTCTCCAAACGTTGCAGCCCTGACGAGCTGATCGCGGCGGTGCGCACCGCCGCCCACGGTGGTTGTTATCTGACCCCGGACATAGCCCACAAGCTGGCCTGCAACAACCAGGATCCCCTCACCAACCGGGAGCGGGAAGTGGCGCAGCTGCTGGCGCGGGGGCTCGAAGTCAAAGCCATCGCCGAACAGCTCGGCCTCTCCCCCAAGACGGTGCACGTGCACCGCGCCAACCTGATGGACAAACTGAAAGTCAGCAACAACGTGGAGCTGGCCCACCGCATGCTGGACAGCTGGTGATCCCCCGCCTTGCCAGCTATGTCGCCATCTCGCTGGCGGCCTGCTTCATCTTTGCCGCCGGCTGGTTTTGCCTGTGGAGCATCAGCCTGCATCTGGCGGGATCCCCCATACTGGCGGCGCTGCTGTTCCCGTTTGGCCTGCGCCTGGGCCTGTTGCTGCAAAGCCCGATCGCCTACTGGCCGCCGCTGCTGCTGTGTGAATCCCTGCTGCTCTACTGGCTCAATCAGGAGGTAGGGCTGCCGCTGTGGCAGCTGATCCAGGCGGGCAGCCTGCTCACCCTGCTGCCGCTGCTCATCGCCCGCCGCCAGCAGGTGCGCAACGACTGGCAACAGCTGCTGGTGCTGCTCGCCACCGTCACCGTGGCGGCGCTGCTGCAATCCCTGCTCTGGCATCTGGCCGGGGAAGACGGCCTCACCGCCCTGCTGCTCACCCTGACCGGCGGCCTGACCCTCACCTCCACCTGCATGCTGATCTGGCACTACCTTACCCGCGCCACCTGGGTGCCGCTCGGGCCGGCACTGGTGGATCAACCGGTAGACTGGCGCTTTCGTCATCTGGTCTGGTATCTGCTGCTGTTCGTGCTGAGCCTCTGGCTGCAGCTCGGCCTGCCTGACTCGCTGGTGCGCTTCACCCCGTTTTGCCTCGCCATTCCCATCATGGCCATGGCCTGGCGCTACGGCTGGCAGGGGGCTCTGCTCGCCACCCTGATGAACACGGTCGCCCTGATGGCGGGCCAGGCCTGGCACGAACACCCGCTGGATCTGCTGCTCTCCCTGCTGGCCCAGAGCCTGACCGGCCTGCTGCTGGGGGCGGGCATTCAGCGCCAGCGCGAACTCAATCAGGCGCTGACCCGCCAGCTCGCCCACAACCGCCAGCTCACAGAGCGGCTGCTGGAGACAGAAGAGAGCATTCGCAAGGAGGTAGCTCGCGAGCTGCACGACGACATAGGCCAGACCATCACAGCCATCCGCACCCAGGCCGGCATAGTGCGGCGTCTCGCGCCGGACAACGCCGGGGTCGGCCAGAGCAGCGCCCTCATCGAAACCCTGTCGCTCGGCATCTACGATGCGGTACGCGGCCTGCTCGGTCGCCTGCGCCCCCGTCAGCTCGACGACATGAGCCTGGAGCAGGCGGTACGCGGCCTGCTGCGGGAACTTGAGCTGGAGCGCCGCGGTATCGTCACCCGGCTCGAGTGGCAGCTGGCGGACGAGGGGCTCTCCGACGCCCAGCGGGTCACCCTGTTTAGGGTCTGTCAGGAGGGGCTCAACAACGTGGTCAAACACGCCAACGCCAGCTCGGTCACCATTCGCGCCCATCGCCAGGCCGAGCGCTTGCTGCTGTTGCTGGAGGATGACGGCTGCGGCCTGCCGGAGCACAGCTCGCCCCAGGGATATGGCCTGCTCGGCATACGAGAGCGGGTGCAGGCCCTCGGCGGCAGCCTGCAACTCTCCTGCATCCACGGCACCCAGCTGACCGTGGCCCTGCCCAATCGCAAACGGGAGGAGCGTCATGGCTGACCCCCTTATCCAGCGAGGCCCTGCATGCTGAGCTTTATGAGAAGCGCGCCGCCCCAGCCGCTCATCCGCGATCAGGCCGAGATCGATGCCAGCTATCGTCACTGGCGGCTGCATATTCTGCTGACCATGTACCTGGGCTATGCGGTCTTCTACTTCACCCGCAAGAGCTTCAACTTCGCCATGCCGGACATGCTGGCGGACGGCATGCTGGACAAGTCCGACATCGGCATGCTGTGGACCCTGTTCTACATCACCTACGGCTGCTCCAAGTTCTTCTCCGGCATCATCAGCGACCGCGCCAACCCGCGCTACTTCATGGGGCTGGGGCTGATGGCCACCGGCGTCATCAACATACTGTTCGGCCTCTCGTCATCCCTCTGGCTGTTCGCGGCACTCTGGGTCGCCAACGCCTTCTTCCAGGGCTGGGGCTGGCCACCCTGCTCCAAGCTGCTCACCAGCTGGTATTCGCGCACCGAGCGCGGCTTCTGGTGGTCGGCCTGGAACACGGCCCACAACGTGGGCGGGGCCCTGATCCCGCTCATCGTCAGCACCATAGCCCTGCAACACGGCTGGCGCTACGGCATGATAGTGCCCGGCGTCATCGCCATTCTGACCGGCTTGTTCCTCTGCTGGCGGCTGCGGGACACCCCGAGTGCCATGGGGCTGCCCACGGTCGGCGAGTGGCGCCAGGATGCGCTAGAGATCGCCCAGCAGACTCAGGATGCGGGCCTCTCTCCTCGCCAGATCCTGCGCAAATACGTGCTCGGCAACCCCTACATCTGGCTGCTGGCCTGTTGCTACGTGCTGGTCTACGTGGTACGCACCGCCATCAACGACTGGGGCAATCTCTACATGACGGAGCAGCGCGGCTTCAACCTGATGAGCGCCAACTCGGCCATTTCGATGTTTGAGGTGGGGGGCTTTATCGGCGCCCTGGTGGCGGGCTGGGGATCGGACAAGCTGTTCAACGGCAACCGCGGGCCGATGAACCTCATCTTCGCGGTGGGGATACTGCTGGCGGTGGGGTCGCTCTGGCTGATGCCCTTCTTCAGCTATGTGATGCAGGCGGCCTGCTTCTTCACCATCGGCTTCTTCGTGTTCGGCCCCCAGATGCTGATCGGCATGGCGGCGGCGGAGTGCTCCCACAAAAATTCGGCGGGGGCCGCCACCGGCTTCGTCGGCCTGTTCGCCTACATGGGGGCGGCGCTGTCGGGTTATCCGCTGGCCAAAGTGATGGAGATCTGGCACTGGAACGGCTTCTTCGTGGTGATCTCGGTGGCGGCCGGGGTCTCGGCCCTGTTGCTGCTCCCCTTCCTCAAGGCCCAGGCGCCGCGCATCCAGGCGCCGGAAGCGGAGTTAGTGCCTTGAGGCATCAGGCCAGTCGGCAGATCCGGTTTTTGCCCTCCCGCTTGGCCTGATAGAGGGCGCCATCGGCCTGGCTGAACAGGCTGTCGAAATGCCAGTCGTGCTGGCAGCGCGCCAGCCCCATGCTGACCGTGATGCCGATGCCGTCCAGCTCCAGCGCAGCCAGATCCTGCAATATCTGCTCGCAGCGCGCCTGCTGGGCTTGTTCATCCTCCCTGGGCAGCAGCAAGATGAACTCTTCCCCACCAAAACGGCTGGCCACCAGTTCAGACTGAGCGCCGAGATAGGCACCGACGGCCGTCAGCACCCGGTCCCCCGCCTCGTGGCCGTGGCGATCGTTGATCTGCTTGAAATCATCCAGATCCAGCACCGCCAGGGCACCAAATTCGCTCGCCCGCCGCGCAGCCATCCGCTCCATGAAACCGCGCCGGTTCAGCAGACCGGTCAGGGAATCATGACTGGCCTGCTGACGCAGCGCCAGCGCCCGGTACTGGGTACAGAGCAGCAGCACCCCGAAGGTGGAAAGGTAACTGCCCATCAGCATGGAGAGAAAGGGCAGCACGTTGACACCGCTCTGATCCATCAGCACCCGGGCATCCCCCTGCAGCAGAAACCCCATCCGCATCAGGTTCAAGCCATATAGCAGAATATTGACCACGGTGAACACCAGCACGGCGGGCAGGTAGGCAGGATAGCCATACCGCCAGATGAGCAGCACTATCACGGCCCCCAACACCATGTAGCTCAGGCAGGCCAGCAATACCCGGGGCGCCATCTGTTCGTTGAACAAGATGCTCCAGCTCAGGATCAGCACATAGATCAGCATGAACAGGGCGGTGGCGCGCCAGCTGAGGGGCTTGCCGAAAAAGCGCTGCAACGCCAGCGGCATCAGGGCGAGGCAGACGGTGATCAGCAGGTTGGCCAGCCAGATCCCCGCCAGATTGGGCATGAAGGCCTGCAGGGTGAAGAGACTCTGGGCCGCCAGGGCGCACAGGCTCGACCACCACCAGAGTCCGAGTCCGGGGATCTCCCTGTGGGTCGACCATATGATGGAGAGGGTGATAAAACCGAGACTGTAGCCACCCAGGGCCATGATCATGAGGGTGAATACATCCAGCTTGAGCAGTATTGAGGCGTCCATACCCGTGCCACTAAACGAAGGTAACTGAGTATATTTGAAGCGCAAAACAAGACCCAGTGGTGTCTGACTAAATCCTCAATAAAAGTTCACTTGTTGCATAAAATTACGCTGAAAATGCCCCATAAGAATCCCTCTCCTGCAACCCACCGGAAGGTGAGTAACGTTTGACACTGCTGATGAAAGGGTCCGGTGTAACAAAGTGTCCCGCGGGCATTTTGGACTTGAACCCGCTCCATTAGATAGATATGTTGTTTTCGTGTGATTTTATGAGTGCAGTCACGGGGAAAAAGCGCCACTAACCTATTGAGTCATCTGGCACAATCGGAATTTGGTACATTTTTCACTCAGCACACAGGAAATGGAATCTCATATGGGGCTTTTGCCTCAACCAAGACAATAATCCTGTCTTGCCTGTTGCCGGATGCAGCAGTCTCTTGTGCCACGGAGTCGCACGGGAGCAGGTTCAAGGCTGAACACAACATCGACAGAGACGTCACTTATGATCAAAAAACTCATTCTATCTACCTTGCTGTTTTGCGGGCTGGCCAGTGCCGCGCCCAGTTCAACCCTGGACGCCGTGCTGGAGCGCGGTGTGCTGCGGGTCGGCTTCGACGCCGGCTATCAACCCTTCGAAATGACCAACAAGCAGGGCCAGTACATCGGTTTCGATGTGGATCTCGCCAAGATGGTCGCCAAGGAGATGGGCGTGAAGGTCGAGTTCGTCAACACCGCCTGGGATGGCATCATTCCGGCGCTGCTGACCGACAAGTTCGATGTCATCATGGGCGGCATGACAGTCACCCCCCAGCGCAACCTGCGCGTCAACTTCGCCGATCCTTACATAGTCGTGGGCCAGACTATAGTGCTGCGCAAGGAGAAGGTTGGCGAGATCAAGTCCTTCAGCGATCTCAACGATCCCAAGTACAAGATCGCGGTCAAGCTCGGCACCACGGGCGAGCAGGCGGTCAAGCGGCTGATCCCCAAAGCCACACTGCTGCAGTTTGAAACCCAGGACGACGCCAAGCTGGAAGTGATCAATGGCAAGGTCGATGCCTTCGTCTACGACCTCCCCTACAACGCCATTTTCGCCTCCCAGAACACAGGCGCCGTGGTGCATCTGGACAAGCCGTTCACCTTCGAACCCCTGGCCTGGGCCATCCGCAAGGGCGACCAGGACACCCTCAACTGGTTCAACAACTACCTGCGCCAGATCAAGGGTGATGGCAGCTACGACCGCCTCTACAAGAAGTGGTTCGAATCCAACGCCTGGCTGAATCAGCTCAAGTAACCTCGCAAGGGGCGGCCTGCCGCCCCTTCACGCAGATCCCCACACAATAAATAACTACAACGAGGTTGCGACAGTGCACAACCCAACAAGACAGATGGAAAAACAACCCAATAAATTGCTCTGGCACGGCGTCTTCCTGCTGATGCTGCTGGCTGCCGTCTTCGGCATCTATAAAGCGGTTCAGTCCGTGGATTACACCTGGCGCTGGGAGCGGATCCCCCAATACATCGTCTATCAGGCGGAGCAGAACAACCTGGCCGAATTTGACGGCACAGTGATCGCCGGCACCACCAGCGCCGAGCAGGGCAAGCTGTTCCTGCAAAACGATCTCGACCCCAATCAGCGCCAGGCCATCGCCAGCACAGGGGTGAAGGTCGCCGAAGGGGACACCATCTTCCGGGGCGATACCCTGGATACCGAACTCACCTGGACCGCAGGCCCCATCGCCTGGGGTGTCTGGGTCACGGTCAAGCTCTCCCTGGTGGCGGGCGTGTTCGCCATCCTGCTCGGCACCCTGGCCGGCCTGGCCCGCTTATCCCCCAACCCGGCCCTGCGCAATCTGGCGGTCACCTATGTGGAGCTCATTCGCGGCACGCCGCTGCTGGTGCAGATCTTCATCGTCTATTTCTTCATCGGCACTGTGCTGAACCTGGACAGGTTCACCGCCGGGGTCGCGGCGCTGGCCGTCTTTACCGGTGCCTATGTGGCCGAAATCGTGCGCGCCGGCATCAGCTCCATTCACAAGGGGCAGATGGAAGCCGGTCGCAGCCTGGGGCTCACTTCGGCCCAGACCATGCGTTACGTCATCCTGCCACAAGCCTTCAAGCGGGTACTGCCGCCGCTGGCGGGCCAGTTCATCAACCTCATCAAGGACTCCTCCCTGGTGTCTGTCATCTCCATCACGGATCTCACCAAGGCGGGGCGCGAGGTGGTCAGCTCCACCTTCAGCCCGTTCGAGGTATGGTTCACCGTGGCCCTGCTCTATCTGGTGCTGACCGGCACTCTCTCTTTCCTGGTACGTCGTCTCGAGGTGAAATATGCGCGCAGCAACTGATCCGATTATCAAGGCTCAGCAGGAGTCGAGAAGTGCTGCCATCACCGGCACGCCCCGCGCCTTCCCGGTACGTCGTCTGGAGGTGAAACATGCGCGCAGCAACTGATCCCATCATCAAGGCAACAGGTGTCGAGAAATTCTATGGCACCGAGGTGCACGCCCTGAAAAACGTCAGCACCCAGGTGGCCGAAGGGGAAGTGGTGGTGATAGTGGGCCCGAGCGGCTCGGGTAAATCCACCTTCCTGCGCACCCTCAACCAGCTGGAAACCATCAACGACGGCAACATAGTGGTCGATGGCATCTCTCTGACCGAACCGGGTGACGTCAACAAACTGCGGGAAGAGGTGGGCATGGTGTTCCAGTCCTTCAACCTCTTCCCCCACCTGAACGTGCTGGACAACATCTGTCTGGCCCCGCAGAAGGTGCGCGGGCTGTCGCGCAACGATGCGCGGGACAGGGCCAAGGCCCTGCTGCTGAAAGTGGGATTGTCGAACAAGGCCGAGAGCTATCCGTCCCAGCTCTCCGGCGGCCAGCAACAACGGGTGGCCATCGCCCGGGCACTCGCCATGCAACCGCGTATCATGCTGTTCGATGAGCCCACCAGTGCGCTGGACCCCGAGATGGTGGGCGAGGTGCTGGATGTCATGAAGGGGTTGGCTCGCGAGGGCATGACCATGGTGGTGGTGACTCACGAGATGGGTTTCGCCCGCGAGGTGGCGGATCGGGTGCTGTTCATGGAAAACGGTGAGCTGCTGGTGGATGAGAAGCCGACCGATTTCTTTGACAATCCCCCCTCCCCGCGCCTGCGCCAGTTCTTAAGTCAGGTGCTCTGACGCTGACAGCCGTAGAAAGCAGAAGAGGGAGCCCATGGCTCCCTCTGTTTTCCTGCACGGACTTGGCCTGCCATCTTAATAGGGCTGGATCCTGCAGCAACACAGGGCCAGGTACTTAGTCCCTACCAAATCTCGTAGCCATCTTATTTACCACATTAAAACAAATATTTACCATAATGCTTTCCATAAGTCAGTCACCAGATGGCGGTGCAATATGTTAATGAAATTTTAAATCCATTCGGTATGCTGGAATCCAACTGGTCAAACCGGATGCCCGACATGGATGTGCAACTGCTACTGCTTTATCTCTCCCCGATCTTTCTGGCCTTTATCGGCTGGGAGATGCTCTACCTGCGCAAGCACGGGGCGGCCTTTCCCACCGCCACCTACCAGTGGCGAGACCTGTTCGCCAACGCCACCCTGGCCCTGATGCATCAGGGGGGTGACGCACTGACGGCCATCGCCATCGCCTACCTGTATGACGCCCTGTGGGGCTGGCGGCTGTTTGACATAGAACTCAATCTCTGGAGCATCTTGCTGCTGTTCCTGCTGCAGGATTGCTGTTACTGGCTGTTCCACTTTGCCAGTCACCATGTGCGCTGGCTGTGGGCCTCCCACGTGGTGCATCACAGCTCGGAGCGACTCAACCTCTCCACCGCCTTTCGCCAGAGTCTGATGTACCCCGTCTCCGGCATGTGGCTGTTCTGGATCCCCATGATCCTCATCGGCTTCCCGCCCCAGGCCGTGGTGGCGACCGTGCTGCTCAGCCTGGGTTTCCAGTTCTTTGTTCACACCCAGGTGGTGGGCAAGCTGGGCTGGCTTGAGTGGGTCTTCAATACCCCCTCCCACCACAGGGTGCACCACGCCAGCAACGCCAAATACATAGACCGCAACTTCGCCGGCGTGCTGATCATCTGGGATCGGCTGTTTGGCACCTTTGTGGAAGAGGATCCCGCCGAGCCGTGTCGCTTTGGCATCACCAAACCGGTTCGCAGCTTCAATCCGCTCACCCTCACCTTCCACGAATGGCGTGACATGCTGTGCGAGGCCCGTGGCCTCCCCTGGCAGCAGAAACTGAGCGTGCTGTTTGGCAAGCCGGCTGGCCCCGGCAGCGTCTGAATCAGAACCTTGAGGCAGAGCAAAAATGAGAGCGCCACCAGGGCGCTCTCGTTCATTGCCAGTCACAGACCCAGGTCAGACATGGGCAAATGACCAGAGTGCGGGAATGAGGCTCACCAGCGTTATCCCGGCCAGCAGTCGCTCGCGACCGCTGAGCCGCTGATGGTCACCAAGCTGTCGACGGCTGTAGAGAAACAGCAGCAGGCCCGGCCCGTACAGCAGCAAGGAGAGCAGCAGGTATTCCACCCCAGCGGCATAGAGCAGCCAGAGGCCGTAACCGCTCGACACCAGCGCCACAGTCCGCATCAGGCCATTGCCCTCACCACTCAAGGAAAGCTTGAGCAGGAACAGGCCGATCAGCAGATAGGGCACCAGGATCATGGAGGTGGAGATGAGCAGCAGACTGGTATACCCCTTGCCAAGCAGCCACACCAGCAGCAGGCAGCCCTGCACCGTCAGGCTGGTGAGCCACAGCGACGCTATGGGAGTGCCGTTGCGGTTCTGGCGCCGGAAGATAGCCGGAAAGGCGCCGTGGCGGGCCGCACTGAAGGGCACCTCGGCCGAGAACAGGGTCCAGCTCACGTAAGAAGCGAGCACAGAGACGATAAGGCCGATGCTTATCAGCAACTTGCCCCAGGAGCCTGTCATCTGGGCCATCAAGCCCGCCATGGAGGGATTGGGCAGGGCCGCGAGCTCAGGGCGACTCAAAATCCCCAGCGCCAGTACCGAGATGAGCACATAGAGCAGCAGCGCCAGCACCACCCCCAGCACTGTGGCCGTGCCCACGTCCCGCTTGTTTCTCGCACGGGCCGACAGCACAGCCGCCCCTTCGATGCCGGTAAAGACCCAGAGGGTGATCAGCATGGTGTTGCGCACCTGCTCGGAGACCGGCACTGCAAGCGTGCTGCCCCCCTGATCCGCCGCGAAGGTCACAGGGTCGAAGTAATAGCAGGCGAACAGGATGAACAGCAGCAGCGGCAGGCTCTTGGCCAGGGTCGCCACCAGATTGAACAGGGCCGCCTGCTGCACGCCGCGGGCCACCAGCAGATGCACGGCCCAGAGGATGCAGGACTCGCCGATAAAGGCGGCCAGGGTGTTGCCCTCACCAAACCAGATTTCGGTTGGCGTATCGACGAAGCTGCCCAGCGCCGCGAAGGCGATCACCAGATAACCCACCACGCCTATGGTGGCGCACAACCAGTAACCCCAGGCGGAGAAGAAACCCACCAGATCGCCAAAGCCTGCGCGGGCATAGCTGTAAATGCCGCCATCGAGATCGGGCTTCAGCCGCGACAGGTAGAGGAAGCTCGCGGCGAGCGCCAAAATGCCCACCCCGGTCACGCCCCAGCCGATCAGCACGGCGCGGGCGCCGGCCACCTCGGCCATGTTCTGGGGCAGGCTGAAGATGCCCGCCCCCACCATGGAGCTGAATACCAGGGCGGTGAGGGACCAGAGGCCTATTTTGCTCTCTTTCATATGCTCTCCTTAGCGCAGCCGGCTGGCCAGTGCCTGAATATGCTCGGGGCCTATGCCGCAGCAACCGCCGATGAGAGAGGCCCCCACCCCGCGCCAGCGCTCGGCCCAGCCGAGGTAATCCAGCGGCCCAAGATCGGCTCGGATCTCGTCCAGCCCGTCGTTGGCAGTCGCCTCTTTTGGCTGGGGCGGAAAGGCGTTGGCATAGGCGCCAAGGCGAATATCCCCTCGACCCAGCGCCTGCAAGCTGGCGCTGGCCACCGTCAGCGCGGCCTCAATCACCTCGGGCTGACAGCAGTTGAACAGGATGGCATCCACCCCGACCGCGACCAGCGCTGTGACGGCATCCGCCACCCGCTCGCCGGAGCGCAGGGTCGGCTCGCTGCCCGGCGCCTCGTCCTCTAAGGTGAAGGAGACCCAGAACGGCTTGCCATCCTGTGGCAACAGCGCTTTGAGGGCCAGCGGCTCGGCAATCAGGCTCATGGTTTCGGCCAGCCAGATGTCCACATAGGGCGTCAGCGCCCGAATGAGCGGTATGGCCAGCTCGCCCACTCTGTCCGCCTCGAACAGGTCGGCGCGGTAGGAGCCAAACAGTGGCGGCAAGGATCCTGCCACCTGTACGGCACCGCCCTGCACATCAGCCACCTCACGTGCCAACTGGCCAGCCCGCGCCGCCAGCGCTTCCCCCTCGGCGGCAAAACGCTCGGCGCCGATATGAAATGGCACCAGCGCATAGCTGTTGGTGGTGATGACCCGGGCACCGCTCGCCACATAGGCCTGATGCACCTCACGCACCGTCTGTGGCGCCTCCATCAACGCCAGTGCCGACCACTCGGGCTGGCGAAATGGCGCCCCCCGCCGTGCCAGCTCACGCCCCATGCCACCGTCCAGTACCCACAATGCCTGTGTTTCCATCTATCTTGTCTCTTTGTTGTTCTGTGCTTGTCTGTTGTATCGATTTGCAGCTTTCAGTGTTGCTCTGCGGCTGTGCCTCGCCAGGCCTCATCGTGGTGAGGCGTTCCTCTTAAAATCGGCCATAAAAACATATAGATGTTTAGACGTCCAAAACAAGATAAAACAAAGCAGAGCCGACGGCAATCGGTATCACCGAACATCAGCAGACAGCAGAGATGGGAAAGCAGCGAAGGCGGCAGAAGGCAGAAGGCAGAAGGCAGAAGGCAGAAGGCAGAAGGCAGAAGGCAGAAGGCAGAAAAGCGTGAGGCCACCCAAGGGTGGCCTCATTGCAACAGGATGAACTGGTGGCTTAACGCCCTGCCAGCACCCGTTTTATCTGTTTGGTCCAGTCGGAAACCCGACCCTGCTGGGGCAGACCACGCCAGATCTGCTCCCACTGGGCCGGGCTCAGAGGACGACCCAGTCGACGCTGCACCCCGGCATAGAGATAGTCGTGGGCCGTGGTGGCAGCATGGGCGGAGGTGAGGAACTTGGAGACAGGATCAGTCAACCGCACATCCCGCATACCAAGCAGCGGATAGTCGTTATGCACCGCCGCCAGCATGGTCTCGCGCATGGCCGACTCGATGTAACCACGGGCAAACAGGGCGGTCACCGACTCGAGGGACCCCTGATCCGGGCCGTGATACTCTTCATCGAATACCGGGCTCGGCTCTGCCACGGCACTTTGCACCACGGCATCGGGATCCGGCTGCGACACTACCACCGCCTTGGGAGCGGCAGGCTTGGCAACGGCAGTGGCCTTGCGGGGAGCGCTCTGGCTGCAAGCGCCCAGCGCGAGGGCAAGCGCCACACAGGCCAGCGCACGGGAATGAGACTGCATCTTCATGACTCCTTGATAGCTCCTTTACGATTCCTGAGCAGGCTTCTCGGCCACCACGGGTTCGACCCGGGTGACCAGCAGTTGGTCGATCTTGTAGCTGTCGATGTCGACCACTTCGAACTTGTAACCCGCGTATTTCACCGAGTCGGTGCGCTTGGGGATCTTGCGCAGCATGAACATGATGAAACCGGCTATGGTCTCGTAGTTCTGGCTATCCGGAAACGCCTCTATGTCGAAGGCCCGCATCACGTCGGAGATGGGGGTTACCCCGTCCACCAGCCAGGAGTTTTCGTCCCGCTGCACTATCTGCTCTTCCACCACGTGGGTGGCCCATTCGCCCATGACGGTACTCATCAGGTCGTTCATGGTGACGATCCCCACAACCAGCGCGTATTCGTTCATCACCACGGCGAAGTCGCCCCTGTGGTTCTTGAAGTACTCCATCGCCTCGTAGAGGTTGAGGGTGTCGGGAATGATGATGACGTTTTGCACCAGGGAGCCGCTGTTGAGGTCTATGCTCTGGCCGCTGATGACGCGGATCAGCAGCTCTTTCGCATCGACGAAGCCCTTGATGCTGTCGAGGTTGTGATCGCACACCAGAAACTTGTTGTGCGGGTGTTCGGCAATCTTGGCCTTGATGCTCTCCTCACCCTCTTGCAGGGTGAAGTAAATAAGGCTCTCGCGGGCCGTCATGGCGGAGGTCACGCCGAGGGACTGCAACTCGAACACGTTCTCGATGAGCTGATGCTCTTCACGCTGGATGACGCCGGCCTCGGCGCCTGCATCCATCACCGCATAGATGTCGTCAGAGGTGATCTCGTCGTTGCGTATCATGGAAACCCGCAGCAGCCGGAACAACGCATTCGCCATGCCATTGAAGAACCACACCAGCGGCATCAGCAGGGTCACGCACAGCAGCATGGGGCGAACCACCACCACGGCGATCCGCTCCGGCATGGTCATGGCCAGGCGCTTGGGCATCAGGTCGGCGATCAGGATGAACATGCCGGTGACGAACACGAAGGAGGCGGCGGAACTTATCTGGCTGAGCCAGGGACCTTGATAGAAGCCGGAGATGAACCCCTTGATGGCAGGATTCAGGGCAGACTCACCCAGGATACCACCCAGGATGGCGACGGTATTGAGGCCAATTTGCACCACGGTAAAGAAATTACCCGGCTGGGCCTGCAGCGCCAGCACCTTGGCGGCATGGCGGTTTCCCTCATCGGCCATCACCTGCAACTTGATCTTGCGGGAGGCGGCAAGGGATATCTCGGAAAGAGAGAAGAACACGCTGCCGGCAACCAGCAACATCAGAAAAAATAAACTATCGGCAAAACTCATGATTAACCTATTGCTACACCCGTCTTAGCACAAGACGGCAAACTGGGCCTGGGAGACCAGACCGTGAGTCCATCCGAGACTCACACAGGGGGCATATTCTAGCAGAAAAGCGCCTGTTGGGTGGCGATATCTTACTCTGGCACTCAGCGCAACAAAAAAGGCGCCCAAAGCGCCTTTTTATTCATTTCGCCATCAGAGTCACCAACCCGTTAAAACTAAGGGCATACGGCGCCAAGCCTTGTTATACCTGACTTACAGCGTAAGGTCCTCAGCTTGGCTAGGGGCTCTGATGAGCTTTCATTCCCACCCATAAACGCTAAGGTGTGGTCAATGATGTGGACACTCCACACCTAACCAGCACCACCCCTGAGCGGGTTGAACTGCACAGCATCCTGTAAAAAATCAGGCGCGAAATGAGCATAGGTCATCGTCTGCTGGATAGAGGCATGACCCAAGATTCGTTGCAGCACCAAAATGTTCCCCCCATTCGCCATAAAGTGTGTAGCGAAGGTATGGCGTAGTGCATGCACTGCTTGCCCTTTGGGTAAATCGGGCTTCACTACCTTCAACATCTCCCGCACCCGTAGGTAGTTCGCCTTGGGGAACAACACCCCACGCTTGTTTGCCACCCATTCAGCCTCAACCTCTGCACTGATGGGAACCGTTCGATTTTTACCGTTCTTGGTAGCCACGAACGTCACCCGTCGGTTGACTACATGCTCGGCCCGAACGGTAGAAGCCTCACTCCACCGAGCGCCGGTACTCAGGCATAACACGGCAACGCCTCTATCATCCCCACTTAGCCCAGCCAACAATTGCTGAACTTCAGATGGGGAAAGATAACTCATCTCCCGCGGCGCAACCTTCAAAGCCTTCACTTCTCGAACAGGGTTCTCACCACGATAGAACCCTCCCTCGATGAGGAAATTGAACATACCGCTCAGTTCCACCACCAGGCGGTTAACGCTATTGGGGGTTATGCCTGCGGCTAACATACGCGAACGCAGCAAAGTCAAAGCGTGAGCATTAAGCTGGTTGACCCGCACTTCACCCAAGTATCGATCTGCCCGTAATAAGGTACGGCGTGCGTGGGCCCCCCACTTTTGATACTGCCCTTTGTGCGCCCACCAAATTTCGATGAGCTCGGCCAACGTGCGGGCATCTGTGGGCTTGCTCTGCCAGGGCTTATCATGCTGCGTCGCCAACACATGCCGCTCGAAGGCAACTGCCTCGTGTTTCTTAGAAAACCTCCGCCGGATCCGCTTTCCCTTGCGACCCGTCGGTCTAACGTCCACTTGATATTGACCATCATCGAGCTTCTTAATCGACATAGCGAAGCTCTCCGATACTGCTTGTTGATACGTGCTGGCTCAGGCCGCACGCCTCTATATAGACAAGGAACTGCCTATGTAGGGTTAGCCAGTCTTCTGGTCTGAGGGCGATAACGTGCTGCTGTCTTGCCCAACGTGTGCGAGAACCGGCGCGATCTGGCCGGCTTCGGGTGAAACTTCATCAAACATGAACCAACTGTGGTACTTCCTGAACCTAGGTTGGCTAAATATCTTCTGGATAGCGGTAAAACCGATCTCCTTTCCTAACGTCTCGTAGCCCGTAAGTGTGCTGTACGGAACGCCTGTCAGCTCAGCGAACTGCTTTCTGTTCATCCTCTCTGACTCTCTGATCAGCTTCAGTTTCTCTGATGTATCTATTGACACAACTTCTCCTCGAAACATAATATCCCGAACGGAATATGAAATCTCATTTGGAATTTCATAGTAAAAGCCCCTGAAAGCTCTCTACAGCCAACAGGGGGTAACCAGAGAGGGTATCAGATATGAGTGATGCAACCAAAACCCCGAACAGTCAGACCGAAGTGCCCGCCAAGTTTGCTGTGGGCCTCACTCCTTCATTGGTTCATACCGATGCAGTAACCGCCGATGCGTTTGCCCATGCCATCGGAAAAACCCGCAAAGCAGTGGTGGAGATGATCAAAGTGGGCAAGTTACCCGGCGTAGAAATGAAAGTTCCAGGAAACCCTAATGCCAAAGGTGACTACTACGTATACCTGCCGGCCTGGAATGCGGGACTGAAATTGGCATTCGAAAGCCGGCCCAAGGAAATCCGGGATGGCTGGCTCGCATGGCTTGGCCTCAGCGTCTGAATGACATGCATTTATGCCTCTCTCTTGTGGCTTGGTTTCCACAAAACCATAACGACCTTTGGAGGGAAATCAGAGTGTCGAATACCACCAGAAACCTACACCCCCACTACCGCAGTGCCTGCGCTGGTTTCGTGAAGGATCGCAACGTAGAAAAGTTGGCCGCCAGCATGGGTATGTCAGCCCATGTGCTGCGCAACAAGTTCAATCAGCAGCAGAAACACAAGCTGTCGGGTGACGACTTGATCGCTCTCTACCAGGTGACCAAAGACGAATCGCTGCTCGATGCCCTGCTGTTTGAGTGTGGCCTGACTGCTGTCGCCATCCCCGATGCAGAGCGGGCGCCATCCCTGACCCACCAGGTGATCCAGCTCAACTCGCAAATAGCGAGTATCGGCCAGCGCACCCTGGAGCTCACGGAACGCGGCCGCATCACCAGCAACGAGCACCGTTCTTTCATGAGCATTGCCGCCGCCGCGATGGGCTCAGTGGCGCTGCTGATCAATGACGTCGAACAGCGATTTCAGGTGGTGTCGCCCCTTGCGGCACTGGCGATGTGAGGAGGAGAAAAAGATGAATTTACGAGCAAGTGCAGCCGAGAAGGCGCTGGCAGAAATGCGGGAAGCGCTTTACAACGCCAATTGCAGGGTTGCCAGATATTGGGGCGAACTCAATCAGCCACAACGCAAGGCCATCTGCAATGAAGCCGAATTACCGATCTCGATGGCAAGGCCTGAATTCCCACTTGGGGAGCGCGACCGCGAGGCCCTTTGTCTGGCCATGCGTCGCCTTGGGTACCAACACCTGTTTCATGGTGCAGTCAGCCTCGAGGAATGGCGCACCGGTTTGATAGCACCACCAGAAGAAAAACCAGAGGTAACAGGACCAGCCGACCGGCTGGCGAAGAGCAAGAGCTTGTTGATGACACTGGTCAACAACCCACAAACCGCAAATTGCGGACAAGAAAAAGCCCCGGTCACTGGTGTTTGCCGCACCTAACGGGGCTCTCTCAGTCAATCATCCCCAGGAATCTTGACATGACAACTCTAGCAATCCCCCGCGCGCTGCGCAACCGCGAGATCCAGCGCCGCCGTATCACAGGGCCATATGCCGCCCGCTACTCGGAAAACGACCTGACGATCCTGAGCCAGCGCGCTAACGCCCTGGTTTGGGCTTCTCTGTTTGGTCACATCAATCGCCTTAATGCCCATCAAGGAGCCTAACCATGACCATGCACACCACTGAAATGCCGTCTATGACGGACCTCAATGCCAGTACCCGCCAACGCCTGCGCCAACTGCGCGAATTTCTGGGGATGAGTCGTCCCAAATTCGCAGCGCAGCTGGATATCCCACCCACCACCCTCAAGAACTACGAGCTGGGCTATCGCGAGATTGGCGGCGGCCTGCTGCTGCGCATCATCAATACCCCTGGCCTGTCTGATTACGCCGTCTGGCTGATGAAAGGCTCTCTGATCATCCCCGAGCAAGTCCGCCCTGCCCATCCCAACTAATCCCACAAGGGGCTGCTTCGGCAGCCCCTGGAGCAATGCACATGGAAGGATTCAAGAGCATTGGCCGGATACCGGCCCAGATACAGGCAAAAGCGGCAGTAGTGCTGGCCTGTCAACGCCCTCGCCGGCTGCAATCCGGGTGTGGGGATGTCATTGCAGTGGGCTACCGATACCGCCTGTTTCGGCCCTGTGGGGCCAGCGGTTATCAGCTGATGACCCACGAACGGTACAACAAACTGACCGTAAGAAAGCGTTGAGGAAGTAGCTATGAGTGACGCAATCAAGATAGCCAGCCAGGCCCCCAAGCTCATCGAGGGGGTGCTGGCCGACATGTTCGCCGCCCGGGCTGATGACAATCGGGTGTGCCTGGGCAGCATATGGTCTGGCCCGCAGCACATTCAGATCCAGCTTGTGGCCACAAGCAGCCCAGACGCGCTGCTGGATGATGACAGCAGCGATGATGAATACACAGAAACCGGTGAGCCGGCCCAACCGAAAAGCGGGCTGTGGCTCCACTGGCAGAGCTACCGAGCCGACTACATAGGCGCCTCTAACGCCACCTATGGCACTGACGCGGCTGAGGTGCTCGCCCTTGGGGCGATCCGCTCCATCTACTGGCTGGCACTCGGCCAGGGGGAAACTCCACTTGCTACCGAAATCGGCGACTGGTGGAAAGAGTGCGCCCCCCAGCATGGACTGGGCGAGGTGATCCGATGACCGAGAACACCCCGGACTTTTCAGCTCTGCAAGCGGAAGTAGAGGCCGACATTGCCACGCTGTCCGCCATCGCCAAGGTAAAACTGGCAACCCTTCGTCAGTACCAACGCCAGCTCCTCACCTTACGAGAGGCCCGCCTGCCAGAGCCCAAATACGCCCTGTGCCGCCTGCTGTTCGAATGCAGAGAGGAGCGCCGCGCCCGTATCGAAGCGTTAGACACCGTCGCCCACCAGGAGCGGTATCTTGCCCACCTATGCGGTGACGAGCCCCTGCCCTTCTAATGCGGGACTACCACGCCGAGCTGTTCGACGCCAAACCCATCTCCCCCAGGCAGCCTGCTGCCTGGAAATTGGCAGCATCCACCAAAGCCATGGCGCGCCGCATCATGGCTTGTCGTCGTGTCTGGCTCTGCCCACTCGACGCATCCCGCCTCCCTGCCGCTCGGCGCAGGGAGCTCGCCGGCGGCGATATCAATACCCGGGTCGAGGCCATCAAGAGCTATTTTGTCGGCATCCCTGGCGCCTATGCCTTGGACTGGGCGCTTGACCTGCTGGAGCGGCCGATCCCGCGTGAGAACGGCGGGCCAGGGGTGCAGTTGCCCGGTGATCTGATCGCCGAGTTGTTCGTGGGTTACTGCACCCGTCGCGCCCCGGATGTGCTCAAGGGAGTGGCCATCTGCAAGGAGGCCAACCGCTGGCTATCAAGCCGCATCACCACCCTGCGCCAGGTGCAAAACGTGATCCCCGAACCGCTCGAAGCGCTGCGCACCAAAGAGAGCCGCGAGCGCCTGGCCGTCAACTACGCCGAACGGGTCACCCGGCTGTTTAATGCCATTACCGACTTCGGCGCTGAGCAGGTGCCGGCGATCCGTTTGTGGAAGGCGTGCCGCCAACCGCTGGCCGCTTGGGGCATGCTGCCCCGCCTGCCCAGGTTCAGAACAGCCGAAAGCCGCGACGACTTCATCGCCCACCACCTTATCCGCTGGCTCGACCCCAAGTGGTGGGCCAGGCGCATGCGCAAAATCTGGGATCAATACAACGAACATTGCGCCATCCTGCTCGGCAAGGTGCGCAAAGGGGTATCTGCCTACGTGTCCAGTCAGGGCCTACAGGCCTTTATCGAACGCCAGCGGATGGCGGCGGCCTGGCTCAAGGACATGGAAGCCTATAACGCCCAGGACGACATCACCATCAGCCTGGAAGATGCGGTAAAAGCCTCCATCGCCAACCCGGAGAACCGCCGCCATGAGCTGATTGTCCGGGCGCGTGGCTTCTCTGATGTGGCTGACGAACTGGGTTATGTGGGCCTGTTCTTCACCTGGACAGCGCCTAGCCGATTCCATCCCTGGAAAACGGTACGAGCCTCCCAAACCGGCGGACCAAACAGCACAGAAGAGAACCCCAAGCACGACGGCTCATCCCCTCGCGACTCGCAACACTACATCAGCGAGCTGTGGAAGCGCTGCCGTTCTGCCCTCGATCGCAACCTGGCCAAGCGGGGGGAGTTCCTAGTGGCCGACCCTATCGACTATTTCGGCTTTCGGGTGGTCGAACCCCACCACGACGGCACGCCCCACTGGCACCTGCTGATCTGGGTCAAACCCGAGCACCAGCACCGGCTGATCGGCATCCTGCAGCGCTACGCTCTGAGCCATGACAAAGGCGACCTGGAACGCAAACGCCACCCTGACAGCAAAAAGCCCTATAGCGACATCACGCCCCGCTTTGACTGGAAGGTAATGGACAAGGAGAAGGGCGGCGCCGTCGGCTACATCGTCAAATACATCGCCAAGAATATCGACGGGTACCGGGTCGGCGACGAAGGCGATCTGGAAGCCGAGACCGCGGCTACCGAAGGCGCCCGCCGAGTACGGGCCTGGGCCTCGCTCTGGGGCCTGCGCCAGTTCCAACCCTTGAAAGGCCCGCCGGTCGGTATCTGGCGGGAGCTGCGCCGGCTACCTGGCCGCCTGCAAGAGGCCAAGGGAATCGTCGTGGCCCCGCTGGCCAGCCCCATCATGGAAGAGTGCCGGCGCTATGCAGACGCGGTGGACTGGAAGAACTTCACCCAAGCCATGGGCGGCCCCTGCTGCCGGCGCGATGAACGCCCCTTGAGTATCCACCGCACCGCTTTTGCCGAACCCAATCAGTACGGCGAACCGCAAACCAAGCTTGTGGGCGTGCGGGCTGCTGACGGCCTCATCCAGCAGACCCGTGTGGGGGAATGGGTGCTGCGTAAATGTGGTTCACAGAGTACCACCGAGGCCCAGGGCAGCGGGTTTTGGTCTGTGGGCGAGCGCAGCGAGTTAGTGGGTACCGAGCGAAGCGAAGGGGGTTTCCCCCTTGGAGCTCTGGCAACAACTGTACGCGGCGATCTCGGAGGATCTAAAGAGGATCCATTGGGAGGTATAAATCTATTCCATTTGGGGCTAAGTGATGAAGAAGCGGCCATGGTCCAGCGCGGCTTGATTGTCAGAGCAGGGGATCGGTCAGTTTGCATCCGAGATGGTGAGTTGAAAGTGACCGAACGGCATCCGTTCGAATCACCAAACGAGCCATCACCGTATCAAATTGAAGCCGGATCCAGATGCCGGGAGGCAAAACGCCAGGCGGAGCTCAAGGATGTGCGGGGCTTGCTGGCCGAGTCCGGGGATCCAGCAGCTTGGCTGGCCAGCATGACGGCCGCCGGCGCCGATGATGCCTTGGCGTTGCTGGAGGCCCTAGGGGATGGGGATACCGAAGCAGCTTACGCCCAGCTTGACCGGCTGCGCGATACCGTCGATCTGCGGACGTGGCCTCTGCCACCAGTCGAGCGCAGCCAGGTGGCCTTAAGCAACGATGAATTTTTCGGATCTCAGGATGAAGTTACACGCCTCAAGTAAGGAGCAAAATCAGAGCAAACATACCCAATTGAAGCACCACATGTTACTTTTATATTTTTACAGTCTTAATTCTCTATTAATAATCCCATTATATATATGTATTAAAATGAGAGGGCACAACCTATGTTCACACTTAAGCTTATGATTCCGCTACTAATTGCATCTTCATTATCAGCAACTGAGATGCATCAGGTTACCTACGGATGGGTTGAACATGGCTCAATCCTACCAAGCAATACCGCTCTCGATATGAAGCTAGATACAGGAGCTGAGTCATCATCGATTGATGCTAACAACATCGATCTGTATATAAAAAACCATAAAAAATGGGTTAAATTCAATGTCGAAATAAAAAATAAAGACACTGGAGAAACGACTTCAATACCATATAACTTACCAGTTTCACGTAAAGTAAAAATTAGTGGTGCAGGTGGAGAAGACCATCGTTCTGTAGTTAGTTTGGATATCTGCATGGGAGGTGTAATTCTAGAAAACGAGGAGTTCACATTAGCTAATCGTAGTAACAAGATATACCCAGCGTTAATTGGCAGAAATACTCTGCAGCACATGGGAGCGCTAGTTGACTCGTCAAGTAAATACCTAAAAAGCGGTTCATGCACTAAAACCAAAAAATAAAAGAGCCTCATGAAATGGAAAATGTCGAAGTGTTAAACCGTGCATTTTTTTTACTCTTAAATGCATCTGATAAAACGCCTCTTTGGCTATTATATGCAGCTACCATGATAGCTGAAGTACTGATTTATTTTATCCCATTATTATTTGTCTCATATTGGTTATGGGGGGATGTGACCTATCGAAGCAAAATACTAAAAGCATGTGCTGTCACTATGATTGCACTTGGTTTAAATCAGATGATAAGCATGTTCTGGTATCATCCTCGTCCATTCATGATAGAGCTTGGTCATACTTGGCTAAGCCATACTCCTGATTCTTCATTCCCTAGTGATCATATGACTGTTTTTGTCGGAGTCGGATTGACATTAATGTTTGGAGGAATGCGTACAGCTGCCTGTGGAGCATTAGTCGCTGGCTGTGCAGTAGCCTGGGCCCGCATTTTTCTAGGACTACATTTTCCGCTTGATATGGTTGGTTCACTTATAACAACAAGTATATCTTATTGTTTGGTTCATCCACTTTGGAAGTGGAAAGGTGATACCGTTGTGGCATTAGCCGAACACATGTATAAAATCACCTTCGCAAAGCTGATTAATGCTGGCATAGTGAATCACTAACGAAAAAATATCATTAATCAATCTATATTCAGCTGAAAACAACATACATCTTAATTAAATATATTTCTCTTGCACATTAGAACGATAATCACTTATACATTTTCTCTACTTGAAAAAATTAAGAGCCAAGCCAATCAACTTAAAAATGTGACGTGATTCAAAATTTCAACCACAAAGTGTTCCATTTGAATTCAAGACATAGTCTATTCGATCTTAAGCCACCTAATGTGGCCTTACTCAATAAAAGGAATTTACTATGAAAAAAGCTTCGTTTGTATTAGCCCTGATGCTGGGAGCGTCCTCTTTCGCCATGGCTGCAACTGCCACGGACGCTGTGAAAGTTCACGAAGATGCAGCAAAAATGCACCAAACTGCTGCTAAACATCATCAAAAGGCTATCGAGCTGCATAAGGCTGGTAAAACAGAAGAGGCTCAAAAAGCAGCGATTGAAGCGAAGAAAGCTTCTGAAGCGGCCCATCAGAAAACTCTCGACTCTACTAAGCTTAAGTAATGTATACACCTTCTGAAAAAGCCGAGACCCTAACAGGGTTTCGGCTTTTTTGATCAATCTAACGACGATTTTACTACCTAACAGCGGGAACAGTTTAGAGAGAGGAACAAGTATCATGGCTGCACAAGAAGAGGTTAAGCAGGGAATTTACTATGTGAAAGGAGATGCTAGTCGCAGTATGAGTAAGGCTCAGGAGGATGGAGACGTGATTCCGATCGTCAAAGGTTTGGCAATTGACGAGTGGGGCCTTGAACAGGTGGTATTTGTCATGAAAGAGAACGCTGCAGCACTGGCGATGGACCACCTAACCAACGGTTACATTTGTTGGTATGACGGTCATCGACAATGGTCTCTAGAAGAGATGCAAACCCAACTTACAGGAAAGCTCAAGCCATAAGGAAACGCTAGAGTGCGCCCCTTTCTCATTGTCCCAGGTTGAGTTCCCGCTGCAGAGCCTGTCGCCCCTCTTGGCTAAGCGAGTTGATAAGGCTCAAGGCCAGTTGGCTGGTCGTGCGCCCCGATGGGCTCAGTGGATGACTGTATGACACCTGCGACACCCAGCTGTGTCCGCATTCCGCATCCGTGCACTGGCAGTACAGATCGGCGGTATCACGGCTCAGGCGGTGCGTCTTGGTAATACGCCCCAGCTCCCCACATTCCCGGCAAAATACCCGCATAAATCCCCCCAGATACCGTCGATAAAAAACCGCTCGATTATACCCTAAGCTGGATCTCTATACAGTAACACCGACCTCTAGCGACCGATTGAAATCCACCTGCAGCCGGCGCGGCAAATTGGCGCCATTGATCGCATCCTGGATAAGCTCGCACATCGGGAGCGTTTCGTTGCGGGCATAGGTCCGGTCGTACTGCTCAGGGTTGCCGAGACCCGCACCACCATTGGACGGGATGATGCCGGCAAGGGCAGCCGGGAACCGGTGCGCTGTCAGCACATCCTGGGCGGTGATTGCCTTGATGGCCGCAAACTCGTCTTTGGTCGCGATGTCCCCCACCGGGATCAGCTTGATGCCATCGGGCTTGCCGCCCGGGATGTTGACGAACATCGAGCGAAAGTTTCCGACCCCCTTGGAGCTTGCGATCATCTCCTTCATTTCCGTTTCCTGGTCATCGTCCATGTTCGGATCCGTGGCATAGAAGATGAACCCCATGTGCGCCCCGTTGAGGAAGTATTTGCGCCGGAACATGGTGGCGTCCTGGTTGAGCAGGGCCGACTGCAGGCCTCCCAGGTAATCGGGCTGGCCATACACCTGCTGCACCGGGTCGTACTGGGCCAGCCAGATGATGTCCTCTGCCAGATAGCGTTTGTAACTGCCGTCCCGCTGCAGCATCAGGAAATTGCCATCCTGGCAGCGGCGCAGGTAAAGGCTAGACAGAGGGTAGAGCCCCACCACCTGGCCAAACCCGTTGCGCAATTTCAGCAGCGCCGCGTCCCCGAACTGCAGCAGGTTATGCACAAAGGCGGTGATCACCTCCCGGGGCACCCCTTCGCTGCTGATAAAGCGGCCCGATACCATGTTGCGCCGCGCCATCAAGATGGCGCCATGGTGTGCATTGGCGCGGGCGACCTTGGCCAGCCCCTGCCGGTCGATAGGCGGCAGGTAGTACTCGCCCCAGGGGCTGTAGAACACGTCCGTGTAATCGGTCATCCAGGCCGTGGGGTCGATGGGCTCGGCCATGGAAAAACTGACCGAGGGCCGGCTGCCAGTTGTATTGGGGGTGGGCCGCTCGGCCCGCTGATGAAAGCGCTGTTTGCGGCTCATGTTTTCCTCGTTTGCTGATGGCCCAGGTGGATTTGCGGCGGCGCGATGTGTCGAGCGGTTCGTTGTCCACCGCGTGGGCAATGGCAAAGAACACGTCGGCGTGCCCGGTCTCGCTGCTGCGCGAGGCCCTGAACGTCAGCTGGCCGCCGCCGGTGGTGCTGCGCTTGATACTCATGAAGGCCAGCGGGATCTCGATGTCTTCCTGATCCCACTCGATGCGATCTGACTCGACCACATCCACCATCTTGAGTACCAGCCGGGCCTTGCTCTCCACGTTGTAGTTAATAGGGGTGATGGTTGACTTGAACACGGGCTGCAGCAGGTCATACACCCCGCTGCCCACCCCGGAGACGTCGATCCCCAAATAGGTGACCCGGAACTTCTTGGCGATCTTCTCTATCTCATCCGCCTGGTAGCGAAAGTTCATCCCGCGCCAGAAATGCTTCTCCAGCACCCGGAACTTTTCGCCCGGGAACAGCGGCGGGGCGACCACCACCAGGGTGGCGTTATCGCGGGTCCGGCTCGGGTCATAGCCCAGCCACACCTCGCGCTTGCCGAACGGCTCGGGATGCCCCGGGGTGTAGTCGCTCCAGTTGCTGACACTGGTCTGGGCCCGCTCCATGTGCTGGAACTTGAACACCGAGGCTTCATCGTCCACAAAGGCGCACATGTAGAGGTGATCGAATACCTCGATGGCGGTCTCTTCGCGCAGCGCCTCGATGTCGATGAGGTTGAAGCCGGTCGACACCGCCTCCTCCAGAGTGAGGATGTAACGCCATACCCGATCCGGGCAGACCCGGCCGCCGTCGCGCAGCTCTGCCTCGGTCGGAAACTCGATGGCCTGGCGCGCCGGATCCTTGCCCTTCCAGTCATCCCCGGTCCACAGCTTGTAACCGCCATGGGCCTTGCTGGACGGGGTAGAGAAAAAGGTCTTGCGCCAGTGGGATTGCGAGCCCATGCCGGTGGCCACGTCGGTGACCGCCTTGAAGTTCTTGATCCAGAAGTATTCGTCGGCGTAGAAGTTGCCGGTGTAGCCCTGGGCACTGTTGGCGCTGGTTGAACAGAACACCAGCTGCGCGCCGTTGGAGAGCACAATGGGGTTGCCGCTGAGCTCCACGCCTAAGAACTTGCGGGCGATGTTGATGATGTAGGAGCGGAAGATCTCGGCCTGGGCCCGGGTGGCGGACAGGAACACCTGATTGCCACCGGTCAAGATGGCATCTTCCAGCGCTTCGCCGGCGAAATAGTAGGTCATGCCGATCTGGCGGGACTTGAGGATGTTGCGGGTACGCGGGATGGCCGGGTCGTTCTTGACCTCCCGCACATACAGCTGGTGCGGGAACAGGGAGGCCAGCCACCCCTCGAAGTCTTCGGGGCCCAGGTCATTGACCCAGTTCTTGGTCTTCTTGCCGCCCTTCTTCGGCTTGTTCTCCCCACGCTGGCGGCGTCCGTCACCCTCGCCCACCTCGCCAGCCTCATCTGACGGGGTGGCCTGCCGGCGAGCCTTGAGGGCCTGCTCGCGCTCGGCCAGCTTGACGGCCTCCGCCTTGAGGGCGACGTGGTGGCTGATAAGCCGGTCCATTTCGGCCAGGTCGGCGTGGTTCTTCTTTGGCTTGGCGGCCAGCACCTGGTAACGACGGGTGATCGCATCTTCCAGCGCCTCGTCGCTCAATAGCTCCGTCCAGCCGTACTTCTCGGCCCACAGGTACACCACCCGCACGCTGCCAAGGCCGAGTTCCTCCTTGATCTCCCGTGCACTCCAATGGCGCAGATAAAGCCGCTTGGCGGTTTGTCGTACCTCTTCTGTATAGGCCATGAGGCTCCCCAGTCATAAAGCTGGGGCTCATGATACTGAGCCGATCCCGCCCCTCCCGCCGCCTTCATTCGGATGAATTCGGATAACCCCCGCTATCCGAAATCGCCCGAACGCCTCTGAGTGCTCCCCTGCGCTGGCCCCGATAACCTGACGCCAATTCGACACCAGGAGGCCGCCGTGCCAACACCGACAGACTCATCACTGCGCACCGGCTGGGTGGCGATTGCCACTGAGGGCCAGTCCGTGGATGGCCGTGAGATTTCGGCCAAGTGGATCACCGACATGGCCGACACCTACGATCCCACCTTCTACTGTGCACAGCTCTGGCCTGACCATGAGAAATGGGGCGAGAACCTGGGCTACGTGCAGGCCCTCAAGGCTGACAAGGTAGACGGCAAACATACCCTGTTCGCCATCCTCTGCCCGACCCGCGACCTCATCTATCAGAACCAGCGCGGCCAGTACAAATTCTGCTCCATCGAGCCGCTGGATAACTTCACCGGTCAGGGCAAAACCTACCTGTTTGCCGTAGGGGTCACCGACATCCCCGCCAGCACCGGCACCACCATGCTCAAGTTTTCCGCCAAGCACCCGTCGCCGACCGTGGGGATCAGCCAGCCGCTGGACTTGTCCGGCTTCTCGCTGCCGGCCGACGAGCACAGCCAGCCCGACCGCGTCTCACTCCTGCACAAGGTGTTCAACTTCCTGGGCGGTCATGGCGCCCCGACCACGGCGATCCCCACTGAGTCACCGATCCGCCCCCAACCCGAGGACAGTACCGACATGAACGAAGAACAGATGAACAAGCTGGCGGGGATGTTCACCGCGCTGGGCACCCAGATTGAAACCTTTGGCGCCAAGGTCGACGCGCTGACGGCAGACAAGCAACCGGCCGTCACCGAGCCGGCCACCGTCACCGATCCCGCCCCAGTCGCCGTCACCTCCGAGCAGTTCTCGGCCTTCGAGCAGACTCTCAAGGGCTTGGGCGAACAGCTGACCGGCCTCAACGCCAAGATCGAAAAATTTTCGGTAGAAGCACCAGACCAGCGCCCCGATGCCCTGGGCGGCAGCGACACCCACCCGACCGTTTGCTGAGGAGCACCCAGTGAGTCAAACCAAAACCCCGCAGGCTGAGAAGTGCCTGAACCACTACAACGCGTTGCTGGCCAAGGCCTTCAACGTGCCCGAGAACGCGCTGACCAAGCAGTTCTCCGTCAGCGCCCCCATGGAAACGGTGCTGCGCAGCGCCATCCTTGAATCCACCGAGTTCCTCAAACTCATCACCTGCCTGGACGTGGACCAGCTGACCGGTCAGGTGGTGCAGGTCGGCGCCAGTGCCCTGCACACCGGCCGCAAGGTTGAGGGGCGTTTTCGTCGCAAGATTGGGGTCGACGGCAACAAGTACAGCCTGACCGAGACCGATTCCTGCGTGCGCCTGGACTGGAGCACCCTGTGTACCTGGGCCAACGCTGGCCACGAGGGCCAGTTTGTGCAGCTGGTGTCCGACTTCACCAACCAGACCTTTGGCCTCGACATGCTGCGGGTGGGTTTTAACGGCACCCACATCGCCGATGACTCCGATCCGGTCAAGTGCCCGCTGGGTGAAGACGTCAACAAGGGCTGGCAGCAACTGGCGCGTGAGTGGAACAAGGGCAGCCAGGTAGTGAAAGCTCCTGCCGGCGACAAGATCTATTTCGACCCGAACGGCCACGGCGACTTCAAGACCCTGGATGAAATGGCCTCTGACCTCATCAACGCCACCATCAACCCGCTCTATCGCACCGATCCCCGTCTGGTGGTGCTGGTCGGTACCGACCTGGTGGCCGCGGCCCAGGCCAAGCTCTACAGCGAGGCCACCAAGCCCACCGAGCAGATCGCCGCCCAGCAGCTGGCCAAATCCATTGCCGGCCGCCCGGCCTTCATCCCGCCCTATTTCCCGGCGAACGGGATGTGGGTCACCACCCTGGCCAACCTACACATCTACACCCAGCGCAACACCCGCAAGCGCAAGGCCGCCGACAACGACGACACCAAGGGCTTTGAAAACCAGTACTGGCGTCAGGAAGGCTATGCCATCGGCGAATATGAAGCCTTTGGCAGCTATGAAGAGGCCGACGTGGCGGTCGGGGCGCGCCCTGCCGCCCCGCCTGCAGGTGCTGACACGCACAGCGAACCGGAGGCCTAACCATGGCCCTCTCGCCTGGCATGCGTCACAAGCAGCAGGTCCTGGCCCAGTTGGGGGCGGCGCAAGCCGCCACCACCGGGCAAGCCACAGGACTTGTGGCCAACAGCTTGCACCTGCAGCTGATTGCCCTGGAACAGGACATGGCGCGGCTCAAGGCGCTGGCTAGGATGAGCGACAAGGTGGCGATGAAGCGGGATGAGTTGTTTCCCAAATATCGCCCCTACGTGGACAAGTACCTGGAACTGGCGGCGCTCGGCACCGTGTACCAGAACGCGCTGTTTCAACGCCTGATCGTGTGGGCGTTTGATATCGGCGATCTGGAAACCGCCATCAGCTGGGCGCTGCTGGCCATCGAGCAGCACCAGCGCACCCCGGGCAACATCAAGCGCGACTGGGCCCACTTCACCGCCGACACCGTGCTGGGCTGGGCCGAGGAACAAGCGGCGCTGGGCCATGGCGTCGAGCCCTGGTTCTCCCGGGTGTTCGACAAAGTGCGGGGTGACTGGCGCCTCAACGAACAGGCCACCGCCAAATGGTACAAGCTGGCCGGTTGCCTGCTGCTGCGTGACAAGGACGGGGGGCCGCGCCCCAGCGCGTTGGCAGACAACGCCACCCTGGAGCAGGCCGACCACTGGCTGGCCCTGGCCGAGAAGACCCACAGCAAGATCGGGGTCGGCACCTTGCGCCACAAGATCGCCATGCGCCTGCGCGCGCTCAACCCGGAATAACGACTCCCACGCCACCGCGCCCCGGCGGGGATGAGCCTGCAGCTGACCGCTCGCACCGCGCTCAATCCCGTGGCCTCAGGGGCGCCCCAATTGATAGGGCAGCACATGATTTCAGGCAAAAGCATCCGCTACAGCGAGCAAACCATCACCAATGACGGCTTTTGGCCTGACGTGGTGTGTGGCGACTTCGAGCGCCGGCGCGCCCTGCCCGCTGACATGGACAGCGACGCCATCAGTGCGGCCCTGCTGGCGGCCATCAGCGAGATCAACCTGCAGCTGACCCGCCACCAGGCCACCTTGCGGGCCCAGGGCTACACCGATTCCGGTCAGGTGCCCGGCCCCCGCCTCGCCGGCGGCAACAACGCGCTGACCGAGACCTACCTGGCCGCCGTCTTTGCCCGGGCCAAAGCCATGCTAATCCCTGAGTTCGCCACGGTCACCGAGCGGGACGCCCGCAAAGACCTGGCCGAGCGCGCCCCCGACCTGCGCGAGCAACTGCTGGCCGAAAGCCAGCAACTGGTGCGCAGCATCAAGAACAAGCACCGGGTCGGGGTCTCGATGATATGAGCGAAACCAACGAGGCCCTGCATCCCCAGGGGTATTTCCTGTCAGCCCTGCACCGCGAGCTTGAGCGCGTGCTGCCGGCCCGCTGCGCCCGTTCCCTCGACAGCTGGATGGAGGGCGGCACCATCAGCCTGGAACCCAAGGACATGGGGATCACCGGGATGGATCTGGCCTGGCTCAAATACACCGCCGTGTTTTCCCTGGAAAGCCTGCCGTTTCGGGAATGCCGCACCGAGACCCTGCTGGCGGTGATCGCCAGCTGGATACAGGAAAACGATCCTTTCCGCGAACGCTTCGCCCTGCCCGATCCCACCTATGACGTGGTGCCCAATGACGAGCACAGCGCCGACCTGGATCTGGAGGTGAAGTTCGCCGAGCCCCTGCGCATCGTCGAAGACCCGGACGGTGCAATCCGCTGGCTGGATAAGACCTGGACCGTGGCCCCCTTTGAAGTGTGGGTGGCCGATGAAATCACCCTGTCGGTGGCGGGCAGCGCCCACCCCGTGCACCGCTAACCCCGAGACTTAAGGAGCCCGCGCCATGTGGCCTTATGTGCAGATCAACAACTTGAACCAAATGCAGGGGCCGGTGACCGAGGTCGAACGCCACCTGCTGTTCATCGGCAGCGCCGCCAGCAACACCGGTAAGCTGCTCTCCCTCAATGCCCAGTCAGACCTCGACCAGTTGCTGGGTACCGGTGACAGCGAGCTCAAGGCCAACCTGCTGGCCGCCCGTGATAACGCCGGCCAGAACTGGACCGCCGCCGCCTATGTGCTGCCCACCGACCAATCCTGGCAGGATGCCGTGCGCAGCGCCCAGCAGACCCAATCCTTTGAAGGGGTCGTGGTGCTGGGTCAGGAGTGGGACCAGGCGGGCATCAACGCCGCCCACGCCCTCAACCAGGAGCTGATCGCCAAGTGGGGGCGCTGGCAGTTCATGCTGCTGGCCGTGCCCGGCATTGTTGCCAAGGCCGTCGGCAAGGAGGGCACCGCCCAAGCCTGGAGCGACTACGAGGCCACGCTGACCGCCCTGCAAGAGGGCATCAAAGCCGACTCCATCAGCCTGGTACCACAGCTCTGGCCCAACCTCGCCGGCGCCTATGCGGGCCGCCTGTGCAACCGGGCAGTGAGCATTGCCGACAGCCCCTGCCGGGTGAAGACCGGCGCCCTGGTCGGCCTTGGCAACAAGCCGGTGGACAAAGACGGGATCCCGCTGCCGCTGGCCACCCTGCAGACCCTGGAACAGAACCGCTACTCGGTACCGATGTGGTACCCGGACTATGACGGGTTGTACTGGGCTGATGGCCGCACCCTGGACGTTGAGGGCGGTGACTACCAGGTGATCGAGAACCTGCGCATTGCTTACAAGGTGGCGCGCCGTACCCGTATCCGCGCCATCGCCCGTATCGGGGATCGCGCCTTCAACTCCACCCCGGGCAGCACCGCCGCCGCCATCACCTACTTTGGCAAAGACCTGCGCACCATGGCCAAGGCGACCACCATCAACGGCCAGCCGTTCCCGGGCGACATTGCCTCCCCCCAGGATGGCGACATCTCTATCCAGTGGACCGCCAAGAACCTGGTCTCGGTGTTTGTGGTGGTGCGCACCGTGGACTGCCCCAAGGGGATCATCGTCAACATCATGCTCGATCTGAGCCTCAACAACGGGGAGGGTTAACCCGTGACCAAACGCTTTTCCGGTATCAACTTCGACACCACCCTGATGGGGGCCATGGTCCACGTCGAAAAGGCCAGCCTCTCCATCACCGACAACAGCGCGGTGGCGCAGACCCGGGGCATTCCCGATGGCTTTGTGGATGGGGATGTCTCGGCCGAGTGTGAATTCGAGCTCGACACCAAGAACCTCAAGCAGCTGATCGCCGCCGCCAAACGGGCCGGCAGCTGGCGCGGGATGGAGCCGGACGATGTGCTGTTCTACGCCAGCACCGGCAGCGAGGAGATCAAGGTGGAGGCCTTCGGCGTCAAGCTGAACGTGGCCGACCTGCTCGACATCGATCCCAAGGGCGGCAGCAAGACCGTGCACAAGGTGAAAGGCTTCGTCACCTCCCCCGATTTCATCCACCTCGATGGCGTGCCGTACCTCTCCAAGGACGACACCCGCCACCTGATGGATTAAGGGGAACGCCTTGGACGACATCGACCGCGCCAACCATCACGCCGCCCGCATGCTGGCGGCCCAGCTGGCCAATCAGGTGGGCAAAGGGCGTTACCAGGGGGAAAGCCTGCACCAGTGCGAAGAGTGCGACGACCCCATCCCGGAAGCACGCCGCCGCCACATCCCCGGGGTGCGCCTGTGCGTCCCCTGCAAGACCCGCCTAGAGCGGCTGGGTCGCTAATCAGAGCAACGGACATGAATCCTATGCCAAACAAAGACCCCACCCTCTGGGCCGCCCTGCTGGCCTGGTTGATGGACAACTGGCCCGCCGTCTATGGGGCACTGCTGGCGCTGGCCGTCGCCTTTCTGCGCATCACCTACGCCGGCGGACGGGGTCGCCGCCGGCTGATTGAATCCCTGCTGTGCGGCCTCATCACCCTGGCGGCCGCCACCGGCACCCATCTGCTCGGGATCCCTCAGGAGGCCACCCCGTTGCTGGGTGGCATGGTGGGACTGCTTGGGGTCGACATCATCCGCGACCGGGCCGCACTGATGTTTCGCAAGAAGGAGGACAACAATGCCGCGCAGTAACTGCCACCCACAGGTGGCCGCCTTTCTCGACCTGCTCGCCTATGCCGAAGGCACCAAGGATCTCGGGGACGACGGTTACAACAAGCTGGTCAATCCGGCGGGGTTCTTCGGTGATTACCGCACCCACCCGAATGTGTCTGTGATTGTCCGCCCTGGGCTGGTCAGCACCGCTGCCGGCCGCTATCAGCATCTGTCAAAGCACTGGGCCCACTACCGCGACCAGCTCGGCCTGCCGGACTTTGGCCCCGCGTCGCAAGACACCTGGGCCATCCAGCTGATCCGCGAGCGCAAGGCGCTGGACGATGTGCTCAAGGGACGCATCAGCCAAGCGATCGCCAAGTGCGCCAACATCTGGGCCAGCCTGCCCGGGGCCGGCTACGGCCAGCGCGAGCACAAACTGGCGGACCTGCTGGCCAAGTTCACCGAGTTCGGCGGGGTGCTGGCATGAGCACGCTCATCCGATTCCTGCCGACCATCATCGGGTTTGTCCTTGGCACCCTGTTGTTTACCCAAGGCGAACGGCTCACGCAGCGCACCAAGGAACTGGCCAGAGCCAACGACACCATCAACATCCTGCAGGCTGTCAATACCCAGCAAGCGACCGCCTTCCAGGAACTGCTGATGCAGGCAAAGGGGTTGCGTCTGCTGCTCGCCAACCAGAACGACGCACTGACTGAGCTCGACAACCAGAACAGGAAGACCGCCGATGAATTGCAAGAAGCCTTGGCCACGCCGCCGGCGGGCCGCCCGGACTGTGCTCGCGAGCCTCTGCCTGCTGGTGCTTTGCGCCTGCTCCAGCCAGCCCACCACAGTGGTGCAAACCAAGGTGGTGAAACGGCTGCCGCCACCGGGGCTGGTACCCCACTGCCCGGAGCCTGACTTTACGGGGAGCACCTACGGCGAGGCCGTGCGGTTTATCCCCACCCTGCAGACGGCGCTGCGCCGCTGCCAAACCCAACTCAACACCCTGAACCAGTGGATTGAACAAGAGGAAACCACCCCATGAGCAAGCAAACCATCACCCTGACTATCGCCGGCACTGACATCCGCTTTGTGCCCACCATGGTGGCCTACAACAGCTACATCAACGGCCTGTCGATGACCGACAAGGTGGCGCCGTCCCACCAGTACCTCAAGCGCATCGTCGACGCCGACAGCAAAGAGGCGCTGGATGGCCTGCTGGCCCGCCCGGGCGCAGCCCTGCAGATCGCCGCCAAGGTCAACGAGCAGTACGCCCCTGATCTGGATATCGAAGTAAAAAACTGACCGCGCGCGCCGAGGCCATCGAGCACAACCAACTGGAGCAGGTGCTGGCGCTACGTCGCCACTACCTGCCCCATGAGGATGACGAGCTCGACACCCTGGCTCGCGCCCTCTGGTTAGACAAGTACCACGCCCAACGCCTCGCCCATGCCGTCGCCGAGGGCATCGCCACCGCCTTCAATGGATAAATCATGGCTTCTGTCACCGAACAACTGATCATGAGGATTGCCCTGATAGATGCCGTTACCCGGCCGCTTGATGGCATCAACAGCCAGCTGAACCGGGTGAAAGAGACCGCGCAAAGCGGCTTTGCCAATATTGCTGGCGGTGGCGCCGCCATGCTGGCCGGCACCATGGCGATCCAGAACGCGCTGGGGCCGGCCCTGGAAATGGACGCAGCCCTGGCCGAAGTGGCCTCGCTCGATGTCCATGAAAAGACCCTCAAGCAACTCTCCGACACCGCCTTGATGTTCTCCGTCAAGTACGGCGAATCGGCCAGCGCGTTTGTCAGCGCCTCCTACGATATCCAGTCCGCCATCGCCGGGCTGGAGGGGAACGAGTTGCCCTCCTTTGCCCGCGCCTCCGGCGTGCTGGCCAAGGCCACCAAGGCCGACACCGCCACCATCACCAACTACATGGGCACCATGTATGGCATCTTCGAGCAGCAGGCCAAGAAGATGGGCAAGGCCAACTGGGTGGAGGATGTCGCCGGCAAGACCGCGCTCGCGGTGCAGATGTTCAAGACCACCGGCCAGGGCATGACCGACGCCTTCAAGGGCATTGGCGCCAACGCCACCGCCGCCGGGATCTCGATGGATGAGCAGTTCGCCGTGCTCGGCCACCTGCAGGCCACCATGGGCGGCGGCGAGGCCGGTACCAAGTTCAAGTCCTTCCTGGCCGGTGTCGGCAGTGCCCAGAAAGCGCTCGGTCTCAAGTTCACCGACTCGGCCGGCAACATGCTGCCGGTGCTCGATATCCTGGACAAGCTCAAGGCCCGCTATGGTGAAACCCTCACCGTGGCCGGCAGCGACGAGCTGAAAAAGGCGTTTGGCTCGGACGAAGCGGTCTCCATGATCAAGCTCTTGATGAGCAACACCCAGGGCCTGGCCACCAGTATCAACGCCCTCGCCAACACCCACGGCATGGGCAAGGCCGAGCAGATGGCCAAGGCCATGGTAGATCAGTGGAAACGGGTAAAATCAGCCTGGTTCGCGATCCGGGCTGCCGCCTTTGGGGCCGTGCTCCCCTCCATCAACAAGGTGGTGGGCGCCTTTGCCGATGGCGGCGCCGTGGTGCTGCGCTGGACCCGGATCTTTCCCAACTTCACCAAGGTGGTGGGGTACGCCGTGCTGGCCATCGCCGGCCTTGGCATCGTGACCGGGGCCTGGTTGATGCTGGCCGGCCTCGCCAAGCTGGCCACCCTGGCCTGGGCGCTGACCTTTGGCGGCCTCACCGCTCCCCTCACCCTGTTCAAGAAGGCCCTCGCGGGCCTGCGCCCGGTGATCCTGGCCGTCAACATGGCCATGAGCCTCAACCCGGCGGTGATCATCATCGGGGCGATCCTGGCGCTGGTCGCCGCCGTGGCGCTGGCCATCATCTACTGGGACGAACTGCGCGCCACCTTCGCGGTACTGACCGACTTTGAACTGCTGGGCGCCTTCTTTGGCGGTCTGGCCGAGACCTTTGGCCCGCTCGCCTCACAGGCGCTGGCCCCCCTGGTGGATTTCTTCACCCTCATCGTGGGGCTGCTCGGTCAGGGGATCGCCTGGCTCGGCAGCTTCTTTGAGCAAACCAACCAGGCCAGCGTCGGGATCGACAACGTGGCCGATGCTGGCCGCCGGATGGGCAATATCCTTGGCGCGGCCTTCGACACCCTGCTGACCCCGTGGCGGGCGCTGATCGCGCTCATCAAGACCGCGCTCGATGCCTCGAATCAGTTCTTGGGTACCCAGTTCGACACCGGCGCCTTGAACGTGGACGTGCTGCCAAAGTGGGCCGCCTCCCCCGTGGCGATGGCCCCCCCTGCCAGTGTGGTGAACAGCCCCTTGGCTGACTACCGCCAGCAGGACCAGAGCAAGGTGCCAGCAGGTGGCCTGGGCCAGCAGCTGATCCAGGCCAACGCGTCGGCCAGTGCGGCCAACCAGAAGCCGACCCGCGCCCTGCATATCGGCGAGGTGCACATCAACCCCCAAACCATGCCGACACCGGACGAGCTCGAGAAAAACGCATGGGTGGAGCAACGCGGATGAACGAACCCAAGTACATCGATCTCCTGGTGGTGAACGGCGCCTGGCAACTCGATGCCGGCGGCCAGCCGCGCTACACCCAGGACCGCCACAGCATCGGGCAGGACATCAAGCACCGCATCATGGAGTCGGGGCTGGCCCGCAAGCTCATCGGCGAGCGCAGCCCTACCCTGCGCGCGGATGTGATGACCGAGATTGAACTGCTGGTAGAAGATGACGAGCGGCTGGTACCCGGCACCATCGTGATCCGTGAAGAGGCCCCCGACCGGGTGCTGGTCACCGCTCGCACCTATGAATTCGGCAATTTGGAGGTAACCTTGTGAACCTGCGCCCGAACGTGGACTTTATGGCCCTGCTGGCCGAGGCCGGTGTACCGACCACCGAGCAGGCCATGGAGGCCGAGCTCAAAAAGGAGGTGGTCGCCGCCGGCTCCCTCATCACCAACGACAGCGATGTGAGCCCCTTCTGGCGGCTGGTGCGCGGGGTGGTCATTACCCCGGCGCTCTGGCTTATCCGCACGCTCTTGGCCGGCCATGTACTGCCCAACACCTTTGCGGCCACCGCCACCGATGCCTATCTCGATCTCAAGGCCTGGGATGTGGACCTGACCCGCAAGGCCGCCCAGAAGACCCGGGGAGTGATCCACTTCGTCAAGGTGAGCCCCGGCGAGGCGGTCACCATTCCGGCCGATATCTGGGTCACCACCGAGCGCATCAACGGCACCATCTACCGGGTGAAGCCCTTGCAGGCGGTGGTCAGCCCCGCCGGCGAGGCGGTGGCCAAGGTGGTCTGCGAGGCCGAGTTTGCCGGCAGCGCCTGGAATCTGGCCCCGGGCTATTACAACCTGCTGAGCGAACCGGTCACCGGCATCCTCTCGGCCCGCAACGATGACAAGGAGTGGATCACCACCCAGGGTGCCGATGCCGAGGGCAACGATGCGCTCGGCCTGCGCATCCAGAACCAGTTTTCGGCGGTGGGGCGCTACCACATCGACGCGATTTACCGCTCCATGCTGGCCAGCGTGGCGGGGATCCGTGCCGATCACATCTTCTTTGAGCATGAGGGGCCACGCGGCCCGGGTACCGCCAACGCTTACATCCTGCTGGAAGTGGGCGCCACCCCGGCCAGCCTCATCAACCAGCTCAATGACTACGTGGGCCGCCAGGGCAACCATGGCCACGGCGATGACCTGTTCGTGATGGCCATGCCCGAGACCCAGCACAGCCTCACCCTTGAGTTATGGCCACAAGCCAACCTCACCGACGAGCAGAAAGCCGCGCTCAAGGCAGGCGCCGAAAGCCTGGTCAAGGCGGCATTTCGCCAGTCGGCGGACTTTCCGAGCGTTACCCGCACCTGGCCGCGCTCACGCTTCTCGCTCTCCCAGCTGGCCCGCGAGCTGCACAGCCAGTTCCCGCAACTGCAGAGCCTCAAGTTTGCGCAAGATGACATCGTGTCGGGGCTGGCCATCCCGCGCCTGAGCACGCTGGAGGTGACCCTGCATGACTGACCCGACCCCGCTTGAACACGACCTGCAGGCGCCGGTGCTGCCCGATGCCAGCGCCCCCTGGTGGGAAGACGGCTACACCATCAGCCCGGCCCACGCCGAGCCCGGGTTTCTGGCCAAGGGGATCAATGCCTTCTGGCAACGGGTCAAAGGCTGGCTGTTGCTGCCGCTGGCCCAGCAAGACCCGCTGACCTGCTCGGAATCCCTGCTGGCGCTACTCGCCTGGGAGCGGGACATCACCCGTTTCAACGGCGAGCCGCTGCCGCTCTTTCGCAAACGGGTCAAGTTCGCCTTTGTGAACGCCCGGGACGCCGGCGAGGTGGCCGGCTTTAAGCGCATCTTCGAGCGCCTGGGCATTGGCTGGTGTGACATCCACGAACGCCAGGCCGGCGCCCCCTGGGACGTCATCACCATCGAGGTGACCGATGGCGCCATCGCGGCCAACCAGAAACTGATGGAAACCCTCATTCAACACTATGGCCGCACCTGCCGCCGCTATCGCTTTCAGGTGGTTTACCCGGTCACCGGCACCCTGCGGTTCGGTCGTATCGACATGAGCCAGCAGGTGTTTGGCGCATCACTTAAGAGGAACGCATGAGCCAGATCATTACCAACGCTTTCTCCCGCTACTGGCAGGAGTGCCTGACCAACCAGACGCCGGTGGTGCTCGATGAGTTCGTGCTGGCCAACGTGCCGGGGCTCGATCCCGATGCGGCCATCAACCCAGACAGCGGGCTGCCGCCGGCGGGCCAGATTGTGCACCGCCACGCGGTCGACCAGCGTGGGCGCATCAACAACGATGCGGTGGCTTACACCATCGTGATGGACACCACGGTCGGCGATTTCAGCTTCAACGCCATGTACCTCATCAACAAGGCCACCGGCGTGGTGGGGATGATTGTGCACAAGGGGCTGGAAACCAAACTCAAGACCAATGAGGCCACCGGCCAGACCGGTAACAGCCTGGTGAAATCCATGCTGATGGAGTACGACCGGGCGGCAGAGGCCACCGCCACCCACGTGGACGCCAGCACCTGGCAAATCGACTATGCCGCCCGCCTGCGCGGGATGGACGACGACCTGCGCCTGCAGGCGCTGCAGTTCTTCGGGCCTGCCACCTTCTACGGTGACGGCTTCAAGCTGGTCAACGAGTCCGGGGTCTACAAGGTACAGCCAGGGGTGGCCTACGTGGGCGGCCTGCGGGCGGAACTGAACGAGGTCAAGAAGGTGACCCCGGGCGCCAAGCCGGTGGGGCTCTGGCTCGACATCTACCGGGCGGGCTCCCTGCTCGATGCCTGGGTGAATCACTTCACCCTTAGCTTAAGTGTCCCGGAGCTCACCGACTACCTGGACAACAACGGCTATCAGCACCATGTGGCCATGGTGGCCATCGTCAATGCGGACGGCAGCGTCACTGACGTGCGCCGCAAGCGCACCATCGAGCTGACCGGCGATGTCACCGGCAAGGGCATCCTGGAAGACGCCCAGGGCGTCACCATCGCGGTGGAGATCAAAGACGGCAGTCATCGCCACCAGTGGGGGGAGCTTGACCAGGTACCGGCCACCGCCAGCCGCTGGCCCAGCTATGCCGAGGTGACCAACAAACCGGATCTGGCCGCCGCCAACCACAGCCACCCAGGCACGCTGACCAACCCGATCCCGCTGGCCAAGGAAGACCTGAACACGATTATCACCCCCAGCGTGTATCGCCAGGACTCCGACGCTAATGCGGCCCTGGTGCTCAACTATCCAGAAGCGAAATCCGGTTCCCTCACTGTGACCGGCGGCGCCGGGGTGCAGCAGCGTTACCACGTCTACAACACCAGTCGGGTCTATACCCGCGCCCAGTACCACACCGGGGCCTTCACCCCCTGGGCTCGGGACTACAACACCTTGAACAAGCCGACCGCCGATGACGTGGGCCTGGGCAAGCTCTCCAACAAGGCCGCCAGTTACGACGCCACGGCCGATACCTATGCCCTGCGCGACGGGTCCGGCGACCTGCAAGCCCGCACCCTGCGCACCAACCTGGTCGATGAACAGCGTATGGTCGGCGCCGTGGCTTTTCGAGTGGAATACGGCAACGACAGCTATCTGCGCTACTGCGCCAGCCCGTCTGCATTTCGTCAGTGGCTTAACCAGCCAACCACCGGTTGGGAGGTGGGTTACCGCCTTGCCATCACCGACCCCAACAACCCCATGACCGAATACCACATTCCAGGGAAAACGGCGGTGATGTCTTACCTGGGCATTGATGGGGTTTACCGGGTGGCCACCTCTAACGGCGTGGGCGGCAATACCTTCACCCGCTTTGCCATTGATGCTGCAGGGAACGGCTCCTTTTCGGGAACGGTGAATGATAGCTCTGGCCGCTGCTATAGCCCGGGCAACCAACCCCACTACACCCACAACCATAACGCGGCGCAGGGCAACGCTGACGTGGTGGCTGGGTCTTATAACGCCATCGGCGCCCATGTGTTTGCCGCCCTGCTCCCGGCCGGCGGCAAAACCAGCCACGGCCAACGGGCGGCCGGCGCTTACCTGCGCCCATGCTCGGCCGCTGAATGGGGCTATGCCGGCTACAGCCTGCCGGGCACCTGGCAGTGTATGGGCGACATCATGGGCGCCAACGACGATGACCGCTATGACGACCGGGCCACCTTGTGGATCCGAGTCGCCTGAGAGAGGAGAACCTGATGGAACATATTGAAGTGCTCAGCGCCGTGCACCCTCGCCATTATGCGGCGGATCCCGACAGCATCACCCTGGATGTGCGCTTTGCCCATCTGCCTGAGCCGGTCCAGTTCACTGCCCGCAAGGATGACCCGATGGAGCACGGCCGCGAGCTCTACAGCCGGGCCGTGTTCGGTGAGTTTGGCGATATCGAGGTGATCCCGGTGTCACCGCCGACCGAGGCCGAGCAGCAGATCCGCCTCGATGCGCTGCTCAAGCAGGCCGCCAACGCCATGGCCCCGCTGCTCGACGCCGAGTCGCTTGGCATCATCAGCGAGGCCGAGCGCGAACAGCTCACCGCCTGGCAGCGCTACCGGGTCGCCCTCTACCGCCTGCCGCAAGGCGATGGCTGGCCGACCGAGGTCAGCTGGCCGGAGGCGCCGCGATGAGCTGGACACAAGGGCAGCTGCGCTGGCCAGCCAGTGCAGGCAGCCTACACACCCGCGCCCAGGGCGTGCTGAGTCAGCTCCCGGCCACCCAGGACAGTGCCATGGCGCGCCTACAGGGTCTGGCCGGACGGGCGCAGTACCGGCCCCACCCACTCAGCGAAGCGGCCGCCGCACTGGCAGGGCTGCGCCGCGAGCTCGACCGCCTGCTGGCCACCGGTCGCTGCCTGACCGTCACCCCCTACCAACACGGGGTCGGCCAACAGCAGGGCCAGCAGTTCAGCCTGGCCGCCCCCAATGCGGTGGCCACCCTGGCCGCCAAGCTGCAGGACGGGGCCGATCCCCTGCTGCCCACTGGGCAACTGCATGCCCTTGCCTGGCTGGTCACTGGTAACAGCGCCGACGCGCTGGCCCGCCAGCTGGCCATTCTCTGCGCCCTGCTGCCGCTGCCGGAGTGGTGCGCCACACTGCGCCGGCTCACTGCCGACAATAACCCCATGAGCCAGCCCACCGCGGCCAAGGTGCCGCGCTGGCGCGCCGATGAGCCGCTGAGCTGGGCACCACTGCGCCCCGCCCGCCTGGCGCTGGGGGCAGAGGTGGCCCAGCTGGAGAGTCTGGCCAGGGACAGCCAGACCCCGATCGCCAAGCTGCAGGGGCTGGCGACACGTCGCACCGAGCGCCTGACTACCCTCGCCGAGGCCCTAGCCGCGCTGGGTACCCTCTCCGGCACCCTCTGGCACTGGCAAGGCCAGGGGGATGTGGCCAGCCTTGCCACCCAGCTCGGGCAGAGCACACCACCGGATCACAGCCACAGTATGACGGTCGGCGCCCTGCTGCTCTCCCCGTCCCCGCTCACCTTCTGGCAGGAGTTAACCCCATGAGCCAAGCCATGCTGACCCTTGATGGCGAGCCCATCATCATGAAGTCAATGCGGGTGTCCGCATCGATGCAGTTTCAGGACAAGGACCAGAGCGGCCAAACCAGCTCGACCAGCAGCGCCGAACAGGGCGCCAAGGCCAAGGAGCTCGACATCTACGGCCTTATCCCGTTCAAGGATGAACGCATGCTGAGCCGGTTGTTTGAGCTGGCCGATGCCAAGGGCAACGGCGGCAAACGCCACGTCTACCGGGTCGGGTCGCTCTTGGCCAAGTCGGTGAAGGTGCGCCAGGCCAAGTTTGCCGGCCGCATCACTGCCAGCGAACAGGAGGGGCTGCTGGCCTGGCAGGTGCAGTTCACCTTGAAGGAATTCAACTCGGTACCGGAGAAGCGCGAAGCCCGTTTACCTGGTAGCCCCGCCAACCTAGGCCAAGGCTCCACCGGCACCACGGCAGCCAAGGGCGGCCAGGGGCAAAGCGGCGATGAGAAGCTATCCAAAGGGGAGGCTTTCTTTAAGAAACTGGACGACAAACTGGGGGATGTCCTGGCATGAAGCTGACCACCCGCCTGACCATCAATGACCAACCGGCTCACCTGGTCGAGCACGACATCATGCTGGATCTCAACACCGGCGGCCGGGCAGCCCTGACTGCCCAGGCCGAGGTGCAAAAAGGCCAGCCGATCACCATCGATGTCGGTTACAACGGCGAACTGCGCCGCTGGTTCACTGGTTACGTGTTCGATGTGCAGCCGGCCTCGGCTGGCTCTGTGCAACTGCTCTGCCGAGAACTGGCTGGCGTGCTGGCCGGTCGCCTCCCCGTCAGCATGCAGCATGCCACCCTGCGCAACCTGCTGGCCTGGCTCAGCACCGAGACCGGTCTGGTGTTCATGCTGCCAGCCGCGGCTGACTATGCAGATCGGCCGATCCCCAACTTCACCAGCGCCGGCACCGGTTACCAATTGCTGGAGAACGCTGGCCGCGCCTTTGAGGTACCCGACTTTGTCTGGTACCAGCAACCCGATGGCGACATCTTTGTAGGCAGCCACGCCGATTGTCGCTGGCATGGCCGGGAGGTGGAGATTGACCCCACCTGGACTGCCCGCCAGGCGGGCAACCTCATCACCTTGTCCCCGGTGCCAGCCATGCGCCCCGGGGCAACCGTCAACGGCAAGCGGGTCACCCGGGTGAGGCTCAAAGGGGATGAAATGACCCTGACCACCGTCACCCCGGGCAAAGTCAGCAAGTCGCTGGAGCGGCGCAAGATAGAGGGGGAATTTCCAGAGCTCGCCGACAAGATGCACCTGCCCAAGTTCGGTCGGGTCGAGGCTATCAGCGACCTGGCCAGCGCCGGCCAGCTCAATGATCCTTTTCGCCCCCGCTATGCGGTGGACGTGCAACTGCTGGGCGAGGATGGCCAACCGGACAAGGCCGCCCCGCTGTATCGGGCGGTGCCGCTGCCGGTGCAGTTCGGTGGGCAGGAACAGGGCCTGCTGCAGTTCCCCATCGAGGGGACGCTGGTTGAACTGGGGTTCGCATTCGGGCGGGCTGACCGGCCTTTTATCCGCACCGTGCTCGGCAGTGGCTGGCCCCTGCCGGACATCGCCCCGGGCGAGCAGCTACAGCAACAGCGGGCCGAGGTATTCAGCCGTACCGACACCGTGGGCAACCTCTCCCGCCACACCGACCGGCGCCTGCATGACAGCGCCCTGCAGATGCACCACCAGAGTGACGACTACCTGGGGGAACATGGCCAGCATCGGCTGCAGGTGGCCCAGCACAGCATAGAGGAGGTGGGCGGGTTCAAGCTGATTGAGGCGCTGGGCGCCATCGAGCTGCTGGCCGGGGATGATCTCACCCTGGGAAGCCTGGGCAACCTGAGCCAGACCACGGCGGGGGATCTGATAGAGGTGGTGGGGCAACTGCGCCGGACCGTTGCCGGCGAGCTGCAACACCTGGAGGCGCCCCGTTCGTGGATGGGGACCGAGGGCGTGAACATCTTCCGGCTGCTGCTGCAGCTGATGAACGTGGTGGAACAGCTGGCCGCCGCCACAGCCAGCCACACCCACGGCAGCGGGCCAGCCCCCGGTAACAGCGAAGCCATGACCCAACAGGGCCAACAAGCCAAGCTGCTGGCCAGCCAGCTCTCCCCCATCATCGAATAGGGATACACACATGATCACACTGACCCTGAATCAAAGTGCGATGCACCACCTGCAGGCGCGCCTAGATGCTGCCTCTCTACCACCCGCGAAACGCCGGCGCATCACCCAGCAGATAGGCCGAGAGGTGGCCAAGGTGAACCGCCAGCGTATCAGAGCTGGCAAGGCCCCTGATGGCACAAAGTGGGCGCCGACCAAGAGCAAGCGCAAGCACAAGCGGCTCACTGGCCTCTCCAAGCGCCTGCGCTCTCGCGGTACCGAGGACGCGGCCATCATCGACTTCGACTCCCGCTTCGCGGGGATGATCGCCAACCAGAACCACCAGGGGATGTCGCAGTCATTCACGGCAGCGCCGCCCAAGCCTGCACAACCGAGGAAGTCAGAGCGAGGCAAGAAGAAGGAACCGTTCAAGCCTACGGATAGCCCTTGCACCCGTAGCCAGGCGCAGCGCCTGCGTGCGCTGGGGTACAAGGTGCTGTCAGACCGGGGAGCTCGTCGTCGCTACCGCAAGCCCTCCCTCAAGTGGATACGGGAACATGTCAG
>NZ_CDBL01000066.1 GCF_000820005.1 Aeromonas piscicola | reverse complement strand
GGCATCAGCGCCACCCAGGCCACCGATCTGCGCCGCGTCGCCGATCAGGGCCGCGACATCATAGACCGCCTGCTGGCCCGCGTGATCATCCCGCTGCTGCCCTTCTACATCGCCGGCGTCTTCGTCGAGATGACGGTCGAGGGCACCGTCTTCGCCACCCTGAAGACCTTCGGCGTGGTGCTGGTAATGGCCATCGTCATGCACTGGCTCTGGCTCTCGGTACTGTTCGTCGGCACGGGTCTGGCGCTGGGTCGCTCACCCGCCATGCTCATCAAGAACATGCTGCCCGCCTACTTCACCGCTCTCGGCACCATGTCCAGCGCCGCCACCATCCCGGTTGCCCTGCAGGCCAGCAAGAACAACGGGGTGAGCGACGGCATCGCCAACTTCACCGTGCCCCTGTGCGCCACCATCCACCTGTGTGGCTCCACCATCACCCTGGTGACCTGCGCCACCGCGGTGATGTTCCTCTCCGAGCACCTGGCCATTCCAGGCATAGACACCATGCTGCCCTTCATCATGATGCTGGGCGTCATCATGATAGCCGCGCCGGGTGCCCCGGGTGGCGGCGTCATGTCAGCCCTGGGCCTGCTCACCTCCATGCTCGGCTTCGGTGAGGCCTCCATCGCCCTGATGATCGCCCTCTACCTGGCGCAGGACAGCTTTGGCACCGCCTGCAACGTCACCGGTGACG
>NZ_CDBL01000065.1 GCF_000820005.1 Aeromonas piscicola | reverse complement strand
GGTGTACCGTGCAGGTAAAGCCCCATAGCTCCCAGTGATTCACCATGATCGGAGACGTAGAGCAACGCGGTCTTGTACTTATCTTCGTAGGTTTTCAACTTGGCAATCATCTCTGCAATCACGAAATCCGTGTAGCGGATGGTGTTGTCATAGGTGTTGGTGAGCTCTTCATCTGTGCAGTTTTCAATATCACTGCGTGGACAGTCAGGGGTGAACTGACGATGAGCATCAGGATAGCGCTTGTAGTAGGTTGGGCCATGGCTACCTATCAGGTGGAAGCCAACCAGCTTATCCCCTTTCATTTGAGCAATTTCACTATCGAGGTCTTGAAGGACAACCTCGTCATAGCATGTATTTTTATCGCAGAATTTAGGGTGATCTTTTGGTTCGATTTCGATGTTAGGAACTCGGTCGCAAACACCTTTGCAGCCGCCATCGTTCTCCTTCCAAAAGATGGAGATCCCCGTTTTTTGCAACACATCTAGCAGGCCCTCGCTATTGCGAGCGCGATTATCATCAAACTCCTTTCTACCCATATTGGAGAACATGCAGGGAAC
>NZ_CDBL01000064.1:2337-3052 GCF_000820005.1 Aeromonas piscicola | reverse complement strand
CGCCTCTATCATGTAGCCCTGCACCAGCTGGGTCATCTCAGCGACAAAAACCGGGTTGTCGATGAGCAGGGTCACCTCGAAGTTGAGCCAGAGACTGCGTCTATCCAGGTTCACAGTGCCCACCAGCGCAAAGTCGTCATCCACCAGCACGCTCTTGGTGTGCAGCAGCCCGGCATCGTAGCGGTAGACCTCAACCCCGGCCTCCAGCAGCTCCTCCATGAAGGCATTACAGGCATGATTGGCCATCAGGGAGTCGTTGCGCGCCGGCAACACCAGTTGCACCTGAACCCCGCGCGCCGCCGCCGAGGATAGCGCCGCCGCCAACGGATCGTCCGGCACAAAATAGGGGGTGGTCAGCACCAGATGGTGACGGGCCTGATAGATGGCCAGCAACAGGCTCTGCTGGATGCAGTCACCGCCGACGAAGGGGCCGGACGGAATGAGCTGGGCCCGGTAGTTGCTCTGGGGCCAGGCCTCAGGCTCGTGCTGCAGGCTGTCGAGCAGCCGCTCGCCGGTCTCCATCTCCCAGTCCCAGACGAAGATGGACCACATCAACGGCACCATGGGCCCCTGCACCCGGATCATGATGTCGACCCACTGGCCAACTCCTGCGTTCTGCTTGAAGAAACGGGGATCCACCATGTTCATGGAGCCGGTGTAACCGACCCTGTCGTCGATCACCACCAGCTTGCGATGCATGCGCAGATCCTGGCGC
>NZ_CDBL01000064.1:0-2042 GCF_000820005.1 Aeromonas piscicola | reverse complement strand
GCCGCGCGCCGCCACCTCCATCAGCGCCTCGCACACCTCGTCGGCATCGCCACCCGGGTGCCAGATGTAGAACTCCAGATAGCAGGACTGGGAGGATTGCCGGATGTCGCGCACTATCTCGCGCAAGATGGATTCCGGCCTGCTCAGCAGCGTCATCCGGTTGCCGGAGAGCATGGGCATGGACAGTCGGCTCTGGATAAGATCGTGCAACGGCTGGGCCTTGCTGCCCACCTCGCAGCAGTGCTGGGGGAAGAGGCGGGCCAACTGGCGGATCCAGATGGCGTAAGGCCGGTACATGGCCTGGGCCCGTTCGGCGCGACGGCGGCCGAGCCGGATCTCGCCAAACAGCACGTAGAAACCGACCCCGGCAAACGGGATGGCGTAGATGAGGGCCAGCCAGGCCAGCGAGACGCCGATGGGGCGCCGTTTCATCACCACCCGCAGGGAGACTCCCGTCACGATCACGGTGTGAAATAGCAGCAGCAACCAGCCGAGGAACTGGGAAAACAGCAGCTGGATGTCGTGCTCCAAGCCATTGATCAAGAGAACTCCTTGTACACCAGAGTGACATGCAGTGGGCAGATCCCACGGGGCCAGGATGGTATGCTGTAAAACACACCCATTCTATCAGGTCGTTAGCATGATCCTGCAATCTATGCTGCTGAGTCTGGCCATGCTAGGCCAAGGCTCATATGACATCAATGAGCAACAGATAAACCAGTACCTGCAATCTCAGGTACAAGTGAACAAACAGCTGGAGCTGCCCGGCATCATCAAGGCCCATGTGCAGCTCGAGCAGAGCGACGTCCAGATCGGGCGCCAGAGCCCGGATACCGCCCGCGTCTATGGCAAGGGCAAGCTGAAGATCGCCCTGCCGGATCAGACTGAATACGACGCGCGCCTGAACATGACCTACGAGGCCAGGCCGCGCTATGACAAGGCCCAGAGCGCCCTCTTCCTCGACAACATGAAATTGATTGAGTACAAGCTGGAGCCAGAAGCGGCGCAGCAGAAGTTCGGCTTCATGCTCGGCATGCTGCTGCAGAGCATGGAGAAACGGCTGGAGACCCAGCCTGTCTATCGCCTCAACGACAAGGACCCGAACCAGGCCTGGCTGAAAGAGAATCTGCTGGGGCTTGAGCTGTCACCGGGCAAGATCCACCTGCTGACCAAGCCCCAGTGAACCGTCAGTTGTAGACGGGGGCCTTGGCCTGACGCACCAGCAGCTCGATCTGGTAACCCTGTTCGCGCTGCTGGTCATAGAGGGAGAAGAGCGGGCCATCCAGCTCGTGCAGGGGCAGGTCGGCAAAACCGGCCTTGAGGTAAAACGGCTTCTCGAACGGCATTGCCTGGCACACCACCGGCTTGTCCAGCAGATCGTTGCAGGCGTGCTGCAACAGACGGGAGCCCAGTCCCAGCGACTGGTAATGGGGCAGCAGGCGAAAGCCGCACAGGTGATAGTAATCCTGTTCGTCGCGCAGACGCACGGCTCCCACCAGCCAGTGAGCGTCGCGCACCACGAAGATACGCTCGGCCAGATCCGGCACGTAATGGGAGAAAGTGGTTTCGTAGTAGTCCCTGATCAGGGAAAGATCCGCATCACAGTACTCTTCGAAGGTGAGCTCCATCGCCCGCTTGCTTATCACACCCGTTCCATCCTTGGCCACTCGGCCCAGTCCTCAATATTCAGTTGCAGATCGGCAAGAGATCCGACCACATTAACCAGCAAGATATCACGCCTTTTAGTAACAAAAAAGCCAATAACAGCCCCTGCTTGCGCACTTTTCAACAGGCAACTGGCTGCAGAAACCGGGGGCAATCCTATCATGGTATCCCCCGCACGGGCACTGCTTGCTCGATCCGCCGGATTTTACGGCAAGGCCTCACTCACTCGTTAACAAGTGGCTGATTTAGCATCAGAAACTATTTTCGTAAACATTTGTTAACAATCGACCCTTATCATCCACTGCAAAGAAAAGCCCCATTCGAATAGCAATTCTGGCCCGTCACCCTATGGTGAAGCCTTGGCATAGCATCGCGCT
>NZ_CDBL01000063.1:102960-103663 GCF_000820005.1 Aeromonas piscicola | reverse complement strand
GCCTGGGTGGCGCTGATGCCGATGCCGAACACGAAGGCGGCGGCCAGGGCCGACATGACCCCGAACAGCGGTGGTATCTCCAGGTTGACGTAGGAGCTGAGCTTGATGGCGGCAGCAGCCGTGGGCTCGGCGGCTGTGGTCAGGCGCGGGATCAGGTTGCTGGCCACGGCAAAGGCGAACAGGCCCGCCAGTATGGTGGAGCAGTAAGAGAGGGCAACCGTCTTGCCCAGCAGCTTGCCGGAGTTCTTCGGCAGGCTGGCGATGCCGCTCATGATGAAGAACAGGATGATGAGCGGAATGGTGAAAGTGATCAGCTGACCTATGACTGTCTTGGCCGTAAACAGCACGCGTGCGACCCATTCGGGGGCGTAGAGACCGAGCAAGAGACCGGCCAGGATGCCGGCAACCAGTTTGAGGACAAGTTTCATAAGTAAATCCAGGTGTTAGTGTCTGATTTGTTATTTAATTTTGATTTTAATGCCGCTTTTTAACACAAAGTCCGCATCTTGTCTGCCATCACCTGGTTAACTCAGAGTTAAATATTGTTAGCTGGATGATGAATTGCGGGGGATGGGCCCCTTGAAGCGGCGACGGCGATATTGATGCCTGGTGGGGGCGAGCTCGGGGAGGCGGATCAACAGGGCATGCAGCCAGCGACCGTGCACGGCATCCTCGCTGCACCAGCTCTGATGCAGGTCAAATG
>NZ_CDBL01000063.1:102522-102717 GCF_000820005.1 Aeromonas piscicola | reverse complement strand
GCTCTGATGCAGGTCAAATGGCAGGGTGGCGATCAGTTGTTGCAGGCGGGCCTCATCGAGCCGGGTCTGCAGCGGGTATTCGTCTTGTGAGGAGGCCACGGCGCAGCTGTGCTCACCCTCGTCATAAGGGAAGGAGCAGTAGAGCGGCGCCCGGGGTTTGAGCAGGCCGGCGAGATGCATCAGAGCGGGGGCAAG
>NZ_CDBL01000063.1:100807-102320 GCF_000820005.1 Aeromonas piscicola | reverse complement strand
TGCATCAGAGCGGGGGCAAGCTCTTCCTCGGCCAGGCAGGGCAGCGAGCCGCTGGCCCAGATGGCGTCAAAGGGCAAGGCGCTGTGCATCTGCTCGAGGCGGCAGACCCGGACAGGCTGGCCGCTGCGGCGCGAGGCCAGCTTCGCCTGGACCAAGCTGGCATCAAAGGCGGTGACCATGAGACCTTGCTGCCGGAAAAAGAGCAGATCCTCGCCCGCTCCGCAGCCCGCTTCCAGCAGATGGGCGCCTGCCGCCAGCTGTTTCAGAAAGCGCTGACGGGCTGACAGGGTGTCTGGATCCGCCACAGATGGCAGACTGGAGGAGGCATCATGACTGGGCAGTGGCGATACCGATGGCTGACCGGGGGAGGCATCATGATTGGGCAGTGGCAATATGGACATGGCAGGCACCTTCTTTCGGGGGCGCTACTCTAGCAAATTTGGCGACGGGCTACCAAAGCGTCGTGCCGTGAACCGCTACTGCCAGGCTGGAGAGCCGGTGTGATGGCAAGGAAAGGGGCCTGCGTTGGGCTGGCCCTGGGCTATCAGGGGCGGCGGACGGCCGGGCCGTTTGGCAGGGCTATCAGGGCAAACAGGCTGTCGAGCAGGAAGTCGGCCTCCCGGGTCAGGTCGATGCGCTCCGGGAAGTGCAGCCAGTTGATGATGTAGCCATCCAGGGTGCAGTGCAGCAGGGTGGCGGCCCGTTGCAGATCCAGCCCCCGGGGTAGCTGGCCGAGGCGCACCGCATTGGCCAGGGTAGTCTCCAAGTCCCGGAAGAAGTTGGCGGACTGGCTGCGCATGTGCTCGCGCAGCGAGATGGCTTCCCCTTCCAGCGATTCGAGATTGAACATGATGGTGAACATCTGCTGGTGGGCTGGATTGGTGCTGATCTTCACCAGCACCTCCTTGAGGAAGCTGCGCAGCTTGCCGAGAGGATCCGGCTCCTGTTCGGCGACACAGGCGTCGAGCTGATGGGAAAGCGGTTGGCACAGCTCCTCCCACAGAGAGACGAACAGCTCCTCCTTGTTCTTGAAGTGCCAATAGATGGCGCCACGGGTCAGATCAGCGGCCCTGGCAATATCGGTCAGGCTGGTCTTGGCCAATCCATGCGAACAGAACAGATTCAGGGCCGTACTCATGATGTGGCAGCGGGTCTGCTGCGCCTCTTCTTTGGTTCTTCTGGCCATCGATATCTGCGCCTTGTAAAAGTAAAAAAAGTCACTTACATACATTTATGAATGTATGTATATTGCCTCATCTTTCCGATTTTACCAACAGGGTCATACAAAACCTGTGGTTATTCATTGATTGACAGAGGCTCAGGTTCTTCATGCATAAACATATTCTCGCACGTTCGGTCGGCCTTGCCCTGCTGGCAAGCGGTCTGCTGACAGCTTGTGGCGAACAGGGCAGTGCTCAGCAAGGGCCGGGTGAGATGCCACCCGCCGCCGTGGATGTCGTCACCCTGCACACCATGCCGTTGCAGCTTACCTCGGAGCTGACCGGCCGCAGCG
>NZ_CDBL01000063.1:0-100594 GCF_000820005.1 Aeromonas piscicola | reverse complement strand
GCCGCAGCGCCCCGCTGCGGGTCGCCGAGGTGCGCCCCCAGGTGAGCGGCATCATTCTCAAGCGCCTCTTTACCGAAGGCAGCGACGTCAAGGCCGGCCAACTGCTGTACCAGATAGACCCCGCCGTTTATCAGGCCAATGTTGCCAGTGCCAAGGCCAATCTGGCCAAGGCGCAGGCCAACGAACAGAGCGCCCGCCTCAAGGCTAAGCGTTATGCCGAGCTGGTGAAGGTGAAGGCCATCAGCAGCCAGGAGTATGACGATGCCGACGCCGCCTGGAAGCAGCAGCTTGCCGAGATTGGTGCCGCCAAGGCCGCCTTGCAGAGCGCCAACATCAATCTGGCCTATACCCGCATCACGGCCCCCATCAGCGGTCGCATCGGCAAGTCTGCGGTGACCGAGGGTGCCCTGGTGACGGCCCAGCAGGCCGACAGTCTCACCTCCATCCAGCAGCTCGACCCCATGTATGTGGATGTGCGTCAGTCCACCGCCGATCTGCTGCGCCTCAAGCGTCAGGTCGCCGCCGGCAAGCTGACTCAGGGCCAGCAGGATGGCGCCAAGGTGCGCTTCCAGCTGGAAGATGGCAGTAGCTATAGCGAAGAGGGCTCATTGCAGTTCTCCGACGTGACCGTGGATGAGACCACCGGCATGGTGACCCTGCGGGTGATAGTCCCCAACCCTCACCAGCTGTTGTTGCCCGGCATGTTCATGCGCGCCACCCTGCAAGAGGGTGAGCGGGCCGAGGGGCTGCTGGTGCCGCAAACTGCCGTGACCCGCACGCCGAAAGGCGGTGCCACCGTCATGGTGGTGACGGCGGACAACAAGGTCGAGCTGCGGGAAGTACAGCTGAGCCGCATCGTCGGCAGTGACTGGGTGGTGGAATCCGGTCTCAAGACGGGTGAGCGAGTGATCGTCGCCGGTCTGCAAAAGGTAAAACCCGGGGTTGTCGTGGCGCCCACTGAACAGACTGCCACCGCGCCGTCTGCCCAGACCCCGGCCAACAAGTAGGATGGAGTAGTCGCCTCATGGCACGATTTTTCATAGACAGACCCATTTTCGCCTGGGTGATCGCCCTGGTGATCATGCTGGCGGGGAGCCTGGCCATCATAGGCCTGCCGATCGCCCAGTATCCCAGCATAGCGCCACCCGCCGTCGGCATCTCCGCCAGCTATCCGGGCGCCTCCGCCAAGACGGTGGAAGACTCGGTGACCCAGATCATCGAGCAGAACATGACGGGGCTGGATCACCTGCTCTACATGTCTTCCCAGTCCGATTCGTCCGGCAATGTGTCGGTGACCCTCACCTTCCAGGCCGGTACCGATCCCGATATCGCCCAGGTACAGGTGCAGAACAAGCTGCAGCAGGCGATGTCGCTGTTGCCGCAAGAGGTCCAGCAGCAGGGGATCCGGGTTCAAAAGACCTCCAGCAGCTTCCTGATGGTGGCGGCCTTCATTTCCAGCGATGGCAGCATGAACAACGATGACCTGGCCGACTACGTGGTGGCCAACATCAAGGAGCCGCTGAGCCGTCTGGACGGGGTCGGGGACATCACCTTGTTCGGCAGCCAGTACTCCATGCGGGTCTGGCTCGATCCGAACAAGCTCAACCGGGTACAGATGACCCCGATTGATGTGCAGACCGCCATCAAGGCGCAGAATGCCCAGGTGGCGTTCGGCAAGCTGGGCGGTACGCCTTCCGTGACCGATCAGCAGTTCACCGCCACCATCATGGGGCAGACCCGTCTCTCCAGCGTGGCCGAGTTCAACAATATCTTGCTGCGGGTGAATCAGGACGGCTCCAAGGTACGGCTGCAGGATGTGGCCCGGGTTGAACTGGCGGGCGAAAACTATGACGCCGATGCGCTCTATAATGGCCAGTCCACTGCGGCTGTCGCCATCAAGCTGGCCACAGGTGCCAACGCCCTCGACACCGCCGAGAAGATCCGCGGCAAGCTGGATGAGCTCTCCGCCTACTTCCCGGCCAACATGGAAATCGTCTATCCGTACGACACCACGCCGTTCGTGAAGATCTCCATCGAGGAGGTGGCGCAGACCCTGATCGAGGCGATCTTCCTGGTGTTCTGCGTCATGTATCTGTTCCTGCAGAACTTCCGCGCCACCCTGATCCCGACCATAGCCGTGCCCGTGGTGCTGCTGGGGACCTTCGGCGTCATGTCGGCGTTCGGCTTCTCCATCAACACCTTGACCATGTTCGGTCTGGTGCTGGCTATAGGCCTGCTGGTGGATGACGCCATCGTGGTGGTGGAGAACGTGGAGCGGCTGATGAGCGAGGAGGATCTCTCCCCGCTGGAAGCGACCCGCAAGTCCATGACCCAGATCACGGGTGCCCTGGTGGGGATCGCCCTGGTGCTGTCCGCCGTGTTCGTGCCCATGGCCTTCTTTGGCGGTTCGACCGGTGCCATCTATCGCCAGTTCTCCCTCACCATCGTCTCGGCCATGGTGCTGTCGGTGCTGGTGGCCCTGATCCTGACCCCGGCGCTTTGTGCAACCCTGCTCAAGCCGATCAAGCACGGCGAGTTCGGCGCCCAACGCGGCTTCTTCGGCTGGTTCAACCGGGCCTTCGATGCCGGCGCCAACCGTTACCAGAACGGTGTGCGCAAGGTGGTCAAGCAGGGGGTGCGCTACGGCATCATCTATGCCGCCATGCTGGCGGTGCTGGCGATCCTGTTCATGCGCATGCCCACCTCCTTCCTGCCGGAAGAGGATCAGGGGGTCATCATGTCCATGGTGCAACTGCCGGTCGGTGCTACCAAGCAGCGTACCGAGGTGGTGCTGGCGGACATGCGCGACTACTTCCTGAAGAACGAGAAAGATAACGTCGAGGCCGTGCTGACGGTGGCGGGCTTCAGCTTCGCCGGTAGCGGTCAGAACAGCGGCATGGCGTTTATCAAGCTGAAAGACTGGAAAGAGCGCGATACGCCGGAGCGCAGTGCCAACGCCATCATAGGCCGCGCCATGGGTTACCTGTTCAGCATCAAGGAAGCCCAGGTGTTTGCCTTCAACCTGCCCCCCATTCCGGAGCTCGGGACGGCCACCGGCTTTGACTTCTACCTGCAGGATCGCGGCGGGCTGGGGCACGAGAAGCTGATGGCGGCGCGCAACCAGTTGCTCGGCATGGCGGCGCAGGATCCCAACCTGGTGCGGGTTCGCCCGAACGGGATGGAAGATACCCCGCAGCTCGACGTCAAGATCGACTACGAGAAGGCGCTGGCGCAGGGGCTCTCCATCAGCGACATCAACAACACACTGGCGGCGGCCTGGGGCTCTTCCTACGTGAACGACTTCGTCGATCGTGGTCGGGTCAAGAAGGTCTACCTGCAGGCGGATGCACCGTTCCGGATGAACCCGGAAGATCTCAAGCTTTGGTATGTGCGCAACAGCGCGGGCCAGATGGTGCCCTTCTCCGCCTTTGCCAGCACGGAGTGGAGCTTTGGCTCGCCCCGTCTGGAACGCTATAACGGTGTCTCCGCCATGGAGATAGTGGGTGAAGCGGCGCCCGGCAAGAGTACCGGTGACGCCATGGCGGCCATAGAGCAGATGGTGAAACAGCTGCCGGAAGGCATAGGCATCGAGTGGACCGGTCTCTCCCTGCAGGAGCGCCAAGCGGGCTCCCAGGCACCGGCCTTGTACGCCATCTCCCTGCTGGTGGTGTTCCTCTGTCTGGCGGCCCTGTACGAGAGCTGGAGCATTCCGTTCTCGGTGATGCTGGTAGTGCCGCTCGGGGTCTTGGGTGCCATTCTGGCGGCGACCATGCGCGGGTTGGAGAACGACGTCTACTTCCAGGTGGGCTTGCTCACCACCATAGGACTGTCGGCCAAAAACGCGATCCTGATCGTCGAATTTGCCAAGGAGCTGTATGACAAGGGGATGGGCGTCAGCGAAGCCGTGGTAGAAGCTGCCCGGTTGCGGTTGCGTCCTATCCTGATGACGTCGCTCGCCTTCATCCTCGGCGTGCTGCCGCTGGCCATCAGCTCGGGAGCGGGTGCCAGCAGCCGCAACGCCATAGGTACCGGCGTGATGGGGGGCATGATCAGCGCGACCGTGCTGGCCATCTTCTTCGTGCCGCTGTTCTTCGTGCTGGTGACGCGCTACTTCACCAAACACAGTACACGGGAAGAGCGTGCTGCCCTTGCCAAGGAGACTCATCATGACTAAGACGATCGTCGCCTTGAGCGTGACACTGCTGCTGGGGGCCTGTTCCATGGCCCCCGACTATCAAAGACCCGAGCTACCGCAAGGCGCCTCCTGGCAGAGCAATCAGCTGGAAGGGGAGGCGGCAGCCTCCCCCTGGCAGCAGCAGTTCCTCGATCCTGCCCTGCAGAAACTCATTGCCACGGCGCTGGAGAACAACCGGGATCTGCGCATCGCGGCCCTCAACGTCGAGGCCTATGAGGCCAGATACCGCATCCAGCGAGCGGCCCAGCTGCCGACACTGGCGGCGAACGGCTCAGGCACCCGTCAGCAGGGATCCGATGATCTCAGCAGCACGGGGCAGGGCGCCATCAGCAGTCAGTACAATGCCAACATTGGCATCACCGCCTATGAGCTGGACCTGTTCGGCCGGATCCAGAGCCTGAAAGATCAGGCACTGGAGACCTATCTTGGTCAGATCGAGACTCAGCGCAGCACCCAGATTGCGCTGGTCGCCTCGGTGGCCAACGCCTATCTCACCCTGCTGGCGGATCAGGAGTTGCTGGCGCTGAGCGAAGCAACCCTGTCTACCGAGCAGGAGAGCTATGGCCTGACCGAGCACAAGTATCGCCTGGGCGCGGCCTCAGAGATGGAGCTGGCGCAAGGGCGTACCGCGCTGGAGAGTGCCCGGGTCAGCCTGGCCCAGTACCAGCGCCAGGTGAAGCAGGATCGCAATGGTCTGGCCCTGCTGCTTGGCAGCCAGGTACCGGCACTGGACGGTCGGCCGGCGACCCTGGCCGAGGTGCAACTGGCGGCCATCCCGGTCGGTGCACCTTCCAGCCTGCTGCAACAGCGCCCGGACATTCTGGCCGCCGAGCACAGTCTGAAGGCGGCCAATGCCAATATCGGTGCGGCGCGCGCTGCCTTCTTCCCCTCCATCTCGCTCACCGCGACGGCGGGCACCGCCAGCAATCAGCTGAGCGGCCTGTTTGATGGCGGGACCGGAACCTGGTCGTTTATCCCCCAGATCAACCTGCCCATCTTCGATGGCGGCAAGCGCATTGCCGATCTCGACGTGGCCGAAGTGAGCACCAAACAGGCGGTAGCCAGCTATGAGAAGAGCATCCAGACCGCCTTCAAGGAGGTTGCGGATACGCTCGGCACCCAGGCTGATTACCAGCAGCAGTTGCAGGCGCAGCAGGCACTGGTGGAGGCCAACCAGACCTACTTCAAGCTGGCGGAGTTCCGCTATGAGCAAGGAGTGGACAGCTATCTGACCCGGCTCGATGCCCAGCGTTCGTTGTTCAGTGCCAAGCAGGGACTGATCAGCACCCGTCTGGCCCAGCTGACCAACCAGGTGGCGCTTTACAAGGCTGTCGGTGGCGGCTGGCAAGCCCCCGACGCGAGCGCAACGGCGAGTGCTCAGCAGCAGTAGCCATCATCTCCCAGCTTGCGTTATCGTATAGCCACAGGGCGAACCATCCGGTTCGCCCTGTTTGTTTTCAGCAAAAACATACACATATGAAACCTTGATGACATAATACGTCGTTCAGGTTGTGGTGGTTGCATCAACAATTTAGGGGGCTGGTTGGGGGAACGCCTTTGCAACTGGGTCTCCCATTATGGGGGCGCAAGGAAGGTGCGGTATCATGCGTGGCTTAGCACTCAACCCCTGTTGGTAACTACGTTTTCTGTGATCAGTCGGTGAGTGGCGTTTAACTGAGCGTAAAGTGACAACTCTTGTGGCGTTAAAGCGACATGTTTGGTAGTGGAACGAGTCTTGGAGGATTAATGAACAGGCTGCACATCTACCACCGTGAATGCGGTTGTTTTGGCTGTTCAAGCTACTAGGAAAGGCGCTAGAATTCACACTTTGCCTTTAAGGCACAATGAACTTTTATGCTTGTTCCTTGTCAGGCGGTCAGATTTAATACGTCAAAAAGACCGCGAGTTTGTCATCAGGAATAGTGGCAGAACTATCTCAAGCTGGAGGGCATCATGGCCAGCAACACAAACAATCCGGCTAAAGCAGCAAACTGGGGGCTGTAACTCAGGGGCGGTAGCTATTGTTTTTTTTGGTTAGTATCAGAAATTCGCTGCTCAAATGTACAGTTATCCCTGTCTTGATTTTTGTAAAAGATTAAAAATCAACCAAATTTCTATTAATTTTCAAGAGCATACCTATGAAAATCCTTGTCACTGGTGGCGCTGGCTTTATCGGCTCGGCGGTTGTTCGTCATATCATCTGGGATACCAACGACTCAGTTATCAATCTCGATAAACTTACCTATGCGGGCAACCTGGAGTCTCTGGCGGAGGTATCGGCCAGCGATCGTTATGCGTTCGAGCAGGTGGATATCTGCAACCGTGGTGAACTGGATCGGGTGTTTGCCCTGCATCAACCGGATGCCGTGATGCACCTGGCGGCCGAAAGCCACGTTGATCGCTCCATCACCGGGCCTGCTGATTTCATCGAGACCAATATCGTCGGCACCTATGTGTTGCTGGAAGCCGCCCGCGCTTACTGGAACGATCTGGACGAGACGCGCAAGGCAGCCTTCCGCTTCCACCATATCTCCACCGACGAGGTGTATGGCGATCTGCCCCACCCGGATGAGGTGAGCGCCGGTGAGGCGCTGCCGCTCTTTACTGAAACGACCCCCTATGCCCCCAGCAGCCCCTATTCTGCCTCCAAGGCATCCAGCGACCATCTGGTACGCGCCTGGCGCCGTACTTACGGTTTGCCGACCATAGTCACCAACTGCTCCAACAACTACGGCCCCTACCACTTCCCCGAGAAGCTGATCCCGCTGGTGATCCTCAATGCACTGGATGGCAAGCCGCTGCCTGTGTATGGCAAGGGCGACCAGATCCGCGACTGGCTCTACGTGGAAGATCATGCTCGCGCGCTCTACAAGGTGGTGACCAGTGGCGTTATCGGTGAGACCTACAACATTGGCGGTCACAACGAGAAGCAAAACCTGGACGTGGTACACACAGTGTGTGACCTGCTCGACGATATGGTGCCCAAAGCCGGTTCTTACCGCGATCAAATCACCTATGTGGCGGATCGTCCCGGCCACGATCGCCGCTATGCCATCGACGCTAGCAAGATGAGCGCCGAACTTGATTGGCAGCCGCAAGAGACTTTCGAATCCGGTATCCGCAAGACGGTGCAGTGGTATCTGGATAATCAGCAGTGGGTTAACAACGTCAAGAGTGGCGCCTATCAATCCTGGATTGATCAGCAGTATGGGGAGAAGAAATAATGAAAGGTATTATTCTGGCCGGTGGTTCAGGCTCTCGCCTCCATCCCATCACGCGCGGCATCTCCAAGCAGTTGTTGCCAATATATGATAAGCCGATGATCTATTACCCTCTTTCGGTGCTCATGTTGGCAGGGATCAAGGATATCTTGATCATTACCACTCAGGAGGACTCGGAGAGTTTTCAGCGCCTGCTTGGCAATGGTGAGCAGTTCGGCATCAATCTGCAATATACGGTGCAGCCATCACCGGATGGATTGGCTCAAGCCTTTATTCTGGGTGAAGAGTTCATTGGTGAAGACAATGTCTGCCTGGTGCTTGGCGATAATATCTTTTTTGGCCAGGCATTTGGCAAGCAATTGCAAAAAGCGATTGACAATCAGGAAGGTGCTACTGTATTCGGCTACAAGGTGATGGATCCCGAGCGTTTTGGCGTCGTCGAGTTTGATGAAGAGTTTCGTGCCAAGTCTATAGAAGAAAAACCGGAAAAACCAAAATCGAATTGGGCAGTAACCGGTTTGTATTTCTATGATAACTCCGTCATAGAAATTGCAAAAAGTATTAAACCATCCGATCGTGGCGAGTTGGAAATCACCAGTGTCAATCAGGCATATCTCGAGCGCGGTCAGCTGAAAGTAGAACAACTGGGGCGAGGTTTTGCATGGCTTGATACCGGCACCCATGACTCTCTGATTGAAGCATCTCAATTTGTTCAGACAGTTGAAAAGCGTCAGGGATTCAAAATCGCATGTCTTGAAGAGATTGCATTTAACAATGGCTGGTTGAACCGTGAACAAATAAAAACCATTGGTAACAGCATGGTAAAAACCGGTTATGGACAATATTTGTTGAGCTTGATCAAGTAAAGAGATGTCAACATGAATGTAATCAAAACAAAGATTTCAGACCTGCTCATTATTGAGCCGAAAGTATTTGGTGATGAGCGTGGTTTTTTTTATGAGACCTATCAGGATGCGCGTTACAAGGCGGCCGGGATAACCCTAGATTTTGTTCAGGACAACCGCTCACGCTCTACACAAAATGTGTTGCGTGGACTGCATTTTCAGAAAACCAAGCCGCAGGGAAAGCTGGTCACGGTAACCCAGGGCCGTGTATTTGATGTCGCTGTTGATTTAAGGCCTGACTCCCCTACATTTGGCCAGCATGAATCTGTATTGTTGACAGGGGAAAACAAGGTTCAGTTTTATATCCCGCCTGGATTTGCCCATGGTTTCTGTGTACTGAGTGAAACTGCTGATTTTCAATATAAATGTACAGATTACTACGATCCGGCGGATGAGAGCGGGTTGCTGTGGAATGATCCTGAGCTGGGCATTGAGTGGCCGTTGGCTGCGCCTGTGCTGTCACCAAAAGACAGCGTACAGCCTACGCTGGCTCAGATCCGTCACAACTTGGTGAATGGGTGGTGAGTATGAAACGTTACACCGTTTTTGGTGGGCGGGGCTTTATCGGCAGCGAGATAGTCGGCATGCTGGAAGCTTCTGGACAGGATGTTTGGGTACCGTTACGTGATGATGACAGTGTATTCGAAACCGATCTGGGCACAGTGATATACAGTGCGGGACAAGGTGATTGCAAGAATTCGCCATTTGGCGTGTTTGATGCAAACTGTCGTTTGTTGGCAGACTTGCTTGAACGAGGAAAATTCGAACGCCTCGTCTATGTTTCTTCCACCCGCGTGTACATGAATCATGGCTCCTCTTCAGAAGAGGCTGATTTGAAGGTATGTACCGATGATCAGCGCAGGCTGTTCAATCTGACCAAGTTGGTATCCGAAGAGCTGTGTCTGAAAAGTGGCCGTAACGTTACCATTGTCAGGCCAAGCAATGTCTACGGCGTCGCTCTGCATAGCCCGCTTTTCTTGCCGGCGATCACCCGTAATGCGATTAATCATGGCAAGGTTGACATGTATATTGACCATAATTATGCCAAAGATTATGTGTCGGTAACAGATGTGGCCAGTGCATCTATCGCACTGGCAGAGCATCCGGATAGCCTGGGGGAAGTCATCAATATTGCTGCCGGGTATAATATTACTGCTCAGCAAATAGCGGATGTTCTGCAAAAGCACACAGAATGTGAAGTGATCTGGCATAAGATTCCATTTCCAAATGAAATCTTCCCGGTCACGAAAATAGATAAGATTCAATCTTTTATTCCCGGGTATCATCCAAAGAATGTGCTTGAAGACCTAGAGTTGATGATAGGGGACTTTAGAACTCAATTGGTAGAGCATTAATGAACGGCTTCAATCGGCTGTTGAAAAACTCAGTTGCAAATATCATCAATGGTTTTTCCAATGTTATATTGGGGATAGTAATATCCCCATTCTTGTTACAGCGTTTACCGATAGATAGTTTTTCTATGTGGAATTTAAGCATCCAGGTAGGAGCATTCTTTGCGCTTATAGGTTTTGGATGCCAGTTAACAGTTGCTAGAAACATTACTATAGCAAGAGAGAAAAAAGATGTGAGTATGGAACACCATATAATAAAAAATGGTGTTATTCTAAGCTCTTTAGGTATTTTATTTAGTAGTGTTCTACTTATTGTTATATATAATGATTTTTATACATTTTTTAGTAAGGCAGAAGGCATTGGTACATCGGACGATCAGCTAACATTTTTTATTGTCGCTATATCATTTGTTATAGGTTTAATATCATCGGTCTTTAGTGGTTTTTTTACTGGAATTGAGAGAAATGATATTCCTGCAATAATCAACTTGGCTTCAAGGGTTATATTAGGTTTTGCTATCATAATAACTGCAAAGTATGGCATTAAGGCCATGTCATATGTATATCTGATTGTCAACATAATATCATATTTAATAATTTATTTTTCATATCGCTTGTTCAGAATAAAAAATATGATCACTGGTTTTCATGAAAAGATTACTAGCAATCAGTTCGGTAAATTCTTTTCATATTTTATCGGTATTAGTGTTTTCAACTTAGCATCATTTCTACTGGTTGGATTAAATGGTATTTTAGTCGGAAAATATTCATTCAATGAGTTTGCTTATTATTCATTGGGGATGAGTTTAGTGACTGCTGGAGTCGGTTTCATAAATGCAGCAATGTCACCCATTATTCAACCATTAGTTAAGCTTTCTGGTAAAGGTGATTCAGTATATAAGCTTAATAAGCTATTGTATAATCTTACATTTACTGTGATGTGCCTATCTATTATCGCCATAATATCATCTATCTATATTGGACCATATATATTGAGTTTATGGGTCGGTCCATCAATATCTGTGCATGTAGAAAAGATATTTATCTTTCTGATGGTAGTTAATCTCGTTAGATTAGTTGGAGCCCCACTTGGCCTTCTATATATCGCACAAGCTAAACAGAATGAAATAATGCATTATCCATTGATGGAAAGTGTAATTAGTGTAGTGTTGACAATATATTTCATTGGCTCTTATGGAATGTATTCGGTTCCTTTTGGTTTAGCTATTTCAGTTTGTTTGATATTACTTATATATTCGTTTAGGTTGTTAAAAATACTAGATGATTATAGCTATTTCCTGAAATATAAAATTATTTTTATAGTTTATCCAATAACAACATTTTTATTTGTTATTGGTTTAGTGGAAGCGAGAGGAAGAAGTATAGAAAGCATTAATTATGTATTTGATGTTATATCACTTCTAATAGTATTGTTAGGTGGATACTCAGTATTTATAAGAACAAAAAACATCAAAAAATTTCTTGAGGTGTGATTCATGATTGGACGATTGATCAACATAATATATAATATAAAGTATCGATTTTTCTTAGACAAGAGAGTTAAAATTTCTCCTCAAAATGTTTTCATTCATAATGCTGCCACATTTATTGTATCTAATAATATTGATGCACAAATAAAGATTAATAGTAATGTCTATATTGGACGTTTTGCGAATATTCATACTGGCTCAGAAATAAGGATTGGAGAAGGGGCGGTATTAAGTGATTATGTTTATTTAAGTACGCTATCTCACGGCTTTGATCCTTTGGGAGGGCCTATAATGCAACAAGAGTCATATGATAAAGGCCCTATCATATTAGGAAATAATGTATTTGTTGGCTTTGGTAGTAAAATTATGCCTAATGTAAGTTTAGGTGATTGGTGTATCGTTGGAGCTGGTTCTGTGGTTACAAAATCATTTTCTGGTTATGTCATGATCGCCGGTAATCCAGCCAAAATCATAAAGAAATATGATCCACAATCTAAAGCATGGGTGAATTAATTGTGTTCATAAATAAGATTATAAATTTTATAACTCTGATATATAGTCAAATAAAATACAAACTACTGATGTATAGTTTTGGTTATAAAAGTAGAATAATTAAACCCATGCTAATTTCAAATCATAAATATATTTCCGTAGGTGATAATGTCATTATCAGAAATGGGATAAGATTAGAAGTTGTAGATCCTCAAAATGAAGTGGTAATAAAAATAGGGAACAATGTAAATATTGAACAATATGTTCATATTGTTGCTCGTTGTAACGTATCAATCGGTGATAATGTCTCTATCACTGGAGGGTGCTCTATTGTAGATGTTATTCATCCATACGATGATATTTTTGCTATTGATAAAATCGGCTCTCGAATAGAAAAAATCGATATGCCGGTGTCGATTGGTGATGGAAGTTTTATTGGTTTTGGAGCGCATATAAATCCAGGGGTGACAATCGGGCGAAACTGCATTATTGGTGCTAGATCTGTTGTAACTAAAAATATTGATGAATATAGTGTTGTTGCTGGAAATCCTGCAAAAGTAATTAAAAAATATAATTTTGATAAGCATGTATGGGAGAAAGTATAGTGTGTTCATCAAAAATAGGTCTTGTTACTGTCCTTTATAATACACCTGAGGTTTTACCCGATTTTTTTAAAAGTCTAGCATGTCAAAATTATAAAGAATTCATCCTGTATGTTATTGACAATAGCTCGAATCCGGAATCACTGAGTTTGGCCCGAGAACTGGCCACTCAATATGGGATAGAAACCTCTTTCATTGATAATCAAGGGAACAACGTTGGCGTGGCGGCCGGTAACAATCAGGGGGTTAAAGCCGCTCTGGTGGATGGTTGCGAGTATGTCTTGATCATCAACAATGATCTTCTTTTTGATACGCCAGATGTCTTTGACAAATTGATGCGGGTGGCCATCAATGGGGAGAGCCTCGTCAGCCCGCTGATTTTGAATTATCCGGAAGGCAAGCTTTGGTATGCCGGCGGATATTTCGATGAGTATCGGGCGTTGGCACCTCATGATTACGCAGGCATGGATAAGGCTGCGGTGGTAAAATTTGATGAATATCATGCCTATGCACCTACCTGCTTTCTGATCGTGAACAGTGATGTGTTCAAGCAAGTCGGTATGATGGATGAACGCTATTTTGCATATTATGATGATACCGACTTTCTATATCGGGCCCATGTTGCTGGATATAAAGTGAAACTTGAGCAGAACGTTGTCATTTCACATAAGGTCAGTGTATCTACGGGAGGGGATATGAGCTTCTTTGGAGCTTATCACCTGACCAGAAACAGAATCTATTTTGCTAAAAAGAACCTGCCTTTTCCAAAAAGAGAAATAAGTATTGCTTATACCATGATCACCCGATTGGGGCGAATCATGTTATCTACTGGTGCCGTAAGACAGGGTTTCATCAAGGGGCTGGTTGATGGCTTCAAAATGTAGTATACATGTATGACATTATATCTGGTTCTGCTGCTCTATATTCCCTTGCTGCTTCTTTCAATATGCTCTGAAAAAGATGAAAAAATACTGAAGGGGGCTTTCCTATATATCTTCTTATTCTTCATATTTTATCATATCGATGCTGGGCCGGATCATCATGTGTATGAGTGGGCCTATTATGAACCACCATTTTCAATTCCCTTTGAACCAGTTTTCGGTTTGCTGCTAGCCACCTCAAAGGTTTTTGGACTCGATTACATAGAGTTTTTGATCGCTCTAAGGTTGATTAGTTTTATCTTGTTTGCATATGCCTGTCTAAAACTGGATAAAACCAAATTCATATTCTTGATGGGGTTGTATATTCCTATCTCGTTTATCACCTTCGAGTTGAATTTGTTGCGCCAATCCTTGTCTTTGCACTTTGGATTGGTTGCCGTTTGCGCTTATCTAAAGAATAGAAACAAAACATCATATGTGTTCATGACACTGGCTGTCATGTCTCACCTTTCTGCAATCGTAATGGCCTTGATCTACTTAAACAAGATAAGGGTGAAGGTGCTGGTTCTGTTAGGTATGGTTGGCATTATGATACTGATGCTCGCGCTTCCGGCGATTATCAGTAAAATTAATGATTATCAGGCATTGGGTGCATTGAATATTCGTATGGATGTGGCTACCTTGCAACTGGTTGTGCTTATGATATTGCCATTCTTATTCTTCAAAACTCAGGGTAACATTGTGCCGACCTTGCTATATTTGACTCTTTGCTGCATGACGTTTATTCCTGTATTAATTAGACTATATCCGATTGCACTATTGATCCTGCTGCCATCAATTGCCATTGCAAAAGGCAATAAGAATATGACAACTCTCTTTTTATTTGTTTCTCTTTCTTTCTTTATGACTATAGGCAAAACATATTTATTGTTGCAAGCCGATCAAAATGCTATTCAGGAGGGCATGTATCAGCATGGTTACACCAAATAAAAAAGTCATATTTGTTTCCATGTCTAATCGTGATTCTGCCATGTGGTTTTCATTCACCGGGCTGGCCCATGCGTTTGAAGAATACGATGTTTCTTTTGCATTTCCATCGTCTAATCCAGCGGCAGAAACTGAATATACCGAGCATCTGTTTTATTACAACTTGCAGAGTCCCATCAAGACGGCCCGTTCAGTATTGGCGCTGGCGAGAGTGATCAATGAAGAATATGATCGTGTAGTCATCTTCTCACAAGGTATTTTCTCTGCCTATCTGACCATGCTGCTAGACAGAAGAATCGAAGTTATAGCTTGGGGGCATGAACTCATAAATCACGTCGATAGAGCTGGTTTTTTCCGAGGCATGAATTATTACCTGTCAGATCGTCTTATGGCATTGAGAACCTCCAGGATGATTGTCGCTTCGGATGATCTGGAATCTATTGCAACAGCATATTATCCCAATAAGAGAATCACCAAGACCTGTCTACCGATGTCAGGGGATTTTTCCTGCCTTGTAAGCAAAGGTGATTCGGTTGGCAAGCACAGCAATGGCAAAATCGAAATACTTTTCTTTGGGGCTATTACCTCATACAAGGGGCTGGATATATTGGGGAGGATCCTTGAAAAATTCAGCGATGATGATATTCATCTAACCATTATGGGAAGAGGGCCGCTGGATAAATATTCTGAACATCTTCATAAACGGGCTGAACAAGGCAGAAACGTCACCTGGATTAATAAATTTGTGGACGCCAAGGAAGTCGTTGCACAGTTGCATATATCAGACTTCATGTATTCAATGTATAGTTCTGTCACGGCTACATCACAAATAGATATCGCCAATGCTTTTGGGGTTCCTGTATTGGCGACCGAGCTCCCGTTTTTTAACAAGAAAATAAGACATGGTATTAATGGATATATTCTCAATGAACATTCTTTTTATGAACTGCTGAGTGAGAGATTATCTGGTGGGTTGAAAATATCTCGGGAGGATATCATTGAGCATTATAATCAGGCAGGCATCAACAAGCATTGTGTAGAAAATATAATTAGAGACGGGATTGTCTAGATTATGAAAAAGTATATCCAGCATTATGGTGTTTTGGGGTGCATTCGCTTAGTTGTGGAATACACTATCACCAGAATTTTTTTTCAAGATGCTCGTTTGATTAGACGGCCTTTTGAAATTCGAGGTGCATCAAGAATCAGATTAGCAAAAGGATTCACCACCGGAAGGTATTGCCGGTTGGAAGCTCATGGTGCCCATGGCATCAATCTGGATATTGGTCTGAACTGTCAGCTCAATGATGCTGTTCATATTGCGGCGGCTGAAAGTATTGTGATTGGTGATGATGTATTGATTGCCAGTCGGGTTTTTATCACGGACCTCAACCATGGCAGCTATAGCGGGATGGAGCACTCTCATCCTGACTCCATCTGCAGGGAGCGGTCACTGAATGCCAAGCCTGTTATCATTGAGTCAAATGTTTGGCTAGGTGAAGGTGTTGTTGTGTTGCCTGGCGTCAAAATTGGCGAGGCGTCCATCATCGGAGCAAACTCGGTGGTTTCCAGAGATATACCCGCAAACTCCATCGCCGTAGGCAATCCAGCAAGAGTAATTAAGCAGTTTGATTTTCAACGCGAGCAATGGGTGGCTGTTGATGCAAAGTAATGCTAGTGCTGTTTTGATATGCCCTGATTTTTTTGATTATAAAAAGTTGCTTACCACAGAACTTGAGCATCGTTATAAGACAGTGCTATCATTTTCTGATAGACCACTATGTTCTTCTGTATCAAAGGCGCTGATCAAGTTTAATATTCTGGGATATGCTCACGTTGCCTCCAAACGATATAGTTCAGAAATTTTCAAGATTATTTATGACAAGCTCTCCTTGATTGAGGAAGTAATAATTGTCAAAGGAACCTGTATATCGCCCTGTCTGATTGAAAATATTAAAAAACTCAATCCAAAAACAAGAGTAATCTGCTACAGCTGGGATTCAATATCGAATGTCAAAACATTCCCACTATTGGCTGAAAAAGCTGATTTAACATATACATTTGATATTGCCGACAGCAAGAGATATGGTTATGACTATCTGCCACTATTCTATTCTAATAAAAACAACCATGTTGTGACAACAGATAAAAAATATAAATATAGCTTTGTTGGTAGTTATCATGGTGATCGTATATCGGTATTGCAGCATATTTTTTCTCATGAGGAGAATTCCGATAATTATGTAAGAGTGTTTTTTCCAAGCAAGTTGCAATTTGCTTTTTATTATCTCTTGGACTCTTGCTTGAGGGCTTCCCCCAAGGAGTGGATTACGTTTAAACCGCTATCAAGGGCGGAAATAATCAACGTAGCTGAACATAGTGAATATGTTATAGATATACATAATGCTAATCAAACCGGGCTAACCATGCGTACTTGGGAGACGTTGGGAGATGGCCACAAATTGGTAACGACAAATGCTGCAGTGCTTTGCCATGCAGCCACGAGTGATGTCATTATCATTGATAGAAATACCGGAAAGCGATGGTCTGAATCACAATGTTCTGTGTACTTTAATGAGATGTTTGATTCCACGCTGAGTGTAGATTCATTGTCTTTATCTACATGGCTTGATAACTTGTTGGCTAGAAGTGAAAAATAATATGGCTGTTATTCCCGTAATTATGGCTGGAGGCTCTGGCTCCAGGCTGTGGCCCATGTCTCGTGAGCATTTTCCAAAGCAGTTTTTGAACTTGTATGGTAACAGTTCGATGTTGCAAGAGACTGTCAATAGACTTGCAGATATCGAGTGTACGAGCCCTCTGATTTTATGTAATGAAAAGCATCGTTTTATTGTGGCAGAGCAACTTCGTCAGCTCGACATTCTTGCTAATAATATTATACTCGAGCCGATAGGACGAAATACTGCTCCTGCCATCGCCTTGGCTGCCATACAGTGTCTTAAAAACAGCAATGATGCTCATGATCCGATCTTGTTGGTATTGGCTGCAGATCACTTGATTCAAGATCAACAGGCATTTACCTCTGCAATAAACAGTGCCATTCCATTTGCCGAATCAGGAAAACTAGTGACATTTGGTATTGTTCCCAGTACCCCAGAGACAGGTTATGGTTACATCCATCGTGGCAGTGAGCTGCATGCCATCCAAGAAAACTCAAAAGCATATTTTGTTAATAAGTTTGTAGAGAAACCCAATCTGGATGTTGCCAAAGTTTATCTAGCGAGCGGTGAATACTATTGGAACAGCGGTATGTTCATGTTTAGTGCACGCCGTTACCTGGCTGAACTGAGAAAGTCACGCCCTGATATATATGCTGCTTGCATGGCATCAATGAATGATGTCAGCAGTGATCTTGATTTTATTCGAGTCAATCGTGATGCCTTCAATGAATGCCCCAGTGAATCCATTGACTATGCCATTATGGAAAAGACGTCCGATGCGGTAGTTATTCCAATGGATGCCGGTTGGAATGATGTGGGCTCATGGTCATCCTTATGGGAAATATCAGATAAAGACGCTTGTGGCAATGTTTGTCGCGGTGATATTATTTTGACAGAGAGTCATGATAATTACATCTCTGCCGAGTCTGTTCTTGTTTCAACCATAGGTGTGGCAAACCTTGTTATCATTCAGACAAAGGACGCCATTCTTGTTTCAAGTAAAGACAAGGTACAGGATGTTAAAGCGATTGTAGAAGAGTTGAAGCGTCGTGGCCGCAAGGAATATAATACTCACCGTGAGGTATACAGACCTTGGGGCCAATACGACTCGATTGATGATGGCAATGGCTATCAAGTCAAAAAGATATTGATCAGACCAGGTGAGCGTTTATCAACGCAAATGCACCATCATAGGGCTGAACATTGGATTGTTGTTTCAGGCACGGCCAAAGTGACTAATGCTGGTCAGGAGTTTCTGATCACTGAAAATGAGTCCACATTTATCCCTATTGGTGCAATACACTCACTTGAAAATCCAGGGAAAGTTGATCTGGAATTGATTGAAATACGCTCCGGTAAATATCTCGATGAGGATGATATTTTCCGTTTTAGTGATAAATATGGCCGGGTCGATGGGGGGCAGTATGATTAAGCAAGACCGTCTTGTTAGCAAGGATATTATCAAGCAAAGTGGCATTGAATTCGGCACCAGTGGTGCTAGAGGCCTTGTTGTAGATTTTACTCCTGATGTGTGTTTTGCGTTTACGTACGCTTTTGTTGCTGTTATGAGGTCTTCCTATCGCTTCAATCAGGTAGCGTTGGCCATTGATAATAGACCTAGCAGTTATGATATGGCGATGGCTTGTGCGACAGCATTGAAAGCGATGGGATTGGAGCCTGTGTATTACGGTGTGATTCCAACCCCTGCACTTGCCTATAAATCCATGAATGATGCCATTCCTTGCATTATGGTTACAGGAAGCCATATTCCATTTGATCGCAATGGGCTGAAGTTTTATCGACCCGATGGCGAGATCACCAAAAGTGATGAGTTGGCCATCATCTCGGTAGAAGAAACATTTTCGGTTGCAAGCAAGCTGTTATGTCTGGAGCCGAAAGGGGATGCTGCTGCTGCATATATTGCACGTTATAGCTCGCTTTTCGAAAAACCACCGCTTGCTGGTATGAGGCTTGGTATTTATGAGCACTCCAGTGCTGGCCGTGATCTCTATGCCGTACTCTTTAAGGTATTGGGAGCAGAAGTCATTTCACTTGAGCGTACGGAAGATTTTGTTCCTATCGACACTGAAGCTGTTTCTGAAGCAGATCAAGACAAAGCCAGGGGATGGTCCCAGTTACATAAGCTCGATGCTATTTTCTCTACGGATGGTGATGGCGACCGGCCTTTGGTTGCCGATGAGGTCGGGAATTGGCTGAGAGGCGATATATTGGGGTTGCTATGTGCTGCTAATTTAGGCGTCGAAGCGGTTGCTATTCCTGTTAGTTGCAATTCTGCGGTGAGTTCCTGTGGCAAGTTTGCCAATGTAACTCATACAAAAATTGGCTCACCTTATGTACTTGAAGCCTTTCCAAAATTAAATGCCCAATATGGTTCAGTCGCCGGTTTTGAAGCCAATGGTGGATTCCTGCTGGGGAGTATGGTGGAGTTCAATGGTAAAAGGTTGGCTCCTTTACCTACTAGAGATGCTGTTTTGCCAGCATTGATATTATTTGTTAGTGCTCAGGTATCGAAAATATCTGTGCTGATAGATGAACTTCCCCAAAGATTCACCTATTCAGATAGAATCAAGGACTTTCCTAAAGAGAAAAGCAAGGAAATAATAGAGTTGGGTACTGCTAATATCACCGAGTTGATGCTAAAACTTCATTTCAATGAGTTACAGATAACGTCTGTGGATAGAACAGACGGTTTAAGAGTTATATTCGGAGGAGGAGAGGTTTTGCATCTGCGACCTTCAGGTAATGCACCAGAGCTCCGTTGTTATGCTGAGTCTGATAGTGTCGAGGGGGCGAAGTCCATTGTTAATCAAAGTCTTGGTTATTTGCAAAAATAGATTTAAAATCGCTTTCTGAAAGAAATTTGCGCAAACTTTAAGCTCATGGGGTAATACATTGAGTTATCAACGCCGTCACTCACGCTGGTATGAGCGTGTATTGTTCAGTCCTCCCTCCTTGTTTTTCCTGGGGGCCATGCTTGCTGTGTGTTTACCTGCCCTTGAGCGTTGGGGGTGGGGATTTTGGGAGTATTTTGATGCCGTAAGAGTCAATACCCTAGGTGGCGCTTTTGTTGCCTTCCTGCTGACGGGGATCGTACTGTATCGTTTCTTGCGTTATCCAGGTGCAAGCCCTGTCGCCTACATGATCCCAACCGTGACGACACTCTATGGGTCGCTTGTAGGAGCGCTTTTCTTCCTGCGCCTTCCCTATAGTAGACAGGTTCTTTTCGAATCTTACGTTGTGGCGCTACTGTGTTGTTGGGTTGTCTATTTTATCGGTCGTCGCTATCGTACCCCCAAGTATGCGTTGCTCCCGTTCGGTGACTATCAACCACTGATGCATCACACTTGTGTGGAGTGGCGTTTATTGGATAAGCCGGACCTTGGTGCCGTGCGTTATGACGCCGTCGTTGCTGATTTGCGCGATGACAATCTGGCTGGCGAATGGGAGCGTTTCTTGGCCCGCTGTGCTTTGGCACATATCCCCGTTTATCACATCAAGCAAATTAGCGAAACGTTGACTGGCAGGGTGAAGATAGATCACCTACATGAAAACCAGCTCGGCTCCTTGTTGCCTTCCCCTATCTATGCCTTCATCAAACGGGGTATGGATATACTGGCAGCAGTGATTGCTATACCGCTATTTTCACCACTAATGCTGGTGACTGCCGTATTGATCAAGCTGGAGAGTCCTGGCCCGGTGATGTTTTTGCAAAATCGTGTGGGTAAAGGTAATCGGGATTTCAGAATCTACAAATTCCGAAGTATGTGTCAGAACTCCGAGCAGCATGGCGCACAGTTTGCTCAGGATGGTGACATGCGCGTCACCCGAGTGGGCAAGGTGATCCGCAAGCTGCGTATCGATGAGTTGCCCCAGTTCTTCAATGTGCTCAAGGGAGACATGAGCCTGATAGGTCCGAGGCCTGAACAACGCACTTTTGTCGATCAGTTCGATTGGGAAATCCCTTTTTATATGTATCGTCACATAGTGCGCCCGGGGATCAGTGGTTGGGCGCAGGTGGTACATGGTTATGCGGCCGATGCTGATGATACCCGTATCAAGATTGAGCACGATTTTTATTACATAAAGAATTTTTCTCTGTGGCTGGATGTGCTCATCGTGTTCAAAACTATTCGCACCATACTAACCGGCTTCGGGGCTCGGTGATCCAGGATGCGGATCTTGCTATTGGGGGCTCGTGGTCAGCTGGGACGAGCCCTTTTTTCTGCGCTGAGCGTGGAGTTTCCCCATTGGCAAGTAATCGCTTTGGGAAGAAAGGAATGTGATATTTCGGACTCAGATGTATTGGTTGATTCTCTGTACGCCCATCACCCTGATGTCATCATCAATTGTGCTGCCTATACGGCAGTTGATACAGCTGAAACAGAACCTGAATTGGCCGATGAGGTCAATCACAAGGCATTATTGAGTATGGCTCGGGGGGCTGAGGATTTAGGCGCCTTGTTGGTGCATTTCTCGACAGATTATGTGTTTGATGGTACGGGTTCCCAACCCTGGCTTGAAACGGATCAGCCAAGCCCTCTCAATGTTTATGGTGCCAGTAAGTATGCTGGGGAGTTGGCAATACAGCGTCTATGCCCTGACCATCTTATTATTCGCACCGGCTGGTTATATGGCGGGGAGGGCAAGCATTTTGCTCGTACCATTCTTGCTCGGGCCAGCCAGGGATTGCCTCTTGGTGTCGTTGCTGATCAGTGGGGAGCACCGACGCAAGTTGACTGGCTGGCAAGGGCCAGCGTGTTGGCGCTATCGCAAGTCGTGAGGTCACCCAGTAAGGTCGGGCTATATCATCTGACGTGTCGGGGAGAGACAAGCTGGCACGGTTTTGCCTCGGCCTTGGTTAATGGGGCGCATCGGCGGGGCTGGTTAAAAAAACAAGTTGCTATTCGCTGTATTGGTTCAGGCGAGTGGCCGCAACAAGCTTGCCGTCCCTTGAACTCAAGGTTGGATTGCAGTTTATTTTCAAGAGTGTTCGGGATTGACCTACCTCTTTGGCATGAACAAATGGCCAATTGGTTGGCCAAACTTAAAGAATCAGATATAAATGATATGTGATATATTCTTAATACGATTTATTTCTGAGGTGAGTTTGGCCCTAAAATACATTAGGATTATATCAGTATCTGCATTATATAAGATGCGAAGAGCTACAGTTACGCATCTATATATTATTGTTGGGGGTATTATAATGGCTGTGTTTACCTCACTTAAGACAAGTTGCGTCGCGCTTTGGTAGGGCTGTGGGGTATTGCAGGTTAGAAATGGCTCATCTTTTATATGGTTTTCCCTTGTGGCTGCGTACGATAAATACATGTATTTTCAGCAAAAACTCGTACAGAGTAAATTGTCGTTCTTAACTTTCCATTTTTTTTGGCCAAAAATTGAACAGCGTCGTGCGTCGAATGTCTGTTGCGATTGTCATATGATCTACTTGAAAAAATGTCCTCAACAAGTTTGATCCGACACTGGCTATAACTTTTTAACTGATAGAAAATACACTAGCGATCTTGAGGATAAAGATCGTAATGTGTCTTTACTGACAGACTTTCATATTCAGAGCTCAATATGAACAAACAGCAATTAGATAATTTGGATAAGATGTTGCCGCAGGATTGGCAGTCTACATCTGATAATGAAATTGATTTACGTGAGTTGCTCTTGGTGCTGTGGCGTCAAAGAGTACAGATCCTGCTGATAACAGCGGCGTTTGCTATTGCTGGTACTGGCTATGCCTTATTGGCACCGCAAGTATGGGTCAGCGAAGCGCAAATCAAGCCTCCAGCGCTTCAGGAAGTTGAGTCACTGGAGCTTAGTGTCAACCAGCTGATCAACTCTCAGATACCTGCAGCCGTTTTCAGCTCTTTCGACAAGGGTGCTCTGTATGGTGATTTTGTAAATAATTTCAATAGCTTCAATAACAAGCGCCAGTTTTTGAGGGAAAAAGGCTACTTGGATATCGATGCGGTGGCATCTGGCATAACCGAAGATAAGGGTAAGCGTGTATTGCTCCGAAAAATGGTTGAGGGTATCAATGCGATGTCGCAAGATACATCGAGTGGAAATGTGACCCTTTCTTTTGGCGCGAGCACGGCAGTTGAGGCTCAACAGCGTCTGGAGCAGTACATTGCGTTTATCCAGCAGCAGGAGATTGCGACAAAGAGCAAGGAGCTTGAGACGATCTGGCATAACAGAATAAAGATACTATTGGCCCAATATGACAGTATCAAGACCGATACGCTCCAACAGCAGCAGGACGATGTTTCACGTACTGAATACAGCCTGCGGATCAGCCGTGCTGCCGGCATTGACTCTCCCGTCGAGAATCTTAATGTGCGCGATGGATTCAACATTGAGTGGGGAGCTCGTGCTCTTGCTGAGAAACTCAAAGTACTGAAAGAGATCAACAACCCTGAGCTCCTGAACCCGGTTCTAAGTGGGCTCCGTCAGCAACTGAGCAGTCTAAAGGCGGTCAAACTTGGGCAGCAATCATTTCAGTCTTTTGCCTATTCAGCTTCGCCTAATGAGCCTCTTTCTCGGGATCAACCCAAGCGCCCATTAATCGTGGTGTTGACTACCTTGCTTGGTGGCATGCTGGGGATTGGGATTGTACTGGTCCGATATTCTTTTCGTCGGCCTGAGCAGGTTTGATGGCAGGATGAAGTTGTTGAATGAGGGGGCAATAGCCCCCTTTGTTTTGGGTGAGCATCTGTTGAGATACTGACGCATGAAAACCGCTCAAGAAAATACGGGGTCAAGGAACATGAGAGTTTTTAGCGTCGTCTGTTCTTTGTATTGGCTGCTAACCATGCATTTCTTCATGCACAACCCCGGTGGGGCCGGGCTCTATCTGCCATTCAATGCTTGGGGCTGGGTCTTTGCCTGCCTCGTCATCGGCCTTGGGTTGTGGCAGGTCACCCTGCAACAGCGGCTGGTGTTCTCGCCATTGCAGGCCTGGCTATGGCTCGGCGGATGCTTGCTGTTGTTGCCCATGGCCTATCCCGGCTTTGAGTTCAAGGACTATGCCATTCCACGGCTGCTGGGGCTGTTTGCCGGTCTGCTGTTTCTGTTTTGTCTGTACCAATGGCAGCTGGCTCGTCAGGCCCGTGACAAGCTGCTCTATCTGTTGTTGGGGGCGGTAGCGATAGAGGCCTTGCTCGGGCTGGTGCAGTATTACCTGCTGACCCCCGGCAACTGGCTCGGTTATGACACTCGGGCCAATCGCCCTTATGGCATCTTTCAGCAGCCCAATGTGATGGCGACCTTTATGGCGACCGGACTTTCCCTCGCTATTTGGCTTGAGCTGCGCGGCAATGCCAATGTCTGGCTACGAGGGCTGCGTTATGGGGTGATCCTGGCGGCCAGCCTGTTGCTGGTGGTGTTGCAATCCCGGGTGGGGCAACTGGGTGGCTTGCTGGCCCTGATCCTGCTCGCGCCGCAGTTGCATCGTCAGCATCAACTGGCCCGTATTATTGGCCTGGTGACGCTCGGTGTCGGCCTGGGGCTGGCGTCCCAATACGGGATCAGTGGCGTCAAGCGCGGGCTCGAGGCCTATCAATCCGGTGGCATGCGCTCCATATATTGGCCTTATGCCGCCAAGCTGATTGCCCAATCTCCCTGGGTCGGCTGGGGCTACGGCAGCTTTGAAGCCACCTTCCTGCATCATTACATGGCCGACAAGGCGCTGAACCCGGCCATGGTGCAGATTGAATACAACCTCGATCACCCCCACAACGAGTTTCTCTACTGGGCGGTGGAAGGGGGGCTGGCCCCCATGATTGGCATGGTGCTGATGGGCGGCGCTCTGTTGTGGCGAGTGACCAAGGCCGGTTGGGTCAAGGGGTCGGCGTTGCTGGCGCTGGTGACCCCCATATTGCTGCACACCCAGACCGAGTACCCGCTCTATCATGCCATTGCCCTGTGGTGGGCCCTGCTGCTGCTGATCCATGTGCTGGATGCGGAGGTGGAGGAGGGGTTGCAAGCCTCGGGCCGTGCCAGCTGGCGTGAATATGTCTATCGCCCCTGGCTGTTGCTGCGCTTCGTGGCCATCACCATTCCTTTGCTGGTTGTGCCCTTTATGCTCACCGCCATTCATACCGCCTGGGTGGTGACCAAGTATGAGCGTGGTGGCTACAAGGAGCCGACCCTGTTGCTCGACATCGTCAATCCCATGGCCTGGTTGACCCGGGTGGAGTTTGACGTGAACTCGGTGCGACTCATGGTGGGCTTGCAGGCCGACAACAAGGCGGAGCTTGAAGCCTATCTCGACTGGGGTCAGGCCTTTGTGCGCCACACGCCCAGATCCAATATCTACGCGAACATGGTGCTCGCGCTCGGCGCGCTGGGGCGGCAGGAGGAGGCAAGGGCGCTGCGAACGCAGGCCCTGATGCTCTATCCGGGTGATCCTTTGCTGACCGGCTCGGCCGCCACCTCTGTGGCCACGGCGCTGGAGCGCAAGCCCTCATCCTGATGTTGGCTATCGGCGCCACGCGGGGCGGCCAGGTTGCGCGATGTTTCATCAACCGCCTCACGGCTTCGCAAAAATGGTTGCCTCTGCTGGACGGCAGAGGCGCCATGGCTAAGATAGTGGCCTCAACGTCTTGTTTTAGAAAGGGAGTATGAAATGGAGTTAGTGCTAGGCCCATTTGAGGTCCGAGTGATCGGCGCTCTGATTGAGAAAGAGATCTGCACGCCGGATCAATACCCCCTCTCCCTCAATGCCCTGGTCAATGCCTGCAACCAGAAGAGCAACCGCGAACCTGTGCTGGATCTCTGTGAGCTGGATATCCGCGCCGTGGTGGATGAGCTGATCCGCAAGCGTCTGGTGGTCAACACCGCCGGTTTCAATGCCCGGGTACCCCGTTACCAGCATCGCTTCTGCAATACCGAGTTCGGCACCCTCAAGTTCAGCGAGCAGGAGCTCGGCATCGTCTGCGAGCTGCTGTTGCGCGGCCCTCAGACACCGGGTGAACTGCGCTCTCGCACCAACCGCCTGTGCAGCTTCGATGATGTCACTCAGGTGGATGCGGCGCTGGCCGCCCTGATTGAGCAGGGGCCCTATGTGGTCAAGTTGCCCCGTGAACCGGGCAAGCGTGAATCCCGCTATGCCCACCTGTTCAGCGGCGAGGTGGATCTGCAGGCGCTGGCCGAGGCATCTCCTGCCAGCAGCTATGCGTCCCCGGCGGCGGACAGGTTGAGCGCGCTGGAGGAAGAGGTCGAAACCCTCAAGTCCCAGTTGCAGGCTCTGGAAGCCCGTCTGGCGCAACTGGAAGGCTGATGCTTTGGCACGTTTACCCCCAAAGAGGCGCTGCGGCGCCTTTTTTATTGTCATTTCGCCGAGGTTGCCGCCTCTTGCCATCCCTCGGCGCTCAGCCCTGCTCGCAGCATTCTATGAGCCAGTCGGCTTTTTTTGAGTTATTTCACGGTTAAGGGTCGAGCCGCCGCCGCTTTCCCGTTAAAATTCCGCTTTTGCACCTGCCCGTGAGTCTTGATGTCTGCGTTCACCCTCTCTTCCGATTGTTATGCCCTGCTCAGTGAGCTGCAGTTGCAGCGCACCGCCAGTACCCGCTATTTGCAAGAACAACTGCAAGCACAGCAGCCGCTCGGGCGGGCCTTGATCGACAAGCTGAACCAGTTGCAGTTGCAGGGGCTGGTGCGGCTGCGCGGGGAGCAGCAGTGGAGTCTGACGGCAGAGGGAACCCTGGCGCTGATCCTGGCGGTGCGCTCGGGAGCCTGCCCCATGCCGAATTGGGCACGGGTGCCCTCGGTGACCGGCCAGGAGATGGCCCAGGCATTGGTGCGCGAGCTCTGCCTTGGTGAAGCGGGTCAGGTGCCGTCCTACTACCTTGCGGCCGATCTGCTGAGTCTGCTCGACGTACCCGAGGCCCATCGCCTGCTGCCGGGTTCCAGTCCGCAATGGCAGCAACTGATGCTGATGCACTTCGCCCTGCAAACCCTGCTCGATGCCGAACCGGGTGAGCAGTGGCCGCTGGCATCGGTCGCCAGCGTCTGTGCCCCCGAGCTGACCCGCCTGAGCGAGGGGTTCGCATCCGAGTGGCAATGGCTCTGTGGCAACCTTGCCGGCGAGGTAACCACTCACTGGCCCGCCTTGCAGCAGTTGGCGGAGCAGGGGGCAGAACAACCCCTTGCCGAGCGGTTGCTTGGTGCTCTCGGGCAGTGGCAGGCGCAAGGCGGTCAGGGCCAGTGGCCACTGATGTTCGGCGGTCTGCTCTGGCTCGGCTGGTTGCAACAAGCCGACCCCGTGATCGCCAGCGAGCAGCGCAAGAAGTGGCAGCGCAGCCTGGGTAACCAGTTTCCGCTGCTGGCGGATCTGCTGGGCCAATGGGCCGGCGATCGCCACGGCCAGGCGGTCGGCCTGTTCGATACCCTGCAACTGCCGCTGGAGGAGTTGCACTGGGGCTACCTCTGGCTCGATCTCTGCGCCCTTGCCCGGCATGGTGAGCAGAGCCCCCAGGTTGCCATCCTGCACAAGTGGGATCTCTCCCACGTGCTGGAGGCCGAACCCCATCACAGGCTGATGGCCTTCTGTCAGGATCTGCTGCGGCTCCTGCTGGGGCAGGGGGCGCAGCGTGCACCGTTGCAACAGCTGCGCGCCGCTAACGGGGAGGAAGAGACAGACGAACAGGACGGGGAGGACAAGACGCCCGCCTCGGCCAGCTGGCTCAACTGGCTGCAGGGGCTGGGCCGCTCCAGCGGCGTGCGCAAGGCGCAGGAGCGGCTGGTGTGGCTGCTCCATGCCGAAGGGCCAGAGCTGGAGTGCAAGATCCAGAAGCAGAGCACCAAGGGGGAGTGGACCGCCGGTCGCCGGGTCGATCCCGCGCTGCTCTCCACCCAGTATGCCGCTCTGCTCGATGAAGAGGACTGGGCGCTGGTGCGCACCCTGCCCCGGGTCATGGGCCAGCTGCCACGAGAGGCCTGGGCACCGCTGGCCAACCATCCGCGGCTGTTCAATGCCAAGGGGCAAAAGCTGCAACTGGCCATCAGTGCGCCCCTGTTGCAAATCGTCACCCTGGAACAGGGCATGGGCGCAGTACTGAGCCCGGCCGCCGCCGCGCGCGGGGCCCATATACTGCCGCTGGCACAGGACTTGTGGCAGCTCATCCTCACCCCCCAGGCGCTGCTCGATCGCCTGCCTGCACTGGAATCTATCCCCCTGTTGCCCGCTGAGGGCTTAAGCGAATTGCAGCGCACCCTGGATGCCATCCCGGGCTTGCCCTGGCACAGTCAGGTGGCAGGTCTGCAAGGCAATGCCGAGCTGGCCCCCTGGCCCGGTATTCCCTCGGTACAGCTGGATTGGCAGGATGGCCAGCTGGCAGTCAGGCTGGTGACCCGGCAGGGTGAGTTGCCGCCGCTGCCCCTTGGCAAGGGGGAGGCCATAGTACGGCAGGGGATCAAGGATTATCACTACTGGCAGCGGGACCTTGCCGCCGAGAAGGTGCAGGCCCAGCAGCTGCGCAATTCGCTGCCCATCGGCCTGCCCGGCAGTGAGTGGCTACTTCAGGGGGAGCAGGCGCTGGCACTGGTCAACGCCCTGCCCGAGTTGGTGGATGCCGGCGTGGTCATTCACTGGCACCAGGACAGCGCCCGCCTCAAGAGTCTGGATGAAGCAGCCCTGAGCCTGCGTATCGAGCGGCGCCAGGACTGGTTCCAGGTGGAGGGGGCACTGGCCCTCGATGAGCACCAGATCCTCGACCTGCGTCTCATCCTGCGCCAGATGACGCCGGGTCAGCGCACCGTCCAGCTCGACGAGAAAACCAGCCTGATGCTGAGCGACAAGCTGGTGGAGCGGCTCACCATGCTGGGCGCCATGCTGGATGAAGAGCAACGCATCAACAACAAGCTGGCCTATCCGCTCACCCGCCTGCTCTCCGTCATCACCACTGAGGGGGATGACGCCTGGCACTCCCTGCAACAGGAGTGGCAGCAGGAGGTGGAGTGTCCTGCCGAACTGCTGACCCCGCTGCGGGATTATCAGAAGGACGGGGTACGCTGGTTGGCGACCCTGGCCCATCATGGCTTCGGTGCCTGTCTGGCCGATGACATGGGTTTGGGCAAGACCTTGCAGGCGCTCATAGTGCTGCGCATGCGTCAGCACCTGGGCCCGGCACTGGTGGTGGTGCCAAAGTCAGTGGTCACCAACTGGCAGGAAGAGGTGGCGCGCTTCGCCCCCGAACTCGAGGTGGTGGTGTTCGAAAACCCATCCGAGCGGGAAGGGGTGATCCGTGATGCCAAGGCCGGCCAGGTGATCCTGATCAACTACGGCATGCTCGGCAGCCTGGCGGAGGCGCTCAAGTCTCGCCGCTGGTCCAGCATGGTGCTGGACGAGGCGCAGCAGATCAAGAATGCCGGCACCCAGCGCGCCAAGCTGCTGTTCCAGCTCGACGGCGATTTTCGCCTCGCCCTCTCCGGCACCCCTATCGAGAACCACCTGGGGGAACTGTGGAGCCTGTTTACCTTTATCAACCCGGGTCTGCTCGGCAGCCTGGGCGAGTTCAAGCGCCGCTTCGGCAAGGCGGTGAAGGATCCCCAGCACATGGCGCTGCTGCGGGCGGTGATCAGCCCCTTCATCCTGCGTCGTCTCAAGCAGCAGGTGCTGACCGAGCTGCCGGACAAGACAGAGATCATTCATCACATCAGTCTCTCCCCCGAGGAGCGCCAGCTGTATGAGGCAACCCGGCGCGAAGTGGTGCAGCAGGTGCAAAGTGCCGATGGCCGCGCCCTGATGCACGTGTTGAGCGGCCTGACCCGGCTGCGTCGGCTCTGCTGCTCCCCTGAGCTGGTGATGCCCGAATGGTCCCAGACCAGCAGCAAGCTGGACGAGGCGATGGCCCTGCTGGACGAGGCGATCGGCAACGGTCATCGAGTGCTGGTGTTCAGCCAGTTCGTCGATCTGCTGAGCCTGCTGCGGGCGCGGATTGAACAGAAGAAATGGGATTACTGCTATCTGGATGGCGGCTGCTCCGCCAAGTCTCGCCAGGACTCCATATTGCGCTTTCGGCACGAGCCGGTGCCACTGTTCCTCATCAGCCTCAAGGCGGGGGGCACCGGTCTAAACCTGACCCAGGCCGATACCGTGCTGCACCTGGATCCCTGGTGGAACCCGGCGGTGGAAGATCAGGCAAGCGATCGGGCCCACCGCATGGGGCAGACCCAGCCGGTGACTGTCTATCGGCTGGTGTGCGAGCAGACGGTGGAGGAGAAGATTGTCGCCCTGCACGACGAGAAGCGGGCACTGGCCGATGGCCTGCTGAGCGGCCAGTCCGAAGTGCGCGGGCTGGATGTGGAGAGCCTGCGTGCCCTGCTGATGGGTTGATCAGGCGGAGGTTGTGCACAAGGGGGGATCGCTAGCAGGCGCTCCCCCCTTCGTTTATGTCTGGAGAGCCCGTCAAAGGGGCAGGCGGGCAACTCAGCCAGGCCAGCGGAGACGGCGAATTGGCATCTTGCCACGGCATCCGCAGAGGCTGGGCCAGGTACCGGCTTGCGGCTACCCCTGATAGAGGTAGAGGTGCAGCCGCTCTATGATGGGTTCACCGCCTATCTTGCGATCCCGTCGCGCCTGCCGCAGCTTGGGCGGGTAGTGGCCAAGGTGGGTGACGCCGGGCTGGGTGTCCGAGCAGAGCAGCAGGGGCAGGCTCGCCTTGAGCTGCTGCTTGCGGGGTTCCCTGTCCTGCCAGAGCAGGTTGATCATGGGGTGGGTCTTGACCGGTCGCCGGATCCTGAGCTCGGCATCGGCAGGCAGGCGGCGAAGGTCATAGACCTCCTGATCCACCATCTTGCTCCACTCCTCATTGTTGGAGAGCGCTGGAATATAGCGGCGGCTGCGCTCCAGCATCTCCAGCACCTGCTCCCGGCTGAGGCGGTTGATGCTCTGCTTGTCGGCCCAGGTAAAGCCGAGAGAATGCAGCTCTCCCTCCAGCAGGGTCAGCTTGCGATAGACCTGCAGGGTGATCACCCCGGGCAGGGCCCTGTGTACCAGCTCGAACTTCTCATCCCGCCCGCCGGCCTGTTGCACCAGTTCCTTGAAGGCGAGCTTGTGGGTGTTGACCTCTTCGAGCAGCGGGCGCAGCTGGCTGGCGCTGGCGGCAGAAAAGCGCAGCCAGCCCGGCAGGCGGTGAGTGGCCTTGCTGGAGCAGCCGGGACGCGCACTGTGATCCCGGTAGGCCGCCAGGGTGGCCACCAGCGCCTCCTCACCGCCCAGATAGCCCACCTCGATCTGTTCGATGGGCTCGTGCTCCTGCCCCTGGGGCACGGCGGGGAGGGGATAGACGTGGGCCTCCAGCAAGGGGAGCCGCTCCAGTTGTCTGGCCAGGCGGGCCAACGCCTCTTCGAGCGCGTCCATCTGTTGACGCAGGGCGGCAGTCGGGGTAAATGTGTCCATCGGCGTATCCTGTGGTCGCCCCTGTCACACCCTCCACAGGGGCTGGCAGAGACGTGGCTAAACTACTGTATAAATAACCATACCAGTATGCCGAAAGCGCGCCAAGCATCTCCTTTTCGGTGCGCTTGGCGAGGGTCAAAAAAGATAGCCATTTGAGTGTGTTTATTTTGTATCTATCTGTTAAATAAGGATCAATAAAAGATCTCTTGATTAACAACTGGATGTAAACCCTAGGTTGCCCGCCTCGCCTTGAGATCCCGTGACTGCATAGCCAAGACAAGAAACTGCATAGTTAGAGGTGCGCCATGCAGGAGAATATGCTGCCGGTCTTTCAGCCGGAATAAAATGATTATTTAATAGTTTAAAATCAATCTGTTATGTTTTTTAGACTGACGATATTCACCATTAGCTTTGCTAATGCGTTGTATCAAAATTCGTCAATTGAGTCGGCTGTCCCTCCTGACTAAGCTTTGCGCAACAAATTCGCACCCCGCGCAGACATCATCAAGAGGAGCCACATCATGGCCAACATGACTTATACCGAGACCGGTTACCATCATTCCAGCCAATCGAATCTGGTTGCTCGTGTCAAAATGACAGTGCTGACCTGGCTGGAACGTAGCCGCAGCCGTCGCCAGCTCTCCGAGCTGCCCGAGTACCTGCTCAAGGACATCGGCCTGAACGAATCTGATCGCTATCAAGAGACCACCAAGCCGTTCTGGCGTGGTTGATCAGCCGGGCATGGATGCCTCGTTTTTCTGCTGATCCCGATCTTCCTGTGTCAACCGGCCTGACGCCGGCGTTTGAATGATTGCCTGATATTTGCTCGTCCCTGTCGCTTCATTTCCCCTTCTCGCAGCTCCCTCGTTTACCCCATGTCTTGCCGACTTGTCATTATCTGTCGCCACATTTGTATCCTTACTGTTTGAATTTGTTTAAAAACTGATTTTAAGCCCTCGTGCCTTGCGTATAATCCGCCCATAGCGTTCCTGACAAAAGGGTGAGATGGATGATTCCCCAGCATGACTTTTTGGCCCTGACCCGCCGCCATGAGTGGCAGCTTGAGCCCTTCACATTTGATCTGCCCGGTGGCACCCGGGTGAGCGTGTGGGATACGGGGGTACTCTGCCTGGAACCCGCGAAAGGAGCCGATGATCGGCCGGGGGGGCGCAAGGACATAGTGCTCTCCTGCGGCATTCACGGCAATGAAACCGCCCCCATCGAGATCTGCAACCAGCTGCTGACCCGGCTGCTCAGCGGTGAGCTCAGCGCCCGTCATCGGGTGCTGTTTCTGTTTGGCAACCCGGCCGCCATGAACCTGGGGTTGCGGGAAGTGGAGGAGAACATGAACCGGCTCTTCTCCGGAGCCCACAGCAAGGGGGAGGGACTGTGCAATCAGGAGCGCATTCGCGCCATGCGCCTCGAGCAGTATGTGAGCAGCTTCTTTGCCGATCCGGCCCGACCCCGTTATCACTACGACTTGCACACCGCCATTCGCGGTTCGCGCCACGAGAAGTTTGCTGTCTACCCTTTCCCCCATGAGCGGCCGCATTGCAAGGAGCAGGTACAGTTCCTAGGTGCCTGCGGGGTGCGTACCATACTGCTCTCCAGCGGCCCCACCACCACCTTCAGCTATTACAGCTCGCACCAGCATGGTGCCCATGCCTTCACGGTAGAGCTGGGCAAGGTGCGCCCGTTTGGCGAGAACGATATGACCCGCTTCATCGAGACCCGTCAGGCGCTGCAGGAGCTGGTAACTCGGGATGAGGTGGCGCTCGAGCCTTGGCGCGCGGATGACTTCACCATTTTTGCCATCGACCGGGTGATCAACAAGCGTTCGGAGCAGTTTCGCTTCCTGTTTGCCAGTGATGTGGACAATTTCACCGAGTTTCCCCAGGGATTCGTGCTGGCCGAGGATGGTGAACTGCGCTACACGGTAGAAAAGACGCGGGAAGCGGTGGTCTTCCCCAACGCCAATGTGGCCATAGGTCAGCGTACCGTGCTGCTGGTGGTGCCGACCCGTTTGTGGGAGTGAGCCGACCCCGTCTTCTGTGCCATAGACCTGCGTGTCGTCCGGCTGGTGACGCGAATCCATTGATATGGGAGTGATCCCGCATCCACCCAAAAGGGAGCCCGAAGAGGCTCCCTTTTTCGTCTCTGCTCAGCCGAAAAGCTCAGTGTCTTTCTGAAATTAAAGAAGTTTCTACTGGTCTTACCTGGTTAAATCACATTGCTCTTTGGTTAACATCTTATTTACATTCTAAGGGTCACCTCATGGTGGTGACGTTGACAACGGCAAGGAGCCAGTTATGACCCATGTCGACATCCCTTTCCTTCGTTACCTCGATGAGGAAGGGCGCCCGGTCGCGACACTGCCGACCTGGCTGGACAAGGCGATACTGCACACTTTCTACCGCAACATGGTGATGGTGCGCAGCTATGACAAGAAAGCAATCGCGCTGCAGCGAACCGGCAAACTCGGTACCTTTCCCTCCCATCTGGGAGCCGAGGCGGTCGGGATAGGGGTCGGTCTCGCCATGCAGGAACAGGATGTTTACGTGCCCTACTACCGGGACATGCCCACTCTCTACGTGCGGGGCGTGCCCATGGAGAAAAACCTGCAATATTGGGGCGGGGATGAACGGGGCTGTGTCTTTTACAAGGCCGATGGTGAGCTATCGGAGGACCTGCCCATCTGCGTGCCCATCGCCACCCAGATCACCCATGCCGCCGGCATAGCGGCAGCCTTCAAGTTGCGCAACCAGCCTCGCGTCGCCGTGGTCACCATAGGCGACGGTGGCACTTCCAAGGGCGACTTTCTGGAGGGGCTCAACTGCGCCGGAGTCTGGCATCTGCCCATGGTGATGATCATCAACAACAACCAGTGGGCCATTTCGGTGCCGCGCAAGTTGCAGTCGAGTGCCCCCACCCTGGCCCAGAAAGGGATAGGGGCCGGGGTGCGCAGCATTCAGGTCGACGGCAACGATGTGGTGGCCGTCTATGATGCCACCCGCATCGCCGTGGAGCGCGCGCGCACCGGCAAGGGCCCGACCCTCATAGAGGCAATCAGCTATCGGCTGGGGGATCACACCACGGCCGACGATGCGACCCGCTATCGCGATGCCGCCGAAGTGGAAGCCGCCTGGGCCAGGGAGCCGGTCAAGCGGCTGCGCCAGTTCATGGCCGGGCAGGGCTGGTGGGACGAGCATCAGGAGCAGGCGCTGCTGGCCGAGGCGAGCCGGGAGGTCGATCGCGCCGTGGCTGCCTATGAAGGCACGGCCCCGCAGGCGCCAGAAACCCTGCTCGACTATCAGTTTGCCGAGTTGCCAAAGGATTATCGCGGCCAGCGCCAGCGCATCATCGCCAAGGGCATGCAGCGTCACGCCGGGGAGGAACACTCATGATCGATGAGATGAGACTGCAGGATGCCAGCAAGCCAGCGTGGTGTGGCGACATGGCACGCAATGGGAATGGAGTGGCTGATGACGCTGGCTCGGGGAGGCTGCATGAGTGAAATGACACTGCTCGAGGCGATCAATCTGGCGCTGCATCACGAGATGGAGCACGACCCCGATGTGGTGGTGCTCGGTGAGGACGTGGGGGTCAACGGCGGAGTGTTTCGCGCCACCGTCGGTCTGCGCGACAAGTTTGGTTTCAAGCGGGTGATCGACACGCCGCTGGCCGAGGGACTGATCGCCGGGGTGGCGGTCGGCATGGCGACCCAGGGGCTCAAGCCGGTGGCCGAGTTCCAGTTTCAGGGCTTCATCTTCCCTGGCATGGAGCAGATCATCTGCCAGGCGGCACGAATGCGTAACCGTACCCGTGGCCGTCTCTCCTGCCCCATCGTTTACCGCTCTCCCTATGGCGCCGGCATCCACTCGCCGGAGCACCACAGCGAGAGCGTCGAGGCGCTGTTTGCCCATATTCCGGGTCTGCGGGTGGTGATCCCCTCCAGTCCGAGACGGGCCTATGGCTTGCTGCTCTCGGCCATTCGTGACCCGGATCCCGTGATGTTCTTCGAGCCTGATCGTATCTATCGTTCCATGAAGTCGGACGTGGTGGATGACGGTGTCGGCCTGCCGCTGGACGTCTGCTTTACCCTGCGGCCGGGACGGGACATCACCATGGTTGCCTGGGGGGCCTGTATTCAGGAGGTGATGCGGGCAGCGAGCCTCTTGGCAGAGCAGGATATCCAGTGCGAAGTGCTGGATTTGGCGACCATCAAGCCGCTGGACATGGAGAGCATTCTGGCGTCGGTACGCAAGACGGGCCGTCTGCTGGTGGTGCACGAGGCGTGCGGCAGCTTCGGGGTGGGCGCCGAGATAGTGGCGCGGGTGACAGAGGAGGCGTTGACCTCCCTCAAGGCGCCGCCAAAGCGCCTCACCGGGGTGGATGCCGCGGTACCCTATTATCGCAACGAAGAGTATTACCTCATAACCGAGCAGGATATCGCGGACGCGGCTCATCAGCTGATGGAGAAGTGGCTATGAAATTTTTCAAATTACCTGATCTGGGCGAAGGCTTGGCCGAGGCCGAAATAGTCGAATGGAAGGTGAGTGCCGGCGATACAGTGAGTGTCGATCAGGTGCTGTTGTCGGTAGAAACCGCCAAGGCACTGGTGGATGTGCCCTCGCCGGTGGCGGGGGTGATCGCCAGGCTGTGCGGGCAGGAGGGCGACATACTCCACATAGGCGCGCCGCTGGTGGAGTTCGAAGGGGGTGAGGATGACGGCACAGTGGTGGGCAAGGTCAGCGCCCATCAACAGCATATCGAGGATCACTTCGTGGTGGGTGCCATCGCCCCCGGCGGGGCACTGGTGCAGGCCATGCCGGCCGTGCGTCTGCTGGCGCAAAAATTGGGGCTGGATATTGACCGGATCAAGGGCACTGGTAGTGCCGGTATGGTGACAGAGTCGGACGTGCAAAGCGCCTTCGAAGCGCTGCAGAGCAGCGGCAACGAATTTCTCAAGGGCTCGCGCCGAGCCATGGCCAAGGCGATGGAGCTCTCCCATCAGACAGTGGTGCCGGTCAGCATTACCGACGAGGTGGATCTGCGTCACTGGCGGCCGGATGAGGATGTGACGGTACGCCTCATCAAGGCCATTGGCGTTGCCTGTCGTGCCGAGCCCTCCATGAACGCCTGGTTTGACGGCGATACCCTCTCAAGGCGGCTGTTCAGTGAGGTCAACGTCGCCATTGCGGTAGACTCCCGGCATGGGCTCTATGTACCCGTGATGGAGAACGTGGCAGAGCGAGAAGGGGCCGACATCCGACAGGGGCTGGATCGCATGATCGCCGATGTGAAGGCGCGCGCCGTGCCGCGGGAGATGCTGCAGGGGGCGACCATTACCCTCACAAACTTCGGTGCCATCGCCGGCCGCTATGCCAGTCCGATAGTGACGCCACCTCAGGTGGCCATCATAGGGGCCGGCAAGCTGTTCGAGAAGGTGGTGTTCATCCACGGAGAGGCTCGCCCGGTCAGGGCCCTGCCATTGTCGATGACGTTTGACCACAGAGCCTGCACCGGCGGCGAGGCTGCACGCTTCCTCAAAGTACTGGTTCAGGCACTGGAAGCACCCGCGCTATAAACCCTTGTGCCCCGCCATCGGCAGGGCACAAATTTGTTTGCGTAATCCCCAAAGCCACGTATAATCTAAACCAGCTTGAAAGGGCGAAAGTTATGTCAATGAATATGATGTTTTACATCTTTTCCTGTTGTTCATAAGTTAATCCCGTTTTTGAGCTTTATCCGCTGAAAAGCATAAGTAATTATTTTGAATACAGGTTATAGATATGTCTAACATGATCACCGGTACCGTTAAGTTTTTCAACGAAACCAAAGGTTTTGGCTTCATCCAGCAAGAAAACGGCCCGGACGTTTTCGTTCACTTCAGCGCTATCAGCGGTAACGGTTTCCGTACCCTGGCTGAAGGTCAGCGCGTACAGTTCTCCGTGACCCAAGGTCAGAAAGGCCCGCAGGCTGAGAACGTAACTGCTCTGTAATTCTTACAGAATTTAAGAAAGCCGTGGTGCCTCTGGTTCCACGGCTTTTTGTTTATGGGTGCTTTTTAGACTTTTATCGACTTCACTTTCGCCGCCGCATCTCACCATGATCCCATCACTCCTGCTGGCTGCCAGCCTGCTCACTTCCGTCGACACCCAGGCACAGAATACTTTTGCCACCGAAGCGAAAGCCGTGTGTCAGCAGTTTGTTCAGGTACGTCTTGGGAATGGTAGTCAGCCCGATGAGATCAAGGCGCAGCCTTTGCCGAAACGGGAAGGTGAATGGATGGTCGATGGCAAAGTAAAAGGACCCGAAGGTCCTTTGCTGTTTGCCTGTCTGTTGCGGCAGGGCTCGCGCTGGGAGTTGCTCAACTTTTCACTCTGGGCCCCGCAGGCGATCAAAGCGGTTTGAGTGCGACTATCAGATGCTGCAGATGCTCAACCATGGTCATGCCAAAAGGAGTCAGGTAGCCGCCATCTTCTGCACTGATGAGACCTTGCTGATGCAGGCGTACTGCCGCTTGGCACAGCTCGTCGGACATGTCACTGCGCAACTTGATCCCCAGGCTCATGTTGGCCGGATCAAAGCATGCCAGTATTTTCAAGTCGTTTACAAAGTCGTTAGAAATCTGGTCGATCCCAATCATGAATGCACTCCTTACGCTAAAGATGTATGCAAACTAGCATTCCCGGATCCACTTTAGTGGGCGCTGGTTCAAACTATTGGGCTTTCTCTGGCGTCACCCTGCCTGAACGCTGTTTTTTTGGGCATTGCCCCCCGATTTGAGCCATGAAAATGTGAGTCCGCTTGCTAGCGTTCAAACATGATAGGATAGGGCCCTCCTTTGTCTTTCTGGCCGAGCATTGAATATCGGCCTTCCAGTTCAAGGCGCCCCTCATGGTAAAGATCACGCTAGTATCAGTGCTTCACTCTCTCGGCCCCCGTTTCCCTGTTTATCCCACCTCTCTGTTGCTGCCGCTACTCGACCAGCATCAGGGTGATGTCTGGCTGCCCGCGATCAAGGGATCGGATGTGGCTGCCTTGCGTCAGCATGGCAAGGGGGCGGCTGCGCAAACTCTGGCGTCGCTGACGGCGGGCTGGTGTGACTTTGCCGCCAGCGATGTCGGGGCGACCCCCGAGCTGGATGCCCTTGCCAACTATGACACCGAGATGATGGACAACCTGCTGATGTACTGGCATAGCCCGGCCAAGATAAACAGTCCGATCACCGATAACCTGTTCGAGCTGCGCCGCGAGGTGGTGGACGAGGCCCATGGCAGCAAACTGGCCGCCGCTTGGGAGCAGCAACAGCAGTTGCGGTTCGAGCAGATCATGCAGGGCGTGCAGGCGGGACGGGATCAACTCTGCTTCGTCGAGGTGGAATCTGCCTACTGGTTGCGCCAGCGTTGCTGCGAGACGGTGGAGATCACCCTGGTGACGCCTGAGCTGGGCTGATATCGCCGAAAAATAGGTGACCGATCTCTCATACTGGACAAGCCGCCAGCAAGATGTGAACATGGCGCCCTTTATTGAAAGAGAGACTTGGCCAATGAGCTATGAATTGAGCGAAACCGAGCGCAATGCTGCGCTGCAACTGAACGCCGACTACCGCTACGAGCACTTCATCAGCAAGCTGGTCGAGCACGAAGAGCTGTTCGTCCTGACCGACGAGCACGGCGTCATGATGCTGACCACCGACGATGAAGATTGCATTCCGGTATGGCCGCACCCCGAGTACGCCCAGGCGTGGGCCGAGGGTGAGTGGGCCGAGTGCAAGCCGCAGTCCATCACCCTCAAGGTGTGGCTGGAGCGCTGGGTCGACGGCATGGAGCAGGACGAGCTGTGTGTTGCCGTGTTCCCGACCCCGGATCAGGAAGGCATAGTGCTGGAGCCGGCCGATGTGGCCGACGCCATTGCCGAGAAGCAGGCCAAGCGCGCCTGATTGCTCCTGAGCTTCCCTTGCAACCTCGGTTGCAATAAAAAGACCCCGCCAACGTGCGGGGTCTTTTGTTTTCGGCTCCGATGGGCTGGGGACTCGGCCCATGACTGGGCGATCAGCCTCAGTGCTGCTGGTAGCTTGTGTCGGTCAGGGTGACGGCGGGGAAGCTCTTGCCGCTCTCGATGGCCGCCCTGGTTTCCGCCTTCGCCTGCTCGTCAATCCAGAACAGGCCGCCATAGCTGTAGCCGCTATTTCCGCCATCGAGGGGCCAGTAGAGCAGCTCGCTCTTGGGGGTAGCCGGCACCTTGGGCAGTTTTATCCAGCGCCAGGCCCCTTCCCGGGTATAGGGCACCTGATAGGCGGGCACGAAGCTGGCCAGCTCGTAGAGCCGCTGCTGGATCTGGCGCGACAGGGCAGCCTTTTTGGCAAAATCGAACTCCTTGTCGTACTGCTCCACCAGCGCCGTGATGGCCTCGTCATCTATGTTCATGATGTTGTTGGTCTGGGGCTTGTTGGCATTGACCTTGTGAAAATGCTCCCAATAGGCGGGGTAGCGGCCGGAGCTCCAGCCCATCCAGGCACTCTGGTGCTTCTTCTCCAGCATGGACTTGAAGCCGGCCGAGGCATCCATCAGGTTGAGTTCGAGATTGAGCCCCGCCTTCTTGGCCTCTTCCCGCAGCAGGGTGAGTCGCTGGGCATGCTCCGCCGTGGTGTAGGTGATGCTCAGGGTCAGCGGCTGCCCCTTCTGATTTTGCAGGGTGCCATCCGGTCCTGCGTTGGTGAAACCGGCCTTGGCGAAGTAGTTGCGTGCAAGCTGGGGATCGAACGGACGGGCCTTGAGCTCGCTGTTGGTAAACTCCCCCTGACCGGCGCCATAGCTGTTGAGGCGCTGGTAATCCCCCCGCAGCAGAGTGGCGAGCATCTTGTCGAGGTTGAGTGCGTGCTGGATGCCGAGCCGCACATTGATATCCTTCAGCAGCGGGTCGGCGGTGTTGAGATAGAGCCCCATGGGGGATTGGGGGGTCTGGTTGTAGAACCAGCGCTGCTCGATATAACCCTTCTCGAACTCCGCGGTCTTGCTCTTGTCGTGCCACCAGTTGGGCATGACCAGCGGGAAGGTATCCAGCTCGCCGCGCAAGAAATGCTGCCAGGCGATGTTCTGATCCCTGAGAACCTTGATCTCGATCTTGTCCGGGTTGAAACGGTGCTGGAAGTAGCGCTCGTCATCCCCCCACCAGTTTTCAATCCGCTTGAAGGTGACCGACTTGCCCTTTTTCACCTCGCCGAGCTGATAGGGGCCAGTGACCGGCAACACCTTCCAGTTGTACTCCTTGACCCAGTTGGCGGTGAGCTTGATGGCGTGGCTCGGCTCAGGGCTGAACGGTAAGGACTCCAGCAGATCCTGGCGGCTCTTCTCGCTGCCGCTGGTGATGGCCAGGGTGCGGTCATCGAAGCGGGTCACGTCGGTTATCTGGGTGCTGTAGTAGTTGTTGTACCAGGGGTCGCTTATCTCCTTGCTGCGCATCATCTTGAGGGTAAACACCCAGTCATCGGCGGTGACGGGTTGGCCATCCGACCAGCGTGCCTTGGGGTTGATGCGAAAGTAGAGCGTCTTGTTGTCGGCACCGAAGGCCCACTCGTTTGCCAGCATGGGCATGGGGTTGCCGGTGACCGGATGGGTGCTCAGCAGCGGCAGGTTGGTCTCCCTGACATAACCGGCAAATCCGCCGTTGGAGTCGGGGCCGAATTTGCGCAGGGTCAGCGGAAAGCTCTGGATAAAGCCGTGGAAGGTGCCGCCCCGTTTGGCGGCCGGATCTGCGTAGACGGGATCCGCGTTGTTGCTCTCCCACTTGAGATCCGCAGGCAGGCTGGCGCTCCAGCCAAGCGGGCTCCAGCACAGGATCAGGGTGATGGCGGCAGTACGAATAAGGGGTGGGACCGGGCTCACCCCGGCTGAGGCTGTCGATGGCATATCCATGCTCTCTCCTGATGGTCTGCTTCCTGCAGGTCACGCTCTGGTGACGCCAGTCCCGATGGGGACTGGCTCATGATGGAAATTTTCCCCAGCCGGGTCAATGGCGGGTGGAAAATAACCGGGTGACCATCAAGGCGCCGTTTTTTGCTTGAACCAGCGCAGCCGGCCACCCAGCAGATGGACCACGAAGCCGAGCAGCACCAGGCCGGAGCCCAGCCACTGCAAGGGGGTCGGGTGTTCGTCGAGCAGCAGGGCGGCCGCCACCATGCCGACACAGGGGACCAGCAGGGAGAGCGGTGCCACCTGCGCCACCGGATAGCGCATCAGCAGCCGCCCCCACAGGCCGTAACCGAGCCAGGTGGCGACCAGCGAAAGGTAGAGCACGCACAGCAGCCCCTGCCAGCTGAAATTGAGCAGGCTGGTGGCAATCAGCTCCGGCCCTTCGAACAGCCAGGAGAGCGCGAAGAAGGGCAGTATGGGCACCAGGCCGCCCCAGGCGATGAGGCTGGGCAGGGAGGTTTGATAGCGCAGACCAATCTGGCGATTGATGACGTTGCCAAGGCCCCAGCAGGCCGCTGCGCACAGCGTCAAGACGAACCCGAGCAGGGTCAGGTTGCCCTCGCCATGGGTGGCGATGAGATAGAGGCCGAATCCCGCCAGCGGCAGCGCCACCCAGTGGTGGGGTTGCCAGCGCTCCCCCAGCCAGAGCATGGCGAAACCACCTGGGATTGCAGCACCAGTGAGGCCATGCCTGCGGGCATGCCGAACTTCATGGCGCAAAACAGGAAGGCAAACTGGCCCAGGCTGATGGCACCGCCATAGGCCAGCAGCCAGCGCCAGGGCATGGCGGGCCTGGGCACCAGCAAGATGGCGGGGAAGACCACGCCGACGAAGCGCAGTGCCCCTAGCAGCAGCGGGGGTATCCCCTCCAGCCCCCACTTGATCGCCACGAAGTTGAGTCCCCAGCAGAGGATAACCAGGGCGGCCAGACATTTATCCTTGGTTTGCATTCAGCTTCCTTGTCATCAGAGGAATGGCGATCCGCGTTGCACGGGCGGATCGGCAAGGGGACGAGCATACCCTTGAGAGGGTGGCTGGCGTCAAGCCGCCAGGCGGGGCATGGCTTTAGGCTGCGAGCCGCAATGACAGGTTCAGGCGGTAACGCAATGCAGGGTTATGCTGCGGGCCGCGATGGCAGCCCGCATGGGGGCGGGCAGGGCATCGTCGGTGACCAGCACCTTGATCTGGCCCTGCGTGCCAAGCTGGCTGGGGTGGATGGCGCCAAACTTGCTGCTGTCGGTGATCACCACATTGGTCATCCCCTTGGCCAGCACGCTGTTGACCACGTCGGCCCGCATCATGTCGCGGCTGGTAAAGCCCACCTCGGGGTGAAAACCATCGACCCCGATGAAGGCCTTGGAGAAGTGCACCTGCTCTATACACAGGCGCGTCAGCGGCCCCACCACGCTTTCGCTCTGATGCTGGAACAGGCCGCCGAGCAGTACCACCTGGGCCGGGGTGTCCTTGAGCAGATGGGCGATATAGCTGCTGATGGTGATGATGGTGACCCGTTTGTGCTGGGCCAGATGGCGCGCCAGCATGGCGTTGGCGCTGCCCCCTTCGATAAAGACAGTCTCGCCGTCTTCCACCAGTTGGGCGGCCCGCTCGGCGAGGCGCTCCTTGAGCAGGTAGTTGATGTTCATCCGGGCATCCGGATCATCGGTCTCCAGCGCCATGGCCGAGCCGTGTACCCGTCTGAGCAGCCCCTGTTTCTCCAACGCCGTGAGATCGTTGCGCACCGTCACCTCTGACACCCCTGTGTGCCGGGATAGCTCGGCCACGCTCATCTTGCGAGCCTGATGGACCAGAGTGAGGATCAGTTGGTGGCGTGGATTCATGGTGCGCTCGCATGCAAGGTGGTAGATAGCGGCAAGCCACCCGAAGGTGGCTTGCCAATCATATGACGTCACAGGCGCCATGGGGAGCGCCCCGTCAGAGACTGTGCTCGGTGCGGGCGATGATATCATCTTGCGCATCCGGGGATAAGGCGGTGAAGAAGGCCGAATAGCCCGCCACCCGCACCACCAGATCCCGGTACTGATCCGGATTGGCCTTGGCCGCCAGCAGGGTTTCCCGCGAGACAATGTTGTACTGTACGTGCCACCCCTTGTGCACCTCGAAGAAGGTGCGCAGCAGGCTCATCAGCTTGGTTTTGTCCCGCTCGTTCTCAAGGCTGGCCGGACTCAGCTTCTGGTTGAGCAGCACCCCGCCGAGGATCGCCGCCGTGGGCAGCTTGCCGATGGAGTTGAACACCGCCGTCGGGCCGAGACGATCTGAGCCCGAGGAGGGGCTGGCCCCTTCCGCCAGCGGTGTGCGGGCGCGGCGACCATCCGGGGTGGCCAGGGTGGCGGCACCGAAGGGGACGTTGGCCGAGATGGAGGAGGTGCCTGCATAGTAGGTGCCGCCGATGGGGCCGCGGCCGAAGCGGGTGTTGTGCAGCCCCTTGAGCTCATCGATGTAGCTCTGGTAGGCCTGCACCAGCAGCAGGTCTACCTCGTCCAGATCGTTGCCATATTTGGGGGCGGCATTGGTGAGGCGCTGGCGCAACTGCTCGCCCGCCAGCCCGGCAAAGTCCTGCTCCAGCGCGGCAGCCAGTTCAGCCTGATCCACCACACCCTGCTCGAACACCAGTTTCTTCAGGGCCGCCAGACTGTTGCCGAGGTTGGCGATCCCCACCTGCAGACCGGATACCCAGTCATAGACGGCGCCTCCCTCCTTGATGGTCTTGCCGCGCTCGATGCAGTCATCTACCAATGTGCTGCAGAGGATGTCGTGGGCCTGCGCTTCCAGCACGCTGTCGACCACGCAGTCGATCTCGATGGATTTGCGGGTGAAGTAGCGCACCTGCTCATCCCAGCGGGCCATCACTTCGTCAAAGTTGCCAAAGGTTCCTTCCCGCAGCGACTGGGTTTGGGGCAGGAATACTTGGCCTGTGGTGGCATCGCGACCGCCATCGAGGGAGGCCAGCAGGATGCGGGCGAAGTTGATAAAGCTCATGCCGGTGCAGCGGTAGCCCCACTTGCCGGGCACGGCGGTCTCGATGCAGCCGATGGCGGCGTAGTGATGGGCATCCTCCACGCTCACCCCGAGCTTGATGAACTCGGGGATCACCACCTCGTCGTTGTTGAAGGCGGGCATGCCAAAGCCGCAGCGGATCACCTGAATGCAGGCGTCGAGGAAAGCCTCGCTCATCCCGGCGTGGTAGCGCACCGACAGGTTGGGCTGGGTGGAACGCAGCTGGCCACAGGACTCCAGAATCGCGTAGGAGAGGTCGTTGACCGCGTCATGGGCAGCTCCATCCCGCCAGTTCTGGCCGCCAATGGTGACGTTTTGATAGAGCGGGCTGCCGGCAGAGGCCTTGGAGTGGGTACCAGAGCGGATCTTGTTCACCTCCAGCAATTTCAGCCAGCACCCTTGCAGCAGTTCGATGGCGCGGGGGCGTGACAGGGATTCCGAAAGCTCCACCTCGCGGCGATACCAGGGGTAGAGGTACTGATCCATCCGGCCAAACGACACCGAGTGGCCGTTGGATTCGATCTGCAGGATGAGCTGGATAAAGTAGCAGAGCTGCAGCGCTTGCCAGAAGGTCTCGGGGGGCTGGTGGGCGATGTGGGCACAGTTGAGCGCTATGGTTTCAAGCTCGCTGCGGCGCTCGGGGCGCGGCTCTTGCGCGGCCATGTCGTGGGCAAGGGCGGCGTAGCGCCCGATGTGATCGCTGACCGCCTCCAGGGTGATGGCGACGGCGTGCAGGAACTGCTCGCGCTGCAGATCGGCCCAATCCGCCAGATCCAGCCGACTGCGCCTCTCGGCCACCTTGGCTTTGAAGCCATCGAGACCCAGCGTGAGCAGCTCCTCATAGTTGACCGCGAGGTGGGCATCCCCCGAGGTCATGTTGCCCTCGGCCTTGATGATGCCGCTCTCCAGCAGCGCTTTCTGCTCATCGGTAAAGAGGCCGAAGCAGCGATCCTGCACCGTCTGGCCACGCCAGAAGGGGGTGAGGACGTGGATGATCTCCTTGTCGGTTTCGCTGACCGCAAAACCGGCGCCGGGTCTGTCAGCCAGCTCGTCGATCTCCTTCTCAATCCAGCTCACCGTGTATTCGGGAAACAGCGGCGCCGCCCGCACCTGACTGGCCTGATTGCCGACGATAAGCTCGTCGTGCTTGATCCAGATGGAGCGCTCCTTGAGGTGATGGGCCAGCGCCAGCGCGCGGCGCACCGGCAGCGGGCGGGCGAGATGAGCCTGATAGGCCTGCGTGTAGTGGCGGGCTCGCTCGGTGCAGACCGGTGGCTGCACTATGTGGATCAGGCTCTCTTTGTGGGCGCGGATCCGCGGGCTGAGGGTATTGAGGTCGAGCTGGGTCATGATCTTATCCTCTGGTCACAGGGGTCAGCCCCTGACGTTGGGCGTATGCGTGGGCAAAGCGGAGTAAATCGGGGTCGTCGAGTGGTGTCTCCGGCGCCTGATAGGGCAGATCCAGCAGGGCATATTTGCCCATCCCCAGCGTGTGGTAGGGGAGGAAGTGGATCTCCTGCACCGTGCCGAGACTGGCGGCGGTGTCGGTGATGGCTTCGATCGATTCGCGGTCGGCATTGAAGCCGGGAATGAGTGGCACCCGGATCTGCATCGGCACACCGTGCTCGGCCAGGCGTTTGAGGTTCGCGATGGGCAGCTCCACCTTGCCGCGGGTCCAGTGGAAGAAACGTTCTTTATCCACGTGTTTGAGATCCGCCAGCACCAGATCCAGTGAGGGGAGGCTTGGCTCAATCTGGTGCCAGGGTACATGGAGGCAGCTCTCGACCGCCGTGTGCAGCTCTTCTGCCTTGCAGCGGGCCAGCAGATCTGCGGCAAAGTCGGGCTGCATAAACGGCTCGCCACCGGAGAGGGTGACGCCACCGCCACTGCGCTCGAAGAAGGGGCGATCCCGCAGTATGGTGTCCATCAGGGTGTCCAGCGTTTCATCCCGGCCGCACACCTGCAGCGCTTCGCTGGGGCAGAGGCCGCGCAGCCGTTCAATATCTTCGGCCTTGAGAGCTGAACGGCTGAGCTGGATGCCCTCGCTGTCACGCAAGATTGCCGGACAGGTCTGGCTGCAGAGCTGGCATCCCTCGATGCATTGGCGCCGGTCGAGTAGTATGTCCGGCTTGGGAGAGCGGCTTTCCGGGTTTTGACACCACAGACAGGCCAGCGAGCACCCCTTGAGAAACACTAGGGTGCGAATGCCGGGGCCATCGTGAGTTGAATATCGTTGCAGGTCGAAAATCATACCGCCTCCTTTTGTTTTTTTATTCTATTTACTTTCATTCGAAAGTTGATTTGATTTCGATCAAGTATTTCGCAGATGTTTTATCGCTAGAATGGCGACATATTGAACATCCCGTTAAGGAGTTAGAGATGGAGCTGTATCTCGATACCGCCGATGTGGCGGCAGTGCGTCGCTGGTCACGGATCCTGCCGTTGGCCGGAGTCACCACCAATCCTTCCATTACTGCCGCCGGGGGATTGCCGCTCTCCGAGCTGCTGCCCGCCCTGCGCGATGTACTGGGGCCCAAGGCGCGCCTGTTTGCCCAGGTGATGGCCAAAACTGAAACCGAGATGGTGCGCGAGGCGTTCGCCCTGCGTGAGCTGGACCCGGATCTGGTGATCAAGATCCCGGTATGCGCAGAGGGGCTGGCGGCCATCAAGAGCCTGACTGCCAACGGCGTGCCGACCCTGGGCACGGCTGTCTATACCCCGTTGCAGGGCTGGCTGGCGGCGGTGGCGGGGGCGGAATATGTCGCACCCTACGTGAACCGGCTGGATGCTCAGGGCGGCGATGGCATCGCCACCGTGCAGGAGCTGCAACAGCTGCTTGAGCTGCATGCACCGAACAGCAAGGTGCTGGCGGCGTCATTTCGTACTCCCCGTCAGGCGCTTGACTGCCTGCTGGCCGGTTGCCAGTCCATCACATTGCCGCTTGATGTGGCCGAGCAGCTGCTGAACGTGCCTGCGGTGGATGCGGCATTGGCGAAGTTTGATCAGGATTGGCAGCGAGCCTTTGGCTGAGATCCGCGGCCGGATTGAGGGAGCGTAGAGGAGGGGCGGTGGGCGGACTAAGCTATAAGAGACAACCCGGTTTGACGGGCTGATGTCGATGGCTTACCGGAGGTGCCTCATGAGCGACCATACCCTGCTGCCCCATGGTGAAGATCTGCGCCGCGCCGTGCGCTGGCTCAGCGAGCACCATCAACACGACATCCGGGCCATCGAAGAGGCCTGTATCCGCTTTGACCTGTCACCGCTGGATGAGGAGTTTCTTATCCAGCATTGTGTCGAGCGGTCGCGGGAGGGGAGGACCAACTAGACAAAGTTGGCGAGATTGATGCCGAACTCCTTGGGATCGACCGTGCTTTCTATGCTCTCCTGTACCCCCGACTTCGCCAGATCCAGCCACTGCACCTCGAGATAGTGGCGCTGGGTGGCGTGATAGATCACCTTCACCACCGGCTTGAGCGGCTCATGAGGATTGCGCTGCATGACGATGGCCAGCCGCTGGTTGGAGAGTTGTACCAGAGTACCCACCGGATAGACCCCCATGCACTTGATGAACTTGGTCACCAGCCCCCGATCGAAATGGTGGTCGGCTCCCTTGAGCAGGATCCGGAATGCCTGGGTCGGCTGCATTCCCTGTTTGTAGACCCGATCCGCCGTCACGGCGTCGTAGACGTCGACAATGCCGCTCATGCGGGTATGGAGGGAGAGCTGATCTCCCTTGAGGTGGCGGGGGTAACCCGTGCCATCGAGCCGCTCGTGGTGATTGGCGGCGACTTCCAGCATGGTGGCCGTGATGCCGGGGGTATGGCTGAGGATGTCGTAACTGTGCACCACATGCTGGCGCATCACGGTGAACTCTTCATCGGTCAGCTTGCCCGGTTTGTTGAGCACCTCGTCCGGGGTCATGATCTTGCCCACATCGTGCAGCAGGCCCCCCAGGGTCAGCTCCTTGAGCACGCTGCGATCCAGGTCCAGATAGCGGCCGAAGTTGGCCAGCAGTATGGCCACGTTCATGGAGTGTTCCATCAGGTAGGCATCCTTGGCGCGGATCCGGGCCAGGCAGAGCATGGCATCGCCGTGGGTGAACATGGTGTCCACCATCTCTTCGGCCACCGCCGCCAGCGGCGTGATATCGATGGGCTCACCCGCCTTGAGCTGACGGATGAACTTGCCCTGCAGCTCGCGGGCTTCCTGATAGAGGCGGCGGATCTTGAGTTCACGGCCCTCGCCGTTGGCACTTCCTGCCGGTCGTTGGGATGATGCTGACAAGGCGGCGGGGTCGGGGGAGATGATCTGTTCTATGCCAGCCAGCTTGCTGCGGGCGAGATCGACGCGCACCGTGAGCACACCGCGCCGGACCAGATCATCGATCTGCTGACGGGTGGTCACCAGCCCCATCTGGGCAATCTCCATGCCGCCTGTCTGGCTGATGATGGCGATCACATACATGCCGGCTTGCAGCTGGTTGACTGGAATGACGGGATGAGGAGTGTGCGACTTCATACGGCTTCCTGACTTTATTATTATACGTAACGTTAGACCCTCTGCAGGCAGTCTAACACCCGCGCCGGGCTTCGTCATGACGACATGGTCTGCATCGCCACCGCTTAGTGCTGGAGTTGTTGGCCTCGGCCTATATAATGGCGCCCCTTTATTGATGGACTCTGAGGTTGTGCATGCGGCTCGATAAATTTCTTTGCGATTGTTCCGATTTGACCCGGTCCCTGGCGGGCAAGCTGATCCGGCAGGGAGAGGTCACGGTGGACGGCATAGTGGTCAAACAACCCGCTTTTCACATCAACGAGCAGAGCCAGGTCGAATTCGACGGCGTCACGCTGACGCTGGATCAGCGCAATCGCTACTTCATGCTGCACAAACCGGAAGGGTACGTCTGCTCCAACGAAGACCCGGATCACCCGACCGTCTTCTTCCTGATGGACGAACCCGCCATGGGCAAGCTGCACGTGGTTGGCCGACTCGATCTCGACACCACGGGTCTGGTGCTGATCACCGACGATGGCAAATGGTCCCACCGCATCACCTCGCCGCGCCATGAGTGTGCCAAGACCTATCACGTCTGGCTGGCCGACCCAGTGCACCAGGATGCCATCTCCTTGTTTGCCGATGGCGTCTTCCTGCGCAACGAATCCGAGAAGACCCGCCCCGCCCAGCTGGAAATTCTGGGTGAGTGCGAGGCCCGCCTCACCATCCATGAAGGCAAGTATCATCAGGTGAAGCGGATGTTTGCCTCCATTGGCAACAAGGTGGTGGGGCTGCATCGGGAGCAGATCGGTACACTGGTGCTGGATGACGCGCTGGCACCGGGCGAATACCGCGAGCTGACGGCCGAGGAAATCGCCCAGTTCTAGTCACCCGACCCGGCCATCAAGAGTCGATTACTGCGCCATGGGGTTAATCGAACCCATGGTCAGAACTTGGTCGCAGGTTCGATTGGCTAAGCCTATTCGGACGAGAGTGTTCAACCCCGGCGTTGACGTCGAGCCGTCTTACCCGGCTCCCAGCACCATGGTCGTCCCCAGGGTGGCCAGCAGGGCGCCCGCCCAGGCCGCCAGCGAAGGGCGCTGGCCCGAGTGCCACCACAGCAGGGGCAGCAGAATGACAGGGGTGGTGGAGGAGAGGATCGCCACCATGCCGACGTCTCCCTGACGCAAGGCGACCAGGATCAGCGTCATCCCCATGGCCATCGCCAGGAAGCCGTTGATGCCAATCATCCCCAGTACCTGACGGTTGATGGGGTTGTGCGGCAGTGACAGCGGTACCCGCAGCGCCCGCAAGGTGCAGTGGGCCAACAGGGCGCTGCCCATGCGGATGCCGGAGGCGCTGACCGCATCCACGCTGCCGCTCATCATCACGGGCTTGGCGATGATGGCGCCCAGACTCTGGCAGAAGGCGGCCGTCAGGCCCAGACCTATGCCGATGGCGAGATGCCCGCGTACCTGTTCCCACTCATTGTGCTGATTGCCGCCACGCCGGCCGAACAAAATGGCGAGCATGACGCCGGCAAACACCAGCAAGGCTCCCACCAGTCGCCAGCCACCGAGCTGCTCGCCAAACAACCAGAGGCCGAGCAGGGCGGAGAAGAGGGCATGGCAGGAGAACAGCAGGCCGCTGCGCCTGGGGCCCAGCCGGTTCATGCAGGCAAACAGGGCTGTATCGCCGACGAAGATGCCGATAAGGCCCGACAATGCCAGCAGGGGCAGGGTGCTTTCGGTGAGAGATTGCCAGCCGCCGGTGGCGAGGCTGACGGAGCCCAGCATCAGGCTGACCAGAAACATGCGCCAGCGACTGTAGGCAAAAGCCCCCAGGTGACGGGCCGGTTTGACGGAGATCAGGGCCGCCACTGCCCACAAACTGGCCGCAGCCAGTGCCAGCCACTCATACCCCATAACAACTCCTGAAAATGTAGCTACATCGAAAGACGCATCAGGCCGTTACCGGCGACAGCCATTCGCACTTCATAAAAAACTACAGAAAAAAATAGCCCGAAAGACTCCATCTCTTGAGCAAGCCCGATACAATACGGGGCGTCTTCGGGGATAACAAGCGCAGCATCATGCATTCGTATTCAGGCGCGCTGCCGGCCTTCCCCCTTCTTGAAATAAAGTGAATTGAACGAGGTTTATGTCATGGTTTTGTGCCCCGCTTTCCGGCCAGCCCGTCGCTGGCTCTCTCCCTTGCTGCTGGGCCTGTTGATGGCCCCTTCAGTGCAGGCCACCACTGTGTCCCAGGAGCCCGTGTTGTCGGACCGCCAGACCCTGGTCAAGGGCAACGGCGCCGAGCCGGAATCCCTCGACCCGGCCCAGATCCGCTCCGGTTTTCCGGGCGAGGTCGTGCTGGTGGACTTGTTTGAGGGGTTGGTGAGCGAAGATGGTCAGGGCAAGATAGTGCCGGCTCAGGCCCAGCGCTGGGAGACCAGTGAAGATGGGCTGGTGTGGCGCTTTTTCCTGCGCCCGCAGCTCAAGTGGTCCAACGGCGAGCCGCTCGGCGCGCAGGATTTTGTCTATGCCTGGCGGCGACTGCTGGATCCGGCGCAGGGCTCACCCTCCGCCGGGCTGCTGCTGGCGACCGGCATCAACAATGCCCAGTCCATCTACGCAGGGGCGCTGGATCTCAATACCCTGGGGGTGGAGGCCGAGAGCGAGCAGATCCTGAAAGTGACCCTGGAGCGGCCGGTGCCCTATTTTCTGCAGCTGATAAGCCAGCGTCCCTTCGTACCGGTCAACGAGAAGGCCATCAACCAGTTTGGCAAGCAGTGGACCCAGCCGGGCAAGCTGGTCAGCAACGGCGCCTACAAGCTGGTGAACTGGGTGCCCAACGAGCGCATCGAGGCGGAGCGCAACGCCCAGTATTGGGACGATGTCCATACCCGGATCCAGCGGGTCACCTATCTGCCGCTTGCCTCCCTGCACGCCGAGCGGCTGCGCTACGAGGCGGGCGAGATCCAGCTCACCAACAAGGTGGCACTGGAGTATTACCAGAAGACCAAAGAGGCGACCCCCGAGCGGATCTGGGGTCTGCCGCTGCTCGGCACCTATCTCTATACCTTCAACCTGCGTCGCCCCGAGCTGCAGGATGTGCGGGTGCGCCGGGCGCTGGCCATGACCATAGACCGCCATTTGCTGACCGAGAAGGTCAGCGGCCAGGGTGAACAAGCAGCCTGGTCACTGCTGCCCACCATGCCTGGCTATGAGGCGTTGAGCTCGCCGCTGGCCTTGCAGGATCAGCCGACTCGGCTGGCCAGGGCGACCACGCTGCTGACACAGGCGGGTTACAACAGCGCGCATCCCCTCAAGCTGACACTGACCTACAACACCTCGGAAAATCACAAGAAGCTGGCACTGGCGGTAGCCGCCATGTGGAAGCCGCTGGGGGTGGAAGTGGCGCTCAACAACATGGAGTGGAACGCCTATCAGGTGGCCAAAGACAGCGGGGATTTCATGCTGGCCCGCTCCTTCCTGTTCGGGGATTACGTGGAGCCTTCGTCCATGCTCAACAGCTTCCGTTGCCAGGATCCCCAGAACGAGAGCGGCTACTGCAATCCGGCCTTTGACGGCCTGTTGCAACAGGCCTCGGATACCCTGGATGGGAACGTCAGGACCGGGCTCTACCGTCAGGCCGAACAGTTGCTGATGGACGAGATGCCCGCCATTCCCGTCTATCACTACAACCAGATGCGGTTGGTGGATCCCACCCTGCGTGGCTTGCCGGTTCAGAATCTCAAGGGGGCGATTGCCACCAAGGATCTCTATTTCAGTCAGCCGTGAGGAGCGAGCGATGAAGATTGCCATTATTTCGGACCTGCACGGCAGCCTGAGTGCTCTGGAGCTGGTGCTTGACCAGCTTGCCGCCTGGCAGCCGGATCACTATCTGTTGCTCGGCGACGTGCTCAACCACGGCCCGCGCAACCCGGTACCGCCGGGTTATGCCCCCGCCGCCGTGGCCGAGCGGCTCAATCAGCTGGCGCCGCAGATCATGGCGGTGCGTGGCAATTGCGATTCGGAAGTGGATCAGATGCTGCTGGATTTCCCCATGATGGCTCCCTACAACCAGTTGTTGGTGGATGGCCGGCGCTGGTTTGTCAGCCATGGCCATCTCTATCGCCCGGAAGCGGTGCAGCTGCCGGCCGGCAGCTTGTTCATCAGCGGCCATACCCATATGCCCGTGTTGCAGCGGGAAGGGGAGCTGGTGCTGATGAATCCTGGATCCATCTGTTTTCCACGCGGAGAGCTGGCGGCAAGCTATGGCCGCTATGAAGACGGGGTATTGAGCATCCATGCCTGTGTGGACAGCGAGGCCTTGCTGCGTCTGATCTTGTAAGGTGTGTGACGAAGGCGCTGATCAGGGATGGCTGTGAGGGAAAACTGGAAGCGAGAAGGGAGAGGTCAGGCCTTGATGCCGAATGAGCGGGTACCGGAACGGGTATTGCCCTTGGCGTCATAGGTCAGGGAGTTGCGATCGCGCAACTTGCTCAGGAAGCTGGCCAGGCGGCGGTTGGAGACGATGCTGAGTTCGAGCAGGCGACCATTGAGATCATTTTGTTCTTGGCAGGCATCAAGCTTCTCACGCAGGAGATGCATCTGTTCGGGAAAGGCATTCAGCTGTTGTTGCAGCTCGGGCATCTGGGCCAGGGTTTGATCCAGCACTTCAATATCGGCAAGCAGTTTCTGCTTGCGCTCTGCCAGTTCAGGCAGCGCCAGTGCCTGGTGCTGCCTGAGAAGGTTGAATTCCTCCTCCAGCAAACCTTGCATCTGGGAGAGGTATTCGTCTTGGGTATGCAGCAGCGAAGGTAAATCAATCATCCCAGCAGCTTGTCCAGATTGGATTCAAAGCTGAACATCTTCTTGGCAACAGCCTCGCTGTTGACCTGATATTCACCATTGGCCACGGCTTTCTTCAAGCTCTCGACCCGGCTTTCATTACCGGTAGAGGCTGAGTTGAGGTTTTTCTGCATCTGTTGCAATTGCTGCGCCTCATTGGTCAAGGAGACGGAGTCGGTCTTGACGGTCGCCGCACGGTTGTCGGGGGACGAGGTCGCTGGTTTGGTATTGGCACCTTGGCTGCTACCGGTGTTTTGCAACCGATTGTTCGCTAGGTTGTTGATATTGTTGATAGCCATATTGTTTACCTTCGTCTGCTTTGCTGTTCGCTTACCTGTTTATCGGTGACGGTCGTCAGAACTTTAGAAAAAAAGTAACCTAAAACATTCAGAAGGTGACCACCACGGCGCCGACTGCGCTGACTTTTCCCTGCACCGTTTTTCCTGAACGAATATTGACGAGTCTGATCATGTCTCCGAAGCTGCCATCTTGCAAGGCTCGGGCCATGGTTTTGATTTGCATGCTGCTATTTTCTGCACTGAGTGTGACCTGATCGCCTTTGCACACCACGCAGACTTGGGTGAGCCGTATGGGCTGACCCGGTTTGAGCTCCCGCTTGCTGCGCACCCCTATGAGGGGGGTAGGATCGCTGAGATAGTCACCGCGGATCAGCGTCTGATCCTGATAGGCCAGCGTCAGCATGCCTTCGCTGAGGATGTCGCCCTTGGCCACCGGCGCCGAGACGGTCACATAGGGCTTCTGTATGCTGACCCGAACCGGCAAATAGAGATCCCAGGGTTTATCCTCCTCGCATTTGAGGTAGACGGTAGTGTTGCGACGCACCTCCATCCTGGCGGGGAAACTGATGGTGAGATGCTGTTCGCAGCGGCTCAGGGGCAGGCGTTCATCGATGGAAGCGGCTTGCACCTGTGCCTGGGCGTCGAGCGGAATATCGAGCTGGCCGAGCACAAACTCTTGAGCCATTTCTTGCAGATAGCTGGTCACCTCGGATGCCGTGGCGTGAGAAATACCGCAAAACAGCAGTAAGGTGAGGAAAAGTCTACTAATCATTTTCGCTCGCAGGCCGATAAGTTGTTCACGCATATCACCATATTTAACTATGCTTGCTTCAGAATTCGTTTGTAGTGACATCGATAGTCTGACGCAAGCCAACACGCATGCATGATTAGTGCCAAGCGTTTTTAGGGAGTGTTTATGGCCAGTATTCTGGACTCGGTCAACCAACGTACCCAGCTGGTGGGACAAAACCGGTTGGAGTTGTTGTTGTTTCGTCTCAATGGACGTCAAAGATTTGGCATCAACGTATTCAAAGTGCGTGAAGTGTTGCAATGTCCCTCTTTGACCGTCATGCCCAAGTTGAACTCCTGCATTCGCGGGGTTGCCCATATCCGTGGCCAGACTATTTCGGTGATCGATCTCAGCATGGCGGTAGGCAAGCGTCCTATCGAGGACCTGAGCAAGTGCTTCATCATCATTTCCGAGTACAACCGTTCAGTGCAGGGTTTCTTGGTGCACTCGGTCGAGCGCATCATCAACATGAACTGGGAATCCATTCTGCCACCCCCCAAAGGCGCTGGTCGCATCAACTACATGACGGCGGTCACCGAGGTGGATGGCGAACTGGTGGAGATCCTGGACGTTGAACGTATCCTCAACGAGATCTCTCCGGTGTCGACCGAGGTGAGTGCCGAACTGGTGGATGCCAGTGCCGAACACAATACCCATGGTCGCCCCGTGCTGGTGGCAGACGATTCTTCCGTTGCTCGCAAGCAGGTACAACGGGCCCTCGAGGCTATCGGCGTGCAGTGCGTGCTGGCCAAGGATGGGCGTGAGGCGCTCAACATGTTGCTGGAGATGGCCAAGAATGGCCCAATCAAGGATCAGATTGCCCTGGTGATCTCGGACATCGAGATGCCGGAAATGGACGGTTATACTTTTACCGCCGAGATCCGCAACAATCCCAATCTCAAGGACTTACATGTTATTCTGCACACATCCCTCAGTGGGGTGTTCAATCAGGCCATGGTGCAGAAAGTCGGTGCGAACAATTTCATTGCCAAATTCCAGCCAGATGAATTGGCCAAGGCCGTACAAGGCGCACTCTAATCAAGAAGAACAAACTGCATGAAGACACTTTCGGACGACTTATACAAACAATTCAGCAACTTTCTGGCGGTACAGAGCGGGATCGTGCTGGGTGACAACAAACAGTATCTGGTCAAGAGTCGGCTTTCGCCCTTGATGACTCAGTTTGGTATTGAGAGTCTGTCTGATCTGGTTACGCGAGCGATGAGTGTGCGTGAGCGTGACCTGAAAATGGCAGTGGTTGATGCCATGACCACCAACGAAACCCTGTGGTTTCGGGATACCTATCCATTCCAGTTGCTGACAGACAAAATCTTTCCTGAACTCGGCAAGAGCGGTCGTCCGATCAAGATCTGGTCGGCCGCGTCCTCGTCCGGCCAGGAGCCCTATTCCATCGCCATGACGGCATTGGAGCAGCAGGTCAAGAAGCCAGGCTCCTTGCCCGGTGGCGTGCAGATAGTGGGCACAGATATTTCCAGTACCATGCTCAACCAGTGCAAGGAGGGAGTGTACGACAGCCTGGCGCTGGCCCGCGGCCTGTCGCCGGAGCGCAAGAAGCTGTTCTTCGAAGCGTATGGCGACAACAAGATGCGGGTGGTGGAGCGTGTCAGAAAATTGACCACCTTCCGGCCGCTGAACCTGCTGGAAAGCTACAGCCTGCTCGGCAAGTTCGACATCATCTTCTGCCGCAATGTACTCATCTATTTTGCGCCGGAAGTGAAGTCCAAGATCCTCAACCAGTTCGCAGCCAGTCTCAATCCCGGCGGTTATCTGATGCTGGGGGCTTCCGAGTCACTGGCCGGTCTGACCGATAGGTTCGAAATGGTCCGCTGTAATCCCGGCATCGTCTACAAAGTCAAATAATCCCCGCCTAAATCCCCTTTGGCACACCTCTTGCTAATAATTTATCAAGCAGGAGGTGTGCTATGGCAATTTCATTCGACAAGGCATTTGGTATTCATCAATACGCGCTGAGTGTTCGCTCCAAGCGTGCAGAGGTGTTGTCCAGCAACATTGCCAACGCGGATACCCCGGGTTTCAAAGCCAGGGATATCAACTTCTCACAGGCACTGGAAGAGGCCCAGCATCAGCAGGGGTTCGGTCTGGCGACGACCAGTGAGAAGCACTTTGCCTTGCAGTCGGATGCCCCTGGCCTGACGCAGTACCGCAATCCCCTGCAGCCTGATACCGGTGATGGCAACACGGTAGACGTGCAGCAGGAGCGCAGCGAGTTCTTGCGTAACAGCCTTGAGTACCAGACCTCCCTCGAATTTATGAATAGCAAGATCAGTGGCCTGCTGAAGGCGCTGAAAGGAGAACAGTAATGAGTTTGTTCAAGGTCTTTGACATTGCAGGCTCGGCAATGAGTGCACAGTCTGTTCGACTCAATACGGTGGCCAGCAACATGGCCAACGCCGACAGCGTCAGCTCCAGTGTGGAAAATACTTACCATGCCAGGCGGCCAATCTTTGCCGCTCAGCTGGATCAGGCCATGTCAGACAAGCAGGCATCCGTCGGGGTCGAGGTGAAGGGGATTGTCGAGAGCGAGGCCCCCTTGCTCAAGGAGTACAACCCGGGCCACCCCATGGCTGACAAGGACGGCTTTATTTTCAAGCCCAACGTCAACATGGTGGAAGAGATGGCAGACATGATCAACGCCTCACGCAGTTATCAGACCAATGTGCAGGTTGCCGATTCTGCCAAGAAGATGCTGCAGCAGACGCTTCAGCTTGGCAAGTCCTGATAGGGGTAAGCACAGATGGTAGATACAACCAATAATGTGAACGGTATCAGCCGTACCACATCACAGACCACTGGCACAACGACACCCAAGAAAGAGCTGGATCAGGCATCGTTTCTGAAGCTGCTGACCATGCAGCTCTCTTATCAAGATCCGTTCAAGCCGGTAGACAACGCCCAGATGCTGTCCCAAATGTCATCGATGTCGACCTCGGAAGGAATCGCGAGTCTGTCGACCCAGATGGGGAAACTTAATGACCAGATGATCTCCAGCCAGGCCCTGCAAGCGTCTTCTTTAGTAGGACAAAATGTGCTGCTGCAAAGCAATATGGGCTATTTAGACAAGGAGGGTTCCCTCTCTGGTGTCGTTGCAGTCGGAACGACGAATAAATATTCAAATATAAAGATTACCATTGAGAATGAAAAGGGTCAGGTTATCAAGGAGTTTCCCCTTGAAGGAGAGCAGCTAGGCAATGTTGAGGTTGCCTGGGATGGGACAGATAAGGCTGGTAATCGGTCCACATCCGGCAAATATGTCATCAAAGCCAGCGGTACCGTGGATGGCAAGTCAGAAACTATTGCTACATATGCTTATGGCAAAGTGGATAGCGTTGCCTTGGGTAATGCCTCGAATCCTACCCGCCTCAATTTGAGGGGGCTTGGAACTGAATTTTTGAACAATATCCTGCAAATTTCAGGAACCAATTCCAACCAGACCACACCACCAACGACCAAGCCTACAGCATCGATCTAAGGAGCTGGATATGTCATTTAACAATGCCTTGAGCGGTGTCAACGCGGCACAAAAAGATCTGAACGTCACCGCCAACAACATTGCCAACGTCAACTCGATCGGCTTCAAGGAGTCGCGAGCCGAATTTGCCGATGTGTATGCGAACTCGATCTTCGTCAATGCCAAGACACAAGTCGGTAATGGTGTGGCCACGGGGGCTGTTGCGCAGCAGTTCCATCAGGGAGCACTGCAATTCACCAACAACTCGCTGGACCTTGCCATTCAGGGCAATGGTTTCTTCGTGACCTCGGACGGTCTGACCAATCTGGATCGCACCTATACCCGGGCCGGGGCCTTCAAGCTCGACGAAAACAGTTACATGGTCAACAATCAGGGCCATTACCTGCAGGGGTATGAGGTCAACGTGGATGGCACGCCGAAGGCGGTGAGCATCAACGCTACCAAGCCCATCCAGATCCCTGACAAGGCAGGTGTGCCGACCAAGACCAGCACAATTGAAGCAAGCTTCAACTTCCCGTCAGATGCCAAGCCGCTTGCGGCCGGGAATACTGCTACAGACGCCTCCATCTTCGATCCGACCAATGACAAGAGCTATTCTGCGTCGACCTCGGTCACCATCTATGACTCGTTGGGCTCACCCCATGTCATTACTCAATATTTCGTCAAGGAGGCGGATCCGCTGAACGTTACCCAGCCTGCGAGCCCGACCGCCTGGCGCATGTACATGTACGAGGACAAAAAGCCGATCGATGTGAGCGGTGGTGTACCCACGACAATGGCTGCGAGCGTGACCACCACTCCTCCGTTGGCGGCTCGCGTCACCTTTGATGCCGATGGCAAGATGATTACGCCGACTACGCCGGCCACCATCAAGACCATAGCACTGGGAACACCGGGGGCCGGCATCATCACCAATGGCGCTGATGGTACCCAGCAGGTGGAGCTCAAGCTCACCAATGTGACCCAATTCTCCTCCCCGTTTGAGGTGAACAAGTTGACCCAGGACGGTTCCACCGTTGGCCGTCTGACCAAGGTCGAGATCACCGCCGATGGCATCGTCTCCGCTACCTACAGCAACGCCACCACCTTGAAAGTGGCCATGGTCGCCATGGCCAAGTTCGCCAACTCGCAAGGGTTGACCCAGGTGGGTGATACCTCCTGGCGCCAGTCCCTGCTCTCCGGCGATGCTTTGCCGGGTACCCCCAATTCGGGCACCTTTGGCAGCATCAAGTCCTCCTCGCTGGAGCAATCCAACGTGGACTTGACCTCCCAGCTGGTGAACCTGATCACGGCGCAGCGCAACTTCCAGGCCAACTCCCGTTCGCTCGAAGTGAACAGCTCGCTGCAGCAGACCATACTGCAGATCCGTTAAGTCATAACACGATGACAAGGGCGCCTCGGCGCCCTTTTTCTCAGCGTTTCCTTCCTGTTTTATCCCCCCCTTTTCATTCCTGATCCGGTATTGGCACTCAAATTGCAGTTCTCTCTCCAGAGTCATCAGTTTGACGGAGGATCCCATGGATCACCTGCTTTACATCGCCATGTCCGGGGCCAAGGAGAACATGAACAGCCTGGCTGTGCGTGGCAACAACCTGGCCAACGCCAACACCATCGGCTTCAAGTCTGACTTCGAGCAGGCGCGCAGCATGCAGGCGTTCGGCGAAGGGCTGCCATCCCGGGTGTTCGCCATGACGGAGCGGCCGGGTCAAAACCTGCAGCATGGCATGCTGATGACCACGGGTCGGGATCTTGACGTGGCCGTTGACGGTCAGGGCTGGATCGCGGTGCAGGATCCCAAGGGTGGCGAAGCCTATACCCGCATGGGCAACCTGCAGCTGAGCGCGACCGGCAACCTGCAGACCTCTACCGGCCTCAACGTCGTGGACGATGGTGGACAACCCATAGTGCTGCCGTTGCCGATGGAAAAGATCGAGATCAATCGGGACGGCACCATCAGCGGTCGTCCCGAAGGTGCCGCGGCCAACTTGCCCGAGGATTTCCAGCGTATCAAGCTGGTAAAGCCTGCCGCCGATGCGGTGGAGAAGGGGCAGGACGGCTTGTTTCGTCGCAAGGATGGCCAGACCGAAGCCGCCTCGGCCAATGTCGGCCTCATCGCCGGCTCGCTCGAGGGCAGCAACGTCAACGTGGTCGATGAGATGACCAACCTTATCCGGTTGCAACGTCAGTTCGAAACCCAGGTCAAAATAATGAAGACCGCGGAAGAGAACGACGAAGCCCAAACCCAGCTGCTGCGTATCAGCTAATCAAGGAGTTTTAAATGAACCCTGCACTCTGGATCAGCAAGACCGGCTTGGATGCACAGCAGACCAACATCGCGGTCACCTCGAACAACCTGGCGAACGCCAGCACCGTGGGTTTCAAAAAATCACGGGCCATCTTCGAGGATCTGCTTTACCAAAATATCAACCAGCCCGGTGGCCGCTCCTCAGCGGACACTGAACGGCCATCCGGACTGATGCTGGGGGCCGGTGCCAAGGTCGTTGCCACCCAGAAAAACCACAGCCAGGGCAACGTGCAGACCACGGACAACTCGCTGGACCTGATGATCAGCGGCCGCGGCTACTTCGAAATCCAGTTGCCCGATGGCAGCGCCGCCTATACCCGCAACGGTCAGTTTACCCTCAATAGCGAGGGGACTATCGTCACCCCGGGCAACGGCTATCCGCTGCAACCCGAAATCCAGATCCCCGAGAACGCCCAGAGTGTGACAGTGGGAGAGGATGGTCAGGTATCCGTGCAGCTCAAGGGTGACGGAGCATCCCAGGTGGTGGGTCAGATCAACACCACGGACTTCGTCAACGCCTCCGGCCTGCAACCCATGGGTGAAAACATGTTTGTCGAGACCCAGTCCAGTGGTGCCCCCATTCAGGGGACTGCCGGTGCGGACGGGCTCGGCGTCATCAAGCAGGGCATGCTGGAAACATCCAACGTCAACGTGACCGAAGAGCTGGTCAATCTGATCCAGGCCCAGCGGGTCTACGAGATGAACTCCAAAGTTCTCTCGGCGGTGGACGGCATGATGTCCTTCCTGATCCAGCGTACGTAAGCGGGTGCTGGACACCATGATCTCATTTTTGGTCTCGCGCACATCGGTAGGAGGCGCATGATGAAAGCCATATGGATGCTGGGGCTGCTGGCGCTGGGGGGCTGCAGCAGTACCCTCAACACGGCCAAGCCAGATGACCCCGAGTTTGCTCCCGTTTACGGGGAATCGGAGCCGGTCTCCGTCAGACCGACCGGGGCCATTTTTCAACCGGATCAGGTCAACGGCATCTATTCGGACATCAAGGCGCACCGGGTGGGTGACATCATCACCATCGAGCTGGCCGAGTCGACCTCTGCCTCCAAGAAGGCCAATACCCAGAGCGGCAAGGACAATAAGCTCACGATGAATACGGCAACACTTGGTGGTGTTCCTGTTACCGCAGGGGCTTATGATCTGTCGGCGTCGCTGGGCCAGAACAGCGCCTTCAAGGGGCAGGCCAAGGCGGATCAGAGCAATAGCCTGCAGGGCAATATCTCGGTCAGCGTGGCCAAGGTGCTGCCCAACGGCAACCTGATAGTGCGCGGCGAGAAGTGGATCATGCTCAACAATGGCAACGAATATATCAGGATCACCGGCATGCTGCGCCCTGAGGATGTGACATCGGACAACAGCGTTTCATCTCAGAAGGTGGCTAATGCCCGCATCCATTACGGCGGTACCGGCGATCTGGCCAACAGTCAGGAGCAGGGGTGGCTTACCAGCTTTTTCAATGGCCCCTGGTGGCCGCTCTAGGAGATGTTATGAAGTCACTCCGTCTTGTGACCCTGCTCTGCTGCCTGATGCCCCTGGGAATGGCCCACGCCTCCCGTATCAAGGACATCAGCTCGGTGGAAGGGGTACGTAACAACCAGCTGATCGGCTACGGTCTGGTCGTTGGCTTGCCCGGTACCGGCGAGAAGAACAACGCCTTCAGCGAGCAGACCTTTCGTACCATGCTCAACAACTTCGGTATCAAGGTGCCGGACAACATCAAACCCAAGATCAAGGACGTGGCACCTGTGGCCATCCATGCAGAGTTACCACCGTTCTCCAAGCCGGGCCAGACCATAGACGTGACGGTATCGGCCATCGGCGAGGCCAAGAGCCTGCGCGGCGGCACCCTGCTGCAAAGTTTCCTGAAGGGGTTGGACGGGCGTGTCTATGCGGTGGCGCAGGGTAGTCTGGTGGTAGGCGGTCTGGGCGCCGAAGGGGCCGATGGCTCCAAGGTGGTAGTCAATACGCCGACCGTGGGCCGCATCGCCAACGGCGCGACCGTAGAGCGGGAAGTACCGAACTCCTTCAGCCAGGGCGATACCATCACCTTCAACCTCAATCGACCCGATTTCACCACGGCTCGCCGGCTGGCGGACGTGGTCAACGATCTGGTGGGCCCCAACACGGCGCAGGCGCTCGATGCGACCTCGGTCAAAGTCTATGCGCCGCGGGATCCGGGGCAGCGGGTCTCCTACCTCGCCACCATCGAAAATCTGGAAGTCGACCCGGCCAGCGAGGCCGCCAAGATCATAGTCAACTCCCGTACCGGCACCATAGTCATTGGCAGTCAGGTGCGGCTCAAACCGGCGGCCATCAGCCACGGTGGGCTGACGGTGACCATAGCCGAGAATCAGCAGGTGTCCCAGCCCAACCCGCTCTCGGGCGGTCAGACGGCGGTCACCAACAACTCCACCATCAACGTGCAACAAGAGAAGGGACGCATGTTCAAGCTCGATACCGGCGCGACTCTGGATGATCTGGTGCGGGCAGTGAATCAGGTCGGGGTGGCGCCCGGCGATCTGATGGCGATCCTGGAGGCGTTGCAACAGGCGGGCGCCATCGAAGGTCAGCTGGTCATATTGTAACAAGCGGCAAGGGGTTGCCACGGGCGGCAATGAGGTAAGCAAAATGGCAGAGTTCGACACCAACAGCGGCGTGAATATGGGCATGGTGCAGGATATCCAGAATCTGGATCGTCTGCGCCAGCTGAGTCAGAGCAAAGAGGGCAAGGCCGATGCGCTCATGGCTGCCTCTCGCCAGTTCGAGTCTATCTTCACCCAGACCCTGTTTCAGGGCATGCGTCAGGCCAACCAGGCTTTGACCCAGGACAACCCCATGAACAGCAGCTACACCCAGTTCTACGAGGGCATGCTGGATGAACAGCGGGTCGCCGACATGACCAGCAAGGGAGGCATGGGGCTGGCCGAGATGGTGGCCAAGCAGCTCTCACCCGAGACCTTTACCCGTCACGATGGGCGTGTGCTCAAGATGCCGCAACGCACCGAACGGGTCTACAAACCCTACCAGCCGCCTACCTCTGCCCCGAACGATCTCATCTCTGCCTCAAAAGTTGGCAAAGATTTTGCTGATAAAGAGATGAGTGCCGATGCCCAGCCACTGGCTGTGCCGCATCGCCCCCGTCGCACGGTTCCTCCCATGGGGTCCGCGCAGGGTGTGCAGGCTGCACAGGGAACCAAGGCGCTGGACAAGACGGCGCAAGTGTTTGAAACCCCGGAAGAGTTCGTCAATCGCCTGATGCCGCTTGCCAAGAAGGCAGCCGACAAGCTGGGGTTGAGTCCGGCGGTGCTGGTGGCCCAGGCGGCGCTGGAAAGCGGCTGGGGCAAGCGGGTGATCAAGGACGGGGAAGGGCAGGTGACTCACAACCTGTTCGGCATCAAGGCCGATCCGCGTTGGGAAGGCCCCAAGGCGGTGGTCAGCACCCTGGAATATGAGCAAGGGGTGGCCTCGCGCCAGAAGGCATCGTTTCGCTCTTATGAGTCGTTCGAAGAGAGCTTCAACGACTATGTCGATTTCCTGACCTCAGGCTCTCGTTACAAGGGCGCCTTGGCCAAGGTGGACAACCCGGACCGTTATTTCGAAGCCCTGCAACAGGCCGGATATGCGACGGATCCCCAGTACGCCAGGAAACTGAAACAAGTATTGCGCAGTGATGCCATTGCCCAGTACACCGAAATGGAGCTGTAAGTCATGGCAAGCGATCTGCTTGGAATTGGTACCTCGGGTGTGATGGCCCAGCAGCGACTGCTGCAGACCACCAGTAACAACATAGTGAACGTCAATAGCCAGGGCTATGTGCGCGAACGTACCCTGATCTATACCAATTCCGTCGGTCTGGGCACGGGCGACATGCTGACTGAGCGGGTCATCAATGCCTATGCCCAGGGCGAAGTACGGCGCGACACCTCCGCCTATTTTGCCTCGGCCACCCGCTACGAGCAGCTCTCCAATACCGATACCCTGCTGGGGGATACCAGCAACAGCGTCGGGGCCGCCATCACCTCCTATTTCAAGGCGTTTCACACCGCCAACGAAGCGCCGGCCGATATTGCCGGCCGCAAGACCACCCTGAGCGAGCTCAGCGGCATGGTCAACCGCTTTCATACCCTGTCGGCCCAGCTGGACAAGCAGACCGACACCATTAATACCACCATAGGTGACGAGACCAAGCGGGTGAACGGCCTCATCAACAGCATCAACGATCTGAACCAGGCCATCATCCGTACCCAGGGCTCGCCGGAAGAGAACCTGATGCTGTTCGACCAGCGGGATGAAGCTATCCGCCAGCTCTCCGAGAAGATGGAGATCCGCACAGTGCCCCAGGCCAATGGCAGCATGCTAATCAACATGAGCACGGGGCATTCTCTGGTGCTCAATGGCGGGGTGGCCCAGTTCAGCGTCGTGCCGGGTAATCCTGATTCCCGCGAATCCGAGCTGCAGCTGACCGCGGGAACCAACAAGACCAGTATCAACGAAAGCACCATTGGTGGCGGCATGGGGGGCTTGTTCTCCGCGCGCAATGATCTGGAGCCGGCCAAGCGCGAACTGGGTCAGTTGGCCGCGGCCATGGCCGATGCCATGAACCAGCAGAACCGGTTGGGCATGGATCTGGATAACGAGCTGGGGGGGGATCTCTTCTCCCTTGGTGTCAGCGACGGCCTGCCTTATGACCAGAACACAGGCACGGGTGCCGCCAAGGTTAATTTCGTGCCCGGCAAGGGCAGTGAAGTAACCACCTTCGATTACGAGGTGCAGTTCAGCAGCGCCACGGGTTATGAGGTGTTCTCGCTGGACAAGGACGGCAATCGTACCTCGCTGGCGACCGGCACCACGCCCCCTGCCAAGTTCCAGCTACCGGGCCATGGCATAGAGATTGATCTGTCCGGCACGCCGGCAGCAGGGGATCGCATCCTGCTGCAGCCGACCAAGCGGGCGGCCGCCGGCTTGGGGCAGCTTGCCACCCGCCCCGAGGATCTGGCGCTGGCGTCCCCCCTCAAGGCGGACAAGAGCAAGAACAACTTCGGCTCTGCCGAGATCAAGCTCAACGGTGTCTTCAACACCAGCACGGGATCGGGTTTTGGTACCAACACCCTGGATCCGACGGCTCCCCAAGTGGTGAAGGTCGACAACAGCGGCAACTACGAAGTCTATGCGGCGGACGGCACAACCCTGATCGGGGTGGCGCCGGCTGCCAGCAAGGGCCAGAACCTGATGGCTGCCATCGAGAGCCCGCTGGGGGGGCCCAAGGTGTATGCGAACCCGACCCAGTCGCCCGGCTACGAGTTCAGTATCACCGGCACGGTACAGCCCAAAGACAGCTTCACCTTGAGCTACAATCAGGATGGTTTTGCCGACAACGCCAATGGTTTGGCACTGGCTGAGCTGCAGAACAAGGATCTGGTGCGCAAAAGCACCAATACGGGCACCAGCAACGACAAGATGACCTTCAACGAGGCCTATTCCGGCCTGGTGACCGGGGTGGGCAACAACACCAGCCAGGCCAAGACGCTGCTCAAGGCCAACGAGGCAAAGCTGACCCAGAGTACCAATATTTTCGAGAGCGTCTCCGGTGTGAGTCTCGAAGAAGAGGCGGCCAACCTGATCCGCTACCAGCAGTCTTATGCGGCATCGGCCCAGGTGGTCAGCACGGCCAAGACCATCTTCGATACCCTGTTGTCATCAGTGAGGTAAGTTCATGCGTATTACCACCAACATGGTCTATAACCGGAATATTTCCTCCCTGAACAACGCCAATGAAAGATTGAGCACGGCTTATGAACAGCTGCAGAGTGGAGATAAATTCAAGACATCGGGAGAAGACCCCTCCGGCATGAGCCAGAAGATGGCGCTGACCAAGGAGATAGATCTGTTCAAGCAGTATGGCGTCAATGGCAGTCTGCTTGAGAACAGCCTGGGCCATGAAGAGACTGTGCTGACCGCGCTCAACACCGCCATGACCAGTGCCCAGACCTTGATCCAGAAGGCGAACGACTCGGCGGTAGGCTCCGATGATCGCAAGGCGATCGCCAGCGAGCTGGAAGGCTTGCAAAAGCAGATGTTCGATCTGATGAACAGCAAGAACTCCCAGGGCGAATTCATTTTTGGTGGGAACCAAAGCAAAACCCAGCCCTTCGTCCAGGATGCCAGCGGCAATTACCTCTTCCAGGGGGATACAGGCCAGCGCAATATCCAGGTCTCTCCGACGGTGCAAATTGCGGCCAATGACTCCGGCTTCAATCTGTTTGAAATCGTGCCGACCCGCAGAACCAGCAGTGCGGGCAGCGCCAATATTCAGGTCGGAGTGGCCGATCAGGGCAATTTCGACAGCTTTTATCGCAACAACTATGACCCCGCGCTGGCCAGCAACCAATATACGGTGACCACGGCGGCGGGTGCACCGGATACCTATGAAATACGGGATGGTGGTGGCGCTCTGCTGCAAAGCGGTGATTATGTGGCAGGCAACAAGATCCCTTTCAATGGTCTGGAGCTAACTCTGGATCTGCCCGCAGGGGGCGCCGCGCAAAATTTTGTGCTGGACTCTCCCCAGAACAACAACATTCTGGATGGCATGTCCGACTTCATTACAGCTTTGCGTGACCCCAATATTTCGGCAGACGATTTTCAGGTGAAGGTAGCGGATGCCACTTCCCACATGAAAAATGCCCGGCTGAATGTCGATCAGGGGCTGGGTGAGATTGGCGGCAGGATGAACAGCCTGGAGCAGGTACTGGGTTCAAACGAGGGGCTGAGTACTCTCAATCAGCAGGCCAGGGCCAAGGTTTCCGAGGCTGACTTGTATGAAGTCATTGCCGCCTTGTCCAAAGAGGATGCGGCCTTGAGCGCCTCCCAGCTCTCCTTCAGCAAAATAAGCAAACTGACCCTGTTTGACTATATTCGCTGATATTTTCCGCCCCTGTTCAGCGCATTGCGGGATGCGATGAACAGGGGGGCATTCGTATCTTGTTTGCTACTTCCTGATATATCCTCGTTTAAATCCTCTTTTTCTCCAATTGTAACAAGCTGTTGCAATGGGCCATTTAGCCCTCCCTGTCGGGTTGACTCACACAGCGCATTCGATAATCATTCAGCCCGCACAACAGAGGGTTGTGCTGATTTTTTTGCAGCATCTCGTTAGGCGAGGCTCCTGTATAAACAAAGGCCACTGATCTCACGACGTCGAGAGACGCCCAAGCTCAGGACAGTTTTCATCGGATTAAGGTGTAAACCCAAGTGGCTTCCGGCATGCCGGATACGTTATACAGTGCTAAAGCTGGTACGTGGGGATGATGACACGCCGGACGGCGTCATTTCCTGCCTATTACTCGTCAATCAAATTGCTGTTTTCTTTCAGACAGCGACCGGATATCCGATCGCGCTCAGGCTCAGCCTGAAATCACATGAGGTCATTTGTGATGAAGAAAACACAGACTCTACTCAATCGTCATCAACTGCTCGATCTGGCCGCCCTGCAGGGCTGGCTGGAGAATAATCTGGATCCGGTTCAGCGTGCCGATCAACTGCTGACCCTGCGTCCGGAAGAGCTCAACTGCATCTTCGATACCCTGCCCATTGCCGAGGGTGCGGCGCTGCTCAGCTCGTTGTCGGCCGATTGTGCCGGACGCCTGCTGATGCGGCTGCACGCCAGCATAGTCGGTCTGTTGCAAGGGGCCATGCCCCGTCGCGACATGCTGGCCATACTGCGCCGGCTCGGTAGCAGCGATCGCACCATGCTGCTCTCCCGTTTTCCAGAGCCGGTGCAGTCCACCTTCTACTCCCTGCTCGACTGGCCGACCGAATCGGTCGGTGCCAACATGCGCCATGAATTTTTGGCCATCGGCGATCAGGAGACGGTGGGCAGTGCCAAGCAGCTGATCCACGATGCCTGGGACAACGCCCAGTTGTTCCAGAACCTCTATGTGGTCAACACCGAGAATCGTTTGCTCGGCAGCATAGCGCTCAAATCCTTGCTGATAGCGGATCCTCTGCTGCCGGTCAGCGAGCTGATGGACAGGGATACGGTGCGTATCAACGCCCGGGCGGATCAGGAGCTGGCGGCGCGCCTGCTGATCGACCGCGACATCTCGACCTTGCCGGTGGAGGAGCAGGGCAAGCTGGTGGGTATCTTCCATGTGGATGATGCCGCCGACATCCTGGAGCTCGAATCCACCGAGGATGCCGAGATGCAGGGCGGCTCCTCGCCGCTCGATACTCCCTATTTGCAGGCGACCCCCTGGCAATTGTGGCGCAAGCGGATCGGCTGGCTGTTGATCCTGTTCGTGGCCGAAGCCTATACGGGTACTGTGCTGCGGGCGTTCGAGGAACAGCTGGAAGCCGCCATCGCGCTGGCCTTCTTCATCCCGCTGCTCATTGGTACCGGCGGTAACAGTGGTACCCAGATCACCACCACCATAGTGCGCGCCATGGCGGTTGGCGAAGTGAGCATGCGCAACCTGGGGACTGTCTTGAAAAAGGAGCTCTCCACCGGTCTGCTCATCTCGGCGGCGATTGCAGTGGCGGCCTGGATCCGGGCCTGGAGCCTGGGCGTCGGTCCCGAGATCGGCATGGTTGTGACCTTTACCATCATCGCCATCGTGCTGTGGAGCGCCACTGTGGCATCCATTATCCCCATGGTGCTGCGTCGCTTCCGGATTGACCCGGCGGTGGTGTCAGCCCCCTTCATCGCCACCCTGGTGGACGGTACCGGCCTCATCATCTACTTCGAGATGGCCAAGTTGTTGCTGCCCGAGTTGCAGTAACCCGCACCTGGCGCGGATGAGTCAAACAGCAAAAAGGCAGCCTGGGCTGCCTTTTTGCTTGTCTGCCTGCCGAACAGTGGGGCTCAGCCCAGCTGAAACAGCAGCGGCCAGCCCTGCTCCTGACAATAACGGTGCTCTTTCTCCAGGTTCTGCATCAGCAGGCGGTTCTCGTCGCACCAATCGATCGGCAGGGTGACCACCAGCTGATCTTCGGCTGCCTGCACCTTCCATTCCGGCAACAGGTTGTCCTGGCGCCTGTGGTGCGCCGCCACGGCGAGGCGCAGGATGCGAATGCAACGCAGCACGGTCTGCTCGTCGTGGTTGGGCAGGGGAGGGAGCTCGGAGAGCTTGAGCCCCTTGCGCTGAAACCGCACCAGCGCCGCCAGCAGTGCCTGATCGTCCTGGTTGAAGCCGGGCAGATCCGTGTGCTGCAAGATATAGGCGGAGTGGCGATGGATGCCGCTGTAGTTGATGGCCAGACCAATCTCGTGCAGTCGCGCCGCCCAGCCGAGGATGGCGCGATAGGGCTCCTCCGGCATCTCCCAGGGACCGCTCAGGGCATCGAACAGGGCCAGCACGCTCTGCTCGACCCGGTTGGCCTGGCGCTTGTCGATGCGATAGTGGGTGGAGAGGGCAAGCGCGGTACGCTCGCGAATGTCGTGGTGCTGCAAGCGCTCCTCGAATTCATACAGCAACCCTTCGCGCAGGGCACCGTCCGAATACTCCATTCTCTCTATGGGCAGAGAGGTAAAGAGTCCAAGCAGTATGGCCACGGCGGCGGCAAACACCTCCTGGCGCTCCTCGGTCAGGCCGGCGAGTTTCAACTGATCGACCCGCTTGTGGTCGAGCATCTCCCGCTTGAGCCGCTCCAGCCCCGCCAGCGTGATGGCGCCATCGGTCCAGCCTTCCCCTTGCAGCACGTCGCGCACGGTTCGAATCGAGCCGGAGCTGCCGAGGCAGCTCTGCCAGCCCAACTTGCGATACTGGTTGATGATAGGGGCGAGCTGATGCTGGGTCTCCAGCACGGCGCCGTTGAAGGCCTTCTCGCTCAGCTTGCCGTTGGCAAAGAAATGCTGGGTGAAGCTGACACAGCCCATCTTGCGGCTGGTGAGTGCCTTGTGATCGAAGCCTTCCCCTATGATGAGCTCGGTGCTGCCACCGCCAATATCCACCACCAGCACCTGGCCTTCGATATGCTGGGTATGGGCAACCCCCTGATAGATGAGGCGCGCCTCTTCCTGACCACTGATGATCTCGATGGGATGGTTCAGCACCTTAGTCGCCTCGCTCACGAATTCGCGGGCGTTGCTGGCGCGGCGCAGGGTATAGGTGCCAGCAATGCGGATCTGATCCGGCTTGATGTTGGTCAGTCGTTCGGCAAACAGGGCGAGGCAGTCGAGCCCCCGGCCCATGGCTTCCATCGACATGCGGCGCTGTGCATCCATTCCTTCCGCCAGCCGGACCCGCTCCTTGATGCGATCGACGATCTGCAGACGTCCCTCGTTGAGGCGGGCGATCACCATGTGAAAACTGTTCGAGCCAAGATCCACGGCGGCGTACAGGCTATTGTCCATTGTTTGACTCTATGCGTTTGAGGTAGTCGTAAATCGCGACCTGGGAACGGATCTTGCGGCGGTTGCCCCGTTTCACATACGCGTTTTGCTGGTCTGCATCTATGACCCTTGCCTTGCAGGTGTCGCTCAGCTGCAGTTGCAAAATATCCAGGATGCGCTGCTTGAGGCGCTCGTCATAGATGGGGGTCCCCACCTCGATCCGGCCATCTATGTTGCGGCTCATCCAGTCGGCGCTGGAGATATAGAGCTGGGGGTTGCCCTTGTTGTGGAACACCATGACCCGCGGGTGCTCGAGGAAGCGGTCTATGATGCTGATCACCTGGATGTTGTCACTGAGACCCGGCACGCCGGGGCGCAGGGCACACATGCCACGGATGATCATCTGGATCGGCACCCCGGCCTGGCCGGCGGCATAGAGCCGGTTGATGAGATCCCTGTCCACCAGGTTGTTGATCTTGAGGGTGATGCCGCTGGGCTGGCCCGCCTTGGCGTTGGAGAGCTCGTTGTCGATGAGTCGATAGAGCTGACGGCGGCTGTTGATGGGGGAGACCAGCAGGTGGTTGAACTTGTAGCGTTTATAGGGGTACTCGATGTATTCGAACACCCCCTCCACCTCGGCTGTGATATCCGGGTGGCGGGTCAGCAGAGAGAAGTCGGTGTAGATCTTCGCCGTTTTCTCGTTGAAGTTGCCGGTGCCGATATGGGCGTAGCGCACCGCCTCGCCATGTTCATGGCGAGTGATGAGGCAGAGCTTGGAGTGGATCTTGAGGCTCGGCACCCCGAACACCACCTTGACCCCTGCGTCGGTGAGAATGTTGGCCCAGTCGATGTTGGCCGCCTCGTCGAAACGGGCGCGCAATTCGACGACGACTGTCACCTTCTTGCCGTTGTTGGCGGCATCGATGAGGGAGTGGATGATGCGCGACTTCTTGGCGACCCGGTAGATGTTGATGCGAATGGCGCTGACCGCCGGATCGAACGCCGCCTGGCGCACCAGCTCGGTGAAGTGGTGGAACTTGTGGTACGGGTAGTAGAGCAGAATGTCCTGCTTGGCGATGGCATCGAAGGCGTTGACGAAGCCGTCAAAGTCGCGGCAATCGAGGGCCGGCAGCTTGGGGTTTTCCAGATAATCCCGGCCCACGTTGGGGAAGCCGATGAAATCCTTGAAGTTGTGATAGCGCCCGCCTGGCATGATGGCGTCGTAGGAGCTGATCTGCAGCTTGAGTTTCAAGAAGCTTATCATGGCGGCGGGCATCTCCCGCTCGTAGACGAAGCGCACCGGCATGGCGGTGAGGCGTTGCTTCAAGCCGTCACTCATCTTGTCCACCAGACTGAGATCCAGCTGGTCGGAGAGATCATACTCGGCATCCCGGGTCAGTTTGACTGCGTAGGCGGCTATCTCGTCGTAGTCGAAGAAGCCCTTGAAGATCTCGTCGAGACAGAAGCGGATGACGTTGTCCAGAATGATGATCTGCTTCTTGCGGCGAGTCCCTTCCGGCGGCAGCTGGAAGAAGCGGGGCAGATCGTCGGTCGGTACTTCCACCAGGGCATACTGGATCACCTGGCCATTCTTCTTCATCTCGATGGCCAGATAGGTGTACTCGTCCTTGAGGAACTTGACCGGGTTGACCTCCTTGTTGAGCAGGATCGGGATGATGTGGCGCAGCACCTTCTCCCTGAAAAAGACCCGCAGCCACTGCTGGATCGACTCGGAGATCTGGCTCTCGTTGACCAGGAAGATGTTGTGGCGGGCGAGCGCTATCAACAGCTCCTTGTAGGTGTTGTCGAATGCTTCGCCGAGCGCCATCACCTTCTGCTGGATGGCGCGCAGCAACACCTTGGCCTCGTCGCCGCCGCCGTGAACTTCATTGATCAGGATGCGGCGCTTGACGTCCGACACCCGCACCTTGAAGAACTCATCCTGGTTGGAGGAGAAGATACCCAAAAAACGGACCCGCTCTATGAGGGGCACCGTCTTGTCCATTGCCTCTTGCAACACCCGTTCATTGAATGAGAGCCAGCTCAGCTCTTTCTCTTCATACTGCTTGTCGGTGCTCATGTGATGCCTCTGTGGTCGGGTCGCGTCTGCGCGGCAGTAATGGCGTAAAAATATGACAGGGTGATGACCATCCGCTCAGTCTGCGAAAGCCTGGTCTATGTCGACCACCAGATCGTCGGAGAGAGACTCCAGCGCGGTGATCAGATCGTCGAGTTCGAGCTGGGGTGGCAGGGCAACCAGGGCATGGGCATAGAAGAGCGGTGCACCGGAGTGGGGGGCTGGCTCGCAACCCGTGGTGAGGTCGGACACGTTGATGTTGAGCTGGCGCAATATGCTGGCCACTTCGTGGACGATACCGGCCCTGTCGTTGCCGGTGACGCTGAGCATCACCTGACGCTCCGGCTCCTGGCCGGGCTGGCCTTCGGCAAAGCTGATGGTGAGGCCAGGCAGCATCACCAGCGCTTCGCACAGGTTGCGGTAGTGCTCATCGGGTACTGTCACGTGCAGGATGCCGGCAAATTGTCCCGCCAGCTCGCTCATGGAGCTGCCCAGCCAGTTGCCCTGCTGCTGAGTGATGACATCCGCCAGACTCTCGACTATGCCGGGTTTGTCTGTGCCTATCACTGTCACGACCAATTGCTTTTGCATCCTGCTCTCCTTGGAATTGGGTTTCTATAGCCATTGTGCCTGCTGTGACAGGCCATATGAAGCCCCGCCCGGCGTAAATAGGGTGAAAAAGCGCAGAAGGGAGGGGGCGGGCCATGTTTCAGCGCTGCCTGCCACTGGGCCCCTGTGGTAGAGTGATGCCCCTCTTTTGTTTTGTGAACTGGATAGTGCGCTCATGAATACCCTTGTCGTATCGGGATTGGTGTTGTTGGTGCTGCTCCTGCTGGCGGTCTTCTGGACTCGAGGCAAGAAAGGCAAGCCGTTGCCCTATGATGTGCAGGAGACCCTGTTCAGTCCGGCCGAGCGCTCCTTCCTCGGCGTGCTGGATCTCGCGGTCGGTGACAAGGCCCGGGTGTTTGCCAAGGTGCGGGTGGCCGATGTGCTGACCCCGGAGGCGGGCATGGGCAAAAGCAAGTGGCAGCAGGCGTTCAACAAGATCAGCGCCAAGCACCTGGATTACCTGCTCTGCCACCCGGCCGATCTCTCCTTCATCTGCGCCATCGAACTCGATGACAGCTCCCACCGCCAGCAGAAGCGCAGAGCCAGGGACAGCTTCCTCAAGGCTGCCTTCGACAGCGCCGGTTTGCCGCTGCTGCAGATCCCGGCAAGCAGCCACTATCAGGTGGAAGAGTTGCGGGATCTGATCTTGCCGCTGCTGATCAAGAAGACCGAGCCGCTGGCCGACGATCTGATGCCGGGTGAGCGTCGCGAGCCGACCTTCAGCCCCCTGTTGCTCGATGGTGTCGACACGGAAGAGACCCGTCATGGCGGCCGTTCGTCGTCCAGTTCCTCGACCATGTCGACCGTCACGACCCCGGTCAGGAGCGCGCTGGTTTCTGCCACAGACAGCGAGCTGGTGGACAACCTGTTTGCCGAGGTGGATGACGAAGAGGACGATCACCCGCACCAGGCGCCTCATTGTCCTCGTTGCGATGCCCCGCTGGTCGAGCGGGAGGCCAAGAAAGGGCCTCATGCCGGCCGCCTGTTCATGGCCTGCAGCCGCTTCCCCGAGTGCCGCTACGCCGCGCCTCACACTAACGCCCGTCACTGACCCCCTGTCGCCATTCCTGGCCTCGTCATGGGGCCGGGAACGGGTGGCCGATAGTCCCGTCTCGTTATCTTGTTTGTGCTTCCCATCAAAAAGAGGCGACAAAATTTATCTTATTCCGCAGTTGCGTCGATAAACTTAGGTTAAATGCGACAATTTTTGACAATGCGTCGGAATTTTGGCACTTTGTGCCTCCTGCATAAAGTGCGTGGCTAGACCACAGATGCACAATAAAACAAGAAGTTACGTCGATTATAAGAGGGATGTGTATGATGGCGATGGGAGTATTGATTGTTGATGCCGATGCGCAGCGGCGCCAACAGTTGGGCACAGTGCTCTCGTTCATGGGGATCCCGTGGCAGGAGATAGTCGAGAACGAGCTGGATGTTGCCATCGAGTCGTCCGGCCCGCTGCAAGGGGTGCTGGCGGGAACCTTGACCGGCCGTTCGCTGGATGAGCTGCTGGCCAGTTTCCCCCGGGTGCCCTTCCTGTCTCTGGTCGAGGCGGACTTCCCCAACAGCAACTTCATCGGCGTCGCCGAAGCTCCCTTCACCTACGAATCCCTCACCCGCCATTTGCACTTCTGTCAGGCGTTTGTCTCCCTGCATCCCCGTCAGCAGACCCACGATAAGGGCCAGGCGTTGCTGCGTCTGCTGGTGGGCAAGGGACGGGGCATCCAGGAGGTGCGCCGTCTCATCAGCCAGGTGGCGGAGACCGAGGCCAATGTGCTTATCCTGGGGGAGTCCGGGACCGGCAAGGAGGTAGTGGCCCGCGCCATTCACGAGCTCTCTCCCCGCAGCGGGGGTCCCTTCGTGCCCATCAACTGTGGCGCCATCCCGGCCGAATTGCTGGAGAGCGAGCTGTTTGGCCACGAGAAGGGCGCCTTCACCGGTGCCATCGCCGCCCGCCGGGGCCGCTTCGAGCTGGCCCAGGGTGGCACCCTGTTCCTCGACGAGATCGGCGACATGCCTTTGCCGATGCAGGTCAAGTTGCTGCGGGTGTTGCAGGAGCGGCTGTTCGATCGGGTGGGGGGGGGCAAGCCCATCCAGGCGGACGTGCGCATCATAGCGGCCACCCACCGGGATCTGGAGGCCATGATCCGCACCCAGGGCTTTCGGGAAGATCTCTACTATCGCCTCAATGTCTTCCCGATTGAGACGCCGCCGCTGCGGGAGCGGGTCGACGACATTCCCTTGCTGCTGCAGGAGCTGCTCAACCGCCATACCGAGCAGCATCAGGGCATGATTCGCCTGACCCAGCGGGCTCTGGAGTCCCTGATGCAGTACCCCTGGCCCGGCAATGTGCGCGAGCTCTCCAACCTGCTGGAGCGATTGCTCATCCTCTACCCGCAACAAATAGTCGATGTGGCCGACCTGCCAAGCCGTTATCGCCTGCTGCCGTGCGAGCCGAGGGATGAGCGGCTGACCGAGATGGACGAGCGCGATGCACTGGCAGCCGTGTTCCAGGATCCCCCCGAACTGGAGCACAGTGCCAGTTACTCCCGTGCCATGCAGCTGCCGGAGGAGGGGGTCAATCTCAAGGAGATGCTGGCCGACCTCGAGGTGGAGCTGATCCGCCAGGCCCTGGAATCCCAGGATGGGGTGGTGGCCCGCGCCGCCGACTTGCTCGGCATGCGTCGTACCACCCTGGTAGAGAAGATGAAAAAATACGGGATGAGCAAGGAAGTATAAGGGTCAAAGCCTTGACGCCTTTATTCAAGGCTTTGATTTTTAGTGATAATTTTAGTGGCATGGAAATTGAATAACCTGACCCAATAGCCAGTTTGAGGTCAGCTTTATGACAGCCCAGCAGCAAGACAACCCACTCCAGTCTCATGAGGTGAGCCAGCTCTACGCTATCTTCACGGCGCTGCCGACCGGTGTATTGCTGCTCGATGGCGAGGGTCGCATCACCCGTGCCAACCCCGCCGCCCTGGCGCTGCTGGGGGAGCCGCTGGAAGGCCAGGCCTGGCGCCAGATCATCGCTCGCTGCTTCCAGCCCCGTGAAGATGATGGTCACGAGATCTCCCTGCGCGATGGGCGTCGGGTGCAGCTTTCGACCCAGCCGCTGCCGGATCAACTCGGCCAGCTGGTATTCATCACGGATCTCACCGAAACCCGCAAACTGCAGGACAGAGTCAACCACATGAAGCGGCTGTCTGCCCTGGGCAACATGGCTGCCTCGCTGGCACACCAGATCCGCACACCGCTTTCCGCCGCCATGCTCTATGCGGCCAACCTGGCCAACCGCACCCTCAAGCCCGAGTCTCGCAGCCAGTTCCAGCAAAAGTTGATGGATCGGCTCAAGGATCTGGAGAAACAGATCAACGACATACTGCTGTTCGCCCGCAACGGTGACAATCAGGTGGTGACGCCCATTTCGGTCCAGGGATTGCTGGCGGAGGTGCAGGCTGGTGCCGAGGCATTTTGCAACCAGCAGGGCTGTGAGCTGCACATGGAGGCGCCCGAGCCGGATCTCTGCCTGCTCGCCAACAGCAATGCGCTGGCGGGGGCCATCAACAACCTGATTGCCAACGCCCAGCAGGCGGGGGCCACCTCGCTGCTGGTGAGTGCGGTGCGCAGCGGCGCCAGGGTGGAGATGCGCATCCTCGACAATGGCAAGGGGATGCCAGCCCACCTGCTCAACCAGATTTTCGAACCCTTCTTCACCACCCGCTCCCAGGGCACAGGCCTGGGTCTGGCTGTGGTGCAATCCGTGGTACGTGCCCATCAGGGGGAGGTCAGCGTGGCCTCAGTGCCCGCTGAAGGCACCTGCTTTACCCTGTCGTTCCCCCTGCATCAGCAAGCGGTGCAGCTTGGAGGTGTCGCATGACTCAGGCTCGTATTCTGGTCGTGGAAGATGACAATGGCCTGCGCGAGGCGCTGGTGGATACCCTGTTGCTCGGCGGCTACGAGTGCCGTGAAGCGGACAGCGGCGAGCGCGCCCTGCTGGCGTTGTCGCGCCAGAGCTTTGACATGGTGATCTCGGATATCCAGATGGGGGGCATGGATGGCCTGACCCTGCTGGCCAACATTCGCCAGCAATATCCCCAGGTGCCTGTGCTCTTGATGACCGCCTACGCCAACATAGACGGGGCCGTGCGCGCCATGCGCGAAGGAGCCATCGACTACCTCGCCAAGCCGTTTTCGCCCGAGGTGCTGCTCAACCAGGTCAGCCGTTATGTGCCGGCCCAGAAGGTGGAGAAGCGCGCCGTGGTGTACGGGGATCCCAAGACCGCCGAGCTGTTCCAGCTGGCGACCCGGGTGGCCCGAAGCGAGGCCACCGTCATGGTGACAGGCCCGAGCGGGACGGGGAAAGAGGTGCTGGCCCGCTACATTCACGACAACTCCAGCCGCGCCGAGCAGACCTTTGTCGCTATCAACTGCGCCGCCATCCCGGAAAACATGCTGGAGGCGACCCTGTTTGGCTACGAGAAGGGGGCCTTCACCGGCGCCGTGCAAGGGTGCCCAGGCAAGTTCGAACAGGCTCAGGGCGGCACCTTGCTGCTCGACGAGATCACCGAGATGGATCTGGGGCTGCAGGCCAAGCTGCTGCGGGTCTTGCAGGAGAAAGAGGTGGAGCGGCTCGGCAGCCGCAAGCTGATCCCGCTGGATGTGCGGGTCATCGCCACCAGCAACCGGGATCTCAAGAAGGCGGTGCAGGACGGCCTGTTCCGCGAGGATCTCTACTACCGTCTCAACGTCTTCCCCCTGCGCTGGACTTCGCTCTGGGAGCGACCCGGCGACATATTGCCGCTGGCGGAACACCTGCTGGCACTGCATGCCAGCCAGCAGGGGTTGCCGACGCCGCAGCTGACAGACGCAGCGCGCGAACGCCTGCTGGCCCACCCCTGGCCCGGCAATGTGCGGGAGCTGGACAACGTGGTGCAGCGTGCCCTGATCCTGAGCCCGGACGGGCTCATCGGCTGCGAGCACCTGATCCTGGAAGAGGTGGACGAGGAGGAGATCCGCTTCACCGTCGGTGAGCGCAGCAGTGGCAGCGAGCATCTGGGCAGCGAGCTCAAGCAGCAGGAGCACCAGATCATCCTCGATACCCTGCAAGATTGTAACGGCAGCCGCAAGGCGGTGGCCGACCGGCTCGGCATCAGCCCGCGCACCCTGCGCTACAAGCTTGCCCAGATGCGGGAGGCGGGGATCGATCTGCCCGCCTGAGTGCGGGGCGGGCATCGCCTGGGGCCTGGCGACCCGGCGCGTATATCTGCGCGGCTGGTGTGTCCTGCCAGGGAACTGTCATGGTCTTGGCGGCCTGGCTCGATTATCATGGGGTCCTTGGCGCTTTGTGCCTGGACCCTGTTTTTATTGGTAGAGCAGGGGACCTAGCCTCAACAAGGGACCCTTATGATCTCTCATCGGAAACTCGAAACCGTACTGAACCATCTGCTCGAACCCCACGCCATCAAGGATTATTGCCCCAATGGACTGCAGGTGGAGGGACGCGAGCGCATTCGCAAGGTGGTGACCGGCGTCACCGCCAGCCAGGCCCTGATCGACGCGGCCGTGGCCGCCGATGCCGATGCCATCCTGGTGCACCACGGCTACTTCTGGAGCGGTGAACCGGCCCAGATCACCGGCATGAAGCAGCGCCGCCTCAAGACCCTGCTGACCCATGATATCAACCTGTTTGCCTATCATCTGCCACTGGATGTGCATCCCGAGGTGGGCAACAATGCCCAGCTCGCCAAGCTGCTGGACATCAAGGTGCGCCGGGGCCTGGAGCCCTGGAACAGCAAGAGCGTTGCCATGGTGGGCAAGCTGGAACAGCCGATGAGCGGCAGCGACTTTGCGAAGCTCATCGCCGAGCGGCTCGGCCGTGAACCGCTGCATTGCGGTGACACAGGCCCCGAGCTTATCCGCTCCGTGGCCTGGTGCACCGGTGGTGGCCAGAGCTATATCAATCTGGCGGCAGAGCAGGGGATCGATGCCTTCATCTCGGGCGAAGCCTCCGAGCAGACCATCCACACCGCCCGCGAGATGGGCATGCACTTCTACGCCGCTGGCCACCACGCCACCGAACGCTATGGCGTCAAGGCGCTTGGGGAGTGGCTGGCGACCGTGCACGGGCTGGAGGTGACCTTTATCGATATCGACAATCCGGTCTGATTAGCGGTGGAAGGTCGAGTCTCTCCGGTCGTCAACAACTGAGAGACTGAACAATCAGGAAAACCACAAAACAAAAGGGAGGCCGAAGCCTCCCTTTTTCATTGCAATAGCTTGCCGGTTACTCGCAGGCATGGCCTGCCGGGCCAAGCGCGATACCGTCCAGCAGGACGGCATCGCCTTGCATTCTCAGCCTTCCCTCGCAGAACCACTGCACCACCAACGGGTAGATGCTGTGTTCCTGCACTTGCACCCGGGCAGCCACCTCGTCCGCGTCATCCCCTTCGAAGATGGGGACGCGGGCCTGCAGGATCACGGGGCCACCGTCCAGCTCTTCAGTAACGAAGTGGACGCTGGCGCCGTGTTCACTGTCACCGGCCTCGATGGCGCGCTGGTGGGTGTGCAGGCCCTGGTATTTAGGCAGCAACGAGGGGTGGATGTTGAGCATCCTCCCCGCGAAGTGACGCACCAGATCGGCGCTCAGGATCCGCATAAAGCCGGCCAGCACCACCAGATCCGGCTGGTAGTCCGCCATCAGCGCCTGCAGGGCGACGTCATACTCGGCCCGGCTGGCAAACTGCTGCTGGGCCAGAATGGAGGTCGCCACTCCGGCCTCTTTGGCACGAACCAGACCATAGGCATCGGCCTTGTTGCTGATGACACCGACCACGTCACCGGCAATCTTGCCGCTGGAGCAACTGTCGAGAATGGCCTGCAGGTTGCTGCCGCTGCCGGAGACAAGCACCAGGATGCGTTTCATAGGGGAGGTCATTTGGCTGTTGATCCGGTCATTCATTGAATGATGACCTGCTCCTCACCATCGGCTGCCTTGGCGATATGACCGATGTGCCATGCGTTCTCGCCTTCCGCCTTGAGCAGGGTCAGCGCCTTTTCGAGCTGATCCGCAGGCAGGGCGATGATCATGCCGACGCCGCAGTTGAAGGTGCGATACATCTCGTGGCGGGTGACGTTGCCTGCTTGTTGCAGCCAGCTGAACACCGCCGGCCACTGCCAGCTCTGCTCGTCGATCACTGCCTGGGTGTTGGCGGGCAGCACGCGTGGGATGTTCTCCCAGAAACCGCCGCCCGTGATGTGGGACAGGGCGTGGATCTCGCACTCCTTGATTAGCTTGAGCACGGGCTTGACATAGATGCGGGTCGGCTCCAGCAGGGCGTTGGCCAGGGTGGTATCCCCCAGCGGCTGATGCACGTCGGCTTTGGAGACTTCCAGGATCTTGCGCACCAGCGAGAAGCCGTTGGAGTGGGGGCCGCTGGCGGCCAGGGCGATCAGGGCATCGCCGTCACCGACCTTGCTGCCGTCGATGATCTCGCTCTTCTCCACCACGCCGACGCAGAAACCGGCGATGTCGTAGTCTTCCCCTTCATACATGCCCGGCATCTCGGCGGTTTCGCCGCCCACCAGGGCGCAGCCGGATTGCTCGCAGCCCGCACCTATGCCGGTGACCACGGCGGCGGCCGTGTCTACGTCCAGCTTGCCGGTGGCATAGTAGTCGAGGAAGAACAGCGGCTCGGCGCCTTGCACTATCAGGTCATTGACGCACATGGCCACCAGGTCGATGCCGACGGTATCGTGCTTTTTCAGATCGATGGCGAGACGCAGCTTGGTGCCCACACCGTCGGTGCCGGAGACCAGGACCGGCTCCTTGTAGCCCGCAGGGATTTGACACAGGGCCCCAAAGCCGCCAAGACCACCAAGGACTTCAGGACGACGAGTGCGCTTTGACACGCCCTTGATACGTTCAACCAGTGCATTGCCGGCATCGATATCTACGCCAGCATCCTTGTAGCTCAGTGAGGTTTTGTCAGTCACGCGTATTCCCCGTCATATAAAGAAGTGGAGGGTAAAATTCGGGGCGTATTCTAACAGTGGCCGGGTAAAAGCAGAAAGGAAATCGTTTGCGCGTTTTCGCGTGGAAAAGCTCTACAAGCGCTGGCTTTTGTTGTATGATTCCGCGATTTTTTTGCGGCAGTTAGAGGAGATAATAATGAAAGTCGTTGAAGTCAAACACCCCCTGGTCAAACACAAGATCGGGCTGATGCGTGAAGGCGATATCAGCACCAAGCGTTTCCGTGAACTGGCCAAAGAAGTGGGCAGTTTGTTGACCTACGAAGCGACCTCTGACTTTGAAACCGAGAAGGTTACCATCGATGGCTGGAACGGGCCAGTGGAAGTTGACCAGATCAAGGGCAAGAAAGTCACAGTCGTGCCTATTCTGCGTGCCGGTCTGGGCATGATGGATGGCGTGCTGGAGCACATGCCGAGCGCCCGCGTCAGCGTGGTCGGTATCTACCGCGATGAAGAGACCCTGCAACCGGTTCCTTATTTCGAGAAGATCGTCAGCAACATCGAAGAGCGTCTGGCCCTGGTCATCGACCCCATGCTGGCCACCGGCGGCTCCATGATCGCCACCATCGACCTGCTGAAAAAGAAAGGCTGCCAGTCCATCAAGGTGCTGGTGCTGGTTGCCGCGCCGGAAGGGATCAAGGCGCTGGAAGCGGCTCACCCCGATGTAGAACTCTACTGTGCCTCTGTCGATCAGGGCCTGAACGAGAAAGGCTACATAGTGCCGGGTCTGGGCGATGCCGGCGACAAGATCTTCGGTACCAAGTAAGTTGATGCCTTGACCCGCTTCCCACGCGGAAGGGGTAATCGGAGCCGGCGCCTTGCCGGCTCTGTTGTTTATCCCCCTCCAGCTTGCTGCAATGCGCGCCTTGCCGCTACCATAAGCACCATCTCCCATTTCGAGACTCTTCTCATGTTCAAACGTGTTGTGACCGCCCTCTGCTGCGGCTTGTCATTCATGGTCTCAGCCGCTCAGGTGACCGATCTCTATCAGGGCAAGGCCCCCACCAGCGGCGACATGGTGGCGGCCCAGTCCCAGGCGCTGGGGGATGTGCTGGTCAAGGTGACCGGCAAGCGGGATATCCTCACCCAGCCGGCCGTGGTCAAGGCGCTGGCCGCCCCAGGCGACTATGTGCAGCATTACGGCTATCAGGACGTGGGGCCGGTCAAGTTTCTCAAGGCTGACTTTGACGTTGCCAAGGTCAACGCCCTGATCTCCCAAAGCAAATTTGCCCTGCTTGGACCGGCCCGGCCTCAGGTAGCCATCTGGCTGGTGATCAATGAGGGAGAACGCCGCGTCCTGCCGGATCAGTCCAGCGATGGCTGGGCCGCCGTGCTGCGTACCCAGAGCCAGGCCCTGGGCCTGCCGGTCAGCATTCCCTTGATGGATCTCGATGACAACATGGCGGTCAATGCCACCGATGTCTGGGGCCGCTTCGCCGACCCCATCCTCAAGGCGAGCCAGCGTTATGGCGCCGAGATGGTGGTGCTGGGCAAGCTGACCCCGGAAGGGGAGAAGTGGAGCATAGACTGGGGCCTCTATGGACCCAAGGCTGGTGGCGAGCTGGCCGAGCTTACCCGCGGCAGCGGCAGCGGCACCCAGGCCGAGGTGGCGCAGGGATTTGCCGATGGGCTGGCGGCCTGGCTGGTGCAGAACTATGGTGCGCGCATCTCGGGTGTCGCCTCCAGCCAGACCCTGGTGGTGGAAGGCTTGTCCGGCATAGACGGCATGATCACGGTGCAGAAGATGCTGCAGGGCATGGCCAGCGTCACCAAGGTGGAGATCGGCAAGCTGGAAGGGGACAAGGTCACCTTCAACCTCGCATTGCAGGGGGACAAGGCCGAGCTCATCCGCGGCTTGCAACTGGAGAGCCGGTTGCGCCAGATTGATGATAATGACAGCGGTTTGCGCTACCAATGGTCGCAACCCTGATCATTTCTGCCTTGTACCAACCGCCCGGCCAAGTCCGGGCGGTTCTCTATCTGCCTTTGCGATGATACACTCAGCCACAAATGTCACAGTCAAAGCCCAACGAGTGAAGCAACCGGCCCAACTGTCTTTAGCCGTACAATTACCGGATGATGAAACCTTCGTCAGTTTTTATCCCGGCAACAATGCTCATCTGATCACCGCCCTCAAGAATGCGGCCATCGGTCAGGGATCACCTTTCCTCTATTTCTGGGGCGCCAAGGGATCGGGACGCTCCCACCTGCTGCACGCCACCTGCGCCGAGGTCAATGCCCGCGATGCGGCGGCGGCCTATCTCTCCCTCGATCAGTTCGAACAGCTGGATCCCAGCATGCTCGACGCCCTCGAAAGCTTGCCGCTGGTCTGTCTGGACAGTCTGGAAGCCATCGCCGGCAATGCGCTGTGGGAGCGGGCCCTGTTCGATTTCTACAATCGCTGGCAGGAGAAGGGCGAGGGTACTCTGGTAGTCACGGGTTGCAGCGCACCGCGCAAGCTGGGGCTGCAGTTGCCGGATCTTGCCTCCCGCCTCGACTGGGGGGTGAGTTTCCATCTCGATGAGCTGGATGATGAAGGCAAGCTCAGTGCCCTGCAGCTGCGTGCCGAGCTGCGGGGCTTCAAATTGCCCATCGATGTGGGCCGCTTCCTGCTCAACCGACTCTCCCGCGACATGCGCACCCTGCTTACCACCCTCAATCAGCTCGATAACGCCTCATTTCGCGCCAAGCGCAAGCTGACCATTCCCTTTGTCAAAGAGATCCTCGAACTCTGATCCGACGGTGACCGCCTGTCTGCGCTGCATCCTTGAGCGGCGAGCAAAAAGAAACCCCGGCACCAGGCCGGGGTTTTTGTTCGAGCGAGGTGGCTCGCATGCAGTTATCAGTGGAACTGATCTTCTTCGGTGGAACCTGTCAGTGCGGTCACTGAAGATTGGCCACCCTGAATGACGGTGGTTACCTTGTCGAAGTAACCCGTGCCTACTTCCTGCTGGTGTGCCACGAAGGTGTAACCACGGCTGGCGGCGGCAAATTCCGGCTCCTGCACCATCTCGACGTAGTGCTTCATCCCCTCGCCACGGGCGTACTGGTAGGCCAGTTCGTACATGTGGAACCACATGTTGTGGATACCCGCGAGGGTGATGAACTGGTACTTGTAACCCATGTCGGACAGCTCCTGCTGGAAGCGGGCGATGGTGGCATCGTCCAGATTTTTCTTCCAGTTGAAGCTGGGGGAGCAGTTGTAGGCCAGTATGGTGTCCGGGTACTGCGCCTTGATGGCTTCGGCAAACTTGCGCGCCTCGTCCAGATCCGGCTTGGCGGTTTCACACCACACCATGTCTGCGTAGGGGGCATAGGCCAGGCCACGGGAGATGGCCTGCTCAATACCCGCCTGCACCTTGTAGAAGCCTTCTGCGGTGCGCTCACCGGTCAGGAAACCGGCATCGTAAGGATCTGCATCCGTGGTCAGCAAGTCGGCCGCGTTGGCGTCGGTACGGGCAATCACCAGCGTCGTGGTGCCGCAGACGTCGGCTGCCAGACGGGCAGCGACCAGCTTTTGTACCGCTTCCTGGGTGGGGACCAGTACCTTGCCGCCCATATGGCCGCATTTCTTCACCGAGGCCAGCTGATCTTCGAAGTGCACGCCGGCGGCGCCCGCTTCAATCATCCCCTTCATCAGCTCGAAGGCGTTCAGTACGCCGCCGAAACCGGCTTCGGCATCCGCCACTATTGGCAGGAAGTAGTCGATGAAGCCGGCATCCTGCGGGCCCACCTTGTTGGCCCACTGGATCTGGTCGGCACGGGCAAACGAGTTATTGATGCGCTCCACCACGGACGGGACCGAGTTGGCCGGGTAGAGGGACTGATCCGGGTACATGGTGGAGGACAAGTTGTTGTCCGCCGCCACTTGCCAGCCGGAGAGGTAGATGGCCTCTATGCCCGCCTTGGCCTGCTGCACCGCCTGGCCACCGGTCAGGGCGCCGAGGCAGTTGACGTAGCCTTTCTTGGCGCTGCCGTGGATCAGCTCCCACAGTTTGTCGGCGCCGCGCTGAGCCAGAGTGTGCACCGGCTGCAAGCTGCCGCGCAGGTTCACCACGTCTTCGGCGCTGTAGCCGCGCTTGATCCCTTTCCAGCGGGGGTTTTCTGCCCAGTCTTTCTCGATAGCCTGGATCTGTTGCTCACGGGTCAGTGCCATATCAGTTCCCTCTTTCATTGATTTCACGTTTCCATTGACTTGTTATTGGCGAGCCCCGCCCGGGGCCCGTGATTCAGAGCCGCTCGTAACCGGGCAGCGTCAGAAAATCGATCAGGGTGTCGGCGCAGGTGATCTGCTCCATCAGCTCGCTCGCCTCGGCAAAGCGCCCCGCCTGCCAGCGGGCATCGCCCAGCTCGGCTTTGACCACCTGCTGCTCCTCGGCCAGCATCTGGCGGAACAGCGCCTTGGTCACCACCTGGCCGTTCGACAGGCTCTTGCCGTGGCGGATCCACTGCCAGATGGAGGTGCGGGAGATCTCGGCGGTGGCGGCGTCTTCCATCAGACCGTAGATGGGCACGCAGCCGTTGCCGTTGATCCAGGCTTCCAGGTATTGCAGGGCGACCCGGATGTTGGTGCGCATGCCCGCCTCGGTGCGCTCACCCTCGCAGGGGGCCAGCAGGTCGGCGGCTGTGATGGGGGCATCCTGCTCGCGCAGTACGCCGATCTGGTTCTTGGCGCCAGCAGGAATGGTGGCGTTGAATACCGCCATGGCGGTATCGGCGAGGCCGGGGTGGGCTACCCAGGTGCCGTCGTGGCCGTTGTGGGCTTCGCGTTCTTTATCCGCCTTGACCTTGGCAAACACCTGCTCGTTGACGGCCGCATCTTTGGCCGGGATGAAGGCGGCCATGCCCCCCATCGCCAGCGCGCCGCGCTTGTGGCAGGTCTTGATCAGCAGGCGTGAGTAGGCGCTGAGGAAGGGTTTGTCCATGGTCACCACCTGTCTGTCCGGCAGTACACGATCCGGGTGGTTTTTCAGCGTCTTGATGTAGCTGAAGATGTAGTCCCAGCGGCCGCAGTTGAGCGCGACTATGTGATCCTGCATCTGATAGAGCAGCTCATCCATCTCGAACACCGCAGGCAGGGTTTCGATCAGCACGGTGGCCTTGATGGTGCCGCGGGGCAGGCCGAACTTGTCTTCGGTCCAGGCGAACACTTCGCTCCACCAGCGCCCTTCCAGATGGCTCTGCAGCTTGGGCACATAAAAGTAGGGGCCCGAGCCCTTGGCCAGCAGCGCCTGATGGTTGTGCAGGAAGTAGAGGGCGAAGTCGAACAGGCCACCTGGGATGGGGTCGCCATCGAAGGTCACATGTTTTTCCGGCAGGTGCAGGCCACGCACCCGGCAGATGAGCACGGCCGGATCGGGATTGAGGGTATATGCCTTGCCCTCGGGACTGGTGTAGGAGACGGTGCCATTGACCGCATCGCGCAGGTTGAGTTGACCCTCGATCACCTTGCTCCAGGCGGGGGCCAGCGAATCCTCGAAGTCCGCCATGAACACCTTGACGTTGGCATTGAGGGCGTTGATCACCATCTTGCGCTCGACCGGGCCCGTTATTTCCACCCGTCTGTCTTGCAGATCGGCGGGAATGCCGCGAATGGTCCAGTTGCCTTCGCGGATGTGGGCGGTTTCCGGCAGGAAGTCCGGCAGCTCGCCACCATCGATACGGGCCTGGCGTGCCACACGTTGTTTCAGCAATTCCCCTCTTTGGGGAGCAAAGCGTTCCACCAGTTCGGAGATCAGAGCCACCGCGTCCGGCGTCAGAATTTGCGCGTATTCGGGCAGCATCTCGCCCTGGATGCGAAGGCGGGCGCTGCAGTGGGTCTGAGCCGGTGCCGACATAAGGTTCACTCCTTTGAGAATTACATTTTGAACTTACTAACTACGACTAAAGTCGATCCCTGTTATTTCAAACTTCCCGTAACAACGGGGTAACACGATTCATAAGGTGCGAAATATTGCCCTGTTCGTCAACCACTTTTTTAAAACACCTGTTTTTGAGTGGTAGTTAAGGTGATGTTTTTAATGGATTTATGTGGTTAGCGCAAAAGCTCTATGCAGATGGTTATGCGCTTGTTTTCCGCCCCCTGATGGTGGTGTGATCCAGTGGAGGTAATGCAGTCTGGGATGTAACTTATTACGTAATAAAATTACAAATGCAAAAACAAATCCCGACCTAACTCCAAGCTTTCAAAAAACAGCTGTATGAAATGAGATCGGCGATCCCAGTGAATATCCAGCTCATGCCAACATTGGCTAGTGAACGTTTGTTTAAAACTTGGATGGCGAATGGGGGCCGAATGGAATTTACCCCACCAGCGAGGGGAAAGTGACGAGCAATAACGTAGGTTTGTATCACCTTGGCCTGACAGCCCTTAGGGGGAGGGGAGGGTGATGAGTAGTGAATACAACTGGTTATGTTCAGTTTTCCAGCATTTTATTGTTATTTGTATCAGCGGGCCTTCCTAGCCCCTTGGGAGGATGAACGGGTGGCGAAATTCACGGCTCAGCGGCCACACTCTCCCATTGCGTGCGGGGGATCCCTTGAGGGGCAGGATCAGTAATCGTCGTCCGGCGCCGCCAGATCGACCACGTCAAGGCGCACTATGGTGCCGTATTCAGTGCCGTATTCGTTATCGTCGAGCTCGGCGTTCGGTAGTGGCAGGGGGGCCAGATCGGGTTGTGCGTCAACTGCTTGCGTCATGGGTGCTTGCCTCGTTGGTTTGCAAGCCGGTTGGTGACTCCATCACCCGGATTTCCACCTCCCTGTATCCATTGCCGGCGGAAAAGTGGCGTATCCTAGCGATACTCGCCAGCGGTTTCAAGTGGTTCTGTATAAAAAACATGCCGTCGATAAGCGATGGCTCTGTGGGCAAGGCGTTTGGCAGGACAATAACGATGGGGGGCGGGCAACGAGGCAAAAAAATAGCCCAGTCGCGAGACTGGGCTATTTTCGGGGAAAATGGTCGGTGTGAGAGGATTCGAACCTCCGACCCTCTACACCCCATGCAGATGCGCTACCTGGCTGCGCTACACACCGACGAGGTCAGTCTGAGCTGACGAAAAGGAGTCTAATGATATGGATCGGTTGGTGCAACTCCTTTTTTATCAGGGAGATGCCGACTGCTTCTTTATTGCGCAACCAAGATGCAGCTTGGGCCTGCAGGTGAGATTTGGCATAATCGCCGCCCCGTGTTGCGGTACGCGGATCCACTGCCAGGCGAGCAGCCTTGCCAGGTGATCATGCACATCGTCATCACCCGTCGGGCAGGGGCTGGTCCTGGATAACCGCATCCGGATAAAACTGAAGAGACGGATGCGCGATCTGTCTGGCCGGGAGGCAGGGCAAACCGTTATGAGCAAGTCGTCTAGAGAGGGCAGGGGCGTGGAACCATCAGAAATCGCACAATGCCTGGGGCATAGCGAACAAGACGAGCGCTGGATGCGCCATGCCATGGTGCTGGCCGCCAGGGCCGAGGGGGAAACGGGTGAGATCCCGGTCGGCACGGCGCCAATGTTCAAGGCATGCAGGAAATATAAAGAGGTAAGGGCGTGACGCCATCAGAGAATGCTGACTCCTTTGAGCAAGCGCAGCAAGACGAGCGCTGGATGCGCCACGCCATGGCGCTGGCCGCCAGGGCCGAGGGGGAAACGGGTGAGATCCCGGTCGGCACGGCGCCAATGTTCAAGGCGCACAGGCAGTATAACGACGAAGAGGTAAGGGCGTGACGCCATCAGAGAATGCTGGCTCCTTTGAGCAAACGCAGCAAGACGAGCGCTGGATGCGTCATGCCATGGCGCTGGCCGGCAGGGCCGAGGGGGAAACAGGTGAGATCCCGGTCGGCACGGCGCCAATGTTCAAGGCGCACAGGCAATATAACGACGAAGAGGTAAGGGCGTGACGCTATCAGAGAATGCTGACTCCTTTGAGCAAGCGCAGCAAGACGAGCGCTGGATGCGCCACGCCATGGCGCTGGCCGCCAGGGCCGAGGGGATAGGCGAGATCCCGGTTGGTGCCGCGCTGGTGCTGGGGGACGAGGTGGTCGGTGAGGGGTGGAATCGCTCCATCAGCGCCCATGACGCCTGCGCCCATGCGGAAATCATGGCGATCCGCGCCGCAGGTGTCCGGTTGGAGAACTACCGTCTGCTCGACACCACTCTTTATGTGACGCTGGAGCCATGCTGCATGTGCGCTGGCGCCCTGATCCACAGCCGGGTCAAGCGGGTGGTGTACGGAGCGAAGGATCTTAAGACCGGGGCAGCCGGATCCGTGTTCGAGATATTGCAGGACCCGCGCCATAACCACAGGGTCGAATTGACCGGCGGTGTGATGGCCGATGCATGTTCGGCCCAGCTGTCGGCCTTCTTCAAGCGTCGCCGCGCCGAGAAAAAAGCGGCCAGACAAGCGCTGCAGCAAAGCGGCGGCCCCGCAGTCTGATATCAACGGGGGGGGGAGCCGTCTTGCCCCCATGCTTTATTCATTCATATATCGTCATATAAAACAGAGGGTTGGCACTACTGTTTGCCGACGACGTCCTGCCTGAATGGCCCCCCAAAATAACCTATTCACAGAGGGCCCCGATGTAACAAAACTGTCATGCAACCGCCATATAATGCCGCCAAGCCTAGCTCACATTGAGGTCTTGCATGTCATCGGAATCGATAAACTTGGGTATGGCGGGCAGTAGAAAGCGCCGTATCAAGGATAAGTTGGCCAAGTACGGGGTCACCACTGGTGGTGCCCTGGTGCTGGTGGCCCTGTTGCTCATTTTTTTCTACCTGCTCTATGTGGTGAAACCCATCTTCAATGGCGCCAGCATGGAGCCGACTGCGTCGTTCACGCTGCCCGTTGCGGGCAAGACCGCCTGGCTCGGGATGGAGGAGCAGAACGAGATTGGCTACCGCTTCAGCGACAAGGGGCTGGTCACCTTCTTCGCCGTCCAGGGGGATGGCAAGGTCAAGGTGGGTCAGGCCCTGGGTCAGGCCCAGGTCGCGGGTGACATCACCACGGTCGCGCCGCCGGCACCGGGTCAGAAGCTCATCGCCTACGGCTTTGCCGATGGCAAGGCGCTGGTGATGCAGCCCTACTTCAAGGTCTCCTATCCCAACGATGTGCGCGTCATCGAGCCCAGCCTGCAGTATCCCTTCGGCGAAGCGCCCGTGGTGATCGATCCGCAAGGAAAAGCGTTGCAGCTGATGGTGTTCGAGGCGACCAAGGAGAAGATGGCCACCGCCGCCGTGACCGAGGATGGCCGCGGCGTGATGACGGTGATGAGCGGCGAGGAGAATTTCCTCTCCGGCGAGGTGGAGTGGAGCGCCCAGAACTACAGCATTCCCTCCCTGCCGCGTCATGTGGATCAGCTGTTGCTGACCCCCAATCTGCGCATCCTGTTCGTGCGTGAGGGCAATCGCCTCTCCGTCTACGACATTCACAACCTCAATGACATCTCCCTGCGCAACGTCATGGAGATCAATGCCCCCAACGCCAACGTGACCCGGGTCGAGCTGCTCTCCGGTGCCTCCTCCCTGCTGGTGGGCAATGACAACGGCGTCATCTCCCAGTGGTTCGAAGTGGCCAAGGACGGCAAGCGCCAGTTCACCCCCATTCGTGACTTCAAGGGCGATGGCCCGGTCGACTTGCTGACCCCGGAGCACTTTCGCAAGGGCTTCATCAGCGCAGGCAAGGATGGCACAGTCAGCTTCTTCCACGCCACCGGCGAGACCAAGCTGCTGAGCGAGAAGGTCGAGGGCGGCTCCCTGTCGGCCCTGGCTATCTCGCCACGCCACAATGTGTTGCTGATGCAGCAGGGGGATGGCTTCAAACTGTTCGCTGTGGAGAATGAGCACCCCGAGGTGACCTGGTCTGCCCTGTGGCAGGAGGTGTGGTACGAAGGGTACCCGGAGCCCCAGTATGTGTGGCAATCCACCTCCGCCAGCAATGACTTCGAAGCCAAGCTGAGTCTGGTGCCGCTGGTGTTCGGCACCCTTAAGGCCTCCTTTTACGCCATGATGTTTGCGGTGCCGCTCGGCGTTGCCGGCGCCATCTATACCGCCTACTTCATGTCGGCCGGGTTGCGCAAATACGTCAAGCCGACGGTCGAGATCATGGCGGCGCTGCCGACCGTTATCCTGGGCTTCCTGGCGGGTCTCTGGCTCGCTCCCATCATAGAGGGGGCGCTGCCCGGCGTTGTGCTGCTGCTCATCCTGCTGCCGATGGGGATGCTGCTGACCGCGCTGGTGTGGAACTATCTGCCGGAGCGCAGCAAATCCTGGCTGCCGGAGGGGTGGCACGCCATCCTGTTGATCCCCGTGCTGCTGCTGATCGGCTGGGGCGCCTTCGCGGTGAGCCCGCTCATCGAGAACGCCTTCATGCACGGCGATTCGCGCATCTGGCTGACCCACGAGATGGGCATCAAGTTTGACCAGCGCAACTCGCTGGTGGTCGGTATCGCCATGGGCTTTGCCGTCATCCCCACCATCTTCTCCATCGCCGAGGACGCTGTCTTCTCCGTGCCCAAGCATCTCACCCAGGGCTCGCTGGCACTGGGGGCGACCCCTTGGCAGACCCTGAGCCGGGTGGTGATCCTTACCGCCAGCCCGGGCATCTTCTCGGCAGTGATGATGGGCCTTGGCCGCGCCGTGGGCGAGACCATGATAGTGCTGATGGCCACCGGCAATACCCCCATCATGGACTTCTCCATGTTCCAGGGACTGCGCACCCTGGCCGCCAACATTGCGGTGGAGATGCCGGAATCGGAAGTGGGCAGCTCCCACTATCGGGTGCTGTTCCTCGCGGCCTTCGTCCTGTTTGTGTTCACCTTTATGTTCAACACCCTGGCCGAGTTTGTCCGTCAGCGGTTGCGTGAAAAATATAGCTCGATGTAAGGGGCGACTCTGTAATGGACAAGGAATCGACAATGGGTAAGTGGTTTAAGTCAGGGGCCCCCTGGATCTGGATGACCGGCGGTGCCGTCAGCCTGAGCCTGGTCGCGGTACTGGGTCTGCTGCTGCTGATTGGCTGGCGCGGTCTGGTCTACTTCTGGCCTCACCCCATCTATGAGTGGCAGCTCGAAGACGCAAACGGCAACAAGAGCGTGCTGATCGGCGAAATCAACGACCGTGAACTGGTGCCGGTGGAGCGGCTGCGCGCCGCAGGCTTGCCGCTGGAGGGAGAGGAGCGCGAGCTACTGACCCGCTACCTGGTCAAGACCGGCAACCGCGAGTTCGTCGACCTCGATTTTCGCTGGGTGCTGGAGACCGACATCAAGTCCCAGAGCCTGCCGACCGAGCTGGCCATGGTGGAGCGTGCCACCAATGGCAACTTCTACGGCTACATAGTCGGGGTCAAGGAGGACGGCCGCGAGCTGAGCCAGGATCTGCATCCCGCGCTGCAACGGGTGCTGGCCCGTGCCAATGATCTTTCCGAACAGGCTGACGATCTGCAAAAAGGGGACATAGGCAGCATCAACTATCAGCTGGAGCGGCTGCGCCTGAAAGAGCGCAAGGCCGAGCTGGACGACAAGCTGACCGATCAGCTTAAAACCCAGCTGGCCGAGCAGCGTCAGACCCTCAATGACAACTATCAGGTGCTGGAGAAGCAGCTCTTCTCCCTGCGTGCCCAGGCGGACAGAGACTCCATCACGGTCAAGGACATGCGTGGCGAGCTGGTGGTCATGCCCATGTCCAAGGTGCTGGACGTGGTGTGGCCCAACGACATGAGCCTGCTGGCCAAGGTGGGTTACTGGTTCCACCAGATCGGCAAGTTCGTCTCCGACGATCCCCGCGAGGCCAACACAGAGGGCGGCGTGTTCCCGGCCATCTTCGGCACCGTCTTCATGGTGTTCCTGATGGCGATCATAGTCACGCCGCTCGGCGTGGTGGCGGCTGTCTATCTGCACGAGTATGCGGGCAAGAACAGCCTGACCAAGATCATCCGCATCGCTGTGATCAATCTGGCGGGTGTGCCCTCTATCGTCTACGGCGTGTTCGGTCTGGGCTTCTTTGTCTACACGCTCGGTGGTTCGTTAGACCAGCTGTTCTACCCGGAAGCGCTGCCGAGCCCGACCTTTGGCTCCCCCGGCGTCATCTGGTCGGCGCTGACCCTGGCCATCTTGACCCTGCCGGTGGTGATCGTCTCCACCGAAGAGGGGCTGGCCCGGATCCCGAGCACCATTCGCCAGGGTTCGCTGGCTCTGGGTGCCACCCAGGCCGAGACCCTGTGGCGTATCGTGCTGCCCATGGCGAGCCCGGCCATCATGACTGGCCTGATCTTGGCGATTGCCCGTGCGGCCGGTGAAGTGGCGCCGCTGATGCTGGTGGGGGTGGTGAAGCTGGCGCCGACCCTGCCGATGGATGGCAACTTCCCGTACCTGCACGTGGAGCGCAAGTTCATGCACCTGGGCTTCCACATTTACGATGTGGGCTTCCAGAGTCCCAACGTCGAGGCGGCGCGGCCACTGGTGTATGCCACCTCCTTCCTGCTGGTGACGGTGATCGTCGGCCTCAACCTGACGGCCATCGCCATTCGTAACCACTTGCGTGAAAAATTCCGGTCGCTGGAACATTAATCCAGCCACCCCAGACTGATGTGAGGCAAGGGACGGGCGGCCGCCCCCCTTGCCAGTCAAGTGTTCCGGCCGCTGGCAAATCAAGATGCCCGCCGCCATCGACTGATTTGAGGTAACAGATGATCAACGTAATGACAGCTTCCACCCAGCACACTGCGCTGGACCTGCTCAACCTGAGCCCTGAGCAGACTGCGTTGGAGGTCAAGGATCTCAACCTGTACTACGGCAACAAGCAGGCGTTGTTCAACGTCAACATGAAGATCCCCAAGGGGCAGGTGACGGCCTTTATCGGCCCGTCCGGTTGCGGTAAATCGACCCTGCTGCGCTGCATTAACCGGATGAACGATCTGGTGGAGATCTGCCGCATCGAGGGGGAGATCCAGCTGCACGGCCACAACATCTACGACAAGGGGGTGGATGTCTCCGCCCTGCGTCGCCAGGTGGGCATGGTGTTCCAGCGCCCCAACCCCTTCCCCAAGTCCATCTACGAGAACGTGGTCTACGGCCTGCGTCTGCAGGGCATCAACGACAGACGCACTTTGGATGAGGCGGCCGAGCGCTCCCTGCGCGGTGCAGCCCTGTGGGACGAGGTGAAGGATCGCCTGCACGACAACGCCTTCGGTCTCTCCGGTGGCCAGCAGCAGCGTCTGGTGATCGCCCGGGCCATCGCCATCGAGCCGGAAGTGCTGTTGCTGGATGAACCCACCTCGGCGCTGGACCCGATTTCGACCCTTACCATCGAGGAGCTGATCAACGAGCTCAAGAGCCAGTTCACCGTGGTCATCGTCACCCACAACATGCAACAGGCGGCGCGGGTCTCGGATCAGACCGCCTTCATGTACATGGGCGAGCTCATCGAGTACTCGAATACCAACACCATCTTCACCACTCCGGCCAAGAAGAAGACCGAGGACTACATCACCGGTCGCTACGGCTAAGGCGTGGTTGGTGCAATCAAGGGTTAGAGGTATGAGGAAGATGAGCATCAATAAGCAGATGACCGGTCAGTTCAACGACCAGGCATGGTTGGTGCATTAAGGTTATTGGTATGAACAAGACGAGCATCAATAAACAGATTACCTGTCAGTTCAACGACTAGGCATGGTTGGTGCATTAAGGTTATTGGTATGAACAAGACGAGCATCAATAAACAGATTACCTGTCAGTTCAACGGCTAAGGCATAATCGGAGCATAAGGATTATTTGTATGGATAATATGAACCTCAACAAACACATCTCCGGTCAGTTCAATGCCGAACTTGAGAGCGTGCGCAATCAGGTGCTGGTGATGGGCGGCCTGGTGGAGCAGCAACTGACCGACGCCATCGCGGCCATCCATGATCAGGATCTGGATGCAGCGCGCAAGATAGTGGCCAACGACCACAAGGTCAACGCCATGGAAGTGGCGATCGACGAGAAGTGCACCCGCATCATCGCCAAGCGTCAGCCCACCGCGTCCGACCTGCGCCTGGTGATGGCCATCATCAAGACCATCACGGATCTGGAACGCATCGGCGACGTGGCGGACAAGATTGCCCGCATGCTGACCGACAACGCCAACAAGCCGCAGCCGCCGCTGGTATCGCTCGAGAACATGGGCCGACGCACCATCAAGATGCTGCACGATGTGCTTGACGCCTTTGCCCGCATGGATCTGGAGGCGGCCATCGCCGTCTACAAGGAAGATGACAAGGTGGATCGGGAGTACGAGTCCATCATTCGCGAGCTGATGACCTACATGATGGAAGATCCGCGCACCATACCCCAGGTGCTGAACGTGCTGTGGGCGGCGCGGGCCATCGAGCGGGTTGGCGATCGCTGCCAGCACATCTGCGAGTACATCGTTTATTACGTCAAAGGCAAGGACGTGCGCCATACCAAGGCGCACGAACTCAATGAGCTGCTCGGCAAGCACTGACTGCGAAATGAATAAAAAGGCGCTTTGGGCGCCTTGGTAAACAGACTTACTTAATTGAAATAAAAGGATTTATTTTAAGTCGTGTCCACATGATGACCACATCGATAGAGAAAGAGAAAAGGAGGCCTTGGCCTCCTTTTTGTTGTGTCAGACTATTCATTTTTTTATGTGGCTACAAAGTGGGCTTGATCCAACAAAACCTATGTTGGGCAGCATATTCCGTGAGTCTAGCTTATCTACCCAGATAGTCGGCAATAACTACAGTAGCCACGCCAAGTACACCGTTTACTGCGGCATAACCCCATTTCTTCTTGATGATGAATACTACTTCGCATACGAGACCGAACATCAGAACAAAAGGGTAAACGATGTAGTAAAGATTTAAGGCTGAAAATTCATCAGAGTGATAAATGAATATGTCAAATAGTACGAGCAGATAGTTAACTATTAAGAACCAAAAACATTTCTTCATAAATCCCCACCGATAGCTTGATCGAAGATCATCACAGTTGTGAATGGTTTATATGCAAATCTCTCGTAATGTTGAAGGACGAACCAGGAGCGGAAGCCAGCCAAGAGGCCGTAAGGCTTTGCTTGTCCAGTTACTGGGTCAGGCCCAACGTCTGGTACATCCAGACCAAAATGATCATAAAGAGTTATCCGTAATTTCCCTCTATAGCGATTTCCTGAACGTTCAAACGAGACAATTTCTGCCTTACCTGCCCAGACATCATTAACTGCCATCGCTAACCCACCAAAGGCATCAGGGAAAGGAAAGGTTGGAGAGGAGAGCACATTTGTTCTGCTATTAAATGCCGGTAGCCGAATTGGTTCGTTGTATGAAGCCATCCACGCTTGGACATCTTCATTGTTAATTTCGCCCTTCAAACTCTGAATGTGCACTTGAACTTGTTTGGTAAGAGAGTTGATCAGTGCTTGTGTTTTGGGATGAGCCCGAGCAGTTTTTGTTAAGGTGGGGTGGCTAAACTCTCCTCCCTCACTTTTTTCAAACTTGGCGATCATAGCAAGCACGACCATTTTCATATCACCACTGGCAAACAGGAGGCTGCTCATTGTCCTCATGTCAGTAAAATGGTTTTTTGGATCAGCCTGCTTAGGGTCATTCAAATCGAACATTTTTGTGTTCATGAATGTTGGTATCTGTCGGATTTCTTCCGCTGTCATATCCCCAAATATCATGTCATCGGCAGGAGTTCCGTCGGCTTTGAGTCCCGGCTTGCGTGGAGATTGGTAAACCAGAATAGGAACCCTGATGTTAGTTGCGCTGGTTGTGTCTGTCTTAGGCATCAGCCGACTCAGGGTTGGTGCAGGTTCTGGCTTGAGTGAAGGTGTAGGAGAGTGACCAAATCCGCTGGATGGGGTTTGCTTGGCCTCATAGGCTTCCTCGACTGTGCGACGGAACTCGTCAGAGCCGGTGACCTGTAGTTTGCCGTCCACAATTTTCACGCAGCTATCGCGATCCCCCACTCGGCCCACCATGACTCGGCTGCCGTCTCTGGCGCTACCCTTGCCTGGACTTTGTATCCTAACGAAGTCGTCGAGATTCAGCTCGCTGATGTTTTTGGCCGCCATGGCTCCCCCGATGTTGCTCTGCTTTTTATGAGCGGGCAGTCTGCCACAGGTTCGGATGAGAACAAAACTCAAGGATGTCGGTTGCTGGGGATGAGACTGCGCAGGTATGATGCCGCGCTGTTCGGTGATGCCCAGTTCATGCGGCGCCATTCCCTGGCCTTGTTTCGGTCATGCCAACAGTAAAATTCCCGGCTTATGGCCGGGAGTTTTTATCTTAGCTTGGTAAGTTAAATATGAATGTGGATGTCGAGGGTTAATGATATTAAATCAATAGGTTATGTTAACCCCGATACCTCTGGCATCTCCTTCCATGATTGTGGGGTAAAAAGCCAATTGTGGACCTTTAGGGGAGGTAAATAGGTAGCTGAATCCTGTGGCGATCGCTGCTCCGGCAATGACATCGCGCCAATAATGGTTGTCTGAGTGAACCCGAGACCAGCCAACCGCACCAGCAGCAGCATATGCTGGCAAGCCATAACTCCAACCATAACGAACTTGCAGATAGCTGGCGCCACTAAATGCCCATGCAGTGTGGCCAGAGGGAAAGCTTTTGTTACCACCATTTGGACGGGTTGCATCAACGGTATTTTTGAGCACCGCAACTGTTGCGGTTGTGGAAAGGATCGAGTATCCAAATTGCTTTAGCCCTTCGTTATCATCCTGATACCAAGAGATACCTGCAGCAATGGCAGGAATGGCAAATTGCCCAATATCACCATATGTTTCAAAGGTACTGGAAGCATGTGAATAGCTACTTAAGCCACAGATAATTGCTGCACAAAAAACGCCTTTCTTCATAGTAATTCCATTTTTATTGTTGTCCTCGATGGGAACCCTACCAGCGATAACAGCAACATCAAAATGATAATTTTGATAATTATGAATTGACGCAAAGTTAGTGCTAATGATCTAAATATGATTTGTTGACATGTGTATATTTATTGGGTGATGTGGTTTATTTTTATTCAGGTTGGGTGTGAAGCACTCAGTCTCTTCAAGGTTATGATGGCGACATTCGCTAGGTGAAATGTCCTGCAGACATACCTCATGTCTGCACTAAACGATATGACCGATCATTTCTCTGGAATAATCAAACCAGCCTTCCAAAGAGCTAGGACAACATCCATCTGGCCATTGTGTACGATCTCTTTACCGACCTTTCTCATCACTGCGTCCCAGAGCTGCACTGCGTTTGGCAACTCAGTATCTTGATCTTCATAATGTTGAAGGACACGCACAGCTTTTATTGCATAGTTCCCACTCTGGATAGCACGAGCATAACGTTGTTTAGAGACATGTCGTACCAAGCCTTCACTGCACAGTCCCAAGAATGCGCCTTTTGGGCCACCTTTCGATTGTGCTGACGGGCTTGAGGGATAATGCTCTTGCGCCGCAAATGCCCAGGCGTCACAGGGGTTATTATTGACATCTGATTTACACATCAACACCGCATTAATTGCCACGTCTCCATAACCCATTCAATCCTCCTATCAAGATGAAGGGGCCGGAGGCCCCTGGTAGTAAATATGCTGGTTGGATCCTAATATGTCTTATTTCTGGTATTACCTGATATGTATCGATTCACATGGCATTTTTCAACCATGCTTAGGCATCCGATGTGGCAGTGACTGATAAACGACCAGAATGATGATACAGGCAAAAAAAACTAAACTGGTACTAGTGACACCAAATCCCAGACCTCCATGTTTTTCAGATTGTGATAACCAGTCGCCAATTGAAGCACCAAGTGGACGAGTCAGCACATAAACGATCCAGAATGCCAACACGGTATGCATTTTGAACCAATAATGAGCGATTGCGATGGCTGCGATCAGCGATCCGAAAAGCAATGTTGCATTCATATACCCCATGTTCAGCCCCTCTGATACCCAGTCGCCTGCAGCTGTACCCAATGCGAAAGTAACGAGAATGGCTGCCCAGTAAAATAGTTCGCGTTTGCGGGTATCGATAGAACGGATGGACAAGGTTTTTTCTTGTGCATACCAAACCCAGAAGGTGCCCAATAGCACAACCGTAAACACACTGGTAGAGACCGCCAACGGTACTCCAATCTGGTCGGTTAGATTATCCGTCACCAAGGTGCCGAAAATACTCACAAGTACAACAGCTAGCCAATATTTCCAGGGTGCATAGCTGGTCGCTCGAACTTGTATCAAGAGTGTCGCGATGAGGAGGACCCCCATCAGTAAGGAGGTAACTGTTAAGCCCAGGTGCAGATTAAAGATCAAGAAGTCTGCAGCAGTCTCCCCAACAGTTGTCGACATCATTTTGATCAACCAGAATGTTAATGTGACCTCTGGAACCTTGTTGAGCAAGTTGACTGTATTGGTATTCATAAAGTACCTACTGGTGTTAGTTACGTGTCCGTTCGTTCTTTCCGAAAATCTACTCAGCTATTCTTAAGGTAGGGTTAAGATAATGGGTGCCCTTTGGTGCTTATTGAGTGAGATGTTAGTCCAGGATGCAGGGAAAGTACTAATCGGTAGTAGCTCGTCATACTTTGCTTGTCGTCAGTCGTGATCCTGAGCCTCTTCATTTGTGAAATTCTGGATCCTTGTCAAAATTGCCCGCCAAGCCTTGCCACATAAGGCCCAAGCGCCTTTCCTCTCTGGTCGCACCAGATCCACCATGCAGCCCCAGATCCTCACGAAAAGTAACAACTATCTGTTTATTCTCAATAACTTACGTTTTTCTCGCCGTCTGATGGGTGTGATCAAACTACCCCAAAACGATCATCAAATGACGTTTTGTGAAATTCTGAATTCCCCCCAAGAACCCAGTCCCGATGCGGGTTAGACGATAGATTTGCACCATTTAATTTGTGCAAAAAACGCCACATTTTTAGCGCGAAGGTGGGGGGGGAGGAGTGCGGATTCCGTGAGCGGCGCGTTTCCTCCGTCGCCACTGGGCTGCAGGGCTGGGGGCTGGCCACAAAAAAGCGACGC
>NZ_CDBL01000062.1 GCF_000820005.1 Aeromonas piscicola | reverse complement strand
ATGAAGTTTTACCGTGCTGAGCAATATCAAGCGTCTTGTGAAGATCTGTTTCTTAGATACGAGCGCGAAGTAAAAAATTTGCTCCCGAACGCAAGAGTTGAGCACGTAGGTGCCTCTTCCATTCCGCTGGCAATATCGAAAGGCGACCTTGATATTTTTATCGGCGTGGAAAGTGATGAACTCGAAGCTGCCGTCCAGATCCTGACGACATTGGGCTTTAAAGAAAAAGTCGATACCTTGAGAACATCGGAACTGTGTATGTTGGAGTCAAAGTCCAGTGATGACGTTGCTTTTCAGCTGGTGGCCAATGGTTCTGAATTTGAATTTTTTCTGATTTTTCGTGATAAATTGCGCGCCGACCCTTCGCTGGTTCAGCAATACAATGAACTCAAAATGTCTTGTGAAGGCCTGTCGCAAGATGACTATCGTCGTAAAAAATCCGATTTTATAAATCACGTTTTAACGAGAGCATAATCAGACCACAAAAAGGTGGGTGTCCC
>NZ_CDBL01000061.1:3687-3830 GCF_000820005.1 Aeromonas piscicola | reverse complement strand
CATGACTGAGGGCCAACCTAGAGGGCACTGCATCCGTTGTTGCTGGATTGGTTCCCGGCTGGGGGAGCGGCTTGGCCTGGATGCCGGGCAGCGCCACGACCTCTATTACACCCTGCTGCTCAAGGATCTCGGTTGCAGCAGCA
>NZ_CDBL01000061.1:3054-3466 GCF_000820005.1 Aeromonas piscicola | reverse complement strand
GGATCTCGGTTGCAGCAGCAATGCCGCCCGCATCTGCGAGCTCTATCTCACCGACGATCTGCACTTCAAACGCGACTTCAAGCTGGTGGATGGCTCCCTCTCCGAGGTGGTCAACTTCGTGCTGGGCCACACTGGCCTGCAGGCCGATCTGCTGGGGCGCTTTCGCAGCCTGTTTCACATCTTTCGCAACGGCGATCAGATTGCCAACGAACTGATCCAGACCCGCTGCCACCGTGGTGCCGATATCGCTCGCCAGCTGCGCTTCAGTGACGAGGTGGCCGGTGGCATTCTCTCTCTCGACGAGCACTGGAATGGCAAGGGGCGGCCGCTGCAGTTGGCCGGTGAGGCGATACCCCTCTTCTCTCGCATCGCTTTACTCTGTCAGGTGGTGGATGTGTTTCATGCTGCTGCA
>NZ_CDBL01000061.1:1325-2838 GCF_000820005.1 Aeromonas piscicola | reverse complement strand
GAGCGCAGCGGCAGCTGGTTTGATCCCGATCTGGTCAGGCAGTTTGAAGCCATGGCCGATGAGCCCTTCTGGCAAGGGCTGGCGGATCCCCAGCTGGCTGAGTGGGTATTTATCCATCCGGCCGGGCAGGGGGAAGTGGCGCTCGATGAAGATTATCTGGACGAGATTGCCGCCGCCTTCGGTCAGGTGGTCGACTCCAAGAGTCCTTACACTGCCGGTCACAGCGGCCGGGTGGCACTCTATACCGATATCCTCGCCACCCAGATGGGGATCCCGGAGCCACGGCGGCGCTGGCTCAAGCGCGGCGCGCTGCTGCACGACGTGGGCAAGCTTGGGGTGAGCAACGCCATCCTCGACAAACCGGGCAAGCTTGATGCCGATGAGTGGGTGGCGGTGCAGATGCATGCCGCCTACACAGAGGAGATCCTGAGCCGGATCGGTGCCTTCAAGGAGCTGGCCCAGGTGGCGGGGGCCCATCATGAGCGGCTCGACGGCAAGGGCTATCCCAAGGGACTCAAGGCAGAGGAGATTGCCCTTGAGACCCGCATCATCACCACGGCCGATATCTTCGATGCCATCACCGCCAAGCGTCCCTATCGTGGTGCCATTCCCGTGCCCCAGGCGCTGGAGATGATGGCCGAGCAGCTGGGATCTGCCATAGACCCCGACTGTTTTGCTGCACTGGAGGCGGGGATCAAGGATTTTTCCATTTACCTCACGGCCGAGCAGCCGCTGGCGGATGCCAGTTAACGCTGGCTGCGTACATGGCCTGAGTGGTCAGCGCGATATGACAACGCCCCGCATTGCGGGGCGTTTTGCTATGTGTGGCTCTGGCTCTGGCTGCGGGGCGGGTACATCACCAGCCCCAGCAGGCGGCGCAAGTGGGTGAGCTGTTCGGTGAGCTGCAGACTCAACCAGAGATAGCCGCTGATGGCGGCCTCGCCTCTGGCATCGAGTCGCACCCGGGTCGCGGCCTCCTGCAACTCGCTGATGGCCTGCTCAGCCCCTTTCAATTCGCCGCTCTTGAGCATGAGCGCCAGCTGGATCATCACGGCCTCGGTCGCCTGCTGGCAGGTGCGCAGCTCGGGGGTACTCTGCATCAGAAAGTGGCTTTGGCGATCACTCCAGTAGGTGTTGGCCAGCATCTCCAGGGTGCAGAGGGTGTTGCGCATCGTGGTCTGGATGGCCTCGAACAGGGCGCTGCCAAGGCGGGTCTCCTTGACCGCCGGGGTCAGCAGGGGGCGCAGGCTCACCATCTTGGAGAGCAGGCGAGAGTGGCTCTGGGCCAGCCTGGGTCGCTCCAGAATATTGGGGGAGAGGTGGGTATGGTAGAGCCGGTGTGCCTGCAGCAGGGTGTCGTGCATCTGCAACCGCCAGTGGCTGTAGGCGCGCTGGGGGTAGATGCTGCAAAACAGCAGCGCCAGCAGGGAGCCCAGGATCACGTCGGCACTGCGCCACAGCGCCGTCTCTATGTCCCCCGGCATGGCCCCCATGGTGACGCCCAGGGTGATGC
>NZ_CDBL01000061.1:222-1193 GCF_000820005.1 Aeromonas piscicola | reverse complement strand
GGTGACGCCCAGGGTGATGCCGATGAGCAGCCCCACGTAGGGGCGCTTGCCGAGTGCCAGATAGCCGCACAGGAACATGATGCAGCCGCACCATACCAGGGTCAGCGGCAGGGAGTAGAGCTCCAGATAGAGGGCCACCACACCGCAACCGGCGCCGAAGATGGTGCCGACCACCCGTTGCAGGGCCCGTGACAGCACATTGCCCCAGAACGAGATGGGGCCCATCACCACCACTAGCGTGATCAGCGGCCAGGTGCTTTCCGGCAGCTTGAGTTCGCGGGTCAGCAGAAAGGTGAGCATGAAGGCGAGCGCGATGCGCAGGCCGTGGACGATGCGATAGCGGCCATAGATCAGCAGATCGAGCCGGGAGAGCGGGGTATTCAGGCGCAAGGGACTAGCCTCGGGTCATGGGCGCAAGCACCCCGCCACGCCCGGCGGGGTGCTTGCGATGTATCAGGCCACTCGTCCCTGGAGTGGGTGGATCCAGACCCGCTCGCCGACCGTAATGGCCGGCTGGGCGGGGACAATTTCAATCAGGCAGTTGGCCTCGGCCATGGAGCTGAGAATGCCGGAGCCCTGCGGCCCGGTAGTGCGCACCCGCAGCACGCCGCTGGCATCCTGATGGAAGACGCCGCGCAGAAACTCGGTTCGGCCAGGGCGGCTCTGCATCTTCTGCTCGGCCTGCGCCGACAGGCGCAGCGGCTGCCAGACCCGGCCCTGCAGGCGAGCGATGGCGGGTTCGACAAATTGCAGGAAGCAGACCATGGCTGCCACCGGATTGCCCGGCAGGCCGAAGAAGGGGGTAGTCCCCAGCTTGCCAAACGCCAGCGGTCGGCCCGGCCGCATCTGGATGCGCCAGAAGGCTATCTGGCCAAGCTCCGCCAGCACCTGTTTGATGAAGTCGGCATTGCCCACCGAGACGCCGCCCGAGCTCAGCACCAGATCGGCGTTGGCCGCGGCCTGTTCCAGCT
>NZ_CDBL01000061.1:0-152 GCF_000820005.1 Aeromonas piscicola | reverse complement strand
GCCGCGGCCTGTTCCAGCTGCTGGCGCAGTATGGCGGGATCATCGGGGATGATGCCCAAGTCCATCACCTCGCAGCCGGCGGCGGCGATGAGCGCCATCAGGGTGAAGCGGTTGCTGTCGAAGATATGGCCCGGGGCCAGCGTCTCGCCCGG
>NZ_CDBL01000060.1:5982-6343 GCF_000820005.1 Aeromonas piscicola | reverse complement strand
GAGGTGTGGCCCGTCAACACGGTGCAGTTCTCCAACCACACCCAGTACGCGGCAGGCTGGCAGGGGATGGCGATGCCCGCGGGCCATATCAGAGCCCTGTGCAAGGGGCTGGGAGATATAGAGGTGCTGGGCCTGTGCGACGCCGTGCTGAGCGGCTATCTGGGCTCGGCTGAGCAGGGGGACGAGATCCTGACAGTGGTGGCTGCGGTCAAGGCGGCCAATCCTGACGCCATCTATTTCTGCGATCCCGTCATGGGTCACCCGGAGAAGGGGTGCATAGTCGCCCCCGGCGTGACCCGCTTCCTGACTGAAAAGGCGCTGCCGGTGGCCGACATCATGGCCCCCAACCTGCTGGAGCTGG
>NZ_CDBL01000060.1:3031-5804 GCF_000820005.1 Aeromonas piscicola | reverse complement strand
ACACTGTGTGACACGCACCTGGCTGATCTGGTCCAGACCCGTGCCGCGGCGCATCAGTTGCTGGCCCGGGGTGTGAAGATGGTGCTGGTGAAGCATCTGGGTCGCGCCGCTCGCGAGCCGGGTCGCTTCGAGATGCTCTTGGCTACCCCGGATGGGGATTACCTGATCGCCCGTCCGCTCTATGAATTTGCCCGTCAGCCGGTGGGGGTGGGGGATCTCATCAGTGCCCTGATGCTGGCCAATCTGCAGGCAGGCTTTGATGCCGTGACGGCGTTTGAGCGCACCAATGCGGCTGTGGATACTGTGCTGCTGCACACCTGGCAGGCGCAGGCTTATGAGTTGCAGCTGATCACGGCGCAAGCGGCATTTGCCGAGCCCGTGATCAGGGTGCGTGCCGAGCGGCTGGCCTGATGCAGCTTCCCTGTATGAACAGGCTGGTGTGATCATAATCATATTCCAGCTGGTGAGCACGCCAGAGCCAGCTGGTCATGTCAGTGACAGGCCCAGCAGGGGATGGATACGTGACCAGCGGGCCCTGACTGTTTGCTATGAGATCCCGGCGTACTGGCCTGATCCGGTCCCCTGGCACTGTGCCACCGCCTGATAGTGCTCCACCGTGGGGAAGGGGTCGTAGAAGTGATGCAACAATGCCTTCCACTGCTGGTACTGGGGTGAGCCGCGAAAGCCCTGAGTGTGATCTTCGAGCCGCTGCCAGCTGACCAACAGCAGATAGCGGTGGGGATCGGTCAGCGAGTGCTGCAACTGGTGCCCGGTGTAACCCGGCATGGCACTGATGATGGCCTGGGCTTGGCCAAAGGCCTGCTCGAAGGCGGCTGCCTGACCCGAGATGACCTGCAGATGAGCGACTTCCAATATCATGGTGACTCCTTGTCCTGAGAGGGGAAGGGGCATTCCAGCATTTCGGGGCGCAATAGACAAGGCCAGCCGCACGGCTGGCCTTGTCATTATTGATCAGGGATGCGTTTTATCCATTGATCAATGGTTGGGATGGCGGGCCCGATAGCGCTCTGCCATGGCGTTGGCCGCGATCATGGCGCCGTAGACATCCTGCTCGTTCACGGCCATGGGCATGTTGCCCATGGTGTCGAGGGAATCGCAGGCAAGCGCCGCCACCTTGCGCCACTCGCTCTCGACAAAGCGGGTCAGCCCCATCTCCTGCAGTGTCATGGGCAGACCGGCGACATGGATGATGCGCATCACCTCGTCGAGCTCGGCCTGGGGTGCGCGCTCCAGCACCAGCTGGGTCAGCAGCCCGAAGACCACCTTCTCTCCGTGCTGGGCACGGTGCAGGTCGGGCACCACCGACATGCCGTTGTTGACCGCATGGGCTGCCGCCAGACCACCGGCCTCGGCGCCGACCCCGCTCAGGTAGATAGTGGCCTCGATGATCTGCTCCAGCGCCGGTGTGGTGACGTGATGGCGCACCGCGTCCATCGCCATGTCGATGTTCTCCCCCAGCAGCTCATAGCAGAGCCGGGCCAGGCCAAGCCCGGTGCGGGAGGGGCGTTTTCCCACCAGGTTGATGCCATCGGCCCGATAGCAGGCGCGGGCTTCGAAATAGGTGGCCAGCGCATCCCCCACGCCGGCGGCGAAGAAGCGGACAGGGGCTGCGGCTATGATGGCGGTGTCGGCGATCACCACGTCCGGGTTCTGGGGCAGGAACAGATAGCGCTCGAACTCGCCCGCCTGATTGTAAATGACCGCCAGCGCGGTACAGGGGGCATCGGTAGAGGCTATGGTGGGGAACAGCACCACGGGGCGGCGCAGGTAGAAGGCGACCGCCTTCGCCACGTCCAGGGTCTTGCCACCGCCGATCCCGACGATCACGTTGGCGCCCTGCTGTTCAGCGAGATCCACGAGGCGGTGGATCTCGATGTCGGTACATTCGTAGTTGAATTTCTCGACCGCGCCCTTCAGGCCCGCTTGCAGCAGGCCGGCCAGCGCCTCTTCACGCACCCGCTCCAGAATGAACTCGTCGCTGACGAGCAGGGCGTTGTCGCCAAAATCTTTCACATGATCATGGAGTTGGGGCAGAAGGTCGTGGCCGATGATGAACTTTTTGGGGGAGGTGACGGTACGAGGCAGGATAGGCATACAGGATTCCTCAAGGCAGTGAGTGGCACCCGGTTGGTATGCAAACGGGTCTTCCTGCCACACCATACGCCTCGTCAGCCATCAGGTGAAGGGAGAGTGGGGTTCATCCCTCGATTAAATTAATCAAAGTGCATATTAGATGGTTTATCTGGGGTGAAGAGATGCAGGCTGCGAGGTGCCGATGGCCAGCATGCGCCCTCTCTGGAAGCAGGGCGCAAGGCCATCTTTGCAGGGGAAACTCAGAGCTGCTTGTAGAAGAAGAGGGTGGCCGCCAAGGTGCCGTCGGCACTGCGGGCAAAGTCCGGGATCTGGCCTGCCTCCTGATAGCCCAGCTGGCGATAGAGGCTGGATGCCACATCGCCGACCCGGGTATCGAGCACCAGCAGGGTACGCCCGGCGTCACTGGCCCCCTGCTCCATGGCCGCCATCAGGGCGCGGCCGACCCCCTTGCCACGGGCGTGACTGTGCACCATCAGCTTCTCCACCTCGGCCCGGTGGCGGCCGTTGGCCTTGGTACAGAGCGCCAGTTGCAGGGTGCCGACCAGCTGATGCTGCTCGAAGGCGACCCAGAGCCGACGGTTGCCAGCCGCCAGCTCCGTCTCTATCCCTTGCCAGTATCCCAGCCCCTGCTCTTCCGTCAGCGGCGGCAAAAATCCCA
>NZ_CDBL01000060.1:0-2907 GCF_000820005.1 Aeromonas piscicola | reverse complement strand
CGCCGCTGGCCACGCTGTCTTGCAGCAGGGTTATGAGCGCAGGCTTGATGCCCAGGGTGGTATCAACCTCAACTATGTCCATCGAGAGTCCTAAGATAAAGTTTAATAGCACACAACATAAAAATTACGATTATCATTCAATCAACAATACCATCGTCCATGATGTTACTTCTTGTCTTATGCCAGACCTATTGGGATACTATTCATTAGTAATCATACCGTAATAAATATATCGAGTGAACCGAGGGGGTTTTGGATGAGTTCAAATCAACACCAATTCAATTTACTGTAGCTATTGTGAGTCTAGTAACGCTGATCGTTGGTGGACTATCTTCTATGTCACTTTTTGAAACAGCTCAAACGCAAGATATTGAGATTGCACAAAATGGAGCATTATATGCTCTAACTATGAGTGTTGCTATAACATTTACCTGTGCCATGGCTGTTAAATTCATGCCAAGTGGAATACCAACATTCGTAGGGTCAATAGTAATTGCATCTATAAATCTTTTTTTAGTGGTACACATTATTGACAGTAATTTGATTGGTGGGCTCCATGGGCAACAATTGAACTCTGCAAGAAATGTTGGATTTTACGGTGTGATGGCGATTTATAGCATTTTTAACTTAAGAATTAGTGTGGATGAATCTACCGATGGTGGAGGACTAATTGTTTCAATAATTTTTTTGCATGTGTGTGGGGTGGTCTGGTTTCAAAGGGTGAAGGATATCTGATAGGTGCATTTAATCCTTCACTACAAGCAGTAAAGGTCATTAATCAGCCGAACGATCAAAAATAATTATTTAAAGGATAAAATATGGCAGAAGAAAGTGTAGAATTAAGCGATTTAGCATATATCTATCCGGAATTGGATTTGGTCGTAAGGGACGATCATTCATCTTTATATTTACAGACATTTGAAAAAACGTCTGAAAACCCATTAAAATTATGGTCTAGACCTAAAGACGAGTGGCATGAACTTGCAAGAGTGTACGATGACCGTATAGAGACATTCCCTATTTTTACAAATCCCCACGCTCAACGATATCTATATAACAAAAATGGGAAATTTTCAAAGATTGTATACGAGCGTAAGCAATTAAAAAATAGAAGGAATATTGGTAATAACATCAGTGATATACAAGACGAGATAGACCGTCAATTAAGTGGGTGGAATATTTTTGATGATTGCAGGCAGGGGTTAGGCTTTAATAATAGTCTTAGGGAACTATGGACTTCTTTATCTTTGATCAAGGATGTGGACACGATAGTTATCAAGTTGAAACCATGCATATCTCAACACGATAATGAAATTCATCTTTCGTTAAAAGAAATTGATGATATAAGACGTGCCTTTAATCGAGGAAATAGAAATAGAAATGATAGGCTTAGGGCCGCTAAAAGGAACTACGTCAAAGAAAAAATATTGACTATCATTGATCCTGATAAGTTCCCAGAGATTATAGAGCTAAGACCAGTCGGCTCCTTAGTTGAATTACAGGTTAATCGAATCAGTAGGGTTGCCGAGGCTGAGAAACAAAAGCAAAAAGTAAGGGTAATCAGGAAGGAATTAGAGACAATTGCGACAGGTGCACCAAAAGAGTTACTAGAACTACATGCTGATATTGAGCGCGTGACACTATCAGGCATGATTAAAAAATTTGAAGGAATGCTACAAGAAAATTTACCAGAACCTAAATGGCAACGATTTTTTGAAGATAACACTTTTGTGTTGACAATGCTGCTATCTAGTCCAGTTCATCTTTTACATACACAGTTTAATGCAAGAGCACAAAATATAACTGGGGAAGGGGCTCAGATTGGAGATTTTTTATTTGGGAGTCGTAGTCGTTCTTTAGCTATCGTTGAAATTAAAAAACCATCCACTGAGCTATTTCAAAGTGGAAGGCCATACAGAAATAATGTATATGCACCACACTATGAAATTAGTGGCGCAATTACCCAAGTTCTGACACAGAAGAGTTCTTTACAAAATCAATGGGCTTACGTGATCTTAAATAATAAATCATTAATTGATTATCATACAGATGTCATAAAATGCATCGTGCTTGCAGGCAAAACGCCAGAGGATGAGGACAAATTAAAGAGTTTTGAAATATTCAGAAACTCATGTAAGGATGTTGAAGTAATTACATACGATGAGCTTCTTGAAAAACTTAAATCTTTGCTAACGCATCTAAACGGTAATCAAATTGAGCAAGTAGACTGTTTTTAGCGTAACGTCACAGATTGGCGCTTTCAGAAAACGCTTTTATGGTCTCGATTGGTACATTGATGATAAAATGCCCTTTTTGTCATCACTATCATTGAGAACAAGGAGCACGGTTTGAGCAAGAACGCCGCGAAAGTAGGGGATATAGGTACAGACCATGACGGGTTTCATCCCACGGCAATCATTTCTGGATCCCCTGATGTGTTCATAGACGGTATCCCAGCCGCCCGTGTAGGTGATCCCCTTGCCCCACATGACAAGCCAAACAATCCACCTCATCCCCGTTCTATTGCTTCCGGTTCCTCTACCGTCTTCATCAATGGTAAGCCTTTGGCTATCACTGGGGGCTCTGTTGACTGCGGCGGGGTTATCATCGGGTCTGGAACTGTCATTGTTGGAGATCAAGCACCAGCAGGGCGAGCGGCACCAGCTCCACAACCTGTAGCACCAGTAGAAATCCCCGCAAAGAATGCCTATTGGCCTCCCTATGACTTTGCCCAGGGTAAGTATCTGGAAGTCGTATACCTGACGCCACCGAATGATTTTGCGGTGTTGACCCTAGAGGAAGCAAAAGAGCTACTGCAAAACCTATATGCCGAAGTTGGCGGTAAAGACACCATTGGTGATCTCAACTCTTACCACGGGCTATTTGATGGCATCAAGACTACTGTTG
>NZ_CDBL01000059.1 GCF_000820005.1 Aeromonas piscicola | reverse complement strand
ACCAAGGAGATGCTGGCCAAGCTGTGAGCGCCAGCTTCGGATGCCAAAAGGGAGCCCGACCGGCGCCCTTTTTACATTTGCTTACCGCTCGCCCCTTGCCTGGCAGGCACGCGGGCATGCTACTCTGCCGACGCAACCCTGCCTTCGTCTCATCATGGAACTGCATATGAAAAAACTGGATGTTGCCCGTCTTGCCAGCCTCGCCGACGAGGCCGCCCACTCCCCGCGCCAGCGCATGAACCACAATCTGCACGACGAGCTGGCCGACCCCATCCAGCGCCTCGCCATCGCCATGGAGCCAAAGACCTACATACGGCCCCATCGCCACCTGCAGACCTGGGAGCTGCTCACCGCCCTGTGCGGGCGCTTCGTGGTGCTCAACTTCGACGACGAAGGCACAGTGATTGCCCGCGCCCTGCTGGGGGAAGAGACCTCGGTGCTGGAGACCCCGGTCGCCACCTGGCATGCGGTGCTATCTCTGGATCCCGGCGCCGTCATCTTCGAGGTGAAACACGGCCCCTACGCCCCCTTTCGGGAAGAGGACTTCGCCCCCTGGTCACCGCCCGTGGATGACATCAAGGGCCAGCAGGCCCTGATGGCCTGGTATCGCCACGCCGAGGTCGGTCAACGCTGGCCAGGGCGCTGAGCCCCTCCTCCCCCAGACAGCCCCATCGCTGCCAGCCATAAAAAAAGACCCGCCACTGGCGGG
>NZ_CDBL01000058.1:765-989 GCF_000820005.1 Aeromonas piscicola | reverse complement strand
TGCTGCTGGCGGATCGCCCCTGGTGGCAGCTCGGTCTGCTGGGCTTTGGTTTCAGCGCCCTGCTGGGATTTGTCGGCTACTTCCTCACTCACACCTTCGCCCCGGAAGCGGGCGGCTCCGGCATTCCCGAGATCGAAGGTGCCATGGATGATCTGCGACCGGTGCGCTGGTGGCGGGTGTTGCCGGTCAAGTTCTTCGGCGGCATCTGTACCCTGAGCTCCGGC
>NZ_CDBL01000058.1:0-604 GCF_000820005.1 Aeromonas piscicola | reverse complement strand
TCTGTACCCTGAGCTCCGGCATGGTGCTGGGACGGGAGGGGCCCTCGGTGCAGATCGGGGGCAACCTGGGCAAGATGGTGGCGGATATCTTCCGGTTGCCGAAGGAGCACGGCCATGCGCTGCTGGCGGCTGGGGCTGCGGGTGGGTTGGCCGCAGCCTTCAATGCCCCCTTGGCGGGGATCCTGTTTGTGATGGAGGAAATGCGCCCCCAGTTTCGCTACTCCTTCCTGGCCATCAAGGCGGTGGGGATCTCTGCCATCATGGCAACCCTGATGCTGCAGAACATGAAGGGTCAGGCGCCTGTCATCAGCCTGCCGCACTATGACGCTCCGGCGCTGAAGGCGCTCTGGCTGTTCCTCTTCATGGGGGCCACCTTCGGGGTGCTGGGCTTCGTCTTCAACAAGCTGGTGCTGGCCTGTCAGGATGCTTATCTGGCGCTGCATCAGAACAAGCGCCACCGGTTTGTCGCCATCGGCATGCTGGTGGCGGGCACCTTCGGCGTGCTGTCGCTGTTTGCACCCTCGGTGACAGGCGGGGGGACAGAGCTCATCCCCCATCTGATGGGCGGTGAATATGCGATGGCGACCCTGTTTCTCATCTTCTC
>NZ_CDBL01000057.1:152593-184453 GCF_000820005.1 Aeromonas piscicola | reverse complement strand
GGCCGAGAGGATGACACCTCGTTGAAACGGCAGACAATTTAGCAAAAAGCTAACCAAATAGCGGAGCGGTAGTTCAGTTGGTTAGAATACCGGCCTGTCACGCCGGGGGTCGCGGGTTCGAGTCCCGTCCGCTCCGCCAGTAAATTGAGAAGCCCAGTCGAAAGACTGGGCTTTTTTCGTTTCCGACTACCCGGCGCTCGCTATCACTATTATCCACCCCTCTTCCTTTCTCCATGCCGAGCCTTCTTGATGATCGCCGCTGGCTGCGGTTGCCGCTATAATGGCCGCCCTCAAGCAAGGTGATGGTATGAAAGCAGAATATCTACAGCGATTCGGGGGCATTGCCCGTCTTTATGGTCAGAGTGCACTTGGCTCCTTCAGTCAGGCCAGGGTCTGCGTGGTGGGGATCGGCGGGGTTGGCTCCTGGGCGGCCGAGGCGTTGGCCCGCGCCGGCATCAATCAGATCACCCTGATCGACATGGATGATATCTGCATCACCAACACCAATCGCCAGATCCACGCCATGCAGGGTACGGTCGGCCGCCTCAAGACCGAAGTGATGGCAGAGCGCATTCGTGCCATCAATCCGGATTGTGAAGTGATCGAGGTGGATGATTTCGTCACTCCTGACAACCTGGCCGAGCATATCAAGCGGGAGTTTGACTATGTGGTGGACGCCATCGATTCAGTCAAGGCCAAAGTGGCGTTGATAGCCTTCTGCAAGCGCAACAAGATCCCTGTGATAGTGGCTGGCGGCGCTGGCGGGCAGATGGATCCGACCCAAATCACAGTGGCCGATCTGGCCAAGACCATTCAGGATCCGCTGGCGGCCAAGGTGCGCTCCGATCTGCGTCGGCTGCACAACTTCAGCAAGAACCCGGCGCGCAAGTTCGGGGTGGAGTGTGTCTTCTCAACCGAGCAGTTGAGTTATCCCGACGGTAATGGCGGCACCTGTCAGGCCAAGGCGGCCAGCGATGGCACCATGAAGATGGATTGCGCCTCCGGCTTCGGGGCCGTGACGCCGGTGACGGCGACCTTTGGGCTGGTTGCCGCCTCCCGGGTATTGAAGAAGATTGCCGAGCGAGGTGCCAGAGCCGAACGTCTGGCAACTGAAATGACAGCGGCGATAGAAGTGCTCCCGGCCAGTGATCAGGCCGATGCCTGAGCCCGAATTGCCAGCACTATCGCCCTGAGCCCGTTACCCCGTGACGGGCTCAAGTGTTTCTCCAGCCCGAGTTCGGCAAAATAGCCGTCCATATCGAAGGCTTGGATCGCTCCTGCCGTCTGATGGTTGAGCGCCGCCAGCACGATAACGATAAGGCCGCGTACTATGCGGGCATCGGAATCACAGGCAAAGTGCCAGCATCCATCTTCGCTCTTCTCACCTCTCAGCCAGGCCTGGCTCTCGCAGCCTTTCAGGCGGTTCTCTTCGGTCTGCCACTCGGCGGGCAGCGCGGGCAGCAGCTTGCCGAGCTGGATGATGAGCCGGTACTGGTTCTCCCAGCCGCTGGCGGCGGCGAACTGTCGGCGAATTGCTTCGGCGTCGGGTTCCAGGCCTATGGCGGTGTAGTGCTCGAGGCTTTTCATATCGGTCATGGCTTAAAAGAAATCCTCCAGTCTGGTCAGGGCTGCCAGCAAGGCATCCACGTCGTCTTGATTGTTGTAACAGGCCAGCGAGGCCCGCATGGTGCCGCTGATACCAAGGCTTTCCATCAGCGGCATGGCGCAGTGGTGGCCGATCCGCAGCGCTATGCCCTGCATGTCGAGCAGGGTGGCGGCATCTTGCGAGTGGATATCCTGCAGCAGAAAGGAGACGGCGCCGGCGCGCTGGCCGGGTTCACCGATGAGGAGCAGGCTCGGCACTTGCCGCAGCCCTGCCACCAGATAGTCGATGAGTCTCTGTTCATGCTGTGCCAGTGCGCCTCTGTCTTGCTGCATGACAAAGTCGATGGCGGCCGCCAGGCCTATGGCACCGGCGATGTGCGGGGTGCCTGCCTCGAACTTGAAAGGCAGGGCGTTGAAGGTGGTGCCGCTGAAACTGACCCTGTCGATCATCTCGCCCCCCGCTTGCCAGGGAGGCATGCGCTCCAGCAGTTCGGTTCTGCCCCACAGCACACCGATCCCGGTCGGGCCATAGAGCTTGTGGCCGGAGAAGGCATAGAAGTCGCACCCTATGGCCTGCACATCTACCTCCAGGTGAGCCACCGCCTGGGCTCCGTCGATAAGTGTCACGGCGCCAACCGCTTTGGCGGCGGCCACCATCTGGGTGACCGGATTGACGGTACCAAGGGCATTGGAGACGTGGGCCACGCTTACCAGCCGGGTGCGTGGCCCCAGCATGGCTAGATAGGCGGCTATATCGAGATCGCCCCGTTCATCGAGGGGGATGACCCGGATAAGGGCACCGGTGCGCTGGGCAATCAGCTGCCAGGGCACTATGTTGGCGTGGTGCTCCAGGGTGCTGAGGATGATTTCGTCCCCCGCCTTGAGCTCGCTCAGGCCCCAGCTCTGGGCGACCAGGTTGATCGCCTCAGTGGTACCGCGAGTCCAAATGATCTCATGGGAATGAGGTGCGTTGATAAAGCGGGCGACGGTCTCGCGGGCGGCCTCGAAGGCCCGGGTGGCGCGGCTGCTCAGGGCATGGGCGGCGCGGTGCACGTTGGCATTGTCGGCACTGTAGTAGTGATTGATCGCATCCAGCACCGCCAGGGGTTTCTGGGTGGTGGCGGCGTTGTCCAGATAGACCAGAGGATGGCCGTTGACCTGCTGCGCCAAGGTCGGAAACTGGCCGCGCAGTCGGGCGTGCTGTTGCTGATTCATGCTCCCCTCGTCATCATCTGGAAAAGTCGGCCATGATCCTGAAAATGGCGCTCGAACACAAGGCCACGATGCTTGCCGACTGATGGTGTGTGGCGCAGCGATGCGGCTCGCCCGCTTATTTCTGTTACAATGCCGCCCCTCATCATAAGCCAAGAGATCCGGCCCATGAAGCTCAACCCTAATCAGAACGAAGCGGTCAAGTTTGTCTCCGGCCCTTGCCTGGTGCTGGCGGGAGCCGGATCGGGCAAGACGCGCGTCATCACCAACAAGATCGCCTATCTGGTGCAGCAGTGTGGCTATAACGCCCGCAACATAGCGGCCGTCACCTTCACCAACAAGGCGGCGCGGGAGATGAAGGAGCGGGTCGGCCAGACTCTGGGTCGCAAGGAGGCGCGGGGCCTCATGGTTTCCACCTTCCACACCCTGGGCCTCGACATCATACGCCGTGAGCACAAGAGTCTGAATCTCAAGGCGAACTTTTCCCTGTTCGACGATACAGATCAGCTGGCGCTGCTCAAGGAGCTGACCGAGGCTGAGCTGGATAACGACAAGGACAAGCTGTCGGCCCTCATCAGCCAGATCTCCAACTGGAAGAACGACCTCATACTGCCGGCGCGGGCCATGCGTATCGCCCAAGGGCCGGAAGAGGTGCTGATGGCCCAGCTTTACGAGCGCTATCACCGCCAGATGGTGGCCTACAACGCGCTAGACTTCGATGACCTCATCGTGATGCCGACCCTGCTGCTGAAAAGCAACGAAGAGGTGCGCACCCGCTGGCAGAACAAGATCCGCTACCTGCTGGTCGATGAGTATCAGGACACCAATACCAGCCAGTACGAGCTGGTGAAGCAGATAGTCGGCGAGCGGGCCCGCTTTACCGTGGTTGGTGACGATGACCAGTCCATCTACTCCTGGCGTGGCGCCAAGCCGCAGAATCTGGTGCTGCTCAACGAAGACTTTCCGAGCCTCAAGCTGATCAAGCTGGAGCAGAACTACCGCTCCAAGGGGCGCATTCTGAAATGCGCCAACATATTGATCGCCAACAACCCTCACGTGTTCGACAAGGCGCTCTTCTCCGAGCTCGATTACGGGGTGCCGGTCAAGGTGCTGTTTGCCAAAAATGAGGAGCACGAGGCGGAGCGGATCGCTGCTGAGCTGATGGGCCACAAGTTCATGAACCGCACCCGGTTCAAGGATTACGCCATCCTCTACCGGGGCAACCATCAGTCGCGCATCTTCGAGAAGGCGTTGATGACCAACCGTATTCCCTATCGCATCTCGGGCGGCACCTCTTTCTTCTCCCGTACCGAGATCAAGGACATCATGGCTTACCTCAAGCTGCTGGTGAATCCGGACGAGGACACCGCCTTCCTGCGGGTGGTCAACCTGCCACGGCGGGAGATAGGCCCCACCACGCTCGAGAAACTGGGTCAGTATGCCAACCAGCGCGGCAAGAGCCTGTTTGCCGCCAGCTTCGAGCTGGGGCTGGAACAATCGCTCTCCGGTCGTGGTCTGGTGGCCCTGCAGGCCTTCACCAACTGGCTGGTGCGACTCGGCGATCAGGCGCTGCGCGGCAATCCGGTGGAGGCGGTGCGGGACATGATCAAGGAGATCCACTATGAGGAGTGGCTCTATGAGACGTCCCCCAGCCCCAAGGCGGCCGAGATGCGGATGCAGAACGTCTCCACCCTCTATCGCTGGATTACCGAAATGTTGGAGGGGGATGAGCTGGAGGAGGCCATGACGCTGGCCCAGGTGGTCACTCGCCTTACCCTGCGCGACATGATGGAGCGCAACGAGGGGGAGGATGATGCCGATCAGGTGCAGCTGATGACACTGCACGCCTCCAAGGGACTGGAGTTCCCCTACGTCTTCATGGTGGGGATGGAAGAGGGCCTGCTGCCCCACCAGACCAGCATAGATGAAGACAACGTGGAGGAGGAGCGACGCCTCGCCTACGTGGGTATCACCCGTGCCCAGACCGAGCTCACCTTTACCCTCTGCAAGGAGCGCCGTCAGTATGGCGAGTCGGTGCGGCCCGAGCCGAGCCGCTTCCTGCTGGAGCTGCCTCAGGACGATCTGGAGTGGGAGAACCAGAAGAAGGTGACGGCCGAGGAGCGCCAGCAGAAGGGGCAAGTTGGGGTTGCCAACCTGAGAGCATTGTTCAAGACGGATTGAGTCGGCGGCTAGCCGCGCTCACTCTTGGTCTGGGTGAGCAGGGGGGTGATATCGGCTCCCGGCATGGGGGGGGAGATGTAGCGCCCTTGCCCCATCAGGCAACCCATGTCGATCAGCTTCTGCAACTGCTGCTGGTTCTCGATGCCTTCGACCACCAGAGTGAAGTCCAGATCCTGGCAGATGTCCCGCATGGCGCGGATCAGCGCCAAATCCTTGGGGGATTGCAGCATGCGATGGGTGAAACTGTCATCCACCTTGATGTAATCCACCGGGAAGTGGAACAGGGCGTTGAGGGAGGAGAAGCCGGTGCCAAAATCATCCAGACTGATCTGAATGCCCTTGGCCCTCAGCTCGTGCAGGGAGGTGAGGGCGTCGGAATCCTGCCGCGACAGCTCCCGCTCGTTGAATTCAAAGATCAGATAGCCAGGCGCTATCCCCTCGGTTTCTATTATGTTCATCAGCCGCATGATCTGCTCGTGATTGACCAAATGCTTGCCGGAGAGGTTGATGGCGACCTTGAACTTGCTCTGGCCCGAGATGGGCAACCACTCTTTCAACTGTTGGCAGGTGTGGCGCAGGATCTGGTAATCCAGCTCCTGAATGAGGCCGCACTGTTCCGCCAGCGGGATGAAGTCGAAGGCATCCTTGAGCACCCCCTCTTCGGTGATCCAGCGAGCCATCACCTCCAGTCCGGTCAGGCGGCTGTCCTTGAGCCGGATCACCGGCTGGAAATAGGGCAGTATGCGGCCCTCCCGCAGGGCCCTGGCCAGCATCTCTTCCGGTGAGGCCCAAGTCTGGGCAGAGCACTCTTCCGAATAGCTGACGATGCGGCTGCGCCCGTTGCGCTTGGCTTGGTACATAGCCAGATCGGCCTGATGCAGCAGCTGGCTGATGTCGGTGGTCTGCTCCGATACGCTGGCCACCCCCAGGCTGACCGTGATGCTCAACTCGTTGCCTTGCAGCCGGAAGGGATAGGAGAGGCGGCTGATGATGCGATTGAGCACTGGGCTAATGTCGTCCTCGTTCTTGCTGTTGTCCAGATAGATGACGAACTCGTCCCCCCCCAGCCTGGCCACCATGTCGTTCTGCCGGATACAGGTTTGCAGGCGGCGGCTCATCTCTTTCAGCAGTTGATCGCCAGCGCCGTGACCCTGGGTATCATTGACCTGCTTGAAATGATCCACATCGATGAAGATCAGCGAGAACCCGGGTGACTTGTAACGGTGGAAGTGGGTCATGGCATGGTTGAGGTGGTTCATCAGCAGAGCCCGGTTCGGCAACTGGGTCAGCGGATCGTGCAGGGCATCGAACTGCAGCCTGCGCTCCAGCTCCTGATGCTGCTTGAGCTGCTTCTGCAATCTCAGGTTGGTCTGCCGCAGCTGTTGCAGGCGTTGATTGATGGAGTCTTCCGAATTGATGTCGTGCAGCTCTTGCCGGATCCGTCTCAGCTCCAGCAGCAGGGTCAGCTGGCTGCGCAGGAAGTCGAGGAACAGCCGATCGTCCGTCTCCAGCGGCTGCGGAGTGCTGATGATGAAATGGGCGAAATACTGCTGCTGCAGCCGCAGGGGCTGGCTGTACCAGAACAGCTGCTCCTTGTGCTGCTCCATGTTGTTGGTGCTGTGACACATGCCCGCGATGAATTCATCGCCGTGCAGCGGCAGCTCGGGATAGATCTTTTCCAACTGGTGGCTGTCGATGCGCACCAGCAGCATGTCCTGGATGTTCAGCATCTGGCGCAGCACGGCTTCCAGCTGGGAGAACAAGGCCTGGCTGGGCAGGGTATTAGCCAGGCGAATGATGCGATTGATGCTCTCGATTTTTTTCTGCCAGTCCGGATCCTTGCGGATGAGCGGAGAAGCCAGCTCTGAGAGTTGCGAGCCGGCCTGGGTTTCATTCAATCGCTTGGCGAGGCATTCCAGCAGCAGGCGCAGGGTTGGCAGCTCCTTGGGCTGGCTGCAGGCCAGCAACCACTGCACCTGGCCATGCTCGATGGGAAACACGCACCAGCCCTGGGCTTCATCAAGCTGGGTCAGCTGCTCGGTGAGTCGTGACTCTTCCAGCCCCAGCTGCAGTTTGAAACTGTCGGAAATATGATGTTCGCATATCCAGTGCAGCCCGGCCTCTGACAAGCCCAGCATGCCGAAATGCTGCAGGGGGCAGAGCTGGTTCAATTGCTGGATCAGGGTGCCGTAATCTTTGGGCGTGGCAGAGGAGGGGGCAGGGAAATCCATAATAGCGGACACCAACGCCAGCAAGGGAGTCGAATACTGTGGTGCTATGGGTTGCGCTGACATAGAAACTCCCGATTTGCCTACCCTACAAAGAGTAGTCGGAAGTAAACAGATTGAAAGGGCCGCAATTGCGGCCCTTTCAATCACTTAGAGCTTGTCGATCATGTAGTGAATGGCGTTTTCGATCTCTTCATCGCTACAGGTGGCGCAAGTCCCCCGTGGTGGCATGACGCCGGTCTTGCCAGCGAAGCCTTCGATGGCGTGTTTCTTCAATGTATCAATGCCTTGGGCAATACGTGGCTCCCACGCTGCCTTGTCACCGCGTTTCGGTGCGCCGGCAATCCCCATGTCATGGCAGGCGAAGCAAGCGCCCTTGAACACGGCCTCGCCATCGCGCGGGCCTGAGGGGGCCGCCGTCGCAGGAGCTGCGCCTGCGGTCGCAATCCCTTCCAGATCCTTGGCGGTATAGACTTGACCGACAGGCTTGATCCGTTCGGCAATCGCTTCCGGCGACATATCATCGGCAGCAAGCACCACGCCGGACAGACTGGCAGCCGTCATCCCGACAACCAGCAAATAGCTCAGTTTTTTCAACACGCTCATGTACTCCCAGCAGGCTTTTATTATCCCTAGAAAACGACTGGATTATAACCGAATAGTTACAGCCATTTAAACGCTTGTGTGTGAAGTGTTAAGCACTCTGCGTGCAAAGTTTCTTCGTCAGATCACAAACTGGCGAGGAGAGGCGCAGAAAAAGAAACCCAGTCTTCGCCGGGTTTCATGGGATTGAGCTGCCGAGAGGCTTATTTATCCCAGCTGAGGATCACCTTGCCGGACTGGCCGGAGCGCATGGCATCGAAGCCCTGCTGGAAGTCATCTATATCAAAGCGGTGGGTGATGATGGGGGAGAGATCCAGTCCGGACTGGATCAGGCTGGCCATCTTGTACCAGGTCTCGAACATCTCGCGACCGTAGATCCCTTTGATAAACAAACCCTTGAAGATCACCTTGTTCCAGTCGATGGCCATGGTGGCGGGCGGGATGCCGAGCATGGCGATCTTGCCGCCGTGGTTCATCTTGTCGATCATGTCCTGGAAGGCACTGGGCACACCGGACATCTCCAGCCCCACATCGAAGCCTTCGGTCATGCCCAGCTCGCTCATCACATCGGAGAGTTTCTCCTTGGCCACGTTGACGGCGCGGGTGGCGCCCATCTTGCGGGCCAGCGCCAGCCGGTATTCGTTGACGTCAGTGATCACCACATGGCGGGCACCGACATGGCGACAGACGGCGGCAGCCATGATGCCGATGGGGCCTGCGCCCGTGATCAGCACGTCTTCACCCACCAGGTCGAAGGAGAGGGCGGTGTGCACGGCGTTGCCGAACGGATCGAAGATGGCGGCCAGCTCATCGGGGATGTTGTCCGGCAGCTTGAAAGCGTTGAAGGCCGGGATCACCAGATATTCGGCGAAGGCGCCCGGGCGGTTGACGCCGACGCCGATGGTGTTGCGGCACAGATGGGTGCGGCCGGCGCGGCAGTTGCGGCAATGGCCGCAGGTGATGTGGCCTTCGCCGGATACCCGGTCGCCCACGGCGAAGCCGCGCACTTCCTGGCCGATGGCGACCACCTCCCCGACATATTCATGGCCGACCACCATGGGCACCGGAATGGTCTTCTGGGACCAGTCGTCCCAGTTGTAGATGTGGATGTCGGTGCCGCAGATGGCGGTCTTGCGGATCTTGATCAGCAGGTCGTTGTGGCCGAGCTCGGGGGCCGGTACGTCCGTCATCCAGATGCCGACTTCTTTGTGCAGTTTGGAGAGTGCTTTCATGGTTGTTCCTTCAATATGAATGCAGAAAAAAGGGGCTGCAGCCCCTTGATTCAAATCAGATGACGCCGAGTTCACGGCCGATGCAGATGAAGGCGTCGATGGCCTTGTCCAGCTGCTCGCGGGTGTGGGCGGCGGACATCTGGGTGCGAATGCGCGCCTGGCCCTTGGGCACAACCGGGAAGGAGAAGCCCACCACATAGATGCCGGCAGCCAGCATGCGGCTCGCCATCTCGGAGGCCAGCTTGGCATCCCCCAGCATGACAGGGATGATGGCGTGATCGGCGCCTGCCAGGGTGAAACCGGCGGCGCTCATACGTTCGCGGAAATACTGGCTGTTCTCTTTCAGACGGGCGCGCAGGTCGTGACCCTCGGCTAGCATGTCGATCACCTTGATGGTGGCCGAGACGATGGAGGGCGCCAGTGAGTTGGAGAAGAGATAGGGGCGGGAGCGCTGACGCAGCCAGTCGATCGCCTCTTTCTTGCCGGAGGTGTAGCCGCCAGAGGCGCCGCCGAGCGCCTTGCCCAGGGTGCCGGTGATGATGTCGACCCTGTCCAGCACGTCGCAGTATTCGTGGGTGCCGCGGCCGTTCTCACCGATGAAGCCGACGGCGTGGGAGTCATCCACCATCACCAGGGCATCGTATTTGTCTGCCAGATCGCAGATGGATTTGAGATCGGCGATGACCCCGTCCATGGAGAAGACGCCGTCGGTGGCGATCAGCTTGAAGCGGGCACCGTCAGCATCCGCCTGTTTGAGCTGGGCTTCCAGTTCGGCCATGTCGTTGTTGGCGTAGCGATAGCGCTTGGCCTTGCACAGCCGCACGCCGTCTATGATGGAGGCGTGATTGAGGGCATCGGAGATGATGGCGTCTTCGGCCCCGAACAGGGTCTCGAACAGGCCGCCGTTGGCATCGAAGCAGGAGGAGTAGAGGATGGTGTCCTCGGTGCCGAGGAAGGCAGACAGCTTCTGTTCCAGCACCTTGTGATTGTCCTGGGTGCCACAGATGAAGCGCACCGAGGCCATGCCGAAGCCGTGGCTATCCAGCCCCTGATGGGCCGCTTCGATAAGGTCAGGGTGGTTGGCCAGCCCCAGATAGTTGTTGGCACAGAAGTTCAGTACCTGCTCGCCACCCACCGCAATCTGGGCCTGCTGGGCCGAGGTGATGATGCGCTCCTGCTTGTACAATCCTTCCGCCTGCACCTGGCTAAGTTGCTCGGTCAGGTGACGATAGAATCCGTTAGACATCCTCGATCCTCATTGGCTATTTCAGCTGATTATCAACAATGGGCAGTATTTTACTGCAATCTGTTGCGGTGAATTCAAATGATTGTGCTGATATTCAACAATTGTGAAACAGATCTCACCCTGCTGGTTGGGCCAGTTGGCGGTAATGCTGCTCCAGCTGGCGGATCTGCCCGGCCACCTGGGGCTGTACATAGGGGCGCAGCAGGAACAGCACCCGCAATACCCCCTGATAGAGCAGCGGCTTGGTGATGCGGGTATTGGGCGCCTGGGCAATCTGGAACGGGATCCAGCAGGTCACCACCATCTTGATGGTCTGGCCAAGGTCGGGCAGGTCTTCGTCGTTGACGTCAATGATGCCCCCTTCACGCAGGCTCCTGAGTAGGGCGACCACGGAGGAACGCAACTGCTCCTGGGCCTTGAGGTATTTCTGCTGCAGCGGCTCATCGCGACTCAGGATGTCCGGCAGGTTTGCGTAGAAGAAACGGAACTGCCACATCAGATAGAAGATGGCATCCAGGTAGCCCATCAGGTTTTCAAGCTTGATCTCGTTGCTGCGCGCCGGGGTGAAGCTCTCGCTCAGGTGGCGGGCGTATTGATCAAAAATTGAGTGGATGATGTCTTCTTTATTCCTGAAGTGGTAATAAAGGTTGCCAGGGCTGATGCCAAGATGCGCGGCAATGTGGTTGGTGGTGATGTTGCGCTCACCCTGATCGTTGAACAGCTCGGTGGCGCTGTGAATGATCCTGTCTCTGGTTTTCATCACTGTTCCCTCTGACGGGCCCGTTGCATCAAGGTCGAATCCCCTTGCGGCCCGTGATAAACTTTTCGGCAATTTCAAATTGGCTCACTATACACAGCTTTAACAAGCAGTCACACGTGACCATCAACGTACGCGAGGCAAACTCCATGATCGTAGTAACTGGCGGTGCTGGCTTTATCGGCAGCAATCTGGTCAAGCAGCTGAACGCTCAAGGACGGACCGATATCGTGGTCATCGATGACCTGACCGACGGCACCAAGTTCGTCAACCTGGTCGATCTGACCATTGCCGATTACATGGATAAGGACGAGTTCCAGGCGCGGATCGTCTCCGGTGACGAGTTTGAAGAGTGGGACGACGGCATCGAGGTGATCTTCCACGAAGGAGCCTGCTCCGCGACCACTGAGTGGAACGGCAAGTTCATCATGGAGGTCAATTACGAGTACTCCAAGGATCTGTTCCACTACTGCATCGAGCGTGAAATTCCCTTCATTTACGCCTCTTCTGCCGCCACTTACGGTGGCCGCAACGACAACTTCATCGAAGATCCCAAGTTCGAGCAGCCGCTCAACGTCTATGGCTACTCCAAGCAGCTGTTCGACCAGTACGTGCGCCGCTGGATGCCGGAGATCAATTCCCAGGTCGTGGGTCTGAAGTATTTCAACGTCTACGGTCCGCGCGAGCAACACAAGGGCTCCATGGCTTCCGTTGCCTTCCACCTCAATACCCAGGTGAAGAAGGGCGAGAATCCCAAGCTGTTCGAAGGCTGTGACGGTTTCCCGAACGGTGGCCAGATGCGTGACTTCATCTATGTGGATGACGTCTGCAAGGTGAACCTCTGGTTCTGGCAGAACCCGCAGCACTCCGGCATCTTCAACTGCGGTACCGGTCGTGCCGAGCCGTTCCAGAACGTGGCCGAAGCCGTGATCCAGCATCATCAGAAAGGGGCAATCGAGTACATTCCCTTCCCGGATCACCTCAAGGGTCGCTATCAGAGCTTCACCCAGGCAGACATGACCAGGCTGCGCGGTGTCGGTTATGACGCCGAGTTCAAGACTGTGGCCGAAGGCGTGGCCGATTACATGGCCTGGTTGAACCGGGTTTGATCCCCCTCTGACGGGTGGCCCCTGGCCACCCGTCAATCGGATACGCTTCCATGAACATATTGATGGCACTCTCCCAGCTCGAAGTGACGGGAGCTGAGGTCTATGCCACCACGGTCGGTAACGAATTGACCCGACGTGGTCATCAGGTTTTCTACGTATCGGACACGCTGACCAAGCCTACCCAGGGCCCCGTGTTCAAGCTGCGTTTCAACAAGCGCAGCATACTGCGCCGCTTCTGGCATGTGTTTTATCTCATCTACCTCATCAAGAAGCACCATATCCAGTTAGTGCATGCACACTCCCGAGCCTCCGGCTGGAGCAGCTATATTGCCTGCAAGCTGACCGGCACTCCCATGGTCACCACGGTACATGGCCGCCAGCCGGTGCATGCCTCCCGCAAGGCTTTCCATGCACTCGGGTTCAGGGCAGTGGCCGTCTGCGAGGATATTGCCCACCAGATCATCGACAATCTGGGGGTGGATCCGGCCATAGTGCAGGTGCTGCGCAACGGCATCGAGACTGACAAGTTTCAGCCAGTGCCAGCACCGGACAATGCAACGCCGGTGATCGCCATCATAGGGCGGCTGAGCGGCCCCAAGGGCGAGCTCTGCTATCGTCTGCTGGACGAGGTGCTGGATCTGGATGCCTGTCAGGTAAGGGTGGTGAGTGGCAGCCAGCTGCCTGAGCGTTTCCACCGCTTTCAGAGTCAGGTCGATTTCGTCGGTTATGTGGATGATGTCCCTGCCTTGCTGGCGGGATGTGATCTGGTGATCGGTGCAGGCCGGGTGGCGATGGAGGCGTTGCTGTGCGGGCGTCCCGCTTTTGCCATCGGTGAGGCCAAGGCGATTGGTCTGGTGACCGAACAGAATCTGGCGGAGGCGCTGGCCAGCAACTTTGGTGACATAGGCCCCAAGGATCTGGCGATCGACTTCAGCGCCTTGAAGACACTGATAGCACCCGCGTTGGCCAGCAAGAGTGTGCCTGAGGCCATTCGCCTGCGCATTCAGGATGAGTACGGCTTGGAGAAAGTAGTATCCGGGCTGGAGTGTGTCTATCAGGATGCCGTGGTCGAGACCCTGCGCCGCGAGATGCCTGTCATCATGTACCACCGCTTTATCGAGCATGACAGCGAGAAGGGGGTTCATGGTACCTGGATGCCTATTGCCATGTTCGAGAAGCATCTTCGTTTAATGAAATGGCTGGGTTATGAAACTCTGATTTTCCGCGATCTGGCGGACAGGGGCTTTATCCATCGTCTTGAATACGGCAAGAAGTACCTGATGATCACCGCCGATGACGGCTATCAGGACAACCTGACGCGCATGCTGCCGTTGCTTGAAAAATACGGTTACAAAGCCGTGGTATATGTGGTGACCGGAGAGGCGCATAATCGCTGGGATGTGGAGCATGCCACCAACCCGGATACCCAGGTTTCCCTGATGAATGGGGAGCAGATAAAGGCCCTTGTGGCCTCTGGCCATGTGGAGGTCGGTGGCCACACTCTGACTCATCCCAGGTTGAGCGAGCTCTCTCCTGAGCGGCAAGCCCATGAAATAAGAGAAAACAAACGACAACTCGAGGCCTTGCTAGGTCACTCTCTGCTGTCGTTCGCCTACCCTTATGGGGATATGGATGAGAGCGCCAAGGTGCAGGCTCAGGCAGCAGGCTACCGTTTTGCCGTGGCGACCAACAGTGGTCCCAGAGCCATGCATCAGGATCCTTACCGGATCCGTCGCGTCGCCATTTTCCCTCGTACCGATGTTTTTGGCCTGTGGCGCAAAATCCGGGGTAACTATGTCTTCAGGAAATAATGATTAATGCCCATCAGATGCCTTTATCTGCTCGATAGAACCACTACAGCCCTGTTTGCATTGACCATCATTTTTTCCTTTTGTGGCCTTTTTTTGGTACCTGCCGGCCAGAGCATTGAATCCAATCTGCTGGCCGTGACCGGCATATTTGGCTTGCTGAACTACTTTGTCGGCAAGCAACAAGATGCTGGACTGAAAGATCGCCGCATTCTCTGGGGACTGGTGGTGTATGCCGCCATGATTTTCGTAAACCGGTTGATTCATGGTGATCAATATGGAGTCATGCGCGGGCTGTTTTATGTTGTTATCTTTGCACTGATGATGCCGCGCAAGCCAATTCTATTGATGCTGGGTTATCTGGCTATCGTCCTGGGCGGGATGGGACTGGGCATCCTCAGTATCTGGCAGTATCAGCACGGTATTGCAAGGGTTGAAGGGTTTACCAACGCGATTCTCTTTTCACAAGCGGCATTGACGCTGGCAATCCTCAACTGGTTTGTCTTTCAGCAGAGATGGCTGCCTAGATGGTTTCGGAGGGGGGCTCTGATTGGCCTGATTGCGGCCCTGTTTGCGCTTTATCTCTCCCAGAGCCGGGGGGTCTGGCTTGCCCTCGGGGTCATTCTTGCCTACGTCATCTGTTACAAGGCCTATTTCAAGCCGTGGAAATACGTTGCGGTAGCCATATTGTGTACGGCCACGACGGGCGCCATTTATCATACCAATCAGCTGGTTCAGGTTCGGGTCGCGGAGGCGGTCTCGGATATCAACTCGGCAGAAAAGGGCTCGTACGATTCATCGTGGGGTCTGCGTGTCATTGCCTGGCAGAGTGCCTGGCTGGGTTTTTTGGATTCGCCTGTGGCAGGAGTGGGCACTGATGGCTTCGACGCATTGAAACAAACCCAGGTCAATAATCATCAGGTCTCTCCCCTGATATTTCATCCGGCGCTGGTCCACTCGCATAATCAATATATGCAGAACCTAGTGGTTCGAGGCGGCATCGGATTTGTTGCATTGATGATATTTCTTGGCCTGCCACTTTATCTTGCAGCTAAAAATATAAACAGGATTTCTGCAGGTGTATTGGTTCCTCTGGCGTTTGCAATCAACTCGCTGAGCGATGTCCCATTTGAACATCAGGGAGTGCTTTATTTGTACACGCTCAGCCTGGCTTTCATCTGGTTTGCCCATGAGTTTAAAAAGGATACCTGTACGTGATGATTCCGGTTTTTGTCATCAGTTTGGCTCGCAGTTTCGAACGGCGGGCGATGGTTGTACAGCAGATGGCGCATCTGGGCATCAATTTCGAGTTTGTAGATGCGACTGATGGGAAAGCATTGAGCAGTACGGAACTTGCAAAGGTTGATTTGGAGCTGGCCAAAGAGGTGTGCGGTCACGCGCTGAGTTTTGGTGAGGTTGGTTGTGCCATGAGCCATATCCGTGTTTATGAGCGCATCGTGGCTGAGGGTATTGAACGCTGTGTGGTATTGGAGGATGACATATATCTTCACATGCACAGCAAAGCTATCATCGAGACGATCGTGCACTCCTGCAATTCGGATATCGTCTTCTTGCATCATGGCAAAGCCAAGCGTTGGCCATTCCTCTCACCCTTGCCTGGCGGTTATCGCCTTGCCAGATACCTGACTCCAAGCCGCTCCTCCAGGAGAGGAGTTCTGTCGACTGCTGGGTATGTTCTGAGCCTCGCCGGTGCGACTAAATTATTGCAATGTGCGTATCCGCTACGCATGCCTTCTGACTATCTGACTGGCCGCCTGCAGCTTAATGGCCTGACCGCCTCCGGTGTAGAGCCCTGCTGTCTGGATGTGGATCTCTTTACCACCACGATTGATGATCGGGCTTACGGCCACTATCTGGAATAAGCATGGGTTGAATGATAATGCCTCTGTCATGTCAGTGGATAACCCCTGACAACACGGGGTAGAAGATAGGCTGTTGTATTCTGGATAACGTATGAATTTCAAAAAATTGCTCATCAATCAGATTGCCAAGTGGATGATTGGCAGTCAGCCTCTTGCCATTTCACGTGCTGCAGAGCCGGAACCGACCCGTATTCTGGTGATTTGTTATGACGCAATCGGCGACTTTATTCTGTCCTTGCCTGCCATAGACGGGATCAGGAACAAGTATCCCACTGCCAGGATCGACCTTGTTTGCAGTCAGCGCAATGAAGTGCTGGCCGCCTCTGTTCAAGGCATCGATCAGTGCCACGTGATCACCCTCAATGACACCCTGCTGCCACTGAGCATGTGGCACAAGATCCGTCAGCTCAGACAACGGCAATACGATGTCGTCATCAATATGTTTGATGAACCTGATGATATCGCCATGGCCAAGATGCTCTCTCTGGCAAATGGTCGTCTGCTGTCACTCCCCCTGCGTTTCAAGAGCTTGCAGCAGCAAAAACTGCTGCCCCTGTTCAACGAAAAAGCCACCCTGGCTCCGTCGCGCCCCACTCAGGATCATTTTGTGTATCGGATGCTCAGTGTGGTAGGCGAGCAGAGTGGTGCGGCCGTCACTATCCCGTCTCCTTATAATACGAAGCTGGATACCAGTGGTTATGGGCGCTATCTGCTGGTCAATTTGACGGGCAGCCAGGTGGGCAATTCGATGGCGGATGAGCAAATCAACGATATTCTGGCCCAATTGCCGGTGTATCCCGGGGTTTCCTATCTGGTCTTCTCCAAGCGTCCTTTGGCATGCCAGCGGCAGGATATGACAGCCCTGTTTCCCGACACCATTCTCGATGCGGCAAAGATTATCAAGGATGCGCAGGGTGTCATCTCGACCGACACCTCCATCATCCATATCTCGTCCTCGTTCGGCGTGCCGACTCTGGTGTTGATGAACAACGAGTCCTGGCGCGATGCCTTTATTCCGCTCTCTGGCCGCAATATCATCCTGAGATCGACCACGGACAACCTTTCCGCTCTTTCGCCTGTCGAGATCAGCCGTCAGGTCGATGCCTTGATGGCGCTGTAGTTGCGTCAGACTGTTATCATATCTTCCCAATTCAACGGCCATCCTGGTGGATTCATGTCATTAATCAACGACCTGCAACTCAAGCGTGACATTCTTCGCCGCAAGATGGGACGGTTCCTGTTTGATCGAAAACGGCCTGAACCCACCAGGGAGAGCGAGGGGAAAGTCGTCCTGCTGCGCTGGGATGCCAAACTGGGCGATGCGATCGTCTCGTCCTGGGTGGCCCGCGAACTAAAGCGGGTCAACCCGGCGCGTGAGGTGTGGATCGTGACAACGGCAGCCATGGCTCCCCTGTTTCGCGATCATTTCGGCATGGATAGGGTCATCGAGGTGCCCAAGCGCCCCGGTTATTGTCAACTCAGGCGGCTGGCACAGTCACTGGGGGAGGTCGGTTGCCTGGTTCATTTTGGCAAGATGTTGAAGATGAAGGATATCTTTTTCATCAGCCAGGTCAGGGCAGATTGGGTCGCCGGCATGGACGATGCCCTGAAGGCCATCAATCTCAAGCTGGGAGCCGCGTCCAGTGGCATGCACTTCTCCGACAAGTTTGCCCTGCTGTTGAATCGACTCGGAGTGGCAGACCCGGATCAGCGCTACATCATCCCCGCTTTGGGTCAGGAAGCGTCGGTTGCGAGCTGGTGGCCAGATGATGTCGTGCTCTGTTTCAACCCTTATGGCAGCGGCAGCTCCCGCCGTCTGAAGCCTGAGCTGATCCGGCAGATGCTGGAGAGGATGCTGGACGCCTGCCCATTTGCCATCTGCCTGCTATATCCGCCGGGAATGGAGGCTGAAGTAGCGGGGATCCGGGCCGGGCTCACCCGACCCGAGCGCATGGTATTGTCACCCGATGCGCCCTCGCTGGCGGGCCTGTTTGCCCAGTTGCGTCAGAGCCAGGGCCTCATTTCGGTGGATACGGCGACCATACATATCGCGGCCGGGCTGGAGCAACCCATTCTGGGTCTCTACAACCCGGACATAGGGGGTGGCAACGAGAATTTCCTGGAGTGGCATCCCAACTCCCCGTCAGCGACCGTGCTGTTCTCGGAGAATCTCCGCGAACAGGACATCAACTCTCTCAACCTGACCGAGTTCGACCGGCTATTCAGGCAGTGGCTACTTGCCAATCAGGCAGCGCTGTCAGTCGGGCAATCACCAGCTCAGGCGTGATGGCGCGCAACAGGGTTTCATCGATGAAGTCTTTCTCCGCATTTTGCGGCAGCTGGAAGTCGGCGCCCTTGGCATCGAAGATATCAATGGCCTGATAGCGGGGGTGGTTGACCGGATTGGCGATGATCTTGTCGCCGCCGGGGGCCACTATGGTCAGCAGGGGCAGGTCTATGGCCTGCGCCATGTGTCGGGGGCCGGTGTCGTTGCCGACAAACAGCTGGCAATGGGTAAACAGCCCCACCAGTTCCCGTACCGAGCGGGTCTTGATCTGATCAAACACGCTGGCCTGCAAGGCGGCAGACAGCAACGGCTTGAGACCGCGGTTGTACTCCTCCTCTCCCGGCCCGCAGTAGATCAGGATCTGTGCGTTGTGCTGTTCGATGAGCCACTGGGCAACCTGGGCGAAGCAGTCGATGGGCCAGCGCTTGTAGTGCCCCAGCGAGTTGACGCCCATGGCGATCAAGGGTCGCGCGGGATCGACGCCGGCCGCCTGCAAGGTTTCCCGTCCCTGCTGTTTTTCTTCCTCACTCAGCCAGAGATGGTAATTGCGATCTTCTTTGGCCAGTTTGAGCGGTTTGAGCAGCGAGAAGCGGTCGTCGATCAGGGTACTGTTGCCCTGGAATTCGGTGTCTTTGCGAAAGCGCACTATGCGGTTGTGGCCGAGCCGCCAGGGGAAGGAGTCAAATCCTATCCGCAACCTGGCGCCGGAGAAGAGGCAGGTCAGCAGGCCTATCATCTGGCCCTGGCTGTTGACCACCACGTCATAGTGTTCGCGGCGGATAGCCAGCAGCAGGTCTTTCATGTAGCGCCAGTCGTTGCGCCTGGCTTTCTCGATGATGAGGAGTCGATCGATATTGGGATTGCCCTGCGCCATACCCGCGCAATAATCCATGACCAGATAGTGAACTTCCCCGGTTGGATCGTTCTGCTTGAGGTTGTTGCACAGCGCGGTGGAGATCAGCACATCCCCTATCTGTTTGGTTTGTACTACAAGGTATTTCATAAGGCAGGCCTCAATAGAGGTCGTTGTTGAGCATCAGCGTGACAGCATACCGCACAAGCGAGTCAGATGCTGTCGGTCAGGAATGAAAATACGATCTGGCTCAAGCCAATTGCGGTGTGGTGCAGGCATGGAGTAGAAGCCCGTCGTTGACGGGCTTCTCGCATTCATTACTCGATGTTCTGGATCTGCTCGCGCATCTGCTCGATGAGCACCTTCAACTCGACGGCGGACTGGGTCACCTCGGCGTTGATGGACTTGGAGCCCAGCGTGTTCGACTCGCGGTTGAACTCCTGCATCATGAAGTCCAGACGGCGACCACAGGCGCCCCCCTTCTTCATGATCTTGATGGTCTCGCTGATGTGCATCTCCAGGCGATCCAGCTCTTCGGCCACGTCGATCTTCTGGGCCAGCAGCACGATTTCCTGCTCGATACGGGCCGGATCCAGTTCCACCTTGGCCTCGGTCAGGCGATCGGTGAGCTTCTGGCGCTGCCACTCGATGATCTGCGGCAGGTGTATGCGCACCTTCTTCACTTCCACCTGAATGCCATCCAGACGCTGCTGGATCAAGTTCTTGAGGTTGGCCCCTTCACTGGCGCGGGAGGCGATGAAGTCTTCCATGGTCTGGTCAAACCCGCCGAGCAGCTCGGTGGCAACCGCGTCCATGTCCTGCTCGGCGGCGGCCATGACACCCGGCCAGCGCAGCACGTCGACTGGGTTGAGCTGGCCTTGACCCGCCTCTTTCATTACCCAGTTGGCGCTGTCGATGATCAGCTTGGCCAGCTCTTCATTGATGTGCAGCTGGCTGGCGGCGGCCTGAGCGGCTTCGAAACGCAGGTTGCACTCCACCTTGCCGCGTTGCAGCTTGGCACGGAAACGCTCACGCAGCACCGGCTCCAGGCTGCGCAGTTGCTCCGGCAGACGGATATAGGTTTCCAGATAGCGCTGGTTGACCGAACGAATTTCCCAAACGGCTGTGCCCCAGTCGCCCTTGAATTCCTTGCGGGCGTAGGCGGTCATGCTGTGAATCATTGATTGTTCCGGGCTTGATGAAGTGTGCGGCCAGTATACTCAGCCAGACTTGTCCCGTCAGCCATAGCCGTGGCTTTAGAACCTGTTCCGGCTTTTGTGGGACAGTGTTGAGCCAGGCCCGGTGCTGCCCTGGCTCATGAACGAGGGTGATAGGCGCCGGTTTCTGCGTGGTTCCTCACCTTTGAGATGACTGCTCTTGACCGATCATGAACGGCTTCTTAGCGGCTGATATTTGGGGCTGGATCACTTATACTCCTTCGCCAATTTGAGCCAGCCCAGAGGTCCGTTCCATGTCACGTCCAAGCGATCGCAGTGCCGCGCAACTTCGCCCGGTTACCATTACCCGCAATTTCACCAAACATGCAGAAGGCTCAGTGCTGGTGGAGTTCGGTAACACTCGCGTGCTCTGCACCGCCAGCGTCGACACCAGCGTACCGCGCTTCCTGAAAGGGAAGGGTCAGGGTTGGGTCACTGCCGAATACGGCATGCTGCCGCGCTCCACTCACTCCCGGATGAACCGCGAAGCGGCCGCCGGCAAGCAGAGTGGCCGTACTCTGGAGATCTCCCGTCTGATCGCCCGCTCCCTGCGTGCGGCGGTAGACCTGACTGCGCTGGGCGAGCACTCCATCACAGTTGACTGTGATGTGCTGCAAGCCGATGGCGGCACCCGCACCGCCTCCATTACCGGTGCCTGCGTGGCGCTGGTGGATGCGCTGAACTGGATGGTCGAGAAAGGCATGCTCAAGCAGAGCCCGCTCAAGCAGATGATCGCCGCCGTCTCCGTCGGCATGTATCAGGGTGAAGCCATCTGCGATCTGGAGTACATCGAAGACTCCGCCGCCGAGACCGACATGAACGTGGTGATGACCGAAGATGGTCGCATCATAGAGGTGCAGGGCACCGCGGAGGCCGAGCCCTTCACCCATGAGGAGCTGCTGGCGATGCTGGGGCTCGCCAAGGGCGGCATTGAAGAGATCATTGCGCTGCAGAAGCAGTCACTCTCCTGATTTTAAAAACGCGGCATTGGCCGCGTTTTTTTATACCCCCACACAAGTAAACGACAAGCCAAGCAAGGAGCCAGAATGAAAGCCTACCAGCGTCAATTTATCGAGTTCGCCCTGGAGAAACAGGTCCTCAAATTCGGTGAATTTACCCTGAAATCCGGTCGTAAAAGCCCCTACTTCTTCAACGCAGGTCTGTTCAACAGCGGCCGCGATCTGGCCCGCCTCGGCCGCTTCTATGCCGCCGCCCTGATGGATGCCGGCATCGAATTCGATGTGCTGTTTGGCCCGGCCTACAAGGGGATCCCCATCGCCTCCGCCACCGCCGTGCAGCTGGTGGAGCAACACGATGTGGATGTGCCCTGGTGCTTCAACCGCAAGGAGGCCAAGGATCACGGCGAGGGCGGCAATCTGGTGGGCAGCCCGCTCAAGGGGCGCATCATGCTGGTGGATGACGTCATCACCGCCGGGACCGCCATCCGCGAATCCATGGATCTGATCCAGGCCAACGGTGCCTCCCTGGCTGGCGTATTGATCGCGCTGGATCGTCAGGAGAAGGGTAAGGGTGAGCTCTCCGCCATTCAGGAGGTGGAGCGTGACTACGGCGCCCACATCATCGCCATCATCCAGATGAGCGACCTGATCCAGTATCTGGAAGAGAAACAGACAGAGCAGCCTGAGCTGGCGGTACAACTGGCAGCCATGCAGGCTTATCGCGCCCAGTACGGTATCTAATCGCCCGTTGTTCTAGCGCTAACAAGCCATGCATCGGCGCTCGCCTCTTGCCCGAGTAATCCGGCAGGGGGCGGGCGCCGTTTTTTTATGTTTAAAAAGTGCGTGTCGTGGCTTGAGCTTACCCTTACAGTAAAGGTTAGGGTTTGTCGGTCGGCAGCCAGTTTGGCCGATTGGTTCCGAGGAGGAACACCATGACCACCCAGATTCAAGACCCCATTCATCTGCAACTGCCGCTCAGCGGCATGAGCTGCGCCAATTGCGCCAGCCGCATCAGCACTGCCCTTAACCAGCTTGAGGGAGTAACGGCCACCGTCAACTTCGCGCTGGAGCAGGCGGCCATCGAGCTAGGTGACCCGGCCCGCTTGCCCGAAGTACTCGACAGCATTACCGGGCAGGGTTATGGCTACGGCCACGAGACCCTCTCCTTCCAGATCAGCGGCATGACCTGTGCCGGTTGCTCCGCACGTCTCAACAAGATGCTGGCGGCATTGCCTGGCGTTATTTCGGCTGAGGTCAATTTCTCCATCGAGCAGGCCCGCATCGAGCTGGTGCCGGGTATGCAGACGCCGGCCTCGTTGCGCGAACGTATAGAGGAGCTCGGCTTTGGAGCCCAGTTGGCGCAGGGCTCTGCCAGCGGTCGCCGCCAGCAGTTGCAGGCGCGGGAGGCTCAGGAAGCCGCCGCCGCGCACAAGGCGTTGCTTCAGGTTGTTATGTCGGCCCTGCTGACCCTGCCGCTGCTGGTGGGCATGATCGCCATGGCGGGCTTGCTGCCCTGGCATATGCCCGCCTGGCTGGAGCTGGTGCTCGCCACCCCGGTGCAGTTCTGGATCGGGGCCGGCTTCTATCGCGGCGCTTGGCTTGCCCTCAAGAACCGCGCGGCCAACATGGATGTGCTGGTAGCGACCGGCACCAGTGCCGCCTACTTCTACAGCCTCTACCTGCTGCTGACGTTGGGGATGGCCGCCAGCGGCAAACTCTATTTCGAGGCGAGCGCCATCATCATCACGCTCATTTCGTTGGGTAAACTGCTGGAGGCCCGCGCCCGCCGCAGCACCCAGTCCGCCATTCGCGAGCTGATGGCGCTGCGGCCGGAAACCGCCACCGTCTGGCGTGGCGAGCGCTGGCAGAGCCTGGCCATTGACGAGGTACTGCGCGGCGATCGGCTGCGGGTGCTGGTGGGCGAGCGGGTGCCGGTGGATGGCAGAATCGTGAGCGGCGCGAGCGAGCTGGACGAGTCGATCCTCACCGGCGAGAGCCTGCCGGTGCCGCGGGGTATCGGGGAGGGCGTGCTGGGCGGCGCCATCAACCGCTCCGGCGTGCTGGAGATCGAAGCCACCACAGTGGGGGAGGATTCCAGCCTCAGCAAGATCATCGCCCTGGTGGAGAGCGCCCAGATGGGCAAGGCACCGCTGCAACAACTGGTGGACAAGGTGTCCGCCGTGTTCGTGCCTGTGGTGATGGCCATAGCCCTGTTCACCCTGCTGGTGTGGTACGCCATCGGCAACGACTTCGGTCAGGCGCTGCTGGCCGCCGTGGCCGTGCTGGTGATCGCCTGTCCCTGTGCGCTGGGGCTGGCGACGCCGGCAGCCATCGTCACCGGCACCGGAGTGGCGGCCCGTCACGGCATTCTGATCAAAGACGTGGATACCCTGCAGAAGGCCCACGCCATCAAGGCGCTCATCTTCGACAAGACAGGCACCCTCACTCAGGGGCGGCCCGTGCTGGCGAGCTGGAGCGGCAATGACGAGCAGTTGCGGCTGGCGGCCGCCTTGCAGCAGGCGAGCGAGCATCCGCTGGCACTGGCCATGCGTGAGGCGGTCGGCACAGACGTGATGCTGCCCCAGCCGGAGGAGGTCGAGGTGCGGGTCGGTGCCGGGATCAAAGGCCAGGTGGCGGGCCATGAGGTGGCCATCGGCAACGCCTCCCTGCTGGCTCAGCTCGGCATTGATCAACCGCAGCAGGATGAACAGCCTGCTGACGGTGCGACCCGGGTCTGGGTCGCCATCGACGGCGTGGCCGTCGGCATCGCCGCCCTGGCCGATACATTGCGCCCCGAGAGTCCGGAAGCCATCGCTACCCTGCGCCAGCGCGGCATCGCCAGCTGGCTGGTGAGCGGCGATGCGCCAGCACCCGTAGCCCATATCGCCGCCAAGCTGGGGCTGGATGGTGCGTTCGATTCTGTGCTGCCCGCCGGCAAGGTAGACAAGGTGGAGGCGCTGCGGGCGCAAACCCGCGGGTTGGTGGCCATGGTGGGGGATGGGGTGAACGACGCCCCGGCGTTGGCGGCGGCGGACGTGGGCATCGCCATGGGCTCCGGCTCGGACGTGGCGATGGAGACGGCCTCCATCACCCTCATGAGATCGGATCCACGGCTGGTGGCCGATGCCATCGACATCTCGGCGGCCACCTGGCGCACCATACAGCAGAACCTGTTTTGGGCCTTCGTGTTCAACATCATCGGCATTCCACTGGCAGCACTGGGCTATCTCAGCCCCGAGCTGGCGGGGGCGGCCATGGCCCTGAGCAGCATCACGGTATTGAGCAATTCCCTGTTACTGAAACGCTGGCAGCCCAAGGCGGGCACCCATGCCGGCGCTCACCTGGATTCGTAAGGAGTCATCAATGAACATCAGCAAGGTTGCCAAGGCCACGGGGCTGACCACCAAGACCATCCGTTACTACGAGAGCATCGGCCTCATTTCGGCGCCGGTACGCAGTGACAACGGCTATCGCAGCTACACGGAAGGGGCGCTGCGGGAGCTGCGCTTCGTCAAGCGGGCGCGGGAGACAGGCTTCAATCTGGAGGAGTGCCAGGAGCTGCTGGCGCTCTACCGGGACGAACACAGAACCAGTGCCCAGGTGAAGAAGCTGGCGCAGGAGAAGATAGTCGATCTGCGTACTCGCATCGCTGGCTTGCAGGCCATGCTGGTCTCCCTCGAGGGCTTGGTCTGCTGCTGCCACGGGGATGAAAGCCCCGAGTGTCCGATTTTGGACGAGCTGGAGCGTGGCTGAGACACCGCTTAATAACAGACGTTTTATTGTTGGCCCGGAAGGGGTAGTGGTAGACTGTGCGGCTCTTGTACAGGGAGTACGCAGTTGACTCAGAGTGTGACACGCCAGGTGAAGCAGGCCATCATGGCCCAGCTCTATACTCACGCCTCATTCAGCCTGCCTTGCCTGGGTCTGCTGGCGCTCGGCTGGAGCCTGTTGTTCCACGATTACCTGCCCGCCGGCGAGGCGCTCGGCTGGCTGGCACTGGTCAGCCTGCAGCTGCTGTGTCGCGGCTGGCACCTGCGCTGGCGTCAGCCCAGGCTGGCGCAGATCCCCTTGCCGGTGCTGGAGCGCGAGCTGTTCATCGGGGTCACCATCACCTCGATCATCTGGGCGCTCGGCGTGCTGCTCTACATGGACAAGCTGCCCGATACCTATCGCGCCGCCATGATGATGCTCTCCAGCCTGATCCTCACCGGCAGCGCCATCATGCTGTTTGGCAGCCGCCGCTCACTCTACGGCGCCGTCTTGCCGCTCGGGCTTGCCATGCTGTTCGAGCTGGGGGCTGGCAACGAGCAGGAGCGGATCGTCTCCTGCATGCTGGCGGGCTATCTGTTTGTCTTCTTGCCGACCCTGCTGCGCCGTCTGCGGCGGGATCAGGTCGCCTCCCTCTATCACCGTTTCTCCAACGCCGATCTGGTGGCCGAGCTGAAGGCGGTCTCAGAGCACCTCAAGCTCACCTCCCGGCTGGATGGCCTGACCGGCATCGCCAATCGCGCCCATCTGGATTACAGCCTGGAGCGGGCCTGGCGCCGCTGTCATCGCGCCCGGGCGCCCCTGTCACTGGTGCTGGTGGATGTGGATTACTTCAAGCAGTTCAACGATCTCTATGGTCATCAGCTGGGGGATGAGTGCCTGCAGCAGGTGGCGGGCCTGCTGGCCGAGGTGCAGCGCCGCGAGGATGATCTCGCCGCTCGCTACGGCGGGGAGGAGTTTGCTCTGCTGCTGCCCTGTACCAGCATGCAGGGGGCGCTGCAGATAGCCGAAAACGTGCGGGTGGCGCTCAAGGAACTGGGCATTCCCCACCAGAAATCCCTGGTCTCCAGCCGGGTCAGTTGCAGCTTCGGGGTGGCAACCCTGGTGCCGGATCAGAGCGGCTCCATCGCGGAGCTTATCCAAAAAGCGGATGCGGCCCTCTATCAGGCCAAGCATAATGGGCGGGATCGTATCGAAGTAGCCTTGATGGGTAAGGTTGCCTGAGTTTCACATGACAGATTTAAAGAGGTTGTCTATGCAATGTCATCGTATCGAAGAGCTGCTGGAGTTGTTGCAGCCTGCCTGGATCAAGGAACAGGACCTCAGCCTGGTGCAGTTCGTTGCCAAACTGGCGGCGGAAGCAGGCTATGAGGGGGCCTTGTCCGACCTGACCGACGACATGCTGATCTACCACCTCAAGATGCGGGAGTCCGACAAGCAGGCGATGATCCCCGGCCTGGCCAAGGATCATGTACCCGATTTCAAGGAAGCCCTGCTCAAGGCCCGCGGCATCAAGTAAAGATTGCTCCAGCTGGAGCCTTTTGTGGTGTTCAGAGGAATCTCTAAGAAAGGCGTTTCGTCAACTGGCGACACGCCTTTTTTGTTGCTTGAAATTGCGACATCACTCGAACATTAGATACATTTTACCCACACAATTAGCAGGTTGTTTAAGATATAATCCGCCCCATAACAAATAAGGGAGCTGTGTCTTGCAATGGCCGATCATGAAAAAATCGATATCAAGGATGTCACCGGCGATGTAACGGGGACGTACAACCCCAATACCTTCAAAGCCAGCGACGACAGGTTCAATCCCGGCAACCGCATCTACGTGAGGGCGCAACCCGGCTACTGGCAGCGGGTGCGCAAGGCCATGGGCTGGTTCTTCGTGGTGCTCTTCGTCGCCTTGCCCTGGTTGCGTTATGACGGTCGTCAGGCCGTGCTGTTCGATATCGGCCATCAGCAGTTCCACATCTTCGGTGCCACCATCTGGCCGCAGGACCTGACCCTGCTGGCCTGGATCTTCATGATCGCCGCCTTCGCGCTCTTCTTCGTGACTACCTTCCTCGGCCGGGTCTGGTGTGGCTATCTCTGCCCGCAGACGGTATGGACCTTCATGTTCATCTGGTTTGAAGAGAAGCTGGAAGGCGCCGCCAACAAGCGGCGCAAGCTGGATGCGGCTCCCTGGAGTGGCGAGAAGCTGGCCCGCAAGGGCGCCAAGCATCTGGCCTGGATCCTGCTGTCGTTGGGTACCGGTCTCACCTTCGTCGCCTACTTCCAGGATGTGTTCCAGCTGGTGCCTGACTTCTTTACCCTGCAGGCGAGCGGCTGGGTCATCTTCTGGGTGCTGTTCTTCGCCGCCTGTACCTACGGCAACGCTGGCTGGATGCGCGCCATCATGTGTATCCACATGTGCCCTTATGCCCGCTTCCAGTCCGCCATGTTCGACAAGGACACCTTCATCGTCGGCTACGACACCAAGCGTGGCGAGACCCGGGGAGCCCGTGCCCGCAAGGCCGATCCCAAGGCGCTGGGGCTGGGTGACTGCATTGACTGCGATCTCTGCGTGCAGGTCTGCCCGACCGGCATCGACATCCGCGACGGTCTGCAGTACGAGTGCATCAACTGCGGCGCCTGCGTAGATGCCTGTGACCAGACCATGGATCGCATGGGCTATCCGAAGGGGCTGATCAGCTACACCACCGAGCACAAGCTGGCCCACAACAGCACCCATGTGGCGCGGCCCAAGCTGCTCGGTTATGGCCTGGTGATGGTCATCATGCTGGGGGTGTTCGTCTACAACGCCATGTCCATCATGCCGATGGGGCTCGATATACTGCGGGATCGCAACCAGCTGTTCCGCGAGAACAGCGAGGGGCTCATCGAGAACACCTATACCCTCAAGATCCTCAACAAGACACTGCATGCCCAGACCTATCAGCTGGATGTGGAAGGGCTGCCGGAGCACGAGTGGTTCGGCCCCCGCGAAGTGACCCTGAAGGCGGGCGAGATCTACACCCTGCCGGTGAGCGTGGCGGTCGACCCCTTCAACCTGAAGAAGCCGACCCTGGATATACAGTTCGTGCTGAAACGAGATGGGGCGGCAGCCGATGACAGCAAGGGCATCCTGCGCCAGGCCAGCAAGTTTATCAGCCGGCTGTAATGGGAATAGTTGGTGCAACTGATTGGTTTGGAACGCCATTGAGCTTAGTGGTGATAGAATGGGGCGCAACGGCGCCCCTTTTTAATGGTGGATGACATGCGTTTCAACTATTCCGACCTCAATCCCGATCTCATCATGGACGCGCTGGATCTCAGCGGTCTGCGACTCGACTCCGGCCTCATCGAACTCAACAGTTACGAAAACCGGGTCTATCAGTTTCAGGACGAGGAGCGCCGCCGCTATGTGGTGAAGTTCTACCGTCCCGGTCGCTGGAGCCGGGCCCAGATCCTCGAAGAACACGACTTTGCCGCCCGCCTCAATGAGGCGGAGATCCCGGTCGCTGCCCCCATCGTCTTCGCCGGCGAGACCCTGCTGGAGCACCAGGGCTACCCCTTCGCCATCTGGCAGAGCGTGGGTGGCCGCCAGTTCGAGGTAGACAACCTGGATCAGCTGGAGTGGGTGGGGCGCTATCTCGGCCGCATTCACCAGATAGGCGCCAGCCGCTCCTTTCATCACAGGGTCCGGCTGGATGTGGAGAGCATGTTGCACGAACCGCGTCAGCTGCTGGCGTCCGGTGAATGGCTGCCGAGCGGGCTGGCCAAGTCCTTCTTCGGCGTGCTCGACGAGCTGATCAAGCACGTCTGTGACGCCATGACCCTGGATGTGGCACAGATCTCCCTGCACGGCGATTGCCACCCGGGCAACATCCTCTGGCGCGACGGTCCCATGTTCGTCGATCTCGATGACTGCCGTACCGGTCCCGCCATCCAGGATATCTGGATGCTGTTCAACGGCGAGCGTCACGAGCAGCTGATCCAGCTCGATACCCTGCTGGCCGGCTATGAGGAGTTCATGGAGTTCGACCCGCGTGAGCTGGCGCTGATCGAGCCGCTGCGGGCCATGCGCATCGTCCACTACATGGCCTGGCTGGCCCGGCGCTGGGAAGATCCGGCATTTCCACGCCACTTTCCCTGGTTCAATACCGACCACTACTGGCGCCAGCAGATCGCCATACTGCACGACCAGCTGGAGGCGCTCAAGGCACCGCCTCTGACGCTGACGCCGGGGTGGTGATGCAGAGCAGATCACCATGCCTGCCGCACGACCAGCTGGAGGCGCTCAAGGCACCGCCTCTGACGTTGACGCCGGGGTGGTGATGCAGAGCAGATCACCATGCCTGCCGCACGACCAGCTGGAGGCGCTCAAGGCACCGCCTCTGACGCTGATGCCGGGGTGGTGAGCAAAGGGAGATGCGGTGGGCCGTCGGCATATGGCCATGGCGATTGTCAGTCGATGGCACTCGCCGCCGTTGAGCCTGCCGGTGTGGCCCTTTGCCATTGACGCCGGCATGGCGACACAATAGGCTTGGCACTGCTTCGGTTCGCCGGGCGTGCCTCACAGTGATCCCTTAACAGGAAACGTCATGAAAAAAGTACTATTTTTCCTCGCTGCCATGCTGATGATCCCCATGGTTCACGCCGCCCCCGAATTCAAGGAAGGCGTTAACTACGACGTGGTCAAACAGACGGGTAGCGCCCAACCTGAAGTGCTGGAGTTCTTCTCCTACTACTGCCCCCATTGCGCCAAATTCGAGCCGATTGCCGCGGATCTGAAGAAGAATCTGCCGGAAGGCGTGCCGATGAAGAAAAACCCGGTGGCCTTCCTGGGCCGCGAGATGGGTCCGGAGATGCAGCGTGCCTACGCCGTTGCCAGCCTGCTGAATGTTGAAGGCAAGCTGACCCCGGCCATCTTCGACAAGATCCACACCCAGCGTCAGTACCCGCAGAGCCGTACCGACGTGAAGCAGATCTTCGTGGACAACGGCGTGCCGGCCGAAGAGTTCGATGGTGCCGTCGACAGCTTCGCCGTCTCCGGCATGGTTTCCCAGTTTGACCGCAACACCGAGAGCTACAACATCCGCGGTGTGCCGGCCTTCCTGGTCAACGGCAAGTACATGGTGAAGATCGAATCCATTACTTCCCAGGAGCAGTTCAACCAGTTGGTGAAGTTCCTGCTGGCCAAGAAAGACTGATGGTTGCCTGACCTCATGAAAAAAGCCCGCCGGTGCAAACCGGCGGGCTTTTTGTTTATCGGGGCCGGCTCGACGCTGGCAGCTTGCTTCCGATTCAGATCTGGCAGTCCCGCTGGGCGGGTGCGGGGCGCGGCAGCCGGGAGCGGCGGCTGATCCCCTCCGCCAGCCAGACCAGCAGCAAGATGGCCAGGATCAGGGTGGACGCCTGATCGTAACGGAACAGGCTGAGCGACACATAGAGCTGCTGCCCCAGCCCGCCTGCGCCCACCACCCCGAGTATGGTGGCGGCCCTCAGGTTCATCTCGCCGCGATAGAGGCTGTAGGCCAGCCACTGGCGTGACACCAATGGAAACAGACCGTACCAGAAGCTGGCAACGGGGCCGGCGCCGCTCAACTGCTGGGCGAGGCGAGGGGTCTGATCCGCGTTCTCCAGCGTCTCCACGAACAGCCGGGCCAGCACGCCCGTGGTGTGCAGGGTGAGTGCCAGTATGCCCGCCACCGGCCCCAGCCCGACCGCAATCACCAGCAGGCTGGCGAAAATGAGCTCGGGCACGGATCGCAGCAGGTTGAACAGCAGCCTCAGTGGCCAGCAGTGGCGGGCGAGGCAGGCCAGCGGCAGCGCCAGCAGGGCGCTCAACAGGGTACTCAGCAGCGCCATCTGCACCGTATCGAGCAGGCCGGTGCCGACCGTTAGCAAGAAGGGGCGTGACCAGTCCGGTTGCAGAAACTCGCCAATGAACCGGCCCAGCCCGCCGAGGGAAAAACTCAGCATGCGCCAGTCGAGCTGGTAGATCGCCATGGCACTGGCCAGCCCCAGGCAGGCCAGCAGTTGCAGACCGGGGGAGCGGGTGTGGCGCAGCCAGGCGCTGAGGCCGTCGGCCAGGGTCACCAGCAGGATGAAGGCCAGCAGCAGGGTCACTACCTCACCCCCGGCAAACATGCGCAACGAGAGTTCGAGCTGCTGGCCGAGCCCGCCGGCACCGACGAAGCCCATGATGACGGAGGCGCGCAGGGCACACTCCCAGCGATAGACGGTGTAGGAGAGCAGCTCCTGGCGCACCGCAGGCAGCACGCCGTAGCAGAGCGCCTGCAGGCGGCCGCTGCCGCCGAGCAGCAGGGCGCGGGCCGGTTGCAGGGCGCCGCTCTCCATGATCTCGTTGTAGACCTTGGCCAGCATGCCGCCGTAGCTGACGGCGATGGCCAGGATGGCGGCCAGGGGGCCGAGCCCGGACAGGCGCACGAACAGCAGCGCCCAGATGAGCTCGGGCAGGCTGCGCAGCAGAATGGCGATGAGTCGGCTGAAGGCGCGCAAGGCGCCGCGCAGCGGGCTGGGGATGGGGCCCAGCTCGGCCAGCGACAGGGCGCGGGAGCCGAGCAGGGCGAACGGAATGCCGAGCAGCAGGGCACCGGCCAGCCCCAGAGTTGCCACGGCCAGACTCTCCAGGGTGGCGGTCAGGGTCAGGGCCAGAAAGTCCTGATCCAGACGGGGTGGCCAGCTGGTGGCGAGAAAGTTGCCCATCTGCCGCCAGCTCTGGCCATCGAGCAGGCCGAGCCAGCCGTCGGCCTGCTGCCACAGGCTGTAGCCGACCAGGGCCAGCAGCCAGGGCAGGGGATGGCGCCAGCGGCTCATCAGCCGATGCACGGCAGGGCCTCTTGGTCACCGGCGTAGAGGGCGGCCAGCATGGCCGGGGTGACGGCGGCGGCGGGGCAGTCGAAC
>NZ_CDBL01000057.1:0-152386 GCF_000820005.1 Aeromonas piscicola | reverse complement strand
GTCGAACTGCACCCGCCCCTCGCGCAGGCCTATGATGCGCGGGAAGCGCTCGAGCGCCAGTTCGACCGCGTGCAGGCTGGCGATCAGGGTGCTGCCGTGAGCTCGGGCTTGCGCCAGCAGGGCATCCAGGCTGCTTTGGGCGAGCACGGGATCGAGGGCGGAGACGGGTTCATCGGCCAGCATCAGATCCGGCTGCTGATAGAGCACCCGAGCTATGCCGACCCGCTGCAGTTGGCCACCGGAGAGCTCGCCACAGCGCTGCTGCCACTTGTCGCCGAGGCCGAGGCGGGCCAGTTCGGCCCGCGCACCCTCCGGGTCGCAGGGTCGCAGCAGCGAGAGCAGGGCGCGAACGAGGGACCACTGGCCGAGTCTGCCAGCCAGCACGGCAGTCACCACCGGCTGGGAGGCGGGCAGCGGGGGCTGCTGCCAGACCATGCCGATCCGGCTGCGCAGCCGCTGGCGGGCCCGGGTGGATAGGGCCCAGGGATCTTCCCCCCACAGGGAGAGTGCCAGCTCACCGCGCAGCTCTGTGCCGATCAGCCGCAGCAGGCTGGTCTTGCCCGCGCCGCTCGGCCCTATGATGGCGACACACTCCCCTGCCTCGATCTGCAAGCGAAGCGGATGCAGGATGCGACTCTCGCCGAGCCGCAGCCCTGATCCGTCCAGCGCAACGGCGATCACTTCAGCAGACCGGCCTGGGTTGCGGCCGCTTCTATGCCCTGGTAGTTCTCGGGCTTGGTCTCGATGAAACGGCTGGCCCGTTGCAGCTTGAGGATCTCGGCCTGGGCCGGGACGGCAGGGTCCAGGCTGAGGAAGGCCTGCTTGATCTTCTCCTGCAGCGCCGGATCCAGGTCGCCACGCACCGTCCAGTTGTAATCAAAGTAGGTCGGCGTGGTCCAGATCACCTTCACCTTGGCGGTATCGACCTTGCCCTCTTCCACCAGCTTGTCCCACACGGAGGCGTTGAGCACACCGGCCGGCACCTTGCCGGAGGCGACCCAGGCGACGGTGGCGTCGTGGGCGCCGGAGAAGGCGACATGGGCAAAGTCACGCTCCGGATTGATGCCCTGCTCGGCCAGGAAGTGGCGCGGCATCAGGTGACCCGAGGTGGAGGAGGGGGAGCCGAAGGCGAAGTCCTTGCCCCTGGTGTCGGCCAGGGTCTTGATGCCGCTGTCGGCGTTGGCGATGAACTTGGAGGTGAACTGGGCATCTTCGTGGCGCTGGACCAGCGGCACCACCTTGTCGGCCCGACGATGGGCCTGCACGTAGGTGAAGCCCCCGAGCCAGGCCATGTCGAGCTTGCCGGCGGCCAGCGCCTCGACCACGGCGGCGTAATCGTTGACCGGCACGAACACCACCTCGCGGCCGGTCTTCTCGGCCAGATATTCTCCCAGCGGGGCAAACTTGCGCTGCAGCTCGGTGGGGGCTTCGTCCGGGATGGCGGAGACCCGCAGCGGTTCGGCGGCAGTGGCGCCCAGGCTGGCCAGCAGGGTGGTGAGGGCAAATATCCATTTAGGGGTCATGGGCAGTTCCTTGTGGTCTTTCGTTCGGGCAAGAGAAAGGCCCGACACGAGTCGGACCTTTCAGGAGGGTCATGGTAGGGGACTACTGGCGCTCTGCGCAAGATGGGCCCCTGTTACACCCCGACGTGGAAAGCCTGCTTGAGGTCGCGGATGAAGTCCGCATCCCGGCACAGGGTCTTGCCAGGGCTGTCGGAGATCTTGGCGACCGGGCCGCCGTTGCACTCCATCAGCTTGAAGACGATGTTCATCGGGCTGACGCCGGGCAGATCGCAGGTGAGCTTGGTGCCTATGCCGAAACTGGTGTTGATGCGGCCCCGGAAGTGACGGAACAGCTGCACCGCCTTGTCGAGGTTGAGCCCGTCAGAGAAGACCAGTGTCTTGTCGGTGGGGTTGATGCCGAGCTGCTGGTAGTGGCTGATGGCCTTCTCGCCCCATACTACGGGATCGCCGGAGTCGTGGCGCAGACCCTGATAGCTGCTGGCCAGCTCGAAGTCGAAGTCACGCAGGAAGGCATCCATGGTGATGCAGTCGGTCAGGGCTATGCCCAGATGGTCGGTGAACTCGTCCAGCCAGCTGGTGAGGGCGGCGCGCTGGCTGTGTTCCAGCGGGAAGCCGAGCTGCTGGTGGGCCTGGAACCACTCGTGAGCCTGGGTGCCCACAGCGGGCAACTTGTACTTCTGGGCCAACAGGTAGTTGCTGGTGCCGCGAAACGCCGGCAGGCGCTCCTTGAGGCGGCCCACCACCGCATCCTGCACCGCGTGAGAGAAGCGGCGACGGGTGCCGAAGTCGATGAGGTTGAACTCGCTCATCTCGTCGCTGCTCAGCTCCTGCTCCAGCTTGTCGATCTTCTGATCGAGCCGCTCCAGAGCATGGCTGACACCGAACTGGGGGTAGCGGAAGCGGTTGCGCATCTCGCTGATGATGGCGAGCACAGGGATTTCCCACAGGATCACATCCTGCCAGGACCCTTCGACCCGCACATTGATGCGGCCATCCTGCTCGAACACCTTGAGCAGGGAGGCATCAAGCGGTTTGCGGCGCAGGTGATCGAGGTAGTCAGGGGTGAAGAAGGGGCGCTCGGCCAGAAAATCGAGCTCGGGTTTGGTCAGTCGCAGGGATCCGGCGAGGCGCAGTTGTTCCTCGATCTGTCCCATCATGGGCAGCAGATCCTCTTCGTTGCGGCTGTGGAACTCGGCCACCACTTCGGCATCCGGATAGCGATGGAATACCGCCTGCTGCATATGCAGCTTGTAGGCGTCGGTGTCGAGCAGGCTGGTGAGAATCGGTGGCATATCAGGCTCCCCGCAGGCTGGTGAGCGCGATGACGCGCTCCTGCTGCATAGGTAAGGTGCAGGCGCCGGTATCGGGTTGGCGGGTGAGGATCGGCGGCATATCAGGCGTCCAGCAGGCGTTGTACATCGATCAGGGTCTGGGCCAGTTCGGCACCCGCCTCGATCATCTGGGTGTGGGCGCTGGCAACCGTCTCGGGAGCTATGCCACGGCAGGCATCGAGATGGACGATCACCCGGAAACCGGCGTGGCGCAGTTGCAGCACACTGGTCTTGACGCAGTAGTCGGTGGCGAGGCCGCCGACCAGCACGGTACTGACGCCACGGGCATGCAGAAACTCGATGAGCCCCGTGCTGCGCCGTTCGGCCAGATCGTGGAAGCAGGTGCCGTAGGGATGCAGATCCGGCTCGACCCCCTTCCAGACGAAGAAGTCGTAATCTATGGGGGCGGGCAGACCATCGAGCAGTTCGAAGCCTTGGGTGCCTGGCACGCAGTGTACCGGCCAGGTGAGGTCGGCATTGGGCAAGTCCAGCGGCAACAGCATGCCGGCGGGATCGCTGACGGCCCAGGCGGCGTTGGCGGGGTGAGCGTCCTTGCTGCCGACCCGCAGCGTGGCGAGGGTGGCCTGAGCGTTGAGCGCAGCCACAATATCATCCCCGCCCACGACGGGCAGTTCGTTCGGGCAGAGGGGGGTAAATCCCTTCTGCGCATCAATATCCAGGCTGGCGACGGTTCCCATTGAGTGGCTCCTGCACATACTATTCGTGTGATATTATCTACCAAACATTAATCGAAGGCGAGCAGGGCGATCGGCATGTTGAGAATGAGTCTGGATATGGTGGTGCTGCGGTTGAACGAGGAGCGGCTCGAGCTGCTGCTTGAAACCCGCGATCGTCCCCCCTTTGCCCACTGCTGGCAACTGCCGGCGCTGCGCATCGACGAGACTCGGGATCGGGACCTGGACGCGGCTCGCCACCGTCTGCTGGGGGAGTGGGGGCTGGGCCACTGCTACAGCGAGCAGGTCTGCACCCTCGGCAATCTGGAGCGGGATCCCCGTGGCTGGTCCACGACCCTGGTCTATCTCTGTCTGGTCGAACCGGATGTCGAGGCTATTCAGGGCTGCTGGCATCCGCTCTCGGCTTTGCCCGGCCTCAGCCTCGCCTTCGATCACACCCAGCTTATCGCCCGAGGGCTGGAGCGGCTGCGGATCAAGAGCCGTTACAGTACCTTGCCGCTGCAACTGCTGGGGCCCGAGTTCACCCTCTCCGAGGTGCAGCGCGCCTTCGAAATCATCCTGCAAACGCCGATGAACACGGCAGCGTTTCGCAAGCGGATCCATCGCGCCGACATTCTGGTGGACACCGGTCGCAAGCGCACCGGCAAGCAGCGTCCCGCCATTCTCTACCGGATGGAGAGTCCCTGCTGCGTCATGTTCGATCAGGTGATGCATGGAGCGGAAGCATGAGCAAGGCGCCGCCCCGGGTGCTGGTGAGTGCCTGTCTGCTGGGTCAGCCAGTGCGTTACGATGGCCAGAGCAAGGGGATCGTCAGCGACTGGCTGAGTGAACTGGGTGCCGAAGGGCGGGCGCTGGCCTTCTGCCCCGAAGTGGCTGGCGGTTTGCCGACCCCGCGTCCCCCTGCCGAACGACAGGGCGAGCGGGTGCTGACCGCAAGCGGGCTGGATGTGACGACCGAGTTTGATCGCGGCGCCGAGCTGGCGCTGGCACTCTGTCAGGCGCAGGGTATTCGCTTTGCCCTGCTCAAGGAGGGGAGTCCTTCCTGTGGCAGTGGCCGCATCTACAATGGCCGCTTCGAAGGCGTGTCAGTGGCGGGCGAGGGCAAGACCACGGCCCTGCTGCGCCGCCACGGTATTGCGGTCTTTTCCGAAGATCAGTTGGCCGAGCTGGCCTCTGCACTCTCTCTGGATCCCTCTTTGGCGGCAACCGGCAGCGGTTCCTGATCCCGCTGCCAGCCGTCCAGCACCTCGTCCTTCTCCTGCCAGCGCTGGTTCAGCCAGCCCTGAAAACCCCGTTTGAACTGCTTGTCATTGAAGTAGTCACCGACCAGCGCCTCATCCACCGGCAGCTCCTCGATGCGCACCCGAATGCGCTTCATCCGCCCCATCAGGAAATCCCTGAACGGGGCCTCTGCGTTGTCCGGATAGCTGATGGTGACGTTGATCAGGCTGTCGAACTGTTCCCCCATGGCCGCCAGGGTGAAGGCGAGCCCGGCTGCCTTGGGCGGCATCAAATGACGGTAGCGGGAGCGGGCCGCATCCCGCTTGGGCTCGGTGAAGCGGGTCCCCTCCACGAAGTTGATGACGGTGGTGGGGATGTGGCGAAACTTCTCGCAGGCGTTGCGGGTGGTCTCTATGTCCTTGCCGCGCAGATGCGGGTTTCTTAACAGAAATTCTCTCGAATAACGGCGCATAAAGGGCATCTCCAGCCCCCAGCAGGCGAGCCCCAGCAGCGGTATGTAGATGAGCTCGTGCTTCATGAAGAACTTGGGCACCGGCAGCCGATCCCGAAACAGGTGGCCCAGCACCACTATGTCGGTCCAGCTCATGTGGTTGCTGACGATGAGATACCAGCCATCCTTGCGCAGTTGAGTGTCATCCTCAACCTGCCAGTCGATGCGGGGAATGAGGCGGATCACCAGGGCGTTGCAGGCCAGCCAGAGGCGCATGAAACGGTTGTTGAGCCGGCTGCAGGCGCGGCCAAAGGCCGGAATGGGCAGCAGCAGCTTGGCCAGCGACACCAGCAGGATCAGGCTGGCGCAAAGGGCGGTGAACAAAATGGTCAGGCTGGTGCTGATGAGCAGCACCAGGGGGCCCGGGAGCAGGGTTGGCATGAGTGTCTTACTGCGTCTTGTCCGCCAGCAGCTGGTTCAGGGTCTGGTCCTTCTCGCGCCAGATCCCGTTCAGCCACTGTTGAAACTCTTGTTGGAACTCGGGGTCATTGAAATAATCCCCCACCAGATTGCGTTCGATCGGCAGAAAGCGGACCCGAACCTTGATTGCCTTGACCCGACCGCACATGAAGTCCCAGTAGCTGGGGATGCCGCCCGGATAGGCGATGGTCACATCCACCAGTTTGTGCAGCTGATCGCCCATGGCCGCCAGGGTGAAGGCTATGCCGCCAGCCCTCGGGTGCAGCAGATGGCGATAGGGCGCGGCCTGTTTGTCGTGTTTGTGGGCGGTGAAGCGGGTGCCCTCCACGAAGTTCATCACGCTCACCGGAATATGGCGAAACTTGGCACAGGCCTGGCGCGTTGTTTCTATGTCTTTTCCCTTCAGATGTGGCCTTTTTTCCAGAAATTTACGCGAATAGCGCCGCATGAAGGGGAAGTCCAGCGCCCACCAGGCCAGCCCGAGAAAAGGTACCCAAATCAGCTCTTTCTTGAGGAAAAACTTCAGGAAGGGGATTTTTTGGTTAAAAATCCGCTGCAGCACCAGTATGTCGACCCAGGATTGATGGTTGGCAATGACCATATACCACTCATTCCGGCGCCCTTTGTCCACTCCGACCACCTCGAAAGGCGTTCTGATGATGGTTTTCTGGATCAGATTGTTGAAACCTATCCAGCAACTGGCGCAGCCGTCCAGCAGGGCATTGCAGAGTGTGCGCCAGCTCTTGAGCGGCAGCAGCAGCTTGATCAGACCAAGCAGCAGTATGGGGACAAACCAGAAGAGGGTGTTGAAGAAATAGAGCAGGGTCGAGAGGCTGCCGCGCAGCCGCTCTATCAGCTTGTTGTGCATGAGTCGGGTCCGTCTCGTTGTCTGTGGGTGGCAACCAAGTGGTCAGATCTGTGGCCATAATATCAGCCGATGGCCCGCTAGACCATGCACAGGGCCATCAGCAGCCCAGGGCTCATGTTTTCGGCATTCGGCCTTCAGCCGCTGCGCAGCCGCGACAGCAGCCGATCCATGGCGCGATAACCGAGCGCCTCGATAAGATGCTCTTTGCCGATGGCCGGTTGCCCCGCCAGATCCGCTATGGTGCGCGATACCCGCAGTATGCGGTGCCAGGCCCGGATGCTAAGCCCCAGTTTCTGGATGGCGTTCTCCAAAAACTCGGCATCTTGCGCTGATAATCGGCAAATATCCTCTATCTCGCGACTATCCAGCAGATTGTTGAGCTTGCCATTGCGGCTCAGCATCCGCTCTCGCGCCGCCAGCACCCGAACGCGGATCTGCTGGCTCGACTCCCCCCGTTCCGCCTTGCCGGTGAGGCTGCCCTTGGGCAGCAGCGGCACCTCCACCGTCAGGTCGAAGCGATCGAGGAAGGGGCCCGAGAGCTTGCCGAGGTAGCGCAGTATCTGATCCGGGCTGGAGCGGGTCTGGCCATCGCCATAGTGGCCGCAGGGGCTGGGATTCATGGCGCCCACCAGCTGGAAGCGGGCGGGGAAATCCACCTGACGGGCGGCGCGGCTGATGGTGATGTGGCCCGTCTCCAGCGGTTCGCGCAGGGAGTCGAGTACCTTGCGCTCGAACTCCGGCAGCTCATCGAGAAACAGCACACCATTGTGGGCCAAGGATATTTCGCCAGGTCTGGGATGGCTGCCACCGCCCACCAGGGCCACGGCGGAGGCACTGTGATGGGGCGTGCGATAGGGTCTGTGGTGCCAGTGACCGGCGCGCGGGGTCAGGCCGCCGATGGAGTGGATGGCGGCGGTCTGCTGCGCCTCCTGCTCACTCAGGGGTGGCAAGATGCCGGGCAAACGGCTGGCCAGCATGCTCTTGCCGGTACCGGGCGGGCCTATGAACAGCAGGTTGTGGCTGCCGGCGGCAGCGATCTCCAGCGCCCGCTTGGCCTGGGACTGGCCGATCACGTCCTGCAGATCCGGCACATCGGGCAGGGCATCCGTGGTCTGGGGATCCGGCAGCGGCAGCTCGTACTGACCCGCCAGCCAGGCGGTGACGGCCAGCAGCTGGTGGGCGGTACGCACCTCGGCATCCTGGATGAGAGAGGCCTCGGGGCCGTTCTCTCGCGGCACCAGCAGGGTGCGTCCCGCATCGCGGCAGGCGAGCACGGCGGGCAGCACCCCGAGCACGGGGCGGATCTCGCCGGTCAGGGCCAACTCCCCTAAAAACTCGTGATCGAGCAGGTATTTTGCCGGTATCTGCTTGGAGGCGGCGAGAATGCCGATGGCGATGGCCAGATCGAAACGGCCTCCCTCCTTGGGCAGGTCGGCGGGGGCCAGATTGACTGTGATGTGTTTGCTCGGGAACTCGAAATTGCCGTTTAGCAGGGCACTGCGCACCCGATCCCGGGATTCCTTCACCGACGTTTCCGGCAATCCCACCATGTTGAAGGCGGGCAGACCGTTGGAGAGGTGAACTTCCACCGTGACTTGCGGCGCTGCTATCCCCAGGCTGGCACGGCTATAAACCACAGCTAATGACATAAATCCCGTCCTTGGTTTGATGTATGTGCTGGTTAACCGTTTTTTATTAGTTTTTTGTTCCAGCCGTTAGGCTGCTGCTTAGTCAAAATCAGAGTCTTGTCAGGTAAAAAAGGCTTGCCCAATAAAAATCACCGTGCTAGTTCTAATAGCCATTCGCGGTGCAAACCGCCCCAATTTCACAGGATTTCCGGTTGTAACTATGAACATGGCCTCCCGTTTCGTCAGCATTATTGTGGTCCTAGTGGTGATTATTATCTCACCGCTCGGGGCTCGTTTAGCTGCACGGAACAAGGGATAGACCCACCACCGGACAGAACGAAACAAGCGACCCCCGAGCCTCACAGCTCGGGGGTTTTTTTTCGACCAAAGGACAGGATTTTCCACATGAACGGCGCGCAGTTTTTGGTACAGGCTCTCAAGAAACAGGGTGTGACCCAGGTGTTTGGTTACCCGGGCGGAGCCATCATGCCGGTCTACGACGCCCTGTATGACGGGGGTCTTGCCCATCAGCTCTGCCGCCACGAGCAGGGGGCCGCCATGGCTGCGGTGGGTTACGCCCGCGCCTCCGGTCAGGTGGGGGTCTGTATCGCTACCTCGGGTCCGGGTGCCACCAATCTGGTGACCGGGCTGGCGGAGGCGCTGCTCGATTCCGTGCCGCTGGTGGCCATCAGCGGTCAGGTGCCCTGTTCTGCCATCGGCACCGATGCATTTCAGGAGGTCGACGTGCTCGGCATGTCCCTCTCCTGCACCAAGCACTCCTTCATGGTGACGGATGCCGCCGATCTGGGGCGGGTGCTGGCGGAAGCCTTTGCCATCGCCACCGAAGGGCGCCCGGGGCCGGTGCTGATCGATTTTCCCAAGGATGTGCAACTTGCTGCCGTGCCGCCCCAGAGTCCACTGTTTGCGGTGGAGGAGCCGGAGGCGCTCAACCCGTCAGAGTTGGCGGCTGCCTGCACCCTGCTGGCCGCCGCTGAGCGCCCGGTGCTCTACGTCGGTGGCGGGGTGGGCATGGCCAATGCCGAGCAGCAGCTGCGCGACTTTGCCGCCGTCACTGGCATGCCTGCGGTCACTACCCTCAAGGGGATTGGTGCGCTCGACCCAGACAGCCCTGTCTATCTGGGCATGCTCGGCATGCACGGTACCAAATCGGCCAACTATGCGGTGCAGCAGTGCGATCTGCTGGTGGTAGTGGGTGCCCGTTTCGATGACAGGGTGACCGGCAAGCTGGAGGAGTTTGCCCCCGAAGCCAAGGTGATCCATCTGGACGTGGATGCCGCCGAGTTCGGCAAGCGCCGCGCCGCCGAAGTGGGCATCACCACTGATCTCAAGCGGGTGTTGCCCGCCCTGGCCATGGCGCTGGCCATCGATCCCTGGCGTGAGCACTGCGCGCGCATGGCTCGCGAGTATGCGTTTCGCTACGACCATCCCGGCCAGCCCATCTATGCCCCGGCCCTGCTCAAGCAGCTTTCGGCCCGTCTGCCAGACACCAGCGTGGTGGCCTGCGACGTCGGTCAGCACCAGATGTGGGTGGCACAGCACATGCGTTTCACCAGTCCGCGCAACCACCTCTCCAGCGCAGGCCTCGGCACCATGGGGTTCGGCCTGCCCGCCGCCATCGGCGCCAAGATGTCGCGCCCCGATGACGAAGTGGTGCTGGTGAGCGGTGATGGCTCCTTCATGATGAACGTGCAGGAGCTGGGCACCATACGCCGGGCCCAGCTCAAGGTGAAGATGGTGCTGATCGACAACCAGCGTCTCGGCATGGTGCGTCAGTGGCAGGAGCTGTTCTTCGATGGCCGCTACAGCGAAACCATCCTCTCCGACAACCCCGATTTTGTCGCCCTGGCCGCCGCCTTCGGCATTCCGGGCGAGACCATCACATGCAAGGAGCAGATAGCCGGAGCCCTCGATCGCCTGCTTAAGAGCGAAGGCGCCTATTTGCTGCATGTGGCTATTTCAGAGGAAGAAAACGTCTGGCCCCTGGTTCCGCCGGGAGTCGCCAACCACAAGATGATGGAGCAACGCCCATGAACCCGCACACCCTTGCACAGCCAGCATTTGTACAACACATCCTGCATATCCACGCCCAGCCCAGACCCGAAGTGATGGAACGGGTGCTGCGGGTGGTGCGTCACCGCGGCTTCGCTCTCTGCGCTCTCACTATGGAAACGAGAGCGGAGCAGGATTGCCAACAGCTGCGGATCACGGTTACTGTCGAGTCGGAGCGCCCCATCCAGCATTTGTGGAGCCAGCTGGTCAAGCTGGTGGACGTCTCCCGGGTCGATGCACTGGAACAGCAACCCCGGATCAGAGCTTAAGGAGCAACAGCAATGTCACAGTCTTCCCAATCCCCCACTCAGCCCAAGTACATCTGGTTCAACGGCAGCCTGGTGCCCTGGCAAGATGCCCAGGTGCACGTCATGAGCCACGCCCTGCACTACGGCTCCTCTGTGTTCGAGGGCGTGCGCGCCTACGACACCCCCAAGGGCACCTGCATCTTCCGGCTGCAGGAGCACACCCGCCGCCTGTTCGACTCCGCCAAGATCTACTGGATGGAGGTGCCTTACAGCGAGGCCGAAGTGAATGAAGCCTGCCGCACCGTGGTGCGCGAGAACGGCCTGAAGAGCGGTTATCTGCGCCCGCTGGCCTTTGTCGGCAACGTGGGGCTGGGTCTGCATCCGCCGCTGGATGCCAAGGCCGATCTCATGGTGGCTGCCCTGCCGTGGGGTGCCTATCTGGGGGAAGAGGGGCTGAAAAACGGGGTGGATGTGTGCGTCACCTCCTGGAATCGACTGGCCCCCAACACGATTCCGACTGGTGCCAAAGCTGGTGGCAACTACCTCTCCTCCCAACTCATCAGCCGGGAAGCCAAGCGCAACGGCTATGCCGAAGGGCTGGCGCTGGACGTGAATGGCTACCTGAGCGAGGGGGCGGGGGAGAACCTGTTCCTGGTGAAGAATGGCGTGCTGTTCACCCCGCCTGCCACCGCCGCCATCCTGCCCGGCATAACCCGCGACACCATAATGACGTTGGCCCGCGATCTGGGCTACGAGGTGCGCGAGCAGGCGTTGCCCCGCGAGGCGCTCTATGTGGCGGACGAGATCTTCATGACAGGCACAGCCGCCGAGGTGACACCTGTGCGTTCGGTGGATCGGATGAAGGTAGGCGCCGGCTGTCGTGGCCCGGTGACAGAGCAACTGCAAAACGCCTTTTTTGGCCTGTTCAACGGCCAGACCGAGGACAAGTGGGGCTGGTTGACGCCAGTCAACGACTGATTGCAGAGGGGAGGCGATGTGCCTCCCCGAGTCGCTTCCGGTCAGGGCATCAGCCTAGTGCCCTGACCAGGATCGATTCCCGATCCGCGAGTCACACATTCAAGAAATCATGCGCCCCATGGGCATTCAGGGAGTAGAGACAATGCCGAAGTTGAGATCCGCCACCACCACCCACGGACGTAACATGGCCGGGGCCCGCGCCCTCTGGCGCGCCACCGGCATGACAGATCAGGATTTTGGCAAGCCCATCATCGCCGTGGTCAACTCCTTCACCCAGTTCGTGCCCGGCCACGTTCACCTCAAGGACCTGGGCCAGCTGGTTGCCCGCGAGATCGAAGCCGCCGGCGGGGTGGCCAAAGAGTTCAATACCATAGCCGTGGATGACGGCATCGCCATGGGCCACGGTGGCATGCTCTATTCGCTGCCGTCTCGGGAGCTGATTGCCGACTCGGTGGAGTACATGGTCAACGCCCATTGCGCCGACGCCATGGTCTGCATCTCCAACTGCGACAAGATCACCCCGGGGATGCTGATGGCGGCCCTGCGCATCAACATACCCGTGATCTTCGTTTCCGGCGGCCCCATGGAGGCGGGCAAGACCAAGCTCTCCGATCAGATCATCAAACTGGATCTGGTGGATGCCATGATCCAGGGCGCCGACCCCAAGGTCTCCGATGCCCAGAGCGAACAGGTGGAGCGCAGCGCCTGCCCCACCTGCGGCTCCTGCTCCGGCATGTTTACCGCCAACTCCATGAACTGCCTGACCGAGGCGCTGGGCCTCTCCCAGCCGGGCAACGGCTCCATGCTGGCGACCCACGCCGATCGCGAGCAGCTGTTCAAGCTGGCGGGCCAGCGCATCGTCACCCTGGCCAAGCGCTGGTATGAGCAGGATGACGAGACAGCCTTGCCGCGCAACATCGCCACCAAGGCGGCGTTCGAGAACGCCATGGCGCTGGATATCGCCATGGGCGGTTCCACCAATACGGTGCTGCACCTGCTGGCGGCGGCGCAGGAGGCGGGTGTCGATTTCACCATGGCTGACATCGACCGCATGTCGCGCAAGGTGCCCCAGCTCTGCAAGGTGGCGCCCTCTACCCAGAAGTACCACATGGAAGACGTGCACCGTGCCGGTGGCGTGGTCGCCATCCTGGGCCAGCTGGAGAAGGCGGGTCTGGTGCACGGCGATACCCGCACCGTACTGGGCGGCTCCCTGGCCGAACTGCTCAACGAATATGACGTCAGCCGCCAGCCGAGCCAGGAGGTGGTGGACTTCTACCGCGCCGGTCCGGCCGGGATCCGCACCACCAAGGCGTTCAGCCAGGATTGTCGCTGGCCCGAGCTGGATGTGGACAGAGCCGAGGGCTGCATCCGCTCGCTGGAGCATGCCTACAGCCTGGAGGGCGGCCTCGCCGTGCTTTCCGGCAACCTGGCCCTTGATGGCGCCATCGTAAAAACGGCCGGCGTGGATGACGAGAACCTCTGCTTCCGTGGCCCGGCCCGGGTATTCGAGAGCCAGGACACGGCGGTTGCCGGCATCCTGGATGGCACGGTCAAGGCCGGTGAAGTGGTAGTGATCCGCTACGAAGGGCCCAAGGGCGGCCCCGGCATGCAGGAGATGCTCTATCCCACCACCTATCTCAAGTCCATGGGATTGGGCAAGCAGTGCGCCCTGATCACCGATGGCCGCTTCTCCGGCGGTACTTCGGGTCTCTCCATCGGTCACGTCTCGCCTGAGGCTGCCTCCGGCGGCACTATCGGTCTGGTGGAGGATGGCGACATCATCAACATCAACATCCCGGCCCGCAGCATGGTGCTGGAGGTGGCCGACAGCGTGCTGGCCGCCCGCCGTGTTGCCGTGGAAGCCCGTGGCTGGAAGCCGCTCGACCGTCAGCGTCAGGTCTCCTTTGCCCTGCGCGCCTACGCCATGCTCGCCACCAGCGCTGACAAGGGCGCTGTGCGTGACCGCAGCAAGCTGGAGGAGTAAACAATGGTCTCTGCGGCTGATTATCTGCGCAAGGTGTTGCTCTCCCCCGTCTATGAGGCGGCGCGAGTCACCCCGTTGCAAACGTTGAAAAAACTCTCCGAGCGGCTCGGCAATCACGTCAGTCTGAAGCGGGAGGATCTGCAACCGGTTCACTCCTTCAAGCTGCGCGGTGCCTATCACAAGATTGCCACCCTGACCCAGGAGCAGAAGGATCACGGCGTCATCGCCGCCTCTGCCGGCAACCATGCCCAGGGGGTCGCCCTGTCGGCGGCCAAGCTCGGCATCAAGGCCATCATAGTGATGCCCAAGACCACGCCGGACATCAAGATAGATGCGGTGCGCCGGCTGGGCGGCAACGTCATGCTGTTTGGCAACAGCTTCGATGAGGCCTATGCCGAGAGCCGCCGCCTCTCCGAACTGGAGGGCTACACCCTGATACCGCCGTTTGACGACGTCGAGGTGATCGCGGGCCAGGGCACTATCGGCAAGGAGCTGCTGGAGCAGGATACCCACCTCACCCACGTCTTCGTGCCTGTGGGGGGCGGCGGTCTGGCCGCCGGTGTGGCCGTCTACATCAAGCAGCTGCTGCCGGATGTGAAGGTGATCGGGGTGGAAGCGGAGGGGTCTGCCTGTCTCAAGGCCGCCATGGAGGCCGGCGAGCCAGTCAATCTGGATCGGGTCTCGCTGTTTGCCGATGGTGTGGCTGTCAAGCGCATCGGCACAGAGACGTTTCGCCTGTGCAACCAGTATCTGGACGAGGTGGTGACTGTCTCCAACGACCAGATCTGTGCCGCACTGAAAGACATCTTCGATGATTGCCGCGCCATCGCCGAGCCGTCGGGGGCTTTGTCATTGGCGGGACTTAAGGCCTACAGCGAGCGTGAACAGGTCAAGGGCGGGCGGATGGCAGCCATCCTCTCCGGCGCCAACGTCAACTTCCACAGCCTGCGCTACGTGTCGGAGCGCTGCGAGATCGGCGAGAAGCGCGAGGGCATGCTGGCGGTGACCATCCCCGAGCGCAAGGGGGCCTTCCTTGACTTCTGCCGTCAGCTCGGCCCGCGCATGGTGACCGAGTTCAACTACCGCTACTCGGATGCGGCTCAGGCCTCCCTGTTCGTCTCGGTGCGTCTTACCGGTGGCGACGAGGAGCTTGGCCAGATCATCGAGCAACTCGGTGGCAACGGCTATCCAGTGGTCAACATGACAGAGAGCGAGCTGGCCAAGAACCACGTGCGCTACATGATTGGCGGCCGCCCGGCCCGGCCCCTCGGTGAACGTCTCTACAGCTTCAAGTTTCCGGAGCAACCGGGCGCCCTGATGCGCTTTCTGGAGACCCTCGGCTGTCGCTGGAACATCAGCCTGTTCCATTACCGCAACCACGGCGCCGACTACGGCCGCGTGCTCTGCGCCTTCGAGCTGCCGGACGAGGATGTGGCCGCCTTCCACGACTACCTGCGCGAGATTGGCTACGGCTGGAAAGAGGTGAGTGACGACCCCGCCTACCGGCTGTTTTTGGCCAGCTGATGACCAGCAGAACACAAGCAGGGAGGCCGCAAGCCTCCCTCTTTTTTTGTGGCCGTGGCGGCTGACGAGCCGGGGAAACCGGCTGGGCCGGTTGCTGCCCGCCCCCTCACGGCGATCCTGCATCTGCGCCGTTTTCCCGTCTGGAATGTCGCCAGCTTCACACTCTTGAGTCCCAAGTCATTTGAGGCCGGCGAGAGATGGGATAACCTGATGAGCGGGGCCGGGTTCGCCCCATCAGGGAAGATAAGCGCATAGCGCGCCCATAACGACTCATTGCAGAGGCTTTCACCATGAACAAATCGATACTTGCCGTGCTGGTCAGCGGCCTGCTTGCGACGGGGGCCGTGCAGGCTGCCGCCCAGGACAACACCTGGTATGCCGGCGGCAAGGCCGGTTGGTCCAACTACTTCGACGTCGACCAGAAGCAGGTTGTCTCGGATACCCTGGGCGCGCTGCAAAATACCGGCACCAGCAAGGATGCTCTCGGGCTGGGTGCGTTCGCTGGTTATCAGCTCAACCCCAACCTGGGTTTCGAATTCGGCTATGACTGGTTCGGCAAGTACACCTCGTCCGGTGATCTGAGTGGGATCAGGGTAGAGGGGGAAGCCAAAAGCCAGATGATACAGGCCACCATGAAGATAGGGTTACCGGTCAATGATGCGCTGGATCTCTATGGCCGGATTGGCGGCGGCTACGCCTGGACCAACAGCGAGCTGTCGGCCCAGACTGCGACCGATTTCATCAAGGAGACAGGCAACAAGCATGGGGCCGCGTTTGTCGGGGCGCTGGGGGCCGAATACGCGATAGACCGTGACTGGGCTGCCCGTATCGAATATCAGTACACAACGCCGCTGGGGGACACCTCCCTCGATCGCTCCGGCATAGAGATGGATAACGGCCTGCTCTCCGTCGGCATGCTCTATCGCTTCGGGCAGCAGGGGGGCGATGTGGTGGCCCCGGCACCTGCGCCGGCCGCAGCGCCTGCTCCCGCCGCCGTGGTCGTCACCCAGCAGTTCAGCCTGAACTCGGACGTGCTGTTCGAGTTCAACAAGGCCACCCTGAAGCCGGCCGCCAGTCAGGCGCTCGATACCCTGTTCAGCCAGATAGTGGCCGCCAATCCCAAGGATGGCGTGGCGACCGTGATCGGACATACCGACCGCATAGGCTCCGATGCCTACAACCAGTCCCTGTCGGAGCAGCGTGCCCGCAGCGTGGCCGACTACCTGATCGCCAAGGGGCTGTTTGCCGACAAGGTGCGGGTCGAGGGGCGTGGCAAGTCCTCCCCCGTGACCGGCAACAACTGCAGCAGCGGTTCCAAGCCTGCGTTGATCGCCTGTCTGGCCCCGGATCGCCGGGTGGAAGTGCGGCTGGAAGGCGTCTCCCAGGCCGCCAAGTAACTGTACTGGTGTGAATCACAACAAGGGAGGCTTGGCCTCCCTTGTTGTTTATATGGCCTTGGGCTGCCACAGCCGCAACCGCTGAAAGCCGTAGCTCAGCAGGATCAGCAGCAAGGCACCGGGCAGCACGGTTTGCCACAGGAAGGGCCACGCCTGTCCCGTCATCAGCACCAGCAGGGGGTTGGCGCCGGCGGGCGGGTGTATGAGGTTCAGGCCCTGCATCAGCGCAATGGCCAGCCCCACTCCCAATGCCAGCTGCAACTCCAGCGGCAAGGGGAGCGATTGCACCAGCAAGCCAACCGTGGTCGTCAGCAGGTGGCCCCCGAGCACATTGTACGGGCGGGCCAGCGGGCTGGCCGGCAGTGAAAACAGCAGCACGCAGCTTGCCCCGAAAGGCGCCATGATCAGAGCCGTGTGCCAGCTGAGGTTCAGCCAGCCCAACACCCCGATCGCCAGTGCTGCGCCTACGCCTGCCCATAACGGGCCATACCATTTTGTCATCACGTTTCCCTCTTGGTTTGTCTGACGTGATTAGGCACATTAGGTAGACAGATCGGTGTACTTCAAGGGGGAAATAACGTGAGTGAAAAGCGGCAGCAGCTGATGGAAACCGCCTATCGGCTGTTCAATCGTCATGGCTTTCACGCAACCGGCATAGATCGCATCTGGGCGGAGGCAGGGAGCACCAAGCGTACCCTCTACCGTCACTTTCCCACCAAGGATGCGCTGATCGAAGAGGTGCTGCGGTCCCGTGAGCGGGAGTTTTTTGCCCTGCTGGAGGCGCGGCTCGCGGGTCGGAAGGGCAGGAAGGAGCGGTTGCACGCCCTGTTCGACGGATTCGGGGAGTGGTTTGGCCGCAGCGACTTCTATGGCTGCAACTTCATCAATGCCAGCGCCGAGTTTGCCGACCCGCGTCATCCGGTTCGCAAGCTGGTGGTGGCACACAAGCAGGCGCTGCTGAACTGGGTCAGGGCGCAGCTCGGGTGCAGCCTCTCGCACGCCACCGGGCTCTGCCTGCTGCTGGAGGGAGCAGTGGTGATGGCCCACAGCTATCAGCAGCCGTTGGTGCTGGAGCAGGCCAGATCACTGGCCTTGACCTTGTTATGTACCGATGGTGAGGCTGCCACGCTCTGATATAGCCAATCAGTGTTAAGCCTGACGCGACATTCGGTCGATAACTGACCAGATGTATGGCGCCGAGGATCAACGTATGCGCATCGATCACTACGATCTCCAGGGAGAGGTACAGCACCAGTATCAACAGCTGCAGGCTCGCAAGGTACGCAACCTCGGGCCCGTCGCCCCTGCCGTGCCCGGGAGGCCTGCGGGGAATGAGGCCACGCCCACGACGGATCGGGTGGTGGCCGAGCTGATGCGCACCGTCAGCGCGAGCGTCATGCAGGGGAGTGCGAGCCAGTCAGGCGGCGCCAGTGCAGAGAGCGTACCCTCTCTGGTCAAGCCGGAAGAGGAAGAGGCCGGTCCCGACGAGGGGCTGGATAATCGGCTGCGGCTCATCAAGCTGATGATAGAGGCCATGCTCGGCCACGAGATAGAGCTGCCGACGCCCATCAAACCCGCCGAACAGACCACGGAGGGGGTGCCGACTCCGCAAGGGGAGGCAACCCAGACTCCCCCCGAGCCGGATCAGGCGGTGGAGGTAACCGATACCCTGCTGCAGCGGGAGCAGCTCAACGTGGTGGCGGCGGCCAGCGTAGAGACCAAGGATGGCCAGACCCTGCAGCTCGATCTCGGCTTTGTGCTCGACTGGCGCCAGCTTGATATCAGCCAGCGCCGTACCACCCTCAATGCCCTCAAGGATCCGCTGGTGCTCAGTCTGGATGGCAAGATCGCCGATCTGACCGAGGCGCGGGTCAACTTCGACATCGATCAGGATGGCAAGGACGACAGCCTGCCGGGTCTGAGCGAGGGCAGCGGTTTCGTGGCGCTGGATCGCAACGGCAACGGCACCATAGACGATGGCGGCGAATTGTTCGGAGCCCGCTCGGGCAACGGCTTCGGCGAGCTGGCGGCACTGGATGAGGATGGCAATGGTGTGCTGGATGAAGGCGACAAATCCTTCTCGGCCCTGCAGTTCTGGCGCCCGGACAATGCCCCCGTTGCACTGGTGGAGCTGGGGATAGGCGCCATACTGCTGCACCCTCTGGATACCCCCTTCAATCACTTGGGCGAAGGCGGCAATCAGGGGGTCTTGCGCCAGTCCGGTCTCTATCTCACCGAGCAGGGCAAGGGCGGTTGGGTGCAACAGATAGACCTGAGGGTCTGATCCCGGGCCCAGGCTTGCGAATCGCGGTATCGTGAGTCACAACTGCTGGCGAGTCACCGCCAGCGCCTGAGTAATATACCAACTGACTCAGTTCAGCTCTGTGGGGTCTATATCCAGACTCCAGCGCACCTTCTTGGTCTCGGGCCAGCCATCCAGCTCCTTGACCGCCCAATCCAGCAGTTGTGCCAGCGGTGCCCGGTTTGGCCCCTGCACCAGCAGTTGCATGCGAAATTTGCCCGCCTTGCGTTCCATGAAGCCGCTGATGGGTCCCAGCACCTGCACGTGGGGGTAACGGGCACTGCGCAATGTCTCGGCGAGGCGGGTGAGAAACAGCTGCACCTCGTCGCGGCCGTTGGCCTCGGCCCGGAACAGTCCCTGATAGCTGAACGGCGGCAGCCCCAGCAGGTGGCGCTCCTTGAGCGCGGTATCGGCGAAGTGACCGTAACCGTTCTGGGTCAGATCCTGCAGCAGGGCGTGCTCCGGGTGATGGCTCTGCAACACCACCAGCCCAGGCTTGCTGGCGCGCCCGGCGCGCCCCGCCACCTGGGTGTAGAGCTGGGCCAGTTTCTCGGCGGCGCGAAAATCGGCGGAAAACAGGGCGCCATCCACATCCAGCAGGCCCACTAGCGTCACATCCGGGAAATGGTGGCCCTTGGCCAGCATCTGGGTGCCGATCAGGATCTTGTACTTGCCCGCCTTGATGTCGCCGAGATGGGTCTCCAGCTCCCCCTTGCGGCGGGTGTTGTCTCTGTCGATGCGCACTACCGGGTATTGGGGAAAAACCGTGGTGAGCAGCTGTTCCAGCTGCTCGGTGCCGACTCCCGAGCCGATCAGTTCCTTGCTGCCGCACTCGGGGCAGCTGTGGGGCAGGGGGCGCACGCTGTCGCAATGATGGCAGTGCAGGCGACGCCCTGCCTGATGCCAGGTGTACCAGGCGTCACAGCGCTCGCAGGCGGCGCTCCAGCCACACTGGTGGCAGATAAGCGAGGGGGCATAGCCGCGCCGGTTGAGAAACAGCATCACCTGGTTGCCGGCCACCAGGTGCTCCGCCATCAGCTGCTCCAGCTGGGGAGAGAGCCCGGCCTGCAACCGAACGCTCTTGATGTCCAGGATCACCTGACGAGCGGTCTGGGCGTTACCGGCGCGCCGCGTCAGGCTGAGGTGGTGATACTTGCCGGTTCTGGCATTGTGCAGCGTCTCCAGCGAGGGGGTGGCCGAGCCGAGCAGGATGGGAATGCCGGCGCGATGGGCCCGCATCACGGCGAGATCCCGGGCGTGGTAGCGAAAGCCGTCCTGCTGCTTGAAGGAGCCGTCGTGCTCCTCGTCGATGATGATGATGCCGAGGTTCTTGAACGGGGTGAACACGGCGGAGCGGGTGCCGATCAGGATGGCGGCGCCGCCATCGCGGCAGGCGAGCCAGGCATCGAGCCGCTCCCGATCGTTCATGGCCGAGTTCATCGCCACCACGGGTACCTTGAAGCGGCGACGGAAGCGGTTGATGGTCTGGGGGGTGAGACCGATTTCGGGCACCATCACCAGCGCCTGCTTGCCCGCCTTGAGCAGGGGCTCGAGAATGCTCAGGTATACCTCTGTCTTGCCGGAGCCTGTGATGCCGTCCAGCAGGAAGGCGCCGAACTGGTTGCTCTGACTGGTGACGGCGGATACCGCCAGCGCCTGCTCGCCGTTGAGGCGCAGCCCCTCTCCCGCGTCAAAATGCGTCGCCCAGTCGCCGTCGTGGCTGGGTTCCAGCGAACGCTTCTTCAGCAGCCCCTTCTTCTCCAGCGCCGTGAGTGCCGCGCTCTGGATCTCCTCCTGCTTGAGTGCTGACGGCGTCTGCGGCCCCTTGCGCAGCAAGGCGAGGGCCTGTTGCTGCTTGGCGGCCCGCTTGAGCTCGTTGAGATCGATAGCCATGCCGGCCTCAGTGGCAAACCAGAACTCCAGCTCCCGGTAGGCGGCGGGCTCCCCTTTGCGCACCAGCACCGGCAGGGCGTGAGGCAGCACCTCGCCCAGCGGGTGCTGGTAGTAGCTTGCGCTCCAGGCCATCAGCGCCAGTATGTCCGGCCCCAGCACAGGGGAGCCATCAAGCACTCGCTTGATGGGCTTGAGCTTGTTGCGGGGCACCTGGCTGTCGGTCGGATGCTCCACCACCAGCCCGACCAGGGTCTGGGGACCGAAAGGGATCTCGACCCGACAGCCGGGCTCAGGCAGGGGCAAGGGAGAGAGATAGTCGAAGTGACGGCGTAACGGTACCGGCACAGCGACACGAACCAGATCCAGCGTTTGGGAAGAATTCACCAGGGATTGCCTATTTTTTCTGCGAAGCCACTTGCCTGATCTCAGGCATTTCCTATATTATTCGCAGCCTTTGAAACTGTGTTCAACAATCGTGTGGTGTCCGACAGAAGATCGGATAGCGACACGGCCTGATAATTGAGGTTGTCCATGAAAGCTGGTATTCATCCTAACTATGTAGCCATCACCTGCAAGTGCTCCTGCGGTAACGTGATCAACACTTTCTCTACCCTGGGTAAAGATCTGAACCTGGACGTGTGCTCTGCATGCCACCCGTTCTATACCGGCAAGCAGAAAGAAGTTTCTAGCGGCGGCCGCGTAGACAAGTTCAACAAGCGTTTCGGTGGCTTGACTGCCAAGAAGTAATCTTACTTCTGAAGAATTCTGAAAAAGGCGCCCATCGGGCGCCTTTTTTATTGGTTGGCGTTCTGTATTGAAGCGGTTTGCCCTATGGTGTTGGCTCAATCATGGGAGAAGAACAGATGCGCACATGTCTGGTGATGGGAGCGGCAGGGTATATAGGGTCTTATCTGGTGCCCCACCTGCAAGGGCTGGGTTATCGGGTGATCGCCGGGGCCCGTCGCCCTTGCCGTCTGCCGCAGGGGGTGGAGTTTCGCCTCGCCGACAGCCTCAAGCCCATCACGCTGCTGCCCGCGCTGGCGGGCATAGACACCGTCTTCTATCTGGTGCACGCCATGGGGGCCGGCGCCGATTTTCACCGGCTGGAGCAGCAGGGGGTGAAGAACTTCGCCGCCGCCGCCCGCGCCGCCGGGGTGCGCCGCATCATCTATCTGGGGGCCATCCAGCCCGAGCGTTGCAATAGCCGTCACCTCAACTCCCGCCGCCATTGTGGCGAGCTGTTTCGTGACTCTGGCGTGCCGACGGTGGAGCTGCGCTCCGGCATCATCATAGGGCCGGGCTCGGCCGCCTTCGAGGTGATGCGGGATCTGGTGTTCAACCTGCCCATGATGGTCACGCCCAAGTGGGTGCGCTCCCGCACGCCGCCCATAGCGCTCTCCAACCTGTTGCATTACCTCGGCGGGCTGGTGGAGGTCGAAGGGGTGGATGGCCGGGTGCTCAACGCCGTCGGCCCCGAGCTGCTCAGCTATCAGCAGCAGTTGCAGAAGTTCGCAGCCCATATCGGCAAGCGCTGTCCCATCATCCCCATCCCGTTTCTGAGCCCCCGTCTCTCCGCCTGGTGGCTGCAATTCGTCACGTCTGTGCCGCAACCGGTGGCCAAGGCGCTGGTGGGTGGCCTCAAGCACGACATCCCGGCCGATGACGGCCCGTTGCGGGCCCTGCTGCCGCAAACCCTGCTCAGCTTCGACGAGGCGCTCGGGGAGAGTCTGGCGCTGGAACAGAAGCTGGGTGCCGAGCAGCAGGGTCAGGAGACGCCGCTGGGCTTGCGCTGGCGCCATCCCGAGTACGGCTTCTATGACCGCACCGCCAGCGGGGAGGCCATCTGTCTCGCTTCGCCCGAGGTGGTGTGGCAGGTGTTGCAGCAGCTGGGGGGCGAGCAGCGCTACTTCTACATGAACGAGCTGTGGGTGGTGCGCGAATGGATGGATCACCTGATCGGCGGCCCGGCCCGCACCCGTGGCCGCACCAACCCGGATCGCTTCGTGAAGGGGGACATGCTGGACTCTTGGCAGATCCTCGGAGTCGACGAGGGGCGCAGGCTGGATCTGCTGTTCAACATGAAGGCCCCCGGCGTCGGGCGGCTGGAGTTCAACATACTGCCGGAGGAGTCCGGTCTGACCCGCATCAAGGTAACGGCACACTGGCATCCGCAGGGCGCCTGGGGACTGGCCTACTGGCTCGCCATGCTGCCGTTCCACCTCTTTATCTTCCTGGGGATGACGGAGGCCATCGCCAGGCAGGCAGAGGCGAAAGCGGGCATTCCTGTGATGGGGTGAAACCATATCTATAACTAAATAGGTATTTGTGGTTGGCATGACATGCTGATTACTGGCTTGTCAGTGGCGTCGAGGCGATACTTTCCTCTGTGAAAGCCCGATGGTTTTCTTTATGATCCCCAGCCCTCGCCCGCTGGCGAGCCAATGCACCACTCCATTCACTTCCGTATCGGGGTCCCCCATGTCCGATCTGCGTCAACAAGCACTCGATTACCATGCCCAGCCCGTGCCGGGCAAAATTACCATCGCCCTCACCAAGCCTGCCGAGACAGCCCACGATCTGGCGCTGGCCTACAGTCCGGGTGTGGCCGAGCCGGTGCGCGAGATCGCCGCCAATCCCGATGATGCCTACCGCTACACCGGCAAGGGCAACCTGGTGGCCGTCATCTCCAACGGTACCGCCATTCTGGGACTGGGCAATCTGGGCCCGCTGGCCTCCAAGCCGGTGATGGAGGGCAAGGCCCTGCTATTCAAGCGCTTCGCCGGCATAGACGCCATCGACATAGAGGTGAAGCACGAGACCAGCCAGCAGTTCATCGACACTGTGGCGGCCATCGCCGATACCTTCGGTGGCATCAACCTGGAAGACATCAAGGCGCCCGAGTGTTTCGAGATCGAGCAGGCGCTGATCGCCCGCTGCGATATCCCGGTATTCCACGATGACCAGCACGGTACCGCCATCGTCACCGCTGCCGGTCTGCTCAATGCGCTGGAAGTGCAGGGCAAGCGCATCGAACAGAGTCGCATCGTCTGCATGGGGGCCGGTGCTGCCGCCACCGCCTGCATGGACTTGCTGATCAAGTGCGGCGCCGCGCCACACAACATCTTCATGCTCGATCGCCAGGGGGTGATCCACACAGGCCGCACCGATCTCAACCAGTACAAGCAGCGCTTCGCCAACGACACGCCGCTGCGCACCCTGATGGATGTCATTGAAGGGGCGGATGTATTTGTCGGTGTTTCCGGCCCGGATGTGCTGCCCGCCGAAGCGGTTGCCCTGATGGCGCCGCGCCCGGTGATCTTCGCCTGCTCCAACCCGGACCCGGAGATCAAGCCATCCCTGGCCCACGCGGTGCGCGACGATCTCATCATGGGCACGGGCCGTTCGGATTATCCCAACCAGATCAACAACGTGCTCTGCTTCCCCTTCATCTTCCGCGGCGCGCTGGACGCCCGTGCCAGCCGCATCAACGATGCGATGAAGATAGCCGCGGTGGAGGCGATCCGCGGTCTGGTGAAGGAGCCGGTGCCAGCCGAGGTGCTGACTGCCGCCGGGGTGAGCGCGCTTTCCTTCGGCAAGGACTACGTCATTCCCAAGCCGATGGATGCCCGTCTGCTGCCACGGGTGGCCCGCGCCGTGGCGCTGGCGGCGATGGCTTCCGGCGTGGCACGCGTCGCGCTACCGGCAGATTACATGCTGGAATAAACCGGCGGCACCATGCCGACCACGACAGAAGGGGCCCCTGGGGGCCCCTTTTCATTACGGAAAGCTTGATACATCGTTATTTGGTCTTGGGAGCGACCTTGACGGCCGGTGCCTTGGCATGAGTGGCCTTGTGATGCTTTTTCACCACCTTGGTCTGGGTCGCCTGGGGAGCGGCGGCCTTGGTGGGGGTGGCTGCCATGGTGAAGCCGGAGGTCAGGGCGAAGACAGCGGCCAGGCTCAGGGGGATCAGCTTGTTCATATTCCAGTTCCTCATTCGGGTTGATGACATGGAGCGTTTCTCCATGACTTCATCCTAGGGCCGTTCCGCTGGCGGTTCAGTGAGTGGCTGGTGACGGTTTGTATCCAAATGTACGGGCAGCTTCAGGCAGAAGCGGGCGCCGACTGCGCTGGGCAGCAACTGCACCTCGCCGCCGTGGTGGCGGGCTATGCTGCGCACTATGGCGAGGCCGAGGCCGGCGCCGCCGGTACGGCGATCCCGGCTCTGATCCAGCCGCACGAAGGGTTCGAAGATCTGGGGTGCCAGCGCCGGATCTATGCCGGGGCCGTCGTCGGCCACCTCCAGCAAATAGTGATCCTGCTGCTGGCTCATGGCGAGGGTCACCCGGCTGGTGGCGTGGCGCAGGGCATTGCCGATGAGGTTCTCCAGCGCCCGGTCCAGCAATCGGGTATCGCCGCGCCAGGGCAGAGGATTGGCGGGGTGACTGAATTCGAGCCGGGTTTGTGGCCGCAGCGCCTGCCAGTCCGGGAGACGGCTGCCGGCCCAGCCGGCCAGCTCCAGCTCGCTGCATTGCAGCGGCAGCTCGGGACGATCCAGCCTAGCGTAGGTGAGCATCTCCTCGATGAGGGCGTCCAGTGCCCCCAGGTCGCGCTCCAGCCCCTGTTGTTCCTCTGCCGATGGCTGCGGGTCCAGCATGGCGAGCCGGTAGCGCAATCGCACCAGGGGGGTGCGCAGCTCGTGGGCGATGGCGTCGGTCAGCTGCTTGCGACTGGCCAGCATGGCCTGCAGCTGTTCCGTCATCTGATCGAAGGTGCGTCCCACCCGGCCCAGGCTGCTGCCGGCGGGCAGGCCGGTGCGGCTGGAGAGATCCCCGTCGCCGACCCGGCGGGCCGTCTGTTCGAGCCGTTGCAGGCCGCGCCAGTGCGGGCGCAGCCAGAGCAGTATGGGTAGACCCAGCGAGAGACCTATGGCCAGCAGCAGCCCCACATCCACCCAGTGCAGCTCGTGCAGATAGGAGAGATAGGGCACGGGGCCGACGATCAGCACCTGGTCGGTGCCCGGGATGCGCTGCAGGAAGGTGTCATCCTCCTCGACTATGACTATGTTGCCTGCCTCGAGAAAGGCCTGATCCTCCTTGGCCAGCGGCTGGTTGGCGAGGGCGCCGATCTGCAGCGGCAGGGTGAGCTGGCGGCTCTGCTCCGCCATGCGCGCGGGCCAGTGTTCCGGCGGCAGGCGGGCCAGCTCGCCGGTGAGCAGGCCGAGGGAGCCTTGCATCATCCGCTCCAGATAGCGGTCACCCGCCCGCTCGGCGCTGACCTGATAGACGATGCCGACCAGCAGTATGGCCAGGGTGAAACAGCCGATCAGCAGCAGGTAGAACTGGATAAACAGGCGGCGCATGGGATCTTTCCTCTTTCCTGGATTGCGTCCGGGTGTTGCGTTGTTGTCCCCTCATCCCCCGCAAGGGGAGAAGTGAGCATCAACGTCATTCCCAGGCATGGGGTACCAGCAGATAACCCTTCTGGCGCACCGTCTTGATGCGGGTCGGGTTGTTGCTGTCATCCCCAAGCTTGCGGCGCAGGCGGGAGATGGCCACATCCATGCTGCGGTCCTGGCCGTCGTAGTCGCGGCCCCGCAGGCTGCGAAACAGCGCCTCCCGTCCCAGGATCTGGCCCGCGTGGCAGGCCAGCTCCCACAAGAGATCGAAATCGGCGGTGGAGAGCGGGATGCTGTTGCCATCGAGCCGCACGTCCCGCCCCGGGCCATCGATCCGCAGGCGGCCGAACTGCAGGCGCTGGGGGGGCGTGCTGAGGGCGGCCGGTTGTGGCGCCTGCCCCTGCTGGCGGAACTGGACCCGCAGCCGGGCCAGCAGCACGGGGGGCGGCGTTGTCTTGAGGATGTAGTCGTTGGCACCCAGCTCCAGGCTGAGGATCTGGTTCATGTCGCTGTCGAGGGAGGTGAGCATGACGATGGGGCCCTTGAAGCGCGGGCGCAGATCCCGGCACAGGGAGAGGCCATCTTGCCCCGGCAGCATGATGTCGAGCAGCACCAGGTCGGGTTGCTCGGCCAAGGCTCTGGCCAGTGCCAGGTCGCCTCTGGGTTCCAGCAGCACCTCCATGTCGTGGCGGGCAAGCCAGCTGCTGATGAGCTGGCCTATTTCGGGATCATCTTCAACAAAAAGAATGCGTTGCATTGTGGCATGACACCCAGGCTGTGGCGCGGATGCGCGTGCCGCCAGCATAACGGCTCCCAGCCCGGCGTGCACTGGGATAAATAATCAAACAGGGCCCGCATGCCCTGTCGTCATACTGGTCGTGCAGACGGCTCGAAATCAGCCAGCCTTGCGCTTCAGATAGACCCCGGCTTCCATGTGATGGGTCCAGGGAAACTGGTCAAACAGAGCAAAGCGGGCGACTTCGTGGGTCTCGCCCAGCACCGCCATGTTGGCCTGCAGTGTCTCCGGGTTGCAGGAGATGTAGAGGATGTTGTCGTACTCCTGCACCAGTTTGACCGTGGCATCGTCGAGACCTGCGCGGGGCGGGTCGACGAAGATGGTGTTGCACTGATAACTCTTGAGATCGACCCCCTTGAGGCGGTTGAACTCCCGCTCGCCGCGCATCGCCATGGTGAACTCCTCGGCCGACATGCGCAGTATGATCAGGTTGTCGACACCGTTGGCGGCGATGTTGAACTGGGCTGAGTCGACGCTCGGCTTGGCGATCTCGGTGGCCAGTACCTTGCGAAAATTCTGGGCCAGCGCGATGGAGAAGTTGCCGTTGCCGCAGTAGAGCTCCAGCAAGTCTCCTTCGCTCCCCTTGGTCACATCCAGCGCCCAGCCCAGCATCTGCTCATTGATGGCCGCGTTGGGCTGGGTGAAGCTGTTCTCCACCTGCTTGTAGGTGAGCTGGCGGCCGGCCACGTTGAGCTGCTCGATGACGAAGTCATCGCCCAGACAGATCTTCTGCTTGTGGGCGCGGCCAATCAGCCGCAGGTCGAACCCCTGAGCCCGCAGATCGGCTTGCAGCGTCTCGGCGGCTTGCTGCCACTCGGCTTCGAGTTTGCGATGGTAGAGCAGGCTCACGATGATCTGGCCGGATTGGGTCGAGAGGTAATCGATCTGGAACAGCTTGCGACGCAGCACAAAGTGCGGGCGCAGCCCTGCCAGCAGCACCGGCATCAGCTGGTTGATCAAAAGGCTGGCGGTGGGAAACGCATCGACCCGGATGATCTCCTTGGTGGCCTGGGCATACATGCAGTGGAAGAGGTCATCTCCCTCGTGCCAGATGCGGAACTCGGCGCGCATCCGGTAATGCTCGGCGGGGGAGGCATGCACCTCCAGTGAGGGCGGATTGAACCCGGTAAACAGCTGGGTGAGTCGCTCGCGCTTCTCGTCGAGCTGGGCCTGGTAGTCGGCGGGAGTCCGCAGGGCCTGGGAGTCGGCGCCAGCTTGCTGGATTTGGGTCATGATATACCTCACATGCACACCGGCAGGGCCGGGTCGAAATCGGGGGAAGGCAACGGGCCACCCAAAGGGTGTGGATTTTAAAAGGCCGTTGCAGATTGTCCAGTATTTTGTGGTCAAGAAGTGTTCAGTCAGGCCGATACCTGATCTACAGGCATGGTGGGAGGACACATTATGCAAATCGACGGCGTGGGCTCAGCCCAACCCAAGGGAGTGGGCGTTTCGCCCAAGGCACCCCAACAGGCACAAGAGAAGCAGACCAGCAGCGCAGAGGAGGTCTCCCTGCACAAGCCGCCCAAGTGGGCCCAGGTGCTGGTGCAGCAGGCGTTGCAGTTTGCGCTGGAGATCAACGGTCAGGGTTATCAGGCCCCCAAGGCACAAGAACCCGAGGAGATAACCCCGGAGACCCTGTTCGACTTCCAGTCGGTGGCGGACAACGTATTGCAGTTCGTCACCGGCCGGCTGGGGGCCGCCCGTGCGGACGGCAAGTCAGACGACGACCTGACCGGCATGATGGAGCAGGCCCGCAAGGGGGTGGACAAGGGCTTCGGTGACGCCAGGAAGCAGCTGGGCGACTGGGCCACCGATAACGAAGACATCAAGACCGGTATCGATCAGAGCTACAAGCTGATCCAGAAGGGGCTCGATCAGTTCGAGAAGGAGTTCTTCGGCAAGGTCTCTTCCACCGACATGGGGCAGGCCGAGATGGCTAGTCGCCAGCAGGGCTCGCTGGAGATCCAGACCAAAGATGGCGACAAGGTGGTGCTGCGTTTCAATGACAGCTGGCAGACCAAGTCCCAGAAAGACGACAGCGGCAGCCAGTTCAGCCTCAAGTCGAGCCAGAGCTTCAGCTTCTCGCTGGAGGGGGATCTCAGCAGTGAGGAGATGGACTCCATCGGCAAGCTGGTCAAGGGGATCGATGATCTGGCGGGGAATTTCTTCTCCGGCAACTTCGAGGATCTGCTGAAGAAGGCGGGTGACCTGCAACTGGATGACAGCCAGCTCGCCTCCTACTCCCTCAAGCTCAAGCAGAGCCTCAAGCTGAGCCAGACCTACCAGGGAGCCCACTCGCTGCAGGACATGCTCAAGCCGCTGGCGGACTATCTGCCCAAGCTCGATCAGGTGCAGCAACAGGCGGATGCCCTGCTGCCGGAATCGCAGCAGCAGGCGCTGACCCCTGCGGTGCTGGCGGCCCGCGGCCAGAACGAACCGGCTCAGGTGAACAGCTTTACCAGCTTCAACCAGCGGATGCTGGAGGCGCTGCGAATGATAGGCCAGTTCCAGCCTGCGACCGAGCCCGCCAGCAAGAGCGTCTGAGCCGCCATCGCCCGGTTCAAGCCATAAGCTGCCGTTTGCCAGCTCCTCCGGGGGCTGGCAAACTGGCTCTTTTCCCAATCCGGTCAGCCCATGAACCCGAATCCCAAGAAGCCAAGAGACAAGCGCGAGCTCTGCTACCCCTTTATCTTCGAAACCCAGTTCCAGTGTGATTACGAGATAGCAACCGACGAGCTTTGCTGTCAGGTAGGGGCCGTGCTCGCCCAGCTGCCTCCGGAAGAGGAGACCCGCGAGATGGTGGCCGACCTGGGGGCCCTGCAGCGGCTTATCTACAACCTCAATGGCTCGGTACGTGGCAAGCTCGGTATTTTTGAAGAGGATCTGGCGTGGCTGAAAACGCGGTATGACCACTACAACGAGGCGAGCCGTGGCCGGGTCACGGGTTTCGTGCTGCCCCAGGGGCCCCAGCCCATTCCCACCCTGCATCTGTGTCGCTGCGGCAGCAAGAAGGTGGTGCGGCTGTTGGTGCGCCTCGAGGAGAGCGGTGTCCGCTTCGATCCCATCCTCTATCGCTTCGCCAACCTGCTGGCCAACTTCTTCTTTGTGCTGACCGTCTACCTCAAGCAGTTGTGGCAGGTAGAAGAAGTGCCCTACGTCAGCATCAATTACTGATTGCGGCAGGCAACGGCTCTGACGCCATCACGGATTGAACGGAATAAAAAACCGGAGCCTTGCGCTCCGGTTTTTTATTTTCAGCGCGCAGCTGCCCGCTCAGCTGGAGAGCAGCACTCTGGCCGAGTTGGCGGGTATGGTCAGTTGTACCTGTCCCTGCACCACTTCGTACTTGTCGCCGTTGAAGGCATCGGTGAAGCGGCTGGCGGGGCTGGCGGTCTGCCACAGGGGCAGGTTGATGGTGCGCGGTTCGGTCGGATGGCGGTTGCAGGCCACCACCACCTGATCGCTTTGCAGGGTGCGGGCGAACACATAGCTGTGCGGGCCGGCGTAGAGGGTCTGGATATCGCCACGGCGCAGAGCAGGCCGCTGCTTGCGGATTTGGATCAGTCGGCGGTAGTGATCGTGCAGCACGTGATCCCAGGCAGTGGTCTCCCAGGGGAAGCAGCGACGGCAATCCGGGTCGTTGCCACCCGAGAGCCCCACCTCGTCACCGTAGTAGATGGACGGCACGCCTATGTAAGTGAGCAGCAGGGTGGCAGCCAGGGTCATGCGCTGTTTGTCTTCGCCCAGCAGATGCAGGAAGCGGGCGGTGTCGTGGCTGTCTAGCAGGTTGAACTGGGCCAGCTGGTTCTTGAACGGGATATGGGCCCGCGCCAGCTTGAGCCAGCTGTCCAGCTCGTCGGCGCTGATCCTGATGGGGTGATAGGCGATGTCCTGCCCGGCCAGGAAGGCGCGGATCGGGTGGGCGAAACCATAGTAGTTCATGGCGCCATCCTCCTGATCTCCCTGCAGCCACTGGCTTGCCTCGAAGAAGTGCTCGCCGAGCACATAGGCATCCGGGTTCTCCTGCTTCACCGCGCCGCGAATGGCACGCACATGGCCGCGATTGCCCTCGGCGGTGCCCCGCTCTCCCAGCATATGGATGACGTCAAAGCGCCAGCCGTCGATCTGGTAGGGCGCCCGCATCCAGTAGCGCAGTATGGCGTCATCGGCCCGGTAGACGGCGTCCTGCACCTGTTCGCTGGCAAAGTCGAGCTTGGGCAGGCTGCGAATGCCCTTCCAGCTGACGTAGTCCCCTTCGTTGTCAAAGGTGTAGAAGCTGCGCCACGGCGAGTCCGGGTTGCTCTGGGCGCCCTGTGGCGGGCAAAACCAGGGGTGCTGGGTCGAGGTATGGTTGACCACTGCATCCAGAATGATCTTCATGCCGCGCTGGTGCAGGTTGCGGGTCAGCTCGGCGAACTGCGCGTTGCTGCCGAGGTGCGCATCCACCTTGAAGTAGTCCTGGGTATCGTACTTGTGGTTGCTCGGCGAATCGAAGATGGGGTTGAGGTAGAGGGCCGTGACCCCGAGGGATTGCAGGTAATGCAGCTTGGCATCGATGCCCGCCAGATCCCCGCCGTAAAATTCACAGGCGCCGTGCCCCTCTTCGTGACGGCTGACTGGCTCGCCCCACGCCTTGCTGATGACCGCCTTGCCTCTGTACTCATATTCGTGATGTGTGACGCTGAGCGACGGATCACCGTTGCAGAAGCGGTCGGGAAAGATCTGGTAGAACACCTGATCCTGCACCCAGGCCGGCGGCTGGTGCAGGCTGTTGAAGCGAAAGTGCTGCTCCCGAGGTGGCATGGCGGAGCTGACGCCGGCGCCGTGCAGCCACCACTGCTCCTCATCGGTCAGGCACTTGAAGCAGTAGAGGTGGATATCCTGTCCTTTGGCCAGCGGCAGAGTCGCCTGCCACACCTGCAACCTGTCCCTAGTGGAGACAGGCGTCATGGGCACCAGATACTCCTCGTTGTCCGGCTCGTGGCGCAGCCACACCTCGCGGATCGGGGCATCCAGCGCGCTGAACAGGGTGAGGTGCAGGGTGTCGGCGCTCTCTTTGAACCAGGGCGCCACCTGGGGATGAAACAGAAATGGATGAGTCATGATGCTTATTGAGTCAGAAGGTCGGCGAGGGCATTACCCTGTTCGTGAAGCGTTTCGAGCTGGCCTGCCAGTGACTTGGGATCCAGCCCCAGCTGATCGGCGAGCGGCTTGGGGAAGCGGGCTATGATGGCCTGGGCGGGCACGCCCGCATTCCAGGCGAAGGAGATGAAGACGGCGAGCCGGATCAGCACCGCCTCCTTGCTGACCGGATCGTGGGAGAGGGGATCCAGCTGCTGGGAGATGGCATCGACGAAAGCTTCCGACAGGTTCCAGCGCCGCGCCAGCTCGGCACCGAGCTGGGCATAGTCGTAGCCCAGCATCTCACGCTGAGCCTCGACCCGGCTGCTGCCCTTCTGGATCGCCATGTTGATGAGCTCGGCCTCTTCCGGCAGGGTGCTCTGGATGAGCAGCTCACCAATGTTGTGGATCAGAGCGCAGGTGAAGGCGGTCTCGGGGTCGAGCACCTTGGCCTCCTGGGCCAGCGTCTTGGCGATGGTGGCGACCTGGAAGGTCTCGGTCCAGAACTTGTTCTTGTCGAAGCTGGGGGGGGCCTTGAAGCTGCCTATGATGCCGGAGGCGACCACCACGGAGCGCAGCCGGTTGAAACCGAGGCGGATCACCGCCTGTTCGATGGAGGTGACCTCATTGCCGCGGCGCAGGGCGGCCGAGTTGGCCATCCGCAGCACCTTGACGCTGATCACCTGATCCATGGCGATCTTGGCCGCGATCTGGTCGATAGGGGCGTTTTCATCGTTGAAGCTCTGCATCAACTCATGCAGCAGCTGCGGGATAGTGGGGAGTTGTTTGATCTTGTCAAACAGACGATCCATCGACATGGCTGAGACAGCCTCCATTGCGAGCACTGCCTCATATTGTGCCACAGGCGGGGCACATGTTCCTGTTTGTGATGCCTGTTTGTGAGCGCTAGTGCACCCAGTCGCGCAAGGTGTACTCCAAACGGTGCCTTTTCCCTTCCAGGATCAGGGTCTGGGTGGTGCCGCTCAGAGTGGCGCCGTCGGTCAGCGTGGTGATGACGGCCTGCTCTATGGTGGCGAGTTGCGCCTGACAGGCCATCTCTGTGCTGCCCAGGCTGGTGACCCAGAATCTGTCACCCTCGAGGTGTCCCTGGCCAAAGTAGCGATTGCAGCCGGCGATACCGTTGACGGTGAAGTGTTCACCAATCTCGAAATCGGGCGGGTTGTCGCGAGAGGCTTTGATGGCCTGGCCATCCAGCTTGTCTAGCACCCAGTGATGGTGCTGCAACTCTTGCTGGACGAACGAGGGAGTACTGCTGCAGGCGCTGAGCAGGATCAGGGCGAGCAACAGTAGCAAGAATCTGGGCATGGAAGGGCTCCAATAGTGGGAGCGACAAGCATACCTCTTGCGCAGCCCTTGGGGCAGGGCGAGGGGGGCCGCCCCCGACCGCTTCTGTCGCCCTGCTGGTCAGCCCGGTGTCGTTAAATGGCAACACTTGCGGGCTGGCGGGAGATGTTCGATGCCAACAAGACGACAGGAACCCATATCGCTCTGCATCAGTGGTTGAACAGGCGTTCGGCGTAACGGGCCAGCCCTGCAGCCATCAGACCGAAGTCATCGCCACCCTCTCAAGAGGAATGGCGGGCAACGTTCGGCATTATGGTCAGCGGTTGAACAGGTGCTCGGCGTAACGGGCCAGCCCTGTAGTCACCGAGCCGAAGTCACCACCAGCCTCAAGAGGAATCGTGGGCAACGTTCGGCATTATGGTCAGCGGTTGAACAGGTGCTCGGCGTAACGGGCCAGCCCTGCAGCCATCAGACCGAAGCCATCGCCACCCTCTCAAGAGGAATGGCGGGCAGCGTTCGGCATTATGGTCAGCGGTTGAACAGGCGTTCCGCATAACGAGCTAGCCCTGCCGCTACCGAGCCAAAGTCATCGCCTCCCTCAAGAGGAATCGTAGGCAACTTCTGGCGAATGAAGGCGGCAATGAGCGGCGAACGGGCGCTGCCGCCGGTGACGAAGATGCGGTCAGGCTGCACACCCGCGGCGGCAATGGCTTGGTCCATCAGCTCGCCAATCTTCTCCAGCAGCAGGGCCGAGGCGTTGGCCAGCTGCTCGCGATTGAGCTCAGCCTCCAGTCCCTTCTCCAGCTCGCTCAGAGACTGGTGATTCGATTCCTGCTCCGAGAGGGCGATCTTGCCCTGCTCGGCGCGCCACACCAGCTGGTGGCTCAGCTTGTGGGCCCGCAGATTGGCGAGGCGACCCAGCTTGCTGCCTGGCTGGCTGTCGAGCTGCAGATCCTGCAGCTGACGAGCGGTATCCAGGCTGTAGAAGCGGCCCTGGGCACTGACGTCGTTGATGGCGGCCGCATCCCAGAACAGCGGGTGGGGCAGCGGTTTGCCGGTCTTGAGAATCTCGTGCATGCCGAGCAGAGGCATCATGCCTTCCACCGTCAGGCGGATGTCGAAGTCGTTGCCGCCGATGCGCTGGCCGCTGTGGCCGAGCAGATCGCCGCTGCGATCCAGCTGGTTGCGATGGCTCGGACCCATGCGCAGCATGGAACAGTCCGTGGTGCCGCCGCCGATATCCACCACCAGCACGACGGCGTCCTCGTCGAGGCGCGCCTCGAATTCGAAACCGGCTGCCACGGGTTCATAGAGGAACTCCACCTGCTCGAACCCGGCCAGACGGGCCGCCTCGGTCAGGATGGCGATGGCCTGGCTGTTGCTTTCCTCCCCGGCCAGCCCCTGGAAGTTGACCGGGCGACCGATTACCGCCTGGCGGATCGGGGCGCCAAGCTGCTGCTCCGCCTCGCGGCGTACGTGCAGCATCATGGCGCAGACTATGTCTTCGAACAGCGCGATCTGGGGGGCCTTGAGGCCGTAGGCGCCGAGGAAGGATTTCGGCGACTTGATGTAGTAGCCATCGTCCGGCTCCTCCAGATAGCGCTCCAGCGCCGCAGCGCCGAAGCTGAGTTCGTCGATCAGCCCCTCTTCCCGCATCTGGCGGCGCACGGCCTGGGCCCGGGTGACTACGGGGCCGCGCAGTTTGAGGTATTCCGCCTGCTGGGCAGGGGCCAGCCCTTCGGCCAGGAGACCGGCGATGGCCTCTCTGTGAGGCGCGTGCAGCGTGGAGGGGAGATAGCGGGAACCGCCCAGAGTCAGCAGCCTGGGGCTGCCTTGTTCCATCACGGCGACGGCACAGTTGGAAGTACCGTAATCAAATCCGATAAACATGGGCAGCCAGACTCCTGAATAAAAAAAGGCAGGTAGCCTACCCGATGACGTCGGGTCTCACAACCCGGCACCCCGGATATTGAGGTCGCAGGGGAAAATACATAAGGGGGAGCATGTCTGTGTGGAAAACAGAGGGAATGGCTCCCCCTGTTGTTCATGGCTACGGGTGCGAGAGGATTACTCCACCTCGTTGTCGCTATGGCCACGGCTCTCTATGGCCTTGAGGTTGCCGAGGGTGGTATCGGCGATGGCGTGCAGCGCCTCGCGGGTCAGGAAGGCCTGATGGCCGGTAAACAGCACGTTGTGGCAGGCCGACAGACGACGGAAGACGTCATCGGTGATCACCTCGTTGGACTTGTCGGAGAAGAAGAGATCTTCCTCTTCCTCGTAGACGTCCAGCCCCAGCGCACCGATGCGGGAGGTCTTGAGCGCCTCGATGGCTGCGTTGGAGTCGAGCAGGCCGCCCCGGCTGGTGTTGATGATCATCACACCATCCTTCATCTTGGCGAACGCTTCCTTGTTCAGCAGGTGGTAGTTCTCCTTGAACAGCGGGCAGTGCAGGCTGATGACGTCGGACTGGCGGAACAGAGTGTCGAGATCCACGTATTCGGCCCCAAGCTCGATGGCCGCCTGATTCGGATAGGGGTCACTCACCAGCAACCGCATGCCGAAGCCCTTGAGGATGCGCAGGGTGGCGATGCCGATCTTGCCGGTGCCGATAATGCCAGCGGTGCGGCCGTGCATGTTGAAGCCGACCAGGCCTTCCAGCGAGAAGTTGGCATCGCGGGTGCGCTGATAGGCCTTATGTATGCGGCGGTTGAGGGTCATCATCAGCCCCACCGCGTGTTCGGCAACGGCTTCGGGGGAGTAGGCGGGCACCCGCACCACCTTCAGCCCCAACTCCCTGGCGGCGACCAGATCCACGTTGTTGTAACCGGCGCAGCGCAGAGCGATCACCTTGGTGCCGTTGGCGGCCAGCTCGGTCAGCACCTCGCGGTCGGCATCGTCATTGACGAACAGGCACACCACCGGGAAGCCGTGGGCCAGCCGGGTTGTCTTGGCCTCCAGCCGCACGTCGAAGAACTCCAGCTCGTAACCGTACTGGCTGTTGGCCTGATTGAAGTGGTCCTTGTCGTAGCTCTTGGTACTGAAAACGGCGACTTTCATGGTGCGCTCTCCGCAAATAATGATGTAGTTAAATTACAACAAATAAGGCACTTCATCACGGCTTAAATGGCGGCCTCTCAGCCCCACGGCATGATGGGGACCGCGCTCACTGCGCTTTTATACGAGCCATCCACCAATTTGGTGCTGTAGGTCAGATAGACAAGTGCATTGCGCTTTTCGTCGTAAAAACGCACCACTTTCTGCTCCTTGAACACCAGTGAGGTGCTGACGTCGAACACCTCTTCCCCCGCCTTCAACTTGGCAGGCAGCGTGATGGGGCCAATCTGGTGGCACGACAAAGAGGCGTGAGAGGGGTCTTCCGCCAGCCCCAGTCCGCCCTTGACGCCACCGGTTTTGGGGCGAGCTAGATAGCAGGCGACGCCCGCGATGCGGGGATCATCGAACGCCTCCACCAGGATCTTGTGGTTGGGGCCCACCAGCTTGAAGGCGGTGCTCACCTCACCTATGGGATCGGCCTTGTCGGCCAGGGCCGGGCCGGCGAGCAGGGCCCCCAGCAGCAGGGGCAGGACTAAGCCTGTTACTGAGCGTGTGGCGGTATGACATTGTCTCTCCTGTTGGCCTCCCTCAGTAGGGAATGCCCAGACGACGATAGAGGCTGGCCAGCACCCAGGCGGGGCCGATCAGCAGAAATTGCAGGTCGGCGAGGAAGGAGGGGCGTTTACCCTCGATCCTGTGACCGACGAACTGGGCTATCCAGAGCAGCCCGAAACCCACCAGAGCGGGCCAGAGCAAAGGGCCCTGCCATAGCTGACAGAGCACCAGCCCCAGCGTGGTCAGCACTGCCATCCCCACAAACAGGGGGAACGACAGCCGCAGATAGAAGGCCAGCACAGGGATGGCCGCCAGCGCCGCCCAGTTGAGCGAGGGCGGCAGCGGGCCGGTTGGCAGACACCAGAGCAGCGCCAGCGAACAGAGATAGATGCCGGGCACTGCCAGCTTGTGGATTGCCACATTGACGGGGTGCTGGTGGCTCTGGCCGTAGTCGCTGAACCATTCATCGAGTCGTTTCATGGCACCTCCCTGGTGCTGCGGGTTGAAACCTCTGCTGGCTGGCGTCTCCCTGGCCAGCCCAGCCCAGCCCAGCCATTGCCTCTGCGTTTTTCTGCCCTAGCGGCTTGTGCTATGTCACTGCGCCGGGTAATCCCAATGCAGAGGCCGGGGCTCCATACTGCGGTGGATAATCCCCACGGCCCCGGAGCCCATTATTGGGGTGGATAATCCCAATATTGGGCCGGAATACCCCTGAGCAAGGGGGTCATGTCCGGATTGGGCAGCGAAATGGTGACCCGCTGGTTCAGATTGGCGCTGGCGAGGGCCTCACGGATCTTGGGGTTCTCACGGAAGAAGGTCATGAAGCTGCCATCGGCATAGGCTCGTTCCAGTCCGGTCTGGATCGCCTTGGCCAGCTTGGGAGACTCGGGGCTGACGAAGAAGAACTCGGCAAAGGGATAGCGGATCAGCAGGTGCTGATCTATCACCAGATTGGGATATTGTGCCACCAGTTCGCTGCGTTCGGCGAAGATCTCCACCAGATTGCGCGGGAAAAAGTCGAGTTTGTCGCCGTCGTTGATCAGGCGAAACAGGTTGCTGTAGCGCCCGGAATAGGTGGGAATGCCGGCATTTTCCAGGATCTTGTTGTCGGCCCAGCCGACCCCCTGGGCCGCCTTCAGTCGCTTGAGATCGGCCAGCGAGTTGACCTGATTGAACTTCTCCTGGGCGTCGCTGTGGATGAAGGAGAGGCGCAGCCCTTCCAGACCGCGAAATAGCGGGATTGGCACGGCGATGAGGGAGGACTCGAGTGCGCTGGAGGTGCCCATCCAGAACACATTGATGGTTTGGCCCTTGCTCAGCTGTTGCTGCAGGCTGTATTGGTTGAGGTTGAGCTCCACCTGCTGGATGCGAAATGGCTGTTCGGAATGGGTCAGCGCCAGTTCCAGCAGCTTGAGTTGGTATTCCTTGTCGAGATCGTTGATCGGTCGGCTGGGGACCTTGACCGTGAGGGTCTGTGCTTGTGCCAGCAACGGCAGACACAAGCACAGTTTGAGGAACCATTTCACTCTCTGCTCTCCTGTAGATTCCGGGCTTGCCCGGAGTCTAACAGAAGTTGTCACTCTCTTGTGCGACGCCGTGATCAGGGCTCACGTGCAGCTTTTGGTCCGCATTTATCAACATAAACGCCGGTTCCTGCGCTGCACTTTGCCGACGACTTATCGCGACGGCCAGTGACGGCTCTTCGCAGGATCAGGCAACGCGACGATACACGTGGGTATCGTTGAACTCCTTGGTACTCTGGCATTCGACGCAGAAGCGGGACTCAGGTCGAGCCTGCAGTCGCTTGAGGGAGATCTCGTCACCGCAGGATTCGCAGTAACCGAACTCTCCTTCGCCGATACGCTTCAACGCCCCTCTCAGCTTGCGCAGATGCAGCTTGTCATGCTCGATGCGGTTCAGCTCCAGACGACGGGCTTCCTCGATACTGGCACGGTCAATTTCATCTGCCATCTCGTTGGTATCGGTGGCGATGGCCTGGCTGGCCTGGGAGTTGAGGCGATCCTCGAGTTCGAGGATCTGGCGCTCGATCTGCCCCTTGTAAAAGGCCAGTTGGTCTTTAGTCATGAAATCACACATACGGTTTACTACCAGTCAGTTACTAACCCAATTATCCCTGTTTATGGGGGCTGTCTGCCTGCAGACCAAGCCCTGTGTCCTGCATTTGCACCAAATCCAAGCAGGAGAGTGCAAATCAGGGCGGGCCTTGTACCAAAAAAATGCAGGCATGCAAAGCAAATAGGGCAAGGATTGTGCGCCCTTGCAAAAAAATGACCCGATTCGGACAGGGTCTGACTGAGAACATGGGGGATCAGGCCCCCTCGTTGGCACCGGGATTGCAGTGAGCTTTGAGGGCACTAGGGTGTTTAGTATTTGGTGCCGCCATGGTCATTATATGCACCGTTATTTATAGTTTTTTAAACACCACCGCTTGACATTGGCCATAACGGCGGGCTTTTATGGTGGTGTTGATTACAATTTGATAACAAGGGTGTTCCATATATTAGACACCCTTGCCAATGGCAATCGTAAAGTCGGGGTTTAACATGGACAGTATCAAGGGCTGGATGGAGAGCAATCGCATCACGGAAGTGGAGTGCCTGTTTCCGGATTTCACCGGTAATGCCCGAGGCAAGATCATTCCAGCCAACAAATTTTTGCGCGAAGGGGGCATGCGGCTGCCCGAGGTCATCTTCACCCAGACGGTGACCGGCGAGTACCCGGATGACGACAGCATGATAGACCCGCTGGAGCGGGACATGCAGCTCTACCCGGACCCCAACACCATTCGTTTCGTGCCCTGGGCGCTGGAGCCGACCGCTCAGGTGATCCACGACTGTTTCGACATCAATGGCAAGCTGATCGACATAGCGCCGCGCTCCGTGCTGCGTCGGGTCCTGTCATTTTATGAGAAACAGGGCTGGAAGCCGGTGGTAGCCCCCGAGCTCGAATTCTACCTGGTCAAGCGCAACGAAGACCCCGACTATCCGCTGGTGCCGCCCGTTGGCCGCAATGGCCGTCCCGAAACGGCCCGCCAGTCGTTCAGTATCGATGCGGTCAACGAATTCGATCCCATCTTCGAGGACATGTACGACTACTGCGAGGCGCAGGAGCTGGAAGTGGACACTCTGATCCACGAATCCGGCGCCGCCCAGATGGAGATCAACTTCCTGCACGGCGATGCCATCGATCTGGCGGATCAGGTGTTCCTGTTCAAGCGCACCATGCGTGAGGCAGCCCACAAGCACGGCATCTATGCCACCTTCATGGCCAAGCCGATGAGCGACGAGCCGGGCTCCGCCATGCACATCCACCAGAGCCTGGAAGATGTGAACGGTCGCAATCTGTTCGGCACGGAAAATGGCGGCAATACCGAGCAGTTCATGCACTTCATCGCGGGGCTGCAGAAGTACACCCCGGCGGTGACCGCCCTGCTGGCACCGAACGTCAACTCCTACCGTCGTCTCACTTTCGGCGAGAGCGCGCCGCGCAACGTGCAGTGGGGGGTGGAAAACCGCACCTGCGGCCTGCGCGTGCCCTTCTCCGAGGCCGGTGCGCGCCGCGTCGAAAACCGCTTCGCCGGGGCCGATGCCAATCCGTATCTGGCCCTGGCCGCCACCCTGGCCTGCGGCTACCTCGGCATGATGGAGAAGCTGGAGCCGCTGCAGGAGATGAAGTCGAGTGCCTACGACCTGCCCTACAGCCTGCCCCGCTCGCTGGAGGAGGCTCTGAGCCACCTGGAACAGTGCGAGCCCATCAAGGAGATGCTGGGCGAGCGCTTCATTCGTGCCTTCGTGGCGGTCAAGCGCAAGGAGTACGAGACCTACTTCGGGGTGATCAGCCGCTGGGAGCGGGAGTTCCTGCTGCTGAACGTGTGATCCGGCTGCGTGCTTGCCACGCGCCGCCCAGATACGGGGAGGCCAATGACGGCCTCTCCTGCTCATATCGAATCAACACACGGCCCATGAGTGGCAGTGACCGTGAGTGCGCCAGCCGCCCTCACCGATTGACGACAGACTCTCGCTTAAATCGAAGGAACCGAGGAGCAAGCAATGAAGCAGACCACACGTGAGTGGCAACAGCTGGATGCCAGCCACCACCTGCACCCCTTTACCGATTTTCAGGCGCTCAACAAGAAGGGCAGCCGCATCATCACCAAGGCCGAAGGCATCTATCTGGAAGACTCCGAAGGCAAGCGCATCCTGGACGGGATGGCGGGCCTCTGGTGCGTCAACATGGGCTACGGCCGACAAGAGCTGGTGGATGCCGCCACCAAACAGATGCAGCAACTGCCCTACTACAACCTCTTCTTCCAGACCAGCCATCCGCCTGCGGCCGAGCTGGCGACCCTGCTGGCCGAGATCACCCCCTCCCATCTCAATCACGTCTTCTTCACCGGCTCGGGCTCAGAGTGCAACGATACAGTGCTGCGCATGGTGCGCCACTACTGGGCCAGCAAGGGGCAGCCGGACAAGCAGGTGATCATCAGTCGCCACAACGCCTACCACGGCTCGACGGTGGCGGGTGCCAGCCTGGGCGGCATGAAGGGCATGCATGCCCAGGGTGGCCTGCCCATTCCCGGCATAGTGCACATTGATCAGCCCTACCACTTCGGTGAGGGCCAGGGGATGAGTGCCCACGAGTTCGGTCTGGAGCGCGCCCGCCAGCTGGAGCAGAAGATACTGGAGCTGGGAGTGGACAAGGTCGCCGCCTTCATCGGCGAGCCCATCCAGGGCGCCGGCGGTGTCATCATTCCGCCCGACAGCTACTGGCCCGAGATCCAGCGCATCTGCGATCACTACGGCATCCTGCTTATCGCCGACGAGGTGATCTGCGGTTTCGGCCGTACCGGTCACTGGTTCGCCAGCGAAGGGTTTGGCATCAAGCCGGACCTCATGTGTCTGGCCAAGGGGATCACCTCCGGCTATCTGCCGATGGGGGCCGTGATGGTGGGCGACAGGGTCGCCAGGGTGCTGGTAGAGGAGGGGGGGGAATTCAACCACGGCTTTACCTATTCCGGCCATCCGGTGGCCTGCGCCGTCGCTATCGCCAACATTACTCTTATGCAAAACGAAAGCATAGTTAAGCGAATTCATGATAACATCGGCCCCTATTTGCAGCGCCGCTGGGCGGAGCTGGCGGACCATCCGCTAGTGGGCGAAACCCGTGGCAAAGGCTTGGTGGCCGCGCTGGAAATAGTGCAGGACAAACAGACCAACAGCCGCTTCCCAGCTGGGCTGCAGGCCGGTATGACCTGTCGGGAGTTCTGCTTTAACAATGGCTTGGTGATGAGGGCTGTCGGCGATACCATGATCATATCGCCCCCCTTGGTGATCACCGAGGAACAGGTGGATGAATTGGTCAATCTGGCCAGGCTCAGTCTGGATCTGACGGCTGCAAAGCTGAAAGGGTAGGCGAGTGCCGGGCAGGTTGACTTACGCATACAATTTGCTTAGGAGACAAGGACGATGTCTTTCAAAACGGGAATGATTGCCGCTTCTGTGGCGCTGGTCATGATGAGTACCGGGGCGATGGCCGAGGACAAGGTGTTGCACGTCTACAACTGGAGCGACTATATCGCGCCGGATACCCTGGAAAACTTCCAGAAAGAGACGGGCATCAAGGTGGTATACGACGTGTTCGACAGCAACGAGGTGCTGGAAGCCAAGTTGCTGGCGGGCAGTTCGGGTTACGACATAGTCGTGCCATCCAACCCTTTCCTGGCCAAGCAGATCAAGGCGGGCGTGTTCCAGAAGCTGGACAAGTCCAAACTCTCCAATTGGCAAAATATGGATGTCGACCTGTTGAAGGCGCTCGAGCCGAGCGACCCGGGTAACCAGTACTCCATTCCTTACATGTGGGGCACCATTGGCTACGCCTACAACGCCGAGAAGGTGAAAGCCGTGCTGGGCAAGGACGCGCCTGTGGACTCCTGGGATCTGGTGTTCAAACCGGAGAACATGGCCAAGCTGAAGGAGTGTGGTGTCTCTTTCCTCGACTCACCGACCGAAATGCTGCCGGCTGCCCTGCAATATCTGGGTTTCAAGCCGGATAGCCAGAAGCCGGACGAGTTGAAGAAGGCAGAGGCATTGTTCCTCTCCATCCGCCCCTATACCGCCTATTTCCACTCTTCCAAGTACATCTCGGATCTGGCCAACGGCAACCTGTGCGTCGCGGTTGGTTACTCAGGTGACTTGCAGCAGTCCAAGGCGCGGGCGGCGGAGGCCAAAAACGGCGTGACCCTGACCTACACCATTCCGAAAGAGGGGGCTGGCAGCTTCTTTGACATGCTGGCCATTCCGGCCGATGCCAAGAACGTCGAATCCGCCCACATCTTCATCAACTACCTGATGAAGCCGGAAGTGATCGCCAACATCACCAACGTGGTGCAGTTCCCGAATGGCAACAAAGCGGCGACTCCGCTGGTGGATGAGCCTATCCGTACCGATCCGGGTATCTACCCGAACGCTGAGACGCTCAAGAAGATCTACACCTTCCCGGACCTGCCGGCCAAGGTGCAGCGTCTGATGACCCGCAGCTGGACCAAGATCAAGTCAGGCAAGTAAGTGATGAGTACCCCTCCCGGTCCGCAGTTCGGCCGGGAGGGTGGTGACAACCCGACAGGTTGAACGGCGCGTATGGATGCGTAGCTGGCATACCAAAAACATGAGGACTGAGATACGTGCACACAACCAAGATAGTGACTATGGCCCTGGCGCTGGGGTTGGCAAACATGGCCCAGGCAGCCCCTGTGGTTCATTTTTACAACTGGTCCGATTATATCGGCGAGACCACCCTAAGTGACTTCCAGCAGGCAACCGGGATCCAGACCGTCTACGATGTGTTTGATTCCAATGAGACCCTGGAAGGCAAGCTGCTGACCGGACGCACCGGTTACGATCTGGTGGTGCCTTCCAACAATTTCCTGGCCAAGCAGATCAAGGCCGGCGCGTTCCAGAAGCTGGATCCTGCCCTGCTGCCCAATCTGGCCAATCTGGATCCCGTGCTGCTCAAGCAGCTCGACAAGGTGGATCCGGGTCACCAGTACGCCGTGCCCTACCTGTGGGGCACCAACGGCATCGGTTACAACGTCGACAAGGTCAAGGCCGTGCTGGGAGTCGACAAGATTGACTCCTGGGCCATGATCTTCGAACCGGAAAACATGCAGAAGCTGGCCCGTTGTGGCGTCGCCTTCCTCGACTCGGCCGACGAGATGATCCCGGCGGCGCTCAACTACCTGGGGCTCGACCCCAACAGCCAGGATCCGGCCGATCTCAAGCGTGCCGAGAGCCAGTTGCTCAAGGTGCGACCCTATGTGGCCTACTTTCACTCTTCAAAGTACATAGGCGATCTGGCCAATGGCGATATCTGCGTCGCGGCCGGCTTCTCCGGTGACATATTGCAGGCGGCGGCCCGTGCCGACGAGGCGGGCAAGGGGATCAAGATTGCCTACAACATCCCGAAAGAGGGAGGCAACCTCTGGTTCGACATGATGGCGATCCCGGCGGATGCCACCAATGTGAAAGAGGCGCACGCCCTGATCAACTACGTACTCCAGCCCGAGGTGATCGCCAAGGTCAGCAACCATGTGGGCTATGCGAATCCCAATGCCAAGGCGGGAGAGTACATGGACGAGAACGTGCGTGATGATGAGTCCGTCTATCCACCCCAGGCGGTGCTGGAACGGCTGTATGTGCAGCAGGCACATCCCCGTGCGGTGCAGCGTCTGATCACCCGGAGTTGGACCAAGATCAAGTCCGGAACCTAACCTTGGCGCCCGTCCTGGGGCGCCAGACTGTTTTATGGATCGGCCCAGGCCGGTATCACGTTTGGGAGTTTGGTAATGGCGATAGCCTCCAGTGCCTACAAGAAAGCCCTCGAGGGCAACCAGCAGCGCAAAGAAGTGCTGGTGAAGATTGACAGGGTAAGCAAGCAGTTCGATGAAACGCTGGCGGTCGACAACGTGTCACTCAACATCCACAAGGGTGAAATCTTCGCCCTGCTGGGGGGCTCGGGTTCCGGCAAGTCGACTCTGCTGCGGATGCTGGCGGGATTCGAGCGTCCCACCGAGGGACGCCTGTTCCTTGATGGCGTCGACATCACCGACATGCCGCCCTATGAACGTCCCATCAACATGATGTTCCAGTCCTACGCCCTGTTCCCCCACATGACGGTGGCGCAGAACATTGCCTTCGGCCTCAAGCAGGATGGCCTGCCCAAGGCCGAGATCGATGCGCAGGTCGAGGAGATGCTCAAGCTGGTGCAGATGACCCAGTATGCGCGCCGCAAACCGCACCAGCTCTCCGGTGGCCAGCGCCAGCGGGTGGCACTGGCCCGCTCGCTGGCCAAGCGTCCCAAGCTGTTGCTGCTGGACGAACCCATGGGGGCGCTGGACAAAAAGCTGCGTTCCAGGATGCAGCTCGAGCTGGTGGAGATCATAGAGCGGGTCGGCGTGACCTGCGTCATGGTGACCCACGATCAGGAAGAGGCCATGACCATGGCCGAGCGGATTGCCATCATGCACCTGGGCTGTATCGAGCAGATCGGCAGCCCCATGGACATCTACGAGACCCCGGCCAGCCGGCTGGTGTGCGAGTTCATCGGCAACGTCAACCTGTTTGACGGCCTGCTGGTGGAGGATGAACAGGACCACGCCACCATCGCCTGCGCCGACCTGGAGCAGCCCATCTACGTGGGTCACGGCATCAGCTCCCGCGCCGAAAACAAGAAGGTCACCTACGCCCTGCGGCCGGAAAAACTCTTGATGAGCACCCAGAAACCGACCGAGATCGAGCACCCTGACTTCAACTGGACCAAGGGTGAGGTCTATGACATCGCCTATCTGGGCGGTCACTCGGTTTATCACATCCAGCTGCCTTCGGGCAAAATCGTGCAGGCCTTCATCGCCAACGCCGAACGCCACGGCAAGCGGCCAACCTGGGATGACCAGGTGTTCCTCTATTGGGAAGATGACAGCGGCGTGGTGTTGCAATCATGAAGGCATTGAGACGACTGAAGCGACTGGGCGGGCGCCAGCTGGTGATCGGCGTGCCCTTCTTCTGGCTGTTCCTCTTCTTCTTGCTGCCCTTCATCATAGTGGTGAAGATCAGCTTCGCCGAAGCGGACGTGGCCATCCCGCCCTACACGGACGTGGTGAGCTGGGCCGACAATCAGCTCACCATCTTGCTCAACATGGGCAACTACCTGCTGCTGCAGGAGGATGAGCTCTACATAGCGGCCTATCTGGGCTCCCTCAAGATGGCCTTCATCAGCACCATTCTCTGTCTGCTGATCGGCTATCCCATGGCCTACTCCATCGCGCGGGCCAACAAGGAGACCCAGACCGTTCTGCTGCTGCTCATCATGATGCCAACCTGGACCGCGATTCTGATCCGGGTCTACGCCTGGATGGGGATCCTCAGCAACAACGGCCTGCTCAACAGCCTGCTGATGGGCATTGGCCTGATTGACGAGCCGCTGACCATACTCAACACCAACCTGGCGGTCTATATCGGCATTGTTTACTCCTACCTGCCGTTCATGGTGCTGCCGCTCTACGCCAACCTGGTCAAGCATGACCAGAGCCTGCTGGAGGCGGCCTCCGATCTCGGTGCCCGCAACCTGACCCGCTTCTGGCGGATCACTGTGCCGCTCTCCAAGAACGGCATCATAGCCGGCTGCATGCTGGTGTTCATTCCCGTGGTGGGCGAGTTCGTGATCCCGGAACTGCTTGGCGGCCCCGAGACCCTGATGATCGGCAAAGTGCTGTGGCAGGAGTTCTTCAACAACCGCGACTGGCCAGTGGCGTCTGCCCTGGCGGTGGTGATGCTGGCGGTGCTGATAGTCCCCATCATTCTGTTCAACCGCAACCAGGCGAAGGAATTGGAGGGCAAGGTATGAAGCGTTTCGGTTTTGCCAAGCTGATGTTGTGGCTGGGGCTGCTGTTTATCTACCTGCCCATGGTCATCATGGTGATCTACTCCTTCAACGCCTCCAAGCTGGTGACTGTGTGGGGGGGCTGGTCGCTCAAGTGGTATTTCGGCCTGCTCGACAACAAGCAGCTGATAGGCTCCGTGCTGCGCTCGCTGGAGATTGCGCTCTACACGGCGGTTGCCGCCGTGGCGCTGGGGACTGTGGCGGCCTTCGTGCTGACCCGGATCCCGCACTTCCGTGGCCGCACCCTGTTCGGTGGGCTGGTGACGGCACCCCTGGTGATGCCCGAGGTGATCACGGGTCTGTCGCTGCTGCTGCTGTTTGTGGCCATGGCCCAGCTGGTGGGTTGGCCTGCCGAGCGTGGCATGGTGACCATCTGGATCGCCCACACCACCTTCTGTACCGCCTACGTGGCGATCGTGGTGTCGGCGCGGTTGCGGGAGCTGGATCTCTCCATCGAGGAGGCTGCGATGGACCTTGGCGCCAAGCCATGGAAGGTGTTCTTCCTGATCACCATCCCGATGATAGCCCCCTCGCTGGCGGCGGGCGGCATGATGTCGTTCGCCCTGTCGCTGGATGATCTGGTGCTGGCGAGCTTTGTCTCTGGCCCGGGTGCCACTACCTTGCCGATGGAAGTCTTCTCGGCGGTGCGGCTTGGCGTGAAACCCGAGATCAACGCGGTAGCCAGCCTGATCCTGCTGTCGGTGTCACTGTTCACCTTTGGCAGCTGGTATCTGATGGCCAAGGCAGAGAAACGCCGTCGTGCCGAGATCGCCATGACCACCCAGATGCAGGCCGTCGCCTGATCTCTGGGCTGTTGACGCCGCAACACGGCTTGCGCCGCAGCGTCAACAGCCCCTAAGATCCGCATTCTCTCATCCGCCAGGAGAATGAAATGCGGATCTCCCTCTTTATCGGCCAGAGCGCCGAGATGAATGCCGAACTGGCTCCCGCGCTCGTCAGTGCCATCGACAAGCATGTGGCAGGCAATCCCCTGTGGTGCAGTTTTTCTGGCCTGGAGGGAGATGAACAGAGCGACCTGCGCCATCATGGCGGCCCGGATCGCGCACTGCACTACTATCCCGCCGATCACTACCCCTGGTGGCACAACTGGCAAACGGCGCTGGGCCTTGCCGCACCTCGCACGCCCTGGCAACCCGCCGCCTTTGGCGAGAATCTCTCCGGTCTCGGGCTGACCGAGGTTGAGGCCTGTATCGGCGATGTCTATCGACTCGGTGAGGCGTTGATCCAGATAAGCCAGCCGAGATCCCCCTGTTTCAAACTCAACCAGCGTTTCGGTTATGGCCAGATGTCACAGGTGATGCAGCTCAATGGCCGTTGTGGCTGGCTGTTGCGGGTGCTGGAAGAGGGGAGGGTCGCACCGCAGGAGACGATGGCTCTGGTCGACAGGCCCTATCCCGCCCTGACGGTGAAACGCACCGCCGATATCCTGTTCAACCAACTACGGGACGAAACGGATCTGCTGTTGCTGCTGGAGAATCCGGCGCTCTCACCCAATTGGCGCCAGCATGCGGCCCACTGGCTGGAGCATGGAGTGGTGGCCGACTGGCGTCGCCGCTTGCTGGGGCCGGCCGAATTTCAGCTTCCCTAGGATGGGTTGGAAAAATGTCACGCCCTTGCGCCCTTTCTGTGAACCCGGCGCCAAAGCGCTGAATAGTTGAACGAACGGCCATTTTTTTCCCTTAAAACACAAAAAAGGCTTGTGTCATGTCGGGGCATTAGGTAAATTCTCGCCCCGCAGACATCGGTGTGTAGCGCAGCTTGGTAGCGCACTTCGTTCGGGACGAAGGGGTCGGAGGTTCGAATCCTCTCACACCGACCATATTAGAAAAGGCCGCTCAATGAGCGGCCTTTTCGCATCTGGATTTTGCCGATCCCGTTACGGAATATCTTGCTGGTTGCTGGTTGCTGGTTGCTGGTTGCTGGTTGCTGGTTGCTGGTTGCTGGTTGCTGGTGGTGGCATCTCTATGCCGCTGCGGCTTTCTTGCTCATCTATCCGGTTGCCGTCGTGGTGCGCAGACATTAAAAGGGCCACCGCTCGGTGGCCCAGGGTGGAGTCTGATCCTGACTCCGGCACTCTAGATTTTGGCAATCTCGCTATGGGTCTTGTCTATGGTGCCCTCCTTGCGCGCCAGGCGCTTACTCAGATATGCCAGTGCTGATGCCGCAATGCCTTGAAGCTGTGTTGAGGTTGCAAGGCCGCGTGCTTGGGGTACTCACTAATGAAATGTTCGATTCCCTCCATCAGTTGTGAACGTAATGAAGACACGGGCTCATGCCAAGCTTGCAGGCATAAATGGCCGGGGATCAACTGCTCCTGATAATCTTCCAGCAGCTGCTCTGGCCAAGGTTCAATACCGGAATTGCGTTGCAGTAGATAATGGGCGGCGGGTTCACGGGCATAGATGAACTGAATCTGGGCCAGATCGCGTTGGCATAGCGTTTGACTGTTGATATGACAGGTCAAATATTTTCCCGTCTTCAGATCCAAGAAGTGACCGCGTTGCCGACAGGCTACGATGCGATACCAGGGCAGGGGCGAACAGAGAGAGTATCCCTCAAGCTCCTGTTCCAGCCAGTGGCGACACTCGGGTGTCTGCACCTCGTCGAGCATGGACTCGAGCTGTGTCAACAAGGCTCTGGATGGTTTGGTGGCCAGTTTCGCACTCATCGCCTGCAATCCTCCCTCTGCACACAATCCCGAATTTCAGTATGGACCCGTGGGTGGCAGAGGGGGTAACGATTCTAATGATTAAAATCAGATTAGCAGCGTGGTTTTTATGCAATAGGTGGGGTCAGCCCACCAGATAGGTACCGGTACCGAAGGCGATGTGGGTGCCCTCTTCGTTGTGCAGTTCCATCCGGGCGACGGCGACCTTGCTGCCGGCGCGGATGATGTGGGCGGTGGCGATGAACTCGTTGCCGCGGCCCGGACGCAGGTAGTCCACCCGCAGATCGATGGTGCCGAGGCGGGAGAATCGCTCCTTGAGGTAGTTGGGGGAGAAGTCTTCCAGCTCGTCGATGCAGGAGGCGGCGACTATCATGCCGCCGGCCACATCCAGCAGGCTGGCGGTGACGCCGCCGTGCAAGATGTTGTGGAAGGGGTTGCCGATCAGCTTGTCATCCATCTTGATGCGCAGCTCCACCTTCTCGAAGTCGTAGTGGGTCACCTGCATGCCAATCAGCTTGTTGAACGGCATCCGCTCGGCGAACAGGTTGGCAATGCCACTGAGCGCCATCTTCTTCAGCATGTGTTTCATTCTCTGATACCGATCCCTGTCATCAAAGCCGAGTAAAAACTCCAGCCAGTCTGCAACACTTCCTTAACAGTCGCAATGGCAGGTTTATTGTGAGCGGCGGCTGCTTTAGAATGGCGACCCCAAAGGAGAGCCCATGACCGTCATTGCCGAAACCTTGCCCGATACCCCTCTTGCCCTGCTGCAGGCGGTATTCGGCTATCAGCAATTTCGGCCGGGCCAGCTGGAGATCATCGAGCAGATAGTGGCGGGACGCGATGCCATGGTGCTCAAGCCCACAGGTGGCGGCAAGTCACTCTGCTTCCAGATCCCGGCGCTGCTGCGACCCGGGCTGGGCGTAGTGGTCTCCCCGCTTATCTCGCTGATGAAGGATCAGGTCGACAGCCTGCGCGCCAACGGTGTGGCGGCCATCTACATCAACTCTGCCCTGAGCCGGGAGGAGATGATCCAGAACTTTGCCGCCATGCGCCGCGGCGAGATAAAGCTGCTCTACGTCTCCCCCGAGCGTTTGTTGCAGCACGAGTTCATGGATCGGCTGGCGGAGCTGCCGCTCGGCCTGTTCGCCATCGACGAGGCCCATTGTGTCTCCCAGTGGGGGCACGATTTTCGGCCGGAATACGCGGCGCTCGGCCGGCTCAAGCAGTGGTTCCCCCAGGTGCCCGTGGTGGCGCTCACCGCCACCGCCGACGAGGCGACCCGCAGCGACATGCTGCACCGGTTGGAGCTCAATGATCCCTTCATCCATACCGCCAGCTTCGACAGGCCCAATATCCGTTACAGCCTGGTGGAGAAGTTCAAGGCGGCGGAGCAGCTGCTGCGCTATGTGCAGAGCCAGAAGGGCAACTGCGGCATCGTCTACTGTTCCAGCCGCAATCGGGTGGAGGAGGTGGCCGAGCGCCTCTCCCGCCACGGCAGCAAGGCCGCGCCCTACCACGCCGGTCTGCCCCTGGCCCAGCGCCAGCAGACCCAAGATGCCTTCCTCAAGGATGACATCGAGATAGTGGTGGCGACGGTGGCGTTTGGTATGGGGATCGACAAGCCGAACGTGCGCTTCGTGGTGCACTACGACATCCCCAAGAACATCGAATCCTACTATCAGGAGACGGGCCGGGCCGGTCGCGATGGTACGCCCGCCGAGGCGCTGCTGCTGTACGATCCCGCCGATATAGGCCGGGTGCGGCGGCTGCTCGACAACATAGAAAACCCCCAGCAGCTGCAGGTGGAGCAGTACAAGCTCAACGTGATGGCGGCCTTTGCCGAGGCGCAGACCTGCCGCCGTCAGGTGCTGCTCAATTACTTCGGCGAGTACAACGACAAGCCGTGCGGCAACTGCGACATCTGTCTGGATCCGCCCAAGAGCTACGATGGCACCGAAGATGCCCAGAAGGCGCTCTCCTGCGTCTGGCGGGTGGGTCAGAACTTCGGGGTGGGTTACGTGGTGGAGGTGCTGCGCGGCTCTCTCAACCAGCGCATCAAAGACCATGGCCACGACAAGCTGTCGACCTACGGCATCGGCAAGGATCAGAGCCACGAGTACTGGATGAGCGTGATCCGCCAGCTGATCCACAAGGGGCTGCTGACCCAGAACATCACCCGCAATCTGGTGCTGCAGCTGACCGAGGCGTCCCGCCCCGTGCTGCGTGGCGAGATGACGCTGGAACTGGCGGTGCCACGGCTGCAGCCCATCTCCAGCCGCAAGGAGAAACGCAATGGCCTGCTGGACAACGCCAACTATGACAAGCGGCTCTTCAAGGAGCTGCGCGGCCTGCGCAAGCAGATCGCCGAGGATGAAGAGGTGCCGCCCTACGTGGTGTTCAACGACGCTACCCTGGTGGAGATGGCTCAGCTGATGCCGATGACCGAGGTTGAGATGCTGGCCATCAATGGTGTCGGGCATCGCAAGCTGGAGCGCTTCGGTGAAGCCTTTATGGACCTTATCATCGACTACTGCCGGCGGTAGGCAGTGACCCCGGCCTCCCTCCTCAAGAATGGAGGGGCACTTTTACACCCCCTCTTTGCAAGGGAAGGGCCGGGGTTGCCTGGGTAAGGCGGGTTATTTCAAGCTGGCGTAATAGGCCGCCAGGTTCTCCATATCGACCTCGGTGAGCGGCGCCATGAAGGGCAGCATCAGGGGTTCCTTGCGACTGCCCTCCTTGAAGGCTTTCAACTGCTTCACCAGATAGGCGGCATTCTGGCCGGCCAGATGGGGATAGTTGGGGATCAGCGCCTTGCCCTCGACCCCATGGCAGGCGGAGCAGACCGCCGCCTTGGCCTTGCCCGCCTCGATATCGGCCGCCTGGGCCTGTCCCCACAACAACATCAGCAGGGGCAGGGCGCCCAACCATCTTTGCATCTTCTTCTCCTTGAAATGAAATAGCGCGATCGCCTGTTAGCCGAACTCGGCCGACGGCGGTATAAAGAGTGACACGAGCATACGCAGGGACGAGTCGCACTACCATGAAGCTGATCAACACTTTCGCCACCGAACTGCCCTGGGCCTGTGAGCCCGTGGCCCCCCAGCCGCTGCGCGAGCCCAGCTTGCTGCACCTCAACCACTGTCTTCTGAACGAGCTGGGACTGGGCGATGTCGGCGAAACAGACTGGCTTGCCTGTTGTGGGCTGGGGCAGCCGCTGCCCGGCATGCAGCCGGTGGCCCAGGTCTATGCGGGTCATCAGTTCGGTGGTTACAGCCCGCGGCTCGGTGATGGCCGCGCCCTGTTGCTGGGGGAGCAGCTTGCACCGGATGGTCAGCGCTGGGATCTGCATCTGAAAGGGGCGGGCAAGACCCCCTTCTCCCGTTTCGGCGATGGTCGCGCCGTGTTGCGCTCCAGCATCCGCGAGTATCTCGCCTCCGAGGCGCTGCATGCCCTCGGCATTCCCACTACCCGTGCGCTGGTGCTGGTGGGGAGCAGTGAGCCCGTTTACCGCGAACAGGTTGAGACGGGGGCGACAGTGCTGCGCACAGCTCCGAGCCACCTGCGTTTCGGTCACATCGAATACTTCGCCTGGAGCGGGCAGGGAGAGAAAATACCGCTGCTCATCGACTATCTGCTCCGTCACCACTTCCCCGAGCTGAACAATGGCGCCGAACTGTTTGCCGAGGTAGTACGGCGCACCGCGCGGCTCATCGCCAAGTGGCAGGCCGCCGGTTTCTGCCACGGCGTAATGAACACCGACAACATGTCGCTGCTCGGGCTGACCCTGGATTACGGCCCCTACGGTTTCATCGATGCCTATGTGCCGGACTTTGTTTGCAATCATTCGGATCCGGGTGGCCGTTACGCGCTGGATCAGCAGCCGGCGGTGGGTTACTGGAATCTGCAGAAGCTGGCGCAAGCGCTGGCGGCCCATGTGGACGGCGAGGCCCTGGCTGCCGCGCTGGCCCAGTATGAACATCAGCTGATGCTGCACTACTCCGAGCTGATGCGCGCCCGGCTCGGGCTGGCGGTGTGGGAGGAGGAAGATCCCGCCCTGTTCCGCCAGCTGTTCCAACTGCTGGCGAGCCAGGGGGTGGACTATCACCTCTTCCTGCGCCGGCTGGGTGAGGTTACTCAGCAGGGGGATTTGCCCGCCTCCCTGCTGGCACTGCTGCCGGATCCTGCGCTCTGGCAGCAGTGGCTCGCGCTCTATCGGGCGCGACTGGTGCGGGAGGGAAGCGAGGATGCCGCCCGCAAGCGGCAGATGGACGCCATCAATCCCAAGTACGTGCTGCGCAATGCCCTGGCCCAGCAGGCGATAGATGCCGCCGAGGCGGGGGATATGACTCCGTTCGAGCGGTTGTTTGCGGCCTTGCAGCACCCCTGTGACGAACAACCCGAGTATGACGACCTGGCGACACCGGTTCCCCAGTGGTATTGCGGTGGCGAGCTTTCTTGCAGCAGTTGAGGGATGAGAGATGAATTGGCGTGTAACGCGGGCAGACATTGAGTCAGCCGTGCTGATGCTGGATTGCCCCGGGCTCTGTTGGGATACCTTCCCGGCGCTGGCTGGCGCCTTGCTGCAGGATTGGGAGCTCAGGCTGCTCGACAGGGAGTGGGGCGCCGATCGCCACGGCTGGTTGCTGGAATTTGAAGGGAGCCAGCTCAGGCTGGAGTATGAACACCATAGCGGTTGCTGGCTGATGGCGGTGCAGCCGGTCGATCGCGAGGTCTTGCTCTGGCTCGGTCGTCAGCATAAAGGCTGAACTGGCTGTTTGGGGTGCATGACCTTGCCCTTCGATGACAATGGCCGCTGGTCGAATCAACAGCATAAAGATTGAACTATCAGTTGGGGGGCGTATAATCTCGCCCCTCAATTATCGCCAATGGTGGCGGTATGGGTTCCCTAACCCCATTAACCAAAAAGGTCACAATATGAATCTGACCCCTGCTCAGCACCAGACGGCGCTGGTGCGCCTCTCATTGTTCCACATCCTGATCATTGCCAGCAGCAACTACCTGGTGCAGCTGCCGATCACCATCTTTGGTTTTCACACCACCTGGGGTGCCTTCAGCTTCCCGTTCATCTTCCTGGCCACCGATCTGACGGTACGGATCTTCGGTGCCGGTCTGGCCCGCAAGATCATCCAGACCGTGATGCTGCCTGCACTGGCCGTTTCCTATGTGCTCTCCGTGCTGTTCTTCGAGGGCAGCTATCAGGGCATGGGCAATCTGGCGGAGTTCAACCTGTTCGTGGCGCGCATCGCGCTGGCCAGCTTTATGGCCTATCTGGTAGGCCAGTTCATGGACGTGGTGGTATTCAACCGGCTGCGGTTGCTCAGGGCCTGGTGGGTGGCGCCAGCCGCCTCGACCCTGTTTGGCAACCTGGTGGATACCATCGCCTTCTTCAGCATCGCCTTCTGGCGTAGCACGGATCCCTTCATGGCCGAGCACTGGGTCGAGATCGCAACCGTGGACTATGTATTCAAGTTGCTGATAAGCCTTGGTTTGTTTGTGCCTCTCTACGGCATCTTGCTGCGTTATCTCAGCCGCAAGCTGGTGGGTGAGGGCGGATTGGCCGGCCTGCAAACGGCGACGCGCCAGGCCTGATGCAATTGACCACCCCAGCGGTGGTCAATTTTTTTGCACATTTGGCAAATAAGAGTTGCTTAGTTAAATGAGAATGATTATTGTTAACTTGTTTTCCGGGAAAGACTTCATTCGTTCCAACGTGATGGACTTCTTGTGAAGGCACGACATTGCTCACATTGCTTCCAGTTATAGGGCCAGTTCTTCTGGCCCTCTTTTTTTGCTTTTTTTCAGACCATGGCAGCCATAAAAAATGGGAGCCAAGGCTCCCATCGTCACAACTCAGGTTGCGGCTTACTCGATATCGAGCGCCTCAGGGGAGAGGATCACCCCTGTGGTGTCTGCGTAGAGATGGTCATCCGGCAGGAAGGTGACGCCACCGAAGTTGACCGGCAGATCCGTCTCCCCCACGTCCTTGCTGTCGGCGCCCACCGGAATGGCGGCCAGTGCCTGAATGCCGATATCCAGATCTTCCAGGATGTCGACTTCGCGCACGCAGCCGTAGCAGACGATGCCTTCCCACTCGTTCTCGGCTGCCGTAGTGGCGATCTCGCTGTCGATCAGGGCACGGCGCATGGAGCCACCGCCATCGATCAGCAGCACGCGACCGACGCCGTTCTCTTTGACGAGTTCACGGATCAGGCCATTCGATTCGAAGCATTTGACTGTGGTGATGACGCCGCCGAAAGAGGCACGGCCGCCGAAGGAGCAGAGCATGGGTTCGAGCACATCCACCATGTCCTGATAGATGTCGCACAGTTCTGAAGTGTTGTATTCCATAGTGTCAAATCCACGGCTGGAAACAGGTGGGATCCAGTATAAGGAGTGGGACTGGCATTTCAATGAATATTCCTTGAACAACAACAGGGATAGCGTTTTCTGCATAAGCTCAATGCAGTCCATTCCCTGTTCGTGAGAGGTCCATCGTGCTGATCCGTCATAAGTTGATCCTGAACACAGTGTTGGTGGCCATTGCCATGCTGGTGTTGAGCGGTTTGTTTCTCTACTCCAGCCAAGTGAATCGCCACCTGACCGAAGCCCAGCGCAACGTGGATGCGCTCGAGATCGCCATGCTGAACCTGCGGCGGGCCGAGAAGGATTTCCTGATCCGCAAGGATCTGGCCTTCGTCGATCGCTTCAATCAGGGGCTGGCCGATTTTCACAAGCTGGACCAGACCCTGAGTACCGATGACACCTTGGGGGCCGTACAGGGCGAGCTGGCTCGGCTGGATCAGCAGATGGGGGCCTATGGCAAGGCCTTCAACGATCTGGTGGCACAGCAGCAGACCATAGGACTGGGGCCGGAAGATGGCCTCTACGGCCGTCTGAGGGCGGCAGTGCATCAGGTCGAGGAGGGGCTCAAGCAGCTGGATCAGCAGGGGTTGATCATCACAATGCTGCAGCTGAGGCGGGCGGAGAAAGACTTCATGCTGCGCTTTGACATCCAGTACCTGGAACGTTTCCAGACCTTGCACAAAAGCTTCCAGGAGAGCCTGGCGGCGCTGCCGGAGGTTGACCGTAGCAAGCTGGAACAGGCCAGCCAGCAGTATCGGCAGGACTTCGTCGCCCTGGTGCAGGGCATGCAGGTGCTGGGGTTGAAAGAGGATGAGGGGTTGCGCAACCAGATGCGGGACTTGGTGCATCAGACCGAGCAGGGCTTTGCGGCTGTCGGCCAGCATATCGCCGACGAGCTGGTACGGCAGACCTCGCGCCTCAACAGCCTGATGCTGGTCTGCGGCGGCGTGATCATAGTGCTCATCGGCATCATGAGCATCTTGCTGGGCCGCAGCATAGACAGGCCCATCTCGCGGGTAAACGACACAGTCAACCGTATCCGCCAGGACAATGACCTGCGCCTCAAGATAGAGCTGCAAGGGGCCGACGAGATGGCCCAGCTGGCAGGCAATCTTGACGTGATGCTGGGGGGCTTTCGCCATCTGATCGGCGATGTGAAGCAGAGTGTGCATGCCCTGACCGAGGCGGCGGATCACCTCTCCAGCAACGTCAGACGTACCAGTGAGGGGGCGTCACGCCAGTTGCAGGAAACCGACATGGTGGCGACGGCCTCCACCGAGATGGGATCCACCATAGAGGAGATAGCCCGCAACACAGAGCAGGCCGCCAATAATGCCCAGGCCACCAACGACAAGGCGATGGAGGGGCGCACCGCGGTAGAGAACACTGTGCGCCAGATCCGCTCGCTGGCCGGCAATCTGGAGAGCTCCTCCCAGGAGGTGGCCCAGTTGCAGAAAGAGAGCGAGACCATAGGCTCTGTGCTGGACGTGATCCGCGGCATCGCCGAGCAGACCAACCTGCTGGCCCTCAATGCGGCCATCGAGGCGGCGCGGGCGGGGGATCAGGGCCGTGGTTTTGCGGTGGTGGCGGACGAGGTTCGTAGCCTCGCCATCCGTACCCAGAAGTCGACCCAGGAGATTGCCGGCATCATCAGCTCGCTGCAGAAGCAGACCGGCAGCATAGTGGGCATGATGGCGACCTGCCGCGAGCAGGGCAACAGCAGCTCGGAGCAGGCCAGCACGGCGGGCGAACTGCTGGGGCAGATCACCCAGGATGTCACCCACATCATGGATATGAGCACCCAGATAGCCGCGGCCATCGAGCAGCAGAGCCTGGTGGCCAATGAGGTGAACCGCAACGTCAACAACATCCGCGACATAGCCCAGGAGTCGAGCCTGATGGCGGAGGAGAATGCCAAGTCCAGCCAGGGCTTGACCGAGCAGGCCAAACTGCTCAATCAGGCGGTGGCCAAGTATCGGGTCTAGCGGCCCGCCCCCTGGAACAGCAAAAAGGGAGCCGTGCAGGCTCCCTTTTTCATCGAAACGACTGGCCCCGACTAGATGAGGAACAGGGTCGCCAGCCCGAGGAAGATGAAGAAGCCGCCGGTATCCGTGATGGCGGTGATCATCACGCTGGCACCGATCGCCGGATCCCGGCCGAGACGTGACATCGTCATGGGGATGATGACCCCCATCAGGGCGGCGACCAGCAGGTTGATCATCATGGCCAGCGTCATCACGGCGCCCAGCGCCGCATCCTGATAGAGGGCATAGGTGGCCAGCCCCATGGTGCCGCCCCATACCAGACCATTGATCAGTGCCACCCCCAGCTCGCGCCACAGCAGGAAGGAGACGTTGCCCGCCTGTATGTGCTGCAGCGCCAGCGCCCGCACTATCATGGTGATGGTCTGGTTGCCTGTGTTGCCGCCGATCCCCGCGACGATTGGCATCAGGGCCGCCAGCGCCACCAGTTGCGATATGGTGTGCTCGAACAGGCCTATGACCCGGGAAGCCACGAAGGCGGTACAGAGGTTGATGGCGAGCCAGGCCCAGCGGGTCTTGACCGCCTTGGAGACAGGGGCGAACACGTCTTCATCCTCGCTGATCCCCCCCATGCGACGCAGGTCGGTGTCACTCTCCTCATACACCAGATCCACCACCTCGGCGACGGTGAGGCGGCCCATCAGCTTGCCGCGCGCGTCCACCACGGCGGCTGAGAGCAGGTCATCCCGCTCGAAGGTTCGGGCCGCCGCCTCGTCGTTGTCCTCCGGATCGAAGGTGACCGGATCCCGCTCCATCACCTCGGCGACCAGAGTCGCCGGCTTGTGCAGCAGCACTGTGGTGAGCGGTAGCTCCCCCTGCAGCCGGTTGCGCCTGTCGATGACAAACAGCTTGTCGGTGTTGACGGGGATCTTGCCGCGCATGCGCAGGTAGCGCTGCACGGTCGCCAGGCTCACCTCGGCGCGCACAGTGATGAGCTCGAAGTCCATCATGGCGCCGACCGTGTGCTTGCCGTAGCGGATTACCTCCCTTACCTGATCGCGCTGGGGAGGGGCCATGGAGGTGAGCAGCCGGCCCATCAGATTGCGGGGCAGGTATTGGCCCAGATAGATCTGATCGTCTATGTCCAGGGTGCGCAGGGCGTGCAGCAGCGCCTTGTCGCTCATGCCGCTGATCAGGCTGTCCCACACCGTCTCCGAGGCCTCGACCAGAACCTGGCCATGCTTCTCCTCATCCACCAGTTGCCACAGCACGTGGCGTTCGTCCGGCGGCAGGGATTCCAGCGCATCGGCGATGTCGGCGGCGGGCAGGCGGTTGACCAGGCTGGTGATCTCGCTGGTCTGATCGCGCAGCTCGGCATCTTGTACCGCCTGTGGATCCAGCAGGCTGTCGGTGAGGGCATCATCGGCCAGCAGCAGGGTGAGAATGCGCGATCTGTCTTGTTCACGCTGCTTGGCGCTGTTCTTGACGGGGAGAGACATGAAACAGAATTCCTGAATTCGGTTGGCCGGATGACCTTCCCCATAGGATACCAGAATCAAAACAAGAGGTTATGACCATGAATGCGGTAAGTGCGGATAAAAAAACCGCCACCATGATAGTGACGGTCTCAATGGCGAGGCTGACGGCGGGCTCAGGCCAGTGCGGCGGCCTGCGAGGGGGCCCCAGTCTGACCGAACCAGGCGAGCTTGTCGGCCAGGGTTACCACGGAGCCCACCATGATGAGAGCCGGGCTCTCGACCCCGACGGCCAGCTCCGGTAGTTGGTCGAGCGTGCCGCGGATGACCTGCTGGCTAGGTTGGGTGCCGCGCTCGATCAGGGCCACCGGGGTGGCGCCAGCCTTGCCGTGGGCCAGCAGTTGCTCACGGATGGTGGCGCAGCTTGAGAGTCCCATATAGAACACCAGGGTCTGCTGATCCCGGGCCAGCAGGGGCCAGTCCAGATCCTGGGCGCCTCCCTTGCCGTGGGCGGTGACGAAGCGCACGCTCTGGGCGTGATCCCGGTGGGTGAGCGGAATGCCCGCATAGGCCGCACAGCCGCTCGCCGCCGTGATCCCCGGTACCACCTGGAAGCCCACGCCGCTGCCGACCAGCGTCTCCAGCTCCTCGCCGCCCCGGCCGAAGATGAATGGGTCGCCCCCTTTCAGCCGCACCACCCGCAGCCCCTTCTTCGCCTCCTCCAGCAAGAGCTGGTTGATCCCCTCCTGCGGCACGCAGTGGTTGCCCGCCTGCTTGCCGACGAAGATGCGTTTGGCATCACGCCGTACCAGTGCCATCACCTCGTCGGAGACCAGCCGGTCATGGACCACCACGTCAGCCTGCTGCATCTGGCGCAGGGCGTGCAGGGTGAGCAGACCGGGATCGCCTGGGCCTGCACCGACCAGGATCACTTCCCCCTTGGCACCGGCATCCTCGGCAAACAGAGCGTCGGCCAGCTGGTTGGCCGAGGCCTTGTCACCCCGTGCCAGCGCCTGACCGAGCCGGTCTGCCCCAAGCAGCCGCTCCCAGAACTGGCGTCTCTCTCCCATGCTGGCGAAACGGGCCTTTACCCGCTCACGCAGGCCGCCGGCAAAGGCGGCCACGGCGCCCAGATGCTGGGGCAGCAGGGCTTCCAGTTTTTCGCGCAGCAGACGGGCCAGCACGGGGGCCTTGCCGCCGGAGGAGATGGCCACCATCAGCGGCGATCTGTCGATGATCGACGGCATAATGAAACTGGAGCGCTTGGGGTCGTCCACCACGTTGGCGAAGATGCCCGCCTGGTTGGCGCTCTGGTAGACCAGCGCATTGACTTCGCGCCTGTCGGTGGCGGCCACCACCAGCCACTTGCCCGTCAGCAGTGCTGGCTCGAATTCGGCCGCCAGCCAGTCGATCGTCCCGCTGGCGGCCAGCGCTGCCAGCTCGGGGTCGAGCGCGGGAGAGACCACTGTCAGCCGGGCGCCGGCGTCCAGCAGCAGGCGCGCCTTGCGCTCTGCGACTTCGCCGCCGCCAACCAGCAGCACGGGTTTGTTGTCGAGTCGGCAAAAGATGGGCAAGTAGTCCATGGGGCCTCCGGATCAGGCGGTTTGGGTCTGGCTGGCGGCGGCGTTGGCGTCGGTCACTGCGACCGGACGATCCGCTTTCGGGGTGGCATACCAGTAGCCCAGTCCCATGAAGAGGGCGCCGGAGACGGTATTGCCGAGCGTCACCCACAGCAGGTTGTGGCCTATGCCGCCCAGGGTGTAGGCCTCGGAATGGGCGCCGAACCAGGAGAGGGCGAACAGGGTCATGTTGGCGACCGAGTGCTCATAACCGGAGGCGATGAAGGCCAGCAGGCACCACCAGATGGCGATGAACTTGGCGGCACCCTCGGTGCGCAGTGCCATCCAGATGGCGAGGCAGACCAGCCAGTTGCACAACACCCCTTTCATGAACAGGGTCAGGGCCGGTGCCTGGGTCTTGGCCAGCGCCACCTTGTGGACCAGGCTGCCCGCATCCGGCAGCAGGCTGCCGCCGTAGGAGTAGATCAGCGCCACCGCGATGGAGCCGAGCAGGTTGCCGGCCCAGGTCTGGGGCAGGATGCGCAGCAGATCGCCCATGGTGATCTTGCCCGTCTTCACCCCGAAGGTGAGGAACATGGTATGGCCGGTGAACAGCTCGGAGCCGGCGATGATCACCAGGGTCAGGGCGATGCCGAAGGTGGCTCCCATGACCAGCGGGCGAATGCTGGGGTCGACCAGGTTGCCCAGGGTGAAGATGAGGATGATGCCCAGGCCCACATAGGCCCCCGCCATGGCGGAGCTGAGCCAGAAGCCCAGCTTGTCGCTGCGCTCGAAGCGGTTGATGCGGGCCGCGTTGGCGGCGCACTTGTTGATGGTCTCGGTATACATAGGTGTTCTCTTTAAGGGGGACCGCCCGCGGGCAGCCCCGATATTCATGGAATTAGACGGCGACCCAGACCTGCTGGTCGCGTACTTCAACGGGATAGCTCTGTACCGACATGGCGGCGTTCTCGAGGCAGTGGCCGTCGCTCAGACGGAAGTGCTGCTTCTTGAGGGGGCTGGCGACCCAGAGTTCACCCTCGTGTTCACCTACGATGCCGCGCGACAGCACGTTGGCGGCGAAGAAGGGGTCCCGGTTGTCGATGGCGAACACCTCGGCCGCGTCGCTTGGGCGGAACAGGGCGATCTGGCGCCCTTCCAGCAGGGCACAGACGCCAGTGCCCGGAAAAATATCATTGAGCTGACAGGCTAATTTCATCACTTTGCCTCCACTTCGATCTGGTAGACGGGAATGCGCTCCGCCGGAGTGGCGGGTCTGTGCTGGTCGCGCTCGGTGACGAACTGCACGTCCGGGTCACGTTTGCCGCTGTTGATGAAGTGGCTGAAGCGCTTGAGCTGCTCCTCTTCATTCAGGGTGCGGGACCACTCGCACTCGTAGCTGTCGATCAGCACCTGGATGTCGCGCTCCAGGGTGGCATTCAGTCCCAGCTTGTCGTCGACGATCACCTCGCGCAGGTAGTCGACGCCCCCTTCCAAGTTGCCGAGCCAGACCGAGGTGCGCTGCAGTTTGTCGGCGCTGGTGACGTAGAACATCATGAAGCGGTCGATCAGCTTGATGAGGGTCTCCCGATCCAGGTCGGAGGCCAGCAGGTCGGCGTGGCGCGGTTTCATGCCGCCGTTGCCGCCCACATAGAGGTTCCAGCCCGCGTCCGTGGCTATGATGCCGACGTCCTTGCCCTGGGCTTCCGCACATTCGCGGGTACAGCCGGAGACACCGAACTTCATCTTGTGGGGGGTGCGAATGCCCTTGTAGCGGTTCTCGAGGAAGACCCCGAGGCCGACGCTGTCCTGCACGCCGAAGCGGCACCAGGTGCTGCCGACGCAGGTCTTGGCCATGCGCAGCGCCTTGGCGTAGGCCTGACCGGTTTCGAAGCCCGCGGCCAGCAGTTTGCGCCAGATGGCGGGCAGATCATCCTTCTGGGCACCGAACAGGCCGATGCGCTGGGCGCCGGTTATCTTGGTGTAGAGCTGGTAGTCGCGGGCCACCTCGGCCACCGCCAGCAAACCTTCCGGGGTCACTTCACCACCGGCCATGCGCGGGATGACGGAGTAGCTGCCGTCTTTTTGCATGTTGCCGAGGAAGATGTCGTTGGTGTCCTGCAGCTGGGTGTTGAGCGGGCTCAGCACATAGCCATTCCAGCAGGAGGCGAGGATGGAGCCGACCGTGGGCTTGCACACCTCGCAGCCATAGCCGTGTCCGTGTCTGGCCAGCAGCTCGTCGAAGCTCTTGATCCCTTCCACCTTGACCAGGTGGAACAGCTCCTGGCGGGAGTGGGGGAAGTGGGCGCAGAGGTGGTTGTTGACCTCTATGCCCTGCTTCACCAACTCGGCGTTGAGCACCTGGCTGATGAGCGGCACGCAGCCGCCGCAACCGGTACCGGCCTTGGTGTGCTGCTTGATGGCGGCGAGAGTGGTGTGGCCCTCGGCGACCGCCTGGGCTATGTCGCCCTTGGAGACGTCGAAGCAGGAGCAGATCTGGGCGGTGGACGGCAGGGCATCCACCCCTAGGGTGGGCTTGGCGCCAGCATAGGCGGGCAGGATCAGGGTATCCGGGTGGGCAGGCAGCGGCATGGCGTTGAGCATCAGCTGCAGCAGGTTGCCGTAGTCATCCACATCGCCAACCAGCACGGCGCCGAGCAGGCGGCTGTTGTCTTCGCTCACCACGATACGCTTGTAGACGCCGGCCTGATCGTCCTGGAACACATAGCTGTGGCTGCCGGGCGTGCGGCCATGGGCATCGCCGATGGAACCGACGGAGACGCCGAGCAGCTTGAGCTTGGCGCTCATGTCCGCCCCTTCGAAGCGGCTGTCGCCGCCGAGCAGGTGGTCGACGGTGATCTGGGCCATCTTGTAGCCGGGCGCCACCAGGCCGAAGAAGCGCCCCTGCCAGGCGGCGCACTCGCCGATGGCATAGATGTCGGGGTCGGAGGTGAGGCAGTGATCGTCGACAGCTACGCCGCCGCGCTCGGCGATGGCGAGTTCACAGTAACGGCCGAGGGTGTCCTGCGGGCGTATGCCGGTGGAGAAGACCACCACATCCACTTCCAGCTGTCTGCCGTCGGCAAAGGCGAGGCGATGCTGGGCGTCACGACCGCCGTGCATCAGGATCTCGCTGGTGCTCTTGCTGGTGTGAACCTGCACCCCCATGGATTCGATCTTGCGGCGCAGCAGCTGGCCACCCTGGCCGTCGAGCTGTTCCGCCATCAATACCGGAGCAAATTCCACCACGTGGGTCTCGAGGCCGAGCGCCTTGAGGGCGCCGGCGGCTTCGAGGCCGAGCAGGCCGCCCCCAATGACAACACCACTCTTGCCGCTCTTGGCGGCGCTGCGGATGGCTTTCAGATCCTCTATGGTGCGATAGACGAAGCACTCGTGGTGCTGACTGCCCGCAATGGGCGGCACCCAGGGGTAGGAGCCGGTGGCCAGCACCAGCTTGTCGTAGCCGACCACAGTGCCCTTGTTGGAATGCACTTCGCGGGCCGCCCTGTCGATTTTTTTCACCGCTTCGCCGAGCAGCAGGCGGATGCCGTGCTTCTCGTAGAAACCGGGTTTGACGAGGGAGAGATCTTCGCTGGTGTGGTGGGAAAAGTAGGAGGAGAGATGGACACGATCGTAGGCGGGACGCGGTTCTGCACCGAAGACGGTGATCTCGAACCGGTCCGGATCGGCCCGCTCGATCAACTCTTCGATGAAGCGGTGCCCCACCATACCGTTCCCTATGACGGCCAGCCTGACTTTGCTCATGATTGCCTCTAGTTTGGAGTAATAAAACATCATTCTGAGGCTAGGCTACCCAGTCGCAGGGACGGGACGATTGATGCAAATCAAGTGTCTATTTATATATCTCCTCAGGGGTAATTCGATACAATTCAAAGCTATACATAAATAGGTATACCAGTGGTGCATTCTGGGCTTTGGCTGTCATGGAGTAGGGAGGGGCAAGAGGGGTAGCCCGTCTGGCCAAGCATAATGAAAGAAAACACCTCGGTAGAGGTGCTTTCACTGTGTGGCATCTGGTTGGTGCTGCGGATTATGGCGGCGTAGATCACCGCTCTTTCGGGGTGGCCTGATAGGGGGCGCGGGCGCAGGTTTCGCGGATGAGGGTGCGCAACCAGCGGTGGGCCGGATCGGCGTCCAGCCGTGGGTGCCAGAGCAGGGCCAGAGTGATCCCGGGCAAGGGAAAGGGCAGAGGCAGAGTCACCAGATCGGCGTGCAGGGAGGCGCAGTGCAGGGCGGGCACTGTCGCCACCAGATCGCTGCCCCGCACCAGCGCCAGTGCAGTGGCAAACCCCGGCACCAGGGTGGCGATGGCTCGCTCCAGCTTCAGGGCGGCGAGCGCCTCGTCGATGGGGCCGTGCTCCTGCCCGCGCCGCGACACCAGCACATGGCGGGCGGCGGCATAGCGGGCGGCGGTCAGGGGCCCATCGCACAGTAGATGGCCCGGTCGTACCACGGCGACAAAGCGATCCTGAAACAGCGCCTGAGTGCGCAGCTCGGGCGCCGTATTGGTGCCGATCACGCCGGTTTCAAAATCCAGCTCACCGCTGCGCAGGGGGTGACTCTCCTTGTCGGGCTTGGCCATGAAATGCAGCCGCACCCCGGGCGCCTCGGCGGCGAGCCGCGCCAGAAGGGCCGCCCCGACACTCTCCACGAAACCGTCACTGGATCTGAGACGAAAGGTGCGCACCAGGTGGGCCGGATCTATCTCCTGCTGGGGGCGCAGTACGGCTTCGGCCTCCTGCACCAGCTGGCTGACCCGCTCGCGTAGGGCCAGTGCCCGGCTCATGGCGGAGGGGCTGAGTCTCAGCCGCCTTGCCGCCCCGGCCACGCTGCCCTCATCGAGCAGCGCATCCAGGGTGATCAGCAGGTTGAAATCGGGGGTGCTCATGGTCGTGCCCTCGCCGGCCTGGTATGCGGGGTGATCAGCCGATGGCGATCATATCTATGTGTTGACTCATCATACGCGAGAATCCATGGCTTCATATGGCGTGCTATGCAGCTATAAGCTGCAAGCCGTGCGTCTTCCGCCGGATCAGCGTCATGGCTAGCCTTGTGGTCACCCTGATTCGCTTGAGGTCACATCCATGTCATACCCCAGCATAATTCCCTCTCCCTGGGCTCGCCGTACTGGCTTGCTGGCACTCGGCCTCGCTACCCTGTTGCCCATGCTGGCGGGGAGCATGGCCAACATGGCGCTGCCCGCGCTGGGACAGGCGTTTGCCGCCCCCTTCGCCAGCCTGCAGTGGGTGCTGGTGGCCTATCTGCTGGGGATCACCTGCCTGACCGTAGTGGCCGGCCGGCTCGGCGACAGGTTTGGCCGGCGCCGCCTGCTGCTCTGGGGTATGGCGTTGTTTGCATTGGCGTCCCTGCTGTGCGCCCTGGCGCCGACCATCGGCTGGCTGATTGCGGCGCGTGTCCTGCAGGGGGTCGGTGCGGCCTGCATGCTCTCTCTGGCGCTGGCCATGGTGGGGCAGCTTGTACCTGCGGCGCAGCGTGGCCGGGGCATGGGGCTGCTCGGTACCCTGTCGGCCTGCGGCACTGCCCTTGGTCCCTCGTTTGGTGGCCTGCTGATCGGCGGGTTTGGCTGGCAGGCCCCTTTCCTGCTGTTGGTACCCGTCAGCCTGCTGGCGCTGGGTGCCGGCATGGTCGGTCTGCCACCTGAGGGGGCTTTGCCACAAAGAGAGAGGGTGACGCTGGCGAGCCTGTCGATGCTGGTGGTGGCGCTGCTCTGCTACGGGCTGGCGCTGACCTCGGGCGGTGCTCTGGCGCTGGGCTGGTGGGCGGGAGCGCTGCTTGGCACTGCCTTGTTCGTTCGCCGTGAGCGCCGCGCCCGCTCCCCCCTGCTGCCGCTGGCACTGCTGGCCGACTCCCGGCTCAAGGGTGGCCTGCTCGCCAGTGCCCTGGTGGCCAGCGTCATGGTGCTGACCCTGCTGATCGGCCCCTTCTACCTGCACGGCGTGTTCGAGCTCGACATGGCGACGGTCGGACTAATGATCTCCGGCGGACCCCTGCTGGCGGCCTTGACGGGCATGCCTGCCGGCTGGCTGGTGGACAGGTTCGGTTCGCGCCGGGTCGCTCGGATGGGGTTGATGGTCATGATGAGCGCGCTCCTCGGGCTGGCCACCCTGAGCGCCGGATATGGCCCGCTCGGTTATCTGCTGCCCATACTGCTGCTGACCGCCGGCTATGCCCTGTTCCAGACCGCCAACAACAGCGCCGTGGTGGGGGCGGCAACCGAACAGGCGCGGGGGGCCGTGGCCGGCTTGCTGACCCTGTCGCGCAATCTGGGCCAGCTGACGGGGGTGGCCGGACTCGGTGGCCTGTGTGTCACTCTGGTGGGAACGCCCAACCTGGCCACGGCCATGCCGGCGGATCTGGTGTTTGGCATGCAGACCAGCTTTGCCTTGAGCGGCCTGCTGATTGGCGCCGCGATCTGGCTGCTGGGACGTAGTCGGGAGGAGACGCTGGCAGCGGCGTGAGGCTGAGATGGCATAAAAAAACGCCTCCACAGGGGAGGCGTCTTGATACGGAATGGCGCTGCGCTTACAGGATAAAGCGGCTCAGATCCTCGTCCTCGATCAGCGCTCCGAGGTGGGCGTTGACGTAGTCGGTATCGATGACGAAGGTCTCGCCGGACTTCTCGGAGGCATCATAGGAGATGTCTTCCATCAGCCGCTCCATGACGGTGTGCAGGCGGCGGGCACCTATGTTCTCGGTGCGCTCGTTGACCTGCCAGGCCGCTTCGGCCAGACGGCGAATGCCATCCTTGGTGAACTCGATCTTGACCCCTTCGGTGGCCATCAGCGCCTGGTACTGATCGGTGAGCGAGGCGTTCGGTTCGGTCAGGATGCGCTCGAAGTCATCTGTGGTGAGCGCGGTCAGCTCGACCCGGATCGGCAGGCGACCCTGCAGCTCGGGGATGAGATCTGACGGGCGAGCCACCTGGAAGGCGCCGGAGGCGACAAACAGTATGTGGTCGGTCTTGACCATGCCGTGCTTGGTGTTGACGGTGCAGCCTTCCACCAGCGGCAGCAGGTCGCGCTGTACCCCTTCACGGGAGACATCAGGGCCGGAGCTCTCGCCACGCTTGCAGATCTTGTCGATCTCGTCGAGGAAGACGATGCCGTTGTTCTCGACCGCCGCGATCGCCTTCTGCTTCAGCTCTTCCGGATTGACCAGACGGGCCGCTTCCTCTTCGATCAGCGCCTTCATGGCCTCTTTGACCTTGATCTTGCGCTTCTTCTTCTGGTTCTGACCCAGGTTCTGGAACAGCCCTTGCAACTGGCTGGCCATCTCTTCCATGCCCGGTGGGGTCATGATGTCGACGCCCATGGGGCTGGCTGACAGCTCGAGTTCTATCTCCTTGTCATCCAGCTGGCCTTCCCGCAGCTTCTTGCGGAAGATCTGGCGAGTATTGGAGTTGTCGGCCTTCTCTTCCTCGCCCCAGCTGTTGCGCGGGTTGGGCAGCAGGGCGTCGAGGATGCGCTCCTCGGCGGCTTCCTCGGCGCGGTATTTCATCTTCTCCATCTCGGTCTCGCGCACCAGCTTGATGGCGACGTCGGTCAGATCGCGGATGATGCTGTCCACTTCCTTGCCCACATAGCCCACCTCGGTGAACTTGGTGGCTTCCACCTTGATGAAGGGGGCGTTGGCCAGCTTGGCCAGACGGCGGGCGATCTCGGTCTTGCCGACACCGGTCGGGCCTATCATCAGGATGTTTTTCGGGGTTACCTCGTGGCGCATCTCTTCATCGAGCTGCATCCGGCGCCAGCGATTGCGCAGGGCGACGGCGACGGCACGCTTGGCGTCGGCCTGACCAATGATGTGTCTGTCCAGCTCGTGGACGATTTCTCTCGGGGTCATCTCGGACATGATGGCGTTCCTGTATCCGGGGCGGGCAGGGCCCACCCCTTGAAAATGGGGGGCTTACTTGGGCTCGTAGTCCAGCACTTCGATGGTGTGGTTGCCGTTGGTGAAGACGCAGATGTCGCCCGCAATCTTGAGGGATTTCTCGACTATGGTCCTGGCATCCAGCTCGGTGTTTTCCAGCAGGGCGATGGCGGCGGACTGGGCGAAGTTGCCGCCCGAGCCGATGGCGATCAGGTCATGCTCCGGCTGCACCACGTCACCGTTGCCGGTGATGATGAAGGATTTGTTTTCATCGGCGACCGCCAGCAGGGCCTCGAGACGGCGCAGGGCGCGATCAGTGCGCCAATCTTTGGCCAACGCCACGGCGGCGCGTTCCAGATTACCCTGATGGGCCTGCAGTTTGGCTTCGAAGCGCTCGAGCAGAGTGAAGGCATCGGCGGTGCCGCCGGCGAAACCTGCCAGCACCTTGCCGTTATAGAGACGATGAACCTTGCGGGCGTTGCCCTTCATGACGGTGTTGCCGAGGGATACCTGGCCATCACCACCTATCACGACTTGGCCGTTGCGGCGGACAGAAACTATGGTAGTCACTTTACTTACCTCGCTTGAGCCGAATAACGGCCTGACTGTGCATGGCAAGAAAGATGGGGATGGGTTTGGCGCTTTTCAACCCTGGCGGATTATCCGCCAGGGTCGACTTCCGTTGAGACGCGTGGCGCAGAAAAGAAAAGGGCCGAGTTTTCAACCCGGCCCTGATCACTCATCCGCTGGCGGCGCTCACCCCTTTTTGGGGATGCAGCCGCTGATGCCGGAGCCTTGCAGCTTGCGGTTGGCCGCATCGACGGCCGCCTTGCCGCTGAAGGGACCCACCATCACCTTGTAGACGGTGCCGTTGGCGCCATTCACCACCTGCAGGCTGGAGGAGAGGCCGGCGCCGAAGGCGATGCGCGCCTTGAGCGACTCGGCAGAATCCTGCGAGCGCAGGGCGGCGCACTGCATCATATAGCGGCCGCTATCCGCCGCTGCGGTTTGTGCAGGCTGAGTCGCTGCCTGAGCCCTGGCGGCTTCGGCGCGCTCCCGTTCCAGCTCGGCCCGCAGTTCACGCTCCATCCGTTCCCGCTCGGCCTTGCGGTCGATCACCTGCTCCTGGGCACTGGCCACAGGGGCAGGCTTGGCGGGTTGAACCGGTTGCGGTTTGTAGGGCTGAACCTGGCCGATAGGCGTTCCCGGCTGGGGAATGTCGGTCGGCACCGGTTGCGGCAGTTTCTCCGGCTGCAGAGTCAGGGTCTGGGCAGGAGGCGGTGGCAGCACACCCGGTTGGGGGGGCGGCTCAGTGATATCGACCTGCTTGTTCTCCAGCCGTTCGATATAGCTCCACTTCTCCTGCGGCAAGCCGTTGTTCTGCGCCTTGGGCTTGTTGGCCTTGACCTGTTCTTCAATGGTGGGGGCATCGCTGCCCTTGCCGCTGATCATGTAGAGGAAGCCGCCGAACCCTGCCAGCAGCACCCCGGCCAGCAGTGCCGGGATAACAGGAAAGCGGCGAGGTGCCGCTTTCTTGGTGTTACGACCACCGGCCCGTCTTCTCGGGCTGTTGCCGACGTAATCCCGGGTTGCCATCTATTACATGCGCTCCAGGGTATGGATACCCAGCACGCCCAGACCCAGTTTCAGGACCTTGGCGGTTGCTGCGCACAGCAGCAGACGGCTCTGGCGGGTGGCTTCGTCGACGCCATCCTTGTTGATCGGGCAGGCTTCGTAGAAGGTCATGAAGTTGCCGGACAGCTCGTACAGGTAGGTACAGAGCAGGTGCGGCATGCCCTTGTCCGCCACGCCGTTGACCGCATCGGAGAACTGGATCAGCTTCTGGGCCAGCACCTCTTCGGCTTCCTCGTTCAGGGTCACAGTCCCGGTCAAGGTCTCGGCATTGACGCCGGCCTTGCGGAAGATGGACTGGATCCGGGTGTAGGCGTACTGCAGGTAAGGGGCCGTGTTGCCTTCGAACGACAGCATCATGTCCCAGTCGAAGATGTAGTCTGTGGTGCGGTTCTTGGAGAGATCCGCATACTTGACCGCACCCATGGCGATGGCGTGAACCACTTCGGCCTTCTCTGCGGCTGAGAGATCGCTGTTGCGGTTCTCCAGCAGGGCGCTCGCGCGCTCCTCGGCTTCGTTGAGCAGGTCGACCAGCTTGACGGTGCCGCCGGAGCGGGTCTTGTAGGGACGGCCATCCTTGCCCAGCATCATGCCGAAGGCGTGGTGTTCGAGCGGCACGGATTCCGGCACATAGCCCGCCTTGCGGGTGATGGTCCAGGCCTGCATCAGGTGCTGGTGCTGACGGGAGTCGATGAAATACATGACCCGGTCGGCGCCCAGGGTCTCATAACGGTATTTGGCACAGGCGATGTCAGTGGTGGTGTAGAGGAAACCGCCATCGCTCTTCTGGATGATGACGCCCATGGGCTCGCCATCCTTGTTCTTGAATTCGTCCAGGAAGACAACGGTGGCCCCTTCGCTCTCGACCGCCAGCCCTTTGGCTTTCAGGTCGTCCACGATTTGCGGCAGCATGTCGTTGTACATGGACTCGCCCATGATGTCCTTGTTGGTCAGGGAGACATTCAGGCGGTCGTAGTTGATCTGGTTCTGCTCCATGGTCATGTCGACCAGCTTCTTCCACATGGTGCGGCAATATTCATCGCCACCCTGCAGCTTGACCACGTAGTTGCGCGCGCGCTCGGCGAAGACTTCGTCTTCGTCGTAGCAACGCTTGGCCTGGGTGTAGAAGGCTTCGAGATCCTTGAGCGCCATGTCGGAGGCGTGCTCGTTGGCCATCTTCTCCAGATAGGCGATCAGCATGCCGAACTGGGTGCCCCAGTCACCTATGTGGTTGGCGCGTACCACCTTGTGACCGAGGAATTCCAGGGCACGGGCGGCTACGTCACCGAGCACGGTAGAGCGGATGTGGTGCACCGCCATCTCTTTGGCCACGTTCGGCGCTGAGTAGTCCACCACCACGGTTTGCGGCGTCGGCAACTTCACGTTGGCGTTGGCAGAGGTCACCATGGCTTCCACCTGGCCGGCCAGCCAGCGCTGGTCGAAGAAGAAGTTGATGAAGCCGGGGCCGGCGATCTCGACCTTGGCGATCAGGTCCGAGGCGGGCAGGTGCTCTATGATGGCAGCGGCCAGCTCACGGGGGTTCTTGCGGGCCGGTTTGGCCAGCAGCATGGCCAGGTTGGTGGCCAGGTCACCGTGAGCCTTCTCCTTGCATCGGTCTACTTGCACCCGGGCTTCCAGGTCCGCCGGCAACACGCCTGCTGACTTGAGATTGGCTACCGTTTGTTCAAGTAGATGATGAATATGCTCTTTCATAACTGACCACCAAGGTTGCGCGTCGAAAAATGACTGATATATAAGGGCGTGAATTTTACCCGCATCGGCCCGAGAAAACTATAGGGACGGCCCGCCAGAGTTGGTCGGGCGGATATTTCACTGCATTTGTCACCAATATCCAGAACATTCAATGGAATAAATGGTGCTTATCCATTTCTACTGCATATCGAAGCGGCTTGTCCAGGCTATTTTCCCCTGATTGTTAAGGGGTTTTTTATTCCAACTCGGTCTGAATGATCTGCCCTTCTGCGGCAGTCGTATCAACGGGTATCTTCCACAGAGGAATATTCTGATGAAACTGGCGCTGTTTCCCCTCTCGGCTCACCTGCTGCCCGGTGGCGTCATGCCGCTGCGCATCTTCGAGCCCAGATACCAGCGCATGATCGCCGAGGCGGGAGAGCAGGGCTTCGTGCTCTGCATGCTCGACCCCCGCCAACCCGATGCGCTGCGCAACATGTTCCCCATCGCCACCCGGGTGCGAATAGTCGATTTCGATCAACTGCCGGACGGTCTGCTGGGCATTACCGTGCTCGGCATGGAGCGGGTCAGGATCGCCGATCTGTGGCAGGAGCCCGACGGGTTGAGGGTCGGCGAGGTGGCGCTGTTGCCGCCCTGGCAGACGGGCAGGCTCAATGCCGATCAGCACTCCCTGGCCAAGGCGCTGCAGGAGGTGTTCAACGACTACCCGGAATATGCGGCCCTCTACCATGACCCCGACTGGAACGATGCCAGCTGGGTGGCTCAGCGCTGGCTGGAGGTGCTGCCCATTCCCGTGGAACAGAAGCAGTGGTTGCTGGCGGCGGACGACAACCAGCCCGCGCTCTCCCTGTTGAGCGGCCTGCTGGTTGCCAGCCATTGAGTGCCTATTTGCGGCCCACCGGTGATCCTTTTGCCACGCCCGGCGTAATGGTGATGACCACAACATTCAAGGCATGGCGCAATGGCATATACTGGCCAACCCCAATCGACTCAGCGCAGGATATCGCCCCCCATGGACAACCCAGATGGCGATCTGAAGTCTCTTCTCATCCGGGTCGCCGAGCAGGCCGACAAGGCCGCCTTCGCCCGTCTGTTTCAGCACTTTGCGCCGCGCATCCGCAGCTATGGGCTGCGTCACCTCGGCAGCGAGGCCAATGCCATGGAACTGGTGCAGGAAACCATGCTGCTGGTGTGGCAGAAAGCCCGCCTCTACCACCCCGAGAAGGGCGCGCCGACCACCTGGATCTACACCGTCATGCGCAACCAGAGCTTCGACATGCTGCGCCGCCGCCGCGCCAGCAAGGAGGATCTCTGCGCCGAGGAACTGTGGCCCATGCTGGAGTTCAGGGCGGAAGAGGAGCACCTGAGCGGTGGTGAGGATGCGGTGCTGACGCGCCAGATGGCGCACTACCTCGCCACCCTGCCGGAGCCGCAACAGCAGGTGGTGCGCGGCATCTATCTGCAGGAGTTCTCCCAGCAGGAGCTGGCGGAGCGACTCGGCGTGCCGCTTGGCACCATCAAATCCCGCCTCAGACTGGCATTACAGAAATTGAAAGAGCAAGTGGAGCAAGGCCATGATTAAAACCCATCCGACTCACGCCATGTTGCGCGCCTTCGCCGCCGATGAGCTGCCCCTGCCGCTGGCGGTCGGCGTTTCTGCCCATTGCGAGCTCTGCCCCGAGTGTGCCGTCCGCTTGCAGGCCTGTGAAGAGGAACTGGCTCGCCAGTATCTGGAGCCGGCAGATGAGCCAGCAGCGATGAGCGAGAGCATGCCGGTGAAACTCGATGCCATGCTGGCCGGCATACTGCAACAGCCGGTGGCCCGCCCGGCCGAGCTCGGCCAACCGATGCGGCCGGTGCCCGAGTTGCAGGTGGCGGGCCAGTCATACCGGTTGCCCAGGGTGCTGGCGCGTCACCATGCCCCCAAATGGCGTCACATTGGCACCATTCGTCAGCACAGCTTGCCGCTGGACGAGATGGGGGCCCGCGCCAGCCTGCTGCACATCGAGGCCGGTGGTCGCATCCCCGAACACACCCATCAGGGTTATGAGCTGACCCTGTTGCTGGCGGGCAACATGCAGGATGGTGACACCTGCTATCAGGCGGGGGACTTCATCTGGCGCGATGCCAGCCACGCCCACAGTCCGCATACCCCGGACGGCTGCCTCTGCTACACGGTGCAGGATGCGCCGGTCCAGTTCACCAAGGGACTGTCGCGGCTGCTCAACGGCATCACCCATCGCCTCTATTGAGGGTGGGCAGCAATAGAAAAAGGGACCGAAAGGTCCCTTTTTTCATGGGTGTTCGGCCAGGATCAGGCCACAAACACCAGGTAGACGGCGAAGGCTACGATGAAGCGGTAGATGGCGAACGGGATGAAGTCGAGGCGACGGATCAGCGCCAGGAAAGTCTTGATCGCGATCATGGCGACCACGAAGGCGGTGACAAAGCCGACCGCAAACATGGGGAAGTCGGCCAGGGAGAGCAGGTCGCGACTCTTGTAGAGATCCAGCCCGCTTGCGGCCACCATCATGGGTACCGCCAGAATGAAGGAGAACTCGGCTGCCGCCTGACGACTGATCCCCATCAGCATGCCGCCGCTGATGGTGGCACCGGAGCGGGAGAAGCCGGGCCAGAGCGCCAGACACTGGAACAGGCCTATGCCGAACGCCTGCTTGTAGCTGATGTCATCCAGAGTTTCGGATCGTACCGCCGGGCGAAATTTCTCGGCGATGATCAGCAGTATGCCGCCGGCCACCAGGGCATACATCACTGTCTCTGGGCCGAACAGGTTGGCTTTGATCCAGCTGTGAATGGCTAGGCCTATGATCACTGCGGGCAGCATGCCGAGGATGATGTGCACCAGCGACAGGGTGGCGTGATCCTGCGCCGGCCTCTGGCCAAAGTGGATGCCAATCAGGCCGAACAGGCGGCGCCAGAACACGGCCACGACAGCGAGAATGGAGCCCATCTGGATCACCACCTCGAAGGTGGCGGCCTTGGGGCCTTCGAAGCCCAGCAGGTGGCCGACGATGATCATGTGGCCGGTCGAAGAAACGGGCAGAAACTCGGTCAGGCCCTCTACTATGCCCAGCACGAAGGCGACAAACAGGGCGTAAGACTCTGTCATGGTTCAGATCTCTTGGTTGATTGGTCCGGATGAAGTCGGCCCCGGGCTGAGCCGGGGCGACCAATGATGGAGGAAAATCAGACGGGCAACCAGTGAATATTGGGGCCTCCCCCTTGCCATGGGGGAGGTTGAGAGCGGGTCAGGCCAGGGTTGCTTCTATCTGTCGTTGCAACGCCTCGTCCAGCGGGGGCAGGGCCAGGGCCTCGACTGCGCTCACTATCTGCAGGGGGCTGCTGGCGCCGATCAGGGCACAACTCACCACGGGATCGCGCAGCACCCACTGCAACGCCAGTTGTGACAACTCCTGCCCCCGCTGCTGTGCCAGGGTGTGCAGGGTCTGGATCCTGGCCAGCTTGTCCGCGGTGATCTGCTCCGGCTTGAGGAAGGGGCTGCCACTGGCGGCGCGAGAGTCCGCCGGTATGCCAGCCAGATAGCGGTTGCTGAGCAGGCCCCCCGCCAGCGGTGAGAAGGCGACCACCCCCACCCCCTGCTCGCGACAGACCGGCAGCGTCTCGGCCTCGATGTCGCGCTGGAACAGCGAGTATTTGAGCTGATTGACCAGACAGGGGGTGCCCAGCTCCGCCAGCCGGGTCGCTGCCTTGGCGGCAAGCTCGGCCGGGTAGTTGGAGAGGCCGACATAGAGCGCCTTGCCCTGACGTACCATGAGTGCCAGCGCCTGACAGGTCTCCTCCAGCGGAGTGCGGGGATCCGGCCTGTGGTGATAGAAGATGTCCACATAGTCGAGGCCGAGCCGGCGCAGGCTCTGGTGCAGGCTGGCAAACAGGTATTTGGCACTGCCGCCATCGCCGTAAGGGCCGTCCCACATCACATAACCCGCCTTGCTGGCGATGATCAGCTCGTCTCTGTAGGGGGCCAGACTGCCTTTGAGCACGCCGCCGAAGCAGGTCTCGGCAGAACCGGGGGGTGGACCATAGTTATTGGCGAGATCGAAGTGGGTGATACCCAGATCGAACGCCTGGTGCACTATGGCCTTCACCCTGGCGGGATCGCTCCCCTCGCCGAAGTTGTGCCAGAGCCCGAGACCTATGCTGGGCAGGCGCAGGCCGTGGCGGCCGGCGGGTCGATAGGGTTGGCGCTGATAGCGGTCGGGCGCGGCGAGGTAGTGTTCATCCATAAATACTCCTGGGTCGGTGCGATAACGGGTGTGGTCATGACCTGCGTCGGTGGCGAGCGCGTTGATCCCTTGCCGAGAGCGCGAGCAGGCTCCCCTGGCAACGGGGGAGCCGGAAGGTGACGCCGCGGCCCCGCCGTTTTAGCCGGCGGGGATGAAACGGTAACGGGTCTGGTGGTGGTAGTAGTGCCCCGGCAGCAGCCAGGGGTTGCCGAGCTCGGGCCGGTTGGGGCTGTCTGGCAACTGCTGCGCCTCCAGACAGAAGCCGTCGTAATCCTGATGCTGCTGGCCGCTGCGGTTCGGCGTGTTGGCCAGCCAGTTGCCGGTGTAGAACTGCAGCGAAGGCTGGTTGGTGTAGACCTCCATCGCCAGCTGCCGATCGCCGGAGATCACTCGCGCGGCCCAGTTCTGCTCCGGGCCGTCGAGCGGCAAAGCGGGGTGATCCCGGCCGTCATGCTGCGGATGATTGAGCAGGAAGGCGTGATCGTACCCTCTGGCCTGCCGTTGCTGTGGATGGCTCAGCCAATCCAGGCCCATGGGGCGGGGTGCGCGCAGATCGAAGGGGCCTTCCACTGGCGCAATGGCCAGCGGCAGACCGCTCTCATCGGTCGGCAGAAAGCGGTCGGCGTTGAGGCTGATAGTGTGGTCGCGCACATCGCCGCCCCCATCCAGGTTGAAGTAGGCGTGACTGGTAAGGCTGACCGGGGTCGGCGCATCCGTGCTGGCCCTGAAATCGACCACCAAATCGTACTGTTCCAGCCGGTACTCCAGGGTCACCCGCAAGTTGCCGGGAAAGCCCTGATCGCCCGCCTTCGACAGCAGGACGAGTTTGACCCTGTCTGCCTCCAGCTCCTTGATCTGCCAGCCCTGGCGATGAAAGCCTTCCCGTCCGCCGTGCAGGCAGTGGGGGGCCTGATTGGTATCCAGAGCCCAGTGCTGGCCATCGCGTACCAGTTCGGCGCCACCGATGCGGTTGGCAAAACGCCCGGCGACTGCGCCCAGCCACACCTGCTGCGCAGGATAGACCTCATCTGCGCAGCCCAGCAGCACCTCGCGGTGCTTGCCTGCTACCGGCAGGGTGAGGGAGGTGAGGGTGGCGCCAAAGTCGAGGCCGCGCAGGCGCAGCCCCTCTTCGTTTTCCAGCTCGAATGGCGTCATAGCATGTTCGCCCCTGTGGTGTGGGGGCGGCAGAGAGGGCTGCCGCTCTTCATCCTGTCATTACATCCATATGCACTCATAGCTTGCCTGCCCCGGCGCTGGCGCGGCAGACATAGCTGTCGGCCTTGAGGCCGAAGCGGGCCGGATACTCGGCGTCGACGGCGGCAATCACCTCGGCGACCTGCGCCGGGCGCAGCAGGGCAACCACGCAGCCGCCGAAGCCGCCGCCCGTCATCCGCACACCGCCTTCGCGGCCAAGCCTGGCCTTGATGATCTCCACCAGACCGTCGATGGGGGGCACGGTAATCTCGAAGTCATCGCGCATGGCGGCGTGGGACTCGGCCATCAGTTCGCCGAGGCGCACCAGATCGCCGGACTCCAGCGCATCGGCGGCGGCCAGGGTGCGGGTATTGTCGCCCACCACGTGGCGAGCGCGGCGGTAGCAGACCTCATCCAGCCCGGCCTTGCCCGCTTCCAGCGCGGCCATGTCGAGGTCGCGCAGGGCCTTGACCCCGTAGTGGCGGGCGGCGGTTTCACACTGCTGACGGCGGGTGTTGTATTCGCTGTCCACCAGACCGCGGCGCACGTTGGAGTTGACGATCAGCACCGCCAGATCGGGGGGCATGGGGATGAGGCGGGTCTGGAGCGAGCGGCAGTCGAGCAGCAGGGCATGATCCTGCTTGCCGCTGGCGGAGATCATCTGATCCATGATGCCGCAGTTGCAGCCGACGAACTGGTTCTCCGCCTGCTGGCCGTTGAGGGCAATCTCGGCCTGGCTGATGTCGAGCCCCAGCGCCTCCTTGAAGGCCTGGCCTATGGCCACCTCCAGCGAGGCGGACGACGACAGGCCTGTGCCCTGCGGCACGTTGCCCGAGACCACCAGATTGAGGCCGCGCAGCGAGTGGCCGCGCACCTGCAGGTATTTCACCACGCCGCGGATGTAGTCGCTCCAGCGCTGATCGGCATGGTGGGTGATGGGCTGGCTCAGATCGAACAGGTCGCGCTGATTGCCGTAATCGGCGGCGATCACGTGCACCAGGCTGTCATTGCGCAGGCCGATGGCGACGCAGGTCTCGTAGTCGATGGCGCAGGGCAGCACGAAGCCGTCGTTGTAGTCGGTATGCTCGCCGATGAGGTTGACGCGGCCGGGGGCGCGCACCAGCAGATCGGGTTGCTGCTCAAACTGCTCTGCAAAAACGGCGCTGACGCGTTGGCTGGGGGTCATAGGGCCTCCTCATTGGCTTGGCTGATCTGGTTGTAATGAATGGGGCTCAGGGCGCGCAGTCGTTCTGCGGCTTGTTCCGGCGTCAGATCGCGCTGGGTTTCTGCCAGCATCTCGAAGCCCACCATAAATTTGCGCACGGTGGCGGAGCGCAGCAAGGGCGGATAGAAGTGGGCGTGCAGTTGCCAGGCCTGCGGGCAGTCAGAGTGCGGCGGCGCGAAGTGCCAGCCCATTGAGTAGGGAAAGCTGCACTCGAACAGGTTGTCGTAACGGCTGGTGAGCTCCTTGAGCGCCACCGCCAGATCCTGTTGCAGCTCGGGGGTGAGGCCGAGCAGGGAGGGCACATGGGTCTTGGGCAGCAGCAGGGTTTCGAACGGCCAGGCTGCCCAGAAAGGAACGACTGCCAGCCAGTGTGCTGTTTCCACCACGATGCGGGTGCGATCCGCCAGCTCCCGCTCCACATATTCGACCAGCAACGGGCGGCCGTGCTCGGCCAGCCAGTCGCGCTGGTGCTGCTCTTCGCGGGCGATCTCGTTGGGCAGAAAATCGCTGCCCCACAGCTGACCGTGAGGGTGCGGGTTGGAGCAGCCCATGACGGCGCCCTTGTTTTCAAACACCTGCACCCATTGCCACTGGCTCGACAGCTCAGCCACCTGTTCCATCCAGGTGGTGATCACGGCCTCTATGGCGGGCAGCGGCAGCTCGGGCAGTGTCTTGCCGTGATCCGGCGAGAAGCAGATGACCCGGCTGGTGCCGCGGGCGGCCTCCAGTTTCAGCAGGGGATCCTGGTCGCCGCGGGCGGCCGGGGTGTCCTGCATCAGGGCGGCGAAGTCGTTGGTGAAGACGAAGGTGCCCTGATAGTCCGGGTTCTGGTCGCCGGTGACACGCTGGTTGCCCGCGCAGAGGAAGCAATCCGGATCGTGGGACTGGCTCGGTGCCTGACTGACCTTCTCGACCTGGCCTTGCCAGGGGCGCTTGGCCCTGTGGGGGGAGACCAGCACGTATTGACCGGTCAGCGGGTTGAAACGACGGTGGGGGTGATCAACCGGGTTGAACATCATCACTCCTCATTACCTGATGAAATGGGTGGATTGGCCGCCTGGGCGGACGAGTCACACTGGGCCTGTTCACGCCTCGTACCCCTGTGGATTGGCGGACTGCCAGCGCCAGCTGTCGGTGCACATGGTTGCGAGGTCACGGCTGGCACGCCAGCCCAGCTCGCGCTCGGCCTTGGCGGGATCGGCCCAGCACTCGGCGATGTCGCCTGGGCGCCTGGGTTCGATGCGATAGGGCAGCGACCGACCGGAGGCGGCTTCAAACGCCGCGACCATCTGCAGCACGCTCTGGCCCTGGCCCGTGCCCAGGTTGTAGACGTGTACGCCCCCCTGCCTGGCGCAATGTTGCAGCGCCTTGACGTGCCCCTCGGCGAGATCCATTACGTGGATGTAGTCGCGCACCCCTGTGCCATCGACGGTGGGGTAATCGTTTCCAAAGACGGAGAGCGTGTCGCGGCGGCCGATGGCGACCTGGGTCAAAAACGGCATGAGGTTGTTGGGTATGCCCTGGGGATCTTCCCCCAAAGTGCCTGATTCGTGGGCGCCGACCGGGTTGAAGTAGCGCAGCAGCGTCATGCTCCAGTGAGGCTCGGCCCGCTGCAGATCCTCGAGGATCTCCTCGATGATCAGCTTGGATCGCCCGTAGGGATTGGTGGCACTGCGCGGGAAGTCCTCCCGGATGGGCGTGCTGGCCGGATCGCCATAGACGGTGGCCGACGAGCTGAACACCAGGCTGTTGACCCCCGCACGTTTCATCGCCTGTAGCAGGGTGAGGGTGCCGCCCAGATTGTTCTCATAGTATTCGAGGGGGAGACGGGTCGATTCACCGACTGCCTTGAGAGCGGCGAAGTGGATCACCGCGGCTATCTGTTGCTCGCCGAAGATGCGATCCAGCAGGGCCGGATCACGAATGTCACCCTGATAGAAGAGGGGTTCACGCCCGCTGATGGCGGCGATGCGAGCCAGTACGCCCGCCTTGCTGTTGCAGAGGTTATCCACCACCACGGGTTCCATTCCCGCGGCCTGCAAAGCCAGACAGGTGTGGCTGCCGATGTAGCCGCAGCCGCCGGTGACCAGTACTTTCATCCTCTTCTCCACGCTAAAAAAGCCTGTGAAGGAGTCTAGCCGAGGCTCCGATGGGTAAACTGTGAACTGGTTAACAAATACGTGGAAACGATTACACTTGTTGGTGTGGTCATAAATGCAGCCATGTGACTTTTCCCCCTGTTATCAGTGACATTGCTCGGTATAATGGCGCCGTCTTGAACCGTGAAATAAGTGAAAACAGCATGAGCACCATCAAGGATGTCGCCCGTTTGGCCAAGGTATCTGTGGCAACGGTTTCACGGGTGATGAACAACTCACCCAAGGCCAGTGCCGCCTCCCGCGAGGTGGTGCAGAAGGCCATGGCCGAGTTGGGCTACACCCCCAATGCCAATGCCCGTGCGCTGGTCAGCAGGACCTGTGACACCATGGGGGTGCTGGTGGGTGACGTGGCGGATCCCTTCTTCGGCGCCCTGATCAAGGGGGTCGCGGCGATTGCGGTGGAGCAGGGGTTGCACCTGTTGATGGGTAATGGTTTTCACCGGGCGCAGCAAGAGCGGGAATCCATCGAGCTGCTGATCGGCAAGCGCTGCGAGGCGCTGGTGGTGCACAGCAAGGCACTGAGCGACGAGGAGTTGATCGACTATGCCCAGCGGGTGCCCGGCATGGTGTTGATCAACCGCGACATCCCGGCCCTGAAGGGGCGCTGTATCGCCCTCAACAATCGGCAGGGGGCCGCCACGGCGACCCGTCATCTGCTGGAGCTGGGCCACCGTCACATCGCCTTCCTCAGTTCGGATCACGTCATCGAGGATGCCACCTTGCGGCTGCAGGGTTATCAGGATGCGCTGGCCGAGGCTGGGCTGTTCGCCGATCCCGAGCTGGTGGAGAGCGGCATGCCCAACGAGGAGGGGGGGGAGCGCGCCATGCTCAACCTGCTGGCCAAAGGGCAGCCCATCACGGCCGTGGTGGCCTACAACGATGCCATGGCGGCCGGCGCCATCTCTGTACTGGCCGACAACGGCCTCAAGGTGCCGGAGGAGGTCTCAGTAGTGGGCTTCGATGACATCATCTACGCCAGATACCTGAGACCCAAGCTCTCCACCATGCGCTACCCCATCGAGCTGATGGCGGCCCAAGCGGCTAAGCTGGCATTGCAGCTGGCGGCGGGTGAGTGCGAATCGGTGCAGAGCCGCATTTACACGCCGACGCTGATCAATCGTCACTCCGTAGCACCCGTACGGGCCTGACCCTCTCCATTCACTCCTCTTTCCTCCCCCGGATCGCCGTTTTTCAGGCCTGTGATCCGGGGGCTCGGTCTTTTACCTTCATTTAGCTCATTTTTACCCTGTTTTACTTAACAAAATTAGTGTAATCGTTTACATCTGTGTGAGCGAGATCGCCGATCCCCAGGCAAAACTCCCCTACACTGCATACGTTTTCAGCGTTCATGCAGGGAGAGAGAAGAATGCTCAGGGAGATAGTGGCCCGTCAGGATTGGCAGACCCAGGCGATTACATCGGTGAATCGTCTGGCTGCCCATACCCCCTTGTTTAGCTGGCGCAGTGAGGCCGACGCCCGTGCCGAGCTCGCTTCGCCGTCCCGCCTGCTGCTGGATGGCGAATGGCGCTTTTCCTTCTTCGAGGCGCCCGAGCGGGTGCCCGATGGCTGGCTGACGCAGGATCTGCCGCAGGCGTGCGCCATCAGGGTGCCGGGCAACTGGCAGCTGGATGCTGCCTACCCGGCGTCACGTCCGCTCACGGACGGCCCCATCTACACCAACATCAAGTATCCCTTCCCCTGCGATCCGCCCAGGGTGCCGGCCACCAATCCGACCGGCTGCTACTCTCGCGAATTCGAGTTGCCTGCCGACTGGCTCGCCGGCGGCCAGACCCGCATCATTTTCGACGGGGTCGACAGCGCCTTCTACTTGTTCTGCAACGGCCGCTGGGTGGGTTACTCCCAGGACAGCCGGCTGCCCGCCGAATTCGATCTGAGCCCCTTCCTGCAGACCGGCAGCAACCGGCTGGCGGTGCTGGTGTTGCGCTGGTCAGATGGCTCCTATCTGGAGGATCAGGACATGTGGCGCCTGAGCGGCATCTTCCGCTCCGTCAGTCTGCTGCACAAACCCGATCGCCATCTGATGGATGTACGGCTGACGCCCGTGCTGGATGCCTGCTATCGGGATGCTCGTCTCAAGATCGAGCTGCAGGCTGCCAACGCAGCGGGCCTGTCGGTGGAGGTCAGCCTCTACGACGGCACAGAGCGGGTGGCCAATCTGCGCCAGTGGCTCGGCACGGCAGCCATCGACGAGAAGGGGGCCTATGAGGATCGCAGCGAGTTGTGGCTAGCGGTCACGGCCCCTCGCAAGTGGAGCGCCGAGACGCCCCATCTCTACCGACTGACCCTGACCTTGCTCGACGAGCAGAGCGAGCCCATCGAGAGCGAGGCCTATGACGTGGGCTTTCGGGCGGTGGAGATCAAAGGCGGTCTGTTGCGGGTCAACGGCCAGCCCCTGCTGATCCGCGGCGCCAATCGCCACGAACACGATGCAGCCAGGGGCCATGTGGTAACTCCCGCCGCCATCGAGCAGGACCTGCTGCTGATGAAGCGGCATAACTTCAACGCGGTGCGCTGCTCCCATTACCCCAATCATCCGGAGTTTTACCGCCTCTGCGATCGGCTCGGTCTCTATGTGGTGGACGAGGCGAATCTGGAGACCCACGGCATGACCCCCATGGGGCGGCTGGCGCGGGATCCGGCCTGGAGCGGGGCATTTCTGGAGCGGGTCACCCGCATGGTGGCGCGCGACTTCAACCACGCCTGCATCATCATCTGGTCGCTGGGCAACGAGTCCGGCTACGGCCCGGCTCACGATGCCATGCATGGCTGGATCAAGCGCAGCGATCCGAGTCGCCCGGTGCAGTACGAAGGGGGCGGGGCCGACACGGCCGCCACCGACATCATCTGCCCCATGTATGCCCGCACCCATCAGGACCAGCCCTTCCCGGCCGTGCCCAAGTGGGCGCTGGCCAAGTGGATCGGCCTGCCGGGCGAGACCCGGCCGCTCATCCTCTGTGAATACGCCCACGCCATGGGCAACAGCCTGGGGGGCTTTGCCCACTACTGGCAGGCGTTTCGCGATCACCCCAGGCTGCAGGGCGGCTTCGTGTGGGATTGGGTGGATCAGGGGCTCGACAAGCAGACCGACGACGGCCGTCACTACTGGGCCTATGGCGGTGACTTCGGTGACCAGCCCAATGACCGCCAGTTCTGCTGCAACGGTCTGCTGTTCCCGGACAGGACCTCCCATCCTGCCCTGTTCGAGGCGAAACGGGCCCAGCAACCTTTTGTGCTGACGCTGCAAAGCCAGCTGCCGCTGACGGTCGAGATCCACAGTGAATACCTGTTCCGTGTGACGGACAACGAGTTGCTGCGCTGGCAACTGTGCGAGAACGGCCTTGTGCTGCAGCAGGGTGAATGCCCACTCAAGCTGGCGCCCCGGGCCAGCGTGGTGCTGATCCTGCTGGATGCGCTGCCGGCCTTTGCTGCGGGCTCCCTTGCCTGGCTGGATCTGACCATAGTGCAACCCGCCGCCACGGCCTGGGCCGAGCCTGAGCATGAGGTGGCGCGCCAGCAATTTATGCTGCCAACGCCTATGGCGATACCGGCGACGTTTAACCCCGCCGCGATAAAGGAGCAGCCGGATCATTGGCTTGTCTGCGCGGCTGGCAGCGAATGGCAACTGGACAAAAGCAGCGGCCGTATCCGCAGTTGGCAGAAACATGGCCGCGAACGGCTGCGTGATGCCATTGCCGACCACTTCTATCGCGCGCCGCTCGACAACGACATAGGCGCCAGCGAGGCGGATCACATAGATCCCAACGCCTGGATTGCCCGCTGGCAAGGCGCCGGACTCAACGATCTGGAGCATCGCTGTCTTGGGTTAGAGGTGGATCCCCATCATGGCCGTGTGCTGGTCAGGCACGGTTACTTCGTCCAGGGGACGCTCAAGCTGTCGACCCGCTGGCAGCACAGCTTCGGTGCGGACGGCGCCATGGCGCTCACCATAGCCGTTGAGGTTGCGGCCGGCATGCCATCGTTGCCCCGTATCGGCGCCCAGCTCTGGTTGGTTGACGAGGTGGCAGAGGCGAGCTGGCTGGGTCTGGGCCCTCACGAGAACTATCCGGATCGCCTGCTCGGCGCCGATCTCGGTTGCTGGCAGTTGCTGCTGGCTGCTCTGCATACCCCTTATGTGTTCCCGACCGACAGCGGGCTGCGCTGTGATACCCGTCAACTGCAGCTTGGCGAGATTGCCGTCGAGGGGCAGTTCCACTTCAGCGTCAGCCGCTACAGCCAGCAGCAGCTGGCCCTGGCCCGTCACCAGACAGATCTGGTGGCCGAGGGGGGCCTGCATCTCTGCCTCGATGGCTTCCACATGGGGATTGGGGGCGATGACTCCTGGAGTCAGAGCGTGCGACCGGAATATTGGTTGCAGCCGGGCGGCTACTATTGGAACTGTGTTCTACGCTGAATCTGAGCCATGGTTGGGTCGATTGAGGCGGCAATAAGGCCTCAGTCGAAAATAATTACTCATAACTATATGATATTTAATTGTTTTGTTGCTATGTAACAGAGTGTAAACGTTTTCATTTTGTTGTCATGATCACAGAACATCACACAACAAACTGATTACATTAGGCTGGCACCAGTTCAATTGGTGTACAGCATTCCCTACAAAAACAGATAGAGAGATCGGAGCATAACAATGAAAAAAATCACGACAATTGCCGCCGTGCTGATGAGCCTGATGGCAGGAGCCACTGCCCATGCCGAAACTCGTATCGGGGTGACCGTTTACAAGTACGACGACAACTTCATGGCTGTGGTGCGCAAGGCAATCGAGAAGGAAGCAGCGGCAAACCCGGGTGTGGAGCTGCTGATGAATGACTCCCAGAATGACCAGTCCAAGCAGAACGATCAGATCGACGTGCTGCTGGCCAAAGGGGTGAAGGCCCTGGCGATCAACCTGGTTGACCCGGCGGCGGCCCCTGTCGTGATTGAGAAGGCCCGTGGCGAAGATGTGCCCGTGGTGTTCTACAACAAGGAGCCGAGTGCTGCCGATCTGGCCAGCTATGAGAAGGCTTACTACGTGGGTACCGACTCCAAGGAGTCAGGCATCATCCAGGGTCAGCTGATCGCCAAGCACTGGAAAGCCCATCCCGAGTGGGATCTGAACAAGGATGGCGTCATCCAGTTCGTGCTGCTCAAGGGCGAGCCGGGCCACCCGGATGCGGAAGCCCGCACCACCTATGTCATCAAGACCCTGAATGATGGCGGCGTCAAAACTGAACAGCTGCACATGGATACAGGTATGTGGGATACCGCCATGGCCAAGGACAAGATGGACGCCTGGATCTCCGGCCCCAACGCCAACAAGATTGAAGTGGTCATTGCCAACAACGACGGCATGGCGATGGGTGCCGTTGAATCTCTGAAAGCGCAAGGCAAGACCGCCATCCCGGTGTTCGGCGTCGATGCGCTGCCGGAAGCCCTGGCCATGGTCAAGAGCGGTGCCATGGCGGGTACCGTGCTGAACGATGCGGCCAACCAGGCGAAGGCCACCTTCGAGCTGACCAAGAACCTGGCTGAAGGCAAACCGGCTGGTGAAGGCACCAAGTGGAACATAGTCGACAAGGTCGTCCGTGTTGCCTACGTCGGTGTGGATAAAGACAACCTGTCCCAATTCGAGTAATTCCCCCCTCCAGGGCAAGGGAGATCCCCTTGCCCTTTTTTCAACCAGATGTGATGGCTGATATGACAACACAGCAACAATCAGAATGGCTGTTGGAGATGATTGACGTCAGTAAGAGTTTTCCTGGCGTCAAGGCACTCGATAAAGTCAATTTACGGGTCCGTCCTCATTCTGTGCATGCGTTGATGGGCGAGAACGGGGCAGGAAAATCCACGCTGCTCAAATGCCTGTTCGGCATCTATGAGAAGGATGAGGGCAAGATTTTCTTCAAGGGACAGGAGATCAATTTCACCTCCTCCAAAGAGGCGCTGGAAAATGGCGTCTCCATGGTGCACCAGGAGCTGAACCTGGTGTTGCAACGCACAGTGATGGACAACATGTGGCTCGGTCGCTATCCCACCAAGGGCTGGTTCATCGACCACGGCAAGATGTATGACGACACCAAGCACATCTTCGACGAGCTGGATATCGATATCGATCCCAAGGTCAAGGTGGGCACGCTCTCCGTGTCCCAGATGCAGATGATCGAGATCGCCAAGGCGTTCTCCTACGATGCCAAGATCGTCATCATGGATGAGCCGACCTCCTCCCTGACCGAGAAAGAGGTCAATCATCTCTTCAAGATCATCAACAAGCTGAAAGAGAAGGGCTGCGGTATCGTCTATATCTCCCACAAGATGGAAGAGATCTTCCAGCTGTGTGACGAGATCACCATATTGCGGGATGGCCAGTGGGTGGCGACCCAGCCGCTCAAGGGCATGACCATGGATCAGATCATCGGCATGATGGTTGGCCGTGAATTGACCCAGCGCTTCCCGGAAAAAACCAACCAGCCGAAAGAGGTCATCCTCGAGGTGGAGCATCTGACGGCCAAGAACCAGCCCTCCATTCAGGACATCACCTTCGATCTGCACAAGGGGGAGATCCTCGGCATCGCCGGGCTGGTGGGGGCCAAGCGTACCGATATCGTCGAGACCCTGTTCGGCATTCGCGATCGCAGCGAGGGCGTCATCAAGCTGCACGGCAAGGTTGTGGCGAATCACACTGCGCACGAGGCCATCCAGAACGGATTCGCGCTGGTGACGGAAGAGCGCCGTTCCACCGGCATCTACTCCCGCCTCGACATCGCCTTCAACTCCCTGATCGCCAACATGGACAGCTACAAGAGTTCCATGGGGCTGCTCAGCAACAACAAGATGAAGAGCGATACCCAATGGGTCATCGACTCCATGCGCGTCAAGACCCCGACCCAGCAGACGCAGATCGGCTCCCTGTCCGGTGGCAACCAGCAGAAGGTCATTATCGGCCGCTGGCTGCTGACCCAGCCGGAGATCCTGATGCTGGATGAACCGACTCGCGGGATTGACGTGGGTGCCAAGTTCGAGATCTACCAGCTCATCCTGGAGCTGGCCAAGAAGGACAAAGGCATCATCATCATCTCGTCTGAAATGCCCGAGCTGCTGGGGATCACGGATCGCATCATGGTGATGAGCAATGGCCGGGTCGCCGGGATCGTCAATACCAAAGAAACTGACCAGAGCGAGATACTGCGCCTGGCATCTCTGTACCTTTAGAGACAGGAAGACATTTATGGAGTCGGCTAAAAATTTCAATCTGATGCAGGCGCTCAAAGAGAACGGCATCTATGTGGTGTTGCTGGTGCTGCTCATGATCATAGTGATCAAGGAGCCATCCTTCCTGAGCCTCACCAACTTCAGCAACATACTGACCCAATCATCGGTGCGGGTCATCATAGCGCTGGGGGTGGCGGGCATCATCATTACCCAGGGTACGGATCTGTCGGCCGGTCGCCAGGTTGGCCTGGCTGCGCTGATTGCGGCCACCATGTTGCAGGCGCTGACCAACGTCAACAAGGTGTTCCCCAGCCTGGGGGAGGTGCCCATTCCGGTGGTGATCCTGCTGGTGTGTGCCGTGGGTGCCCTGATAGGTCTGGTCAATGGTCTGATCGTGGCCTATCTCAATGTGACCCCGTTTATTACCACGCTGGGTACCATGATCATCGTCTACGGCATCAACTCCCTCTATTTTGATTCCGTGGGCGCCTCACCGGTGGCCGGCTTCGATCCACGCTTCTCCAGCTTCGCGCAGGGCTTCATCAAGCTGGGAGGGTTCAAGCTATCCTATCTCACCTTCTATGCCGCCATCGCCAGCGTCTTTGTCTGGGTGCTGTGGAACAAGACCCGCTTTGGCAAAAACATCTTCGCCATCGGCGGCAACCCCGAGGCGGCCAAGGTCTCCGGTGTCAACGTGGCGGTCAACCTGGTGATGATCTATGCCCTGGCGGGTGTCTTCTACGCCTTCGGCGGCATGCTGGAAGCGGGCCGCATCGGCAGTGCCACCAACAACCTGGGCTTCATGTATGAGCTGGATGCCATCGCGGCCTGCGTGGTGGGCGGTGTCTCGTTCGCTGGCGGGGTGGGGACGGTTGCCGGGGTGATCACGGGCGTGCTCATTTTCACCCTGATCAACTATGGTCTGACCTATATTGGAGTCAGCCCTTACTGGCAGTTCATCATCAAGGGCGGCATCATCATACTGGCGGTGGCCCTGGACTCCATGAAGTACGCCAAGAAGAAATAACAATTGGCAGAGAGGGTTGGCGTTGCCAGCCCTCTCTTCTGGAGGGAACCCATGCCATTCAAGGTCAAGATTTACGTCTTGCTACTGCTGGCCATTCTGGTCACCATCGGCACCGCCTGGCTCAGCGTGAATCACTTCATCAGTGGCTACATTCGCACTCAAGCCACCCAGAACATCAACGAACAGATAGCCCTGGTCAAAGAGAAGCTGGCGGGGGACATCAATCAGAAAATCCTGCTGGCGGCCAACCTCAACTTCGGCGTGACCAACGTCAAGAAGACCCTGGAAGAGACCGGTTTTCACAATATCGTCAAGGTGATCGGTGACATGGCGTTCGACGTGAGCGGCGTCATCAACGACACGGCCAAGGTCGATGCCTTGCGCAAGCTGATCCCCGCCGCCAACAACCAGATCACAGTCAGTCCGCTACAGCAGCTGGATGGCAAGCCTGTCATCTCCATCCTGGTACCGCGCGGTGCCGACTCTGCCTACCTTTATTACCTCAACATGAGCGAGTTCAAGAACCTGCTGGAGAAGGTGAGCGGGGAGGGGCGTTATTTCTCCCTTGCCGATGGTCAGGGCAATGTGCTTTACAGCAGCAAGCCGCAGGGGGAGAGCGAGTCACGCCCCAACCAGCTGGATATTCGCGGCAGCAACTGGGTACTGACCGGCTACATAGATCTCGACTATATCCGCACCATGACCCAGGCGCTCAATGGCCAGATCGTCATGGCCCTGCTGGTTGTCGCCGTGCTGGTATTGCTGCTGGCCATGCTGGCGCTCAATATCGCCTATCGTCCCATCCTCTCGTTGCGGGATCTGGTTCTGGAGCTGTCACAGGGCAGCGGCGACCTCACCCGCCGATTGGCTGTGACCAGCAAGGATGACTTGGGCCAGATCTCGGCCGGTATCAACCGCTTCATCGAGCGTCTGCAGGAGATGATGAGAGAGGTGCAGGGTGCGAGTGGCCAGCTCAATACCGGCATTGAAGGGTTGGCCAACCAGACCGGTGCCGCCCAGTCCCTGCTGGCGGATCATGTGCGCGAGACTGAACAGGTGGTGACGGCCATCAATGAGATGAGCCGCACCGCGGTTTCCGTCTCGGAGAGTGCCGCTAGCACGGCCCAGCTGACCGGCCAGAGTCAGCAGCTGGCAAGCCAGTCCCGCCAGGTGGTCGATCAGGCCATGGCCAGCGTGATGGCGCTGGTGGACGAGGTCGAGGAAACCGCTCGCTCCATCGAAGCCATGCAGCAGGATGTGCAGCAGATTGGCTCTGTGCTCGGGGTGATCGGCAGCATTGCCGAACAGACCAATCTGCTGGCGCTCAATGCCGCCATAGAGGCGGCCCGCGCAGGCGAACAGGGACGTGGCTTCGCTGTGGTGGCAGACGAAGTTCGCTCGCTGGCTGCTCGCACCCAGAAGAGCACCGCCGAGATCCAGACCATGCTGGCCAGTCTTCAGCGAGGCACCCGCACAGTGGTGGAAGCCATGAGCAACACCAAGCAGAGCTGTCAGGGTGCTGCCGAGAACACTACCAAGGTCAACGAATCGCTGGATCTGATGGCAGGAGAAGTGGTGGAGATTAACGATCTCATCAGCCATATCGCCACGGCGGCCGAACAGCAAAGTGCGGTAGCGGAAGAGATAAATCGCAACATGAGCGCCATCGCCGAGGTGATCCGTCAGCTGACGCACAATGGAGAAGAGACGGTGGCAAGCTCGGCGTCGATGCAGAAGACTTATGATCGGCTGAGAGAAATCGTGGGGCACTTCCGACTGGCGTAATAGCGGTATTGTGTGGCCGAGGTAAAAAAGGCCAAAAAGATGGGGGCGACTTGCGTCGCCCCCGATAGTCTTAACGCTCATATCCTTGAACGAAGTTGCTCCCTGCAATCCCTGACTATACCTCTTCCTTTAGGTTTCCCCTTCCCAATCCTTTGGGGTGTCCTTTAGCCATCATGGCCTGACGAGTCATCCGTTCCCGTCGCACTTTCTCCGTCCTGGGAGGTGTCCTTTACCACATCCTGTGGTGAGTCCATTTGCCCAACCTTGGCAGCCAGTCTTCCTGACCGACTTCATTGCGTCCGTGCAGGAGTAACTATAAGGATTTCAGGAGGGACGACAACGGCAGCATGAAAAACGTTTTTACGCATCTCGTTACGCAAGAAACTTGTTGCGATTTTTATCATTTAAAATCATATGGTTGAACATTAAAAGTTCAGGTTATTGGATCTTATCTTCCGACTATCTCAGGATCTTTTTCGGCGTATTACTCACGGACGGGATGGCGAATATCTCACACGCCGTTGAACTCGGGTTCAGAAAGGGAGGAAGAGGCAGGTGAGTGATTGCCGGAAAGGTGAGAATGACTACCAATATGGTGTGTCAGCTGCGCTCCTGCAGCCGTTCATAGATGGTTTGACGCTCTTCCGGGCTCAGTGAAGAAAAATAGTGGGTGAACAGGCGCAGTAACAGGGATTTGTTCATGCCGTCCTGCTGGGTCAGGCTGCCGAGCTCGTCGATGGCGGCTGTGCTCAGGGAGAAGGTGGCTTTTTTATAGCTTGGCTTCAGATACTCACCGCTTTCGATAAAGGCGAGTGCCGTCAGGGCCTCCTCCCGATGCAGGTTCAGCTCAAGACTGACCACCTTGGGTTTGCCCTTGGCATAGAAGTCTGCATCCTCGATGAACTCGTCTATGGTGAACTTCTTCTGATGATGCAGATTGTGTTTCTTCTTCAGGTCGGCAAGGCCCATCTCACACCTCCAGTTCCAAAAACTCCTTGGCGATGGCCCGGATCTCCTCGGCCGACTTGCCATCGGGTTCGATCTCCATGACGGAAAGGCCCTTTTCCTCGCTGTCGTCATAGACGTTGCGACCATAGGTGATGGCGTTCAGTACATCGACCCCGAACGAGGAGCACACCTCCTTGGCCTCCAGGATCCGTTTTACCTGGTTGGGCAGGGCCGGGCACTGGGTCAGCACAACGGCGGCTTTGAGGGTGGGATTGACCATCTTGCAGGTGGTGATGAGATCTTCCATGTGTGGCAGGGTCTTGAGATCGCGGCGTTTGGGCCGCAGCGGGATCAGGCCATGGGTGGCCACCGCCATGGTGGAGCGCAGCGCCCGGTTGTCCTGGCCGCCACAGTCGACGATGACGTAGTCATAGCGGTTCTTCAGGCTGAGCAGGTCGTTGCGAATATTGCCGTAGAGCTGAACGCAGTTTATCTGGGGCAGATCCGGGTTGTCGTTGCGCTCCTGGATCCAGTCTGAGGTGGTGCGTTGCGGGTCACAATCGACTAGTAGCACTTCGCCATGAAACCGTGTTCTGAGGTAGACCGCCAGATTTTGGGCCAGACAACTCTTGCCGCTCCCTCCCTTCTCTCCACCGACCAACAGGATCATGACTATCTCCTATCCCTATGAAAAATAGCTGCCTTGAGTATAGGAGGGGGTTGAAGCATGACAAGCCAAGAGGAGGTGACCTCCTCTTGGGATCTCACTTTCAGTAGTGCTGGTTGCCGCCGTACCACAGGCACACGTACTCGGGGACCAGCATCTGGGGAGCCTGGTCGACATGGCAGACCACCATGGGTATGGCGGGGGCTCCTTCAGCGCTGACCAGCGATGGGGTCATGGGCAGGATCAGGGCGGCGAACAGGAACAGTGACTTGATCTTCATGGCTATCTCCTTGGTGACAGAACACGGCGTGATCTGGATCACTTTCTGAGTTAAGCCGAGCCGGCCTGCGACGCAAGGTTATGAAATAAATTCAACGAATGAAAAAAGTTTGAAAAGAGGGGGTGGCGGGTTCGCTGAGAAATACATGACCAAGATGCGGGCTTTGTGCATATCCATATAACAGACATGTTACTGACAACTTGTGCCGCGAGCCTGTGCTGGCGGGTTTGGCACAATGCCATGATCTGGGACAAGAAGCAGATTATTCAGCGCTTATCCCGCTTATGACTATTTATCTCGGTGCCTGCCCCTTAAAAATCAGTGAAAAATTCAGTTTAATGCATATTAAATTCAGGTGACGTAGGTTTGTTTTGTATCGCATTGAAAATAATGGTTTTTTGTTTTTTGTTATATCCCTTGGTAGATACGCCTCGTGAATGAAAAAGGATGAAATATGAAATAAAAGCGAGGATTAATGCGTGTTAATGCATGATGGCTGAATGAGAGATTGTCAGTTCTGTTACCATCATCAAAGAATAAACCGTGATTTTATTCAGTTCAGAGTGAATGTGATCAATGTCTAAGTTTATCGTGATTGGCAGGTCTAACCTCGGTCTCGAAAGGCAAGGGCAGGATAGAACACAAGCTGAGTACCCTACATAAAGAATATCCCGCCTTAGCCACGAGCATGAATAGAAGGAATCTATTCAATCACTCGCAGGGACCACTGCTAGACGGAATATAATCATGAGCAAATTTTATGTAGGTTCTGAAGTTGGCCAATTGCGCCGTGTCATGTTGCACCGCCCCAACCTCAGTCTGAAGCGTCTGACCCCTTCCAACTGCCAGGACCTGCTGTTTGATGATGTCCTGTCGGTTGAACGCGCCGGTCAGGAGCACGACAAATTCGCTCAGGTACTGCGCGATCAGAATGTCGAAGTTTTCCTGCTGACCAACCTGCTGGCCGAGACTCTGGATGTGCCGGAAGCCAAAACCTGGCTGCTGCAACATCAGGTGTCCGATTATCGCCTCGGTTCTTCCCTTGCCAACGACGTGCGCTGCTTCCTGGCTGACATGCCGCACCGCGAACTGGCCCGCATTCTCTCCGGTGGCCTGACCTACTCAGAGATGCCTTACAGCGGCGTCAACATGGTAGTGGGCATGCACGCTCCGACCGATTTCATCATAGAGCCGCTGCCCAACCACCTCTTTACCCGTGACACCTCCTGCTGGGTCTATGGTGGCGTCTCCATCAACCCCATGGCCAAGGCCGCCCGTCGCCGCGAGACCAACCACGTGAAGGCCATCTACCGCTGGCACCCGCAGTTTGCCGGTCAGGACTTCATCAAGTACTTCGGTGACGAGGATCGTGACTACGACAACTCCACCATCGAAGGGGGTGACGTCCTGGTCATCGGCCGTGGCGCCGTGCTCATCGGCATGTCCGAGCGCACCACGCCGCAAGGGGTCGAGCACCTGGCACGCAGCCTGTTCAAACACGGTCAGGCCAAACAGGTCATCGCCATGCAACTGCCGAAACACCGCAGCTGCATGCACCTGGATACCGTCATGACCCACATGGACATAGACACCTTCTCCGTCTATCCGGAAGTCATCCGCAAGGATGTGAACTGCTGGAGTCTGACTCCGGGTGGTGCCACCGGCATGAACATCAAGGAAGAGGGTTACTTCGTGACCGCCATCGAGAAGGCGCTGGGCGTGGATCAGCTCAAGCTCATCACCACAGGTGGTGACACCTTCGAGGCCGAACGCGAACAGTGGAACGATGCCAACAACGTGCTGACGGTGCGTCCTGGCGTGGTCGTGGGTTATGAGCGCAACACCTACACCAACGAGAAATATGACAAGGCCGGCATCACAGTTCTCTCCATCCCGGGTGAAGAACTGGGTCGTGGCCGCGGCGGCGCCCGCTGCATGAGCTGCCCGATGGAACGTGACGGCATCTAACAAGACGGCGTGGCGCCGGCAGAGGCTGGCGCCACAGATACCAAGACTCGAGATCAACACTCATGAAAAAACCAACTGTCGTCGTCGCCCTGGGTGGCAATGCCCTGCTCCGTCGTGGTGAGCCGCTGGAAGCTGACATTCAGCGCAAGAACATCGCCACCGCCGCCAAGACCATCGCCCTGATCGCTCAGGAGTACAACGTGGTGCTGGTGCATGGCAACGGTCCGCAAGTCGGCCTGCTGGCCCTGCAAAACAGCGCCTATACCAAGGTCGCGCCCTATCCCCTGGATGTGCTGGGTGCCGAGTCCCAGGGCATGATCGGCTACATGCTGATCCAGGAGCTCAAAAACCTGATGCCGAGCCGCAACGTCACCGCGCTGCTGACCCAGGTACAGGTCGATCCCAAGGATCCGGCATTTGCCAATCCGACCAAATTTATCGGACCCGTCTATGACGAAGCCGAAGCACGCATCCTGGCCGAAGAGAAGCACTGGGTGGTCAAGGCCGACGGCAAGTTCTTCCGCCGCGTGGTGCCGTCTCCGCTGCCCCAGCGCATCGTCGAAGGCGATGCCATCGAAACCCTGATAGCCCAGGGACACCTCATCATCTGTACCGGTGGTGGTGGCATTCCCGTGACCTGGGATGGCCAGTGCCTGACCGGTATCGAAGCCGTCATCGACAAGGACATGTCTGCCGCCTACCTGGCCAAGCAGATCAAGGCCGATGCCCTGCTGATCCTGACCGACGCCGATGCCGTCTACCTGGATTGGGGCAAACCGACCCAGCACCCGCTGCGCGTCACCAGCCCGGCCGAACTGGCTGGCGTCAAGTTCGATGCAGGCTCCATGGGGCCCAAGGTCGAAGCGTCCTGCGAATTCGTCAAGGCGACCGGCGGCATGGTCGGGATTGGTTCTCTGGAAGATGGCCTGGCCATCCTCAAGGGTGAAGCCGGCACCAATATCGTTGCCGCCCGCACCGTGAATGCCTAGTCAACAACACTGCCCGAATGGGGCCTGAACAACTTTGTACTGTGTATGCGTAGTCAATAACACTGCCCAAATTGGTCTGAACAAATATAGAGAGAACTCATCATGGCTTTTAATCTGCGTAACCGTAACTTCCTGAAACTGCTGGACTTCACCCCGCGCGAAATCCAATACATGATCGATCTGGCCATCGACCTGAAGAAAGCCAAATACGGTGGCTATGAGCGCAAGCACCTGACTGGCAAAAACATCGCCCTGATTTTCGAGAAGACCTCTACCCGCACCCGTTGTGCGTTTGAAGTGGCGGCCTTCGACCAGGGTGCTCAAGTCTCCTATCTAGGCCCAAGCGGTTCCCAGATCGGTCACAAGGAGTCCATGAAGGACACCGCACGGGTACTGGGTCGCATGTATGACGGCATCGAATACCGTGGCTATGGCCAGGAAATCGTGGAAGAGCTGGGTGCCTATGCCGGTGTCCCTGTCTGGAACGGCCTGACCAACGAATTCCACCCGACCCAGATCCTGGCCGACTTCATGACCATGCTGGAGCACGGCAAGGGCAAGCGTCTGGATCAAATCAAGTTCGCCTACCTGGGTGACGCCCGCAACAACATGGGCAACTCCCTGATGGTCGGCGCCGCCAAGATGGGCATGGACATCCGCCTGGTCGCACCGAAAGCCTTCTGGCCGGAAGAAGCGCTGGTTGCCAAGTGCCGCCTGATCGCCGAAGAAACCGGAGCTCGCATCACCCTGACAGAAGATGTGAAAGAGGGCGTGCTGGGTACCGACTTCCTCTACACAGACGTCTGGGTTTCCATGGGCGAAGCGAAAGAAGCCTGGGATCAACGGGTGAAACTGATGACCCCGTACCAGATCAACATGGATGTCATCAACGCCACCAAGAACCCGGATGTGAAGTTCATGCACTGCCTGCCGGCGTTCCACAACGATGAGACCACCATGGGCAAGGAAGTGGCTGACAAATATGGGATGAAAGGTCTGGAAGTGACCGAGGACGTGTTCGAATCCGAGCACAGCATCGTGTTTGACGAGGCCGAAAACCGGATGCACACCATCAAGGCAGTGATGGTTGCTACGCTGGGCGACTAAGGTCGCAGTAGTGGTGCCGGGGGGCGACCCCCGGCTTTTCGACCATGTGACGGCGGCATAATACCTCTAACCCTACGACCCGCAGCTTGCATGGATACCACACCACAGAAGGAAGCTGGACCATGACCAAATTCAAGTTCCCATCAGCCTACACCATACTGTTTGTGCTGATCGCCTTGGTGGCCGCCCTGAGCTGGGTAGTGCCAGCCGGCAAATACGACATGATCATGAACGACGCCCTCGGCAAGGAAGTGCCGGTGGCCGGAACCTACAAGCTGGTAGAGGGGAATCCCCAGGGGATAGTCGACGTGCTGCTGGCACCCATCGATGGTCTCTACAACCATGACACCTATCAGGCAGGCGCCATCGACGTCTCCCTGTTTATCCTGATCATCGGTGGTTTTCTTGGCATTGTGACCAAGACTGGCGCCATCGATGCCGGTATCGAGCGCGTTACCGACCGCCTGCGCGGCCGTGAAGAGTGGATGATCCCGATCCTGATGGCGCTGTTTGCCGCAGGCGGTACCATCTACGGCATGGCTGAAGAGTCTCTGCCTTTCTATACCCTGCTGGTCCCCGTGATGATGGCCGCCCGCTTCGACCCCGTAGTCGCTGCCGCGACCGTGTTGCTCGGTGCCGGTATCGGTACTCTGGGCTCCACCATCAACCCGTTTGCGACCGTGATCGCCGCCAACGCCGCCGGCATCTCCTTCACCGACGGTATCTGGCTGCGCGTCGCCATGCTGATTGCCGGCTGGTTGCTGTGCGTGGCCTACGTCATGCGTTATGCCAAGATGGTGCGCAACGACCCCAGCAAGTCCCTGGTGGCTGACAAGTGGGAAGAGAACCGTGCCCACTTCCTCGGCAACAAGAGCGACCAGATGCTGGAGTTCACTCTTACTCGCAAGATAGTGCTGGGTATCTTCGTCGCCGCCTTCGCCGTGATGATCTACGGTGTGGCCGTGCTCGGCTGGTGGATGGCGCAGATCTCCGGCGTTTTCCTGGCGGCCGCCATCATAGTCGGCGTCATCTCCCGCATGAGCGAGGAGGAGCTGACCTCCAACTTCATCGACGGTGCCCGTGACCTGCTCGGTGTGGCCCTCATCATAGGTATCGCTCGCGGTATCGTGGTGGTGATGGACAACGGCATGATCACTCACACCATATTGCACAGCGCAGAAGGGATAGTGACCGGCCTCTCCACCGTAGTGTTCATCAACGTGATGTTCGTGCTGGAGCTGGTGCTCTCCTTCCTGGTGCCGTCCTCCTCCGGTCTGGCCGTGCTGACCATGCCGATCATGGCGCCCCTTGCCGACTTCGCCAACGTGGGTCGCGAGCTGGTGGTGACCGCTTATCAGTCCGCCTCCGGCCTGGTGAACCTGGTGACTCCGACCTCCGCCGTGGTCATGGGGGGGCTGGCCATCGCCAAGGTGCCCTATGTGCGCTGGCTGAAGTGGGTAGCGCCGCTGCTCGGTATCCTGACAGTGCTGATCGTGGTTTGCCTGAGCCTGGGTGCAGTGCTGGCATAACAGGTGAAAGACGACATGAAACGGGAGCCAGTGGCTCCCGTTTGTTATGGCGAGGCGCCTTGCGCCGCAGGATCTCTCCTGCTCAACCGGGGGGAAGCTCCGCAGGGCAAGGGGGTTCAGGCAATAGAGAGCAGGAAAGCAGAGCGTGAGGCAATAAAAAGGCGACCCCGGGGTCACCTTTTGCATTCAGGGGAGGAACGTCAGCGCGCCTGCTCCAGGGTACGTACCACGGCCGCGTGGGCCAGGCGGGTGCGGCTGATGTGGCGCGGCGCGACCAGCACAACATCGTTGCCGGCGACAGCGCCCATGATCTCGGGATTGGCGTTGCGATCCAGCAGGCGGGCCACCACAGTGGCGGCACCCGGGGTGGTGTGGATCAACACCATCTGCTGGTTGTGCACCACTTCGCGCACCATGTCGTGGATGGAGCGGGTGCTGCCGGCGGGCTCCAGCTGCTCGTCCACGAGCGTGTAGACCTTTTTGCCGTTGGCATTCTGCGCCTTGGCGACGCCAAGGCGGCGCAACAGACGGGAGATGGTGGACTGGCTGATGTCGGCAAAGCCACGCTCCGCCAGCTCGCGGCGGATCTCCTCCTGGGTGCTGTAGCAGTGCTGGCCGATGATCTGGCGACAGGCATCCAGCTGGGCCAGATCGGGCTCTTGTTCAACGGGACGACTGAGGGTTTTGACCACGGCGATTTCCTTTGACTGTGACCGAAGGCTATCGCTCGAAATCTGCCATCAATGTCTTTTAATAGCTAAAAGTTCTGATGGAAAGGAGTGAGGCAGGGAATGAGCGATTTTTAGCCTTTATAGGATGGCAAATTATAGCTAAACGGAGAATCTGTGATGTGACAGGGGTCAAAAATGGGCCCATTGGGGCCCACTTGGATATTAGTAACGTTCGCTGACTATGTCCTGGGTGAAGGACTTCTCGCAGTATTTGCACTTCATGCGCACCATGCCTTTCACCTCGCGCACCCGGAAGTAGCTGTCCACCGGCTCGTTGTGGGAGATGCAGTTGGAGTTGGGGCAGTGGAACACACCGGTAATGAACTCAGGCAGTTCCAACTGGTGCTTCTTCACCACGGCGAAGTCTTCGATGATGTTGACGGTCGCCTTGGGGGCGAACAGGGCCAGCTGGTTGGCCTGCTCCGCGGTCAGGCGGGTGTTCTCTATCTTGATGAGATCCTTCTTGCCCAGCGCGCCGGATTTCAGGTTGAAACCGACGGTGATCCGCTCCTGGGTCTCGATCAGCTGGAACAGCTTGAGGATCTTGATGCCCTGGCCGGCGGGGACGTGGTCTATGACGGAGCCGTGACGGATGGCTTCGACTTGCAGTTGATTCTTCTCGGACATGATGTTTCCCTTTTCCCTTAGACGGTTTCGTTCAGTACCAGAGCCAGCAGTGCCTGGCGCGCGTAGACCCCGTTTTCCGCCTGCTGGAAGTAGTAGGCGTGGGAAGTCTTGTCGACCGCCACATCAATCTCGTCGACGCGGGGCAGGGGGTGCAGGATCTTCATGGTGGGCTTGGCCCCTTCCAGGGTGGCCAGCTCCAGCACGAACTTGGCGGCCATGTGCTTGTACTCGGTCTCGTCGAAGCGCTCTTTCTGGACTCGGGTCATGTAGAGGATGTCGAGCTCCGGCATCACTTCTTCCATGGTCTCGTGCACGCTGAACCGTATGCCCTTCTCTTCCAGCTCCTCGCAGATGTAGTCCGGCATCGCCAGCGCGTCCGGGGAGATGAAGAAGAAGCGGCAGTTGAACAGGCTCAGGGCCTGGGCCAGGGAGTGGACGGTGCGGCCATATTTGAGGTCGCCGACGAAGGCCACGTTGAGGCCGTCCAGCTTGCCTTGCGTCTCATGGATGGAGAAGAGGTCGAGCAGGGTCTGGGTCGGATGCTGGTTGGAACCGTCACCGCCGTTGATGACCGGTACCCGGGAGAACTCGGAGGCGAGGCGGGCGGCGCCCTCTTTCGGGTGACGCATCACCACGGCATCCGAGTAGGAGCCGATGATCTTGATGGAGTCGGCCAGGGTCTCGCCCTTCTTGGCACTGGTGTTGCCGCCGTCGGCGAAGCCGATGATGTTGCCACCCAGGCGCTGGACCGCGGTCTCGAAAGAGAGGCGGGTACGGGTAGACGCTTCGAAGAAGCAGCTGGCAACCAGCTTGTCTTTCAACAGGCGGGTGTCGGGCTCGGCCTTCAACCGCTGTGCGGTTGCGACCACCAGTTCCATATCGGGCCGGGTCAGGTCCGAAATGGAGATGACATGTTTCTTATAGAGTGGATTGGTCATCGTCTGCATTCCCTTTGACATCAATGAAGGTTTTTCGGGCACAAAAAAAAGCCCCTGAAACAGGGGCCTTTTTTAAAAATAACTGGGGATCTGTGGGGCGGGAACCGGAAACAACGGGGCCGCTCTGGTGCGCACCACCCGTCTGCAAGGCTGTTTTCCGAATCAAAAACTGCATCGTCTTGTCCCGACCTTTTTCAAAACCGGACAGATTATAGGGCTGGTTTTTGAATTGTCAAAAATTTATTTCAAAGGCAGGATTTACGCAGGAAAACGTTTAAGTGCCGTGAACGGGTCGGCAAACCCACACGCTGTGTTCTGTTTGCAGGGGCTGTTGATCTTCGGCCATGGAACGCAGATAGGCGAGTCTGTGATGTCCTTCCAGCAGGCAATAGGGTTGTGGCAGCTGCTGCCCGTCCGGGTAACGGCTATCCGGCGCCGTGGCCAGCACTATGATGGGCTCTGACCAGGTGCCTTGCGTCAGCATGTAGTCGCCGAGCCAGGATCGACGTACGTAGCGGTTGTGGCGCAGCATCTCGCCCCAGCGCTCGATCACCTCCATATGACGGGAGCCGGTCTGGGCGATGATCTGCTCGGTGGGCCACTGCTCGCACTCGAACTGGTGACGGGCGAGATCGATAAAGCTCCAGTTGGACTCAAAACCGCGCCAATGGCGATAAATCCACTGGGAAAGCACGCTGTGGGGAATGAAGGGTACCTGCGGGGCAACCCGGTCGAGATAGTCGGGCAGGGACTCCGTTTTGCGTTCATCCCTGAAGTTGAGCGGCGCCAGTTGTTGGAGCAATCGGTAATTGAGCATGAACAGCCTCCCGGAACCAATCTTCACCCTACCCCCATTTATGCGGCTTTCCTACCCTGACAAGGCTGTAAATACAGCAAGTTACCCCGTCAGGCTGCGCAAATTGCCGCGAGTTGCTCGTCATTTGTGCAATCGAATCGAAAGTGAGAAAAAAGCCTTTACCTTTGAACCCGGCTTTGTATAATTCGCCTCGTTTGTTGCAGGGGCGTAGTTCCAATTGGTAGAACAGCGGTCTCCAAAACCGATGGTTGCGGGTTCGAGTCCTGCCGCCCCTGCCATTTTAAGAAAAGCCAGCTCATTGAGCTGGCTTTTCGCATTTCTGCGTTCCCGCTTTTTCCTCCCGTTATGCCTGCTCCTATGGTTGCCGTTTTTCGGCGGCGTCAGCCCATTCCCGGCGCCTCTTTCCCTTCAGATCCCGCACTGCCACTGACCGCTAGTCGCTATTGCGCCAATTCGCCCTGTCGTTTCTGGCAATCGTGCTTCATGGGCCCGTGTGCTACACCACATGGGCGGTGTCATTTCGTGTTGATGGCAAACCGATAGCCAATGCTCAAGCCGTGGATTGTGGGCGTGAACATCATTTGAGGAGATAGACTCATGAACAAGGCAGTTGAAACCCGACTGAACAAGTCTCGCCCCGGCGGCTGGGTGCCACAGGATTGTGCCCATATCGCGCGCTGGATCCGGCGGATCCGGCACTATGTTGCCAACCAGCCAACCGCGCTTGTGCCTCCCATCGCCGAATTGCGGGATCTGGTCAACGCCGACCCTTCGCTGCACGCCCAGGCCGAAGCCATGTTCAAGGAGGCCTGGCGCCACAAGCACCTGACCCCACTCGGTCAGGTCGAGGTGCGATCCTTTGAGGAGTTTCTGGGGCTGCTCAACGGCATCATGACCACGGCCCCCGAGGCGTATCAGGACATTCCGACGCACGAGCCCTCCGGCCTCATAGGTTTTCCCATCAATGCGCTGCTCGACTGGCCCATGGCGACCCAGTCCGGTTATCACTTCTTCGCCAACGTCCTGATCAACCAGCAGTTCAAGAAGATCCTCGATTACTGGGCGCTGTTTCTGCAAAGCCCGGCTTCGCGTTACGTGTTGAACGAGCCGGTCAGTCGGCTGGATCAAGAGACTCTGGTGGTGCCCTGGCTCGGCACGGCGGCCAAGAGCGAGATGGTCAAGGTGGCCTGCGGGGCCCTGGGTGAAGGGACAAATCCGACACCTGGCAGCTTTGAGCAGATTTTCCAATGTGACCCGTCGGCCGAGTATCACGGCTTCAGTTGCTGGGATGACTTTTTCACCCGCACCTTCCGTCCCGATGTGCGACCCGTTTCGGCCCCTGAGGATGACAACGTCATCGTCAACGCCTGCGAATCGGCGCCGTTGCAGGTGAAGAAAGGGGTGAGCCGCAGCGATCAGTTCTGGCTCAAGGGGCAGCCCTATTCGTTGGACAATATGCTCGATTTCGACGATCTGGCGCCTCGCTTCGAAGGTGGCACCGTGTATCAGGCCTTCCTCAGCGCCCTCAGCTATCACCGCTGGCACAGCCCGGTGAGCGGCACCATTCGTAAGGTGCGTGTGGTCAACGGCACCTACTATCTGGAGAACCAGTTCGAGGGATTTGTCGACCCGCAGGGGGCAGATCCCAGCGCTCCCAACAACTCGCAGCCCTTCCTCACCTCGGTGGCAACCCGGGCGCTGATCTTCATCGAAGCCGACAACCCCAAAATCGGGCTGATGTGCGTGGTGCCTGTGGGCATGGCCGAGGTGTCGAGCTGCGACATCACTGTGCGGGCGGGGGACAGGGTGAAGAAGGGGGATCAGCTCGGCATGTTCCACTTCGGCGGCTCGACCCACTGCCTGCTGTTCCGCCCCGGGGTCAAGCTGGAGTTCGAGTTTTACGGCCAGACCCCGAGCCTGGATGCCGGCAACATGCGGCTCAATACCGCCATAGCCCGGGTGAAATAAGGATCATTTGATGGAAACAGGCCGCCTGCGGGCGGCCTGTTTGTTATCGTAAGGTCAGGCCAGCGTCTTTGCCAGCAGGTCCATATAGGCACCTTCGATCAACTGGGAGGGGCCCACACCAAGGTGCGCCATAATGTCATTAGCCTCCTGTATCCCTGCCTCGAGCAGTTCGTCATCCTCCAACACTACCTCCAGCTCGAGAAAGTGACCGAGCCCCTCGACCCGATCGAGATGGATCCGTGTTCTGCCGACTAGAAACAGGGTGCGCGTCTTGCGCACCCTGCCGATCTGGCCACAGGCCAGGCTGAGTGTCTCCCGCAGGCTGTCCGGCTCGCTCGTCGGAGTAACGTGATAGAAGCTCTCCTTGGGGCCTTGCCGATCGGCACGGCGGTAGAAGATGAGCTGGCCGGCAGAGGGCGACAGGGTGCGCAGTTTGAGGCGGCCTGACTCGCAGCGAAAGAAAGTATCATCCTGTGCTATCTCGACGGGACCCTGACTGGCAATGGCGGCTACCTTGGGGAGGAGTGTGTCGACCCGTGCGATCTTGGCCTTGATCTCGATATTTCGGGGCATGGTATGAGGGGCTCCTTAGGTACGATGGATGTACCAACCTACTACAGATTGCGCTCGTCAGCGCCACCAACATGCGGCTCAACACCGCCATAGCCCGGGTGCGCCAGCCCGTTTTTCTGCGGGTCGAATGCACGCTGGCCACCTCCTGGAGGTGGCCTTTTTTACACCTGCTGAGGGTGCATCAGCCGGGGTTTTGAGGGGATTTTCCCATGCCGGATGGCAAGGGGTATTGCCAGGATTCACTTACTGATTCATTTAAAATCAACGGATTGAAATTCATGGATCGGGATTTTCTGTCGATATAGTCCACACAGGGCGTGCAGCTTTGTTTGACGCCATTGAGACAGCCATAAGGATATCCCATGAATCTCTCCCTTCGCGGCAAGTTGTTGGCCACCAGTCTTGGCGTGGTCTTGATCACGGTCTGCCTGCTGGGCATGACCGCCTTCTATACCTTGAAAAACCAGACCCTGAGCGCCATCGACAGCGAGGCGCGCAACTATGCCAGCGCCTACGCGGAGGGGATAGGCAAATGGATGCAGGACAGGCGCGAGAGCCTGACCGCCCAGGTCGATGTCATTGCCAGCCACCCGACCTCCGAGCTGGTGCCTCATCTGCAGCAGACCCTGCGCTCCGGCGGCTTCGGGCTGGCCTACTACGGCTCGGAGGAGGGGGTGATGACCCGCAACGATCCCTCCCTCAACAAGGGCAACTATGACCCGCGTGAGCGGCCCTGGTATCAGGACGCGGTCAAGGCGGGCAAGCTCATCATCACCGAACCCTATGTCAGCGTGACCATGCAGCAACTGGTGGTGACCCTGGCCGAGCCCGTGATGCAGCAGGGCCGGCTGGCCGGTGTGGTCGGTGCCAACCTGGCGCTGGAACAGCTCATCAAGGATGTGCTGGCGATGCGGGTACAGGGGGATGGCTACGCCATGCTGCTGGACAAGAGCGGCCTCATAGTCGCCCACCCGGACAAGGCGCTGGCGCTCAAGAAGAGCCAGGATCTGGCCCCCGAGCTGGATGCCGGCCGGCTGGTGAGCATGAGCCAGCAGGGCGGCCTGCAGCTGGTGCAGATCGGCGGACGGGATGCCCAGATGCTGGTGCTGCCCATTCCCAACACCGACTGGCTGCTGGCCATGGTGATGCATGAGGATGTGCTGATGGCGCCGCTGCAGAGCCTGCTGTGGGAGCTGTCACTCATCAGTGCCGGCCTGATCCTGGTATTCGGTCTGGTGCTGACCAGCACCTTCAAGTTCCTGTTCCAGGATCTGGGCCGGGTGGCCGGGGCCTTGCACGACATCGCCCACGGCGAGGGGGACCTTACAGTCCACATCAACACCCGCAGCAAGGATGAAGTGGGCCAGCTGGCCGAGAGCTTCAACCAGTTTGTGGCCCGCCTGCACGGCATCGTCAGCCGCTTGCGGGATGTGACCGTCGAGCTGGCGGCCCAGTCCCGTACTCAGGCGGCCGGCGCCCTGGCTCGCAGCCAGCGGGTACGCCAGCAACAGGACGAGATCGTCATGGTGGCGACCGCGGTGACCGAGATGGCCTCTGCTACTCAGGAGATTGCCGGCAACGCCGAATTTGCCGCTACCACCTCCGGCGATGCGGTCAAGCTGGCCGTCGCCGGTCAGTCCCAGGTCGGCCAGAGCCAGCGCAGCATCACCGGGCTGGCGGACGAGGTGGCCGATGCCAGCCAGATCATTGTGGAGCTGGATGCCCATGCCCAGAAGATCAGCGGCATTCTGGCCACCATCAGCGGTATCGCCGAGCAGACCAACCTGCTGGCGCTCAACGCCGCCATCGAGGCGGCCCGGGCCGGTGAGCAGGGACGTGGCTTTGCCGTGGTGGCGGACGAGGTGCGGGTGTTGTCGCGCCGTACCCACGACTCCACCGACGAGATCCAGCAGATGATAGAGACGCTGCAGCAGACCACCCGTCGCGCCGTAGGGGGCATGGAGACCAGCCGTCAGCTGGCGGGCACCAGCGTGGAGGATGCGGAAGCCGCCAACCTGAGCCTTGGCCGGATCAACCAGGCCATAGGTTCCATCAGCGACATGGCGACCCAGATAGCGGCGGCGGCGGAGGAGCAGACCTCGGTCACCAGCGAGATCAGCCGCAACACCGAGAACATACGCCACGTCTCCCAGGAGCTGGCCGAGCAGGCCAATCAGGAGGCAGCTCAGGCCGCCGAGCTCAAGGCGCTGACCGAGCGGCTGGAGCAGGAGATAGGCCGCTTCCGGCTCTGATCATCAGGCAAGAGAAAGGGCAGCCCGCGGGCTGCCCTTTGCCATTTCTGGCGCTTATCCTGGCTGTTTGACCCAAATCAGCTGGTCGGTGGCAAAACCCAGTTTCTTGGCCTTGGCGATCAGCGCATCCACCTTGGCTTTTGGCGGATTGGGGGCGCGGGAGAGGATCCAGAGATAGTCGTGGTTGTAGCTGGTTACCAGGGATAGCTGGTAGTCGGGGTCCAGATCGATGACGTTGTAGCCGCCGTAGAAGGGACCGAAGAAGCTCACCTTGAGCCGCGCCTCGTCCGGCTTGTCAACGAAACAGGCCTTGCCCTCGGCCTCGAGCCAGCTGCCATCGCTCTGTTTGCCGCGATTGATCACCTTGACGCCGCCATCGTCACGCAGGCTGTAGCTGGCGCTGACCTCTTCCAGTCCCCGCTCGAAGCTGTGGTCCAGGCGTGCTATCTCGTACCAGGTGCCGAGGTAGCGATCGAGCTGGAAACCGGTGACGGGGCGTATACCCTCGGCCACGCCGGTACAGGCCGTCAGCAGCAGGGTGGTGAGCAGGCAAAGCAGTGAACGCATAGGTAATCCCTCTCTCGTATTTATCCTTCGATGATGCGCAGCTGGCCATCCCGGAAGCGGGAGGCCTGATCCGTCGGCGTGCTGCCGAAGAAGCGCTTGTACTCCCGGCTGAACTGGGAGTTGCTCTCGTAACCGACCCTGGCCGCCGCGGCACCGGCCTTGATGCCGTCGTGCAGCATCATGATGCGCGCCTTGTGCAGGCGAAACGACTTGATGTACTGCAGCGGCGAGGTGGCCGTGACCGCCTTGAAGTGGTGATGAAAGGCGGAGACACTCATGTTCACCTCCCACGCCAGCTCCTCCATGGTGAGGTTGTCGGCGAAGCGCGACTCTATCATACGCAGCACCCGGGCGATTTGGCCCACATGGTTGTGACGATTGGCCAGCGCCTGCAGCGCTGGCCCCCCCCCCTCGTGCAGGGCGTAGAACAGCATCTCCCGCACCGTCTGCGGTCCCAGTACCCGGGCGTGGTGGGGTTTGTCCATCAGGTCGATCAGCCGCTCGGCGGCGCAGAACATGGCCTCCGACAGGGGCACAGAGTGCACGCCGCTCTTTTGCGGGGCCGGGGCGGGCAGGGCGTCGCCCAGCTCCAGCAAGAGTGCCTGCAGGGTGACCAGATCGATCTCGAGGGAGAAGCCGATGAGGGGCTGCTCGGGGGAGGCGAAACACTCGCACTCGCACGGCAGCGGCAGCGTCATCAGCAGGTAGTGGTTGGGATCGTAGCGAAACACCTGATCCGCCAGATAGCCCACTTTGTGCCCCTGCAATATCACTATCATGCGTGGCTGGTAGAGCACAGGGGTGCGACCGTGGTACTCGGTGGTGTAGATGAGGTTCACCTGCTCCACCGGGGAGGGGGTGATGCCTGGGGCAGTGACGTGACGGGTCAGCTTGGCGGCGAGGTCGGCGTAGCGGCTCTGCATGGAGTCTCTTTTGTTGTGGTTCTGGCCGCTTTGTAGAAATAGGCAAGAATCAAGCAGGATGTTGCCTTGATGGTAGAGGCTGTCTGGAGAAAAATGCAATCACATTTCGCGGCCAGACCGCTCGGAACATAAAAAGGCAATATCGATGAACAATTTTACCCTGCATACCCCGACCAAGATCCTGTTCGGCAAGGGCCAGGTTGCCCAGCTGCGCGAACAGCTCCCCCCCGACGCCCGCATCCTGATCACCTATGGCGGTGGCAGCGTGGTACGTAGCGGTCTGCTGGCGCAGATCCGCAGCGAGCTGGCTGGCATGACACTGTTCGAGTTCGGCGGCATCGAGCCCAACCCCACCTATGAAACCCTGATGGGGGCGGTGGCGCTGGCCCGTGCCGAGCGCATCGACTTTCTGCTCGCCGTCGGCGGTGGCTCAGTGCTGGATGGCACCAAGTTTATCGCCGCCGCTGCCCATTATGATGAGGCCAGAGATCCCTGGCACATACTCGAGACCGTTGGCAACGAGGTGCGCTCCGCCATTCCGCTCGGCGCCGTGCTGACCCTGCCGGCCACCGGTTCCGAGATGAACATGGGAGCCGTGGTGACCCGTCGCAGCACGGGTGACAAGGTGCACTTCTTCTCGCCCTTCGTGATGCCACGCTTCGCCGTGCTGGATCCCGTGCTCACCTACACGCTGCCGGCCCGCCAGGTGGCGAATGGCGTGGTGGATGCTTTCATCCACATTCTGGAGCAGTACCTCACCTATCCGGTCAACGCCAAGGTGCAGGATCGCTTCGCCGAAGGCTTGCTGCTGACTCTGGCCGAGGAGGGCCCCAAGGCGCTGCTGGAGCCGGAAAACTACGAGGTGCGCGCCAACATCATGTGGAGCGCTACCATGGCCCTCAACGGCCTGATCGGTGCTGGTGTGCCGCAGGATTGGGCGACCCACATGCTGGGCCACGAGCTGACTGCCCTGCACGGCCTCGACCACGCCCAGACTCTGGCGGTGGTGCTGCCCGCCCTGCTGCAGGCCAAGCGCCAGCAAAAGCATGCCAAGCTGCTGCAATACGCAGAGCGGGTATGGGATCTGCGCACCGGCAGCGAGGCGGATCGCATCGACGGTGCCATTGCCGCCACCCGCGACTTCTTCGAGCGGATGGGGGTCAAAACCCGGCTGCGGGACTACGGTGTCGCCTCGCTGGGGATAGACACCCTGATCGGCAAGCTGGCGGAGCACGGCATGACCGCCATCGGCGAGCACGGCGACATCGACCTGGTACAGAGCCAGCATATTTATGAAGCGGCCTGGTAAGGGCGTCGCGGCAGGGCATCAGGATCGAAACGATTGAACCTAAGGGGCCGGATCCTGCCATTTGGCGGGGGACCGGCCCCTTGTCTGTTACAAAACAGTTACTTTTTCCGCTTTCACCCCGATATCTGTGATCGGAGTGAATTTCGTAAGAACAAAAAGCGCTAAGATAGAGGGCCGGTAAAACATTTTTTTTGACTGGTTGGATCACTTTTTCCAGCGCTTTTTACTGGTATAAGTCGCTAATTTGGTTTGTTTTTTTAAATCGTGCTCCGGGATGGGCTGAATTCTGTACGCGCGCCATCGGGACTGCGGTTGTAATAAAACTCCAAAATTTGATACTAATCACCTTCGCGCCTGAAAAGCGGGGGCCTGGCCATGACAGGAGGTTGAGGTAAAGCCTACTGATTTTCATAACAAAGGGCCCGTGACCTGCACTTTGGTCATGTCTTGTTTCGCCAGAAATGCGACACTGGGCAGCGATTGTTTATTAACCATCAGGGAATAGTCATGCAGATTGGAATACCGAGAGAGAGTCTCGCCGGTGAGACCCGGGTCGCAGCGACCCCGGCCACCGTTGAGCAGCTGAAAAAGCTCGGCTTCGAGGTCGCCATCGAGGCCGGTGCCGGCCAGCTGGCCAGCTTCGATGATGCCGCCTTCGAGGCTGCCGGTGCCAGCGTGGTGCCGAGCGTCTGGCAAGCCGACCTTATCTTCAAGGTCAATGCGCCGACCGATGCCGAGATCGCACAAATTAAAGATGGTGCCACCCTGGTGAGCTTCATCTGGCCTGCCCAGAACCCTGAGCTGGTCAAGAAGCTGTCCGAGCGCAACATCAATGTGATGGCGATGGACATGGTGCCGCGGATCTCCCGTGCCCAGTCCCTCGACGCCCTCTCCTCCATGGCCAACATAGGCGGCTATCGCGCCGTGGTCGAAGCCGCGCACCAGTTCGGTCGCTTCTTCACCGGTCAGATCACCGCCGCCGGCAAGGTTCCGCCTGCCAAGGTACTGGTGATCGGTGCTGGCGTGGCCGGACTGGCCGCCATCGGTACTGCCGGCTCCCTCGGCGCCATCGTCCGGGCGTTCGATACCCGTCTGGAAGTGGCCGAGCAGATCGAATCCATGGGGGGTGAATTCCTCAAGCTGGACTTCGGCAGCGAAGATGGTGCCTCCAGCGATGGTTATGCCAAGGTCATGTCCGATGAGTTCATCGCGGCCGAGATGGCGCTGTTTGCCCAGCAGGCCAAGGAAGTGGACATCATCATCACTACCGCCCTGATCCCGGGTCGTCCGGCTCCGAAGCTTATCACCAAGGAGATGGTCGACAGCATGAAGCCGGGTTCCGTGATCGTGGATCTGGCTGCAGCAACCGGCGGCAACTGTGAATACACCAAGCCGACCGAGCTGTTCGTCACCCCCAACGGCGTCAAGGTGATCGGTTACACCGATCTGCCGGGTCGTCTGCCTGCCCAATCCTCCCAGCTCTACGGTACCAACCTGGTCAACCTGATGAAGCTGATGTGCAAGGAGAAGGACGGCAACGTTGCCATCGACTTCGAAGACGTGGTTCAGCGCAACATGACGGTGATCCAGGCCGGTGAAGTGACCTTCCCGCCACCCGCCATCGCTGTCTCTGCCGCACCGCAGAAACCTGTGGCAGCCCCGATCAAGAAGGCCGAAGCGAAGCAACCTTCCAACAAGAAGTTTGTGTTTGGCGCCCTCGGCATCGCGGCCTTTGGCTGGATCGCCTCGGTGGCACCTGCCGCGTTCCTCTCTCACTTCACCGTATTTATCCTGGCCTGTGTGGTCGGTTACTACGTGGTGTGGAACGTCTCCCACTCCCTGCATACGCCGCTGATGTCGGTCACCAATGCCATCTCCGGCATTATCGTGGTCGGTGCCTTGCTGCAAATCGGGCAAGGGTCGACTTTGGTCACCGCATTGGCCTTTATCGCCGTGCTGATTGCCAGTATCAACATCTTCGGTGGCTTCACCGTCACTCAGCGCATGCTGAAGATGTTCCGTAAGGATTAAGGGGGTTTAACGTGTCTCAAGGACTGGTAACAGCATCCTATATCGTTGCCGCCGTGCTCTTCATCCTCAGTCTCGCGGGACTGTCGAAGCAAGAAACGGCCAAGCATGGCAACTTGTTCGGTATCGCGGGTATGGCCATCGCCCTGCTCGCCACCGTCTTCAACCCGGAAACCAGTGGCGTGCACTGGATCATCCTGGCCATGGTCATCGGTGGTGCCATCGGTGTGCGGCTGGCACTCAAGGTCGAAATGACCGAGATGCCCGAGCTGGTCGCCGTGCTGCACAGCTTCGTCGGTATGGCGGCGGTGCTGGTGGGCTTCAACAGCTTCATCGATCTGCACCCGTCTGCGCCCGCCGAGGTGGTGGTTTCCGTCGGTTCCAACCTGGATGCGACTCTGGCTGCGGCCCGGGCGGCGTTCGAACAGGCGGCCAGCGTCGCTCAGGTCGAGCACCTCTCCGGCGCCATGCTGAACATCCACCTGGTCGAGATCTTCCTGGGCGTCTTCATCGGTGCCGTGACCTTCACCGGTTCCGTGGTTGCCTTCGGCAAGCTGCGTGGCCTGATCTCTTCCAAGCCGCTGCAACTGCCCCATCGCCACAAGCTGAACCTGCTGGCCGTGGTGGCCTCGCTGGTGCTGATGATCTCCTTCGTCAACGCCGGTGGCTCCACCTTCGCCCTGCTGGTGATGACCCTGATCGCGTTCGCCTTCGGCTGGCACCTGGTGGCCAGCATAGGTGGCGCCGACATGCCGGTCGTGGTCTCCATGCTGAACTCCTACTCCGGTTGGGCGGCGGCGGCGGCGGGCTTCATGCTCTCCAATGACCTGCTGATCGTGGTCGGTGCCCTGGTGGGTTCCTCCGGTGCCATCCTGTCTTACATCATGTGTAAAGCGATGAACCGCTCCTTCATCTCCGTCATCGCCGGTGGCTTCGGCTCCGACGGTGTGGCCTCCACGGCCGACCAGGAGATGGGCGAATACCGCGAGACCAACGCCGAGGAAGTGGCTGACCTGCTGAAGAATGCCAGCTCCGTCATCATTACCCCGGGCTACGGCATGGCGGTGGCACAGGCCCAGTACCCGGTGGCTGAAATCACCCAGAAGCTGCGTGATCGCGGCGTCAAGGTGCGCTTCGGTATCCACCCGGTTGCCGGTCGTCTGCCAGGCCACATGAACGTGCTGCTGGCGGAAGCCAAGGTTCCTTACGATATCGTGCTGGAAATGGACGAGATCAACGAGGACTTCAACGATACCGATGTGGTATTGGTGATCGGTGCCAACGACACAGTCAACCCGGCTGCCATGGAAGATCCGGGCAGCCCCATCGCCGGCATGCCGGTGCTGGAAGTGTGGAAGGCGCAGAACGTCATCGGCTTCAAGCGCTCCATGAACACTGGCTATGCCGGTGTCCAGAACCCGCTGTTCTTCAAGGAGAACACCCAGATGCTGTTTGGCGATGCCAAGGCCAGCGTCGAGGCGATCCTGAAAGCGCTGTAAGCATCGTTCGGGAAAGACAAAAGGAGGCTCAGGCCTCCTTTTTTATTACTTACTTTTTGGTATTCTCAGCCCATGCATGGATGGAGAAAACGGAATGGTGTGGCGTAAAGGATGGATCCTGCTCTGCCTCTGGTGGGGTTGGGCGGTACAGGCAGATGAACAGCCGACCCTGACCCTGTTGACCGAGTTGTGGCCGCCCTATGTGATGCGGCTCGACGATGGCAGCCTGGGAGGGGCTGATCTGGATCTGGCCCGTGCCGTGCTCAAGCGGATGGGCTATCGCACCACGGTCAAGGTGTTGCCCTGGAAGCGGGTGTTGCAGGAAGCCAGGTTGCAGCGGGGGGATGGCATAGTCGATGCCTTCTTTGAGGAGCGGCGACTGGAGTGGCTGCACTATCCGGATGAACCTCTCTCCCAGAGCGGTGAAGTAATCTTCTTCCCCTTCAGCAAGCCCATCGACTACCAGAGCCTGGCCAGTCTCAAGGGGCTGCGCATCGGCACCCAGACCGATTATGCCTATGGCGAAGCCTTCATGACCACGACCGAGTTCACCCGGGTTCCCATGACGGGAGAGAGCAATATGGTCAAGCAGTTGCACCTGATGATGGCGGGGCGGCTCGATGCCGTTGTGATGAATCAGATGGTGGGTCGCTACCTGGTCAGGGGACAGGGGCTGCAGGATCAGGTCGGCCATAGTGACAAGACGGTGACCGACAGCAACCGCAACTTCCTCGCCTTCACCTACAAACCCGGCCACGAGAAGCTGGCCTATCAGTTCTCCCTCGCCCTCAAGGCCTTCAAGCAGACGCCCGAGTACCAGGCCCTGTTGACCCGCTACGGACTCTGAACCGGGGCGTCCAGCTTCCGTCTATTGAGTCATGAGGCCCGTTCAGACCCTTCCGTTGTGCGCCAGTTCACAATCTGTGGCGCTTTGCCGCCAGTTGGGCATAATGCCTGCAAAAAAGCGATGCGGCTCAACTTTATTTGAGTCCATTTGCTTTAGAGTTACCCCAAGTTGACCGGATGACCCCTATGATGCAGGCCACCCCATTACGCCAAGCCAGTGCGCTGACCGATGAAGAGCGCCACCTGATCGCCAGCTTCGAACCCGCGGTGGAGGCGCTATCCGCCCTGTTCGGCCCGGGTTGTGAAGTGGTACTGCACGCCTTTGACAGCCTGCACGCCTCCGTCATCAAGATCGCCAACGGCCACATCACAGGCCGGGAGGAGGGGGCGCCCGTCACCGACTTTGCTCTCAACAAGCTGCAGAGTGCGGCGGGCAGCCAGTGGAGCAGCTACTTCTCCCGCACCCGCGAGGGGGCGCTGCTCAAGTCCTCCTCCATCACTATCAGCAACCGGGAGGGCAAACCCGTCGGCATGTTGTGCGTAAACTTCAGCCTGGATACGCCGCTCGGCGCCCTGCTCGATACCTTCTCGCTGCCCGCCGCGCCGGCGCCGCTCAACAATGAGACCTTCGCCAGCTCGGTGGACGATCTGGTGGCCCAGGTGATCGACAAGGTGGATCAGGATGCCAGCCTCGGCAGCAGTGTGCGCAACAAGGCGATCGTGCACCGGCTCTACGACATGGGCATCTTCGAGATCAAGGATGCCGCCCAGCTGGTGGCCGAGATGCTCGGCATCTCCCGTCATACCGTCTATCTGCATATCCGCAACCGCAAAGCGGATCTGACCGAACAATAAGAGCCCGCCCGTGGGCGACATGAACATGAGAAACATCGCAATGAAAGCACAATGGACCGACTTTATTACCCTGCTCAAGCGTGAAGTGGTGCCCGCCCTGGGCTGCACCGAGCCCATGTCGGTGGCGCTGGCGGCGGCCAACTGCCGCAAGCTGCTGGGGCAGGATCCGACCCGCGTCAGCGTCTGGGTCAGCGGCAACCTGTTCAAGAATGGCATGGGGGTCGGTGTTCCCGGCACCGGCATGATAGGGCTGCCGGTGGCGGCGGCGGTCGGTTTCACGGGGGGCAACCCGGATGCGGGGCTGGAGGTGCTCAATACCCTGACCCCGGCCCAGGTGGAGGCCGCGAAGGCGCTGCTGCCCATCATCAAGGTGGACGTGAAGGATGTGCCTGACGTGCTCTACGCCGAGGTGCTGGCCGAGGTAGAGGGCCACAGTGCCCGGGTGGTGATCTGTACCGACCACACCCGCATCGTCTTGATGGAGCTGGACGGTCAGGTGCTGATGGAGCAGGCCAGCGCCCCCGGCGTGCAGATCCAGCCCGCCAAATCCGGCAAGCCCGCCATGACGCTGCGCGAGATAGTCGCATTTGCGCTGGAGGTGCCGCTGGCTGAGATCGACTTCATTCGCGCTGCGGCCACCATGAACCAGGCGCTGGCGGATGAAGGGCTGCATGGCTATGGCCTGCAGATCGGCAAGATCCTGACCGAGCAGGTGGAGCGCAAGCTGCTCTCCGACGATCTGATGACGCTGGCCATGCGGCTCTCCTCGGCGGCCTCCGATGCACGGATGGACGGCGCCATGCTGCCCGCCATGTCCAACTCCGGCTCCGGCAATCAGGGCATAGCCGCCACCATGCCGGTGGTCGCCGCCGCCCGCTTCCTCAAGGCGAGCGACGAGCAGCTGACCCGGGCGCTGGTGATGAGCCATCTGGTGGCCATCTACATCAAGACCCATCAGAACAAGCTGTCGGCTCTGTGCGCCGCCAGTACCGCCGCCATGGGGTCGGGAGCCGCCATTACCTGGCTGCTGGGCGGCCAGTTCGAGCAAATTAGTCACTGCATCAACAACATGATCGGTGACGTTTCCGGTATCATTTGCGACGGCGCAGGCAGTGCCTGTTCCATGAAGGTCTCTACCTCCACCTCGGCGGCGGTCAAATCGTCGCTGATGGCCATCAACAATCTGCACGTGCCCCAGAGCGAAGGCATAGTCTCCGACGACGTGGACGAGACCATAGCCAACCTGGGCCGCCTCTCCAAACTGGGGATGCTGGATACGGATATCGAGATCATCAACATCATGCGGGCCAAGCAACAGGGCAAGGCCCAGTGATGCAAGGGGTGGCGCAAGCCACCCTCTGTTTTTCTGTCTGCTGACGCCGCCTCGGCCACGGGGTGTCCGATGCGGTTGATGTCAGGGTTGCGCCAGCCAGGCGTGGCCCGGTTTTGTGTCACCCCGGTTGCACCGGGGGGCAAGTCGCCACGATGCGGCAAGTTTCAGGGAGGAGTGTGCATACAGGACACTCGTCCGTATACCTCGGGCCCGGCCCGATTATTTTGGGGAATATCGTCATGACTCTTAGCGTTATAGGTAATCTGGCCATCCTGGTCATGTTGCTGCTGTTTCTCTATCGGTTGCAGCAAACCCACGTCAGCTTCACCCGCCGGGTCTTCTCGGGGCTGGGGCTGGGCATCTTGTTCGGCGCCGCCTTGCAACTGCTGTATGGTGCCGGCTCCAGCGTGCTGGTGCAGACCGGTGACTACCTGGATATCGTCGGCAGCGGCTATGTGAAGCTGCTGCAGATGATCATCACCCCGCTCATCATGGTCTCCATCATAGGTGCCATCCTCAAGCTCAACGGCGGCACCGCCCTTGGCAAGATCAGCGCCATGACCATAGGCGTGCTGATCTTCACCACCATGATCGCCGCCGGGGCGGGCATCCTGATGTCCAACCTGTTTGGCCTGACCGCCGAAGGCCTCACTGCCGGCGCCGCCGAGACCGCCAGGGGCGCCGCGCTGCAGACTACCCTCGGCAGCGTCGAGAGCATGTCTTTTGCCAAGATGGTGCTGGAGTTCATCCCGGCCAACCCCTTCCTCGACATGACTGGCGCGCGCAAGACCTCCACCATCGCCGTGGTGATCTTCTCCATCTTCATCGGCCTGTCGGCTACCGGCATAGCCCGCAAGAAACCCGAGATCTTCGAAAGCTTCGGCCGCTTCATGCAGGTGGCGCACGTCATAGTGATGCGGATGGTGACCCTGGTGCTGCGTCTCACCCCCTATGGCGTGCTGGCGCTGATGACCAAGGTGGTGTCAGGTTCCAACTACGCCGACATCCTCAACCTGCTCAGCTTCGTCATGGCTTCTTACGGTGCCATTGCCATCATGTTTGCGGTCCATCTGCTGCTGGTGAGTCTGGTAGGGATCAACCCGGCCCGTTACCTGAAGAAGATCATGCCGGTGCTGGCCTTTGCCTTCACCTCCCGCACCAGCGCGGGCTCGATTCCGATGAACGTGCAGACCCAGACCAAGGCGCTCGGCATCCCGGAGGGGATCGCCAACTTCGCCGCCTCGTTTGGCTCGACCATCGGCCAGAATGGCTGCGCCGGCATCTATCCTGCCATGCTGGCGGTGATGATAGCCCCGACCGTGGGGGTCAACCCCATGGATCCCGGCTTCATCATGACGCTGATCGCCATCATAACGGTGAGCTCGTTCGGGGTGGCCGGGATCGGTGGCGGCGCCACCTTCGCCGCGCTGATCGTGCTCTCCGCCCTGGACTTCCCGGTGGCACTGGCGGGCCTGCTCATCTCCATCGAGCCGCTGATCGACATGGGCCGTACCGCCCTGAACGTCTCCGGCTCCATCACTGCCGGCACTGTTACCAGCCGCTTGCTCGGCGAGACCGACATGGCGGTGTTCAACAGCGAGCACGAAGTGTGTCTGGACGGCGAAGAGTCCACCATCTGACCCGCTTGCCAGGGGAGGGGTCAGCCCTTGCCCATTGATAGACCAGAGGGAGGGCATGCCCTCCCTCTGCCATTGAAAGGAGAGAGTATGAGAATCCTGATCATAGGTGGCGAAGCCGCCGGTATGAGTACGGCGGCCAAGGCCCGTCGTCTGGCCAAGGATGCCGACATCGTGGTGTATGAGGCCTCCGAGGTGATCTCCTTCGGTGCCTGTGGCCTGCCCTACTTCGTCGGTGACGAGTTTCAGGAGCCGGGCTACATGGCCGAGTTCACCCCCGAGCAGTTCGCCGCCAAGGGGATCGAGGTCAAGACCGGCCACCGGGTGCTGAGTCTGGATGTGAGTGCGCAGACCCTGCAGGTGGAGCACAAGGGCGACACCTTCACCGATCACTACGATCGGCTGATGATAGCCACCGGTGCCCGTGAAGTGATGCCCCCCATCCCCGGCTTGCAGCAACAGGGGGTGTTCGGCCTGCGGCGCATGGCCGACGGGCTGGCGCTGAAAGAGGCGGTGCAGGACAAGCGCAATACCCGCGCCCTGGTGATCGGCTCCGGCTTTATCGGATTGGAGGTGGTTGAGGCCCTGGTGCATCAGGGTAAAGAGGTGCGGCTCATCGAGCTGGCGGATCGGGTCATTCCGGATGCCTTCGACAGCGAAATCACCCAGCACATAGAAACCGAACTGCGCGAGCAGGGGGTCTGTGTCCATCTGGGTGAGCGAGTCGAGGCTTTGCTAGGGGATGGCAGGGTCACAGGCGTGCGAACCAGCCAGGGCGAGTACGAGGCCGATATCGTGGTGGTCTGCACCGGGGTCAAGCCCAACACCGAGTTCCTGGCCGACACCGGCATCAAACTGCTGGCCAATGGTGCCATCGAGGTGGACAGGCAGGGCCGCACCTCGCTGGCCAACGTCTGGTCTGCCGGTGACTGCGCCAGCGTCTGGCACAGCGTCAAGCAGCAGCAGGTCTATGTGCCGCTCGCCACCATAGCCAACAAGCTGGGGCGCATGGTGGGCGAAAACCTGGCCGGAGCCGAACAGGTGTTCCCCGGCACGCTGGGCTCTGCGGCGCTCAAGGTGCTGGGGCTGGAGGCGGGTCGCACCGGTCTCTCTGAGCAAGAAGCCAAGGCACTGGGCATCGATTACCGCACCGTCGTCATCAAGGACAAGTGCCACACCAACTACTGCCCAGGCCAGTCCGATATCCACGTCAAGCTGGTCTATGAGGCGAGCAGCAAGCGGCTGCTGGGTGGCCAGATCCTGGGTCGCAAGGGGGCGGTCCACCGCATAGATGCGCTGGCGGTCGCCATCACCATGGGGGTGACTACCGAGCAGCTCGGCATGCTGGACTTTGCCTATGCCCCTCCCTTCTCCCGCACCTGGGATGTACTCAATGTGGCGGGCAATGTGGCCAAATAGCTGACTGAAGATGGCGGCGCATACACGGCGCCGTCATGCCAGTTGCACTCTGCAGGTAAATTGCAGACATAAAAAAACCGATGCCTGGGCATCGGTTTCTTGTTGCGACCGGTTTAGCCGTTGAACTCAGCCGCGGCCGAGACGGTTGTCCGGGTAGTTCTTGGCCAGCACTTCGCGGGCATGCTTGGCCAACTGCGGCATCTTCAGCGTGTCGTAAGACTCGACCATGATCTCCAGCGCCTTCTCGGTTTCGGCCGTGTCGGGATAGGTCTCGACAATCAGCTTGGCCCGGTTGGCTGCGGCGATCAGTGCATCGCGTTTCACGTAGTACTCGGCCACGCTCAGGTCGTAGCGGGCAAGACGGTTCTTCAGGCCGATCATGCGAGCACGGGCATCGGCGGCATAGACGCTGTTGGGATAGTTCTGCAACAGGGTCTTGAAGTCCTGGAAGGCCTGACGGGCATAAGAGGGGTCTTTATCGTCCCGATTGATGCCCAGGAAGTCCTGGAAGAAGTTGTAATCGCCGGCCATGTTGGTCAGGCCGCGCATGTAGAACACATAATCGATATTTTTATGCGCCGGATTGAGGCGGATAAAACGGTCGATATTGGCGATCGCCTGGGCGGTATCGTCCTGTTTGTAGTAGGCGTAAATGAGATCAAGCTGAACCTGGTTGGAGTAGGCGCCGAAAGGATAGCGCGAGTCCAATGCTTCCAATAATTCGATAGCATTCAGGTAGTTACCGGCATCAAGCTTGAGGCGTGCTTTCTGGTACAGGGTCTCCGGCGGTTCGTCGGGGACCTTGGGTTTGGTGCTGGAACAGCCCGTGATCAAGGTAGCAACCAAGGCGAGCGACATCAGCAGGTGAGACTTCTTTCCCATCAACAACATCCGGTCCATTTCCACGAAATTGGCAAAGTATCCGTTATGCTTGGCTAAAAGAAAAGCTAGAATACCCGGATTATTTCGAATTGATACCCCCCGCTCAAGAGACCATACATGAGCCAGCATATTGAACTGACAGGCGAATTTCAGGATCACCAATTCGGGCAGCGACTCGACCAGGCCCTGGCCGAATTGTTTCCAGACTACTCCCGAACACGCATCAAGGAGTGGATTTTACAGGACAGAGTGACCCTGGATGGTCAGGTTGCGAACACCCCGCGCGAGAAGGTAATGGCCGGGCAACAGGTACATGTAGATGTCGAGCTGGAAGATGACACCCGCTGGGATGCTCAGGACATAGCACTCAACATCGTCTACGAAGATGAACACATTCTGGTGATCGACAAACCGGCCGGTCTGGTGGTTCACCCGGGTGCAGGTACGCCGGATGGCACCATACTCAATGCCCTGCTGCACCGCTATCCGGGCATCGCCGAGGTGCCCCGCGCCGGTATCGTGCACCGTCTCGATAAAGACACCACAGGCCTGATGGTGGTTGCCAAAACCGTGCCCGCCCAGACCCATCTGGTGGAAGCGTTGCAGGCGCGCCAGATCACCCGTGAGTACGAAGCCATCGCCATCGGTCACATGACCGCAGGCGGCACTGTGGATGCTCCAATCGGCCGTCACCCGACCCAGCGTACCCACATGGCTGTGGTGCCCAATGGCCGTCCTTCCGTGACCCACTACCGGGTACACGAGAAATTCCGTGGCCACACCCGTCTGCGTCTGCGTCTGGAAACCGGTCGTACCCACCAGATCCGTGTGCACATGGCACACATCAAGCATCCGCTGGTGGGGGATCCCGCCTACGGTGGCCGTCTGCGCCTGCTGCGCAATGCGACCCCTGAGCTGACCCAGATGCTGCGCAGCTTCAATCGTCAGGCACTGCATGCGACCATGCTGCAACTGGCGCACCCTATCACGGGTGAAGTGATGCAGTGGCACTCAGAGACGCCGCAGGACATGGTGGATCTGATGGAAGTGCTGCGCGCCGATACCCTGGCCAATCCGGACGATTTAGTCTGGAATTGATGAGCTGATGGAAGTGCTGCACACCAAGATCACCCTCGTCAATCTGGACGAGCGGGTCTGGAACTGATGTGCAAGGTGGGACTGCGACGGATCCTGCCGTAGCCCTGCCCTTGAAACAGGCCTGAAACGGGGCTCCTTGACTGGCAACAGCGAAGGAGCCCCGTTTTTATATGAATAAATGAAAGGAGCCACAGATGAAATGGATCGAACCCGACTGGCCGGCACCGGCTCGTGTCAGAGCCCTGTCGACCACCCGGGATGGCGGCGAGAGTGAAGGGGTCTTCGCCGGTCTCAATCTGGGCGCCCATGTGGGGGACGTACCGGCACGGGTCGAGGCCAATCGTACCCGCCTGCAGCAGGTTGCGGATATTCCCGGCCCACTCAACTGGCTCAATCAGGTGCATGGCACCGCAGTGTATCCGGTCAGCAACCAGTATGATGTTGTGCCGGATGCCGATGCGGCTTGCGCCCATGAGACGGGGCAGACCTGCATAGTGATGACCGCCGACTGCCTGCCCGTGCTGTTTTGCGATCGGGCAGGTACTGTGGTGGCTGCCGCCCATGCCGGTTGGCGCGGGCTGCAAGGAGGTGTATTGGAAGCCAGCATCGCGGCCATGGGCTGCGAACCGGGCGAGATCCTGGCCTGGCTTGGCCCGGCCATAGGCCCCACGGCGTTCGAAGTGGGGGGCGAGGTGCGCGACGCCTTTATGGCGCAGCAGGCCGAAGCAGAAGCTGCATTCGTACCTTCATCCAACGAGGGGAAATGGCTGGCGGATATCTACTTGCTGGCCAGGCTGCGGCTGGGCCGGGCCGGTGTGAGCGCCATTTATAGTGGCGAGTTCTGCACCTTCGGCGATAGCGAGCGGTTCTACTCTTATCGCCGTGACGGCCAGACCGGCCGGATGGCCTCCCTCATCTGGTTGGCCCGCTAAGCGCCGGTTAAGCCCCCGGTACGCAATAACCTCGCTCCTCTCACTATCAAATCAGCGTGAGAGGAGCGGGTATCCTGCCTTCGCCCCGCTTTGCAGAAAAAATAACCAGACCCAGCCCTTGAAATAGCCCGTACGGGCCTCATCTTTCATCTCAGAAAGTTATGTTGTTTGCCGCGCAAGCGGCGTCCGTCTTGAAAGGGGGAGTGCAATGCGCCTCGATCGCCTGACCAGCAAATTCCAAATCGCTATTTCCGATGCCCAGTCTTTGGCACTGGGTCGTGACCACCAATTTATCGAACCCGTCCATCTGATGACCGCCCTGGTCAATCAGGACGGCGGCTCCATTCGTCCACTGCTTACTCTGACCGGGATGGACATCAATGCCCTGCGCTCCCGTCTCGGCGAGGAGCTTGATCGCCTGCCCAAGGTGAGCGGCGTGGAGGGCGATGTGCAGCTCTCCAATGGCCTGGGTCGCCTGCTCAACGTCTGCGACAAGCTGGCTCAGCAGCGCAAGGATCAGTTCATCTCGTCCGAGCTGTTCGTGCTGGCCGCTCTCGACGAGAAGGGCAACCTGGGCGAGCTGCTGCGTGCCCAGGGCTTGAGCAAGGAGAAACTCGAAGCCGCCATCGACAAGGTGCGCGGTGGCAGAAAGATCGAAGATGCCAACGCCGAGGAGAATCGCCAGGCGCTGGAGAAGTACACCATAGACCTCACCGAGCGGGCCGAGATCGGCAAGCTGGATCCCGTGATAGGTCGCGATGAAGAGATCCGCCGTACCATCCAGGTGCTGCAACGCCGTACCAAGAACAACCCTGTGCTGATCGGTGCCCCCGGCGTCGGCAAGACCGCCATCGTCGAAGGGCTGGCCCAGCGCATCATCAACGGCGAAGTGCCGGAGGGGCTCAAGAACAAGCGGGTGCTCTCCCTGGACATGGGCGCCCTGGTGGCCGGTGCCAAGTACCGCGGCGAGTTTGAAGAGCGGCTGAAAGCCGTGCTGAGCGATCTCGCCAAGGAGGAGGGCAACGTCATCCTCTTCATCGACGAACTGCACACCATGGTCGGCGCCGGCAAGGGCGAAGGGGCCATGGACGCGGGCAACATGCTGAAACCTGCGCTGGCCCGTGGCGATCTGCACTGCGTCGGTGCCACCACCCTGGACGAGTACCGCCAGTACATAGAGAAGGATGCCGCGCTGGAGCGCCGCTTCCAGAAGGTGCTGGTGGAGGAGCCGAGCGTGGAAGACACCATCGCCATCCTGCGCGGCCTGAAGGAGCGTTACGAGCTGCACCACCATGTGCAGATCACGGATCCGGCGATCGTGGCGGCGGCCCAGCTGTCGCACCGTTACATCGCCGATCGCCAGTTGCCGGACAAGGCCATCGACCTGATCGACGAGGCTGCCGCCAGCATCCGGCTGCAGATCGACTCTAAACCCGAGTCCCTCGACCGGCTGGAGCGGCGCATCATACAGCTGAAACTCGAGCAGCAGGCGCTGATGAAAGAGGATGACGACGCCAGCCGCAAGCGGCTGGATCTCATCAATCAGGAGATTGGCGAAAAGGATCGGGAATACAACGAGCTGGATGAGGTGTGGAAGGCCGAGAAGGCCGCCCTCGCCGGTACCCAGCACATCAAGGCGGCACTGGAGCAGGCCCGTCAGGATCTCGACGTGGCACGCCGCGCCGGCGATCTCGGTCGCATGTCAGAGCTGCAATACGGTCGCATTCCCGAGCTGGAGAAACAGCTGGATCTCGCCACCCAGGCCGAGATGCAGGAGACCAGCCTGCTGCGCAACCGGGTCACAGACGTGGAGATAGCCGACGTGCTGGCCCGTGCAACCGGCATTCCGGTGGCACGCATGCTGGAAGGGGAGCGCGACAAGCTGCTGCGGATGGAAGAGCAGTTGCACAGCCGGGTGATAGGTCAGGAGGAAGCGGTTGAAGCCGTCTCCAACGCCATTCGCCGCTCCCGTGCCGGGCTCTCGGATCCGAATCGCCCCATCGGCTCCTTCCTGTTCCTCGGTCCTACCGGGGTGGGTAAGACGGAGTTGTGCAAGGCGCTGGCCGAGTTCCTGTTCGATACCCAGGACGCCATGGTGCGGATCGATATGTCCGAGTTCATGGAGAAACACAGCGTGGCCCGTCTGGTGGGTGCACCCCCGGGATACGTGGGTTATGAGGAGGGGGGTTATCTGACCGAGGCGGTACGCCGTCGCCCCTACTCGGTGATCCTGCTCGATGAAGTGGAGAAGGCGCACCCGGATGTGTTCAACATCCTGTTGCAGGTGCTGGACGATGGCCGCCTGACCGACGGTCAGGGTCGTACTGTCGATTTCCGCAACTCGGTCGTCATCATGACCTCCAATCTGGGGTCGGATCTGATCCAGGAGCACCACTCCGAGAAGGATTACGACGAGATGAAGGCCATGTTGATGGAGGTGCTGACCCGCAGCTTCCGGCCCGAGTTCATCAACCGGATCGACGAGACAGTGGTGTTCCACCCCCTCGACGAGGCTCACATCAAGTCCATCGCCCGCATCCAGCTCAAGAGCCTGATGGGCCGCCTGGAGGCTCAGGGTTACGAGGTGGAGGTGAGCGAGGCGTTGCTCGAGAAGCTGGTGCACGCCGGGTTCGACCCCGTCTACGGCGCACGGCCCCTCAAGCGGGCGATCCAGCACAAGGTGGAGAACCCGCTGGCCCAGGCGCTGCTCTCCGGTCGCATCGTCCCCGGCAAGAAGTTGCTGCTGGGGGCCGACAGCAACGGCCTGACCATGACCCAGTAATGGGATTGTCGATGAAAAACGCAGGCTCTGTGCCTGCGTTTTGTTTTCTGGGGGATTGAGATGCTGAAGTTTTCCGTCTTGGTGGATGATGATGTGCATCTACCCGGCTGTTTGCCGGAGAGGGGGTTGGCGCTGGTGCTGGAGTGCGATGGCCTCAAGGTGCTGTTTGACAGCGGCCGTGGTCAGGCGTTGCAGCACAATGCTGCTGTGATGGGGATCGATCTCGCGTCGCTCACTCATGTGGTGCTCTCTCACGGCCATTACGACCATGTGGGTGGCATCGGCTCACTTCCTCTCTATCCAACTCCCATCCCACTGATCGCCTGCCCGGATGTGTTTTGTGAACGGGGTTATTTTCTGCCACTCCCCTTCTTGCGTCGTAACCTTTATCGCCTCTCGGGGGAGTTGGAGCGGGAGTCGTTGCTGGCCAAGGGCTTGCTTCCCCACTGCTCCGTCGAGCCGATATGGCTTTCGGAGCGTCTGGTGTTTCTCGGCAGCATCGTGCGACGCAACAAGGCAGCCCCTTCCCTGCTTGGCTACATATTGCGAGGCGGTCGAGTTGAGAAGGATCTTATCAGCGATGATTCGGCGTTGGCCTACAAGGGCGAGCAGGGTCTGAGCGTCTTCATCGGCTGCGGCCACTCCGGGGTCGAGAACATAGTGCAACGGGCCAAGGAGGTGTGCGGCGATGAGCGAGTGCATGCCGTCATCGGTGGTCTGCACCTGAAGTTTTCCGGCCCGCAGCGGGCGGCGGCGCTGGGCATGTATCTGCAACAGGAGGGCGTGGAGAGCCTCTTTGCCTGCCATTGCACCGGCAAGCGGAAAGTGGGACTGCCACGGCAGACCAACATAGGTGCGGGGTTCGCATATGTATTCCCGCCATAAAAAAGCGGCAATCCGAAGATTGCCGAGAGGAATGTAGTGACGCGACCTGACGTGGGTTGAGCGGGTCGCAGGGGCAAGCCCCGGTTTCGCAGAGGGCCAAGGTGACTCTCTCCTTACAGCATGCCCGTGATGCGCTCTTTCATCCCGGGCGGCCACACACCTGTCAGGCCTGACCTGCGTGCCACCGCTCGCAGGCCAGGCCCATTGAATTATCCTGCTTACAGCATGCCCGGCACGGCGGCCTTCATCTCGGAGGACCAGACGCCGACCTGGACCTGACCGATATGCTCCTTTTGCAGCAACAGCATGGCCAGACGGGATTGGCCTATGCCGCCGCCTATGGTCTGCGGCATGCGCGCGGCCAGCAGATCCTGGTGCCAGTCGTATTGCAGGCGATCTTCATCACCTGTGATGGCGAGCTGGCGGCGCAGGGCCTCGGCATCGACCCGGATGCCCATGGAAGAGATCTCGAAACTGTCTTCCAGCACCGGGTTCCACACCAGAATGTCACCGTTCAGACCCGCCAGACCGAGCTCGCTGTGGCTGCTCCAGTCGTCATAGTCAGGGGCGCGCACATCGTGGCGCTCGCCGTGGGAGAGGGCTCCGCCGATGCCGATGAGGAACACGGCCCCCAGCTCCTTGGCGATAGCGCGCTCGCGCCCCTTGGCATCGAGGTCCGGGTAACGGGTCAGCAGCGCTTCGCTGTGCAGGAACTGGATCTCGCTTGGCAGGAAGGGGGTCAGCTCGTGTTCGGCACAGACGGCGTGCTCGGTGGCCTTGATGGCGGCCCAGATGCCGCGCACCGTCTCCTGCAGATAGGCCAGATCGCGGCGCTCGCTCGGCATCACCTTCTCCCAGTCCCACTGATCCACGTAGACGGAGTGGATGGGGGTCAGCCTGTCTTCGTCCGGACGCAGTGCCTTCATGTGGGTGTAGATGCCTTCACCCGGGCCGAAGCCGAAGCGACCCAGGGTTTGGCGCTTCCACTTGGCCAGGGAGTGCACCACCTCGTAGCTGTGTTCGGGGAGTGTCTTCACCTTGACCTGCACCGCATTCTCGTGGCCAGAGAGGTTGTCTTGAGTGCCATCACCGACCCGGCTCAGAATGGGGGCTTGCACCTCCATCAGGCCCAGTTGCTGGGCGAGTTGGCGGGAGAACATCTCTTTGACGAAGCTGATCTGTTGCTGGCTGCGAATGTAGTGCTGTTTCATGCTGAATACCTGTCTCAAATCCGTTGGATGTGACGATTCTTCAACAAATTGCCAAGTAAATTCAATATTCGATAATAGAAATAGGCTTATCGTGTTTTTTTCTTCAAAATAAACCCATTATTAATGAGGTATCGTCAACGGGAGCGCAAAAAAGTGCCGGAAAATTATCGGATCGATAATCTCGATCAGGCCATCCTCACCGCCCTGATGGACAATGCGCGGATCCCTTACGCCGAGTTGGCCAAACAGCTGGCGGTCAGCCCGGGCACCATCCATGTGCGGGTGGAGAAGATGAAGCAGGCGGGGATCATCGAGGGGACGCGGGTGCAGGTGAACGCGAAGAAGCTGGGCTATGACGTCTGCTGCTTTATCGGCATCAATCTTAAAAGTGCGAAAGATTACCCCTCGGCGCTGGCCAAGCTGCAGGCGCTGGACGAGGTGGTGGAGGCCTACTACACCACGGGCCACTACAGCATCTTCATGAAGGTGATGACCCGCTCCATCGACGAGCTGCAGACTGTGCTGATCCACAAGATCCAGACCATAGACGAGATCCAGTCCACTGAAACCCTGATCTCGCTGCAGAACCCGATATTGCGAGATGTGAAGCCCTGAGGCCTGTTGAGCGTGGAGTGAAGCGCGAGATCCATTTCACATGCGAAACCCTGATCTCGCTGCAGAACCCGATATTGCGAGACGTGAAGCCCTGAGGCCTGTTGAGCTTGGAGTGAAGCGCGAGATCCATTTCACATGCGAAACCCTGATCTCGCTGCAGAACCCGATATTGCTAGACGTGAAGCCCCGAGGCCTGTTGCGTGGGGAGTGAAGCGCGAGATCCATTTCACATGTGAAACCCTGATTTCGCTGCAGAACCCGATATTGCGAGATGTGAAGCCCTGATCGCCGGGATCAGGGTTCGATATAGGGGATGCCGTACTTGTCGTAGATGGCCTTGAGCCTGCCGTCGCGCTTCATGTGCAACAGCTCGGCATCGTAGGCCGCCATCAGGGCCGGGGTGCCGGCATCGGCCCTGGCCTTGGTCCAGACGGTGTAGTAGGGACTGGCCTTGAGCGGTTTGGGCAGGTAGTCGAGCTTGCCCTCCAGCCCCTCCTCCTTGATCTGGGCGAAGGCGGTGACCAGCGGCATGGGCACGGCATCGATGCGTCCGGCGATCAGCTTGCGCAGTTGCAGCTGGTTGATGGGGATCTCCTGGAAGTGATAGGCCGGATCGGCCAGGGCCGCCGTCAGCTCAGGGGTGTAGGAGAAATCTTTGGTGACGCCGATGCGCCAGGGTTTGAGATCGCTCAGGGTGTCGTAGCGGATCCTCAGCATGTCGGCCTTGCGCACGAAGAAGTGCCAGCTGTGGCGCAGATGGGCCTGCTGCGGGTAGAGCAGATAGCGCTCTCGCTCCAGCTTGTAGGAGTGGGTCATCACCAGGTCATACGCGCCGGTTTCGGCATTGCGGGTGAGGCGGGCGCCCGAGTCGGTCAGCTCGATCCTGACGGGGACCTTGAGCTTGCCGAAGATGGCGGTGACCACGTCCACATCCAGCCCGCAGGGGCGGGCCTGGTCGTCCAGAAATTTCAGTGGCGGCTCCAGCGTACCACCTATGACCAGTTCTTTGGCCTGGAGCCAGAGGGGAAGCAGCAGGCAGAGCAGAATGAACCTTCGCAAACCACATCTCCTGCACTGAATAGGGAATCGCCCACAGGCATAATTCAAGTATATTGGCCCGGATATTCAACAGAGGCGACCCCGGATGGCAAATCCTGAAATCGAAAGTGAACTGGACGGTATCGACAGCTTGTCGGTCTGCCTCTATCGCCTTGGCCTGAGTCTGGCAGCTTTATTGCTTGTGTGTCGAGGGGCCAGCCTGCTGATTGGGCAGGATTTTTTAGCGCCCTCAGTCTGGTTGACTGCGCTGGCGGTAGCGAGCGGGGTGTGCGGGCTCTGTCTGCATATCTACGACAAGCGTATTCGCTTCATCCTGCAGGCAACGGCCTGGGGCGGCCTGATGCTGAGCGCCTGCGGGGCGCCGGACGTACTGGTGCTGGGAGCTGTGCTGGCCACGCTCTCCGGCCTGGCGTTCAAGGAGCAGTTCTGTTTCGCCATTCCTGGCATCAAGGCGGTGCCGCTGTTGCTGCCGCTGTTATGGGGGCTGGAGTGGGCCCAGCTCGGCTGGGCCGCTGCCCTGGTTGCCTTGGCGTGCGGCTTGCTGCTCTGCCTGCTCAGTCTGGCCAAGTGGCGCATGCCCCTGCACTTTGATATCGGTGACAAGGGGCGCTACCAGAGCTAGGTCTGCTGGCAGCCCTTCATCTGCCGGTTGAGGGCCTGCATCACCTGATGGCGGCTGATGATGCCGATCACCTTGCCCCCTTGCAGCACCGGATAGATCTTGGGTCTGGCCTCGCTCATCTGGCGCGCCAGGTCCAGTATGCTGTCGTCCGGGCCGACCGAGAGCGGCGTGTGGCTCATCAGATCTTCCACCCGGGTGCGGGTGTCGCAGTGGTAGCTGCCGGTGAGCAGGCTGGGTATGCAATCCTGTTCGGAGAGAAAACCGATCAACCGCAGCTGCTCGTCCAGCACCGGCAGGCCGCTCAGTCCGGAGTGGTGCAGTTTGTCCAGCGCCTCGGCCAGGCCGAGTTGCGGGGTGAGGGAGTGGGTCAGGCGGCTCATGTGATCGCGGATCTGCAGCATGTGGGTAGCTCCAAAAGGGGTAAAGTAGTGTCACTATGGCCGCTGGGCGGCTGACGGGGCCAATGGCTTGTGCCGTGGAGATTGATAGGCACAGCCCTGCCACGGGCCGGCAAGCAATGACAAAAGGAGAGGTTATGCGTGCATTGGTGACAGGGTGTGGCCGCCGGCTCGGCTTCTATCTGTGCGAGCAACTGGTGGCGGCCGGCTGGCAGGTGACGGGCAGTTATCGCAGCGAGCGGCCCGAGCTGGCCAGACTGGCGGCGCTCGGGGTCGAGCTGGTGCAGGCGGATTTCGCTCGTGAGGAGGAGGTCGGCAGGCTGATCGAGGCGCTGGCCGCCCATCAGGATCTGGGGCTGGTGATCCACAACGCCTCTGCCTTCGAGCCCCAGGCGGCGGATCCGGCGGTGCAACTGGCCCAGTTCGAGCAGTTCTACCGGGTGCACATGGCGGCCCCCTTCCAGCTCAATCGGGCGCTGGCACCCCAGCTGGCAAGCAATCCAAACGCCAGCATCATTCACATCACCGATATCTACATTCACGCCCCGGCCCCCCAGTTTGCCTGCTATGTGGCCACCAAGGCGGGGGCTCACTCCCTTGCCATGAGCTTTGCCCGCGAACTGGCACCCGCCATCCGGGTCAACACCATAGAGCCGGGCCCCATACTGTTTCTCGACGAACATGGCGACGCGTGGCGCCAGCAGGTGCTGGCGAAAACGCCGCTGGCGCGGGAGGGGGGGCTTGAGCCCATCTGGCAGGCGGTGCAGCTGCTGATGGGGAACGACTACATGACGGGCGCCAGCATCCGGGTCGATGGCGGCCGCAGCCTGGCCGTCATCTGAGCCCTGACCCGCGCTCAGCTCCTGGCGACCGAGGCCTCTGCTGGCTGATGCAGGGCGAGGGGGGTGAGGCCGACCTGTTGCTCCTCGATCACCTTGCCTGCCATCAGCCGGGTGTGCAGTGGCAGCGTCACCTTGCGGTCGTGCACCTCCCCCTGTCCATACAGCTCGGCCAGCAGTTCGTTGAGGTAGGCATCGACCCGGGTGGCGGCGAAGTCATCGGTCGGGTTGCTGGCCAGAATGTCGATGTCCAGCGGCCGGTCGAGCACCTTGCAGTTCGGATCGCTGCGATCCCGGCCGTGCGCCAGCTCCATGGCGATGAAGACGGTTTTCAGCTGCTGGGGTGTCAGCGTGCTTTCGGTGACGAACAGGCAGTTGAGGAAGTCGTGGCGGGAGTGCATCCCCACCGGCTTGGTCTGGATCACCGAGCTCAGTTGCAGACGACCGAAACGCTCGAGCAGTTCGCCGACCGCCTGGCTGACATGCTGATGGGGATCCAGATTCGATCCAATGCTGCACAGATAGAACATCTTCATCGGTCCTTGAGTAGGGCTCATCTGAAATGTATACACGGCTCACGGTAATCGGATTAACTATGCATTAACATCAACTTGTCTGTTGTGATCAGGCTCTATGTTGGCAAGAAAGGAGGTTTGCATGAGTGTGGAACTGAAGTGGGCACTGTTGACCGCGTCTGGCGCGTTGGCGATGATCCTGATTATCTGTGTGGCATCCGTCGGTCTGGCGTGAACCCCATCCCTCATTTTGCAGTATGAACCGGCCTCCTGGCCGGTTTTGCTTTTTGGGGGAGTGCGGATATGCTGACCCACCCATGATGAATCGAGACAGCCCAAGATGACCAAGGTACGCCCACGCTCCCTGTTGCAAGTGGTATTGATGGGCTTCGTCCTGGTATTGATGCCGTTGGGCGGCATGATCTGGCACGACAGTCAGGCCCTCGAACACCTCAGCCAGTTGACCAGCGACGAGCTGGAACGGGCGGTGCGCGATACCCGACGGGCGACGCTGCTCACCACTCAAGCCATTGATCTTGAACGTACTCTTCGTCGTTATGCCGTGCTGGGGGATGATCGCATCCTGGCCAGCTATCAGCAGCAGCTGGCGAGCTATCGCGGCCTGCTCGCCGTCCATCAGAGTTCGATACCGGATGCGGAGGCCTACACGGGCCTCGAGCAGGCACTGACCTGGCTCGACAGCCTGCAGGATCTGGCCCGCGCCAAGGCCGAGTCGACCAGTCCGAAGTTTGATGAATTTAATCATGTTAATCAGCAGCTTGAGATTATTACCCGCAGCCAGGTAGACGAGCATGTGAGCCGGGTGCGGGCCACCATCGCCGACCTGATGACGGAGATCTGGTGGGTCAGCGGTTTCGTGGCCGTGCTCAGCCTGCTGCTGGTATTGCTGTTTACCTATCTGATCATCCACCCGGTACGTCAGATTGAGTCGCGGATCTTGAGCCTGGGTGCTGGTGTGGAACCGGACAAGCGCCCGGTGGACGGGCCGGCCGAGCTGGTGTTGCTGGGGGAGCGGATCGGCTGGTTGCACGACAAATTGAAGGAGCTGGAGCAGCAGAAATACCAGTTTCTGCGCCACGTTTCCCACGAGTTGAAGACCCCGCTGGCGGTGCTGCGGGAGGGGGCAGATCTGCTCTCAGAGCAGCTTGTAGGGCCCTTGACCCCGGATCAGCAGGAGATCTGCCAGATGCTGGAGGAGAACAGCCGCAGGTTGCAGACCCTGATCGAACGCCTGCTCGATTTCAACCGCCTCAGCCAGCAGGAGGTGTTCAGCTTGACCCCGGTGGCGCTGGCGCCCCTGTTGTCAGAATTGTCTGCCGAATACCGGCTGGCGCTGGAATCCAAACAAATCAGTGTACACTTGCCGACCGATCCGATCATGCTGCAGGCCGAGCCGTATCGCTTGCGGCTGATCCTCGATAATCTGTTTTCCAACGCCGTCAGTTATGGCGCCAGGGGCGGCCAGATCTGGATCCGCGCCGGGCAGGATGCCGATGGTGGCTGGTTGGAGGTAGCCAACGAGGGGCCCTCCATTCCGGTTGCCGAGCGGGAACGGATCTTCGAGCCGTTCGAGCAGGGCAGCATAGTGCGGCAAGGTTTGTTGAAGGGCTCCGGCATGGGGCTCTCCATCGCTCGCGAGTCGGCGATGAGCCTGGGCGGCGAGTTGGTATTGGTTGAAGATGAACAGGCGGATGTCTGTTTCCGGTTGACGTTGAAGTGAAGCCTAAGATGAAACAATGTGTTGTTCCGGTATTGATGATGGGCCTGCTCACAGGCTGTTCCCTGTTGCCAGCGCATGAACCGGTGGCGTCGTCGGATCTCGCCCTCGCCAAGCGGATGGAGTTTGCCAACAAGGAGATGCAGGTGCGCCTGCAGTACTCGGACTGGCTGCTGGCCAGCCATGCCCAGCAGCGGGTGCAGGAGCGTCAGCGCCTCAAGGGGGCGACCGATATCGAGAGCCGGGTCAGCCTTGCCATGGTCAATACCCATCCGTCCGAGTCGGTGGCAAATCGGCGGGCCGGACTGGACAAACTCAAGAGCCTGCTGCCTGATCTGGGGCTGGATGCCCAGGCCTTCCTGCGCAGCTGGATTGCCCTCGGTGAGGAGCTGCTGGCCCGTGACAGCCGGCGCGACGATCAGAGTCAGGAGGTGCAGCGTCTGCGCCGCCAGATCGAACAGCTCTCCGCCATCGATGAACAGCTCAATCAGCGCAAGCTGAACGGCAATGGCGAGGCGCTAAAATGAGTCGCATCCTGCTGGTCGACGACGATGTCAGCCTGCTCAAACTGATGAGCATGCGCCTGCGCAGCCAAGGCTACGAGGTGGATACCGCCGACAGCGCCGAAGGGGCGCTGGACAGACTGCGCCAGCAGCGGGCCGATTTGGTGCTGAGCGATCTGCGCATGACCGGCATGGACGGATTGGCGCTGTTCGAGCGTATCCAGTCCCAGTGGCTGGGGCTGCCGGTCATTATCATGACAGCCCACGGCACCATACCGGACGCCATTCAAGCCACCCGTTCCGGGGTATTCAGCTTTCTCACCAAGCCCATCGACAAGGATGAGCTGTTCGCCACCATAGAGCATGCGCTGAGCCTGACTCGCCCAAAGCAGCGGCAGGATTGGCAATCGCTGATCCTGACCCGCAACCCACAGATGGAGCAGTTGCTGATCCAGGCCAACAGCATAGCCGGCATGGAAGTGCCCGTGCTGATCATGGGACCGTCCGGTTCCGGTAAAGGGGTGATGACCCAGGCACTGCATCAGGCCAGCAGTCGCCGTGACAAGCCGCTGCACGCCATCAACTGCGCCGCCTTGCCGTGGGCCGCGCTGGATCTGCAACTGTTTGGCGAGGACGGTCAGTCCGGCCTGTTCGAGCAGGCCAAGGGGGCGACCCTGTTTCTCGACGAGATAGGGGATCTGTCGGAGTCATTGCAGGCCAAGCTGCTGCAGGTGCTGCAGGAGTACGGTCAGGGCATCCCCGAGGTGCGGGTCATCAGCTCCAGCCATCAGGATCTGGTGGCGGCGATGGAGGAGGGGCGCTTTCGGGAGGATCTCTTCTACCGCCTAAACGTGGCCAACATCACCTTGCCGCCCCTCAGTGCCCGCAGTGAAGACATTCCGCTGCTGGCCAGACAGGCGCTGGACGAATATCGCAGCCGTCACGGTGACTGCGCCGCCCTCGGCTTCTCCCCGGAGGCGCTGGCACTGCTGGCCGCGGCGGGCTGGCCCGGCAACGTACGCCAGCTCTACAGCGTGGTGGAGCAGCTGGCCAGCCTCTGCTGCAGCCCGGTGATCGGCGCCGCCATGGTGGAGTCCGCCCTGAGCGGTGGCAGTGGCGGCATCCCCTCGTTCAACGAAGCGCGTGCCGAGTTCGAGAAGGAGTATCTAATCCGCCTGCTGCGTACCACAGAGGGCAATGTGACCCTGGCGGCCAACATGGCGGGAAGAAACCGTACCGATTTTTACAAGCTATTGAATCGGCACGGTATAGAGGCTGCAAACTTCAAGTCGAAGGGATAAGCCGGGCAGGCCTGCATTCCGACCATTATCCGCCGGTGAACGCCATTCAGGCCGGATCGACCACGGCGGTAGCGGCCTGGGCTTTCTGAGTTTTCTGGGAGAGCCAGAGGCCGCTCGCCTTCATCAGGTAACCGAACAGCGCGCCTATCACCAGGGAGGGCAGTATCAGTCGCCACTCTCCTGCGGCCCCGAAGGTGGCGCAGCAACCGGCGAAGGTGCCGGGAATGTAGCCGAGCCACTGCTGCTTGGCCTGCACGCACATCAAAGTCGCGACCACCCCCGTCATCATGTAACCCGCCACACCGGCTCCCCACCAGGCATCCCCGTGGATCAGCAGCAGGGCCCACAGCATGCCGCTCACATTGCACAACATGGTTTGCAGCAGCGCCTTGTAGCCACCGCTGGAGGCGAAGTAGCTGGTACAGCCGAGGAAGCCGACCCAGGAGATGAGGCCGAGGGCGACGGCGACCCAGCCCCAGATGGCGGAGAGGATCCCGGTCGTGATGGCGATGGCGATCAATGGGCTCATGGTGTGACTCTTCAAAGTAGTGACATCTGGAAAAAGGGGGAGCCTACCCCTCGCAGGGGGGGCGGCAAGCAGGGGCGGAATTGTGTGTGATCTTCATCACTCATTTCAACTCAGGAATACGCTTGCGCTCGCGAAAAAAATTCATTGGTGGCGTCTTTGGCCCTGCACCATAGTTAGAGGCCCTGTCCTGCTCATGGAGTGAGTCTGATGGTGCCAAATGTGATCGTTCCTCTGCTGGTGTTCGTAGTGCTGTTCCTGGTCGGAACCATGGCCAAGGCCCTGCCCCTGCACCAACTCATGTAAATTTGTGTGAAATAAAACTCGGCCGGGGCGGGTCTTATGGTTATCACCCTCATAGCCCCGGGAGTTTTTCATGTTGATCAAGCGCCGCTCTTCCCACCATCCCACCGAGCAGGATGTCACCCCGGAAGCCGTCTATCAGGATCGCCGCCTCATCCTGAAGGGGCTGGGGCTGGGGGCCGCGACCCTGGCGTTTCCCGCTCAGGCGGGCGTGCTCGATCTCTTCTCCGCCGACAAGCCGATTCCTGCCGCCGCGACCAGGCCGCTCAACATCCATGCCGCCGCCCGGCCCGAGGGTGTGATCATCACCCCGGAGGAGAAGGCCACCACCCACAACAACTTCTATGAGCTGGGCACCGACAAGGGGGACCCGGCCCGCAATGCCCATTACCTCAAACCCGAACCCTGGACCCTCAAGGTGGAGGGGGAGGTGGCCAAGCCGTTTACGCTGGACGTGTGGGATCTCATCAACAAGAGCACGCTCGAAGAGCGCATCTACCGGCTGCGCTGTGTGGAGGCCTGGTCCATGGTGCTGCCCTGGAGCGGCATCTCGCTGGCAGACCTCATTCGCCGTGCCGAGCCCAACAGTCGCGCCAGGTTCGTGGCCTTCGAGACCCTCTATGACCCCGAGCAGCTGCCGGGACAGGCGTCCCGCTCCCTCGGTGGCGGCATCGATTATCCCTACGTGGAGGGGCTGCGCATCGACGAGGCGATGAATCCGCTCTCCTTCCTGGCGATGGGCCTCTACGGCAAGACGCTGCCCGCCCAGAACGGGGCACCGATCCGGCTGGTGGTGCCCTGGAAGTACGGCTTCAAGAGCATCAAGAGCATAGTTTCCATCCGGCTGGTGGAGGAGATGCCACCCACTACCTGGAATCTGCTGGCATCGAACGAATATGGCTTCTATGCCAACGTCAATCCACAGGTGGATCATCCGCGCTGGAGCCAGGCCAGCGAGCGCTTCATCGGCGAAGGGGGCATCTTCGGCGCCAAGCGTCAGCCGACCCTGATGTTCAACGGCTATGCCGACGAGGTGGCCTCGCTCTATCAGGGGATGGATCTGAGAAAATGGTACTGAGATTGACGTCGACGCATATCAAGGGCCTGCGGGCTCTGGTGCATCTGGGCTCCCTCGGCTTTCTGCTCTGGCTGGGGTACGCCCTGCCAGCCGGATTGCTGGGGGGAGATCCGGTACAGGGGCTGACCCACTATCTCGGCAAGGGGGCGCTGCATCTGCTGTTGCTCACTCTGCTGGTGTCACCGCTGGCAAAACGCTGGCGGCAGGGGCAGCTCATCAAGCTGCGACGCCCCCTCGGGCTCTGGTGCGCGGCCTGGGCCGGTTTGCACTTTATGGTCTGGCTGGGACTGGATTTGCAGTTCGACTGGGGCTTGATTGGCGGCGAGCTGGTGAAGCGCAGCTACATACTGGTGGGGGCGCTGGCGCTCTTGCTGCTGGTGGCGCTGAGCATCACCTCGATCCCGGCCCTGCTGCGGACCATGGGGCCGGCCTGGCAGAAGCTGCACAACTGGATCTACGTCGTCGCCCTGCTGGTGCCTGTGCACTACTGGTGGTCGGTGAAGAGTGGCTGGCAGGAGCCGCTCATCTATTTGCTGCTGGCCTGTGCCCTGCTGTGGCCACGGCGGGACAAGCTGCTGCGCCCCTGGCGCCAGCGTCAGCAACAAAAACTGAAAGAGGCGTGACACGTTGCGCGTTCATCCGGCGCGCGTAGCGCACATAGCAAAAGAGGCCTAGTCGGCCTCTTTTTTGGTGATCTCCCCGTTGTAGGCATCGACCAGCAGCTGCACGCGTTGCTCCCGGACATCCAGGGTTTCTACCTCGAATTTATCCCCTTCCAGCTCCACTTCCCGAATGTCGTGGTACCCTTGGGCCAACAGCAACTTGACCAGCGCCGGCATGTCGAGACGCGCCTGGGCCGCCCAGCCAAGGGTGGAAAAGAGGCAAAGGATCAGCAGGATACTGCGTGGGATCATATTCATTCCGGATTCATGGCTGGCAGACTATAAACGGCATTATGTTAGGTTTTTGGAGATGAATCATCCATGAATAGAGCCCTGTCTCTGCTTGGGTTGCTGCTGCCCGTGATGGCGCAGGCAACCACGCCGAACGAGGCCTTGCTGCAACAAGCTGTCAGCGAGGGTCGGATCAGGCCCTTTCATGAGGTGATGGAGGTGGCCTCTCACCTGCCGGTGCGCGTGCTGCGCGTCGATCTGGGGGAAGAGGATGGCATCTGGTTGTATGAGCTCAAGCTCATCGACAGCGAGAACAGCGTCATCAAGGTGGGCTATCGCGCCGACAACCTGGAGATGGTGTGGCTCAAGGGCCATCATCTGGAGCGGCTGTTCGAGCCTCGCCCTCCACCGGAAGAAGAGTGACCCGGCTGGGCGCTCGGGCAGAAATGGCTGCCCGACCCCCTCTCCGCTGACGCAAGTGTAACCCTGCTTTGGATACCCATTTATGCGCATTCTGATAGTTGAAGATGAGAAGACACTGGCGGGCCAGCTGGCGGAACAGCTGCGTCTGTCCGGTTTCGTGACCGACCTTTGTCATGATGGCAACGAGGCCGGCTTTCTTGGCGAGACCGAGCCCTATGACGCCATCATCCTGGATCTCGGCCTGCCGGGTCGCGATGGCCTGAGCGTGCTGAAAGAGTGGCGCAGCAAGGGGATAGATACCCCTGTGCTGGTGCTGACCGCCCGCGGCCAGCTGCACGAGAAGATTGAAGGGCTCAATGCCGGTGCCGACGACTACCTCACCAAGCCGTTCCAGGTGGCCGAGCTGGTGGCGCGGGTGCAGGCGCTGGTGCGGCGGGCGGCGGGCAATGCCAGCTCGATCCTGGAGATAGGCGGAGTGCGGCTCGACATGGCGGCCTCCCAGGTGTGGTACGAAGGCACCCCCATCAAGCTCACCGCCCACGAGTTCCGGGTGCTGGGTTACCTGATGCAGCACAGGGGCAAGGTGGTGTCGCGCAGCGAGCTGATCGACCACATCTATGCCCAGGATTTTGACCGCGACTCCAATACCGTCGAGGTGTTCATCGGCCGGATCCGCAAGAAGACCCACGCCGATCTGATTGAGACTGTGCGTGGCCTCGGATACCGGATCAACGAATGAGTCAGGCCTTGATGCAATCGCCGCAAGGGGGCGGTGAATGAGGCTGGTACGGACCCTGCGGGGGCGGCTGGTGGTTATCGCCCTAGTCTGGTGCGGCCTCTTCCTGTTCGCCACAGGTTTCAGCCTGCAGACCATGATGCGCAACTACTGGCAGGAGGCGGAAGCCGACGGACTGCGCCTGCAGCTCTATGATCTGCTCTCCCGGCTCGAAATCCAGCCAGATGGTCTGCCCATCGTCACCGAGCCCATGGCCGATCCCCGTTTCCGTCAACCTTACTCCGGCTACTACTGGCAGCTGGAGCTGGGAGATGCCGTGGTCAGCCGTTCCCGCTCCCTGTGGGATGTACACCTCGACGTGCACGGCCTGAAGTCGGCGTTTGGCGATCCCGATCTGTTCGTCGGCAAGGGGCCCAACAAGGAGCCGCTGCTGATCATGACCCGCGCCGTGCTGCTGCCGGGTTCGGATCGGGTGTTTACCCTGGTGATGGCCAAGGACAGCAGTGCTCTGACCCAGACCCTGAAGAAGACCCGGCTCAGCCTGTTCCTCGGCCTCGGCTTTGCCGCCACCGGTCTGGTGCTGGGCTTCATGTTCCAGATCGTCTATGGTCTGCGCCCGCTGCATCTGCTGCGCCGCGAGCTGGGGCGGGTCCATCAGGGTCATCAGGAGGGGTTTCGGCTGCGTTATCCACTGGAGATCCAGCCACTGGTGGAGGACATCAACCGCCTGCTCCACCACTACGGCGAGCTGCTGCAACGGGCCCGTTCCCACACCGGCAATTTGGCCCACGCCCTCAAGACGCCGCTCAGCATAATGCGCAATCAGGTGGCTCAGTTGTCACCCGAGGATCAGGCCGCCATCGGCGAGCAGCTCGACCAGATCCAGCGCCACATCGACTATCACCTTGGCAAGGCCCGGGTGACGGGCGCCGCCAAGATCCTCGGGGTGTCGACCCCGGTGCGGGCACGGGTGGAGTACATCTGCCGCGCCTTTGCCCGGCTCTATCCGGGCAGGGAGGTGGATCTGCAGGTGCCGGCCAATCTGGCGGTCGGGGTGGAAGAGCAGGACTTCGACGAGATGGTGGGCAACCTGCTGGAGAACGCCTTCAAGTGGTCGGCCGGCCAGCTGCGCATCTCCAGCGCCGAGCTGGGGGGCTGGATCACCCTGCGCATCGAGGATGACGGCCCCGGCATGAGCGAGGATCAGATTGCCAAGGCGGTGCTGCGCGGGGTACGGCTCGACGAGAAGGTGCCGGGCTCCGGGCTCGGCCTCAACATAGTCTCCGATCTGGCCGAGGCCTACAGAGGCAATCTCATCATGGGCCGGGCGGAATTGGGTGGCCTGGCGGCGTCTCTGTCACTGCCCAAGGTGGCAAGGGTAGAGAGCTAGGGATCAAGCCCATTATGGGGCGAATGAAATTGGGGTGGTCCGTTTCCTGCTATCGCTCAAGGTGGCACGGGGAGCGGGCCAAGCATAAGATAAGACACTTGTTCAAGCCTGAGGAAGGGTAGCAATGACAGACGATCCATGGGCACTATGTCATCTTGATGACTCGTTCGATTCCTCTGTACTGGGGATCAAGGGGGCTCAGCTCCAGTGGTTCGAGGACAGAGAGAGCCTGATCGCATTTCTGCTGGAAGATTTCATCGATCTGCTGGCCGATGTGGGTGAGCTGGACGAAGACGAAATCGCCAGCGCCCGCGAGCGCTTCACCCTGCTGGTGGAGCAGATCAGAGACGATCGCGGTCTGGTGGATGCGCTCAACGATCTCGCCTCCGGCCTGCGCCGCATCGCCTGGCTGGGGCCGCTCTCCGAGCTGGCCGAGGTCAGCGACGACTTCGCCGCCGGCCTGCGCCGCTATTTCTGGACCCAGTACGATGGCGATGAAGATGACCCGGATGCCTGGGTGCCGGAAGAGCTCTGGCCCCAGCTGGTGGAGTGCGCGGAAGAGTACATGCAGGAAGGCGACTTCTGAGTCACCTTGCCCATGCTCCGGCTGCAGAGCGGGTGGCGTGTGCGGAAGAGCGCATGCAGTAAAAGAGCTTCTGAGTCTTCACTGCCACAGTAAATTGACAGCAATAAAAAACGGCGCCTGATGGCGCCGTTTTTGTTGGTCGAGTGCGGACTCAGCCGTTGGCCGGGACCGCGTGAGCGGTATTGGCCAGTGCCGGGCCCCTGTATTTCTCGATCTGCAGCTGGGCCATGTGACCGCAGTTGCCCTGCGCCAGGCTGGAGGTGCCCTCGTCGAAGGTCAGGCAGTTGACGTTGCCGTTCTTGCAGATGGCCCCCACCTCGCCCGGTTTGGCCGGGTCGAACCAGGCCCCTTCACAGATGCGCACCACGCCCGGACGAATGTCTTTCGACACCAGGGCGCCCACCAGGATCTGGCCGCGATCGTTGAAGGCGCGCACCAGGTCCCCATCCTGAATGCCACGGGCCTTGGCATCATCCGGGTGGATCAGGATGGCCTCGCGATCGGCGATGGCGAACTTGTCTCGCAGCGGCGTGTTGTCCAGCTGGGAGTGCAGGCGCTGGGTCGGGTGCGAGGTGTTGAGCGACAGCGGATAACGGCTGGCCGTTTCGCTCTTCACCCACTCCTTGGGCTCATACCACTTGGGATGGCCGGCGCAGTCGGCATATCCCATACCGGCGATGGTGTTGGAGAAGATCTCGATCTTGCCGGACGGGGTGCCGAGCGGGTTGAGCAAGGGGTTCTCGCGAAAATCGGCGTGACGGATCCACTGGCGATTCGCCTCCGGAATAGGGAAGCGGATGTAGTTGTTGGACTCCCAGAACATGGTGAACGGCGGCAGTGCCACCCGGGCGCCACGGGCCTGGGCGGCCATGCCGTCATACATCTGCTTGAGCCACAGCATCTCGTCCTTGCCTTCGGTATAAGCCTCCAGCAGGCCCAGCTTGGCGGCGATGGCGCTGAAGATGTCGAAGTCGTTGCGTGACTCGTGCTGGGGCGGCACGCACTGGTGCATGGGGAACACGTAGCGCTGGGAGTAATCGCCCCCCATCTCCAGATCGTTGCGCTCATAGCTGGTGGTGGCCGGCAGCACTATATCGGCGTGCTTGGCGGTGGCGGTCCAGTAGGGCTCGTGGACTATCACAGTCTGCGGCTTGCGCCACGCCTTGAGCAGGTTGTTGGTGTCCTGATGGTGGTGGAAGGGGTTGCCACCCGCCACATAGACCAGCTTGATGTCCGGATAGCTGAGCTGACGGCCGTTGAAGTCGATGGTCTTGCCCGGATTGGCGAGACAGTCGGCGATGCGGGCCACCGGGATCGGCGCCGGGCTGTTCTTGGGTGCATTGCCGGCCGAGATACCCGCCAGGATGCCGCCCTTGGCGGTGGGGCTGCCACCGGAGGAGTAGTGGTAGCTGAAGCCGTAACCGCCACCGGGCAGGCCGATCTGGCCCAGCATGGCGGCCAGGGTCACCAGCATCCAGTTGGGCTGCTCGCCGTGATGCTGACGCTGCATGCCCCAGCCCGCCATGATCATGGTGCGCTTGGACGCCATGTCGAGGGCCAGCTGACGGATCACGGCGGCATCGACGCCGCAGACTGTGCTCGCCCACTCGGCGCTCTTCGACTGGCCATCTTCCTTGCCCAGCAGGTAGGAGAGGAACTTGTCGAAACCGCTGGTGTAGCGATCGAGGAAGGCCTGATCGTGCTTCTGCTCGGTATAAAGGGTGTGGGCCACCCCCAGCATCATGGCCACGTCGGTATAGGCGTTCGGCGCAATCCACTCGGCCCCGGCCAGTTTGGCGGTCTCGTTGTAGACCGGATCGATGCTGATGATGCGAGTGCCCTTCTCCTTGAGCGCCTGGAAGCCGGCCTGACCTTCGTGGTCCGGCATGTTCCAGCTGTTCTTCAGAGTCACCTGGGCGTTGACGCCCCACAGCACCACCAGTTCGGCGTGTTCGATCACGTTCGGCCAGGCGGTCTGCTGCTCATACACCTCGATGGAGCCCATGACGTGGGACATGATCACCTGGGCGGCGCCAGCGGAGTAGTCACCGGCATAACCGGTGAAGCCACCGGCCAGGTTCATCAGGCGGTGCAGCAGGGTACGGCTGTTGTGGAACATGCCGACGCTCTTCCAGCCGTAGGAACCGGCGTGGATCGCCTGCGGGCCGAAGTCGCTCTGCACCCGGCCAATCTCGCCGGCTACCAGCTCGATGGCCTTGTCCCAGCTCACCCGGACCCATTCGTCGGCGCCGCGTAGCTCGGGTCTGGCACCCGGGCCGTGCTCCAGCCAGCTCTTGCGCACCATGGGGTACTTGATGCGGTTCTTGGCGTGAACCTGGAACGGGGCCATGTCGATGAGATCGTTCGGCGCCGGATCATCGGCCACCGGCTGGACGCGCACCATGCGGCCCTCTTCGACTATGGCCTCGAAGGCACCCCAGTGGGCGCCGGTCAGTATGCCTTTCTGGGCCGGGACCAGGGTCGGGAACTGTTCCAGCGCCGTGCTGATGGCCTGGGCCAGGGCACTCTTCGGGAAGATGCCGGCGAGCAGCGGCAAGGCCGCGCAGGCGCCGAGCCCCTTGAGCAGGTTGCGGCGGGACAGATTGGTTTTCTTATCGGTAAAAAAAGTCATGACGATTTCCTCTGTGCCAGCCTTAGTGCGCCGCGCTCATGTCACTGGCATGTTTCTGGACGTATTGGGTCAACATGCGAGCCTGTTCCGGGGTCAGGGAGGTACGGGATTCCATCCCCTTGATGACGCCGATCCACTGGTTGGCATTGAAGTGATCCAGCGCCGTGAGGCCGTGGCAGCCGGTACAGTTGTTGGACATCAGGGTGGAGGCGTATTGCCACAGCTTGCCCTGATCGCCGATGAGCTGGCTCTGATCCACCCAGGCGGTCAGCTTGACCTGATGCCAGGTGAGGTTGGTGGCGCTGTCGGTTTCGCTCTGGCCGGTGACCAGGGATTTTTTGGCGTTATCGCCGACCAGTACGCTGAGGATCCGCTTGCCGGGGGCGGCGTAGAAGACTTCGCTCACGCCGTCCTGCTGCCAGCCTTCGATCTGCACCTGGGCGCGGCCATTTTCGTTGGCCAGCACTTCCACCTTGGTGGAGGGCATCAGGGTGCCTTCGTCTGTCTTGGCGGCGGCATCGAGGAACAGCGGTGCCGTGGCGATGGCGTAACGGGTGGTGACGTTGGCCGGGGTCTGGGCGGCAGCCTGGGCCAGCTCGCTCGCACCGGCGGCAGCCAGCTCGCTCATGTCAGGCATGATGTGGGCGACACCGCGGTGGCAGTCGATGCAGGTCTGGCCTTCCTTGATGGCGACCGGGTGCTCGGCCCGGGCATTGGGGCGCTGGGCCAGAATGTCCATGGCGGCGTAGCTGTGGCAGCTGCGGCAGGTAGCAGAGTCATTGGCCTTGAGCTCGTCCCACACCGACTGGGCCATGCGCAGCTTGTGTGATTCGTATTTCTCTGGGGTATCGAGGGTGCCGATAGCCTCATGATAGATATCCTTCACGGCGCGGATCTTGGTCCACAGATAGGCGCTGGGTTCATTGGGGATGTGGCAGTCTGCACACTCGGCCCGGATGCCCTTCACGTTCTGGAAGTGGACGCTGCCCTGATACTCGGCCAGCGGGGTTTGCATGGAGTGGCAGGAGACGCAGAACTCGGTAGAACTGGTTTTATGCATCACTGTCACTGTGACACCCAATGCCGCGACGCCCAGCAGGGCCCCGAGCAGCAGGAGCCAGAACCAGGTCTTTCTCAATAATTTTCCAAGCATGGCGGCGTTTTCCTACGATCAAATATTACCAATATAGTAGTAGCTAGGGAGAGGTAGGGGCTTGACCTCCATCATGATTTTTATTTTGTATTGTTATTTTAAATGCATTTATTATTTCGTATTTTATCATTTAATTGAATTTAATTTAACTTCGGCTCCTTTATCATCCCGTTCGCACTCGTTCGGGCCAAGTTTCATCATCTGGCTCGCATGAGCATCCTCAAGGGTAGTTGCATCCTTGACCCCGAGTCGCGTCGCTGACCGACTGTGTGCTCGTGATCACCGAACCCGCGGGTGGCCGGGCTTGGGCTTTGCAAAAGGCTCGGTATATACTGTTCGCATATACAGTATTCAGGTATGTTTGCCATGCGACTCTTTATCGCCGAGAAGCCCAGTCTGGGCCGCGCCATTGCCGATGTGTTGCCCAAGCCCCACAAGAAGGGGGAGGGCTTCATCGAGACTGCCGAGGGGGACGTGGTGACCTGGTGCATCGGCCACCTGCTGGAGCAGGCCGAGCCCGATGCCTACGACGCCGCCTTCAAGCAGTGGCGCATGGAGCAACTGCCCATCATCCCCGCCCAGTGGCAACTGGTGGCCAAGCCCAAGACCAAAACCCAGCTCACCGTCATCAAGCGGTTGATCAAGCAGGCCGACTGCGTGGTGAATGCCGGCGATCCGGACAGGGAAGGGCAACTGCTGGTGGATGAGGTGATCGATTTTCTCGGCTACCCCAAGACCAGGCCGGTGCAGCGCTGTCTCATCAGCGATCTCAACCCGCCGGCAGTGCGCCGTGCCCTCGACAAGCTCAGGGACAACAAGGAGTTCGTGCCGCTGGCGGTATCGGCGCTGGCCCGCAGCCGCGCCGATTGGCTCTATGGCATCAACATGACCCGGGCCTACACCCTGCTCGGTCGCAAGGGCGGTTGCAGCGAGCTGCTGTCGGTCGGCCGGGTGCAGACCCCGTTGCTGGGGCTGGTGGTGCGGCGGGATCTGGAAATAGAGGCCTTCGTACCCAAGCCCTTCTACGAGGTGCTGGCCCATGTGGTGACCGAGGGCAACGAGCGCTTCAGCGCCAAGTGGCTGCCTTCCGAGGCTTGCCTGCCCTGGCAGGACGAGGAGGGGCGAGTGCTCAACCGGGCGCTGGCCGCCAAGGTGGTGGAGCGGATCCAGGGTCAACCCGCATCGGTGGAAGGGGTGGAGGAGCAGGCCCGCAAACAGGCGGCGCCGCTGCCCTACAACCTCTCCAGCCTGCAGATCGATGCCGCCAAACGTTTTGGCATGGATGCCAAGCGGGTGCTGGATGTGTGTCAGGGGCTCTACGAGCGCCACAAGCTCATCACCTACCCGAGATCCGACAGTCGCCACCTGCCGAGCGATCATTTCAACCGGGCTGCCCAGATACGGGAGGCCATAGCCGCGACCGCGCCGGTGCTGGCCAGGGCGGTGAGCGAGGCGGACGGCAAGATCCGCAGCAAGGCGTGGAATGACAGCAAGGTGGATGCCCACCACGCCATCATTCCCACCGAGAAACGCGGCAACGAGGCCAGCCTCAGCGGCGATGAGGCCAAAATTTACGGTCTGGTGGCGCGCCAGTACCTGCTGCAGTTCTATCCCCCGTTCGAGTACAACGACAGCAAGGTGCTGCTGCGTATCGCGGGTGGCCTGTTCCAAGCCAAGGCTCGCCGCATCCTCAAGGCGGGCTGGAAGGCGCTGCTGGGGGTCGAAGAAGATGACGACGAAGAGAAAGCCGGTACCCTGCCCGCCCTGAAAGAGGGGGAGCAACTGCTGTGCGAGCGCGGCGAGCTGCTGGAGAAGATGACCCAGGCGCCCAAGTCGTTCACCGACGCCACCCTGCTGGCCGCCATGACCGGCATAGCCCGCTACGTGCAGGATCCCGAGATCCGCAAGACACTGCGCGAGACCGATGGCCTGGGCACAGAGGCGACCCGGGCCGGCATCATAGACCTGCTGTTCAAGCGCCGTTTTCTGGTGCGCCAGGGCAAGAGCATCAAGGGCACGCCCACTGGACGGGCACTGATCCTGGCGCTGCCGGCCACCGCCACCACACCGGACATGACGGCCCTGTGGGAGCAGAGCCTGGGCCAGATCGCCGAACGGCACGCCAGCTACCAGCAATTTATGGGGCCGCTGACGGAGCAGTTGAACACCTTGATCGAGGGGGCCAGGCAGGATTCCGGCGCCAGCTTCAGCGCCTTGCCCAAGGCCGCACCGGGGGCCAGCAAGCAGCGCTTCACCCGCCGCAAGAGCAGTGCGGGGACGGCTGGCACGGCTCGCAAGAGTGCGGGCAAGCGACCGGTCAAGGCCAAGGTGGCCTGAGCCGTTGAACCGGGCGTTAATGCGGAGAAAGAGAAGGGGCCATGATGGCCCCTTGTTCTTATAGATGCGGGCTCAGCCCGTATAGACACCCTCTTCCGGGTACTTGATGCGGGTCTCGCTCGGGCGCGCCAGCATGAAGGCCAGGGTCAGCGGGCCGAGACGGCCGCAGATCATCACCAGCACCAGAATGAGCTTGCCCGGGTCGCTCAGGCCCGCGGTGATGCCGGTGGATAGGCCCACGGTGGCAAACGCCGATATGGTCTCGAACATGATCTTGTCGAAGGATTGCTGCTCAGTGATCATCAGCAGGAACATGGCCAACATCAGCACCATGGTGCTGACGATGATAATGGCCAGCGAACGGGTCACTATCTGGGGCGACAGGGTCCGGCCAAAGGCGGTGACGTGGGGGCGCTTGGTCAGGAATGCCTTGGTGGCCAGCAGCACCACCGCAAAGGTGGTTACCTTGATACCACCACCGGTAGAGGTGGCACCGGCACCGATAAACATCAGCATCATCATGAACAGCAGGGAGGCGGGTACCATCTGACCTACGTCGATGGAGTTGAAACCCGCGGTCCGCGTACTGGTGGACTGGAAGAAGGCCGCCAGCCACTGGCCCCCGAGGGAGGCCTTGCCGAGAGTGCCCGGGTTGTTGTGCTCCAGCAGCCAGAACATCAGGGTGCCGGCCAGCAACAGGGCTGGCGTCATGATCAGCATCAGCTTGCTGTGCAGCTTCAACTTGCGCCAGCGGCGGTTGCGTACCAGATCGACGATGACGGTGAAGCCAATCCCCCCCAGGATGATCAGCGCGGCTATGGTCAGGATGATGACGGGGTCGTCTCTGTAGTCCATGAGATTGTTGGCAAACAGCGAGAAGCCGGCGTTGTTGAAGGCCGATACCGCGTGGAAGAAGCTGACATAGAGGCCACGCTCCCAGCCCATCTCGGGCACCCAGCGTATCGCCATGAGGCCGGTGCCGATCAGCTGGGCGATGAAGGCAAACAGCACTATGCGCTTCACCAGCTGAATGATGTTGACCGATCCCTCCTGGCCCAGCGCCTCCTTGGCCAGTACCTGCTGGCGCAGGCCGACCCGCTTGCTGAACATGGCGATCAGCAGCAGCGTCATGGTCATCTGGCCCAGGCCGCCAATCTCCATCAGCATGATCAGGAAGATCTGCCCCTGCAGGGTGAATACTGTGCCGGTATCCACCACCCCGAGGCCGGTCACGCTGATGGCCGAGGTGGCGGTGAACAGGGCGTTGACGAAGGTGACCTCGCCGTTGTGACTGGAGGGCTGCACCAGAAACAGGGTACCGACCAGCAGTATGATCAGGAAACTGCCGAGGATCAGCTTGGCTTCGCTCCAGCGGGACTCATCATCCCGGTGCAGGGCGAAGGCGTAGCTGCTACGCCAACGTGTCATAAGGTTTCCAGCCAGTGGTCGATGGCATGCTTGTTGCCCGCCAGGATCAGGATGTCACCCAGTTGTAGCTCCATCTTGCCGGTCAGCACGTTGTGCAGCACCTGGCCACGCTTGATGGCCAGCAGTTGCAGCTCGGTCTGTTGCAGCAGGTGCAACTCGGCCAGGGTGCGGCCATTTTGCGGCAGACCTATGACGAACTCGGTCAGCACCATGTCGTGACCCAGCTCCAGGTAGTCGAACAGCCGGTTGTCCAGCATGCTCTGGGCGACCCGGCGACCCATGTCCCACTCGGGGTTGATCACCTTGTCTGCGCCGACCTTTTGCAGGATCTTGGCGTGGAACTTGTCGCGTGCCTTGACCCAGACCTTCTTCACTCCTGCTTCTTTCAGTACCAGCGTGGTGAGTATGCTGGTCTCGAGGTTGTCACCTATGGCGACGAAGACGATGTCAAAATTGGCCAGCCCCAGTTCGGCCACCGTGGCCTCATCGGTCGCATCGGCGACGACGACATGGTTGCACAGGGTGGCGATCTGACGAGTCTTGCTCTCGTCGATATCAATCGCCAGCACCTCGGCATCCTGCCGTTGCAGCTCTTCGCACAGGGCGCTGCCAAACAGCCCCAGGCCGATGACGGCAAATTGGTTGTTCATGAGTACTTCCTCAACAGTCGAAGCCGCATACTGTACTCCAGCGGATTGAGTCCGAAAAGAGGGCCGGATTTTTCGTCCTGCGGGAATATAAGGTAGACTGCCCGCTTGCCATTGTCGGGACACGCAGATGAAACTCACCCCTCACGCCTCCTTGTTGACGCTCAACACCCTCGCCCTAGATGCCCATTGCCTCTGGCTGGCGGAGGTGGAACAGGTCGACGACCTGCAGCAACTAGTGACTAACCCTGAACTGACCGACCTGCCTCGCCTGGTGCTGGGTGGCGGCAGCAATGTGCTGTTTTGCAATGATTTTTCCGGTCTGGTGGTACTCAACCGTTTGAAGGGCATTCAGCTGCAGGATGAGGGGGGGCACTGGTTGCTGCACGTGGCGGCCGGGGAAGAGTGGCATCAGCTGGTGTGCCACGCCCTGCAACAGGGATGGTACGGCCTGGAGAATCTGGCGCTGATCCCGGGCACGGTCGGCGCCGCGCCTGTACAGAACATAGGTGCCTATGGGGTCGAGCTGGCCAGCTTCTGTGCCTATGTCGAGGCGTTCAACTGGCAGAGTGGCCAGCTGGAGCGCATCGATGCCGCCGATTGTCACTTCGGCTACCGCGACAGCATCTTCAAGCACGCCTGTCAGGATTCCCATTTCATCACAGCCGTCGGCCTGCGCCTGCCCAAGGCCTGGGCGCCGGTGCTGGGTTACGGCCCGCTGGCGGCGCTCGGGGATGCGCCCACCGCGCAGGCGATTTTCGATACCGTCTGTGCCACCCGCCGTGCCAAGCTGCCGGATCCCGCCGTGCTCGGTAACGCGGGCAGCTTCTTCAAGAACCCCGTGGTGACGATGGCGCTGGCCGATACGCTCAAGCAGCAATATCCGCACATGCCCTGCTACCCGGCCGGGGAAGGGCAGGCCAAGCTGGCCGCGGGCTGGCTGATAGATCAGTGCGGCCTCAAGGGCTTTGCCATCGGCCGCGCCGCGGTTCATCAGGAGCAGGCGCTGGTGCTGGTCAACCTGGGGGGCGCCAGCGCCATGGAGCTCATCGCCCTGGCGGCCCATGTGCGCGACAGTGTGGAGCAGAAATTCGGGGTGGTGCTGGAGCACGAGGTGCGCTTCATGGGCCTGACCGGTGAGACCTGGCTCGATGAGGTACTGGCATGACACTTACTCCCACCAGACAGACGCTGATCACCCTGCTCAGCGATGGCCAGTTCCACTCAGGCGAGCAGCTCGGTGAGCAGCTCGGCATCAGCCGTGCGGCCGTGAGCAAGCACATGGCTGCGCTCAAGGAGCTGGGGCTGGATCTGTTCAGTCTGACCGGCAAGGGCTATCGGCTGGCGGTGCCCATGGCACTGTACGATCAGGTGCAGTTGCAGGCGCTGGCCCCCATGGCGCCGGTGCACTGCTTCCCGGTGATCGACTCCACCAACCAGTACCTGCTGGAGCGGGTCAACCAGCTGCAGTCCGGCGAGAGCTGTCTGGCCGAGTGCCAGACAGCGGGGCGCGGTCGCCGTGGCAAGCCCTGGGTCTCTCCCTTCGGCTGCCAGCTGATCCTGAGCATGTACTGGCGGCTCGAGCAGGGTATGGCGGCGGCCATGGGTCTGAGTCTGGCGGTCGGTGTGGCCGTGGTGCAGGCGCTGGAGTCGCTGGGTTATCCGGGGGTCGAGCTGAAGTGGCCGAACGATCTCTATTATCAGGGCCGCAAGCTGGCCGGCATTCTGGTGGAAATGAGCGGTAGCGCCGGCGCCAGCTGCAACCTGGTGATCGGGGTGGGCCTCAATCTGGCGATGCCGGCCCGGGAGGGCGAACGGATCGATCAGGCCTGGTCCGAGCTGCGCCACATACAGCCTGAACTGGTGGATCGCAATCTGCTGGCCGCCCGCATGCTCGAGCACCTGCAACAGGCCCTGCTGACCTTCGAGCAGAGTGGCCTGGCCAGCTTTGTCGACAACTGGAACCGGCTCGATCACTTCGCCGGCCGGCCGGTGCGCCTCCTGATGGGGGATCAGGAAATTCGTGGGGTAGCTCGCGGCATAGATGATCGCGGCGCCCTGCGCCTGGAGACAAGTGAGGGGATAAAGTTCTATCTGGGGGGCGAAATCTCCCTGCGCCGGGGCGACTGAGTCCTTGTCACTGCGAATGCAATGAAAGAGGGGGCCTGCGGGCCCCCTCTTCGTTCAGGTACTGTGTGCCTCGGTCATCACTTGCGCAGCTTGATCTGCTCGATGGCATGCTCGTGACCCTTGGTCAGGATCAGGTTGGCCCGTTCCCGGGTCGGCAGGATGTTTTCTTGCAGATTCAGATAGTTGATATCTTGCCATATGGTGTTGGCAATCTTGCTGGCTTCACTCTCCGCCAGTTTGGCGTAGTGATGGAAGTAGGAGTCCGGATCCGAGAAGGCGCCGCTGCGGAACTTGAGGAAGCGCTCGACATACCAGGTACGCAGCAACTCGGCATCGGCATCTACATAAATGGAGAAATCGACAAAATCCGACACGAAGACGCGATGGGGTTCCTGCGGGTAATCCATGCCGCTTTGCAGCACATTGAGCCCTTCCAGGATCAATATGTCAGGCTGCTCCACCACCTTCTTCTCATCGGGGATGATGTCGTAGATGAGGTGGGAGTAGACGGGGGCCTCGACCTTCTCGTGGCCGGCCCGGATATTGGCGACAAACTCCACCAGATGGCGGATATCGTAGGATTCCGGAAAGCCCTTGCGACGCATCAGGCCGCGCTCTTCCAGCACCTTGTTGGGATAGAGGAAGCCATCCGTGGTGACCAGCTCCACCCTTGGGTGCTCGGGCCAGCGCTCCAGCAGTGCCTGCATGATGCGGGCCGTGGTGCTCTTTCCCCCCGCCACGCTGCCGGCGATGCTGATGATGTAGGTGCCCTTGCCACGGGACTGGCCGAGGAACTGCTCCAGTACCCGGCTGCGGCGCTGCTTGGCCTTGACGTAGAGATTGAGCAGGCGGGAGAGGGGCAGATAGATCTCTTCCACCTCCTGCAATGACACCTTCTCGTTGATCCCGCGCAGGGTCTGCAAATCGTGTTCGGTCAGGGTCAGGGGGACAGCATCGCGCAATAACGCCCATTGTTCGCGGGTGAATTGCAGATAGGGGTTATGCTCTGTCGTCATGGTGTCATCACTGTTTCTTGGGCAGGGCGACCATACACCAAGGGGTGGGGAGCGACAAGAGACGCAGCGGATTCGAGCAGAGACTGAGTCCTTTTTTGCATGCTTCCCGGCAATAATGCACATTTTGCAAGGAGCAATGGTTGCATCCCCAAAATCCTTACAATAAAATGCGCGACGCTTGGATGTCTGTCGCCTATTTGCCCGGCAAAAGCGACGAAACAACGGGTGCAAGCAGAATTACCGTTGTGGCATTTATGCATTGGAGGGGTTCCCGAGCGGCCAAAGGGATCAGACTGTAAATCTGACGGCTCTGCCTTCGAAGGTTCGAATCCTTCTCCCTCCACCATATTTCTCTGCGGTTTGAGTTCTTTGGGTTAGAGAAATGCGGGCATCGTATAATGGCTATTACCTCAGCCTTCCAAGCTGATGATGCGGGTTCGATTCCCGCTGCCCGCTCCAAGATGCTGATATGGCTCAGGCGATACCAAGAGTCACACCTTCGGGTGAGTTCGGCAATCGAACCTGGCTGTCAGCACCAACCTCTCTTCCCCACCAGATTCAAATCCATCATATAAACTGTTCTGTGGTTAGCTTGCCACCGCGTACTCAGCGTTAGTTTAGAGGGACGATCATGTCTAAAGAAAAATTTGAGCGTAATAAACCGCACGTTAACGTGGGTACCATCGGCCACGTTGACCACGGTAAAACCACCCTGACCGCCGCCATCACCAACGTGCTGGCCAAGCACTTCGGTGGTAAAGCTTTCGCCTTCGACCAGATCGACAAGGCGCCGGAAGAGCGTGAGCGTGGTATCACCATCAACACCTCCCACGTAGAATACGACACCGCCATCCGTCACTACGCGCACGTAGATTGCCCGGGTCACGCTGACTACGTTAAAAACATGAT
>NZ_CDBL01000056.1:93772-138294 GCF_000820005.1 Aeromonas piscicola | reverse complement strand
GTGCTGATGCGCTGGCAGCACCATCGTCAGGGGTTGATCCGGCCGGATCTCTTCATCCCGCTGGCGGAGGAGAGCGGCCTCATCATACTGATGACCCAGACCCTGATGCAGCAGGTTCGTCTGGAGTTTGCCCCCCATGTGGCGCAACTGCCGCCCCGCTTTCATTTCGGTTTCAACATCTGTGCCCAGCACTGCCAGGAGATGAGCCTGATCGACGACTGCCGCCGATTCCTGGCTGCCTTCGCCAGCAATCCGATCACGCTAGTGCTGGAGCTGACCGAGCGGGAACTGATCACCCCCTGCCAACTGACTGACCAACTGTTCGGCGAACTGCGCCAGATGGGGGTCAAGATAGGGCTGGACGACTTTGGCACCGGCCACTCCAGCCTCACCTATCTGCAACAGTTTCACGTGGACTACCTCAAGATCGACCAGAGCTTCGTCGCCATGATAGGCACCAATGCTCTCTCTCGTCATATTCTTGACAGCACCATCAGTCTGGCCACCCGGCTGGGACTGGAAACCGTCGCCGAAGGGGTCGAAACCCAGGAGCAGGCTGACTTCCTGACCGAGCGCAACGTCAACTACCTGCAAGGCTACCTCTATGGCCGTCCGCTCACCCCGGCGCAGTTTCTGCGACTGCTGCCCGCCGTCACCACAGAACCGGCGGCCCGGCCCGGTAGTGCCTGATCCCTGATACAGCCAGTCGCAGATGCAGCGATATGAAACTTGTCATTAGTCTGTAGACATGGCGTTGCGCAATCTCGCAAACGTTTGTTCGCTTTATTAATGTGCAGTAGCTCAAAGGAATCAGCTCTCTTTATTTCCAATTATTGCTTTTTGCCTAGAATCGCCACACTCCTGTCATGCAGGAACGATATACAGGACAATAACAACAAGAGGATTATTACCGATGAAGAAGACGCTACTGGCCGTCACCGTCTCTATTACCCTGTTCGGGCTGACCGCCTGCAATTCAGAAAACAGCAGCAAGGAACATATTCCGCTGGATCTGACTATTGCCCACATCAATGATACCCACGCCCACCTGGACCCGACCGAAAATGCGCTGGCCATCCAGCCCACCGGCCAGGAGCTGTTCAAATTCAACGCCAAGCTGGGCGGCTATCCCCGCCTGAAGTTCAAGCTGGACGAGCTGCGCAGCCAGGCTGCCAATGAAGGCCGCAACTTCATGGTGCTCAACGGTGGCGATGCCTTCCAGGGCACCCTCTACTTCACCCAGTTCAAGGGGGAAGAGGAGTCTCGCCTGCTCTCCGACATGGGCATAGATGCCATGGTACTGGGCAATCACGAATTCGATCTGGGCAACCAGGCTATTAAAGATTTCGTCTCACGGGTGAATTTCCCTGTATTGGCTTCCAATATGGTGAAATCCAGTAGCGCCACCCTGAAAGACAGTGAAAATATTCATGAATATGTCATTAAGGAAGTAAATGGCGAGAGCGTAGGTATTTTCGGGCTGGTGCTGGAAAATATGCATGACATCTCTTCACCGGATACCGATACCCAATTCCTGCCGATGATTGAGACCGCCCAGAAAATGGTCGACACCCTCAAGTCAAAAGGCGCCAACAAGATCATCATGGTCACCCATATCGGGCTGCAAAATGACCAGGCCGTCGCCAAGGCGGTCAACGGTATCGACCTGATCGTCGGCGGTCACTCCCAAACCTTCCTCGGCGACATCAACGAGATCAACAGCGTCGGTTACACCGCCCACAACCAGAACCCGGCCGACGACAACACCTATGCCCAGCTGATCAACAATCCGGACGGCGGCAAGACCTGTATCGTGCAGGCCGGCGAATGGGCCAAGGGCTATGGCCTGGTCAACGTCTCCCTGAGCAAGGAAGGCCAGATCACCAAGTGCGAGGGTCGCAACACCCTGATGACGGGCGACGACTTCACCAAGGAAGTGGCCAAGAAGAAGGTGCCTCTGACCGGCAGCGAGCAGACCAACGTGGTCGACTTCATCACCAAGTCACCCGTCATCGAAATCGTGCCGGAGAACACCGCCATGCGCGATGTGATCGACACAGAGTACAAGCCGGCCGTGGCCGAGCTCGAGGCCAAGATCATCGCCGATGTGCCGACCAAGCTGCCCCACGTGCGCGTGCCGCTCACCCCGGATGGCGCGGGTCTGATCGATCCCCTGGTGGCCGAATCCCTGTACTGGAAGCTCAACAAGCTCAACACCAAGGTCGACTTCACCATCCAGAACGCTGGTGGTGTGCGCGCCGATGTGAACGCGGGCCCGCTCTCGGTCGGTTACGTGATGGGCACCTTGCTGCCGTTTGGCAACAAGATCGCCGCCTTCAACCTCAAGGGCAAGGACGTGCGCGCCACCCTGGAGTACGCCGTTGACTACTCCATCGGCCTGGAGACCGGGATCGGCGCCTCCAGCGGTGCCTTCCCCTACGTCGGCCACCTGAGCTACAGCTATGACGGCAAACTGGCCAAGGGCTCCCGCATCACCAAGCTGGAGCTGCTGGATGCCAATGGCCAGTGGCTGCCGCTGGACGACGAGAAGGTGTACCGGGTCGGTGCCAACACCTATATCGCCTCCGGCAAGGATGGCTACAACGGCCTGCTCAAGCGCGAAGAGCTGCCCAACAAGGGTGACTACGTCGACTCGGGCGTCGGTGAGAATGAGATGTTCATGGAGTACGCAGAGTCCCAGGGCACCCTCAATCCGCTGCCCTATGCGACCGTGACCTACAACAAGCCCTGATCCGGCTCACAACCTGCTACAACGGCGCCTGAGGGCGCCGTTTTTATGGCATACTCCCCGCCAATCGATGCCGAGGAGACCCTTTGATGGCGAAGTACGACAAGATATCCCCCGAGACCCAGCAGGATGCGCTGAAGATCGCCCGCGCCAACCAGAAGCCGGGACAGACCAAGGAGCAGACCCAGCTGATCGCCCAGGGGATCCAGAAAGGCATAGACGAGTACAAGAAGCAGATGAAGGCGCGGGCCCGGGAGGTCAGTCGCCAGAAGAAGTTGCAGAGCAAGGCGAAGCAGCAACCGCACACCGAACAGGTAGAGGAGAGCGAGATCGAGCTTGTCGAGGTCTCCCGCCAGCATCCCCTGCCCTGGATCCTTTTGCTGCTGAGCTGGCTGGGCTTTGCCACCGCTTGGTTCTGGTTGCGCTGATCCCCCGATGGCAAGGCGTTGCCCGGGATCGCCTTCAACGTTTAAACCCGTGCCACGGCTCATCGCCGGCCTGGGCTGATCCCATCCCGCCAGCGCTGTGCGATGACTGAACCCGACCCCACTTACCCACCGTCTGGAGAACACCCGCCATGAACCCGGCTCCGCTCTATCTGCTGGCACCTCTGGTGCTGTTTATCGTGACTCTGGTGCTCTATCGCATCTCGCCGCTGCGGGCCGTCGCCGCCGGCAGCGCCCGCTGGTTTATCCTGCCCGCCTTCACCCTGTTTATCCTGCTCGTCATCATCAACGGGGCGGCAGATCCAAGCCTGCGCAACCCGGCCTTTCACTGGCTGATGCCGGGGCTCGGCTTCGCACTCAGCCTGTTTCCGGCCCTGCCCAAGGCACTGGTGCCGCGTCTGGCGATCAAGGAGGGGGCCTTTGCCGCCCTCGGCCTGATGCTGATGAGCCTGGCCATGGTCTACTGACCGGCTGGCCGCTGGTGCGAACATGACTCAAGGGGCACTCTGTGACGGGTGCCCCTTGTACAAACAATGGCCTGCAGGCATCTTGGTGAGAGGATAGCCAGCAAGGAGGCCAAATGGACAATCCGCCCGATTTCATGGCGCAGTGGGATTACAAGGATCCCGCCGCCAGCGCCCTGCGTTTCCATGCTCTGTTGCCCGAGGTGCGTGCCGCCGCCGACCTGCAACTCGAACTGGAGCTGCTCACCCAGATAGCCCGCACCCATTCCCTGCAACGCCAGTTTGCCGAGGCGCACCAGCTGCTCGACGAGATAGAACCCCGCCTCACCGATGCCACCCCGCGAGCCCGCCTTCGCGCCCTGCTGGAGCGCGGCCGTACCTTCAACTCCGCCGGCGACAAGGCCAGTGCCAGAACCCTGTTCGAGCAGGCCTGGCAGTGGGGGCTCAAGAGCAAGGAGCTCTATCTGGCCATCGACGCCGCCCACATGGTGGCCATAGCCGCACCACTGGAGGAGCAGAGCCGCTGGCATCAGCTGGCAATGGAGCTGGCGGAACGCAGTCAGGATGAAAAGGTGCGCGGCTGGCTTCCCAGCCTCTACAACAATCAGGGCTGGACCCTGTTCGAACTGGGCCGCCTGGAAGAGGCCCGCCAGTGTCAGCAAAAATGCCTGGCCTGGCACGAACAGCACAACAACCCGGCCAAAGCCTTCATCGCCCGCTGGAGCCTGGCGCGGCTGACCCGGGCACAAGGCTTGCACGAACAGGCGCTGGCCGAACTGACGCAGTTGCAGGCGGAGATGGTAGAGGCCGGCGAGCCGGAGGATGGCTATCTGTTCGAGGAGTTGGGGGAAAATGCACTGGTACTGGCTGATCCGGCCGCGGCCGAATACTTCGCCCGCGCCTGGTTTCTGCTGTCACAGGATCGCTGGCTCAAGGCCAACGAGGCAGAGCGACTGGCCAGACTCAAGCAGCTGGCCAAGCTCTAGCAAACAGCCTCTAACAAAGCAGCAGGGCGGCCAGTTGGCCGCCCTGCGCACAAGCTCATCTGCCCAAGATGACGGATGCCATCCCGACACCGGCCTCAGACCAGGCTCGCCTCTTCCCAGCTCTGCTTCTTGCGATAGATGGGAGGATTGGGGGCTGATCTCCAGCCGCGCCGACTTGGGGATATTGCCATCACAGCTGGCGATGGCCTGCTCTATGGCGAGGCATTGACCATGCCCCGCCATTCAAACCAGGCTAGCCTCTTCCCAGCTCTGTTTCTTGCGATAGATGGTGGAGGGGCTGATCTCCAGCAACGCCGCCGCCTTGGGGATATTGCCGTCACAGCTGGCGATGGCCTGCTCTATGGTCTCCTTCTCCACCAGCCAGAGCGGACGGATTGGCGTATTGAGCAAAGGCTCGGCGCTGCCGCTGGCCGAACTGACCGGCGCCATGGCCGCCGTCATGCCCCTGCGGCCGCTGAGCGGCGGTGGCAATATGTCCGGGCTCACCAGCTCGCGATCGTTGAGCACCACTATGTTGCGCACCACGTTTTGCAGCTCGCGCACGTTGCCGGGCCAGGGGTAATCGAGCAGCACCCGCACCGCCTCGGCATCGAAATCCTTGAAGCGCTTGTTCTCTTCCCTGGCGTAGTTTTGCAGCAGATTGCGGGCCAGCAGCAGTATATCCTCGCCCCGCTCACGCAGCGGTGGCAGGCTGAGGGGGATCACGTGCAGACGGTAGTAGAGATCCTCCCGAAAACGTCCCGCCTTTACCTCCACCAAGGGATCCCGGTTGGTGGCGCAGACGAAGCGCACGTCCACCGTCTCCAGCTTGCCGCTGCCGACCCGCTGCAAGGTGCCAGTCTGGATGAAGCGCAGCAGCTTGCTCTGCAGGTCGAGATCCATCTCGCAGATCTCGTCCAGAAACAGGGTGCCACCGTCCGCCAGACTGGCCGCCCCCTTGCGATCCCCCTGGGCGCCGGTAAAGGAGCCCTTCACGTGACCGAAGATCTCGCTCTCCATCAGATCGTGGGGAATGGCGGCGCAGTTGAGCGCGATGAAGGGCTGTTCGCTGCGGGGGCTGCACTGGTGAATGGCCTCGGCGCACACCTCCTTGCCGGTGCCGCTCTCCCCCGTGATGAACACGGTCGCCTTGCTCGGCGCCGCGCTCTCTATGATGCGATAGACGGCCTGCATCGGCATGGAGGCACCGATGAAACCGGCGAACGAGCTGCGCTCGAAGTTCTCCCGGTACTGGGCCACCAGCGAACTCAGCTGCTGGTGCTTGAGGGCGTTGCGCGCGGTGGCGCACAGCCGTTTGCCGTCAAACGGCTTGGTCAGGAAGTCGAAGGCGCCGAGGCGCATCGCCTCCACCGCCACGTCCACCGAGCCGTGGGCGGTGATCACCACCACCGAGCAGGGCAATTGCTGCTCGGTGATCTGCTGCAAGATGTCCATGCCGGACATGTCGGGCAGCTCGAGGTCGAGCAGCACCACAGGCGGCGGGCTGGTCAGCAGCTGCGCCAACGCCTGCTGACCACAATCGGCCAGCACTACCTCATAGCCATCCTGGGCCAGATACTGTTCATAGACGACCGCCAGACTGCGGGTATCTTCCACCAACAGGACTCGAGGTTTGCTTTCAGCCACGGGAGCCATCCTTGCAATTGATTTTGTTGTCTATTTCGGGTCTTGTACGCCATCTTAGCACAGTTGGCGACTCTCTCTTTTATCCCGCCATTCGCCGGGAGATACAAGTAAAAACGGCTCCCTAAGGAGCCGTTTTTTCAACGATGAGCGCTTACTTCTTGGCATTGTCGCCATCGGCAGCCGGCTTCTCGATCGCCAGCAGCTCAACATCGAACACCAGCACGGCATTGGCCGGGATGGAGCCTGCACCGTGCTCGCCATAGGCCAGCTTGGACGGCAGGAAGAACTTGAACTTGGAACCCACCGGCATCAGCTGCACGCCTTCGGTCCAGCCCGGGATCACCTGGTTGAGCGGGAAGGTAGCCGGCTCGCCGCGATCGACGGAGCTGTCGAACTTGGTGCCGTCGGTCAGGGTGCCAGTGTAGTGAACCTTGACGATGTCAGTGGCCTTCGGCTTGGCGCCGGTACCCATCTTCTCGACCTGGTATTGCAGACCGGATTCGGTGCTCTTCACGCCTTCTTTCTTGGCGTTGGCAGACAGGTACTCTTCACCCTTCTTCTGGTTATCCACGGCATCCTTGTCAGCCTTGGCCTTGGTCAACTCGTTGATCTTGGCGTCGTACTGCTGGAGAACCTTCTGGATCTCCTCGTCAGTCATCTTGGCTTCTTTGCCCAGGCCATCGGTCACACCCTTGAGGATGACGCCGTTGTCCAGTTTGATGCCGAGTTCCTGCTGACGTTCCAGGGTATTGGCGATATAACGACCCATGGAGAGGCCAATTGCATAGCCGGATTGCTCTTCAAAGCTCTTGGCATCAGCCTTGGGGGCCTCTGCCGGCTTGCTGGCTTCTGCCTTGACCTCTGCGGTATTCGCAGCAGTCTTCTCGTCTTTTTGGCAAGCAGTCAGACTCACGGCAACTGCCGCAGCCAACAGGGACACCTTCAGAAAATTGTTCATCAGTTTCTCCAAAACTCTAAATACCGCTCTCGGTTCCTTCGTGAAATGAGAGGTTTATCGTGATAAGCGCCTTATACTAACGCCGTGATCGCAGGTAACGAAAGCATGAGACAGGAAAAATGATAAAAAGTGCCATTTATCTCATCGGTATTTGCCTGATACTGACAGGTTGCGAACAGAGCTCACTACCGGACCGGCAAATCACCCTAGCCAACCAGGGACTGCTGAGCGCCGATCTCGCCAGCGACGGCAAGCAGGCCATCGTCTCCAGCCTGGGTCAGGGCACAGTGGTGTGGGACCTGGAACAGAGCAAGGAACGCTGGCGCTGGCGCCAGTCCGACAATCAGGACAACTTCGTCATCATCACCCGCTTCTCGGCAGACAACAGCCATGCCGTGACTGCCACCCTGGATACCTTCGCCATCTGGCATCTGCAAGATGGCCAATCCCAAGGCTACTACTCGCTTCCTGAATCCAAGCTGAGGGACATAGCCCTGTCAGCCGATGGCCGTCAGGTACTGATCGGCCGGGAAGATGGCAAGGCGGAGGTGGTCGATACCCGCACCGGCCGCAGGCTGCAGTTCCTCGGTCACACCGAGCAGGTCAATACGGTGGACCTCTCCGCCAATGGCCGCTACGCCCTCACCGGCGGCAACGACTACAGCGCCTATCTGTGGGATACCCGCTCCGGCCAAGTGGTATGGCGTTTCAACCACGCCGGCCGGGTGGTGATGGCGAAGCTGGATCCCCAGGGCCGTTTCGCTTTCACCGCCGACAGCCGCCAGGCCAGCATCTGGGATCTGAAAACCGGCAAGGAGGTGAGCCGGCTGCAGTTTGATCACCGCTTCGAGGTTTACACCACGGCACGCTTCGCCAACGACGGCAACTGGCTCATCACGGGCGCCCCTTCCCGCCAGCTCTCCCTGTGGCGGGTGAGCGATGGCAGCCTGCTGCAAAGCTGGCGCGTCTCGCCCCATCCCAGGGTGAAACCGCCGAGCGCAGTGGTCTACGGCGTGGCTTTGCGCGACAATAGCCACCTTGTCAGCGCCAGCTCCAGTGGCCTGGCCGAAATCTGGACTATCAAGTAAGGACCCAAAGGCCCATGAGTCAGCAACTTAACGATCGCCTCGAAACCCTGGAAAGCCGCCTCGCCTTCGCCGAATACACGGTGGAGCAGCTCAACGACGAGGTCACCACCCAGGGCCGCGAGCTGGATCGACTCAAGCATCAGATCCAGCTGCTGGTGGACAAGCTGCAGAGCGTGCAGCCGAGCCAGATCGCCAGCATGGCCGAAGAGACGCCGCCCCCGCACTACTGAGCCGCAACGCGCCTCGTCACCCGGCCATAAAAAAACCCGCGACAGACGCGGGTTTTTTTATCGGGCTATGCCCAAGGCACAAATCAGTGCTGGTGACCCTTGCCACCGCAGCCGCCGCCACCGCAGCAACCGCCATGACCCTGCTCGTCACCGTGGTCATGACCGTGATCGTGACCATGGCCACCACCGCAGCAACCGCCGTGCTCATGGCCGTGATCGTGGTCATGGTCGTGACCATGATCGTGACCGCAACCACCGGCACCGTGAACGTGGCCGTGAGCCAGTTCTTCGGCTGTGGCGGCACGCACGTCCTTGATCTCGACCTTGAAGCCCAGGGTCACGCCAGCCAGCGGATGGTTGCCATCCACCTTGACGAACTCTTCGGACACTTCGATGACGGTCACCGGGCGGTGACCATCGTCAGTCTCGGCCACAAAAGTATCCCCTTCAGACACTTCCATGCCGTCAAACAGCTCGCCAGGTACTTCTTGCACCAGGCTTTCGTCGTATTCGCCATAGGCCTGGGTCGGTGCCAGCGTGACGTCGAACGCCTCGCCCACGCTACGGCCTTCCAGCTCGGCTTCGAGGCCGGAGACCAGATAACGGGTACCGTGCAGATACACCAGAGGCTCTTTACCGACAGTGGTGTCGATGACTTCACCGTGTTCGTCGGTGACTGTGTATTCCAGCGTAACCACGCTCAGGGGAGCTACTTTCATGTCAGGGATCCTGCGGATAGAAAAAAACGGGCCCAGAATACCTCAAAAAGGCGGCCAAGCATATGGCAGGCCCGGCTCAGTCGTGATGAAAAAGTCATCAATGTGAAGCGGCATGGGCCTGACCCGCACCTCACTCCCGGGTATTGCGGCTGGCCCCTCATTTGGGACGAAACACGCCTATCACCTGTTTGGTCTCCCGGGTCACCTTGTCCGCCTCGGCCTGGCTCATTCGGGACGAAACACCCCAATTACCTGTTCCGTCTCCCGGGTCACCTTGTCCACCTCGGGCTGGGTCTGCACCTGGGTATCACCGCAGTCGACACAGGTCACCTTCTCGACTCCATGCTCCATATACAGCATCATGGTGTCCATTTTGCCGCACGCCGGACAAACCGCACCGGCAATGAAGCGTTTTTTACGTCTGGTTTCCATTCTTGTTACCTCCAGGCAGCATCATATCAGGGTTTTTACATGCATCACGCCATCGAATGCCAGCATTTTTCCTCTCCGTACCTGCAAGTCGGCGGCCGCAAACGCACGCCGGTAGGCCAGTTGCTGCGGATAACCCGGGGCGCGGCACTGCTGCGACTCGGCCAGCATGAATTGCTGCTGACGGCAGGCAACAGCTTCTGGCTCTGCGCCGATGCCCTCGCCGCCTTCAGTCCGCTGGCGGGCTGCCACCATGATCTGCTGACCTGCTCCCTGCGGGTTGCCCAGCCAGCCCAGGCTGGCTGGTTGCAACCGACCCCGCTGCTGGATGCCCTGTTCGACAGCCTGGCCCAGTGGCAGCGCCCCCGCGACTGGCAAGGGGCCTATGGTCATCGCCTGCAGGTGATGCTCGACGAGTTGCAGGCCTGCCCCCTGTCGCAACACGCGGATCAGCTGCTGCAAGGCGCCTGGCGTGCATTGATCGGCCAGCAAGCAGGCAGTGACGCCGCCTGGCAGGCCTGCCTCTCCCAGCGCGGGATCACGGATCCTGGCCTCGCGACCGATGCCCTGAGCGCCCAGTGGCAGTTGCTGCAGGCGGTCCGCCTGCTCAAGAGCGGCAGCAAGCGGGCACAGGTGGTGAGCAAGCTCGGCTACCGGGACGAAGAGGCCCTCGCCCAGGCCTGTCAACGCTGGCTTGGCGCCAGCCTGGATGAACAGCAGCCCACCTGACCCGGCGGCCGAAAACCGGGCTGGCCAGGCGAAAAATGGGGGAAATGAGTCCAGTTTTGCGGCAAACGGCCGCTAATAACGGGAGGGTCATTTCTCCTATAATCCTTTATGCTAGGGGCCTGAATTGACTGATACCGTTTTGACTCACAGGACATCTGCCATGAAAAGCAAAGCCAACCAATCCCAGGGCATGTTGCTGTTTCATCTCTCGGCCAAACAATCCTTCGCCATCGGCACCCTCAAGGTGAAGGAGATAGTGCCTTACACCCAGCTCACGGCCATGCCGCACTCGCACCCGACCGTGCTGGGCGCCGCCAGCATGCGGGGCACCACCATTCCGGTGATCGACATGGCCATGGCGGTGGGCTATCGCCCGATCAGCAAGGAGGAGATGCCGAACTGCTTCATCATCATCACCGACTGCCGCCGCACCCTGGTGGGCTTTCTGGTGCGCGGCATCGACAAGATCACCGAGTGCAACTGGCGCGACATCGAATCCCCGCCCGCCGCGCTCGGCCATAACGTGTTCGTGACCGGGGTGACCCGGGTCAACGACCAGCTGATCCAGCTGCTGGACGTGGAGCTGATACTGTCGCGGGTCTACCCGGACGATCCCAGCCACCTCTACCCTGTGCTGACCGACGTGCAGCGTGAGCGGATCAAGCCGATGCGGATCCTGCTGGTGGACGACTCCTCCGTCGCCCGTCGCCAGCTGATGGCAGCGCTGGACTACATCAATATCCCCTACGAGGTGTGCACCAACGGTAAGGATGCGCTGGCCCTGATGCAGGCTCGCGCCAGCCAGAAGACCCCCATAGATATCCTGGTGAGCGACATAGAGATGCCGGGGCTCGACGGCTACGAGCTGGCCTTCGAGGTACAGAGCGACGCGACGCTGGCGGGGGCCTACATCATATTGCACACCTCGCTCTCCAGCGAGATCAGCGTGGAGCGGGCCCACCAGGTGGGTGCACACGAAGCGCTGACCAAGTTTGAGGCCAACGAACTGATCCAGGCCATGCTGCGCGGTGCCGAGCACCACGACAGCCTGCTGGCCTGACAAGCCGGCGAGAAGCCCCCCTTCTCGCCGCATTTTTTGACTGCCCTGATGCCTGTTTCGGACCCCATCATGCTCATAGAGAGTCACTTCCACGCCCCCTGGTGGGCGCGTAATCCCCATCTGCAAACCATATTGCCAAAGTGGCTGCGACGGGCGCCGGCCCGTTTCGTGGCCGAGCGTTTCGAACTGACGGACGGGGATTTCGTCGATCTCGCCTGGAGCGGCGACATCAGCCAGAACACGCGGCCACTGATGGTGCTGTTCCACGGGCTGGAGGGGAGCATCCACTCCCACTATGCCAAGGGGTTGTTCGCCCATCTGCAACGACAGGGGGACGAAGCGGTGCTGATGCATTTTCGTGGCTGCAGCGGCGAACCCAACCGTCACCTGCAGGCTTATCACTCCGGCGCCATCGAGGATGCACAGGCGCTGATCGCCGAGCTGGGCCGGCGCTTTCCCGGCAAGCCACTGATCGCCATCGGTTATTCGCTGGGGGGCAACATGCTGGTCAATCTGCTGGCGCGGGCCTGCCCGCGTGAGCTGCAGGCGGCCGTGGTGATCTCGGCGCCGCTGCGGCTGGACAGCTGCGCCGATCGGGTCAATCAGGGCTTCTCCCGGGTCTATCAGAGCTATCTGCTGCGCACCATGCGCGACAACCTGCAAAGCAAGATCCGGCATCAAGCCGAGGCTGGCAAACGCTGGCAGCCGCAGCAGGTGCAACAGATTGCCACCCTGCGCGACTTCGACGAGCAGGTCACGGCGCCGCTGCACGGTTTTGCCAGCGCCGACCACTACTACCAGCGCTGTTCCGGCCTGGGGCTGCTGGCCCGCATCCCCATTCCCACCCTGGTGATCCATGCCGCCGACGATCCCTTCATGACAGAGGCCGTGATCCCGCGACCGGAGCAGCTCTCACCCATGGTGCGTTACGAGTTGAGCCGACGGGGCGGCCATGTGGGCTTTCTGCACGGCACGCCCTGGCGCCCCCGCTTCTGGCTGGAGGAGCGCATCAGCCAATGGGTGAAGCAGCAGACTCAGGGCGCGAGCCGGTAGCCGTTGCGTCCCGTCCCCTTGACCCGATAGAGCGCCTCGTCGGCCCGCACCAGCATGTCGGCAACCGACTCCTGCCCCCGCCACAGGGCTATGCCCTGACTCACAGTCACACAGGGAGAAACCTCCGACAGGGCATGGGGAATGGCACGCACGGCCAGAGCGGTGGCGATTCGCCTGGCAATCTGCCCGGCGATCCCATCGTCGGCCCCGGGCAGCAGAATCACGAACTCCTCCCCGCCATAGCGAGCCACTACATCGGCCGGCTGCCGCACTGCCTCCCGCAGGCAATCGGCGACCGTGATCAGGCAGTTGTCCCCCTGCAGATGACCGTAGTGGTCGTTGAAACGTTTGAAGAAATCCACATCCAGCAGCAGGATGGCAAACTCGCCATGCCGCTGCTGCGCCTCGGCCAGGATCTGCTCGCTGACCTTGGCAAAGTGACGCCGGTTGGCCAAGCCGGTCAGGGGATCCTGCTTGGCCATGCCATCGAGCTGACGGGCCAGCGCCAGGTTCTCATGCTCGCGAGACACCGCCAGCACGAACCAGTCGTTCAGCATGCGGCGCCCCGTCTCCAGCATGATGATGAGGCAGCCTACCGCCAGCCAGTGCACCGCAGGGAAAGGGACCTTGACGAACAAGGCCTCCAGCAACAAGAAAAGCAGGGGCGGAACACTGAAACAGTAAAACAGCCGCACCTCGCAATAGAGGGCCACCAGCGCCGTCATCAGCAGCAAGCTGATGAGATCGAAGGCAAGACTGAAGCCTCCCCTCAGCTCGATCAGGGCGATGGCGTAGCCGAGCAGCGCCCAGGCTATCCCCCACAGCAGGGCGCCAGCCCGCAGACAGGGCGGCCAGACGGTCAGCGGTTGATGGGACAGCCAGCGCCAGAACAGCGGAAACAGCAGGCAGAGCAGGCAGAGCAGGGTCATCAGGATAACCTGCACCTCGTAACTCCAGGGCAGCACGCGGGCGATCACCAGATGGGCATCCCGATAGACATAGAAGCGGGCAAGCAGGAACAGGATCGCCAGCTGGTTGACGGCCCAGAACCAGTGCAACCCCTTGCTCAGAGCCAGGCGGCGTGACTCGCACAGGTGCTGATCGAAGTGGGTGGAGAGGCGGCGTTGTTCATCAGACAGCATGTGCACACCCGCTGGCAGCCCCATAAATCCCTTGCGCTTGCTGGCAACAGATAGACAATATCCACTCTCTGGTAACTGAAGATGAACCCATGATTATCCCCTGGCAAGACTTGGACTCCGATACCCTCAACAGCCTGCTAGAACACTTCGTACTGCGGGAAGGCACCGAGTACGGTGAGCATGATGTCAGTCTGGCTGACAAGGTCGACGATGTCAGACAACAGTTGCAACAAGGCCTGGCCGTGATCGTCTACAGCGAGCTGCACGAGAGCGTGAACATAGTGTCAAAGGCCACCCTCAGCAGCGCACCGGTGGACGATATACCGGAATAGCCCTGCCATTTCCATCCCAATCTGGGTCTTGCCAGCACGACCAGCAGGATGGCGCCACGAACCCGACAGTTCCCGCCCGGGGTCCGCGCATTTCCCGGATATAAAAATGGCCCGCCGAATCATCGGAGGGCCATTTGGGGCAAAGCATGTGCCTGCGCGGAGGGATCTATTCAGCGATCAAGGCTCAATTCTGAATGAATAAAGCACCAAGCAGGATCACACCGAATAAAGATAGATGTCGTTCACGCTGATATAAGTGAATGCGCATGTTTCCCGCCGAGACGGAAAGTCCTTAGCGGAAATATAATAAATAAAAAGAGAATCTCATCACAATATTACCGCAATATGACAAGACAATTCGCCCATATCAACACAGGACTCATGTCAACGCACCCATCCCTTATTTCGTTACCGACTCGCCACGACCAATGCCGTAGTAGTGAAAACCATGCTCTTTCATACGACCCGGATCAAACAGGTTGCGACCATCCACGATCAGCGGCCATGTCAGCGCCTGCTTGATGGCGGCGAAATTGGGGGCCTTGAAGTGATTCCACTCGGTGCAGATCACCAGGGCATCCGCACCGAACAGGGCAGCCTCTTTGGTGCCCATCAGCCTCAGGTTGTCACAGTTGCCATAGAGGTGCTGGGCCTCCTGCATCGCTTCGGGATCATAGGCTTGGATTGTTGCACCGGCGCGCCAGAGCGCTTCCATCAGGGCTCTGCTCGGCGCCTCGCGCATGTCATCGGTATTGGGTTTGAACGCCAGCCCCCACAAGGCGATGGTCTTGCCCGCCAACGAGTCACCCTGGGCGCAGAAGAAGCCGGACAGCAGCTCGTAGAGCCGTGATTTTTGCTGCTCATTGACCCGCTCCACCGCCCGGATCAGCGGCGTGTCGTATTGCAGTTCCTGGGCCGTTGCCAGCAAGGCTTTGACATCCTTGGGAAAACAGGAGCCGCCATAACCACAGCCAGGGTAGATGAACTGATAGCCGATACGCTGATCCGAGCCTATGCCCTGGCGCACCATCTCGATGTCGGCACCGACTCGCTCGGCCAGCCCGGCCATCTCGTTGATGAAGCTTATTTTGGTAGCCAGCATGCAGTTGGCGGCGTACTTGGTCAGCTCGGCGCTGCGCACATCCATGAACAGGATACGATCATGGTTACGGTTGAACGGTTCGTAAAGCTCGCGCATCAGCTGGCGGGAGGACTCGTTGCTGGTGCCGACCACGATGCGATCCGGCCGCAGACAATCCTGAATGGCGGAACCCTCTTTCAGGAACTCGGGGTTGGAGACCACATCGAAGAAAAAAGAGGCCTCCCGCTGCTGCAAGATGGCTTTCACTCTGGCCGTTACCTTGTCGGCAGTGCCCACAGGGACGGTCGACTTGTTGACTATGATGACGGGGGCATCGCGATGCAAGGCTATGGTTTCGGCCACAGCCAGCACATGGCGCAGATCGGCGGAGCCATCGTCCCCCGGCGGCGTGCCGACCGCCAGAAATTGCACCTCGCCATGTTTGACTGCCAGCACGGCATCCGTGGTAAACACTAGGGCACCGCTCTTGATATTGCGCTGAAGCAGGGCTTCCAGCCCGGGTTCATAGATGGGAACCTGACCAGCCATCAAGTCAGCCACCTTCTGTTCATCGACATCGACACAGATAACCTGGTGGCCGACATCGGCCAGTACTGTGGCTTGGACCAAGCCCACGTAGCCACTTCCAAATACAGTAATATTCATATTGATACAACCAAAGTGTCAGAGATGATGTAATTTGGAGAAACAACAATCTGGGGGTTATAAATATTTACCACACTACTTAAGATGACAGCATGAGTTAATTGTTACCAGCTGTTTCTGGCCCATTGCAGGCCCGCTTTTATATACGATATGTTGAACATCATTTTTAGGGCTGCCCCGCCTGCTGGGCACTGATTAATATTCATTGTTGGATCGCTTATGCAAGATTTTCTGCCATTTTCAAAGCCCGCCATCGGCGACGCTGAGATAAGTGCTGTCTGTGAGGTGCTGAAATCGGGCTGGATCACTACCGGCCCGAAGAATCACGAGCTGGAGCAGCAATTCTGTGACACATTCGGCTGCCAGCATGCGGTCGCGCTCTGCTCCGCCACCGCCGGCATGCACGTCACCCTGATGGCGCTGGGGATAGGTCCTGGGGATGAGGTGATCACCCCCTCCCAGACCTGGGTCTCCACCATCAACATCATCACCCTGCTCGGCGCAGAGCCCGTCTTCGTCGACGTGGACAGGGACACCCTGATGACCAGCGCCGAACTGATAGCGCCGCTCATCACCGCCAGGACCAAAGCCATCATACCGGTCCACTACGCCGGTGCCCCCGTCGATCTGGACCCTATCCTCGACCTGGCACGCCAGCACGGCATCCCCGTCATCGAGGATGCGGCCCACGCGGTCGGCACCCGCTACCGGGAGCGCTGGATTGGCGCCACCGGCACCGCCATCTTCTCCTTCCATGCCATCAAGAACCTGACCTGCGCCGAAGGGGGCATGCTGGTGACCGATGACAAGGAATTGGCGGACAAGGCCCGCATGCTGAAGTTTCACGGGCTGGGGGTGGATGCCTTCGATCGCATGAGCCTGGGCCGCAAGCCGCAGGCGGAAGTGATCACTCCGGGCTTCAAGTACAACCTGGCCGACATCAACGCCGCCATCGCCCTGGTGCAGCTGGCGCGCCTGCCCGAGCTCAATGCCAGGCGAGCCGAGCTGGTGGCCCGCTATCAGGAAAAACTGACCGGCCTGCCGCTGATGCCGCTCGCCGTGCCCGCCTATTCCCATCTGCACGCCTGGCACCTGTTCATGGTACGGGTCGACCCCGAACGCTGTGGTCTGGACCGGGATCGGCTGATGCAGGCGCTACAGGAGCGCGGCATCGGCACAGGGCTGCACTTTAGGGCCGCCCATACCCAGAAATACTACCGCGAGCGCTACCCGACGCTCAGCCTGCCTCATACCGAGTGGAACTCATCGCGCCTGTGCACCCTGCCACTCTTCCCGGACATGACGCTGGCCGACGTTGACCGTGTGGTCGCGGCACTCATCGACATATTGGAGTAACGACACGTGAACAACACAGACATCAAGCTGGTTTCGGTGATCATCCCCGTCTACAACGAGGAGGCCAGCCTGCCCGTGCTGCTGAGCCGGGTCACGGCCGCCTGCGAACTCCTGCCCCAGGATTACGAGGTGATCCTCATCGATGACGGCAGCCACGACGGCTCCACCGAGATCATCAGCGAGGCCGCCGCCAAAGATGGCAGCAAGCTGGTCGGGGTGCTGCTCAATCGCAACTATGGTCAGCATGCCGCCATCATGGCCGGCTTCGAGACCGCCAAAGGGGATCTGGTGATCACCCTGGATGCGGATCTGCAGAACCCGCCGGAGGAGATCCCCCGTCTGGTGGAGGCCGCCATGCAGGGCTATGACGTGGTAGGCACTGTTCGTCGCAACCGCCAGGACTCCTGGTTTCGCAAGACCGCCTCCCGCCTCATCAACAAGTCGGTGCAGAAGGCTACCGGCGTGCACATGAGCGACTACGGCTGCATGCTGCGGGCCTACCGCCGCCACATCATAGACGCCATGCTCTGCTGCCAGGAGCGCAGCACCTTCATCCCCATCCTGGCCAACAGCTTCGCCCGCCGCACCATAGAACTGGAAGTCGGCCATGCCGAGCGGGCCCACGGGGAATCCAAATACGGCCTGATGCACCTCATCAACCTGATGTATGACCTGGTCACCTGCATGACCACCACCCCCCTGCGGCTGCTCAGCATAGTCGGCAGCGTGGTGGCGGGCATCGGCTTTACCTTCTCCATCCTGCTGATCCTGATGCGCCTCATTCTGGGCGCAGACTGGGCCGCCGATGGCGTCTTCACCCTCTTTGCCATTCTCTTCACCTTCGTCGGCGTACAGCTGCTGGGCATGGGGCTGCTGGGGGAATACATAGGCCGCATGTACACAGACGTGCGCGCCCGTCCCCGCTACTTCATCCATCAGGTCGTGCGTACCGCCTCCACTCCTTCGCAACAGGAAGCTGAATAATGAAAGTTGTCGTCTTTGCTTATCACGATATCGGTTGTACCGGTATCGAGGCCCTGCTCGAGGCAGGCTACGAGATCCAGGCCGTCTTCACCCACGCCGATGATCCCGGCGAGAACCGCTTCTTCGGCTCGGTAGCCCAGCTCTGCGCCGAGCACGATCTGCCGGTCTACTCCCCCGAGGATGTCAACCATCCGCTCTGGGTCGAGCGCATCAAGGAGCTGGCGCCCCAGGCCCTCTTCTCCTTCTACTATCGCAACATGCTCAAGCAGGCGATTCTGGACATCCCCTCGGCCGGGGCCTTCAACCTGCATGGCTCCCTGCTGCCCGCCTACCGCGGCCGCGCGCCCATCAACTGGTGCCTGGTCAATGGCGAAACCCAGACCGGCATCACGCTGCACCAGATGACGGCGCGGCCCGATGCCGGCGCCATCGTCGCTCAGCAGGCCGTCGAGATAAAAGACGCCGACACGGCGCTGACCCTGCATGGCAAAGTGCGCCTCGCCGCCAGGACCTTGCTGGAGGCCGAACTGCCGAAACTGCGCGCCGGCGACATCTCGCTCACCCCGCAGGATGAGAGCAAGGCCAGCTACTATGGCCGCCGCACTCCGGCCGACGGCGAGCTGCACTGGGATAACCCGGCCCGGGCGCTCTACAACCTGGTGCGCGCCGTCACCCAGCCCTATCCGGGCGCGTTCAGTTTCGCTGGCGATCGCAAGCTGACGGTGTGGAAGGCAAATCATCTCGAGCAGACCAGTGACAAGCTGCCCGGCACCATCCTCAGCCAGGATCCGCTGCGCATCGCCTGCGGTGAAGGGGTGCTGGAAATCGTGGCCGGCCAGGCAGAAGGTGGTCTCTATGTGCGTGGCGCCCAGCTCGCCCGTGAACTGGGTCTGGTGGCAGGCATGCGGCTCGGCCCCAAGGCCAGCAATGCCCTGCGCAAGGAGCGCCTGACCCGGGTGTTGATCCTCGGGGTCAACGGCTTCATCGGCAACCACCTGACCGAGCGCCTGCTCAAGGATGGCCGTTACGAGGTCTATGGGCTGGATATTGGCGCCAGCGCACTGGAGCGCTTCATCGGCCACCCCAACTTCCATTTCGTGGAAGGGGACATCAGCATCCACACCGAGTGGATCGAGTATCACATCAAGAAGTGCGACGTGATCCTGCCGCTGGTGGCCATTGCCACCCCCATCGAATACACCCGCAACCCGCTGCGCGTGTTCGAGCTCGATTTTGAAGAGAACCTCAAGATCGTCCGCTACTGCGTGAAGTACAACAAGCGCATCATCTTCCCCTCCACCTCCGAGGTGTACGGAATGTGCGACGATCACAGCTTCGATGAAGATGAATCCCGCCTCATCGTCGGCCCCATCAACAAGCAGCGCTGGATCTACTCCGTCTCCAAGCAGCTGCTGGATCGGGTGATCTGGGCCTATGGCAAGAAAGAGGGGCTCAGCTTCACACTGTTCCGTCCCTTCAACTGGATGGGGCCGCGCCTCGACAGCCTGGACTCCGCGCGCATCGGCAGCTCCCGCGCCATCACCCAGCTGATCCTGAACCTGGTGGACGGCACCCCGATCCAGCTGGTGGATGGTGGCGCCCAGAAGCGCTGCTTCACCGACATCGAGGACGGCATCGAGGCCCTGTTCCGCATCATAGAGAACAAGGGCAACCGCTGTGATGGCCAGATCATCAACATCGGCAGCCCGGACAACGAGGCCAGCATCCAGCAGATGGCCGAGGTGTTGCTCACCAAGTTCGAGGCCCACCCGCTGCGCCACCACTTCCCGCCGTTTGCTGGATTCAAGATGGTGGAGAGCAAGTCCTTCTACGGCGATGGCTATCAGGATGTCTCCCACCGCCGTCCGAGCATCAAGAATGCCCGCCGCCTGATCGACTGGGAACCGACCATCGAAATGGAAGAGACCATAGGCAAGACCCTGGACTTCTTCCTGCAAGGGGCGGTCATCACGGGAGTCGAGCATGATTGATGTGGGTCTGCGGATCGACGTTGATACCTTCAGGGGGACCCGTGACGGGGTTCCCCGCTTGCTGCAACTGCTCGACCAGCATCAGGTCAAGGCCAGCTTCTTCTTCTCGGTCGGCCCCGACAACATGGGGCGCCACCTGTGGCGCCTGCTCAAACCCCGCTTCATGCTCAAGATGCTGCGCTCCAACGCAGCATCCCTCTATGGGCTGGACATACTGCTGGCCGGCACCGCCTGGCCCGGCAAGTCCATCGGCAAACAGCTGGGCTCCCTGATGCGCGACACCGACAGCGCCCGTCACGAGGTGGGGCTGCACGCCTGGGATCACCACGGCTGGCAGGCCAACACAGGACGCTGGGGCGAGGTCGAACTGATCCGCCAGACCCGGCTCGGGGTGGATGCGCTCAACCAGATCCTGGGACGGGAGGTAGACTGCTCCGCCGCCGCCGGCTGGCGGGCAGACCCGCTCACCACCCAGGCCAAGGAGCAGTTCGGCTTTCGCTACAACAGCGACTGTCGCGGCAGCGGCCTGTTTCGGCCCCTGTTGCAGGATGGGCAGCTCGGTACGCCGCAAATCCCGGTCAATCTGCCCACCTTCGATGAAGTGGTCGGCCCTGAGGTGACGGCGGCGCAGTTCAACGCTTTCATCCTGGGCAGGCTCTGCACACCGCCGCAGGTGGCGCCTCACGTCTACACCATTCACGCCGAGGTGGAAGGCATCGTCATGGCCGAACAGTTCGATGCCCTGCTGAGCGAAGCCAGGGAGCGCGGCATACGCTTTGTTCCACTGGGGGATCTGTTACCATCCGACCCCGGTCAGCTGGACGCCGGGCGGCTGGTACGCGGCACCCTGCCAGGGCGAGAGGGATGGCTTGGCTGCAAGGCCGACGCATAGACAATGACGCAACACATCGGGCCACCGGAAAGTGGCAGGATGAACCATGACGCAGCACATCGGGCCCCTGAGGGCGGCATGATGAATCATTGCGCTCACCACACAATGTTACAGAGGATGTCATGAAGTTGACCAAGTGGGCCCTGCCCCTGTTCTTTCTCTTGTTTTACCTGTTGCCGCTCGACCAGCGGCCGCTATGGAGCCCCGACGAGAACCGCTACGCCGAGATAAGCCGGGAGATGGTGAGCACCGGAGACTGGGTCGTGCCCCACTTCCTGGGCTTGCGCTACTTCGAGAAGCCCATCGCCGGCTACTGGTTCAACAGCATCAGCCAGCAGCTGTTCGGTGACACCAACTTCGCCGTGCGCTTCGCCTCGGCCGCCGCCACTGGCCTGAGCGCCGTGCTGATCTTCTGGTTCGCGCTGCAGCTGTGGCAGTGCCGGCGCAAGGCCTTCCTCGCCGGGCTCATCTATCTGTCGCTGTTGATTGTCTACGGCATAGGCACCTACAGCGTGCTCGATGCCATGGTCACCCTCTGGCTCAACGCGGCCATGGTCAGCTTCTACATCATCCGCAAGGAGGGATCGCTACGCAGCCGGATCGGCGGCTATCTGCTGTTCGGCCTCGCCTGCGGCATGGGCTTTCTCACCAAGGGCTTCATCGCCCTGGCGGTACCCGTCATCGTCATAGTGCCCTACGTCCTCTATCAGCGCCGTCTGCTCGAGCTGGTGCGCTTCGGGCCGCTGGCCATCCTGAGCGCGGTCCTGCTGACCGCCCCCTGGGCCATCGCCGTGCACCTGCGCGAGCCCGATTACTGGCACTACTTCTTCTGGATTGAGCATATACAGCGCTTCGCGGCGGACAACGCCCAGCACAAGGCGCCGTTCTGGTACTACCTGCCCATGGGGCTGCTCGGCACCCTGCCCTGGCTCGGCCTGTTGCCAGGCGCTCTGCGCAAGGGCTGGCAGGATCGCAAGATAAGCCCGGAGACCCTCTATCTGCTGGCCTGGGTGGTACTGCCATTGCTGTTCTTCAGCATCGCCAAGGGCAAGCTGCTCACCTACATTCTGCCCTGCTTCGCCCCGCTGGCCATGCTGATGGCCGCCAGCGCCATGGACAAGCTCAAGGAGGGCAAAGAGCAGGCATTCAGGCTCAACGCCTGGTTGAACGGACTGTTCGGCCTCATCTGCCTGGCGGTGCTCGCCGTGCTGGCCTTCTCCCCCAGCCACGCCGTCTACGGCGAAGAGGATCATGGTGCGCTGGCGGTTGCCATGATCATCTTCGCCGGCTGGGCCCTGCTCGGTTTCATCCAGTTGAAGGAGGTCAGCCGCCGCTGGACCCTGAGCGCGCTCTGCCCCATGGTGCTGGCCATAGGCCTGCCCTGGGCGCTGCCGCAATCCCTGATCGACTCCAAGCTGCCGGAGCGCTTCATCGAGGCCAACCAGGCCGTGCTGATACAGTCCACCACCCTGCTGGCCAACGATGTGGGGCTGGCCTCCTCCCTCGCCTGGGAAACCCGGCGCAGCGAGATCACCCTGTTCGACAGCAAGGGAGAAGTGCATTACGGGCTGGGCTATCCGGATGCCAAGGGGCGCTACGTGGCGCGCGCCGACTTCCCTGCCTTGCTGGCAGAAGCGCGTAAAAAAGGTCAGGTGGCCCTGTTGATGAAGACGGATAGGGACGGCAACACGGGCCCTGTGCCCCCCGCTGACGAGACGATCGTGAGTCATCGGCTGACCCTGCTGATCTACCACGGGGTCCAGTGATGGACATACTGCTGCTCCTGCTGGTGTGCCTGCTGACCTGCAGCGGCCAGATGCTGCAAAAGCAGGCGGTCATCAGCTGGCAGCGTCAGCCCTGCAGCCACTGGCAGAAGCTGTTGTCACCCTGGCTCATCGCCAGCGTGGCGGCCCTCGGCAGCGGCATGCTGCTCTGGATCTACCTGTTGCAGCGGCTGCCGCTGAGCATGGCCTACCCCATGCTCAGCATCAATCTGGTGCTGGTGCTGATAGGCTCGCGGCTGTTCTTTCATGAGCAGATCACCTATCACAACTGGCTGGGGGCTGGCGCCATCATCATTGGCGCCCTCTTGCTGGGAGGCTTGCTATGAGTGGGGTTGGCAAAGAACCTGCGGTAATGGGTAAGCCCGCGCACAAGGGGTATCTCTATGTGCTCGGCAGCATAGTGCTGGTAACACTGGCCCAGCTCGGCATGAAGTGGGGGGTGATCCAGTTGCCCGTCTGGCAGGCGGATCTCGCCGTCATGCTGGCCCACCCGCTGCCGCTGCTGGTCATCCTCGCCGGGGTGGGCTGCTATGCCCTGTCGCTGCTCTGCTGGCTGGCGGCGCTGCACTCCACCCCGCTCAACATCGCCTATCCCCTGCTCAGTACCAGCTATGCGCTGGTCTATCTGCTGGCGGTCAGCATACCGAGCTTTGCCGAATCGCTGGAGCCGGGCAAGGCGGTGGGGGTGATCTTCATCCTGCTGGGGGCCGTGATGGTGGGGATAAAACCGACGAGCAAGCAAGGCGCCAGCTAGCCCTGGCTACACGAAACGACGGCGCGTCTGCGCCATCTCAATCAGGGCTGCATCGTCAGCCCTTTTTTTGTGGCGCGACTCCCCCTTCATCACTGATTACCCGGTAACAAGTGTCACGCCAGGCTGCCTGTTGCAAGACAGTACCGACAAGCGGCGCACTTGACCGCACTCGGAACATGCCTTTATAACGGAACTCCCAAGGAAGAGAGAATTCTATGTCGGCCAAGCATCCCATCATTGCGGTTACCGGTTCGTCCGGTGCCGGCACCTCCACCTCCACCAACGCCTTTCGCTCCATGTTTCATCAGCTGGGTTACAAAGCGGCGGTGGTGGAAGGGGACAGCTTTCATCGCTACACCCGACCGGAAATGGACGTGGCGATCCGCAAGGCGCGCGAACAGGGGCGCCACATCAGCTATTTCGGCCCCGAGGCCAACGATTTCGGCCTGCTGGAGAGCTTCTTTCAGGAGTACGGCCAGAACGGCAGCGGTCAGTATCGGCGCTACCTGCACAGTTTTGACGAGGCAGTGCCCTTCAACCAGATGCCGGGCACCTTCACTCCCTGGCAAAACCTGTCAGCCGACACCGACCTGCTGTTCTATGAGGGGCTGCACGGCGGCGTGGTCACCGAGGATCACAACGTGGCCCGCCACGTGGACTTTCTCATCGGCGTGGTGCCCATCGTCAACCTGGAGTGGATCCAGAAGCTCATTCGCGACACCTCGGAGCGGGGTCACTCGCGCGAGGCGGTGACCGATTCGATCGTCCGTTCCATGGACGACTACATCAACTTCATCACACCGCAGTTTTCCCGCACCCACATCAACTTCCAGCGGGTGCCGACCGTGGATACCTCGAACCCCTTCAGTGCCAAGGTGATCCCGAGTCTGGACGAGAGTATGCTGGTGATACGGTTTCGTGGCATCAAGCAGGTGGACTTCCCCTACCTGCTGTCGATGATAGATGGCGCCTTCATGTCACGGATGAACACCATAGTGGTGCCGGGTGGCAAGATGGGCTTCGCGATGGAGCTGATCCTGCGCCCGCTGATCCAGCAACTGCTCGAAACCGGCAAGATCACCTGAGCCAAGGAGTTTATGATGCGGTTAGCGTTTCTCTCTGTGGTATTGGCCGCCCTGCTGGGCGGTTGCAGCAGCGGCCCAGCAGCCCCGACCGTCGAGTCGGGCACCATGGTGGTGCGACCGGCGGCCAGCTGGCCGTTCGGGGCGACGCCGCGCTACGCGCTGGCCGAGCAGTTCCAGTATGCGGGTGACAGTGCCGAGGGCTGGCTGGAGCCGGTGCAGCAGGCGGTCAACCAGGAGCTGGGCAGCAAGGGCTGGCAGAGCGTGCCGCTCGCCGAGGCCGATGTCTGGGTCGCCATCGGCGTCGCGGGCAGCAAGGATCTGAGCGATGGCGAGATCTTCGCCCGCCTCGGCATGACGCCCGGGCTGCAGGCCAAGGCCGGCGATCGCAAAGGTACCCTTGCCATAGTGCTGCTCGACCGGCGTACCCAGCAGGCGGTGTGGAGCAGCGCCATCTCCCTCGCCAGCGACGTGGCCATCCCGGAGGCGTCACGCCGCCAGCTGAGCCAGCAACTAGCCAGCCAGATGCTGAGCGCCCTGCCGACCCGCTGATACAGATCCCTTCCCCATAAAACAAAACGGCCTGCGAGAGCAGGCCGTTGTGATCATGCCATGACGATCACTTGCGCTGACAGGTCAGCAGGGTCACCCCTTTCTGCGTGAGGAGGGCCTGCTTTTCCTGATTCCAGAAGGTGGTGACGCCGTCGGAATACTTGGCACCGGACTCCGCTTCTACCCTGCCCAGCTTGTGATACACGCCGGCATAGGGGAACTGCACCATGTCAGCCTGGGCATCATAGGTCACGGCCAACAGCTCTTCCCCGCACTGATACTGGCTGTACTGGTACTGGGTCGGTTGCGGCATGCTGCAGGCCGCCAGCCCCAGCAGGGGAAGTAACACGATCATGTTTTTCATTGCACTTTCCTTATGTCATGGTGTTATTCAATCGGAAGAGTCACGGCTATCAGGCTTCAAGAATTTGATAACTATGGGTAATTTCTACCGCTTTTTCCAACATCAGGGAAACGGAACAGTACTTTTCCATCGACAGATCCACGGCGCGGGCCACCTGTTTCTCCGCCAGCCCCTTGCCGGTCACGACGAAGTTGAGGTGGATCTTCTCGAATACCCGCGGCACCGACTCCACTCGCTGCCCTTCCAGCTCCACATGGCAAGCGGTCACGGATTGACGCGCCTTCTCCAGGATGGAGACCACGTCGATCGAGCTGCAACCGCCCACCGCCAGCAGGATCATCTCCATCGGGCTGGCACCTTCGCCGGGGTTGGCGCCGTCCAGGGTCACCTGATGACCGGACTCACTCTCGCCGACAAACTTCATGCCTTCCACCCAGCTGACCTTGGCTTTCATCTCACATTTCCTCTTAATGACGACAGATCTGACTGACATAGCATACCCCAGACGGTGCGGCAGCGGCACATGTCCGCCATTTTCGCGAACTTGCAGGCGAACTAGATCAAAATCAACATCTGATGCCGCTATCTTCCCTAAAATGGGCGGGATAGCGCAGCAGGCCACAAGGGGATCTGGCAAAAGCCCTCAAAGCCTTGTCAGCACAGACAAAGGCTCTTATCCTACTGCGACTAATACAAGGAATGGCAAGGTTGGCAGCTTGCCCGGACGCACGAGTCCATAAAAAGACACTACAGAGGAATTCTCATGGTCATTGGCAAACCGCAAAGCGATCCCACCCTGGAATGGTTCTTGTCGCACTGCCACATTCATAAGTATCCCGCCAAGAGCACCCTGATCCATGCGGGTGAGAAAGCGGAAACCCTCTACTACATCGTCAAGGGCACTGTGGCCGTCTTGATCAAGGACGATGAAGGCAAGGAGATGATCCTCTCCTATCTGAACCAGGGCGACTTCCTGGGCGAGATGGGCATGTTCGAGGAGAGCGAGAATCCGGAGCGTTCCGCCTGGGTGCGCGCCAAGGGCTCCTGTGAAGTAGCCGAGATCTCCTACAAGAAGTTCCGTCAGCTGATCCAGGTCAATCCGGAAATACTGATGCGTCTCTCCGGTCAGATGGCGACCCGACTGCAGCACACCAGTCAGAAAGTCGGCAACCTGGCCTTCCTGGACGTCACAGGCCGGATCGCCCAGACCCTGCTCAATCTGGCCAAACAGCCGGATGCCATGACCCACCCGGATGGCATGCAGATCAAGATCACCCGTCAGGAGATAGGCCAGATCGTTGGCTGCTCCCGCGAAACCGTCGGCCGGATCCTCAAGATGCTCGAAGAGCAGGAGCTGATCTCCGCCCACGGCAAGACAATAGTGGTGTTTGGCACCCGCTGACAGGGTTCCCTGACGGCTCAGCACAGAGCCGTTGGATAAAAAAGGCTGCCACGGCAGCCTTTTCTGATCGTCTCCCCTATAATCCTGCACGCCCTTCCCCGGCCTCAACCAAGCGAGTGTGTATGCATCTTCAATGTCCCCTTTGCCGCAGTCCCCTGCATCTTCACGAAGCATCCCGCGGGGTCTATTGCGACAACAAGCACCATTTCGATCCGGCTCCGGAAGGCTATCTGGATCTCATTCCCGGCAAGAAGAACCCCAAGGACAGTGACAGCCGCGCCCTGATGCGCGCCAAGCGCAACTTCCTGGAACAGGGTCACCAGGCGCCGCTGGTGGATGCCATCGCGGCCCTGCTCGCCCCGCTCGGCCCCCGCGAGCTGATCCACCTGGGTTGCGGCGAAGGCTACTACTGCCGCGCCCTGGCCGAGCGCCTGCCGGGCTGGCAATTTGCCGGCGTCGACATCGCCAAAAACACCATCTTTGCCGCCAACAAGGCGCAGCCGGAAGCTCAGTTCGTCATCGCCGATCCGGCCCGCGCCCCGATCCTGCCGGGTACGGCCCAGGTGCTGCTGGTCAACGATCTCAAGGTCAAGACAGAGCAACTGGTCAGCTGGCTGGCACCGGGCGGTTACCTGCTTTACCTGCAACCGGGCCCGCGCCACCAGTGGCAGCTGAGGGTCAGCCTCAACCCGGTGAGCATGGAACACCCCCTTAGCTGGCCCACCCTCGGTGGTCTCACCTCCCTGGGCCAGGAGCGTTGCCAGTTCGCCATGACCATGGATCAGTCCCTGCGCAGCTTCATTCTGGAAACCAGCCGCCTCGGCTGGCGCGCCAGCGGTGAACAGCGCCACGCCTTTACCCAGCAGGGACCGGACGAGCTGGAACAGGATCTGCTGCTGAGCCTGTGGCAAAAGCCGCTCTGATAGCGCATCCCTCCATGAAAAAAAGGCCCTGACGGGCCTTTTTTATTGAACGAATACAGTCGTCACAGCTTGATCCAGGCATCCCCCCAGGCCGTGCCCTTGCCCGGCTCATAGGCCCAGGCCGCGCCCGCGCACCAGCCGGTGTAGGGGTGGGGTTTGCACTGGTAGTTGCCCCCCATATTGCTCACCTTGTCACCGGCCTTGTAGGCCGTACCTGCTTTGTAGGGCGGGTTGCCATCCGGCGGCGTGGTGCCGCCGCTGCCCTTGATCAGGATCTCGTGGGTCGCACTGCGGCTGAGCCCCTTCTCGTCGGTCACCTTGAGCACGAAGCCGTAGCGGGTGTCGCTGACCGGAGTCGGCGGCAGGGTGGCGCTCAGGGTGGACTGAGTCAGATCCGAGGCGCTGGCCCCGGCAGGCAGAGTCCAGGCGTAGCCGAGCGGCTTGCCTTCCGGGTCGCTCGAACCCTGGCCGGAGAGCAGCACGGTCGCACCGCCCAGCGCCTCGCTCGGGCCGCTGATGTTGGCCACCGGCGGCAGGTTGGTGCCACCGCCGTTGTCCTCGATCACCACCTCGGGGAAGAAGTGCTGTACGCACTGGCTGTAGTCCCGCGCCTTGAAGGCACTGAAGCGGGTCTGGTAGCCCACCAGCTTGCAGGCGTAGCTCTTGCCGCCATTGGGGTTGCCCGGCACATAGCTCCAGTCATTCTCCCAATAGATGGGCAGGGCGCCGGCACCCGCCTCGTCAAAGTACTTCATGTTCTTGCAACCGAGCACCTCGTCTGCCGGCACAGGCACCCCCAGATACTGGGCCTGGGCCTGGTAGTAGGTGATGCGGTTCTGGGACTGGGCGTGCTCGGCCGCGCCACCGCACTCCACCCCGCCGTTGATGATCTGGGTGGTCACCCCAAAGCCCGGCACCAGGCCGTTCTGCCTGTCGTGGTCATTGGGCTGCCAGGTGCCATCGATCACGTGCAGCATGGAGGGCTTGGGCGGCTGCGGATAGACGAAGAAGAAGACGGCGCTGGCCAGGTTGAGCCAGGTGTCCGCCACTTTCTCCGGGTTGTCCAGCAGGGTACGCACTGTGCCGAACATGGCCTCGGAGAAGGGACCGTAGTTGTAGTTGTACGACAACTGCTTGGCGCCACGGCCGAAGTAGCTCTTGAACTCGCCGTTCTCGAACTTTCCGCACGGCCACTGCTGGCCCTGCCACACATCCGGTCGACACTCGGCGTTGTAACCGCCGCGCATCTGCTCGGTCCAGCCCATCTCCCGCACCCAGACCAGGCCCTGGCGCCACTCGGGCTCGGGTCGCCAGCTCTCGTGACCGCCGGTTTCCTGGGCGAAGTGGGCAAACATGGTGGCCAGCGACTTGCGGCAGATGGCCTCGGCATTGCGTCCGTCGCTGTAGTCGCCGCAGAAGGCCGGGAACTTGGCCACCGCCTGCAGGAAGCCGCGATAGGTGTATTCCGGGGCCCGCAGCGGGAACAGGAAGTTGAACTGCGACTCGCTGATCAACCCCTCGACCCGCTTGACGTTGGCGGGATTGAGCGGCAGCCCGGGGGCCACCGCCTCGACCACGGCGTTGTCGCGGGTCGCGATAGAGGCCTTGACTGCCGCCATGGCCGGGAAGTCGGTGAGCGCTTTCTCCTTGGCATCCAGCTCGCTCTGGCTCAGGTAGACGGGCGAGCCTTCGGTCGTGCCGCTGCCCCCCTCCACCGGAGGCGTGATGCCAGCGCCGCCGTCGGGCGGGGTCGCCTCATCGTCACCCATCAGGGCCCATGGAGAGTCCCACTCGTTGGCGACCTGCAGCCCAGGGCTCTGGCCCGGATTGGCATACCATTTGGCCTCATAGATCTGGCCGTTGAAACTGACCTGGCTGCCGCCGCTGTATCCCTGATTGATGTCATACAGGGCGGCGGCCCACAGCTGACCGCTCAGACAGAGTCCGGCCAGCAGCAGGGTTAGTGGGTGTTTTTTCATCTCATACCTCTTGGCATACACGCGGGAAAAAATGGGGGCGCATGATGCGCCCCCCGAACAGGTTCAAACATCAGGGGCAGCTGGCGGCGCCTATATCCTGCCAGACGTCGTGCTTGCCGGGCTCATTGCCCTTGGTCCAGTACTGGGCCTTCCACTTGCGGCCGTTATGGGTGGTCAGGTCACCGGCGTTGTAGGCCACACCGGCATCCCAGCCCAGCTGCACCTGGCTTGTCAGCTTCCACTGATCGGCGCTGCGGCTCGGCTCATTGCCCTGGGTCCAGTACTTGGCCTGCCACACCAGCTGGTTATGGCTCACCTTCTCGCCACCGTTGTAGGTGGTCGCGGCCTTCCAGGCCGGCCAGTTGACCGCATCAGGATCCGTGGCACCACAGTCGCCGCCACCGCTGACCGGGGTCACGGTGAGACGGGTCTTGCCCTGGGCATCCAGCGCGCCGTCGGTCACCGTGACCGTGAGGTCATAGCCGGTCTCCACTGTCACGTTGGGGCCAGTCACCACCAGGGTCTTGCTGTTCTGACCGCTGGCGCTGAGCCCTGCCGGCACGCTCCACTGATAGCTCAGGGTGTCACCGTTGGGATCGGTGGCGTTGGCAGTGATGCTCACCTGCTTGCCAGCCAGGACCGAGACCTTGTCCTGCACCGTCACCACCGGTGGCAGGTTGGGTTGCGGCGCCTTGTTGGTCACGACAACCTGATCCTTGGCACTGAGGTTGTGATCGTCGGTCACCGTCAGTTCGAACACCAGATTCACGTCCTGGCTGACCGCATCAACGCTCACCTTGGCCTTGGCCTGGTTGGCATCGCTCAGGGTCGCCTTGGGACCGGAAACTTGGGTCCAGCTGTAGTTCAGTACGGCCCCTTCCGGATCGCGGGATGAGGAACCATCCAGCACCAGCTGGGCCGGCCCGGTCACCGCGAGATCATTGCCTGCGTTGGCCACCGGCGGCTTGTTGACCGGCGGTGTTGTGCCTTCGCCGTTGCCCAGCCCCTCGTGCATGGCATTGAGGATGTCGCCGTTGTCGGCGTCGATTTCCCAGGCGAACATGCCGCCGAGCTGGTTGGCCAGTACGTACTGCCCCTTGGCCTTGACCGAGCGATCGTCATCGAAGGTGATGAGCTCGCCGGTGGAGGCCTTGAACACATAGGGCGCCTCGGCCACTTCGTCGTAGCTGTACTGCCAGTCACCGGCCATCTTGCCCTTGGCGATGCCACGGTAGTCGATGACCCCCTTCTCCCAGATCCCTTCCGCTTCGCTGCCCGCGATGGGGCCGGTGGCGGTGCCGGTGAAGGGGTTGTTGCCCTGATAACCGCTGACGCCGGTCCAGCCACGGCCATACATGGCCGCGCCCACCACCACCTTGCCCGGATCCACGCCCTGGCCCAGCAGCGCCTTCACCCCCTTGTCGGTGGTGTACTTGGTGTTGGGATCCCAGCTCGCTTCATAGAGCGCGGTCTGGTGACCCAGCCCTGTGTTGGTCCAGGCGCCGTTGAAGTCATAGCTCATCAGGAAGATGTGATTCATGTATTGCTGGGCGGCGCGATAGTCCACCTTGGCAATCTTGTCACCGCCGGCGCTGATGGCGGAGGTGAGCTCATAGGTACGGCCCGTCTCTGCGCTCAGCTCGTCGAGCATGGCGCGCAGCTCCTTCATCAGGAGCACATAGGTCTCGCCATCGGAGGCGCTGCCCAGGTTGGGGTTGGCTCCCAGACCACCCGGGAACTCCCAGTCGATATCCACCCCGTCGAAGAATTTCCAGGTCTGCAGGTACTCCTTCACCGAGGCGACGAAAGTGTCGCGCTTGGTCTTGTCACCAAAGAAGAAGAAGGGGTCGGAGAGGGTCCAGCCGCCGATGGAGGGGAGAATTTTCAGGTCCGGATAGGCCTTCTTGAGCGCCATCAGGTTGCCGAAGTTGCCCTTGTAGGGCTCGTCATAAGCGGTGAGATTGCCCTGCCCCATCTGGATGGCGGCCCAGGGATCGTGGATGGAGACCTTGAAGTCCTCGCGCCCGGCGCAGGAGCGTTGCAGCGCCTCGAAACTGCCCGCGATCTCTTTCAGGCTGTCATTGATGCCATTGCCCCCGCAGATGGGAGTAAAGCCGTAGAGGATGTGGGTCAGGTTCTGGGCCGGGACCTTGTCCACGGTGAACTTGCGACCATAGACGCCCCACTCCACATAGTAGGCCCCCACCACCTTGCCGGACTTGTTGGCGTAAGGCTTGTTGTTCTCCTGCAGTGGCGCCTTCAGCGGCACCAGGTGGCTACCGTCGGTGTCGGCCACCAGGATCTCTTTCTTGTCGGAGAGGGTGCAACCATCGGCGTTGCACAGGGCTACCTGCATCTGGTAGCGACCCCCCTTGGTCACCTTGAAGTTGGCTGTGCCGGCGGCGGAGGCAGCGCCTGACCACACCTCCTTGCCATCGAGCAGCACCTTGGCGGTCTGGCCGACATCACCGGACCAGAGGTTCCAGCTCACGCTGACCGGCGCGCCATCGGCGTGCACCTTGAACAGTTTGTTGTAGGAGGTGGCGGCTTGATCCACTTCGACGATGGCGAACTTGGTTTCACCCCAGCCGATGGTGGGTTTGCCGGGGGCGGCAGCGAACGCGGAGGAGGCACACAGACCCCCGACCAACAACGCCAGTACTGAGGGTTTTGGACTTAACATAGTTGAATATCCTTATTTCGTTCTTGGAATTAACAACGAAAAAGGCAACGCCAACCAGACAGGTAACGCAGACAACATCGCGCCATGGCTTGGCCCATGGACGAAACAACCTGTGGTGGCCCCGCTATCCTAGGTACTGCTGACCCTTAGACCGGAAGCTTTGCGTCCCGGACTTTCGTCCGGTTTGCCTTTTGCACAACTTGATTTGCGACAAAAAATAATCGCAAGTTGAATATAAGGAGTTAAACGAGGAAGGGCAAACCCCTGACAGGTTATTAATAAGCCACTTTTTATCGGAAAATAGCCCCAAACGAGCAAAAAGGACGCTTTGTTGTGTAAGAAAGCGCCTATCTTGACACCTCGGGGCTGAGATTAAAAATCAGACGAATTACTTGTTTCGTGATCATCATCAAGTTTGGCCGGCCGCAATATGCTGTTCATCAGCGCTCGCAACTTGAGCGGCTTGACCGGTTTGCTGATGTAGCCGTAGCCGTGTTCACGGATCTGCGCCTGCAACTCGCTCTTGCGATCCGCACTGATGATGATGCCGCCTATGTCGTTGCCATGGGCGAGGCGCAGCATGTGCAATGCCTGCAAGCCTGTCTTGCCGTCATCCAGGTGGTAATCGGACAGCACCAGCTGCGGCAGGAAGCCGCCGGCGATGAGATCCTCCGCCTGAACCAGACTCTGGGCGCAGACCACCTCGCAACCCCAGCGACCCAGCAGGGAGTGCATGGCGATGAGAATGTCGCTCTCGTTGTCGATGCAGAGCACCCGGATCCCCTCCAGCTGGCTGTCCCGCTGGGCGGGCGCCGCCACCTGCGTCGTTGCGACAGGACGGGTCGCCAGATTGAGGGTGATGGCAAACACGGATCCCGCCCCCGGCCAGCTGCGCAGGGTCAGGTTGTGCCCCAGCACCAGGGCAATGCCGCGGGCGATCGCGAGCCCCAGCCCCAACCCCTGCTCCTTGGCGGTGCGGGAGTGATCGAGGCGGGAGAACTCGTCGAAGATGGCCTCCTGCTTGTCGGCCGGGATGCCGGGGCCGTTGTCCCACACCTCGATGCGCACCTTGTCCCCCAGCCGGCGGCAACCGAGCAGCACACGGCCACCCGGGTTGTAGCGAAACGCATTGGTGAGGAAGTTTTGCAGCACCCGACGCAGCAGGCGCACGTCGCTGTACACGGCCAGCTTGCTCTCCACCACCGAGAACTGTATGCCCCCCGCCTGAGCCAGCACCCCGAACTCCGCCTTGAGGTTGTCGAACACGTCGTGCAGGGCGAAATCGAGCTTTTTAGCCTTGAACTTGCCCGCCTCGAGCCGCGAGATGTCGAGCAGATCCGTGATCAGATCCTCGGTCGCCCCCAGCGCATCGTCGATGTGACGGGCGATGCGGGCCGTCTCATCCCGGGGTGGCAGCATCTCAAGCAGGGAAGAGGTAAACAGCTTGGCCGCATTGAGGGGTTGGGTCAGATCGTGGCTCACCGCCGCCAGGAAGCGGCTCTTGGAGTGGTTGGCCCGCTCCACCTGCTGGTTCACCAGCAGCAGCTGGCGGTTGAGCTCAGACAGCTCGTGGGTGCGTTCGGCCACCCGTGCCTCCAGGTGTTCGTTGGCTTCCCGCAGCACCCGCTCGGCGTCGCGAAACGGGGTGATGTCGGTAAAGGTCATGACGAAACCGCCGGCCGGCATGGGGTTGCCCTGCATCTCGATCACCCGGCCATCGGGTCGCTCCCGCGCCGAGATATGGGGGCTGCCGCGCAGCATGAAAGCGACCCGCCGCGCCACATGGGCCTCGATATCGCCCGGGCCGCACAGCCCCTGCTCAGCGTTGTAACGGATGATCTCCTCGATGGATCGCCCCATCTGGATGAGGCCCGGCGGGTAGTGGAACAGCTCTATGTAGCGCCGGTTCCAGGCCACCAGCTTGAGCTCCCGATCCACCACGGAAATCCCCTGCCCCATGTGCTCTATGGCCCCCTGCAGCAGGCCGCGGTTGAAGCGAAACACGTCGGAGGCCTCGTCCACTATGGTGGCAATCTCCTCGAGCTGCATGTTGCGCCCTTGCAGTGCCGACGCCAGCACCAACCGGGCGGACGAAGTGCCAAACACCCCGGCCAGCAGCCGCTCGGTATGGGCGATAAGCTCAGCCGAAGCCTGCATCTGGGGCGCCAGGGTGCCGCCCCGCTCGCCGGCGAAACGACCGAAGGCCCGCTTGACCCGGCTCGAGCCGACGAAACGGGCCGCCAGCATCTCCAGCTCCTTGACCGAGACCCGCGCCTGATAGAGGGCCGTGGTATCGCGGCTCGGCTTGCCGACAAAGTTGGCCGCCTGCAGCCGCTCGCTCACCGCCGCCCGCGACAGCAGGGAGCCCGCCACATAGCCGAGCAGGTTGAGCAAGAGGCTCAGGAAGATGCACCAGGCCCCCAGGCTCAGATCGCGAAATGCGGGCCAGTCGGGTGGCGCCAGCAGGGATTCCAGCGGCGAGCCGGCCAGCAGGCCACTCTCAGCCAGCAGGGTGACAAACCAGAGGCTGACCCCGAGTGCGAGGCCAAGATAGACCCCCTTGCGGTTGCCGTGCCGCCAGTAGAGGCCGAGCAACAGGGCGGGGGCAAACTGGGCCACGGCGCCAAACGACAGATAGCCGATGCGCGACAGACTGGTGAGATCCCCAAGCCAGAGGTAGAGCCCCCAGGCCGCCAGCAGGATCAGCAGGATGGCGCCCCGGCGCACCTGCAGCAGCAGCCGCACCAGCCGCTCGTCGCGCCCCTGCTGCCAGAAGCGGCGCAGCAGCACAGGCAGCACCAGATCGTTGCTGACCATGATGGCCAGGGCAATGGTACAGACGATCACCATACCGGTGGCCGCCGAGGTGCCGCCGAGAAACGCCAGCATCGCCATGCCGTCGAAACCGAGCGACATGGGCAGGCTGATCACATAGGTATCCGAGGCCATGCCGGCCCCCACCCACTGCTTGCCCGCCAGCGTCAGCGGCCAGATGAAGAGCCCCATCACGAACAGGTAGAGCGGGAACAGCCAGCGCGCCCAGTGCAGATCCTGGCCCTGATTGTTCTCCACCACGGTCACGTGGAACTGGCGCGGCAGGCAGATGACGGCGCACATGGCGACCAGAGTGTAGATGGCGAGCTCCAGCAGACCGCCCGGCGTCACCGCCACCACGGCATCGAGAAAGTCGCTGGCCACCAGGGTGCGGGCCTGGCTCGGCTTGCTCAGGATCAGCCAGAGCGCGAAGCCCCCCACGGTCACGAAGGCGAGCAGCTTGACCACGGATTCGAAGGCAATGGCTACCACCATGCCTCTGTGGTGCTCGGTGGCATCCAGGTTGCGGGTGCCGAACAGTATGCTGAACAGCGCCAGCAGCAGAGCCACGCCGAGGGCCAGTCCGGCGGTATTGCCAGTGGGGCCGGCAGACACAGAGTTGGCCATCAGCAGATCCAGTCCGGTCACTATGGCTTTCAGTTGCAAGACCAGATACGGGAGTATGCCCATGATGGCGATCAGCGCTATGACCATGGCCAGACGCTGGGACTTGCCGTAGCGGGCGGCGATGAAGTCGGCAATGGAGGTGATGTGCTCACGCTTGGCCACCAGGATGAGGCGGGCCAGCAGTCGCCAGCCAAACAGAAAGACCAGCATGGGGCCAAGGTAGATGGGCACTGGCGACCAGGGGGATTCACTCGCCTGACCGACGGTGCCGAAGAAGGTCCAGGAGGTGCAGTAGACCGCCAGCGACAGGCTGTAGAGCAGGGGTTGCCCCTTGAGGCGGCGGCGCTTGTTCTTGTCCGCCACATAAGCGATCAGAAACAGCAGCCCCAGATAGGCGAGCGACAACCCGATCAGCAGCCATCCCTGGTGCATCTGTAACCTCTTGTCCATGTTGAATATTTAAGCGCGGCAGCTGCCAGTCTAGAGAGGTGCCCGGAAAATGTCATCTCCTTCTTGTGCATCAAGCCTTATCGTTTTTCAATAAAAACCCCTTGACTGAATATCGAAAAACGATAAACATTGGCGCCAGATTATCGATAAACAGTAAGCATATGCCGCACTGTGCGGCCCATGGCATCTATCACGAGGTATAGGATGAAATACAACAAGCTCGAACGCATGAGCAGCCTGATCGAATGGATCCTGCTGTTCGCCCTGCTGGCCACCCCGATCATGACGGTGCTGGGCACCTGGTCCCACCTGCTCGGCGGCAGCGACTACCTGCAGGACGAGCTGATCAGTGCGCTGGCTCAGGAGGGTGACAAGGTGCTCAATGGCGTGCCACTCACCATGGGGGAGGCTACCGCCGCCCAGCAGGCCGCCCCCACCACCTCGGTCAGCGACTATCCGCTTGGCCTTGGTACTCGCCTGCTGGCTACCCTGGTCATGCTGCTGCCGGACCTGGTGTTCATGCTGATCCTGTGGCAACTGCACCAGCTGTTTCGCGGCTATCGGCACGCCATGCTGTTCACTTTCAGCCAGATCCGCCGCTACCGGCTGATAGGCTTGCTGCTGTGTGCCAGCTTCGTCACCAAGATCATCACGACCCCGCTACTGGACACAGTGCTCACCCTGCCAGGCCCCGAGCTGCACGGCACTATCAACATCAGCTCGTCGGACTTCCAGTTGCTGCTGGCCGGCTTGATTGTCTCGGCACTGGCACTGGTGATGCGCGAGGCCAAACAGCTGGCCGACGAACAACAACTGACGGTGTAAGGATCCCATGCCCATCATAATCCGGCTCGACGCCCTGCTGGCCGAGCGCAAGATGACAGCCCGTGAACTGGCCCAGCGGGTCGACATCACAGAGGCCAACCTCTCCATCCTCAAGAACGGTCATGCCAAAGCGGTCCGCTTCTCCACCCTTGAAGCCATCTGCCGCGAGCTGGGCTGCCAGCCGGGTGACCTGCTGGGCTATGAGCAAGAACGCTAACCCGCAGGAACGACACCATGACCCTTCCACCCATCATCCAAAGCCTGTTGCTGCTCCCCTTCTGGGGAGCAGCCGTCCAGGCCCCGCCCGGCCCAAGCTATCAGCTCATGGCCAGCGCCAAACCCGACACCCTGCTGATCCGCTTCACCCCGGAAGGGACACAGCCTTTCACTCTTCTGCCCGCCCGTACCTTGCGCGGCACACCACAACAGGGGTTACCTGCTCTTACCTGTCTGGAGAGCGGCGCCAGGGTCAAGCCAGGCCAGCCCATCCGGTGCCGCGAGCTGAGCTGGCAGGTGACGCTCAAGCCAGTACCTGCAACCGGGGCCGATGCCTCGGCCCAGCAGAACCTCTACTTTCCACAAGGCGGCTGGCTGGTCACCGAATGGGGGAATTTCCCACGCCAGCAGGGTGCACAACCGGGTCAGGTGTGCCTGCCGGATGGCCAGTGCCACCCCATGCCCCGCATGGACGAGCCGCCACTGATCCTGCCCTTCGCCCTGCCAGCGACAACCCAGCCTCGGCAGGGAGCACGTCTGCAGATCCATCACGATCAGATGGCCAGGGCGCTGAATATCGCCAGCTTGCAAAAGAAGCTGGAAGCCATCATCGATTACCTCGCCTTCCAGCTCGATGCCCAGCCCCCACGCAAGCCCTGGCAACTGGTTTGGCTGGCGCGCGACATCAGTACCCACTCGCTGGGAGGCGCCGCTGGTGCCGGGGCCTTTGTCGCCAACTATCCGGTCAGCGATAACCAGCCCACCGCCGATGCCCCACTGCGCCTGCTGCGCACCAGTGCCCACGAGGCGGTACACATGCTCGACACCCGGGCCAGACCGACCTGGGTCGCCGAGAGCCTGGCGGAGTACCTTGCCATCAAGTCGCTGCACCGCTTCCGTCTGGACACCACCACGGCCGCCGACGAGCTGGCGCAGCGCAAAGACCACCTGCCCCATGCCAAGGCAGGCCTCTATCGGGCCAGTGATGCGGTCAAGGCGGGAGATCTCTCCTACTATCCCCTTTTCTACGTGAAAGGAAGCGCCTTCTGGGAGGCGCTGGATCTGGCCCTGCAACACCATCACCGTACCCTGTCGGCACTCTTGCCACACCTCTCCTGGCAAGAGGATGGTCGCTTCGATGCGGCCTCCAGTACCTTGCTGGCGGGCACCCTGGGCGCCGAGGTCTGGCACGCCCTGATCCGCCGCTATCTGAGCGAGCAAGCGTGAGGCGAGCGCCATGCAAAAAGGGGAGCACATGCTCCCCTTTTCTCTGGCTGGCGCCTTCATCTTCGGCCAGGACATTTTTGGCCAAGACATTGTCGGCCAAGATCAGGCGGAAGCCGCCTCGCCAGGGCGCAGCCGCAGGAAGAAAACGGGCACCACCACCAGCACCATGATGAAGAAGATGCCGCCACCCAGCGGCTCGAACAGCAGGCCGCACAGCGTCATCAGGGCGGCCACCGTCATGCCGAGCCCGAGCGCCGCGTAGAGCGCCTGGGTGGGGATCAGCTGCTCGGCCGGCAGCTGGCGGGTCATGAAGCGCACGGCGCCGAGGTGGCTGACGCAGAAGGTGACCGCATGGAGCAGCTGGCCCGCCACCAGCACCAGGAGCTCGGTGGATGCACCGAGCAGGATCCAGCGCACCACGCACCCGATCGCCCCCACCAGAAACAGGCTCTGGGCGCCGAACCGGTTGAGGAAGCGCTTGTCGGCAGCGAACATGCCTATCTCCGCCACCACCCCCAACGCCCACAGATAGCCTATGGTGGTGCCGCTGTAACCCGCCGCCTTCCAGTGCATGGCGCTGAAACCGTAGTAGGCGGCATGGCTGCCCTGCAGCAGGGCAGAAATCAACAAGAAACGGCGCACCGAGGGGGACTTGAGGGTATCGAGCAGGGAGGCTTTCGCCCGCTCCCCCTGAATGTCCCGCGGCGCCGGATGCAGCGGCAGCCAGCTGAGCAGCAACATCAGCACCAGCCCCGCCACCATGGTGTGCAGCACCCAGTCGCTGCCAAAATTCCCCACCAGGGCCCCGACCAGGGTCGACGCGACTATGAAGGCAAAGGATCCGCACAGCCGCACCTTGCCGTAGTCGAGGTGCGCCTGCACCACCATGCGGGTGGCAAGTGCCTCCCCCACCGGCATCAGGGTCGGGTAGATGAAGTTCGCCACCAGGGTCAGCCCCACCAACCACCAGAGGCTGTGACTCAGATAAAAGCCGAGGAAGGCCAGCAGGCTCAGCAGACAGAGCAGCCGGGTAACGGGCAGCAGGTGCCCGGCCCCCTTGATCTGCCCCATCACCAGCAGGTTGCCGGCGAAGCGGATTGCCATCCCGGCTCCCAGCAACAGACCTATCATCTCGGCGCTCACGCCGATCCCCTCCAGCCAGAGCGACCAGAACGGCAGATAGGCACCATAGACGAAGTAGAAGGCGCCAAAGAACAGGGCTAACCAGGAGAAGGCGGGCATAGATCCTCGACAGCGGGAAGAAGGGGCACAAATGATAACCGATTTGCAGGGGAGGATCCTGCGATCCCGAGGGGAAGCAAAAATGAAAAACATCAATAAAATTGAACTATTGCCACAAGAGCGGAGTCTATTGAGTAACACCACCTCCTGGTTAGTGTTGCAATCTTTCCACCCGCTTCTGGCGGGTTTCTTTTTTTAGCGGCCGTGGGCCGGTTTCAGTCCATAGAAAAGGGGCCTCGCGGCCCCTGAGTCATAAGATGTGCGTGCTGCTCACCGACATTAGAAGACGTACTTGACCCGTGCACTCAGGTTGCGGCCCGGCTCTGTCTTGTTGCTGGTGTTGGTCGTGGCACTCAGCCCCGTGATGCTCTCGTAGCTGACGTACTCCTTGTCAAACAGGTTGAAGACACCGACGTTGAGCTGCAGATCCTGCATCGGCTTGAACTGGGCATAGAGATCCACCACGCCCCAGCCCGCGCTCTTGATATTGTCATTGCCCCTGGCATCCTTGCCCACCTTGTTCATGTCGTCGGCAAAGCGCAGCGCCGTGTTGATGTTCCAGTTGGGCTGCTCCAGCCGCACACCCAGGCTGCCGTTGAGCGGGCTCAGGCTGTTGATGTAGTTGCCATCGCCATCCTTGCCTTCGATGTAGGCCAGGTTGCCCCAGACGTTGACCAGATCATTTAACCAGTAATCCGCCTTGGCCTCGGCCCCCTTGGTGGTCGCCTTGTCCAGGTTCTGGTACTGGTAGACGGTGGTACGCCCTTCGGTGCTCACCTGACCCAGCTCGATGAAGTCGTCAAACTTGTTGTAGAAGGTCGCCACTTCGTAGCTGAAACCGCCGGCACTACCGCGCACCCCCAGATCGATGCCGTCGCTGCTTTCGGGCTTGAGGTTGGTGTTGGGCTCGATGCGATAGCCGTACGCCTGATGGTTCAGGGTGGAGAAGGCGTTGTCATACATGGGCGCCTTGAAACCATGGCTGTACTGGGCAAACAGGTTGGCCGCCTCGTGAGCCTTGAATACCAGCCCCAGCTTGGGCGAGAACTCCCCTTCGGAGAAGCGCTTGAGCTTCTCGCCCGTGTAGGCGGGGTCCTCATCCGGCGTCATCTGGTAGTAGTCGTAACGGGCACCCGGGGTCAGCACCCAGCGCTCACCAAACTTGATCTCGTCAAAGGCCCACAGGGCACCGTGCTCGCTGGTGGTAGAGGGGAAGCTCAGCTCGCTGTAGCCGACGAAATCCCCCGGTACGGTCGGCGCCTTGAAGCGGGTCCGCTCGTTGTCGGTGTGCTCATACTCCAGACCCCAGGCCAGACGCTGGCTGGCCAGCGCCTTGCTGAACTTCACTTGGGCCCCCAGGCTCTTCTGCTCGAAGCCGTTGCTGTCCAGCGAGTTCTTGGTCACATAGGGGTTGGTCGGCTTGACCGGGTACTTGGACGAGGCGTACTGATCCAGGGTCTGTTTGGTGCGAGCGTAGTAGATCTTGCTGTCGATGCGATCGACCCAGGGCGCGTTCAGGGCGATGCCGTGATCCAGCACCAGCGAGAGGTTGTCCGTGTCCTTGTCGGTGATCGGCTGATTGAAGACGGAGGCGGCCTTGGTGAGATCAACGGCATCCGGATCCTGCCCTTCGCTGAAGTAGTCGACGGTCAGCTTGAGGAACTGATCCTCGCTCAGGTTCCACTTGCTCTTGAACAGCACGGCCTGGCTGGCGATGTCGAATTCGTTCTTGTCGCCGTCGTAGTTCTGGGTCACACCGCCGTCACGCCAGGTGTAGCGCAGCAGGTTCTCGAACTCGCCGCTGCGCAGGGCACCGGTGAAGCCAGCCATCTTCTGGTGACTGCTGGAGGCATAGCCGGTGGTGGCGTCCAGATAGCTGTCGCGGCCCTTCAGGAAGTCGCCGGCGTCCTTGGTGGTGATGGCGATGACGCCTCCCAGCGCATCTGAGCCGTAGGCCGCAGAGGCGGGTCCCTTGACCACCTCGATCTGCTTGATCATGTCGGTATCAAAATAGCTCTGGCCCACCCCGCCGTTCTTGTAGGCGTCGTTCTGGCGCACGCCGTCGCGCACTATCTTGACCCGGTTCTCACCCATGCCGCGGATGATGAAGGTCTGGGCATCGCCGGCGCCGCCGAGGGCGGTGACGCCCGGCTCGTAACGGAACAGGTCGGCGACATTGCTCACCACCTGCTCTTCAATCTGTTCGGCCGTGATCACCGAGATGGGGCCGGAGACATCCTCCAGTTTTTGCTCCATCCGTGAGCCGCTGACGACCATGACTTCATCTGCTTTCTTGTCCGCCGCGAAGACCGGGGAAGCGAGACCAGCTGCCACAGCAAGGGCAACCAGCGATAGGGTGTTGTTATGGGCCACTGCAAATCCTTATTGAGAACTGTTATCAAACAGCTGGCATATTACTCAGCCCGCAACAAAGATCAATAATAAACGGAATCATTCTCATTTTCTTTTGTCGTAATTAGGTTCTACACTATTCCCCTCTGTTTTCCGGCCCGCCATGCTGCCATTGTATGGCTCTGGCTCTGCTTCGTTGTGAGATACCATGACTCGATTACTGCCCCTGTTCACCCTTCCCCTGCTGCTGGCCGCCTGCACGACAGTGCCCGATGACGATGCCGGCACCCTCTACCACTATCGGCTCAGCGCGGGTCAGAGCGATACCAGCCAAGGTGAGCTGACGCTGACCCAGGCGGTGGATCAGGTGGCGGACGCCGACATAGTAGTGGTGGGCGAGCTGCATACCCACCCGGCCGTGCACCTGCTGCAGGCCCGCCTGCTGGCGGGGCTGGAAGAAGCATCCCGAGCCGATGGTCGTGCCCTTGTGCTCTCCATGGAGCAGTTCAGCCGTGCCGATCAAGCCGTGGTGGATGCCTATCTGGCCGGGCGCATAGGTGAGGCGGCCCTCATTCGCGATGGCAACGCCTGGCCCAACTACCAGAGCGACTATCGCCCGCTGGTGGAGTTCGCCAAACAGCACCATCTGCCGGTCATCGCCGCCAACGCCCCCAAACCACTGGTGAGCTGTGTCGGTCAGGAAGGGTCCGCCTGGCTGGACAAGCTCCCCGCCAGTCGTCGCAGCCAGCTCGCCCGCGAACTCACGCTCACCGATGATCCTTACCGCCAGAAATTCATGGCCTCGCTCCACCACGGTGATGCCGACGGCAATGCCCGCCGCTTCGCCGCCCAGACCAGCTGGGATGACACCATGGCCGAGAGCATGGTCGATTATCTCAAGCAGCATCCCGGCCGGCGCATCATGCACATCGCCGGCAACTTCCACGTCGAGGGAGGGCTGGGGCTCGCCAGCCGCATCGCCAGCCGCAACCCGGCACTCAAGGTGGCACTGGTCGTGCCAGAGACAGAACCGCAGAACGATGCGCACGCCCCCACCGGGCGGACCGCCGACATCCGGGTGCGGATCAGCCCCCTGCCAGAACGCTGGCTAAATGCCGATGAAATGAAGCAAGATATGGGCGCACTGCATCAATCCCGAAGCCGTGACTGCAGCCAGTGGCTGCAACCCTGAAAATTGCCTAAGGATTTCATATGGATGTGTTACTGGTTATCGACATGCAACAGGGGTTGTTTACCAATCCCCGCCATCAGGACGCGCAGGTCATCGCCAACATCAACCGCTTGGCAGACAACGTGCGGGCCAATCAGGGGCGTGTCATCTATGTGCAACACGACGCACCGGGTTCTGAACTGGAACCCGGCAGTGCAGGCTGGCAGCTTCACGCCGATCTCACCCCGGGCCGCGGCGACAGCCGGGTACGCAAGACCGCCTGTGACAGCTTCCTCGATACCGAGCTCGGCTTCCTGCTGGCGGAGCAGGCAGTGGACAGGCTGCTGATCAGCGGCTGTGCCACCGATTTTTGCGTCGACACCACGCTGCGCAGCGCCGCAGCGCAAGGGTTTGACGTATTTGCGGTGACGGATGCCCACACCACGGCGGATCGCCCTCACCTGAGCGCGGAGAAGATCATCGAGCACCACCACTGGATGTGGCAACATCTGAGCCTGCCAAAGGGCAGAACCGTGACCCTGCTCACCACGGATCAGCTGCTCGAGGCCATCCAGCCCGAGCTGGCGTGTTAATCTGCCGCTCTTGAAGTGATCACCCGATTGGAGTCTTGTGTGCGTCTACTGTCTGCCGTTGCATTCATGCTGTTGTTACCGGCAATCACTGCCTGCTCCGGTTTGCCGGGGCAGCAGCCGGATGGCCCGGCCCCCCTGTTTCGAACCCATATCAACGAAGAGGGGAGCAAGCGCTTCACCTTTGAAGCCGCGCCACTCGACACCCTGCCCACCCGGCTGCAGGAGAACGACGGCAGTCGCCTCAGCCGCAGCAAGAGTCTGCTGGAACGGCGTGATGCGCTGCAGGATGCACAGTTGACCCAGACCCTGGCCGAGCGGAAGTATTGCCGCGATGGCTATATCGTCCTCAGCCAGACCTCCTGGAAGATCCGGGGCGAATGCAACGAGACGGCCAATCAGGCCGATCGCGATGCCTTCCCCAACAAGGCCTCCTGGCAGGACTAGCGCTCAGAGGTGACACGCAATAAAAAAACGGGCAGC
>NZ_CDBL01000056.1:64817-93631 GCF_000820005.1 Aeromonas piscicola | reverse complement strand
GCTGCCCGTTTTTTTATTGCAAAGGCCTGTCGTCAGACTGGCGCATCGGCCGGACTGGTCAGCTCGGCCCCGTTGTCGACCCGCTTGTGCCCTTCCACCAGATGGACGAAGTCCACCAGCTCGTCACCTGAGACGCGAAACGCCTGACCGAAGCCCTTGACGAACAGCCCCTGCTCGGGCTTGAGCCGGAACAGCACGAAATCCTTGAGGTTGGAGAGCCCCTTGACGATGTCGCCGAAGCGCCCTTCCAGCGCGGCGATCGCCTGGCCCCAGCGCTCGTCATCGCGGGCCACCACCTCGGCCACGGCGTCAAAGGTGAGCCGCTTGCGGGCAAACAGCTCGCGGGCACCGGTTTCATCCTCGATCAGCATCAGCGACACCTTGGGCACCTGTTGCAGGTTGCGGGCGTGACGGGCGATCTCGGAGATGAGCACATAGTAGCCATCCTCCTGCAGCACGAAGGGAGCATAGCTGGCATTGGGGTTGCCTTCGCTGTCCACCGTCGCCAGTTGCAGGGTGTGGCAACCGTCGCGAAACTCGCGGATCTCCGGTTGCAGGCGATTCTGCAGACGCTCCTGACGTTCACTCATGCTTTTAGTTCCTCTTGGTACTGGTGGCGCAAGGCCATGAAGCGTTCCACCTGAGCTGGCAGCAGCTGGCGCTGCTCGTCACGTCCCAGATAGACCTTGAAAATACAGCGGCCGCTGTGGCCAAAGAACTGGAAGGAGTGCCCCTCCTTGCCCATGAACAGCTTGCTGACCAGTGCCATGCCGACCACGTTGTCGAGCTTGAGGTGACCATGCATCTCGCCATCGCGCCCCATCAGGTTGTAGTAGCCGCGGGCGCTCTTGCCCTTGGGAAACGGCGCCTTCATCTCGAAGATGGAGCCATCGGATTCGATGATGGTGGTCACCTGACCCCAATCCGCCAGATCCGCCAGCAGGGCTTCGGCCCGCTCGGCGGGCACCAGGGTCACCAGCTCGGCAGGCAGGTGTCGTACCACCTCCCACTCGCTGACCGCCAGCTCGCTGGCAATGGTGGAAGGATGGGCGCTGGGGTCTTGTTCCAGCAGCTCATGAATGCGTTGTGCAATGCTCATAGGTTCTCCCTTGGGATGCGTGCTGCATCCCTCTCCTGTCATGGCGAATACTCTAATAAAGCACCAGAGCCAATGCAATTGATAATCGCTTTCATTCTCAGTGCATTTTTTTCACCGGCTTGATATTCTCGGCGGCAACCCAACTTCATTCACCCTTCGGAGGTTAGCATGGGCCGTCGTTTTGCCCTCGCACTCAGCCTGCTCGGCTGCTCAACCCTTTCCCTGTCTGCTGCCGCGCAGGAACGTATCGTCAGCATAGGCCCGGCCACCACAGAACTCATTCTGGCACTGGGCGGTGAACAGAGCCTGATCGCTACCGACATCAGCAGCACTGAACCGAAAAATCTGCCCAGGGTCGGTTATCACCGCGCCCTCGCCGCCGAGGGGATCCTCAGTCTGGCGCCGACCCGGCTGATCGGCAGCGACGAGATGGGGCCGCCGCCGGCGCTGGAGCAGTTGCGCCGCGCCGGAGTCGAGGTGGACGTGCTGCCGACCGCACCGACCCTCGCCAACCTCAACCAGCGCATCGATACCCTGGCCGGCCTGCTCAATGACCCGGCCGCCGGCATGCGATTGAAAGCCAAGATCCAAGCCCAGACAGCGCAACTGGCGGCACAGGCGAAGCAGAACAAGCCGCTCAAGGTGGTCTTCCTGCTGCTGCACAAGGGGCAACCCACCAGCATAGCCGGCGGCAATACCACCGCCAGCGCCCTGCTCACCCTGGCGGGCGGCGTCAATCCGGTGGCCCAGCTGAGCGACTACAAGCCCGTCTCCACCGAATCCCTGATCGAGCTGCAACCGGATCTGGTGCTGGTGAGCGGCCGCGACTGGCAGCAGTATCAGGATCCGGAAGCAGTGCTGAGCCAAGTACCCGCGCTCACCGCCACCCCGGCGGGTAAAAACCGGGCCATCCACGCCATCGACGGCCACGCCCTGCAAGGGGGCCTCAGCCTCACCTCGTTGCACCAGGCAAACCAGATCGCCAAGTGGATCAAGCTGGGTTCATGATGCGCCTGCCTCTGCCCTGGCTTTTCGCGCTCACCGGCGGCGCGCTGGCGCTGCTGCTGGTCGGGTCGCTGGCGACCGGCCCCATGGCGCTCTCCCTCGGCGAGAGCCTGCGTGCCCTGGTCGCCGGGCAGGAGAGCGGGATTGCGGCCCACAAGCTCTTGATCGTGCAGGAGATCCGCCTGCCACGTACCCTGCTCTGCATCGCCGTGGGAGGCATACTCGGCCTCTGTGGCGCCGTCATGCAGGGGCTGTTTCGCAATCCGCTGGCCGACCCCGGCATCATAGGGGTCTCCGGTGGGGCTGCGCTCGGCGCCGCGCTGGCCATAGTGCTGCTGGCGCCCCTCGGCCAGCAGTGGCAAAGCCTGCTCGGCATAGGTCTGCTGCCCCTGCTCGCCTTCCTCGGCGGGGCGCTTACCACCACGCTGGTATATTTGCTCGGCACCCGGGAAGGGGGAACGTCCGTCACCGTCATGTTGCTGGCGGGGGTGGCCATCACGGCACTGTCCGGCGCCGTGATAGGGCTGCTCACCTACCTGGCCGACGACCAGATGCTGCGCAACCTGAGCCTGTGGCAGATGGGCACCCTGGCGGCGGGCAAGCCAGTGGACGTGGCGCTGGCGCTGGCCACCCTGATCGTTCTGCTGCTGCTGTTCATGCGCGATGCCAATCCCCTCAACGCCCTCTTGCTGGGGGAAGGGGAGGCCCGTCATCTGGGAGTCAATGTGCAATCTCTCAAGCGGCGCCTGATCCTGCTCACCGCCGCCGGGGTCGGCGTGGCCGTCGCCGTGGCGGGCATGATCGGCTTCGTCGGTCTGGTGGTGCCCCATCTGGTGCGGCTGCTGGCCGGCCCCAACCACGTCAGGCTGCTGCCGCTCTCTGCCCTGCTGGGCGCCGCCCTGCTGCTGGGCGCCGACATGCTGGCCCGCACCCTGCTGGCACCGGCCGAGCTGCCGGTCGGCATCATCACAGCCCTGCTGGGCGCCCCCTTCTTCATCTGGCTGCTGGTCAAGGGCCGCCGGACGCTTTAACCGGAGGTCTATCTTGCCTGCATCAACGCCCCTGCTGCGCTGTCACCAGCTCAGCCTCACCCGAGCTGGCCGCCCCATCCTGGACAGGCTCGACCTCAGCCTGCAGGCCGGCACGCTCACCGCCCTGCTCGGCCCCAACGGCGCAGGCAAGAGCTCGCTGCTCAAGTGTCTGACCGGCGAGCTGGAACACGAGGGGGAGATAAGCCTGTTTGGCCGGGAGCGGCAAGCCTGGCCCACCATGGAACTGGCCCACAGCGTCGGCGTGCTGCCGCAGAGCTCGTCCCTCAACTTTCCGTTTCTGTGCGAAGAGGTGGTCGCCATGGGACGCCTGCCCCACAGCGAGCCCGCCAGCCGGCGCGACCAAATAGTGCGGGCCGCCATGACCCATGCCGGGGTCGAGCACCTGGCTAGCCGCCTCTATCCCGGCCTCTCCGGCGGGGAGCGGCAGCGGGTGCAGTTCGCCCGGGTACTGGCCCAGATCTGGCAGGCACAGGACGATCCCCAGCAGCCACGCCTGCTGCTGCTGGACGAGCCCACCTCGGCGCTCGATCTCAAGTACCAACACCAGCTGCTCACCATGGCCCGCGCCCTGGCCGCCCGCAACACAGCCGTGCTGGTGGTGCTGCACGATCTCAATCTGGCGGCCCGTTACGCCGACCGGCTGGTGATGCTGGAGCAGGGCAGACTGATGGCAGACGGCACCCCGGCCGAGGTGTTGACTCCGGCCCTGATCGATCGTCTGTATGACTACTCGGCTCAGGTGATCCATCACCCTGAGACTGGCCTGCCCATGGTGGTATGAGAGGAGTCGGGATCCTGGATAGCAAAAGAGCGCCATCAGGCGCTCTGTTTGTTTGCAAGGCGTGGCGGGCTAATTGCCTGCCAAACAGCCTCATATGATTCTTTGTTCGTCAAGCGATCTGATAGCGGCCCGGCTTGTGATTGAGTGTCAACACCAGGTTACAGATGATGGCCGCCACCACGGAGAGCGCCAGGATCCAGGGCTGCACCACGAAGCAGGAGGCGATGACTATGGTGCAATCAAGCCCCATTTGCAGCTTGCCGGCGCGGATGCCGAAGCGGTCCTGGATAAACAGCGCCAGTATGTTGAAGCCACCCAGGCTCGATTTGTGGCGGAACATGATGAGCAGCCCCATGCCGATCAGGGTGCCTCCGATCAGGGCCGCATAGACGGGTTCTATCTTGCCTATCTGCAGCACGGCATTGAGGTGATCCGTCATGAAGGAGACGGCGGCCACGGAGACGAAGGTGTTGAGGGTGAAGCGCGGCCCCATCCTGAGCCAGGCCAGGGCGTAAAACGGCAAGTTCATGCCGAAGAACAGCAGGCCGAAGCTCAGCCCCGTCACCTGTTGCAGCAGCAGCGCCAGCCCGGCGGTGCCGCCGGTGAGCAGGCCGACCTGATGAAACAGGAAGATGCCGAGTGAAACGAAACCGGCTGCGGTCAGCAGGGCGAGTACATCTTCATAGAGGGGATGCGCAGAACGGGCTGAGCGCGCAGAGCCTGGGGTGTTGTCCATAACCTGTATCCAATAGCGAAGTGAAAAGAGTGTCTTGTGTCCGCCGTGGCGGACGCGAGCCCTGTCCGCAGGGCTTCGTTATGGGCTCCAGTCTATTTTTTGCGACCAGGATCACAATAGCCACGGGGAACGCCCCGTTTTGGTGCCTGTCATTCTCCATTGACAGCCAGTGCACCAAGATGCAGCATGCCGCGCCTGACGAGCCAGCCCTCGTCCACCATGGCGCCGCCTCCATGTGGCGCCGGGACCCGCGCTCTGGTACAAAGCGCCCAGCCCTTTTTCAGCCCCCACTCAGGACCACAGGCCCCCATGATCAGCACAGGACAACACGTATGAAATATCTGGTGACAGGCGCCGCCGGCTTTATCGGCTTTCACGTCGCCAGACGGCTGTGCGAGGCGGGCCATCAGGTGGTGGGGCTGGACAACCTCAACGACTACTACGAGGTGAGCCTGAAGCGGGCCAGACTGTCACGGCTGGTCTCCTTCCCCCATTTCCGCTTCGAACGGCGGGAGCTGGCGGATCGGGACGGCATGGCGACCCTGTTTGCCGAGAGCGGGTTCGAGCGGGTGATCCACCTGGGGGCCCAGGCGGGGGTGCGCCATTCACTGGAGAACCCGTTTGCCTATGCCGACAGCAACCTCACCGGCATGCTGACCGTGCTGGAAGGCTGCCGCCAGCACGGCATAAACCATCTGATCTACGCCTCCTCCAGCTCCGTCTATGGTCTGAGCGATCAGATGCCCTTCTCCACCGAACAGCCGGCGGATCACCCCGTCTCCCTCTATGCCGCCACCAAGAAGAGCGGCGAGCTGATGGCCCACGCCTACTCGGCGCTCTACGGCCTGCCCACCACAGGGCTGCGCTTTTTTACCGTCTACGGCCCCTGGGGTCGCCCCGACATGGCCATCGCCAAGTTCACCCGCGCCATCCTGGCCGGCGAGCCCATCGACGTGTACAACCAGGGCCTGCTCAGCCGCGACTTTACCTACATAGACGACATAGTGGACGGCATACTCGCCGTCGCCGAACTGCCGCCGCGCGCCAATCCGCACTGGCACGCCAGCCAGGGCAGCCTGGCCGAAAGCGCCGCCCCCTACCGCCTCCTCAACATAGGCAACGGCCAGCCGGTACGGCTGCTCGACTTCATCGAGGCGCTGGAGCAGGCGCTGGACAGGCCCGCCATCAAGCGGATGCTGCCGATGCAGGCCGGCGACATGCACGCCACCTGGGCCGACAGCGAGCCCCTGCACACCTTCACGGGCACCCGCCCCGCCACCCCGCTCAGGCAGGGCGTCGCCGAGTTCGTGCGCTGGTATCTGGCCTACCACCAGGTCGCCGATTGAACCCACTCAGGGCCTGCCGGAGCGCACCCTGACCGATCCTCGCACCATCACCACCATGGTCAGCACCACCCCGAGCACGCCCCAGCCCACCTGATGCCATGCCACCAGCTCCCCCGTCAGGCTGCTGAAAAGCAGCACCAGCACGGGGATCAGATAGGTGTAGGCCGAGACCTGCTCCGGCTGTAGTACCACGCTGCCCTGCTGGAACAGAAAGAAGCTGAGCGCGGTGGCAAACAGCGCCAGATAGCCCATCCCGAACCAGAGCGGCAGCGACACCTGGCCCCAGTCGGTCGCCAGCAACCGGGGTGCCGTCACCAGGGTGAGCAGCAGGGTGGCGCAGATCAGGGTCCAGCAGGTGAGATGGACGAACGACTCCCCCCGGTAGTAGCGCTTGATCAGGATGGGATTGAGGGCCATGGCCACACAACCGAGCAGATAGATACGATTGCTGGGGGTGAGGCTCAGGCTCGCCACCAGTCCCAGTTCCCCTCGAAAAATGATGAGGGCGGCGGCCACCATGCCCCCCAGCAAAGCAAACGCCATCGACCAGCCAATGCGGCGCTGGAAGATCAGCATGCTGGCCAGGGCACTGATGAGCGGTACCGTGGTGTAGAGGGCACTGGCATCGAGGGCGCTGGTCTCCTGCAGCGCCACGAACATGGCGACGAAGTAGCAGAGCGCTGGCAGCGAGATGAGGGTATAGCGCCCCAGATCCCGCAGTGAAGGCCGTTGCAGTCGCCGCTGGCAAGCCAGCAGAGTCACGAAAGTGAGCGCCGCCAGCAGGTAGCGCACCCAGGTGACCACCAGGGGATCCAGCACGGCGGTGAGCGCACTGCCGATGGGAAACGACAGGCTGATGAGCAGGGTGAACAGCAGTACCTTGCCGTGGGCCTGAATGAAATGAAAACGGGGATGGGACATGTAATACACCTGTAATGACGGGCGCCCTGCAGGACGCCGGTCTGGCTGGGAGTTTCGTTCAGTAACCGCTGCCAACAGCGGCCGGGGTTTCGCCGTCCAGGGTCGCCAGCAACTGGCCGAGCAGACTGGAGGCGCCAAAGCGAAAGTGGTCGGCATCGAGCCAGGTTTCGCCACAGCATTCGGCCGCCATGGCCAGATAGTCGGCAGCCTCCCGGGCACTTCTCACCCCGCCCGCCGCCTTGAACCCCACATGATCCTGTGCCCCCAGCTCGGCGATGGTCGCCAGCATGATGCGACTGGCTTCAGGCGTGGCATTGACCGGCACCTTGCCGGTGGAGGTCTTGATGAAGTCGGCCCCCTCCTCGATGGCGAGCATGGAAGCCGTGCGGATCAGGGCTGGGGCTTTCAACTCGCCGGATTCGATGATCACCTTGAGCACCCGTGCCCCGCATAGCGCTTTGCAACCGCGCACCAGCGCCCGGGCACGTGTCTCGTCTCCCGCCTGCAACGCACGCCAGGGGATCACCAGATCAATCTCGTCGGCACCATCGATGAGGGCCACACGGGTGTCGGCCAGCACGGCCTCTAGCTCATCGTCGCCATGGGGGAAGTTGACCACGGTCGCCACCTTGATTTGCGGGGTGCCCTGAGCCGCCAGGGTTTGCTTGGCCAGCGCCACGAAACGGGGATAGATACAAACGGCAGCCGTGTTGCCAAAGGGGGTCTGCGCCTGCCGGCAGAGTGCAACGATACGCTCGTCATTGTCATCCGGGTTGAGGCTGGTGAGATCCATCAGTTCGATGGCTCGAACGGCGGCCCATGTCAGATCGAGAGGGGTGGAAGAGGTCATGAGAAGGCTCCGAATTGCGATAATGGGTGATGAAAAGGGGCGCCGCAGCGCCCCGTAGAGAACCTGAGACTCGCTTAGACCAGGGAGAAGAAGACCCCGGCGATGGCGGCGCTCATCAGGTTGGAACAGGTGGCCGCCAGCACGGTGCGCAGGCCGTGGCGGGCGATGAAATCGGTACGGGACGGGCAGAGGGTGCCGAGGCCGCCGATCAGGATCCCCATGGAGGCCAGGTTGGCGAAGCCGCACAAAGCGAAGCTGATGATCACCTTGGACTTCTCCTCCAGCACCTGCAGACCGGCCGCGGTCACAGTGCTGGCGTCCTTCAGGTAGGGGGAGAGATCGCTGTAGGCCACGAACTCGTTCACCACCAGCTTCTTGCCGATCATGGCGCCGGCGATGCCGATGTCCGCCACCGGCACCCCGAGCAGGAAGGCGAGCGGCGAGAAGATCCAGCCCAGGATGATCTCAAGCGAAAGCGGCATGCCCATCATGTCCCCTACCCCGCCGAGCAAGGTGTTGACCAGGGTCACCAGCCCTATCATGGCGATCAGCATGGCGCCGATGGCCGCCGCCAGCTTGAGGCCGCTGCTGGCCCCCTCCCCGGCTGCCGCCAGCACGTTCTCCGGCTTCTTGCCATCAAACTGGATGCTGTGGTCGAAGGCATAGTCCGGCTGGCGGGTCTCGGGGATGATCAGCTTGGCAAACAGGATCCCGCCGGGTGCAGCCATGAAGGAGGCCGCCAGCAGGTACTGCATGTCCACTCCCATCATGGCGTAGCCGGCCAGCACTGTGCCGGAGACCGAGGCCATGCCGCCACACATGACGGCGAAAAACTCGGAGTCGCTCATCTTCGGCATATAGGGCTTGACCACCAGCGGCGCCTCGCTCTGGCCGACGAAGACGTTGGCCACCGCCGACATGGATTCGGTCTGGGAGGTGCCGAGCAGGCGAGCCATGGCGCCGCCGATGAAGCGGATCACCAGCTGCATGATGCCGAGGTAGTAGAGCACGGCGATCAGCGCCGAGAAGAAGACCACCAGCGGCAACACGTTGAGGGCGAACACAAAGCCGATGCCATCCACCGAGAAGTTGACCAGATTGCCGAACAGGAAGTGGATGCCCGCCTTGCCGCTCGCCAGCACGGCATCGACCCCATGGGCCATGCCCTCCAGCGCCCGCCGCCCCAGCGGCACATAGAGCACCAGGGCACCTATGGCCACCTGCAAGGCGAGAGCCAGCCCCACGGTGCGCAGGCGAATGGCCCTGCGGTTGGTCGAGGCGAGAATGGCGATGAGGATCAGCGCCGCCATGCCGAGAAATCCTGCTGCAAACATAGGTGACCTCCTGGTCGTTCCTGCTTACTGGAAGTGGTGCTGGATGAAGGTGTTGATGAGGCGGATGAAGTCCGCTTCCGCCAGCTTGGCGCACTTGAGGGTCTGCTCGTGGGAGAGCTGCACGTCGCCGAGCCCCTCCGCCATGTTGGTGATGGCGCAGATTGCCAGCACCGGCAGACCACAGTGGGCGGCACTGACCACCTCGGGTACCACCGACATGCCCACCACGTCACCACCGATGATCTGCATCATGCGGATCTCGGCGGCTGTCTCGAAGCAGGGGCCGCTGTAGGAGACGAACACCCCCTGATTGACGGCGATCCCCTCGCGCTCTGCGAGCGCCAGCGCCTCGCCCCTCAGCCCCTTGTTATAGGCATTGGCCAGGCTGAAGAAGCGCGGGCCGTAGGCCTCGTCATTGGCGCCCGTCATGGGGGTGCCCGGCATGGTGTTGATGTGATCGTTGAAGATGACCAGGGAGCCGACCCCGATCCGCTCCGGACGCAGCGAACCTGCGGCGTTGGTCACCAGCAGCAGCTCGCAGCCGAGGCGCTGGAAGGTACGCACCGGGGTGGTCATCACCTTCATGGTTTCGTGTTCGTAGTAGTGGCCGCGCCCCTTCATACAGACCACGTCCACCCCGTGCAGCTTGCCGAGCACCAGCTCGCCGCTATGACCGGCTACGGTACTGACCGGGAAGCCGTCCAGCTCCTCGTAGGGGATGGTGACCTTCTCCTCCAGCCCGTCGGCCAGCACGCCGAGGCCTGAACCCAGGATCATGGCCGCGCGGGGGGCAAAACCCAGCTTGCGGGCGAGAATGGTGGCGACGGCGTTGAGTACCGGATCTTGTTGCATGAGCTGCACCTCTTGAGGCTGTAAATGAGAAGATGGGCTCACTCTAGGGGAGGAATTCGGCGATAAAAATCGCTAAAATCGGCCTGACTATCCCGTTTTTCAGCACAATCAAGCGAGCGATAGCAGGCAGAGGGTGTCCAAACGTGCATAAACGGTGCTGATTGGCCCTTATTGTCAATCCGTCGGCGCGCTTGCCGCAGAAAAGCGGTGGCGAGAGTGTGAGCCGGATCGACCAGGCGCAGTGCACCGGCCCCTCTGCCAGCACAGCCCGATGCACAATCTTTGACGGGGATCGCACCAGGCTCCCCATACTGACAGGAGGTCAGCTTGTCTCTCGACAGTCACTGGCGCGATCGCGTCACCCTCAAGATGCTGCGCTACTTCCATGCAGTAGCCTGCCACGGCCACTTCAGTCGGGCCGCCGAGCAGATCAATGTTTCAAAGTCTCCACTCAGCGCCCAGATCAAGGAGCTGGAGAGCGTGCTGGGGCTGGCCCTGTTTGAACGCCACACTCGCCAGGTGAGCCTCACCGCCACCGGCCGTCTGCTGCTGGATGAGTGTGCCCTGCTGTTCGACGTGCTGGAGAGCGGCCTCCACAAGGTGGTGCAGGCGGGGCGCATGGAGCGCAACCAGATCCGCATCGGGCTGGTCAGCTCCATCTTCTGGGCGGGCTTTGGCGAGGTGATCCGCCAGTGTCACAGGATCCATCCCGAGTTCGAGATCTCCTTCACTGAGCTGTCGCCGGAGAAGCAGAAGCAGGCGCTGGCCAGCAAGGAGATAGATCTCGGACTCGCCCGCTTCGCCGACACCTTCAACATCCATCCGCTGCAGGCCGAGAGCATCTATCGCGAACCCATGGTGCTGGTGGTATCGGACGAGCACCCGCTGCGGGATCGCAAGCGGGTCTCCCTCACCGAGCTGGCAGGCGAGCGCTTCGTGTTGATGAGCCGGGCCAACTCGGCCTCTACCGACCTCATCATCAACTCCTGCCTGGTAGAGGGCTTCTACCCCCACCTCAGTCAGGAGGTGGTCGAGCCCAATACCCTGATGGCGGTGGTGGCCACCAGCCAGCAGGTTGCGCTCGCCCCGGCCAGCTACGGCCGCCAGAAGTGGCCCCATGTGCGTTTCATCCGGCTGGAGCAGCAGATCCCGGCCGATCTCTGCGTGCTCTATGCCCCGCACAGTGCCGAGCAGAGCCCATCGCCCGTGATCCGCCACTTCATCGATACCATGAGCGAGCAGATGAATCTGACGCCCGATGAGTGATGAATGAATCAGATCGCAGTGTTTCGCCCGAGGCATCAGGATGAGCGCAGTGACCACCACATATGGACACAGACACACGCAGGCACTGCGCGGTATACTGCCGGGCGTGGCGTCATACGGGAACAACTTCCGGGCCATGCCAGATCACCATGATGAGAAGGAGTCACCTCATGATCCGAACCCTGCTGTTGCTGGGCGCCGCACTCGCTGCCTGTGCATTGCAACAGAGCCATACCCTGCTGCCCCTGATCAGCCTGCTGGCACTGCTCTCGGTCTGGGTGGCGAGTGAAATCGGTCTGATGTACCGCCAGCTGCCCGCCGCCAGGGAAGATGAGCAGACGCATCATCTCGACGTCTAGCTCAGCGCCACTGACAACCTCTGCCCCAACCCGTTACTCGGCCAGTGCCGCCCGGAATATCCATGACCCAGATCCGCCCCCTGTTATCCCTCCTGATACTGCTCACAGGCCTGCATGTCGTCCCAGCCTTGGCCCAATCCCCCTGCCCGGCAGGCACGGACTGCGCAACCCATGCCGGTGCCAATGACCGCAACATGAAGGGGGAGAACGGGACCGATGGAACCAATGGAGCAAATGGAACCGACGGAGCAAATGGAACCGACGGAGCAAATGGAACCGACGGAGCAAATGGAACTGACGGAGCAAATGGGGCCGACGGAGCAAATGGGGCCGATGGGGCCGATGGGGCCGAGCTAGCCACTAGCGTCGTGTCTGCAACTCTCTTTTTCTACCCATAAAGCCTGGATGGCACAGTCACAGCGCCTGCCGTGCCTGCATTTAACACTGGTTCCATACCGTTTTGATCTCTGGAGGAGTGGATCCATAACAACAGGATCCACTGGATTAATGGCGGAACGAGTCATGTTCCCCTATATCTTCTGTACCCCAACAGGAGAGAATCCATGTCGAGCCTCAGCGAAAACAGACTGTTTTTGCTGCTTTTTTTATCGCTGTTGCTGGCCGGTACCATGCAGGCAGCGGCGCAAAGCAGGGATTTCAGACAGGCGCCCAAGGCGCTCAGTGCACTGAAAAAAGGCCAGGAGGCACAGAGTCAGGGCAACCTGACCCAGGCCATCCACTTCTACTGCGCCGCCGCCACGACGGGCAATCCGGAAGGTTACTTCCGCATCGGCCGTCTGCTCGCCACAGGCCCGGGCTCGGTGCGCAACCCCAGGATGGCCAACGCCTACCTCGCCATGGCGATGCGTCTTGGCAACCAGCAGGCAACTCGCTACTACAACGCCCGCATCGGCAATGCCGTCATGGGAGATCAATGTGGCGCCGGGGTCGGCGGGGGTGGCGGCTACTTTGCCGAGATCCCCAATACCCCCTTCAACCTGGATGCCTATCTGGCCCGCCAGTCCCCGGCCAAGCAGAAGCTGGTCATCATGCTGCGCAGTGCCGCCAAGCGTCACCGCATCGATGAGCGCCTGGTGCTGGCCATCGCCATCGCCGAATCCAATCTCAACAGCCGCGCCGTCTCCCCCAAGAACGCCCAGGGGCTGATGCAGCTCATACCTGATACCCAGCAGCGCTTCGGTGTCACCCGCCCCTTCGACCCCGAGCAAAACATCAAGGGCGGGGTGGCCTACCTCAAGTGGCTGCACACCCACTTCGATGGCAACTGGACCCTGATGTCTGCGGCCTACAACGCTGGCGAGAAATCGGTGGAGCAATACGGGGGCATACCCCCTTATCAGGAGACCCAGCAATATGTGCGGCGGGTCCTCTACTATGCGGGCCACAAGCAACCCTGAGATATGCCGCCAGCAGCGGCATTTATTGACAATATTCACACCTGCATTTGCGCAACCGTTTTCCTTTCGGTAGGATCCTGCGCTTCCTCGCAAGACCAACAGGTAACCCATGAATTTCATCAAACGCTGCTCGCGTCTGCTCACACTGTTTGCCCTCTTCTCCTCTGCCGTCACCGCGGCCAGCCCGGCCCCCGCCCCCATCCTGATCCAGGGGGCCATGGATGTCGAAGTGGAGACCCTGGTGGCCGCCCTGAAAGACAAGAAGGAGCTCACCGTGGGGGCCTGGACATACTGGCAGGGCACTATCTCTGGCTATCCTGTGGTCATCTCCCGCACCGAGGTGGGTCTGGCCAATGCGGCGGCAGCCACCACGCTCGGCATAGAGCGTTTTCAACCACGCCTCATCATCAACCAGGGCACGGCGGGCGGCCATGATCCGGCACTGCATCGGGGCGATATCATCATCGGCAGCAAGAGCTTCAACATGGGCGCCTATCGCAGCGATCTGGCCCCAGCCGAACAGGGGGTCGACCCAAGCAAATGGCACAACTTCGATGTGACCATGCGTCTGCGTGACAACGGCAAGCTGGTGGAGCACACCTCGTTCGCTGGTGACCCCGAGCTGGTTGGCCGTGCCCTTGGCATGGCAGATCGCTATCAGCACGGCCGAGTGGTGGCAGGCATCATAGGCACTGCCGACGAGTGGAACCGGCAAGTGGCCCGCATCAACTGGCTGCACCAGACCTATAACACGGCAGCAGAAGAGATGGAGACCTCCTCCGCCGCTCTGGTGGCCGAGGCCTACAAGGTGCCCTTTGTCGGGATCCGGGTGCTCTCCAACACGGATCTCCATGGCGAGGAGTTCGATCCCCAAACAGCCATCCACTGCCAGCAGTTCGTCATCGACTACGCCAAGGCGCTGATCAACGGCTTCAACAAAGCCTGATACACCAAAGAGGCCGCCACAATGGCGGCCTCTTTGCCTTGCAAGCCCGCGCCAACCGCAATACCCCGTCCCTTCATCAGGTTCCTGATCGGGCCAGCCAGCAAAACGGCAATGCGGACCCGCATGTAGCTAGCCAGCACACGCCTTGCGCCCGTAGTGGCGGTAGTACCCCACCAGATTGCTGACCAGAAACAGCCCCTCCATCAGTGCCGCCACCGGTGAGCCCACCAACAGGTTGTTGGCCAGCCAGCAGAGGGTACCGAGCAGCATCCAGCGCCGCAGCAGGCGATCGTCCTGGCAGAAAGCCGCCCGGGTTTGCAGCAGACTGCCCAGCAGGCCGAGCAGCGCCAGCGGCCCCTGATAGGTCGCCAGCACGGCCGCACAGGCCAACCCCATGAAAAACCACATCAAGATGCTGCGCACCAGCCAGATGCTAACCAGAAAACGCACGCTGGCCAGCAACAACAGGCTGGCAGCCGACCATTGCCCTAGCAGGGCAAAGTGACCGGCATTGAGCGCGCAGGAGAGGGCCAGACAGGCCAGGATCCTGCGGCGATCCCGCAACTGAAACGACAGCAGATCGAGCAGCAAGGCCAGGCTCACCACCAGTTGCGACCACAGAAACAGCGACATAATTCACCCCTCGTCCATCATTTGGATGGCGCAGCATGAAAGGATGGCTGGAGGGCGGCATTAACCCGCGTTAATGCGGCGGCGGATCCGTGACAGGGTGACCGGGCTGATGCCGATGTAGTTGGCGAGCTGTACCTGAGTGAGCCGCGCTGGCCAGTGGGGGAAAGTGTGGCAAAGCTCCCGATAACGCTCCTCGGGGGAGTGCAGCAGCAAAAACGCCTCCTTGTGCTCCTTGTAACCGAGCTGCTGGCGCAGCAGGGCCATGCAGACCGGCTGAAAGCCCGGCTCATCCAGCAGAGCGAGCGGCACCCGCACCACCTGCAGTTCCGTCAGCGCCTCCAGCTGGTAGCGGGCAGGCGACCCCGTGAGCCAGCTGTCATAGAGCAGGCAGAGCTCCCCTTCGAAGTAGAACTCCTTGCAACGCTCCTGCCCGTCCCGGGTGTAGTGACAGGCGCGGGCTATGCCCTGTTCGACATAAAACGCCGCTTCCTGCCGTGCCCCTTGCGCCCGCAAAACTTGACCGGAACTCAGGGTCAGCCGTGGCAAGCGCTGGCAAAGGGATTCACTCATCACAGCGTCCAATCCCATTACGTTGAGAAAGACGGCCAGTGACGGTGCCTGAGGGGATGGGATCATGACAACTCCGGGACAAAACAGGAGCCCACATCATGCCCAAATTGCACGACTGATGCAGCAAGACGTGACCGCGGCGGCAAAGGGGGGCGCCAACCGGGCGCCACCTTTGCCCACCCCTGTCCATTGGTTTACAATCGACGGGTTTTTTGGAACCGGGTTGACGGCGTGTCGACCTGGCCCCACCACGACATCAGTCTGTTAGTGCCAAGACATTAACCTGCTGAAAAGGAAGAGAATTAGCCAATGGCTCAATTTATTTACACCATGAACCGGGTCGGCAAGGTAGTGCCGCCCAAGCGTCATATCCTCAAGAACATCTCCTTGAGCTTCTTCCCGGGCGCCAAGATAGGCGTACTGGGTCTGAACGGTGCCGGTAAGTCCACCCTGCTGCGCATCATGGCCGGCATAGATACCGAGATCGAAGGGGAAGCCCGTCCACAGCCCGGCATCAAGATCGGCTACCTGCCCCAGGAGCCGAAGCTGGATCCGGAGCAGACAGTCCGCGAAGCGGTGGAAGAGGCGGTCGGCGACGTCAAACGCGCCATGGCCCGTCTCGACGAGGTCTATGCGGCCTACGCCGATCCCGATGCAGATTTTGACAAGCTGGCCCGCGAACAGGGCGAGCTGGAAGCCATCATCCAGGCCCAGGGTGGCCACAACATGGAAAACCAGCTGGAGCGCGCGGCCGATGCCCTGCGTCTGCCGGCCTGGGACGCCAAAATCCAGCACCTCTCCGGTGGTGAGCGCCGCCGCGTAGCGCTGTGCCGCCTGCTGCTGGAAAAGCCGGACATGCTGCTGCTGGACGAACCGACCAACCACCTGGATGCGGAATCCGTGGCCTGGCTGGAACGCTTCCTGCACGACTATGAAGGCACAGTCGTGGCCATCACCCACGACCGCTACTTCCTCGACAACGTGGCAGGCTGGATCCTGGAGCTGGACCGCGGCGAAGGTATCCCGTGGGAAGGCAACTACTCCTCCTGGCTGGAGCAGAAAGATGCCCGTCTGGCCCAAGAGGCCAGCTCCGAAGCGGCTCGTCGCAAGTCCATCGAGAAAGAGCTGGAGTGGGTTCGTCAGAACCCGAAAGGTCGTCAGGCCAAGTCCAAGGCCCGTATGGCTCGCTTCGAAGAGCTCAACACCAACGACTACCAGAAGCGCAACGAGACCAACGAGCTGTTCATTCCGCCCGGACCCCGCCTCGGCGACAAGGTGCTGGAAGTGGCCAACCTGCGCAAATCCTACGGTGATCGGGTGCTGATCGACGACCTTTCCTTCGCCATTCCGAAGGGGGCCATCGTCGGCATCATAGGTCCGAACGGTGCCGGTAAGTCCACCCTGTTCCGCATGATGTCGGGTCAGGAGCAGCCGGATTCCGGCACCATCACCCTGGGTGAAACCGTGGTGCTGGCCTCGGTGGATCAGTTCCGCGACAGCATGGATGACAAGAAGACGGTATTCGAAGAGGTCGCCGACGGTCAGGATATCCTGCGTATCGGCAACTACGAGTTCCCGAGCCGCGCCTATATCGGCCGCTTCAACTTCAAGGGCGCCGATCAGCAGAAGCGGGTCGGCGAGCTGTCCGGTGGTGAGCGTGGCCGTCTGCATCTGGCCAAGCTGCTGCAGACCGGCGGCAACGTGCTGCTGCTGGATGAACCTACCAACGACCTGGACATCGAAACCCTGCGCGCCCTCGAGAACGCCCTGCTGGAGTTCCCGGGTTGTGCCATGGTCATCTCCCACGATCGCTGGTTCCTCGACCGTATCGCCACTCACATCCTGGACTACCAGGACGAGGGCAATATTGCCTTCTTCGAAGGCAACTTTACCGAATACGAAGAGTGGAAGAAGAAGACCTACGGTGCCGAGGCAATTCAGCCTCACCGCGCCAAGTACAAGCGCATCACCAAATAAGGGTGACAGCGTCACAAGGGGAGCTCAGGCTCCCCTTTCTATTGCCTTTTGGCTTACAATCCAAGACGGATGCCTTTGCATGGATGTAGCAAGATGACGACCCAGCCCCCCACAGAGAAGAAACTCACCATCCAGATCCGGGTCGAACCCGGTTGCCTCGGGCCGGATGGCAAGGAGCATATCGAGACCTTCTGTGTCGCCGCCGCCAAGATTTTCTCTGTCATCGATCCTGACCTGGTGAGCTGGGTGCTGCTCCCGCGCTACGACAAGCAGTTGCCGGAGCAGGAGTTCTTCATCGAGGGGCGCAAGTTGACCGAGGAGCAGGCCAGTCTGTTCCTGCGTCGTGTCGGACGAGAGCTGGGAGAGGTGCAGGATAGACTCGACTCCGTGCTGGCCCAGCTGGTGGAGCGTTACTTCAAGACCCTCTGACGCGACCTCTGTCAGCCAAAAAAGGTTCTCTATCGAGGACCTTTTTTGTTGCTCAAAAAGCAAACGTTTGAATTTTTGCTCTATTCATTGATCCGCTTCGCAGATCCAGGGTTTGTAAACGCCGCCGCCTGTGTAAAAATGTGCGCGCTGTCACGGTATCAGGACGAGTCTGGTTACTTAACCGCCAGAAACAGGGCTATGTACCCCACAGGAATGGGATGGCCCTTTCCCCTGCTGCTTATTTCACGTCACCTATTGGAATCCAACATGAACCAACAACACCAAGCTGCCAATCAGGCCGCCGGGCAAGGATTGCTTGAGCGCCTGTTTGCCCTGCAAGGCCATGGCACTACCGCCCGCACCGAGGTCATCGCCGGCATAACCACCTTCCTGACCATGGTCTACATAGTGTTCGTCAACCCGCAGATCCTCTCTGCGGCGGGCATGGACACCCAGGCTGTGTTTGTCACTACCTGCCTCATCGCCGGTATCGGCAGCATCCTGATGGGCCTGTTGGCCAATCTGCCCATCGCCCTGGCCCCCGCCATGGGACTGAACGCCTTCTTCGCCTTCGTGGTGGTGGCCGGCATGGGCTACTCCTGGCAAGTCGGCATGGGCACCATCTTCTGGGGTGCCTTAGGATTGCTGATCCTCACCCTGCTGCGGGTACGTTACTGGCTGATCGCCAATATCCCGCTCACCCTGCGGGTCGGCATCACCGCCGGTATCGGTCTGCTCATCGCCCTGCTCGGCCTGCACAATGCAGGTATCGTAGTGGCGAGCCCGGCGACCATGGTGACGGTGGGCGATCTCACCTCCCTGCCCTGCCTGCTGGGGCTGCTCGGTTTCTTCCTGATCTGCATCTTCTCAGCCCGCGGCGTTCACTCCGCCGTGCTGATCGCCATAGTGGTGACCACCACCCTGGGCTGGCTGTTTGGTGATGTGACCTTCAAGGGCTTCGTCTCAATGCCGCCCAGCATAGCGCCGGTGTTCGGCCAGCTGGATTTGATGGGGTCGCTCGACATCAGTCTGGCGGGGATCATCTTCTCCTTCATGCTGGTCAACCTGTTCGACTCGTCAGGCACCCTGATCGGCGTCACCAACCGCGCCAAGCTGGCGGACGACAAGGGCCACTTCCCGCGCATGAAGCAGGCACTGCTGGTTGATAGCGTGAGCTCGGTCGGCGGCGCCTTCATGGGCACCTCCTCGGTCACCGCCTTTATCGAAAGCAGCTCAGGCGTCGCCGTCGGCGGGCGCACCGGTCTGACCGCCATCATCGCGGGCATCCTGTTCCTGCTGGCCATCTTCTTCTCCCCCGTCGCCGCCATGGTGCCTGCCTATGCCGCCGCCGGTGCCCTCATCTATGTCGGCGTGCTGATGTGCTCCGAGCTGACCCGCGTGAAGTGGGAAGACCTGACCGAAGCGGTGCCCGCCTTCATGACAGCTGTCATGATGCCGTTCAGTTTCTCCATCACCGAGGGGATCGCCGTGGGCTTCATCTCCTACTGCGTGATGAAGGCAGGCACAGGCCGCTGGCGCGAGATCAACCCCTGCGTACTGGTGGTCGCCCTGCTGTTCGTGCTCAAGTTCGTCTGGGTCGACAGCCACTGAGCCTGACTTTCGCACACAAAAATGCCCGTCATCGACGGGCATTTTTTATGGCTGGCAGATAACGGCACTCAGCGAATACCGCGTGCCTCGCGGATCCACTCCCAGGCCTGCTGTATCTCCTGGGTCTTCTCCTTCGCCATCTCCATCATCTCGGGCGGCAGCCCCTTGGCGGCCAGCTTGTCCGGGTGATGCTTGCTCATCTCCTTGCGGTAGGCACGCTTGATGTCCTGATCGCTGTCGCTCTCGCTCACTCCGAGCAGCTGATAGGCATCCTTGAGGCGATCCGCTGACGGCGCCTCCTGCCGGTACTGCTGCCCGCCGTGCTCACCGCCCTGATACTGGCCGCCGTGCGCCCGGTTGAAGAAGTTCATCTGCGCTTCGGCCATGGCCAGGATGCGGGCCAGCTCGATGCGGCTGAAACCCAGCTCATCGGCGATGGTGTGCAGGATGGCGCGCTCGTTGGCCTCGACCTTGCCATCGGCAAAGGCGGCCTGCAGCTGCACCTCCAGGAAGAAGCGCAGTATGTCGCGCTGCCCCAGGCTGGCACGGCGGAATTCGGCCAGGGTTTCCTGCAGCGGGAACCCAGCCTCCTTGCCCAGCCGGAACGACTCCTGGGCGCGGGCCCGCTGATCGCCCACCAGCCGCATCCGATCCATCAGGTTGGACGCAACCCGGATCTCCTGCTCAGTAACCTGGCCGCTCGCCTTGGCGATATGCCCCATGACGGCGAAGGTGGCGTGGAAGAAAACCGCCTGCTGTTGCTGGCTGGGGCCTCGCTGGAACGCCCCCCGAATACCCATGCCCCGATCGAAACGATGGCCGATCCAGAGGCCAAGCAGGGCACCAAAGATGTTGCCGAGCAGAAAACCGAAGAAGGCGCCAAGCACCTTACCCCAAATACGCATGGTTCAAGACCTCGTGATGTTAATGAGAGTGCCCCAGCAGCTGGTCATCCAGCTCGCGCAGCCGCGAGACAGTGCCTATGTCCCGCCATTCGCCGGCCAGCATGGTGCCACCGACCCGACCTTGCGCCATCCAGTCACGCAGCAGGGGCGCCAGCTTGCGCGCACCCGGCGCCAAGTCGGCAAAGGCGGCGGGATCATAGAGCCCGACACCGCTGAAGGTGAAGGCCGGCGCATCCTGTACCCGACCCGCGTTAAGAGAGAAATCCCCGCCTGGATGCTGGGGCGGATTGGGCACCAGCCAGAGGTGGGCCAGATCTTCCCCCAGTGGCTGGGTCACCAGGGTGCGATAGTCCAGACCGAGCCAGGTATCGCCGTTGATCACCAGAAACGGCGCCGGACCGAGCAGGGGCAACGCCTGTACTATGCCCCCGGCGGTTTCCAGCGCACTCTCCTCGGCCGACCAGTGGATACTCACCCCGAATTGACTGCCATCACCAAGCGCCTCGACCAGCTTGTGGCCGAGCCAGGCGTGGTTGATGACCAGTTCAGTCACACCGGCCGCCGCGAGCTTTTCGATATGGTGCACTATGAGCGGCTTGCCTCCCACCGCCAGCAGCGGCTTGGGCAGGCTGTCGGTGAGCGGGCGCATGCGCTCGCCACGGCCGGCGGCCAGGATCATCGCCTTCATGGTGTCACCTGCGCGGTGCGGTTCATCCCGGGCAGCACCACCTGCTCCAGCCACAGGCCGAAACGGGCCAGCACAGGATAGGTGGCGCCATGCTGGTGGCACGTGTCCACCACATAGCCCAGGGTGCGAGGAATGTCCTTGAGGTAACCGGATTTGCCGTCGCGATGGTAGAGGCGAGTGAAGATGCCTGCCGCCTTCAGGTGGCGCTGCATGCCGGTCAGGTCGGCATGACGACGGAAACTGGCATAGTCGAGCCCGCCAAGCAGCCCCGCCTGCTGCAGGGTATCGAAGCCCTGCCGCATGCCCTGCTCGATCACCGCATCCGGCCAGCGCACGTAACAATCCTTGAGCAGGGAGACCAGGTCATAGCTAAGCGGCCCGATGACCATGTCTTGGAAGTCGATGATGGCAAGCCGGCTGCCATCAGGCGTGTCACCACCACACACCATCAGGTTGCGGCTGTGAAAATCCCGGTGCATCACCCCCTGCGGCTGAGCCAGATTGTTGGCGGTGAGGCAGGCGAAGGTGTCATCCAGCAGCCGTTGCTCGGCTTCGCTGAGCTGCAATTGCAGGTGATGACCTAGCAACCACTCGGGGAATATGCTGTTTTCACGGGCCATGAAGGCTGCGTCGAAGGGCTCCAGCACCAGATCCACTGCCCCCAGCGGGGGCAGCAGCGCTATGGCCTTGCCATACCAAGCCTGCACGTTGTGCGCGTCCAGACAGCCGATAAGCTGGGTATCCCCCAGATCTGTCACCGCCAGCAGGCCCTGCTCATAATCCACAGCCCTGACCTCGGGCGCCAGCAGCCCCATGGCATGCAGGGCGGCAGCATTACGGACAAACTCATGATTTTTTTCAGTTTTTGGATTGGCATCCACCCACACCAAACCCCCACCACGGTGGTAGCGGCGAAAACTGGCGTCACCGGAAATCAAGGTCAACTGAAGGTTGGCATCACCGGAGATCCGGCGCGCCCATTGCAATAGCAGGGAATCGCGATCGTACATAAGTCAGGGACCAAATTGGAAAGCAGCACTTGGCTGTTAGCCCTGGCCGCAATAATGCTTTATCATTGCCGGCTAACATAAAGCAATGACATGCAATGTCAACTCGATGAATCCTGTCGTAAAATGCATGTCTTGAATCAGCCGTAGCTACCACGGATTGCGCGAGTCTTTCACATGACAAAATGGACACTGGGGTACGCTTATCCTATCGCCCTGACCATCAGCCTTGTTCCAGCCCTGACACCGGCCATAGTGCAGGCGGCACCACTGACGCCGCCGCCCGCCACCGGGATCCTGGACGGGCTCTGCTATGACTATGTTCCCAAGATAGAGCGGCTGGCCCCGGACAAGGATGCCAACGCCCAACCCGTCGAGGTGGATGCGGATCGGCTCGAGGCCAAACAAGGCGGCACCGCCGTCTATCAGGGCGACGTCAAGGTTCGCCAGGGAGTACGCAAATTTGACTCAGATTATGCCGAGCTCGATCAGAAGAGCCGGGATGTCATCGCCATCGGCAACATCTATTACAACGATGGCCAGATCACTGTCACCAGTGACAAGACCCTGAAATCCAATCTGGATACCAAGAACTCCGAGCTGGAAGAGGGCAAGTATCAGGTGCACGGTTCGCCGGTGCGCGGCTCCGCCGACCGGGTCACCATGACCAACAACAACCAGAACATCACTCTGGAAGGGGCCCAGTACACCACCTGCCCACCAGGCCAGGAAGTGTGGACTCTCAAAGCGGGCAGCATAGACATAGACCAGACAGAAGTGTTCGGGGAAGCCTGGAACGCCAGCCTCTGGCTATATGACTATCCGGTCTTCTACTTCCCCTATATCAACTTCCCCATCAAGGATGAGCGCAAGACGGGTCTGCTCTATCCAGGTTATACCCAGAGCTCCAAGAACGGCATGGACATCACCCAGCCGTTCTACTGGAACATAGCCCCCAACTACGACGCCACCATCACCTCCCGCTTCATGGATAGACGGGGCCTGATGGAGCAGGTCGAGTTCCGCTACATGCCGGATCCGGCCCATGTCGGCAGCCTCTATTTCGAGAACCTGGCCAACGACAAGCAGTACGACGAGACCCCGAGTCTCAACGATTACCTCTCCGATGGTCACCGCTACCTGTTGAACGCCCGCCATACCTCCATGTTCATGGACAATTCGATGCGGGTGTCAGTGGACTACACCAAGGTGCGGGATCAGGATTACAACTACTTCAACGACTTCTCTCCCAAGGTGGGCACCCAGGTCGACAACCAGTTGCAGCAGTCCCTGATGGCCGGTTACTTCCAGCCCAACTGGAACATCAACACCGAGGTGCGGACCTACCAGATCCTGCTGGCCAGCGCCCAGCAGCCCCACGAGCTGATGCCGCGCATCGACCACAACTACTACCAGCAGGGCAGCTGGTACGATCTGGCCTGGAACACCGAGATCACCAAGTTCGGTTACAACAATGCCCAGGCCATAGAGCAGAACAAGGGCAGTGCCTACACGGGTACCCGGGTCTATACGGCCCCAACCCTGACCATGCCGCTGATCGACGAGGCGGGCTACTACCTCGACAGCCAGTACAAGCTGATGTACACCCGTTACGATCAGGAAGTGCCGGATAACATGAGCTCCACCTTCGTCAATCGCTTCACCCCAGCGGGTGCGAACGGCGTCACCCTGGACGAAGGCATCATCACCCGCACCCTGCCCTCCTTCCGCCTCAAGGGTGGTATGACCTTCGAACGCAACCAGAACTGGTTCGGCGGCGATGCCAACCAGACCCTGGAGCCCGAGTTCCAGTACCTCTATGTGCCCTACAAGGATCAGGACAACATAGGCGTCTATGACTCCACCAACATGCGCCAGGACTATTACAGCCTGTTCAGCGATCGCCGTTATGCCGGCCTGGACCGCATCAGCGACTCAAATCGCGTCTCGCTCGGTGTCACCAGCCGAGTATATGATGAGGTTGGCGACGAACGAATTCGATTGGCCGTTGCCCAAGCTTTCGACTTTGTTGCGCCTAGGGTCAAGCTCTATTCCAGCGATTCCCTGACCACCAACACTCGCTCACCGCTGTCGTTTGAGGGGGATGCCAAGATCAACGAGCAGTGGTTTGCCCATGCCGGCGCGCAATATGATGTGGACCAGAGCCGCTTCAGCTCGGCCAACAGCGCCGTTGAGTATCGCCACGAGAAGCTGATCAGCCAGCTGAACCATCGTTTCGTGCGCGATGCCAACCTTGTGCCGAACACGAATAACGAGGTCACCGATCTCAACCAGATCGGGATGCTGTTAACCACCCCGCTCAATGATCAGTGGCACCTGTACGGGGGTTACTATCAGGAGCTCAATCAGAGCGTGAAGTCTGATCGCAAGGTAGGCCTGAAGTACGACTCTTGCTGCTGGAGCATCAACTTCAACCTGGAGTGGGTCAATACGCCCAACAACGTGAACAATACATCCACAGCCGAGCGCAGTTTCGGTATTCAGTTTGAAATGAAAGGATTGGGTAGCGTGGGTACCGGCTCCAAGGGCACCTCCCTGGATACTGAAGCACTGCCTTACATTCGTCCGTTTAACCTGCGAGACCAGTAACCGGTCTGGCAAACGCCTTGAGAGATGGATATGAAGAAGACGTTGATTTCCCTGCTGACTGCAGGCCTGTTCGGAGCCATGAGCCAGGGTGCCTTCGCCGCCCCCGAGCTGATGGACAAGGTGCTTGCCGTGGTCAACAAGGACGTGGTGCTGGCCAGCCAGCAGGAAGCCCTGGTACAGAAAGTCAAAAGCTCGGCCCAGGAGAGCGGTCAATCCCTGCCTGACGATGCCACCCTGCGCAAACAGGCACTGGATCGCCTGATCCAGGAGAGCCTGCAGCTGCAACTGGCGGATCGTCAGGGCCTCAAGATCAGCGATACCCAGCTGGAGCAGGCCATCCAGAGCATAGCTGCCGACAACAAGATGACGGTGGAGCAACTGCGTGCCCAGCTGGCCCGCGAAGGGCTGACCTATGCCCAGTACCGGGAAGAGGTGCGCCGCGAGATACTGATGAACGAAGTGCGCCGCAACCAGGTGCGCCGCCGCATCAACATCTCGGAGCAGGAGGTCAAGCAGGTGGTAGACATACTCGCCAAGCAGGGCCAGCAGCAACAGCAGTACCATGTCGGTCATATCCAGATTGCCCTGCCGGACAACCCGAACGCCGAGCAGCTCAACACCGCCAAGAGCAAGATTGAGCGCATCCTGGCCGCCCTCAAGCAGGGGGCCGACTTCCGCAAGCTGGCCATTGCCGAGAGCAATGGCCCCAAGGCGCTGGAAGGGGGCGACTGGGGCTGGATGAGCCCGCAAGAGATGCCGACCCTGATGGCCGAAGCGGTACAGGGTGCCAAGAAAGGTGACATAGTGGGTCCGCTGCGCTCAGGCGCCGGTCTGCACATCATCAAGGTGTTCGATGCCAAGGGCCAGCAGCAGGTCGTGCAGACCGAAGTGCGCGCCCGCCACATCCTGATCAAGCCCTCCATCATCCTGAGTGAAGAGAAGGCCAAGGGCATGCTGGACGGCATACTGCACGACATCAAGAGCGGCAAGGCCAGCTTCGCCAGTCTGGCGGAGAAATACTCCGAAGATCCGGGCTCTGCGGTGCAGGGCGGCGAGCTGGGCTGGTCTGATCCCAACGTCTACGTGCCGGAATTCCGCGACATGGTCAACCGCCTCAAGCCGGGTGAGCTGAGCGCCCCCTTCCGTACTACCCACGGCTGGCACATAGTGCAGCTGGAAGAGCGTCGCAGCCAGGATGCCACCAACAAGGCCCAGGAGCAGCGTGCCTATCAGCTGATCTTCAACCGCCGCTTCACCGAAGAGTCCCAGGCCTGGCTGGACGAGCTGCGTGACGAGGCCTACATCCAGATCGAAGGCGCCGGCAGCTGATGAGCTGTCGTCGTCTCGCCATTACCCCGGGTGAACCGGCCGGGATAGGTCCGGATCTGGTGCTGCAGATAGCCCAGCAGGATTGGCCCCACCAGCTGGTGGTGATCGCCGATCCTGCCCTGATGCTCGAACGGGCCGCCCTGCTGGGGCTGCCCATCGAGCTGCAATCCTATGACGCCGAGGCCCCTGCCCAGCCGCAGCGGGCGGGCACCCTGACCCTTTGTCCTGTGACCCTGGGCGCTCCCGTGGTGCCGGGTGAACTCGATGAAGGCAATGGTGCCTATGTGCTGGCGACCCTGCAGCGCGCCTGCGACGGCAACCTCAGCGGCGAATTTGCTGCCGTGGTGACCGGCCCGGTGCACAAGGGGATCATCAACCAGGCGGGTGTATCGTTCAGCGGTCACACCGAGTTCTTCGCCCAGCAGTCGGGCACCGCCGATGTGGTGATGCTGCTGGCGACGGAAGGCTTGCGGGTGGCGCTGGCAACCACTCACATCCCGCTGGCCTATGTGGCGATGGCGATCACAGAGGATCGCCTCGGCAAGGTGATCCGCATTCTGGATGCGGATCTCAAAACCAAGTTTGGCATCGCCAAGCCCCGGATTTACGTCTGCGGCCTCAATCCCCATGCCGGGGAAGGGGGCCATCTCGGCCGTGAAGAGATTGACGTGATCGAACCCGCCTTGGCTGGCTTGCGCCAGGAGGGGATCGATCTGGTCGGCCCGCTGCCGGCCGATACCCTGTTCCAGGACAAATACCTCAAGGATGCGGATGCGGTACTCGCCATGTACCACGACCAGGGGCTGCCCGTGCTCAAATACAAGGGGTTCGGCAGTTCGGTCAATATCACCCTTGGACTTCCTTTCATCCGCACTTCGGTGGATCACGGCACTGCGCTGGATCTGGCAGGCAAGAGCCTAGCGGACCCGGGCAGTCTGATCACCGCGATTAACCACGCCATCAAGATGGTAGAGAAAAAAAGATATGAGCAGTAAGGTGCAGAGCAACAAGGTGCACATGGGTCATACGGCCCGTAAGCGTTTCGGTCAGAACTTCTTGCATGACCGCTATGTGATCGATCAGATAGTGGCCGCCATCAATCCGCAGCCGGGTCAGAATCTGGTGGAGATAGGCCCGGGCCTCGCCGCCCTGACCGAACCGGTCGCCTCCCAGATGGACAAGATGACTGTGGTCGAGCTGGACCGGGACTTGGCCGCGCGCCTGCGCGAGCACCCGACCCTCAAGGACAAGCTGACCGTGATCGAGGCCGATGCCATGCGCTTCGACTTCGGCACTCTGATGGGGGAAGGCAAGGGGCCGCTGCGCATCTTCGGCAACCTGCCATACAACATCTCCACCCCGCTCATCTTCCACCTGTGCGATTTCGCCGACCGGGTAGAAGACATGCACTTCATGCTGCAAAAGGAAGTGGTCCTGCGGATGTCCGCCGGCCCGGGCAGCAAGGCCTATGGCCGCCTGAGCGTCATGGTGCAGTACTACTGCCAGGTGATCCCGGTGCTGGAAGTGGGCCCTGGCGCCTTCAAGCCAGCGCCGAAAGTGGATTCTGCCGTGGTCCGTCTGGTGCCGCACAAGAACCCGACAATCGTCGCCAAAGACATCCGCTGCCTGAGCCGCGTCTGTACCGAAGGCTTTGGCCAGCGCCGCAAGACTATCCGCAACAGCTTCGCCAACTTCATCACAGACGCCCAGCTGACCGAGCTTGGCATCGATGGCAATCTGCGCCCGGAGAATCTCTCCCTGGAGCAGTTCGTCATGATCGCCAACTGGCTGGCGGATCAGCAACAGGCCTGATCCCGTGGCACACCCGCACATAGTGATCCGCCCATACCCCCGTTATGTGGCGGATACCCAAGACCCTTACCAGTTCCACTATCTGATCGAAATTGAGAATCTGGGGCCCGGCCCGGCGCAGCTGCTGCACCGGCGCTGGCTCATCACGGATGCCAATGGCAAGATGCTGGAAGTCGAGGGCCCCGGCGTCGTCGGGGAGCAGCCCCTGATTTTGGAAGGGGAGACCTTTCGCTATCAGAGCGGCGTGCCACTCGCCACCCCGCTGGGGGTGATGGAAGGGAGCTACACCCTGCAAGATGAGTCAGGGCAGCCGTTCGAGGCGCCCATAGCGCCTTTTACCCTGGCCGTCCCAAACATTATTAATTGAGGTTTCATGGCGAACTGTTTTGTTGGCGATATCCAGGGCTGTTATGACGACTTGCGTCGTCTGCTGGATCTCGCAAAGTTCGATCCAGCCAAGGACATGCTCTGGCTCTGCGGCGACCTGGTCGCCCGCGGTCCGGACTCCCTGAAGACACTGCGCTACGTCAAGTCGCTGGGCCAACGGGCCGTCACAGTGCTCGGCAACCACGACCTTCACCTGCTGGCGGTCGCCGATGGCGTTGCGCCGCTCAAGAAGAAAGACAAGCTGCAAGCCCTGATGGAAGCGCCGGATCGGGACGAGCTGCTGACGTGGTTGCGCCATCGCCCCCTGCTGGCGGAGCACCCGGATCTGTCCATCATGATGGTGCATGCCGGTATCTCCCCCGCTTGGGACGCCCGAACGGCACGCAACTGTGCCCGCGAAGTAGAGAGTCTGCTGCGCGGCGATCAGTACAGCTGGTTGTTGCACAACATGTATGGCGATCTGCCCGATGGCTGGAGTGAAGATCTGGCCGGTATCGAGCGTTACCGCTACATCATCAACACCTTCACCCGGATGCGCTTCTGCTATTTCGATGGCCGACTCGAGTTCAAGTGCAAGAAAGGCCCCACAGAGTCTACACCCGGCCTGCGCCCTTGGTTCGAGCAGCGCGAGCACCATATGGATGATCCCATACTGGTGTTCGGCCACTGGGCAGCCCTGATGGGCAACACAGGCAGGAACGACATCAAGGCGCTCGACACCGGCTGTGTGTGGGGTAACAGCCTCACCTTGTGGCGTTATGAAGACGATGCCCTGATAGCGACGCCCTGCCCCACTCACGCCAAGTGATGGTTAAGGGCTGCGCCTGAACGACGAGAGCCTCACTCTGTGGTGTTACGAAGACGATGCCCTGATAGCGACGCCCTGCCCCA
>NZ_CDBL01000056.1:63815-64592 GCF_000820005.1 Aeromonas piscicola | reverse complement strand
GATAGCGACGCCCTGCCCCATTCACGCCAAGTGAGGCAATGAGCTTGAAATAGAACGGGCCCGGCATCTGCCGGGCCCGTTTTTATTGGTCATGCAGTACAAACCTGTTACAGCTTGCGTCCCAGCCGCTTCTCTATCTGACGCCGCTCCCATTCAGGCCCGAACAACTTGAAGGGCTGGAACATATTGATGGCATGGGAGATCAATCCCAATCCCCAACCCAGCGCCGGCCACCAGGCCCAGATATAATCCGGATTGCTGAGGTAGTTGATGACAAACAGCCCGCAAATTACCAGCACATAGCTGGCAATGTGATAGTAGAAGCCCTTGAGCCCCTCCACATAACGCATGGCCGCCCGCTCCTCTGCCGACACCTGTACCGCATCCTGGCCCATGGTTTCATTCCCTCTCATCTCATGCTCCTGTTGTTGTGTCCCATCCAGTTGAGCCACATCAAGTTCAAAGACGGAGGCCAGGGCCTTGAGAGACTCCAGTCCGGGCTGCTGACCCTGTTCGATCCGCTGTATGGTGCGAACGCTCAGGCCAGTCAGGGTCGCCAACTGATCCTGGGACCAACCCCGCTGCAATCTCAACTTCCTGACGATCATCATGAGCTCCTTGTGGTGATTGACAGGGCCAGCATAGGGCCTGAGTGGAGGGCGGTGACACGACAGATGCCCGACACCAACCTGACTATTCTTTAAAATCAATAAGTTGAAAACAATCTATGAGCACTATTGTCCATCGGCGGGCCAAACAACGGGCTCAACCCGCCAC
>NZ_CDBL01000056.1:0-63617 GCF_000820005.1 Aeromonas piscicola | reverse complement strand
GGCTCAACCCGCCACTGTGACAAGCCCTGCCTGCCAGCTTACAGGCTCTGCATCAGCTCGGCAGCAATCTCGAACGAGCGCAGACGAGCCTGATGATCGACGATGGGGCCGTTGAACATCAGCTCATCGGCCCGGGTCTCGGCCAGCAGCGCCTTGAGGCCGTGACGCACCCGCTCCGGATCGCCGACCAGAGAGCGGGCCAGGGTCTGCTCCATTGCCATCAGTTCGCGGGGGGACCACTCTTCCCCCAGCTCGATCACGGGTGCTGGCAACTTGCCCGCGTCACCACGGTAGAGGCGCAAAAACTGCTGCTGCACCGTGGTGAACTGGAAGCGGGCCTCCCGCTCGCTGTCGGCGGCGATCATGTTGATGCAGACCACGGCATAGGGCTTGGGCCAGCGCACCGAGGGGCGGTACTGGGTACGGTAGATCTCCAGCGCCTGCAACAGCAGGGCGGGAGCGAAGTGGGAGGCAAAGCCGAACGGCAGCCCCATGGCCGCCGCCAGCTGGGCACTGTAGAGGCTGGAACCCAGCAGCCAGATGGGCAGGTGCAATCCCTGACCCGGCACTGCCTGTACCGCTCCCGCCTCGTCCCCAAAGTAGCTCATCAGCTCGCGCACATCCGCCGGGAACTCGTCCACCTCGCCGCTACGCTGGCGCCGCAGCGCCTGCATGGTGCGCTGATCTGTGCCTGGGGCACGGCCCAGCCCCAGATCGATGCGATCAGGGTAAAGCGAGGCCAGCGTGCCGAATTGCTCGGCGATCACCAGCGGCGAATGATTCGGCAGCATGATGCCGCCAGCGCCGATCCGCAGGGTGTTGGTGGCACCCGCCAGGTGGCCGATCAGCACAGAGGTTGCGGCGCTGGCGATGCCCGGCATGTTGTGGTGTTCGGCCAGCCAATAACGCAGATAGCCCCAGCGCTCGGCATGTTGCGCCAACTCGCGCGAACGACGGAACGACTCGGCCGGCTGGGAGCCTTCGGGCACGGGTACCAGATCGAGCACGGAATAGGGGATGGCAGACATGGGTCACTCCATTGATTCACAGACCAGTAACAAGGAGGGCAATGTAGCACGAGATACCTGAATGAATCACGCATCGGGCCGGCGAATTGCCCCCTCTCAATCTCTGGCAGGCCGACAACCGAAAGTGTCACACAGGCCGCACGCCTGATTTATCCTGCCCTGTCATCAGGTAGGGTGGCGCTATGCCAGCCCTGGCAGGGCGTCAAATGATAAGTTGCACAGTTACCCTCTCCGGCCGCAGGCGCTAGCATGCTGTGGCTCGTCGTCTGGTTGTGAGCTACACCCACCCTCTTCTTGCAGGAGAATACAGGCATGAATGCAATCACAGACACCAAAACCGGCCTCTTCCTCGCCTCTTTCGAGATTGGCAAAGCCATGCCGGGAGCACAACTGCTGCACCTGAACCTGGCCGTCTATACCCCAGGGGAGACGGTGAACGGCGTCGCTCACCTGACCCAGGCAACCAATCCACCGCTGGACATGGCCTCTGAACTGAAAGGCCAGTACACCTATATGTGTGTCATGCCCAAGCAGTGCCATATTCTGGTGACCGCCCAGGGCTATCCCATCATCAAGTGGCCGCAGGGTGGCGGGATGGGCCCCGTGATCCAGCCCAACTTCGAGCTGCGCATGGTGCTCAGCGAAGACTGGAAGTCAGGCACGGCCAACTACAAATATCAGGACAACCATCAGGTGTGGCACGAGGTGAAAGACGCCCCCGTCAACCTGGTCCCCGCCGCCGTACTGGCTTGACCCCCTCAAGACGGCCCCGATGGGGCCGTCACGTTTACGCCATATCCTGATATATCTGAACGGGTTATTGTGTTTTCTGTCATCCTGTTGGCACACTGGTAGTTGATCGTCTCTGCAATCGCCCGTGTGACAAGGATGCGTCCATGACAAGTGCCAGGCCAGGTCGTAAACCCTTCTATGTGCATATCGCCACCCTCTTCATCCTGCTGTTTACCCTGCTGGGCAGCGCCCTCATTGCGCTGCAGTTCCAGCAAGGGGCGCGCCAGGGGCTGGAGCATGAGCGACAGAACTTTCTGCAATACCGGGAACAGCTGGCCCTCGCGCTCCAGCTGAACGAGCGACCGGCCCGCATGTCCCTCAGCCTGCTGCGCAGCGGCCAGCTGGCGGCCATGACCAGCCTGGATGCTCGCCTGGGCTACCTGCCGCAACTGGCGGAAGTGCTGGCCAACAGCCCCAGCTATGGCGCCATCTACGCCGGCTATGAGGATGGCGACTTCTTCCTGTTGCGCAAGCTGACCGAACGGGCCAGAGCCCAGCTGGACAAGGTGCCCGCTGCCAGCACCCTGCTGGTACAGAGCCTGCATCAGGGCAAGGGAGAGTTTCTCTACTTCGATCAGCGGCTGGCCCTGCTCGAGCGCCGGGCCATGCCCCTGTACCAGTTTGATCCCCGCAGCCGCGACTGGTACAAGCAGGCACGCTGGCGCACCGGGATCGCCACGACCAGCCCCTATCTCTTCTTCACGACCAAGGAGCCGGGCATGACGCTGGCGGTGGAGAGCGATGACAGACGGGCGGTGATCGGGCTGGATACCAGTGTCGAGGGGCTGTCGGCCCTGATCGGCAAGCTGCGCTTGCCAGCGCAGAGCCAGGTGATCCTGTTCGACGAGTACGCCACCCTGCTGGCAGCCGATCCCAACGAGCATTTCGCCGAAATTGCCCTGCTTGAGAAGGAGATCAGAGAGCTGAAACGGCGGATCGCAGCCGTGCCCTTCATCGACACCTTCGATCTCAAATTCAACAACTTCGTCAAGCGGCCCGTCCCCTCCAGCCAGGCGGTGATGTTCTGCCTGATGGACGTGTCGGGCTCCATGGATCAGGCCACCAAGGAGATGGCCAAGCGCTTCTATATCCTGCTCTATCTGTTCTTGAGCCGGACCTACAAGAACGTGGAAGTGGTCTACATTCGCCACCACACCCAGGCCAAGGAAGTGGACGAGCATGAGTTTTTCTACTCCCAGGAGACCGGCGGCACCATAGTCTCCAGCGCGCTCAAAATGATGAACGACATCATCAACGAGCGTTACCCAGCTCATCAATGGAACATCTACGCAGCACAAGCCTCGGATGGTGACAACTGGGCCGATGATTCACCGCAATGCAGGGAGATCCTGACGCGGGACATCATGCCGCGGGTGCGGTACTACTCCTACATAGAGATCACCACCCGCGCCCACCAGACCCTGTGGCATGAGTATGAGTCGGTGGCCAGCCAGTTCCCCCACTTCGCGATGGAACACATTCGCAAGGTCGAGGATATTTATCCGGTATTCCGGGAGCTGTTCAAGAAGCAAGCGGCGTGAGGGAGGTCATATGGTAGAAACCGCAAGAAAAATACCGCCACTGGATGATGGCCCGGACTGGAACTTCGATCTGTTGGAGACTTATCATCAGGAGATCGCCCGGGTCGCCAGGTTCTATCGACTGGATACCTATCCCAACCAGATCGAAGTGATCACCGCCGAGCAGATGATGGATGCCTACTCCAGCGTCGGCATGCCCATCGGCTACCAGCACTGGTCATTTGGCAAACGCTTCATCCACACCGAGCGCAACTACAAGCGCGGCCAGATGGGACTGGCCTATGAGATCGTCATCAACTCGGATCCCTGCATCGCCTATCTGATGGAGGAGAACACAATGCCGATGCAGGCGCTGGTGATGGCGCACGCCTGCTATGGTCACAACTCCTTCTTCAAGAACAACTATCTGTTCAAGACCTGGACCGACGCCTCCTCCATCATCGACTATCTGCTGTTCGCCAAGAACTACATCACCGAATGCGAAGAGAAACACGGCATAGATGCGGTGGAGAAGCTGCTCGACTCCTGCCATGCGCTGATGAACTTCGGTGTAGACCGTTACAAGCGGCCGCAGAAGATCTCGCTGGCGGAGGAGAAGCGTCGCCAGAAGGCGCGGGAAGACTACCTGCAGACCCAGGTCAACGAACTGTGGCGCACCTTGCCCAAGCAGCACAAGGCCTTGGGAATTGAAGACAGACGCTACCCGGCCGAGCCGCAGGAGAACATCCTCTACTTCATCGAGAAGAATGCCCCTCTGCTTGAGCCCTGGCAGCGCGAGATAGTGCGCATAGTGCGCAAGATCAGCCAGTACTTCTACCCGCAAAAACAGACTCAGGTGATGAACGAAGGCTGGGCCACCTTCTGGCACTACACCATCCTCAACCACCTGTATGACGAGGGCAAGATCAGCGATCGCTTCATGATAGAGGTGCTGCACAGCCATACCAACGTCGTGTACCAGCCCCCTTACAACAGCCGCTACTACTCGGGGATCAACCCCTACGCCCTCGGTTTCGCCATGTTCACCGATCTGCGCCGCATCTGCGAGAACCCGACCGAGGAGGACAGATACTGGTTCCCCGATTACGCCGGCACCAACTGGGTAGATACCCTGCATTTCGCCATGCAGAACTTCAAGGACGAGAGTTTCATCAGTCAGTTCCTGAGTCCCAAGGTAATGCGGGAGATGAAGCTGTTCGCCATCGACGATGACGATCTGAAGAACTACCTCAAGGTCTCCGCCATCCACAACGAGGAGGGTTATCGACTGGTGCGCAATACGCTGTCGGCCCAGTACAACTTGAGCAATCTGGAGCCCAACATTCAGGTCTACAACGTGGCTGTGAAGGGCGATCGTTCGCTGACCCTGCGCTATGTGCCACACAACCGGATCCCGCTGGGGGATTCCCGCCACGAGGTGCTCAGGCATCTGCATCAGCTATGGGGATTCGATGTGGTGCTGGAGCAGGATAACGGCGACCTGCCTGCCGACATCATAGGCCGCTGTCCGGAAAAGAAACCGGCCTGAGGCTACTTTCAGCCATAAAAAAACGCGCCAGAAGGCGCGTTTTTCTTTGCATCAGCAATCAGTTATCGCACAGATTGCTCGGCATGTCCTGGCGCAGGCGGGTCCACAGCTTGCCGGACTCTATCCCGTACTGGCGTACCGTCATGAACACGGCTTCGTGATTCTTGGTCTCGGCCAGACCCAGCAAGGTCTTGTAATAGGCATCAGCCGTTTCACGAGCCTGCTTGTCAGAGAAGTAGTAACGTCCAACCCGACTATAGAGCCCCTTGAAGCCATTGAGGATCAAGGCGTAGATGGGGTTGCCTGAGGCAAAGGAGAGCTGGTGATGCAGACGGTAATCAAATTCCGCATACGCTTCCGGAGTGCTGTCCACCGCATTGGCACCACGCAGTATCTCGGCGGCTTGCTCAGGGTTGTTTCGGATCGCACCACGGATGAAGATGGTGCAGATATTGGTGCGGGCCGACAGCAGCTGGGCCACCAGATCCGGTACCTTGTCCTGATCCAGACGGGCCAGGGTTTCCAGGATGTTGAGACCCGAGGTCTCCCAGAAATTGTTCACCTTGGTCGGTTTGCCATGCTGGATGGTGAGCCAGCCATCGCGGGCCAGACGCTGCAGCACTTCGCGCAAGGTAGTACGAGTCACCCCGATCAGCTCGGACAGCTCGCGCTCGGCCGGCAATATGGATCCTGGAGGAAAGCGATTGTTCCAGATGGACTCGATGATGTATTCCTCGGCAAACCCTGCAGGGCTCTGCGCTTTTATGACCATGTAGTGACTCTGTTGTAGTACGTAAAAAGGCCCACGAATAATAGCAAAGCAGAGAGGGCTGGCAAGCAGAAGGTCAGTCCTCTGCTCACATAAGCAGGCTATTTTGTTAAATAAATGTATGCATTTACACGGTGGGTGCCAGCCAACCCCGCCGTCTGGCGATAAAACGGACATTCTCTTGGGCAAGGAGCACTATGTTATTTATAGTTAAGGCCATTTTTGATTAAAATCATGAGGAATCAATCTGATAAGGGACAACATCCGGATGTTCTGGTCGAGCCTGTCTTGACTGCATAGACGCAGATACCCACAACAAAACAGAGACCCATTATTATGCCAATCAGCTTAGGCCAAGCCTTTGCCAAGAACTTCCTGGGCAATGCGCCCCAGTGGTACAAGGCCGCCATTCTGCTATTTCTGCTGATCAACCCGATCGCCTTCCATCTCGACCCTTTCGCCGCCGGCTGGCTGCTGGTGGTTGAATTCATCTTCACCCTGGCCATGGCGCTCAAGTGCTATCCACTGCAACCCGGTGGTTTGCTGGCCATCGAGGCCGTGCTGATCGGCATGACCTCGGCAGAGCAGGTCAAGCATGAGCTGGTGGCCAACATAGAGGTGCTGCTGCTGCTGGTGTTCATGGTGGCCGGCATCTACTTCATGAAGCAGTTGCTGCTCTACGTGTTTACCAAGCTGCTGATCCGGATCCACTCCAAGACCCTGCTCTCCCTGGCGTTTTGCTTGGTATCGGCTTTCCTGTCGGCCTTCCTCGACGCCCTGACCGTGATCGCCGTGGTGATCAGCGTCGCGACGGGCTTCTACGCCATCTACCACAAAGTCTCCTCCGGCAAGGATTTCGGCAATCCACACGACCACACCAATGACAATTCCGTCAACGAACTCAATCGCCAGCATCTGGACGACTTCCGTGCCTTCTTGCGCAGCCTGATGATGCACGCCGCCATAGGGACGGCCCTCGGTGGCGTCTGTACCCTGGTGGGAGAGCCGCAAAACCTGATCATAGGTGAGCAGGCTGGCTGGCATTTTGGCGAATTCGCCATCCGCATGGCACCGGTCACGGTCCCCGTGTTTCTCTGCGGCCTGCTCACCTGCATCCTGGTCGAGAAGTGCCGCTGGTTTGGCTATGGTGCCCAGTTGCCGGATGCGGTGCGTCGCATCATGGAAGATTACAACCGGTACGAAGAGGCCGAGCGCACCCCACAAGACAAGGCCAAGCTGATAGTACAGGCGCTGATCGCCCTCTGGCTGATCACTGGGCTGGCCATGCATCTGGCGGCCGTCGGGCTGATCGGGCTGTCTGTCATAGTGCTGGCGACCTCACTGACCGGCATCACGGAGGAGCATTCGCTCGGCAAGGCGTTTCAGGAGGCCCTGCCCTTCACCGCCCTGCTCGCCGTCTTCTTCAGCGTGGTAGCCGTCATCATAGATCAGCAGCTGTTCAAACCCGTGATCCAGTGGGTGCTGGCCGCCGAGCCGGACGATCAGCTCGCACTCTTCTATCTGGCCAACGGTCTGCTCTCCATGGTCAGTGACAACGTCTTCGTAGGCACCGTCTACATCAACGAGGTGAAGACGGCACTGCTCAACAACGCCATCAGCCGTGAGCAGTTCGATCTGCTGGCCGTCGCCATCAACACCGGCACCAACCTGCCGTCGGTCGCCACCCCCAACGGCCAGGCCGCCTTCCTGTTCATGCTGACCTCGGCACTGGCCCCCTTGTTGCGCCTCTCCTATGGCCGCATGGTATGGATGGCTCTGCCCTACACCCTGGTGCTGGGGCTGGTGGGTTTCATCTCGGTGGAGATGCTGCTCGGCCCGGTAACCGAGTGGTTCTATCAGGCTGGCTGGCTGGTGCTCGACAAGGTCACACCTACGGTTCTGCCTGCGCTGCATTGATCCCATAAGGGCCCGCCTGGGCCCTTTCTTTTTAGCCCTTGCTCTGCTCTAATTCAGCCACTGTTTTTTCTGTGAGATCAACCAGATGATTGAGTTTCTGCGACGTATCGCCGCCCATAGACTGGCATGGGGCCTGCTTGCCGCCTCCGCCCTGTTCCTCGAGTTGAGCGCCCTCTTCTTCCAGCACGTGCTGGGCCTGCATCCCTGCGTCATGTGCGTCTATGAGCGGATCGCCACGCTGGGGGTCATATCGGCAGGCCTGCTCGGCATGGTGGCACCGCAGAAGTGGTATGTGCGCTGGAGCGCTCTGCTGCTATGGGGCTACAGTGCCTTCCGCGGCCTCCAGCTGGCGCTCAAGCATGTGGATTATCAGATGAACCCCTCCCCGTTCAACGTCTGCAGCCCCTTTGCCGACTTCCCGAGCTGGGCGCCGCTGGATCAGTGGGTCCCCTGGCTGTTCTTCCCGGATGGGGATTGCAGCGAGATCAGCTGGCAGTTTCTGAGCTTCTCCATGCCCCAGTGGCTGGTGGCCATCTTCGCGGCCTACCTGCTGGTCTTCGTGGTGGTAGCCATCGGCAACTTGGTCAAGGGCCGCTGCTGCAGCTAAGCACTTACAGAGCCACATAGAAAGGGGGAGCCAATGGCTCCCCCTTTTTCAATACATTTCCATCACCAGACCCAGCGCTAACCCGCTTCTAGCACATACTCGCCATGCCGCCACCATGGCGCTGGTGGCCCCTACCTACGAGTCTATGTGGTGGTCGCCATCGGCAATCTGGTCAAGGGCCGCAGCTGCAGTTGAAGCTGACTGTGCCACATAAAAAGGGGAGCCAATGGCTCCCCCTTTTCTCATGCTGATCTCTCACCCATACAAGATATGGATCAGGATGCCGCCTTGCTGGCGTTCATCCTGGCCTTCACCATGCCGATCACCATGGGCAGCAGCGAGATGCCGATGATGCCAAAGATGAGCAGCGTAAAGTTCTGACGTACCACAGGCAGATTGCCAAAGAAGTGGCCGGCGTAGACGAACGAGAGCACCCACAACAGGCCACCCACCAGGTTGAACACCAGGAAGCGCGGGTAGGTCATGGCGCCCATGCCTGCCACGAAGGGGGCAAAGGTACGCACAATCGGCAGAAAACGGGTGATGATGATAGTCTTGCCGCCATGACGCGCATAGAAGGCATGAGTCTTGTCCAGATAGTCCCGACGGAAGATCTTGGAGTCCGGATTACGGAACAGCTGCTCGCCGAAGAAGTGGCCTATGGTGTAGTTGACCACGTTGCCGAGCACGGCGGCGATGATCAGCACGGCAGCCAGGGTGTGCACGTCCAGCACACTGCCGACGGTAAGCGCACCGGCGGCAAACAGCAGGGAGTCACCCGGCAGGAAGGGGGTAACCACCAGCCCAGTCTCGCAGAAGATGATCAGAAACAGGATGGCATAAACCCAGATGCCATAGTTTTCAAACAGCTCTTTCAAATGCACGTCGACGTGCAGAATAAAATCAATCGCAAACAGGATCAGATCCATTTTCTCATACCCATAAAGTGAACGGCGTGGAGTCTACGCCAATGCATTCCGAGCCACAATCCTCCCACAATCCTCTTTTTTATCCCGGCTAAAAGCAACCCGCACGACGCTATCTTCGCCGTGACAAGGCCATCAAAGAGGAAAAGGCATCCTACCAAACGTGATTCAGTCACGTTCACCCAATGCCGCTCTGACCGGCTCCGGCAGGCATTTCTCCCAGCCCCATAGCAACACCAGCAGCAGAGTCACATCATCGAGCCAGCCGAGCAGAGGCACCACATCTGGGATGAGATCCACCGGGCTGATGCCATAGAGCAAAATGAGGATCACCAGCCCTTTGGCCCACCAGGGGGTGGCCGGGTGGCGAAAGCCCAGATAGAGGCGACGCACGCGCCGCCAGATGAGCCAGCGTCTGCCCATCAACTTTCGATCAACTCGTGGCGCAGCCGCTGGATCTGGTCTCGCAGCGCGGCCGCCTGTTCGAACTCCAGATCCCGCGCGTGCTGGAACATCTGCTCTTCCATCCGCTTGATCTCTTTGGCGATCTCGCTGGCGGAGCGGGCATGGTACTCCCCTTGCGGCTCGGCAGCCTTGCGACCGCCCCTGCCCGCCTTGCCCGCCTTGCCCGCGCTGCGGCTGCCCCCCATGTCCATCACGTCTCCCACCGACTTGTTGAGCCCCTTGGGGGTGATGCCGTGTTCGAGGTTGTGGGCATGCTGCAGGGCGCGGCGGCGCTCCGTCTCCTCGATGGCCACCCTCATGGAGTTGGTGATGGTATCCCCATAGAGAATGACCTTGCCGTTGAGGTTGCGGGCGGCGCGACCAATGGTCTGGATCAGCGACCGGGTGGAGCGCAGGAAGCCCTCCTTGTCCGCATCCAGGATGGCCACCAGCGACACCTCGGGCATGTCGAGCCCTTCGCGCAACAGGTTGATGCCCACCAGCACGTCGAACTTGCCAAGGCGCAGATCGCGAATGATCTCCACCCGCTCGACGGTATCGATGTCGGAGTGCAGATAGCGCACCCGCACGTCATGATCCGCCAGATACTCGGTCAAGTCCTCCGACATCCGTTTGGTGAGCGTGGTCACCAGCACCCGCTCCTCCACCGCGACCCGCAGCCGGATCTCGGAGAGCAGATCGTCCACCTGGGTGGTGACAGGACGCACCTCGATTTCGGGATCGAGCAAACCGGTGGGACGCACCACCTGCTGCACCACATCGCCACCGGACTTGTCCAGCTCGTAGGGGCCCGGGGTCGCCGAGACAAACACCGTCTGCGGCATCAGGGCCTCGAATTCATCGAACTTCAGCGGCCGGTTGTCGAGCGCCGAAGGCAGCCGGAAGCCGTACTCCACCAGGGTCTCCTTGCGGGACCTGTCCCCTTTGAACATGGCGCCGATCTGCGGCACCGTCACGTGGGACTCGTCGATGATGAGCAAGCCATCCCCCGGCAGGTAGTCAAACAGAGTAGGCGGCGGCTCCCCTGGCGCCCGGCCCGACAGGTAGCGGCTGTAGTTCTCGATGCCGGAGCAGTAACCCAGCTCCTGCATCATCTCCATGTCGAACTGGGTGCGCTGGCTGATGCGCTGCTCCTCCACCAGCTTGTTGAGCGACAACAGCTGCTCCCGGCGGCTCCTGAGCTCCTCCTTTATATGTTCTATGGCGCCCAGTATGGTTTCGCGCGGGGTGGCGTAATGGGTCTTGGGGTAGATGGTGTAGCGCACTACCGTCTGCTCGATGGCGCCGGTCAGCGGATCAAACTGGGAGAGCCGCTCCACCTCCTCGTCAAACAGCTCCACCCGCAGCGCCAGCTTGTCCGATTCGGCGGGATAAATGTCGATCACCTCCCCCCGTACCCGGAAGGTACCGCGCTGAAATGCCATGTCGTTGCGGGTGTATTGCAGTTCGGCGAGGCGACGCAGTATGTCCCGCTGATTGATCACGTCCCCGACTTTGAGGTGCAACATCATGCTGAGATAGGCCTGAGGATCCCCCAGACCATAGATGGCCGACACAGACGCGACTATGATCACGTCCCGCCGCTCCAGCAGTGCCTTGGTGGCCGACAGCCGCATCTGTTCTATGTGATCATTGATGGAGGCATCCTTCTCGATGAAGGTGTCGGTGGTCGGCACATAGGCCTCAGGCTGGTAGTAGTCGTAGTAGGAGACGAAATACTCCACCGAGTTCTCGGGGAAGAACTCCTTCATCTCGCCATAGAGCTGTGCCGCCAGCGTCTTGTTGGGGGCCAGTATCATGGTGGGACGGTTCAGGGTCGCTATCACGTTGGCCATGGTGAAGGTCTTGCCCGAGCCAGTCACCCCGAGCAGGGTCTGGTGGGCGAGGCCGGACTCGATGCCATCAAGCAGGCGGGCGATCGCCTCTGGCTGATCGCCCGCGGGTTCAAACTGGCTGGCCAACTGGAATAACTTGCTCATGACGACTCCCGACAAAAAACGGCAAGGCAGAAGTGTACTCCGAGTTGGGGTGGCCTGGGTATCCACTCTCCTGCCCAAGCGGCTATTGACCTCGAAAAGCGAGCTCTGTATAGTGCCCCTCCTTGCCTGATGTTCCCCCGTAGTTCAGTCGGTAGAACGGCGGACTGTTAATCCGTATGTCACTGGTTCAAGTCCAGTCGGGGGAGCCAATTCCTCACCATCTCGGTGCAAGTTATCCACTTTAGTACTTTCCTCTGCCAATTTTAATGCACAAGCCGCGCCCTGCGGTGACAACCTCTCATTGCTCTCTCTCCCGCCCCGACAGCGTTTTGTTCTGTCACACCTAACTATTTGATTTTTATAGAAACATTTTTTTACCGGTATTTTTTGAACAGCCCTTGCGCCCCAGTGTTGGCGCGGCCTGCAGGCTGATCACCAAGTTTCACACACAGGGTTATCCACAGATTCTGTGGGTAAGTCAGCCAAAGCCAGTCACGGCCTAGCCTCGCAGGCCATCGCCATCAGCGAGGGCCCATTTTCCTTGCCGCCCCCATTTTCTGCTGTTTTTGAGCGCCCCCCCGAATGGGTCGAAAGGCCACCGATCAGATACTTTTTCCAGATATCTTTTCGCCATCCCGTACGCCATGGGTCACCCCCCACCCAGACCCCAAATGCCTATTTCCATTGCGGTCCATCGTCCCCAGTCAGATATGCTGAAAAAACGCGAAACCTGGCCGCCAAACAGCAGGGAATAAATTTTCAAGCGCCTTGTGCTGGCCGGGATCACAGATAGCAGGAATCACTCATTGACAGCGGTGCAGACAGAGGGAAATAGAGGTTATTTTCCTGCCAACCCCGAGGTTTCCCTCGACCATGGCGGCAGCGGGACGCTTTACTGCCGATTAATCCTCCTTTGACGCTTCTTTATTGGTGAAGGATCCGGCACAATATCGGCCCCACTTTTTTCCTCGGTTTTTCCGGGCATGACCATAGATTTCGTGACACTGCTACATCAAAGCGACTCCCTGCTGCTGTTCGTGGTACTGGCCTTCGGCCTGCTGCTGGGCAAAGTCAAACTTGGCAATTTCCAGATTGGCAACACCATAGGCGTGCTGTTTACCGCCCTGCTGTTCGGCCAGATGGGCTTCGAGTTCACCGCCACCACGGAGAACGTCGGCTTCATGCTGTTCATCTTCTGCGTGGGCATAGAGGCGGGACCGCACTTCTTCAGCGTCTTCCTGCGCGATGGCATCCACTACATCACCCTCACCCTGGTGATCCTGCTGACGGCGCTGCTGTTGACGGTGGGGCTGGCCAAGTTCTTCAACCTGGGGCCAGGCATGGCAGCTGGCATATTGGCCGGTTCGCTGACCTCGACCCCGGCCTTGGTGGGGGCACAGGATGCCCTGCGCAGCGGCCTGCTCAATCTGCCCCATGGCACCGACATGCAACCCGTGCTCGACAACATGGGGATCGGCTATGCCCTGACCTATCTGGTTGGTCTGGTGGGGCTGATGCTGGTGGTGCGCTACCTCCCCTCCCTGGCACGACTTGACCTCAACACCGAGGCCCAGAAGATAGCCCGCGAGCGGGGATTATCGGACAGCGAGAGCCGCAAGACCTATCTGCCCATCATCCGCGCCTACCGGGTCGGCCCCGAGCTGGCGGCCTGGATCGGGGGACGTACCCTGCGTGAGACCGGCATCTATCCCCACACTGGTTGCTATGTGGAGCGGATCCGCCGCAACGGTATACTGGCGAGCCCGGATGGTGATGCCGTCATCCAGGAGGGGGACGAGATCGCCCTGGTCGGTTATCCCGAGAGCCACGAGAAGCTCGACGTCAACTATCGCAACGGCAAGGAGGTATTCGACCGCAACCTGCTTGACCTGCAGATAGTCACCGAAGAGATAGTGGTGAAGAACGATGCCGTGGTGGGCCGCCATCTGGTGGAGCTTAACCTCACCGAGAAGGGCTGCTTCCTCAACCGGGTAGTGCGCTCCCAGATAGAGATGCCGTTCGATCGCAACATCATGCTGCAAAAGGGCGACGTGCTGCAGATCAGCGGCGAGAAGCAGCGGGTCAAGCTGCTGGCCAACAAGATAGGCTTTATCAGCATCCACAGCCAGACCACGGATCTGGTGGCCTTCACCACCTTCTTCGTGCTGGGCCTGCTGATAGGCTCCGTCTCCCTGGTGTTCGGCCAGCTCGAATTTGGGCTGGGCAACGCCGTCGGCCTGCTGCTGGCAGGGATCCTGATGGGCTACCTGAGAGCCAACCACCCCACGGTCGGCTATGTGCCGCCGGGCGCCCTGCGTCTGGCCAAGGATCTGGGTCTCGCCGTCTTCATGGTGAGCACAGGCCTCAAAGCGGGCGGCGGTATACTGGATCACCTGAGCCAGGTCGGTGCCGTGGTGCTCTTCTCCGGCATGCTGGTGACCACGCTGCCGGTGCTGGTGGGCTACCTGTTCGGGGTCTGGGTGCTGAAGATGAACCCGGCTCTGCTGCTGGGTGCCATCACGGGTGCCCGCACCTGTGCCCCGGCCATGGACGTGGTGAACGAGGCGGCCAACAGCTCCATCCCGGCGCTCGGCTATGCGGGCACCTATGCGGTGGCCAACGTCATGCTGACCCTGGCAGGCTCCTTCATCATCGGCTTCTGGTTCTAGCGCCGTATCGCACCGCAACAAGAAGGGAGCCATATTGGCTCCCTTCTTCATTTCCCCTCCACCACCCGCACACAGTCTCGACCACTGCCTCCCCCTTCTCACCCGGCCAATCCACAGAGAAGTAGCACAAGATAGGGCCTATTGTGCTATCCGGCTCGTTTTAGCAAACCCAATGAGCTAAGTGGCGCCTTGCACGCCGCTTACACTCAATGAAACGAGTGAGGTACTCATCATGAAACGGTTATGGATCATCCTGAGCTGCTTGCTGTGCACCCCGGCCACGGCGGCGGAGCAGAAAGTGGCAGCCGACGAGGAGCCCGCCTCGCTGGCATTCAGCACCGAAGAGCTGGCCAGACCCATGCTCGGCGACCTCGATGACATGCTGGCGCGGCGCACCCTGCGGGTGCTGACCACCTACAACAAAACCGGCTACTTTATCAACAAGGGGGTACAAAGGGGCGTTACCTACGACGCCTTCATGCAGCTGGAGAAACGGCTCAACGAACAGCTGCGCACGGAAAAAACCCTCAAGCGCCACCTCAAGCTGCACATCGTCTTCATCCCGGTAGCCAGGGAGTCCCTGCTCAAGGCCCTCGTCGAGGGCAAGGGTGACATCGCCGCCGCCAACCTCACCATCACGGATCAGCGCAAGAAGCAGGGGGTGGAATTTACCGCGCCCTTGCTGGAAAACGTGCGGGAGCTGCTGATCTCGGGACCGGCCTCCCCCAAGGTGGAGAGCGCCGCCGATTTGGGGGGCCAGACCCTCTATGTGCGCCCCTCTTCGAGCTACTTCGAGAGCTTGGTCGCCTACAATCAGGCGCGCAAGGCGGCAGGTGACCCCCTCATCGATATCCAGCCAGCCCCGGAGGCGCTGGAAGATGAGGATCTGGTGGAGATGGTCAATGCCGGCCTGCTGCCCTTCATCGTCATGGACGAACACAAGGCACGCTTCTGGCAGAAGATCTTCCCCGCCATCCGCATCCATGAAGACCCTGTGTTCCGGGAGGGAGGCATCATCGCCTGGGCGGTGCGCAAGGAGAGCCCCCAGCTGCTTGCCATGCTCAACGAGCAGATAGCCGCCCTGCGCGGCAAGGCGACGGGAGAGGCCATTCTGGCCCGCTATCTCAAGCAGAACAAATTCGTCAAGAGCGCCGCCGCCGAGGCCGAGCGCAAGAAATTCCTGCAGGTGGTGACGCTGTTTCGCCAGTATGGCGGTCGCTATGATGTGGACTGGCTGCTGATGGCAGCCCAGGGCTATCAGGAGTCGGCACTCAACCAGAAGGCACGCAGCCACGTCGGTGCCATCGGCATCATGCAGATCATGCCCGCTACCGGCAAGGGGTTGAAGGTGGGCGATATCCGCCAGATCGAGCCCAACATTCACGGCGGCGCCAAATACATGCGCTGGATGATAGATCACTACTATGCGGACGAACCCATGACAGCCCTCGACAAGGCACTGTTCTCGTTCGCCTCCTACAACGCCGGCCCAGCCCGGGTGGCGCGGCTGCGGAGCGAGGCGAAAAAGCGGGGGCTGGATCCCAACGTCTGGTTCCACAACGTCGAATACGTGGCGGCGGAGAAGATAGGCCCCGAAACCGTGACCTACGTGGGCAACATCTACAAGTACTACATCGCCTACAAGCTGGTGATGGAACAGCTGCAGCTCAAGCAGCAGGCAACCGAGGCCATCAAGCAGCAGGGAACCCGCGGCGACAAGGTGTCCGCCGCACAAAAATCACAGGGATAAACCAGCCCATCATCCGCGAGGCTCCCCGTCTGACGGGGAGCCTCGCGCCTTTTCAACCGACAGCACAATGTGAACCTGACCGCCCTCAACCCTGCCATAAGCCAGCCCCTCGCCCCATCGTGACCAGAATGAACACAATGACCACAACAGCCTTAATAGCCATTACGGCCAGATTGTTTTACAACCAATCGCGATTAATCAACCTTCCCGCAACAATCACAAGGAGTACATCATGTTGCAAGGAACCCTCAAACGCACGTTGCTCTGCTGCCTGCTGGGCGCCAGCCTAGGCGTGCAGGCCAAGATCGACGAAATTCACTTCCTCATTCCAGGTGGTGCCGGGGGTGGCTGGGACAACACGGCCCGGGGCACGGGCGAGGCGCTGACCAAGTCCGGCCTCATCACCACCGCTTCCTACCAGAACATCTCGGCCGGTGGCGGCGCCAAGGCCATCGCCCACCTGATCGAAACCTCGGCCCAGTCCGACAAGACGCTGATGGTCAACTCCACCCCCATCATCGTCAAATCCCTCTCCAAGGAGCTGCCCCAATCCTTCCGGGATCTCACCCCGGTCGCCGCCATCATCGCCGATTATCAGGCGCTGGCCGTGCCGCTGGACTCCCCCTACCAGAACTGGCCTCAGCTGCTGGCCGCCTATGAGGCCAACCCCGCCAAGGTGAAGATAGCCGGCGGCTCAGCCCGTGGCAGCCTGGATCATCTGGTGGCGGCCATGACCTTCAAGAATGCCGGGGCGGATGCCGGCAAGCTGCGTTACGTGGCCTATGACGCCGGCGGCAGCGCCATGGCGGCGGTGCTGTCAGGGGAAACCCAGGTGCTCTCCACCGGCTTTGGCGAGGCGATGGAGGCGGTCAAGTCCGGCCAGATGCGGATCCTCGGTGTCACGGCCCCCGAGCGCATGCCAGATGCCAGCGAGATCCTCACCTTCAGCGAGCAGGGTAACCCGACTGTCTTTGCCAACTGGCGCGGCTATTTTGCCTCCCCCGCCGTCAGCGCCGAAAAATCCGCCGAATTCGCCGCCCTGCTCAAGCAGATGTATGACAAGCCGGAGTGGGAAACAGTCCGGGCCCGCAACAACTGGACCAATCTCTACCAGTCAGGCCCCGAGTTCACCGCCTTCCTCAACCAGCAGGAGCAGCAGATTGGCGGCCTGATGCGCGAGCTCGGCTTCATCAAGTGATCCCTCAACCTGTGGCGGGCCAGCCCCGCCCAACGGAGTCATCGTCATGCACCTGACCAAGGAGCGACTCGGGGGGCTGCTGTTTTTGCTGCTCTCCCTCGCCTACGGCTATCACGCCACCCTGATCCCCGGCTATCCCGGGGACGAATATGAACCCTTTACCGCCAGCACCCTGCCCTATGCCCTGGCTGGCGTCGGCGCCCTGCTCTCCCTGCTGCTGATCTGCTTTCCGGGCGGGGAGCGGCTGCAGCGCGAAACGGGCAACTGGCGACTGGTCTTTGCCCTGCTGCTGTTGATGCTGGTCTATGGAGTGGCCCTCGGCTGGCTCGGCTTTGTCATCGCCACCACCCTGTTCCTCATCGGCGGGATCCGCTTGATGGGCGAGCAAAGCCTCGCCTTCGCCTGCAAGGTGAGCCTGCCCTTCACCCTCATCTTCTGGGCACTGCTGACCAAGGGGCTCAACGTTTACCTCGAGCCGGGTCGGCTATTCACGCAACTGCTGGGATAAGGAGAATCCATGTTAGACGGCATTCTGCAAGGACTGGGCACCGCCATGATGCCCATCAATATCTTCATGGTGATCGTCGGCTGTTTCGTCGGCACCTTCATCGGCATGCTGCCGGGCCTCGGGCCGGTCACCGCGATCGCCCTGATGATCCCCATCACCTACGGGCTGGACCCGGCCTCCGGCATCATCTTGATGGCCGGGGTCTACTACGGATCCATGTTTGGGGGCTCCACCTCCTCCATCCTGATCAATACGCCGGGCTGCTCGGCCAGCATGATCACCGCCATCGACGGCTATCCGCTGGCCTGCAAGGGCCAGGCGGGCAAGGCGCTGGCCATCGCCGCCTATGCCTCCTTCACCGGCGGTACCCTGTCTGCCATCTTCCTGATGGTGGCTGCACCCCTGCTCGCCAAGGTCTCCCTCTCCTTTCAGTCGGCAGACTACTTCGCCCTCATGGTGCTGGGGCTCTCCGCGGTGGCGGCGTTTGCCGGCAAGGGCCAGGTGCTCAAGGCGCTGATCATGGCACTGTTTGGCATCATGCTCTCCACCGTCGGCATCGACCGCAGCGTCGGGGTGGACAGGTTCACCTTCGGCCTGCCGGACTTGCGCGATGGCTTCTCCTTCCTGCTGCTGGCCATGGCCACCTTCGCCCTGGCGGAGATCCTGATGACGGTGCTGCGCCCGGGCAAGGACACCAGCAAGGAGGAGGCGAGCAAGATCCAGCAGCTCGGCTCCCTCAAGCTGAGCAAGGCCGAGGTAAAAGAGATAGCGCCGCCCATAGTGCGCTCATCGGTGCTGGGCTTTCTCATCGGGGTACTGCCGGGCGCCGGCGCTACCATCGCCTCCTTCATGGCCTATGGTGCCGAGCGCAACTTCGCCAGCAAGCGCAGGCAGGAGGAGTTCGGCAAGGGCAGCCTGACCGGCGTAGCCGCACCAGAAGCGGCCAACAACGCCGCATCCAGCGGTGCCTTCGTGCCCCTGCTGACTCTGGGGATCCCGGGCTCGGGCACCACGGCGCTGATGCTGGGGGCGCTCATCGCCTACGGCATCCAGCCGGGCCCGCGTTTGTTCATGGAGCACCCGGATGTGTTCTGGTCGGTGATCATCTCCATGTATCTGGGCAACGTGGTACTGCTGATCCTCAACCTGCCACTCATTCCCTATCTGGCCAAGATACTACAGGTACCGCGCCCCGTGCTCATTCCCATGGTATTGCTGTTCTCGCTGATCGGGGTCTACCTGGTCTCTTTCAATACCATGGACATCTATGTGATGGCGCTGGTGGCGCTGATCGCCATCGGGCTGCGCCTGCTGGACTTCCCCATGGCTCCCATGCTGCTCGGTTTCATTCTGGGGGGCATGCTGGAGGACAACCTGCGCCGGGCTCTGGTGATCAACGACGGTTCACTGAGCTTCCTGTGGGAGCGACCCATCACCCTCGGCTTCACACTGGTAACCCTGGTGATGCTGCTGTTGCCGGTCTGGCAGTGGTGGCAGGCCCGCCGCACACCGGCAGCCAGCTTGCAGTCCGATCCGACCTGAGTTCATGGGTCTCATGAAGCGAAAGAGCGCCAACAGGCGCTCTTTTTATGGGGCTATGCCCATGCTGCCGGCATATCGATACTGGCAGCTCTGTGTTGGCGCGTCAGTGTTGGCGCTTCAGTATTGACTGATAGCGCCGCTCCGGCCGTCCGACAGTGCCATATTCCAGCTCAGGGCTCGCCAGCTGCTGACCCACCAGAAACTCCAGATAGCGGCGCGCCGTGGTGCGGCTCACCCCCACCCGGTTGCCTATCTCCTCGGCGCTGGCCCCAACGCTGGTCAATGCCGCCAGCACCCGTTGCAGGGTGAGCGCGTCTATCCCTTTGGGCAGGCCAGCGGCCGCCACCTGCTGCAGCGGTGTCCCGAGCAGGGCATCCACCGCCTGCTGATCGATGTCTGCAAGGGCCGCCAGGGCGGCGCGGCTCTCGGCATAGTTGCCCAGGGTATCGCGCAGCCGCTCGAACACCACGGGTTTGAGGATGAAATCCACCACCCCGAGCCGCATCGCCTCCTGCAGGGCGCTCGCCTCCCGCGCGGCAGTGAGCAGTATCACATCCAGGCCGGCTCCGGCCTGGCGCAGTTCACGCAAGAGGGAAAAACCTTCACCATCCGGCAACCACACATCCAGCAACACCAGATCGGGTTTGAGGATGCCGATCTGCTCTCTGGCATCGAACAGGGTGAGCGCCACCCCCAGCACCTCGAACCCCGCCAGCCGCTGCACGAAGCGACGGTGGATCTCGGCGATGGCCGGATCATCTTCGACGATCAGGATCTTGATCACTCACACCTCCTTGGGAATGTAACAGACGACGCAACTTCCCTGCGTCGTGGCTTCGATGGTGATGGTCCCCTGCAGGACATCCAGGGTCTTGCGCACCAGGGAGAGGCCGATGCCGTGATCCGGCTCCGTCTTGCTGCTGACGCCGCGCTCGAACAACCTGTCCGCCAGAGCGGGATCTATGCCACCCGCCCCGTCTTCCACCTCCAGGATGAGATCCTGGCCGAGATCGCTCAACGAGACCCGGATCGGCTGATAAGGCGCGCCGTGACGACGGGTGGCCTCGAAGGCATTGTCGATGAGATTGCCCAGCACAGTCACCAGCTGGGAACCGCTGACGCGAAGGGGAATGTCGTGCAGATGAGCGTCGGCGTCGACCACCAGTACCAGCCCCAGCTCGTGGGCCCTGTGATACTTGCCAAGCAGCAGGCCCGCCACCTTGGGCTTGGCGATGGCCCCCATCAGGAAGCTGAGCAGGGTCTGCTCGGTGGCAGCCTCCCGTCCGATGAAGGCGAGCGCCTCCCGGGTGGCGCCAAGTTCGATCAGGCCGGCTATGGTGCCGAGCTGGTTGTTGTGTTCGTGGGTCTGTACCCGCAGCAGATCACTGTAGGCCTGCACCTGGGAGAGCTGGGCGCTGAGCTCCGCCAGCTCGTCCTTGCGCCGAAAGCTCGATACCGCGCCGATCAGCTTGCCGTCCCGCACCAGCGGCAGCCGGTTGACGATGAGCTGCTGGCCGTTGAGCACTATCTCTTCATCATACTGGGGGCGGGGATCCTGAATGAGGGAGAGCATGCGGCTCTCCGGCAGCAAGCGGGTGACGGGCTGGCCTATGGCCGCCCTCGCCGCCTGCTCGTCGAGACGCAGCAACCGGATGCCGTTGGGATTGAGGGAGGTAAGCCGCCCCTGCTCGTCTATGGTGAGGATCCCCTCGCGTACCGTGCGCAGGGTGCAATCCAGCTCCGCATAGAGGCGCCCTATCTGCTCGGGTTCGAACCCCAGCAGGGCGCGCTTGTAGCGCCGCGCCAGCCAAGCCGCCGCACCGCTGTTGAGCAAGACGATGAGCAGGGTCATGGCGAGGCCAAAACGCAGGAAGCCCTGCAGGTCCGCATCTATGTCGCGCACCAGATAACCGACCGACACCACGCCTATGACCTGTCCCATCTCGTTGCGGATCGGCCCCTTGCCGCGCACCGAGACCCCGAGCGATCCTTCGGCCCGGGAGATGTAGGCTTCTCCTTGCAGGGCACGCCTAGGATCGTCCCCCACCATGGGCTGGCCGATGCGATCCGCATTGGGGTGCACCAGCCGCCGTGCCGCGCTGTCACCGATGACGATGTAACTGGCGCCGACCTCGGCGCGGATCCGCTCCACCAGCAGGTTGAGCCGTGCGGCATCACCGCGCTTCACTCCGGCGATGACACCGGGTTCACGGGCCACCAGCCGCGCCACGTCGAGGGCCTGATCCCCTACCTCCTGATAGCGTTGCTCAGAGACGTAGTAGTAGCTGGCCCCGCTCAGCAACACCAGTTGCAGCAGACTGACCAGACAGAGCATGAGCAGGAAGCGTCCTTGCAACCCGAGTCTCATGCCTCCTTGTCACCTCGCAACAGGTCGAGCAGCAGGCTGCCGTCGCGCAGGGCCTTGTGCACCTGCACCGAGGTGGGCTTGGTGGGATCTTCGTAAAAGTGGGTGGATTCGATTTGCAGCCGCACCAGGTATTCGGCCGGCAACTGGCTGGCAAGGGATTGGTGCAGCATGGGGAACAGCAGCCGATCGGCGCGGGTTATCTCCCCCCCCAGCAGCAGCTTGCCCGGATTGAGCAGGCAGATGAGGTTGGAGAGCACTCGGGAGAGACGACCGGCCGCCTGATGGAGAATGTCCTGGCACAGGCTGTTGCCCGCCAGCGCCAGCTCGCACAACTCGCGGATGGTGACGCTCTCAGGCAGATCATGCTCCTGCATGCGCTCGCGCAGATCCCGGTACTGGGCTTCGAGCGCCTGGTTGGTCACTAGCGTGCAGGCGCAGCCAAAGCCGCCGCAGTAGCAGCGCTGGCCGTAGGGTTCGAGCTGCAGGTGGCTGAGATCGCCGAGCAGGGCCGACTCGCTCTCGATGAGCTGACCGTTGACCACCATGCCGACCCCTATATCGTTGTGCACGAACACCAGCACAGCATCGGCACAATTTTTGGCGGCGCCCCATTCGCGCTCGGCCTGGATCCAGGTGCGCACGTCGCCACTGACCAGCACGGGCACCTCGAACGCCTGCTGCAGGGTGGGGCCAAGGGGCCAGTTGCGCAGATCATAGAAGGGGAAGTGCTTGACCATGCCGGAGTGGCGCTCCACCTGCCCCGGCAGACAGAGGGCGATACAGGCAAGGCGCAACGCCTTCTTGGGCAAAAAACCCTCGATGGCGCGCACCAGACTGGCCAGCAGATCGGCACGTTCCACTTCGCTGAAAGTGTGACGATGACGGGCGAGAGAGCGACCGGCCAAATCGAACAGGGCCATGTCCACATAGCCACGCCCGAGGCGCATGGAGAGAAACTGGAAGCGGCGCTCGTTGATGCGCAGCAGGGTCTGACGGCGACCACGACCCACCGAGCTTTCGCCACAGGTCACCACCAGACCGCCATCGAGCAGTTCACGGGTGATCTTGGTTATGCTGGCCGGAGAGAGGCCGGTCAAACGGGACAGATCGGTACGGGACAGCTCCTTGTGCTCCTCCAGGCTGGCGTAGACCAGGCCATAGTTGAGCTGACGGATCAAATCGATACTGCCTTTCACGATCTCATTCATAGGGTATGGGTTAACGAAAAGAGCGGATGGTGACAATTTTCCCACATTCTCCGCCAATCCCCAAATTTGCCGTCTGGAAATCACGTCCAGACGGCAAAAATGCGATCAGTAGCGGAATTGGGAGACAAGTTTGCGCAATTTGTCGCCCGTGCTGGCCAGATCGCGGGTGGTGCTGTTGGACTCCACAGCCGCATCGGTCAGTTCGCTGACGATCTGCTGTATGGCCACCAGGTTTTTGTTGATCTCCTCGGAGACCGCATGCTGCTCCTCGGCCGCCGTCGCTATCTGGATGTTCATGTCGTTGATGGTGCTGACCGCCATCACCATGCTGTCGAGGGAGGTGGCGATGTGGCTCGCCTCCTGTACCGTCTCCTGGCTGCGCTCCTCGCTGGCCTGCATCACGTCCACCGCCTGTTTGACGCCGCTTTGCAGCCGCTGCAGCATCTCGTTGATCTGCTTGGTGCTTTGCTGGGTACGGCCCGCCAGGGAGCGCACCTCGTCCGCCACCACCGCAAAGCCACGCCCCTGCTCGCCGGCCCGGGCCGCCTCGATGGCAGCGTTGAGCGCCAGCAGGTTGGTCTGTTCGGCGATGCCGCGAATGACCTCCACCACGGATCCTATCTTGGCAGTCTCCTGCGCCAGCTGTTCGATGACGCCGGAGGCGGTGTGTACCTCGCCCACCAACCGGTTGATGCTGTTGATGGCGCTGCCCACCACGCCACGGGCGGCATCGGACTCGCGCGCCGCGTCGCTGGTGGCGGTGGCCGCGTTGGAGGCGCTGGCCGCCACCTCCTGGGCGGTGGAGCTCATCTCGGTCACGGCGGTGACCACCTGATCCGTCTCCCGGCTGTGGCCGTGCATCTGATGGTCATAGTGCTCGCTCAGGTGATGCAGCTTCTCAACCGCACTGAAGAGGTGATTGCTGGTCTCCCCCACCTGACTCACCACCGACTGGATCCGCTCGACGAAACGGTTGAAGGCGGTGGCTAGCTGGCCAATCTCGTCATGACTCTGCACTTTGAGGCGCTGGGTCAGATCCCCCTCCCCGTCGGCTATGTCGTTGAGGGCCGACACCGCATCCGCCAACGGCCGGGTGACCCGATTGCCGATCACCACAGTCACCGCCAGGGTGATCCCCAGGATCACCAGAATGAGCAGCACGCTGCTCTGCAGGGAGTCGTGCATGTTGCTCTCACGCTCGGTGCGCAGCGCCGCCAGCTCGTTGTCGATGTCATCGATGTAAAAGCCCGTGCCTATGATCCACTGATACTTGTCGAGCACCAGGTTGAAGGAGAGCTTGGGCGCATCCCGTCCGATGGAGGGCTTGGCGGTCCAGTACTCGGAAAAACCATCCCCTTGGCGCGCCGCCTTGACGATTTCCTGGATCAGCAGCTTGCCCTTGGCATCTTTGTCCTGCCAGCGGTTCTTGCCCTCCATCTCGGGGCGGGTCGGCAGCAATACCGTATTGCCCTGGAAGTCATAGACGAAGAAGTAGCCGTCGCTGCTGTAGCGCAATGGCCGCAGGATCTCGGTGACCTGCTTGCGCGCTTCCGGACTGTCTGGCTGGTTGTAGGCCGTGTCGACGGCCGTCTTGGCGAGCATCAGGTAGCTGCTGAGCAACGCCTTGCGATCCTTGATCGCATTCTCCCGCGCAGCCACCAGATCGGCCTCCAAATCGCTCTTGGAAATCATGTAGTTGCTGAAGTTGACCACCAGGGCCATCAGGAGCACGGGGATGGCTCCCAGCAACAGAATTTTCTGCTTTAGCGTCATCATTAACATCCTTGCAGCTGTTTTTATTGGTGTTCCGTTCCTACCCAACCAGTATAGGGCGCTGGTCGGCGGGGACCCGCTTTCGCTACAATCCCCGCACCTTTATCTATCGACCCTGATGGGCTGACACATGAACAAATGTCCTTGCGGTTCAACACTTTCTCTCGAACTGTGCTGTGGATCACTGCACCAGGGGGCCGAGGCACAGACCCCGGAGCAGCTGATGCGCTCCCGTTACAGCGCCTTCGTGCTGGGACTGGGCGATTATCTGGTGCATAGCTGGCACCCTGATCACCTGGGGGGATTGACGGCGGATCAGCTCTCCCAAACCGACACTCGCTGGGACGGGCTGGAGATCCTCGCCGCCCAGGGCGGCTCCTCGGACGAGACCGGCGTGGTGGAGTTCAAGGCCTGGTTCAAGGAGAGAGATGAGCGCCACTGCCTGCATGAGCGCTCCCGCTTCGTGCGCCATCAGGGACGCTGGGTCTACACAGATGGCGAGCAGGATCCGGCACCGCAGCAGGCGGGGCGCAACGACCCCTGCCCCTGTGGCAGCGGCAAGAAGTTCAAGAAATGCTGTGGCTGAGTGCCGCGAACCCCATGCAAAGGGGGCCCTGGTGGCCCCCTTTTCTGTTATAGGAGTGTGACCAGAGTCACGATTTGCTCATTACCTCGCGCTCACATGAGCGTTTACGAGCATTAATTTGGCCCATATCAAACATTTTCGGCCAGAGAGGCGCCACACTGGCGTCATCTGGAAGAGATGAGACGGGCAAGAATGAAAAGAATAACCACACAAGTCGTCATCATAGGGGGTGGCGCCACCGGAGCCGGCATCATGCGCGATTGCGCACTGCGCGGCATCGACTGCATCCTGCTGGAGCGGGATGACATCGCCGCCGGCACCACCGGCCGCAACCACGGCCTGCTCCACTCGGGCGCCCGCTATGCGGTGACGGATCCGGAATCCGCCCGCGAGTGCATTCAGGAGAACCGCATCCTCAAGCGGATCGCCAGCCACTGCGTCGAGGACACGGGCGGCCTCTTCGTCACCCTGCCGGAAGATGACATCAATTTTCAAAACACCTTTATGGACGCCTGCGCCCTGGCGGGCATAGATGCACGCCAGCTGGATCCGGCCGATGCGCTGCGCCTCGAGCCTAACGTCAACCCGGCGCTGATCGGCGCCATTCAAGTGCCGGACGGCACTGTCGATCCCTTCCGCCTCGCCGCCGCCAACGTGCTGGATGCGAAAGAACACGGCGCGCGCATCTTTACCCACAGCAAGGTGCTGGGGCTGCTCCGCACCCAGGACAGAGTCCATGGCGTCAAGGCCATCAACACCCGCACCGGCGAAGCGTTCGAGGTGGAGTGTCAGGAGGTGATCAATGCCGCCGGGATCTGGGGCCAGCAGATCTGCGAGTACGCCGATCTCGGCATCCGCATGTTCCCGGCCAAGGGGTCGCTGCTCATCATGGATTACCGCATCAACCAGATGGTGCTCAACCGCGCTCGCAAACCGGCGGATGCGGACATTCTGGTGCCGGGCGATACCATCTCCCTCATAGGCACCACCTCGAGCCGCATCGACTATCACAAGATTGACCAGCTCACCGTGGATCCGGATGAGGTGGAAGTGCTGCTGCGCGAGGGGATCAAGCTCGCCCCCATCATGGCCCGCACCCGTCTGCTGCGCGCTTACGCCGGGGTTCGCCCCCTGGTGGCGGTGGATGGCGACGAGTCCGGCCGCAATATCAGCCGCGGCATAGTGCTGCTCGATCACAGCGATCGTGACGGCCTGCAGGGCTTCAACACCATCACCGGCGGCAAGCTGATGACCTATCGGCTGATGGCCGAGTGGGCCACCGACCTCATCGCCAAGAAGATAGGCAACACCAAGCCATGCCGCACCGCCGAACTGAGCCTGCCAGGCTCGCGGGATCCAGAGAAGGTCTCCGCCCCCGGTCTGTCGGCACCGGCAGAAGGCTCGGCCCAGTATCGCCACGGCGAGCGGGTCATCGCCTTCTTTCGCGACAACCCCAAGGCCAACGCCCTCATCTGCGAATGCGAGATGGTGACGGCCGGCGAAATCGAGTACGCCCTGCGCGAGCTGGACGTGGACAACCTGGTGGATCTGCGCCGTCGCACGCGTTTGGGAATGGGCCCCTGTCAGGGTGAGCTCTGTGCCTACCGGGCCGCCGGTCTGATGCAGGAGTATGGCAAGGCCGATGGCCGCCAGGCCTGCGTCATGTTGCGCCAGTTCCTGGAGGAGCGCTACAAGGGCACCCGTCCCGTGCTGTGGGGCGATGCCCTGCGCGAGGCGGAGTTTACCTACTGGATCTACGAAGGGCTGTTTGGTCTGGGAGAGTGGACGGCGCCCCACCTGGTGGCCGAGCCCCCCTTTCCCCTCGACCCCGTCACCAGGACAGAAGACCACAGCCAGGCCCCATTGACTCAAGGAGTGCAGTCATGAAATTTGACAGTATCGTGATAGGTGGCGGCATGGCGGGCCTCTCGGCGGCGCTGCGCCTCGCCGAAGCGGGTCAGAAGACGCTGCTGATGGCCTCTGGCCAGAGTGCCCTGCACTTCTCCTCCGGCTCCATCGATCTGCTGGAGAGCGACGGCGATCCCCGCGCCGCCCTGCCCGCCTTCATGACCGAGCACCCGGATCACCCCTACAGCAAGGTGGGCCTGACCAACATAGAGGCGAGCCTCGCCGATCTGCAGCGCCACTGCCACGAGCAGGGGCTGCCCCTGTTTCGCCAAGAGACCAACCACCAGCGGCTGACCCCTATAGGCACCCTGAAATCCACCTGGCTGTCGCCCCATACCTGCGCCTGCCAGACAGATGCGCCCGCCCCCGATGCCATCCTGCTGGCTACCCTGGAAGGGTTTCGCGACTTTCACCCGGCGCTCGCGGCTGCCAACCTGGCGACCCATCCGCGCTTCGCCCACTGCCGCATCATGACGGGTGAAATTCGCCTGCCCCAGCTCGCCGAATTCAGCCGCAATCCCCACGAGTTTCGCTCCGCCGATATCGCCCGCCTGTTTGACAAGCAAAAGGGCGATCAGCCCGATCTGCTGGCCGATCTGGCCCGCGAGATCTGCCGCATGGTGCACGAGAGCAGCGATCCCGGTTGCCGCCATGTGGTGTTGCCCGCCTGCCTGTCGCTGGGGCTGGTCGGCCCCCGTCTGGCGGAGCTGGAAAAACGCACCGGCTGCACCATCAAGGAGGTGGCTACCATGCCGCCCTCACTCATCGGCATGCGGATGCAGGAGGCGCTCAAGCGCCGCTTCCTGGCCCTTGGTGGCACCTTCCTCACCAGCGAACGGGTGCTGGGCGCCCGCTATGAGGGGGACAGAGTGATAGGCGTGCACAGCCAGAACGGCGACGATCAGCTGTTCGAGGCGGACCACTTCGTGCTCGCCTCCGGCAGCTTCTTCAGCCGCGGCCTCGAATCCCGGCTGCGCGGCATTCGCGAACCCATCTTCAACGCCGACGTGCTGAGCCTGGAGGAGCGCGATGCCTGGGCCGGTCGCCGCCTGTTCGACCACCACCCCTTCATGGGCTTCGGGGTCAAGACGGACGACAAGCTGCGGGTGATGCGCGGTGGCAAGCCGCTCGCCAACCTCTATGGGGCGGGCAGTGTGCTGGCCCATTACGACCCCATCAAAGAGGGCTCAGGCTCCGGGGTGGCGGTTGCCACCGGCTGGCAAGCCGCCGGCCATATTCTGGCAGGGGTGTGAGATGCCCGCCCTGCATTTCCTGACTGCGGGCAGCCCGCTGCCCGCTCGACAATCCCATTGCCGCGTCCCTTGCGCTTTCAATCCGGCCCGGGAGGAGTAAATCATGCTACTGGATCACGCCAACCAAACCTTCGATCAGTGCATCAAATGCACCGTCTGCACCGCCTACTGCCCGGTGGCCAAGGCCAATCCCGCCTACCCAGGCCCGAAACAGGCCGGTCCCGATGGCGAGCGGCTGCGCATCAAGAGCCCCGAGCTGTTCGACAGCGCCCTCAAGTACTGCACCAACTGCAAGCGCTGCGAAGTGGCCTGCCCGAGCGGGGTGCGCATCGGCGACATCATCGCCAAGGCCAAGCACAAATACAGCGACTTCAAGCCCGGGATCCGCGAATTCGTGCTCTCCCATACAGACCTCATGGGCGGCATGTCCACCCTGATGGCGCCCGTGGTCAACTTCACCACGGGGCTCAAGCCAATGAAAATGGTGCTGGACAAGGCGCTGGGGGTCTCCTCCCACCGCGATCTGCCCAAATACTCTCAGGGCACCTTCCGCGGCTGGTACAAGAAGCAGAAAGCCAGCCAGGCCCAGTATGAGCGCCAGATAGCCTATTTCCACGGCTGCTACGTCAACTACAACCACCCGCAGCTCGGCAAGGAGCTGATGCAGGTGCTCAACGCCATGAATATAGGCATGCAACTGCTGGAGCGGGAGAAGTGCTGCGGCGTGCCGCTGATTGCCAACGGCTTCATGGACAAGGCCAAGCAGCAGGCGGCCTTCAACATCCAGCAGATGGAGAACTCCCTGCTCGGCAACGAGATGCCGCTCTTGGCCACTTCCTCCACCTGCGGCTTTACCCTGCGGGACGAATACCCCCACCTGCTGGAGCAGGACAATCACAAGGTGCGGGATCGCATCTCGCTGGTGACCCGCTTCCTGTGGAACGAGTTTTACAAGGGCAACAAACCGGCCATGAAGCCGCTCAATCTGCACATCGCCTACCATACCCCCTGCCACATGGAGAAGATGGGGGGCGTCATCTATACCCTCGAATTGCTGCGCGCCATTCCCGGGGTCAAGGTGACGGTACTGGAGTCCCAGTGCTGTGGCATCGCCGGCACCTACGGTTTCAAGTCCGAGAACTACGAGACCAGCCAGGCCATCGGCGAAGGGTTGTTTGATCAGATAAACCGCCTCAAGCCTGATCTGGTCATCACGGACTGCGAGACCTGCAAGTGGCAGATCGAGATGAGCACGGCGTTTCGCTGTGAACACCCCATCCACCTGCTGGCCCAGGCGCTGGCCTGATGACACAATCTCCCACGAATGGATAAACAAAGAGCCGGCAATTGCCGGCTCTGTTTGTTCCACTCCTCTAATAAAGGTGCTCCGATCACCCTGCATGGAAACGGGTGATGACAAGGGCGCTCAACATGATTGAATCCGCTGGTTCAGCCCTTGTTTTGCCTCTCTTTGGCGCCATCAATATTGAGTATTTATGCAAATTTACTTTTATATCCCGAAATGGATAGACCACCCCCTACCCCGCAGCACATTTCATGTAGGACAAGGCTTGCCGCCCCCACTTACCGGCAAATGACAATAGTGTCGGTTAACTGTGGTCCAATAAGTTGAGTTTCCTCATAATTTAACCGGGATCTCATTTCCGGCACTTGCCTCCCCCGGCAATTGATCTAGCGCAAGCCCCGCCTCGATAAATCATCATTCATTTTACCCATTTGATAATATCCAGCCCGAGCAATCGCATAATTACATGGGTTTTATTCACTAATAACAATTAATCGGCCTGCCTGCTCCTGCCTAGTGCGGGGGCTGATGCCCACATCCAGGATGGAACGGTCAGGTCTGGCAATGAGATCGATTTGGGAGTGATGATCGTGAGTTCACACAACAGACAGACCAGACTGGGCCTCGCCGCCCTGCTGCTTACCACCTGCCTTGGCGCCAGCGGCTTGGCACAGGCGGCCGACGAGGCACAGCCCAAGGGCAAGATAGAGGCGCGCAGCGAGCTGTTCGCCAAGGATCACGCCGATCAGTTCAGCAGCTGGAAAGGCACCAGCGAGAGCAAGGAGCGCACCGACGCCCTGGCGGACGATCCCCAGATGGTGGTGCTCTGGGCCGGCTACCCCTTCTCCAAGGATTACAACAAGCCGCGCGGCCACTTCTATGCGCTGACCGACGTGCGGGAAACCCTGCGCACCGGCGCCCCCAAGACCGCCGAGGATGGCCCCCTGCCCATGGCCTGCTGGAGCTGCAAGGGCCCGGACGTGGCCCGCGTCATCAATGAAAAAGGCGAGGATGGCTACTTCAAGGGGATGTGGGCAAAAGGCGGACCCGAGATAGTCAACACCATAGGCTGCGCCGACTGCCACGACACCGCCTCGAAAGAGTTCAAGGAAGGGAAACCTGCCCTGCACCTCTCCCGTCCCTATGCCGACCGCGCCATGACCGCCATCGGCAAGCCGTTCAAGGAGCAGGGGCGTTTCGATCAGCAATCCCAGGTGTGCGGCCAGTGCCACGTGGAGTACTACTTCAGCGGCCCCACCAAGGCGGTGAAATTCCCCTGGGACAAGGGCACGACTGTTGAGCAGATGGAAGACTACTACGACGAGATCGGTTTCGCCGACTGGACGCACGCCCTCTCCAAGACCCCCATGCTCAAAGCCCAGCATCCGGAATACGAGACCTGGCGCGCCGGCATCCACGGCCAGAACAACGTCGCCTGCGTCGACTGCCACATGCCCAAAGTGCAGAACGAGCAGAACGAGCAGGGCAAGGTCTACACGGATCACAAGGTGGGCAACCCCTTCGATCGCTTCGATCAGACCTGCCGCAACTGCCACACCCAGAGCAAGGAGATGCTGCAAGGCATAGTCCAGCAGCGCAAGGATGCGGTGACCGAGATCAAGCTCAAAGTCGAGAAGCAGCTGGTGCACGCCCACTTCGAGGCCAAGGCGGCCTGGGATGCCGGCGCCACCGAAGCCGAGATGAAGGACATTCAGCAGGACATCCGTCACGCCCAATGGCGCTGGGACTTCTCCATCGCCTCCCACGGGGTGCAGATGCACGCACCGGAAGTGGCGCTGCGCATGCTGGGAACTGCCCTGGACAAGGCCGCCGACGCCCGCACCAAGCTGGCTCGCCTGCTGGCGGCCAAGGGGATCAGCCACGAGATCGCCATTCCTGACATCTCCAGCAAGGAGAAGGCCCAGGCCGCCCTTGGCATGGACATGAAACAGATGAACAGCGACAAGGCCCAGTTCCTCAAGACCACAGTCCCCGCCTGGGATGCCGAGGCCAAAGCGGCCGGACGGCTCGCACAATGACGAGATTTGCGGGCCCGCCGAGTCGGGCCTGCAATCGAATGGAGGCTTCCTATGGGTGATTTAACAATGGATTTCTTACGACTGATGCTGATGGCAGCCATGCTGCTCACCAGCCTGCAAGGCCAGGCCGCCGATGCGGCGAGCGCGCCTGCAGCAACCCCCGCCACCCACCAGGTGGAGTTTTTGCGCAATCCCGATGCGGCCTGTACCGACTGCCACAAGGAGCAGGCGTATGGCATGCACGGCAAGCATGGCCAGGCGACCAACCCCAACAACCTGGCGCCGGTCACCTGCACCAACTGCCATGGCCAGCCCTCTCCCCAACACAGGGAAGGGGTCAAGGACGTGATGCGCTTCAGCGACAGCTTCAATGACAAACAAAGTACCGAGAGCTACCCCATCGCCGAGCAGAACGGGGTCTGCATGAGCTGTCACGAGCCCAAACCCCTGCGCGAGGCGCTCTGGGCCCACGACGTGCACGCCACCAAGCTCACCTGTACCAGCTGCCACCAGCTGCATCCGGCCAGGGAACCCATGGTGGAGATCCCGGAAAAGTCCCGCATCAAGCTCTGCGTCGACTGCCACAGCAAGCAGCATGAGGCCATCAAGGCGGCCAAGGCGAACGCCACCCCGGACAAGGAGGCACAATGAGCTGCTCTCGCCGTCACTTCATGGCGGGGATGAGCGCGGGGGCCCTCATCATGATGACGGGGCCTGTTCGCGCGACTGCCCTCGCCCACAGCCAGACCATAGACGGGGTCCGCTATGGCATGATCCACGACGAGACGGCCTGCATCGGCTGTACCGCCTGCATGGATGCCTGCCGGGAGGTGAATCAGGTGCCGGAAGGGGTCTCGCGGCTCGAGATCATCCGCTCAGGCCCCATAGGCACCTTCCCCGATGCCGAGTACCACTTCTTTCGCAAGTCCTGCCAGCACTGCGACAACGCCCCCTGCGTTCACGTCTGCTCGACCGGCGCCTCCCATATCCGCAAGGAAGATGGCATCGTCGACGTGGACCCGGACTTGTGCGTCGGCTGCATGTACTGTCTGGCCGCCTGCCCTTATCAGGTGCGCTTCATCAACCCGGTCACCCGGGTGGCGGACAAGTGTGATTTTTGTCGCAAGACCAACCTGGCCCAGGGCAAGGAGCCGGCCTGCGTGGTCTCCTGCCCCACCAGGGCGCTGGTGTTCGGCAATCTGGATGATCCCGATAGCCCCATCGCCAAACGGCTGGTGAAGGAGACCACCTATCGCTACAAGCAGGCACTCGGCACCTCGCCCAAGATGTACCGCGTGCCCAAAGGGGAGATAACCTCATGACCATGCAAGCGGCATTTCACTTTCCCTCGCTGGTGTGGGGATTTGCCCCATCACCATCTATCCCGGCCATAACAGATGGAGGGAATGACCATGTGGCATGACGCATTTCATTTTCCTTCCCTCGTTTGGGACTGGCCCATCGCTATCTACCTGTTCCTGCTCGGCATCTCGGCCGGGGCCACCAGCCTCTCGGTGCTATTGCGCCGCAAAGGGGCAGGCAGCGAGAGCGGCATCATCAAGGCGACCGCCATTCTGGCGCCGGTGAGCGTCGTGTTGGGGCTGCTCATCCTCATCTTCCACCTAGCCCGCCCCTGGACCTTCTGGAAGCTGATGTTCCACTACCAGTTCGACTCAGTGATGTCGATGGGGGTCATGCTGTTTCAGGTCTATATGGCGGTGCTGTTCGCCTGGCTGGCGGTGGTATTTCGCACCGAGATCGAGACCCTTCGCAGCCGGTTGCTGAAGGAGAAGTTCGCCTTTGTTGATAGCGCGATAGCCCTGCTGGCCAGATTCGAACGTCTGCTGGCGCCGCTGCTGTTGCTGCTGGCCGTGCTGCTCGGCGCCTACACCGGCTTCCTGCTCTCGGCGCTCAAAACCTATCCGCTGCTCAACAACCCTGTGCTGCCAGTGCTGTTCCTGGTCTCCGGCATCAGCTCAGGCATCGCCTCCACCATCTTGCTGGCGGTGACCCTGTTCAAGGAGAACCACCACAGCCAGGGGGTGAGCTTCGTGCATCGCTTCGAGCGGCCGGTGCTGGCGGTGGAGGTGCTGCTGCTGGTCTGCTTCTTTACCGGTCTCTATTTTGGTGGCGGCCAGAAGGAAGTAGCCATGTGGGCTGCCATCGGCGGCGGCTTCTGGGCCCAGGTGTTCTGGCTCGGGGTAGTGGGCATCGGCATGCTGCTGCCCCAGTTGCTCTCCCTGCTGGCTCCGGCCACGCTGCGGGAGAAAAACGGCCATCTGGTGCTGGTGTGCAGCCTGACGCTGGTGGGGATACTGCTGCTGCGCTACTTCGTGCTCTATGCCGGTCAGATGACGGTGGTATAAGAAACAGGTCACAAGCGCCGGCCGCCCTTGGGCGACTGGCGCTGGATGTTTGAATGTTCTGGTCATGCCCCAGCGTCCGCCTGCTGCGGACGCTGGGGCATAACATGAACCCATGATGGAACCGGAGGTTGTGTGCTGGCTGAGCTCGGCTATCTCTCACTGTTGCTGGCGACCGGGCTCGCCCTGCTGCAAGGCACCCTGCCCTGGCTGGGCCTGAGGCTGGCATCGCCCACGCTACTCGGCTGCGCCAAACCGCTGGCGCTGATCAATGCCGCCCTACTCGGGGCTGCGCTGGGGCTGCTCGCCAGCTGTTTTGGCCTCGATGACTTCACCCTGGTCTATGTGGCCCAGCACGCCAACAGCGCCCTACCGATAGGTTTCAAGCTGGCGGCCGTGTGGGGGGGCCACGAGGGCTCCATGCTGTTCTTCGTGTTTGCGCTGGGGTTGTGGGGTGCCCTGGTGGCGCTCTGTTCGACACGGGTCGAACCATTGATCACCACCCGAGTGCTGGCCATCATGGGACTGATCGTCGGGCTGTTCGGCCTCTATACCCTGATCTTCTCCAGCCCGTTCGATCGCGTCTTTCCGGGGCCGCTGGAAGGGCGTGATCTCAACCCCATGCTGCAGGATATCGGCCTCATCATTCACCCGCCTCTGCTCTATCTCGGCTACGTCGGCTTTGCGGTCAACTTCGCCTTCGCCATGGCGGCGCTGCACTCGGGCCGATTGGACGGCGCCGTGGCCCACTGGAGTCGCCCCTGGGCGCTGGGCTCCTGGGTGTTTCTCACCGCCGGTATCATACTCGGCTCCTGGTGGGCCTATTACGAGCTCGGCTGGGGCGGCTGGTGGTTCTGGGATCCGGTAGAAAATGCCTCCCTGCTGCCCTGGCTGCTCGGCACAGCCCTGCTCCATGCCCTCGTGGTCTGCGAGAAACGCGGGGCCTACGGCCACGGCGTACTGTTGCTCTCCATCTTCACCTTCTCGCTCAGTCTGCTCGGCACCTTTGTGGTGCGCTCCGGGGTGCTCACCTCGGTGCACGCCTTCGCGGTGGATCCCAATCGCGGTCTCACCCTCTTGCTGCTGCTCGGTCTGCTATTGACCACGGCACTCACCCTGTTTGCGCTGCGGGCAGATACCCGCGCCCCCTACGCCCGCTTCGGCTTTTGGTCAAAAGAGGGGCTGCTGGGCGCCGCCATACTGCTGCTCAGCGTGGCCTGCGCCTGCGTGCTGCTCGGCACCTTCTACCCCATGGTGTTCCAGTCGCTGCACCTGGGCTCGCTCTCGGTCGGCGCTCCCTATTTCAACGCTGTTTTCGTGCCGCTGGCGCTGGTGCTGATGGTGCTCATGACCCAGATCCCGCGCCTGCGCTGGCAGGGGCTGATGGTATCCTCCCGCCTCAGGATCCTGCTGCCGCCCCTGCTCGGCCTGCTGGGGGGCGGCCTGCTCAGCCTCGGTTATCGCGAGCAGGGAACCATGGGCTGGAGCGGCATCCTCGCCAATATGATAAGCCTCTGGCTAATCGCTAGCCTGCTGCTCAATTTCTCATTCAAGACTCGCGACCTGAGTGCCAGCCGGCTGGGGAGCCTGCTGGCCCACCTCGGGGTGGCGGTGTGCGCACTCGGCATCGCGCAGGTGAGCCACCATAGCCAGGAGGGGGGCACAGTGCTCAACCCGGATACGCCCTACCGGCTCGGCGCCCATGAATTTCGTTACGAGGGGAGCGAGCCCCTGCTCGGCCCCAACTATACGGCTGAGCGCATCACTGTCAGCGTGCACAAGGATGGCCGGGAGGTGGCCAAGCTCACCCCGGAGCGGCGCCACTACAGCGTGCGCACCATGAACATGAACGAACCCGGCATCAAGGGGGGACTGTTTGGCGATCTCTACGTGGTGCTCGGCGAGAAGATGGGGCCTGACGCGTATGCCATGCGCCTGCACTACAAGCCGCTGGTGCGCTGGATCTGGCTCGGCGGCCTGCTGATGATGGCGGGCGGCGCCCTGCGTTTGCTGGGGCGCAAGCCGTTGCTGGCAGCCCAACCGCAGCCCGCTGCACATAAAGTCGCGGGCTTGCCCCCCAAGGAGGCGCCATGAGAGCCCGCCTGCGCCTCTTTATACCGCTGCTGCTGACCCTGTGCCTCGGCGCCCTGCTCTGGCTCGGCCTTGGCAACAACCCCTACAGTCAGGATGAGGCGACCCTGGGCCACAGTTTGCCGGCCTGGCAAAGCGAGAGTTTGTTTGGCGGCGACCCCATCCATACCGAGGCGCTCAAGGGGGAGCCCTTCGTGCTCAACGTCTGGGCCAGCTGGTGCCCCAACTGCCGCGCCGAGCACCCGCTGCTCGCCGAGCTGGCCAAGACAGTGCCCCTCTACGGCCTCAACTACAGAGACAAGGGCGATGCTGCCCGCGCCTGGCTTGAGGAGGCAGGCAACCCCTATCGCGCCGTGCTGGCAGATCCGAACGGCAAGTTGGCGCTGGAGCTCGGCGTCTACGGCACGCCCGAAACCTATCTGTTTGCCGCCGATGGCACCCTGCTCACCCGCCACACGGGTCTCTTGACCACGGATATCTGGCAGCGCCAGTTTGTGCCAAAGCTCAAGGCCGCCCGCCAGGAGGGCAAACCATGAAGGCCTTCATCATCCTCTGCGCCCTGCTGGTAGTCGGCGTGCCCCTGAGTCAGGACGCCCTAGCCAGCGGGGTCGATACCTATCAGTTCCAGCACCCGGAGCGACAGCGCCGCGCCCAGGATCTCGCCCGCGCCCTGCGCTGCCCCCAGTGCCAGAACCAGAACCTGGTGGAGTCCAACTCCCCCATAGCCCGGGATCTGCGGCTCGAAGTCTACCGCTGGGTGGATGAGGGGCAGAGCGACGAACAGGTGATCGCCCGCATGACCAGCCGTTTTGGCGACTTCGTGCGCTACGATCCCCCCTTCAAGGCCAGCACAGCGCTGCTGTGGGGGGGGCCAGCCCTGCTCTTGTTGCTGGCGCTTGCTCGCCTGCGCGCCAGCCTGCAGCGCAAACAGCAGGTGCGCATGCCGCTGACTGGAGATAAGGAGCAAGGGAACCTGGCCCAGGATCCCAGGGCCGAGCTGAACCGGCTCATCATGGCCGAGCAGCAGGCCGGACTCGCCCCCCACAGTCGCCTCTATCGGGAGCTGGCACTGGCCCGGCTCGCCAATGCCACCCCGGCCACCGAGCAGACCTTGCACGCCCGGGTAGCCAGCTCACACGCTGCAACCCGCCCCCTGCCCTGGCTGCTGCTCGGCGCCCTGCTGCTGACACTGATCGCTGGCGTCTATGCCGGCACGGGCCGCTATCAGGCATGGCAGGCGTATCAAGATAGACCCGATCCCCTGGCGGGATTGAGCCCCCGGGATCTGCAGGACAAGGAGCTGGGCGCCCTGCACCAGCGGCTGCAGGTCAACCCGGCCGATCTCGATGGCTGGGCTGAGCTTGGCCAGTTGTATCTGTATCGGGACGAATACGAGGACGCCTGGCTCGCCTATCAGCGCCTGGCCCTGCTGGAAGGGGGCGCCAGCGCCGCCACCCTGGCCGCCCAAGCTACGGTGCGCTACTACCAGGCAGGCCAGCAACTCACCCCGGAGGCAACACGCCTGCTGGAGAGCGCCCTCAAGCAGGATGCAGGGGAAGTGAGCGCCCTGATGCTGCTCGCCGCCGATCACTTCCTGCACGGTCGCTACTCTCAGGCCATCGCCCTCTGGCAACGGCTGCTGGACGAGGAGCGCCCCCGCATCAACCGCGCAGCCCTGATCCAAGCCATTCAGACCGCCCGCATCATGGGGGGATGACGAGCCGTGGCTGATGGCCCGGCGGCCCCTCGCCGGACGGATCGCCATCTTCATATCCAGAGGCCGCCCATACCGGCGGCAGATCCACGCTGCCCGATGACAGGCGATAACGGATATCATCGTGTCTTGTCAGCGCTATGCTTGCCCGTTATTACTGCTTGCAACAGCGCCATGGCTCAGCCCCATAATGCAAACGCTTACCCAGCAACGACAAGGTGCACACATGATCCCCATTCGCTGCCACGCCGTCTCCGGTGTTGCGTTATCGGAAATCGACGGCCAGATAAAAATGCTGCTGATGAAGCGGGTCAAGGGCGGCTTCTGGTGCCATGTTGCGGGCACGGTCGAGGCGGGTGAAACCGGCTGGCAGACCATAATGCGCGAGTTTGGCGAGGAGACTGGCATCATCGTCACCGAGCTCTATAACGGCCAATATCTGGAACAGTTTTACGAGGCGGCCACCAATACCGTGATGGTGGTGCCGGTCTTTGTGGTCTATTGCCCACCCAACCAGCCGGTGGTACTCAATGACGAGCACACCGAATATCGCTGGTGTTCGCTCACCGAAGCCAAGGCGCGGGTGAGCTTTCCCGGGCAGCAGGCGCTCTATGACCATGTTTGGCACTATTTTGTCGAGCGCACTCCCTCGGTGCTGATGCGAGTGGCGACAGAGGCCTGAAAATGCAGGATCTCTCAACGCAGACGGCGCCACCTGCGCCACGGCAAGGGGGATTAACGGACCGTTAAGCCTCTAGAGGCACAATAATACGCAAAAAGAGTGGTCACCCATGGCCATAACAGGCATATAGTGCGCCACCATGACGGGTGAAGCTGACGACCATCAGACTCGCTCATGGCTGGGTATTTCCCGGATCGGGTCGCCATTTGGCCGTCAACATGGGCATTTCAAGGCGCAAGATCCCATAAAATTGAAATATCGGGCCATTAGACGTTGTGAAGCGTCAATTACCGTCATATAACTTAGCCAAATGTCCCTGTCAGTCGTACGGTAGCGTCAAATCATGATTATTCGCCCTTTTCTTACCCTGTTGCTCGGTGCCTTCCTCGTTCCCGTCAGCATGGAGAGCGCCCAGGCCAATCCGTTTGCGGCCCAGTCCCACTCCCCCAACAGCTTTCTGGAACAACGCAACGATCTGGCCCTGAGTTCGGCCGCCTTCGTGGTGGCCAATCCGCGCACCGGCGAGGTATTGTCCGAGCGCAACGCCAATCGGGTGATGCCGATTGCCTCCATCACCAAACTGATGACGGCGCTGGTGGTGCTCGATGCCAATCAACGCCTCTCCGAGACGCTGACCGTCACCATGGCCGATGTGGATCGCCTCAAGGGCACGGGCTCGCGGCTGGCGGTTGGATCGCGTCTGAGCCGGGCCGACATGCTGCACATAGCCCTGATGTCGTCGGAAAACCGCGCTGCCTCCGCCCTGGCCAGAAATTACCCGGGTGGCCAGCGCGCCTTTGTCGAGGCGATGAATGCCAAGGCCCGCATGCTTGGCATGTGGAGCACCCAGTTCGCGGACAGCACTGGCCTCACCCCGCGCAACGTCTCCAGCGCCCATGATCTGGCCAAGCTGGTGGCGGCGGCTTCCGCCTACCCACTCATTCGCCAGTACTCTTCCACCGAGGAGCGCATGGTGCGCAACGGCAAGCGCCAGTTGCACTACCTCAACTCCAACCGTCTGGTGCGTGAAGGCAGCTGGCCTGTCACCCTCTCCAAGACGGGCTACATTCGCGAGGCGGGTCGCTGCCTGGTGATGGCAACCCAGATCAACCGCGAGCCGGTGATCCTGGTGTTGCTCAATGCCGATACTCCCAACTCCCGGGTGGCGGATGCCAAGCGGATCAAGTCCTGGCTGGAGACCTCGGGCCGCATGAGCCTGACCGCCCAGTCCAGCCCCCAGACCAAGCTGTTCAGCAGCCAATAATCCGCTTCTGACGCTCACGCTAAAAAGCCCCCGCACCACTGGTGCGGGGGCTTTTTTATGGGTGAGGTGCCAATAGCGCCGGTTAATACTGTCGTAGCGTCAGACCGGCTTGAGCCGCGCAGTGAAGTGGCGCAGCAGCGGCGGCTCGTAGTCGAAGGTGAGACCGCGGATCTCGCTGGCCCGTGCTTTCACCGCAATGAGGCAATCAGCCACATAGTCCATGTGATCCCGGGTGTAGACCCGGCGCGGAATGGTGAGGCGCAATAGCTCGAAGTCCGCCGCCTCCTGTCTGCCGGTGGCCGGATCGCGCCCCAGCAGTAGGGAGCCTATCTCCACCCCACGCACGCCCCCTTCCAGATAGAGCGCGCAGGCCAGGGCATGGGCCGGGAACTGCTCCCCCGGAATGTGGGGCAGCAGCTTCTTGGCATCCACAAAGACCGCATGACCACCGGTCGGCGTCTGGATGGGGATACCCGCCTCGGCCAGCCGCTCGCCCAGATAGGCCACCTGACCGATGCGATAGGTCAGATACTCCTCGTCCATCCCCTCGCGCAGGCCTATGGCCAGCGCCGCCATGTCACGACCGGCGAGACCGCCGTAGGTAACGAACCCCTCCATCGCCACGCAGCGCACTTGCACCGAGCGGAACAGGTCGAGATCCTCCTTGAAGCAGCAAAGACCGCCGATATTGACCAGCCCGTCCTTTTTGGCCGACATGGTGAACATGTCCCCCAGGTCAAACATCTGGTGCACTATCTCCTTGATGCTGCTCTTGGCGTAATCCGGGTCGCGCTCCTTGATAAACCAGGCGTTTTCGGCAAAGCGGGCGGCATCGATCACCACAGGAATATGGTGACGACGTGCAAGCTCGGAAACAGCCTGCATATTGCCCATAGAGACCGGCTGGCCACCTGCGCTGTTGCAGGTGACCGTGATGATGACAGCGGCCACGTTGTCGGCCCCCACTGTCTCTATGGTGTCGGTCAGACGACCGAGATCGAAATCCCCCTTCCAGGCATAAGGAGCAGTGGTGTCGAGGGCCTTTGGTGTGAGCAGGTTGATGGCCCGCGCGCCCGCCAACTCCACATGGGCCTTGGTGGTGTCGAAGTGGTAGTTGGAGATGAACACAGGCGCCTTGCCCTGACAGCGCTTGACCAGCTCGGGGAAGAGGATCTGCTCGGCCCCTCGCCCCTGGTGGGTGGGCATCACATGCTGGTAGCCAAAGATGTCGCGCACTGCGCGCTCCAGCTCGACGAAGTTGCGGCTGCCCGCATAGGCCTCATCCCCCATCATGATGCCGGCCCACTGGCGATCGGACATGGCGCCCGTGCCGCTGTCGGTCAAAAGATCAATGTAGACATCTTCGGCCAGCAGCAGGAAGGGGTTCCAGCCTGCGGCCTCGAGGGCGGTGCGGCGCTCGGCACCTGTGGTCTGCTTGATGGGCTCGACCATCTTGATACGAAAGGGTTCGGGTATACGACGCATATAAGACTCCTCACCGGCGTGGGGCCAGTGTGCTTGAAAAACGGATTGGCAAAGAGGCCGTGACGATCAGGGTCGTCCGGCTAAGTTTCTCGAGGGGCGATGGCCGCCTTTCAGCAGTGAGGAAAGTCGAAGGTAAGAATGGGATCCCGGGTATACCAGTGGGCGAGCAGGCAAGCTGCCCGGGGCGTAGCTGTCATGATTGGCATCACTCCCCTCCATATATTTTGGTTGCCAAAAGATGATGACGCTGCCAGTGGCAGCCTTGCCACGTTAACGGCTGGTTAACGCACAGACAAGGGGCGCACTGACGAGCTGTGCGCCGGCTCACAAAGCGCGCGTGCCCCCAGTCGGCAGAGGGCGCGGGTGATCCACCCAGCCCCCTTGTTCGTTAAGCTTCCATCTCGTTAAGTTCCCAACACGACCCTGTTCGCCTCTGTCGCTGCCAACCACCGGAAGTTCCATGCATCGCAAAAACCATCTGCCTGAGAAAATTTGCCCCATCTGCCTGCGCCCTTTCGCCTGGCGGCGCAAGTGGGCCCGCAACTGGCAAGAGGTGCGCTATTGCAGCGAGCGTTGCCGCTACCAGAAAGGAGCCCGGACCTGATGGAGCTGCGTCTTATCCTCGGCGATCAGCTGAACGCCGGTCACAGCTGGTTTCGCAACACGGATCCAGCGGTCTGCTACCTGTTGGCGGAGCTGCGTCAGGAGACCGACTACTGTCGCCACCATCGTCAGAAGGTGCTGGCCTTTTTCGCCGCCATGCGCGCCTTTGCCGCCGCACTTACCAAGGCGGGCCATAACGTCTGTTATCTGACCCTCGATGAGAGCGCCCGCTGGCCCGACTTGCCCGCCCTGCTGGAGGCCCAGATCGCGCACCATCAGGCCAGCCGTTTTGCCTGGCAGAGCCCGGATGAGTGGCGTCTCGCCAGCCAGCTGGCACAGTGGGCGGCGGGCCTGACCATGCCTACCGCTGAGGTGGAGAGCGAACATTTTCTCACCCCCCGCGATGGCTGGCAGCGCTACCCCCACAGCCGGATGGAATTTTTCTACCGCGCCCTGCGCAAACAATACAAGGTGCTGCTCGATCAAGGTGGCCAGCCCCTTGGCGGGCGCTGGAACTTTGACAGCGAAAACCGGGCCAAACTGCCCGAGCGTCAGCCCATCCCGGCCCCGCTCTTTTTTGCCCATGATGTGCAGGACATCGATGCCATGCTGACCCGCCACGGGGTCAAGACCCTGGGGCGCGCCGATGCCGGCGCCCTGCCCTGGCCCCTCACCCGACGCCAGAGCCGCGAACTGCTCGATCACTTTCTGGTCCACTGCCTGCCCCACTTTGGCCGCTATCAGGATGCCCTGAGCGAGCGGGGCTGGAGCCTGTTTCACAGCCGCTTGTCGTTTTCTCTCAACAGCAAGATGCTCCACCCCCTCGAGGTGATCCGCGCAGCTGAAGCCCACTGGCAGGCCAATCAGACGACGATCACGCTGGCGCAGGTGGAGGGTTTCATTCGCCAGATCCTCGGCTGGCGCGAGTTTGTCCGCGCCCTCTACTGGGAAAAGATGCCGGAATATCAGAGCACCAATTTTCTGGGGGCCGACCGCTCCCTGCCCGGCTTTTTCTGGAACGGCGAAACCAAGATGGCCTGCGTGCGCCACGCCATCCGCCAATCCCTCGAGCACGCCTATGCCCACCACATCCAGCGGCTGATGGTGACGGGCAACTTTGCCCTGCTGGCGGGTATAGACCCGGACGAGGTCGATGAGTGGTATCTGGGGATCTACGTGGATGCCATCGAGTGGGTGGAGCTGCCCAACACCCGCGGTATGAGCCAGTTTGCCGATGGCGGCCTGATGGGCAGCAAGCCCTACGCCAGCAGCGGCGCTTATCTCGACCGGATGGGCCACTACTGCAAGGGGTGCCACTATCAGGTGAAGGCCCGCAGCGGCCCACAGAGCTGCCCGTTCAACAGCCTCTACTGGCACTTTTTATGGCGCCATCGGGACAAGCTTGGTGCCAATCCCCGCCTCGCCCTGCCCTATGCCAACTGGGATGGCCAGCCAGAGGCACAACGGCAAGCCGTCCTGGCGACGGCGGAGCAGTACCTGATCCAGTTGGAGCAGCTCTGACTGCCACATCAAATACCAGAATGTCCACAATTTTCGACATTGAAAACCAGTTAAATAAATGTAACTAGATATATATCCCAATTATATCTACACCAGTTGAATATCCTGTTGCGGCTGATTATGGTGTGGGCCCCAGTCAAGGAGAGACAAGATGGACATAGTGGTACTCGGTGGTGGCGTGATTGGCGTGACCAGCGCGTGGTATCTGGCCAAGGCGGGTCATCACGTGACCCTGCTGGAGCGACGGGATGGGGTGGCGCTGGAAACCAGCCATGCCAACGCCGGTCAGATCTCCCCCGGTTATGCCTCCCCCTGGGCGGCGCCCGGCATTCCCCTCAAGGCCGCCAAGTGGCTGCTGCAAAAACACGCCCCCTTCACGGTGCGCCCGACCTCGGATCCGTTCCAGCTGCGCTGGATGCTGAAGATGTTCGCCAACTGCACCCCGGCAGCCTATGCCATCAACAAGGGGCGCATGGTGCGCCTTGCCGAATACAGCCGCGACTGCATGAAGGGACTGCGCGACGAGCTGGCGCTGGATTACGAGGGACGCCAGCTCGGCACCCTGCAGCTGTTTCGAAGCCAGACCCAGCTCGATGCCAGCAAACGGGATATCGAGGTACTGGAAGAGTACGGCGTGCCCTACCAGTCGCTGGATGCCAGCGGTTGCGAGGGGGTGGAGCCGGCGCTGGCACGGGTACGTGGTAAGATAGTCGGTGGTCTGCGCCTGCCGGGTGATGAAACCGGCGACTGCTTTCGCTTCACCAAGGCGCTGGCCGCCGAGGCACAAAAACTCGGGGTGGAATTTGTCTTCAACTGTGCCATCAATGAGATTGAGCTGGCTCAAGGGCGCGCCGTCGCGGTGCGGGCCGGTGAGCAGCGTTTCAAGGCCGATGCCATCGTCTGTGCGCTGGGCAGCTATGCCACCGGCTTGCTGCGCCCGCTTGGGCTCGATCTGCCTGTCTACCCGGTCAAGGGCTACTCCCTCACCCTGCCGATGACTAACCGTGATGCAGCGCCCCGCAGTACTGTACTGGATGAAACCTACAAGGTGGCCATCACCCGCTTCGATGAACGGATCCGGGTCGGCGGCATGGCGGAGCTGTCGGGTTTCAACCTGGCGCTCAACCCGAAACGCTACGACACCCTGGCCATGGTAGTGGGGGATCTCTTCCCCGAGGGGGGCGATATACAGCAGGCCGAGTTCTGGACCGGGCTGCGGCCCATGACGCCGGACGGTACCCCACTGGTGGGCCCAAGCCCTGTGCCTGGGCTCTGGCTCAACACAGGCCACGGCACTCTGGGCTGGACCATGGCGGCAGGCTCGGGCCAGCTGCTGGCGGATCTCATCAGCGGCAACACGCCTACCATCAGCGATGAGGGGCTGACCCTGGCCCGCTACGGCTGAGGCTGCCACGAGGTCGCAAATGAAAAAGGGAGTGCCAGGCACTCCCTCTTCACATCCATTTCTCGCACCTCTCAGCCCGCGGTATCCGTCAGCAGCCTGGGCACCGCCTGCCACACCCGCTCGGGGTCGGGCTCGGCGATGGCCGCCGCCAGCAGTTGCGCCAGCCACAGCTGATGCAACTGCCACATCCGCTGGCCTGCTGGCCCTTGCTCCTTGGCACTCTGTTTGACCAGATCCGCCGTCCGGTAGAAATAGCGCACCAGCGCCGTCAACGCGGGTTCGGGCCAACGGCAACCGAAATGACGCAGTCGCTCCGACCAGAAGGCAATCTGGCCTCGTTCATGCTCCCGCTCCACCTCGTGCAGTGCCGGAATGAGATCCATCGCCTGCCACAAGGCACCATAGCCGACGAAACGGGCGTCCAGCGCGTCCAGCGCCTGATCCAGCAGTAACAGCGTCTCCTGCAAGCCGCACTCCTGGGTGCGGATCGCCTCCTGCGCCGCGCACACCGCCGCCAGCCAGTCCATGGCCAGTCGGCAGATGATGGCTTCCTTGTTGGGAAACAGGTGATAGAGCGACTTGATGCCAACCCCGGCCCGGGTGGCGATGGCGTTGGTGTTGAGCGCCGGAAAGCCCTGCTCCTGCAACAGGGCCAGGGTGGCCTGCTCGATCCGGGTGACCGTCTCCTGGCTGCGCTGCTGTCTGGGTTGGCGCCGCATGCAGAGATCGGCGGGCAACGGCTGTTCTGACATGGGTTCTCCTTCACCTTGGTCGCGGCATAGTTTTATAACTACATGATGAAACAAGGAAAATATAAGTCAAAAAGAATATTTTCAGTAATTGCTGGCTTTTATCCCAACAGCTGCAATAAACAAGAGTGCTCACATTTGCAGTAAAGACTGCATTATAACCAGGGAGAGCAATGGCATATGGATGGCAAGCAATCAGGTTTTACGTTGACAACAAGTGCCGCACTGCTGCTGGTGGCCGGAGTGCTGACTGGCTGCAATCAGCAGAGCACGGGGCCAGAGGCGCAGCGGACCCTCTACCTCAACGGCACAATTCACACTCAGGATGGGCAACGCAGGGTTGCCGATGCCATGGTGGTCGCCGATGGCAAGTTCCTCTACGTGGGCTCACGCCAGGGGGCAGAGACCTATCAGGGCAAGGATGGCAAGGTCGTGGATCTGAAGGGCCGCATGGTGCTGCCCGGCCTGCATGACAACCACATTCACCTGCTCGGCACTGTGGCGCTGGATATGTGCGATCTGGACGGTCAGAGCGTCACGCTGGATCAGCTGGCCGACAAGATCCGCACCTGTCTGCCTCGCTACGCCCCCACCAAGGGGGAGTGGCTGGCGGTCAATCAGTGGTCCCCCTACGATGGCAATACGCCGACGGCAACCTATGCCACCCTGCTGGCCGCGCTGGATACCGCGGCGCCGGACAACCCGGTGGTACTGCTCGGGGCCGATGGACACGCCAGCGCCTACAACTCGCAAGCGCTGGCCAGCGCGCAGGATCAGGATGGCAATACCGTGGGTTTCAACAGTGTGACCCTGACACCTGGCGGGGTATTCGAGGCCTTTATTCCCTACGTGGATCTGGCCAGCGGGGTGATCCGGGAAGGTGCCCGCAGCGCCATTCCGGTACCCGACACCGGGGTGCTCAGCGCCAGCGACGAGCAGGCCGCCAGCCAGTACGACAAGATCCTGCCCGCCATCTCCACCCTGATGGCCTCCCGTGGCATCACGGGCGTGCAGGATGCCTGCGCCACCGACTTCATCCGTCAGCGGCTGCTCAAGATGCAGTCGCTTGGGTTGCTGCACATGCGCATCACGGCGGCCACCTGCTTTCATCAGGATGACTACAGCGGAAAACTGGACATAGCCGGCCACCTGGCCAAGGCCAGCCAGGTCAGGAGCGCCTTTGCCGACAATCCCCTGATCAAGGCCGATGCGGTCAAGATCTTCCTCGACGGCGTACTGGAAGGGGATCCCTTTACCACCCCGCCCTTCCTGCCCAATGCGGGCATGCTGGAAAACTACCAGAACCCGCACCTGGCCATGGATCTCGCCACCGAGCAGGTGACCATCACGGCCGATAGCGAGGATGCGGGCAGCAACGGCATAGTCAACTACCGGGACGCCGACCTGAAAAACTATGTCACCGCCCTCGATCAGGCCGGTTTCAGCATTCATATGCACAGCATCGGCGATCGCAGCACCCGGATGGCGCTGGATGCGCTGCAAGCTGCCCGCGCCAGCAACGGTGACAAGGGGATCCCCCATACCCTGGCTCACCTGCAGGTGGTGCACCCAGACGATCAGAAAAGGCTGGGAGAGCTTGGCCTCTATCTCACCTTTACCTACGCCTGGACCACGCCCCAGCTCGCCTACGACATGCTGGTGACCCCCTTCATCCAGCCCACCCGCGCGGGACAATCCTTGCGTGAGGCGCTGTATGATCCCCTGGGCTATCTGCACGATGCGCTCTATCCGGTGGAAAGTGCGCGCAAGGCGGGCGCCATTCTGGTGGCGGGCAGCGATGCTCCCGTGGACAGCCGGGATCCCCGCCCCTTCGTCAACATGGCGGCCGGCATCGCCAAAGCGGCGGGAAGCGGTGAGGATTTTCGCGCCAACCAGCGTACCTCGCTTGCCGAAATAGTGGCCGCCTACACCATCAATGGTGCCAGGGCGGTGCGTCAGGGGGAGATCACCGGCTCCATCGAGGCGGGCAAGTCGGCAGACTTCATCGTGCTCGACCGGGATCTGTTCGCCCTGGTCGAGGCCGGCACCCCGGAGCAGATCGCCGATACCCGAATCGAGCAGACGGTGTTTCAGGGCGAGACCGTCTATCTGGCTCCCTGAGCCCACGCATCTGCCCCCATCGACAGGCCCCGCGAGGGGCCTTCTTCGTTAGCCGCCGGACCCCTGGTCAGCCTCGGCCAGCACGGGCTGCAGGGCCAGGGTGAACAGGGCCGCCACCATGTCCGACTGGGTCAGCATGCGACCAGTTGCTCCCTATCCACCACCGGCATGTGGTGCAAGCCGCCATCGGAGAAGGCGGCCACCAGATCGTAGAGGGGCTGGTAGCGGCGGGCAGTCGACACGTCGCGGGTCATCAGATCCGCGACCCGCAGTGCTGCCAGAGCCCCGGCTCCCCGCGGTTGTTGCAACACCCGGTCGATCATCAGGTCGTGCAGCGTGATGATACCGGCGAGGCGCCCCGGCTGATCCGGCCCGATCAGGATCAGATCTCGTGACATCACATCCTGCACTCGCACCGTGCTGCTCCAGGGCAAACGCCTGCTCGCGGCCCTGGCCGCCCTCCTGGTTTTAAAAAGCCGTTATCCGGCGCCATGGCGCAACCGCCTCACCGATAACGCGCCTCGATGCGGGCCAGCTCGCCGCTCTGGCGCAGCCTGACCAGGACGCGGGAAAACTCGGCGACCCGGCGCTGAAAAGGAGAGGTATGGGCGATGCAGAGGGTCAGCGGGGTCAATCCCAGCTGGAGCGGCACCTCTATGATGCGCCCCGTCAGCCCCAGCTGGCGGAGCTTGAAGTTGGCCACGATGGGATCCGTGATCATCAAGTCGCCCCGGCCGGCCGAGAGCATCTTGAAGACGTTGTCCACATTCATGGTCAGATGGACCTTGAATCCCACCAGATTCTCCTTTCCCCAGCCATTGCCTATGTAGTCGAGGATGGTGAACGCCTTGAGATCCGCCAGGGCGCGAGCCTGATTGAGCCGCGCCAGCTGGGGGTGGCCCGCCTGGGTGAACAGGGTCAGGGTGGAGAAGGCGACCGGCTCCTCCACCACCTGGGTATAGTCCCGCCGCTCCAGGGTCGGCACTGTGACAAAGCCATCGGCCTGGCCGGATCGCACCCGTTTCTGGGCCCGCAGCCAGGGATACCCCTGATGAGTGACGTGGATGCCGAGCTCGGCCGCAACCCTGTCCATCACATCCACCATGATGCCCCGCATCTTGCCCTGCTCGTCACGCCAGGAGTAGGGGGCAAAATCATTGAAATAGACCATGTTGAGCGAGGGGGCGGGAGCCGCCAGGGGGCAAGTGGCCAGCAACAGTGCCCATAGACTCCCGATCCAGACACCTGCTTTCATTTTTCCTGCCCCGCCCACACCATCCTGTCCTGAGCCTAGCGCACGCCGGGTTGGTGCGGGTCTGCCCGCACAAAAACAGAGGGAAGGCGTGCGCCTTCCCTCTTTCGTTATGCCCGAACTCTGTTGTTATTTGCTGATTTTTGACCGGCCAGCCTGGCTACCTAACTAGGCCAGCTCTGCCCGCAGTGCCCGGGTCGCCTCCACCATCACGGTGAGGGCGGCGGTGGTCTCTTCCCAGCCACGGGTCTTGAGGCCGCAGTCCGGGTTGACCCAGAGCCGTTCCGCCGGGATCTGCTTGGCCGCCTTGCGCAGCAAGCCCTCAATCCAGCTCTGGCTCGGCACGTTCGGCGAGTGGATGTCATACACGCCAGGCCCGATTTCGTTGGGGTAGTTGAAGCGTTCGAACGCTTCGAGCAGCTGCATCTGGCTGCGGCTGGTCTCTATGGTGATCACGTCCGCGTCCAGCGCCGCCACCGCCTCTATGATGAGGTTGAAGTCGCTGTAACACATGTGGGTGTGGATCTGGGTGCTGTCCACCACTGGGCTTGCGCTCAGGCGGAAGGCGCGTACCGCCCAGTCGAGATACGTCTGGTGATCCTGTTTGCGCAGGGGCAAGCCTTCGCGGATCGCCGGTTCGTCGATCTGGATGATCTTGATGCCGGCGGCTTCGAGATCCGCCACCTCGTCGCGAATGGCCAGGCCAATTTGCAGGGCGGACTGCTCGCGGCTCACGTCTTCGCGGGGGAAGGACCAGCAGAGTATGGTCACGGGCCCGGTCAGCATGCCCTTGACTGGTTTGTAGGTCAGGCTCTGGGCAAACTTGGCCCATTCGAGGGTCATGGGAGTCGGACGGTCGATGTCACGGGTGATCACCGGCGGCTTGACGCAGCGGGAGCCATAGCTCTGTACCCAGCCGAAGCGGGTGATGGCAAAGCCGTCCAGCAGCTCGCCGAAATACTCCACCATGTCGTTGCGCTCGGCCTCGCCGTGCACCAGCACGTCCAGCCCGATGGCCTCCTGGCGTTCGATGGCATCCTTGATCTGGGCCTGGATGCCCGCCTCGTAAGCACTGTCGTCGATGCGACCGGCCCGCCACTCCTGACGCAGCACCCGAATTTCCGAGGTCTGCGGGAATGAGCCAATGGTGGTGGTGGGCAAGAGCGGCAGCTTGAGATCATTGCGCTGCGCCTGCGCCCTTACCGGATAGGCACTCTGGCGGTCGAAATCGCTGTTGGTCAGGCTGGCCAGACGGGACTGCACCGCTTTCTTGTGGACCCGGCTATTGGACTCCCGATCCACGATGGGTTGGCTGTAGGCGGTGATTTTGTCGATGTCACCACCGTCCAGGTAGTCGGAGAGCAGTCCCAGCTCGTAGCACTTTTGCAGGGCGAAGGCGAACCAGCTGCGGGTCTGAGGATCCAGCTCGTGCTCCAGGGTGAGATCCACCGGGCTGTGCAGCAGGGAGCAGGAAGATGCCACCCAGAGCCGCTCGCCCAACTTATCCTTCAGCGCTTTCAGGGTCGGTGCCAGCTTGGCCAGGTTGGCACGCCAGACGTTACGACCGTTGATCACCCCGGCGGAGATGACCCACTGGGCCGGCAGATGAGGAATGAGGGTCTCCAGCTGCTCGGGCGCCGCCACCAGATCCAGGTGCAGGCCATCCACCTTCAGGCTGGTGATGATGTCGCGCTGATGGGCAACAGAACCGAAATAGGTGGTGAGCAACAGCTTGCAGGGGCCGCTCAAGCGCTCATAGGCGTTGAGGTAGGCAAGACGCCACTCGTCCGGCAAGTCCAGCGCCAGGGCCGGCTCGTCGATCTGTACCCACTCCACCCCTTGGGCCGAGAGCCTCCCCAGGATCTCCTGATAGACGATCAGCAGGCGATCGAGCAATTCGAGGCGCGAGAAGCCGCTCTCTTTCTCCTTGCCAAGCCAGAGATAGGAGACGGGCCCCAGCAGCACGGCCTTGACCGGCAGCCCCAGCGCCTTGGCCTCTTCCACCTCGTCAAACAGTTGGCTCCAGCCCAGCTTGAAGCGCTGATTGCGGCTGAACTCGGGCACCAGATAGTGGTAGTTGGTATTGAACCACTTGGTCATCTCGGCGGCGGCAGCAGCCGGGCCGGTCGGCGCACGGCCACGGGCCACCCGGAACAGGGTATCGAGATCGGTATCGCCGTGGCGATGACGCTCGGGGATGGCATCCACCAGCAGGCTGGTGCCGAGCACTTGGTCGTACCAGGCAAAGTCGCCCACCGGCAGCAGGTTGACCCCGGCGGTGCGCTGGGCCTGCCAGTGACGCTCACGCAGGCTCTTGCCGGTGGCGATGAGTTCTGCCTGAGTTGTCTCGCCACGCCAGTAAGATTCGAGGGCAAATTTCAGCTCGCGCTTGGCGCCGATACGGGGGAAGCCCAGGGTGTGTGCTCGTGTCATAGGTCCAATTCCTTATGCTCATTCATCTGATGGGAAACTGGATGATTTGGCCATCCAGATGTTTACACATCCAAAATGACAAGATAAGGTGGCGTTGGCTATTGAATCCTTTTCAACAGCCTCTCAAGAAATCCGCGATTGATGCAACAAGGAGCCATGTTATGGCAGTGCCAAGCAATTCAGGCCTGGAAATCAAGCACTTGAGAACCCTGACCGCGCTGGCCGAGCAGGGTTCGCTGGCCGGCGCCGCGCTGACCCTCAACCTTACCCAGTCGGCCCTCTCCCATCAGCTCAAAGAGCTGGAGACCCGCCTCAACCTGGAGCTCTACCTGCGCAAGAGCCGCCCACTGGTGCTGACGGCGGCGGGCCAGCAGTTGCTGAGCCTGGCCCGCCAGGTGCTCCCCGCCCTGGCCCAGACCGAGAAACAGCTGCAGGCCCTGCACAGCGGCGACGCGGGCCGGCTGCATCTGGCGCTGGATTGCCACAGCTGCATCCAGTGGTTGCTGCCGCTCTTGCCCGATTTTCGCCGCCAGTGGCCCGGTGTGGATCTGGAGGTGGAGTCGGTGCCCGGCTTCGATGCCATCAATGCCCTGCTCGGCGGCCAGCTCGACCTGCTGCTCACCTCGGACGTACAGGCGCGCGGCGATCTGCACTTCGAGCCGCTGTTCGCCTTCGATCTCACTCTGGTGATGGCGCCGGATCACCCTCTATGCCACCAGGGCCGGATCACCCCGGAGGATCTCAAGCAGGAGGTGCTGCTGGTCTACCCGGTGGAGCGGGCCCGCATGGATGTGTTCAGCCGCTTTTTGCAACCCGCCGGGGTCGAGCCCGCCCGCTGCAAGCTGGTGGACAATACCTCTGTCATGCTGCAGATGGCCGCCGCCGGGCTCGGGGTCGCCGCCCTGCCGCGCTGGGCCAGCGAGGAGTTTGTACGTCAGGGCTTGCTCGAAGCCAGGCCGCTGGGACAGGGCATCCGCCGCCATATGTATGGAGCAGTACGCGCCGCCGACAAGGACCAGCCCTGCCTGCAGAGCCTGTTCGAACGTATTCGCAGCAAGATGGGTGAGCAGAAAGAGGCGTAAAAAAGCCGCCCCTGGGGGCCGCGCTCACGCCTCTCGACACACCGGCGCTCAAGCGCCTCAAGATCCCTCGCCGCAACTTGCAGCCCCCTGCCGCCTCGGGCAGTTGGCGCAAAGCTCCCCATCGCGGCGCTTGTAGTGCAGGCAGCAACGCTGGCGCACATAACCGGGGGACTGCGTATCGGCCGGTATCGATGCCGGACGCCACCCCGCCAGATGCTCGGCCGGCAGACCGCAGGCGGCGAGCCAGCGCGGCGCGTGCTCGCTCACCTGTTCACGGCTCACATGGGTGAAGAAGTCGGGTACCCGCACCAGGGCCGCCAGCAGATCGTCCGCCAAGAGCGGGCGCACGAAACCGGGTCTGAGCCGCTGCACGCCACCCAGCAGTGCGAACAGCGCCTGCCAGTGGGCCTGCAGCCGCTCGCCCGCGGCCTTGATCAAGGCATCCAGATCCCCCTTGATCATGGGCTCGGCCGGCAGGATGAAGCCCGATACCAGCCCATCCTGATAACCCTGCCCCAGCTTGTCCAGCGCAGGCACGGCCCCCAGTCGATAGACGGCCACCATGGCGAGATAAAGGGACTGCCAGCAGAGCATGCCCCAGCTGCGGGTCAGCCAGTAGGCGGGCCCCGCCTCCGGGTGCGCCAGCCGCCAGTGGTCATGCAGCGCCGCCGCTACCTCGGCCGGGGTTGAATGAGGGGAAGCTGCCAGCAAAAGGGGCGAGTCCCCCGCCTCCGCCAACCGCCCCTTGAGCGAAGGAATAAGCCCGCTGGCTGCCGCAAACAGGGCGCCATGATCCGTCAGCGCACGTATCTCCGTGTGCACAGCCAGCGCGCCGAGCCCGCGGGGCAAGGCGCGCGGACGATCATCTGCGGCGGCTAGAAGATGAGCATGCCCCGGACGCGGCCCGGGGCGCAGGGTCAGAATACGTATTTGAGTCGCGCCTCCACGCTGCGCTCGGCCCCGAACCAGCAGTTGTTCTGGTCGTAGCAGGAGTAGTAGGTCTTGTTGAACAGGTTGCTGGCGCTCAAAGATGCCTCCACCCCTTGCAGGCGCTGGCTGAGTTGGGCCAGATCGTAGGAGGCGGACATGTCCATCAGCAGGTAATCCGGCACAGTATCGGTGTTGGCGGCATCGAGCTGGGCCTCCCCCACGTAACGCAGGCCGGCGCCAACCCGCATCCCCTCCAGCTGGCCACCCGGCAGGTAGTTGCTCCACAGGGAGGCCATCTGCTTGGGCACCCAGACCGGGGTCTTGCCCTGCAGGCTGGTGGTATCTCGGGTGATCTCCATATCCTGGCGGGTATAGCTCAGCGCCAGATCCAGCCGGCTGGTGAGATCGACTCGCCCCTCCAGCTCGACGCCCCTGGAGACCATCTCGCCGGTCTGCAGCTTGGGCCCGTAGACGTTGTCCGGATCCGTCACCAGGGCATTTTGCTTGGTGATGTGGAAGACCGAAGCGGTAAAGGTCTTGCTCATGTCCTCGGCGAGAAACTTGAGTCCCCCCTCCCACTGATGGCCGGTGGCCGGTTTGAACGCCTTGCCGCTCTTGTCCGCCCCCGCCACCGGCTCGAAGCTCTCGGCATAGCTCACGTAGGGGGAGAAGCCGCCATCCAGCTCATAGAGAGCGCCGAGACGGAAGGAGAGGTTGTCCTGATCAATCTGGGCCAGGGTGTTGCTCGCCGCCCCCTGATAGAGGGTCTGGCTGTCGGTGTCCATCCGGTAGCTGTCATAGCGGGCACCGCCTATGGCCACCAGCCGATCCAGACGCACCTGATCCTGCAGATAGACGCCGGTCTGGGACTGGCGGATGGTCTTGCTGTCCTGATAGTTGAAGGTGAGGGCCGCCGGCACTATCTGGCTGTGGTTCGGGTTGAAGATGTCGATGCCGGGCGCCGAATAGTCCAGCGTATCCCGGTAGAGCACCCGCGCATCTAGATACTGGTAATCCACCCCCAGCAGCAGGTTGTGCCGGGCGCAGCCGATCTGCACCTTGCCCGCCAGCTGGTTGTCGATGACAAAGCCGCGAGAGTCTTCATCGGTCAGATAGGCGTTGCGGGCCAAAGTGCGGTGGTCCCCTGCCAGCGCCGCATTGTAGGTGTTCTGCTGGTTGGCCGAGGCGTCCATGTAGCGGGCGTTTTGCAGTAGTTGCCAATCGGCGTTGAAGTCGTGACTCAGCTTGTAGCCGAGCAGGGTCACCTCCCGGCTGTAGTGGTTCCAGTTCTCGTCACCGAGGAAGCTGTCACTGCCAAGCTGGCCCAGGGGATTGAACTTGACCGAACCGCTGGCCGGCACTGTGGTATAGATGCCCGCTTGCGGGTCTTTCTGGTAGTAGAGATTCAGGTTGAGCAGGGTGCGATCACTCAACTGCCAGTCGAGGGACGGCGCGAACACATAGCGCTCCTCCTCTGAGGTCACCGCCTGGCCCTCCTTCTGACGGGCCAGTCCCACCAGTCGATAGGCAAACTGATCGTTGATGGCGCCCGTGCTGTCGAGGGTCAGCTCCTTGAGGGTGCCTGTGCCCGTCGCCACGCCGACGCTGTGCCTGGCTTCCCGCTGCGGCCGCTTGGCGATCAGGTTGACCATGCCCCCCGGCGGCATGCTGCCGTAGAGCACCGAGGTCGGCCCCTTGAACACCTCCAGCTGTTCGATGGCCACCGGATCTATCTGGGGTTGCAGGTTCCAGTCGTTGTACTGCAACAAGAGGCCGTCGTAGAAGTTCTGGTAGTTGTCAAAGCCACGGATATTGAACAGATCCAGCCGGTTGACCGCCCCGCCGCGCAGCTCGGTATTGACCCCGGGCACGTAGCGCAGCGCCTCGCTCACCGAGCTGACGCCGCGCTGCTCCAGGGTCTCGCCGTCCACCACAGAGATGGCCTGGGGCGTCTCCATGGGGTCGAGCCGGGTCTTGGTCGCCGTGTTGCGATAGGTCTGACCCAGTACCGTCAGGGTTTCATCGGCCACCGCGCCTTGCGCATTGGACGTGGGTGCGGCCGGCACTGGGCTTGCCAACAGGGCGGAGAGGGTCGCGGCGACCAGGGTCAAAGGGGGGTGAGTGGCGTACATCTGATCCTCGAATGCAATGATTGAATAGTAACAAATCTCATTTGCATTTTATTGGGTCAATTTGCCCTTAAATTAACAATTTGGGGCATGTTGGCAGGAAAAACGGCAAAAGAGGGATAAGACAAGCCCCATTCGACGACCTGTCATGTCGATGGAAAAAAGCATTGAATTCAAATGGCTATCTTTTCTGAGGGAAGGCTGCGATGAAATGGCGGTCAATGGCGGGACGTCCCCCTGCGTGATGCAGGCCAAGGGATAGGCACCCTGCCGCTAAACGGCTCACGGGGTTCAGCCCTGGTGGGGCGCGATGGGCAACCAGTACTCCATGCGGGCATAAGGCTGTTGGCCATCGAAGTCGGGGGTGTAACGCTCCAGCTCGAAACCATCCAGCCCCCGATAACCCGAGGTTGGCAGCCAGTGCAGGATGAACCAGTTGAGGGTCTGCCCCAGCTGGCTGATGGGACCGATGTGGGTAAGCACGGCGTACTCCTGAGGCGGAATGGCCAGACGAGCCAGCCCGCTCGGTGGCTCGCTCCCCTCCTCTGCCGCCACGCCCGCCCAGTAGGCCAGCTGCTCCCCCGCCCCTGACACATCCACCACGCCGATCAGATCGCGGGCCCTGTCCAGGCCGCCGGCACTGCGCAAGGCACGCCAGATGGCGGGCACCGTCTGCTGAAAATCGGGCGAGCTGGCAAAGAGCCCGCGGATCAGTCCCTTGACCCCCTGCAGCATGAAACCCGGCTGGCTCTCGACCCTTACCTGGACCAGTCGGGGAGTATTGGCAAGCGGCATAGGCGCTCGCACCAGCGGGGTGCGCAATCCCAGCCGCATACCCCGCCTGCGATAGGCCAGCGGCGAGCAGCCGAACTGCTGCTTGAAGGCACGGCTGAAACTCACCTCGGAACCAAATCCGTAGTTCAGCGCCAGATCCAGCACCCGCTGGCGGCTCGTGAGCAGCGCCTCCGCCGCCAGGCTCAGCTTGAGCTCGCGCACATAGTGGGCCACCGTCAGTCCTGTCTCGTGCAAGAAGACCCGCTGCAACTGCCAGCGCGACCAGCAGCTCTGCTCGGCCAGCTGCTCCAGCGACAATGGCTGATCCAGATGCCCGTGGATGTAGTCGAGCACCCGCTCGATGCGGGTGAAATGGGCGCTAGCCTGTGGCGCAGGGCCAGGAGATGCGAGGGGAAATGTCGGTGTCATTGGGTGGTCGGGATCGCTGCCAGCAGAGGGCACACTCGCCCGAGTGGCCACATTAAACATGGCCGCTGCCCCGGCGGCAAGTGGTCTGCGGCCACCGGCGAACAGCGCACGCCCCGTTTGTGGCTCAACCCCGCACTCTCATCTATGCCTTCAACAAGACCGTCAAGCCAGGTTGTCAGACTGTCACAAAAGTGACGCGTTTCCCTGTCAGATTGTTTGAAAACAAATATATCAATTAGATTTGAAAGCCCATAAAGTCCTCGTTCGAATCTTTTTCAGGGAGAGCCAAGATGAAAAAAATTGCCTTGATCACCGGAGCCCGTGGCGGCATCGGATCCGCCATCACCACTGCCTTGCTGGCTCAGGGGTATCGCATCATAGCCACCCACTCCAGCGGCAACAGTGCGGCGGCCCACGACTGGTACGGGGAGCAGGGCTATCGGCCGGATCAGGTGCGGCTGCTGCCGCTGGACGTGGCCGACACCGCCATGTGCCGCGAGACCCTGGGTCGCCTGTTGCAAGACGAGGGCCGGGTGGACGTACTGGTCAACAACGCCGGCATCACCCGGGATGGCGCCTTCAAGCGCATGGCGCCGGAGCAGTGGTTCGAGGTGATCCACACCAATCTGTGCAGCCTCTACAACGTGACCCAGCCGCTGTTCGACGCCATGTGCGAACAGCGCGATGCCCGCATCATCAACATCTCCTCGGTCAACGGCCAGAAGGGACAGTTCGGTCAGGTCAACTACTCGGCGGCCAAGGCGGGCATGCTGGGCTTCACCAAGGCGCTGGCGGCGGAGGGAGCCCGCTTCGGGGTCACGGTCAACGCCATCGCCCCCGGTTACACAGCCACCCCCATGGTGGAGGCGATCCGCAGCGATATCCTCGACAGCATCAAGGCCGACATTCCCATGCGCCGCCTCGCCAAGCCGGAGGAGATCGCCGCCGCCGTGGCCTTCCTCGCGAGCGAAGCAGGCGCCTATATCACGGGGGAAACCCTGGCCATCAACGGCGGCCTCTACATGAAATAGCGCCGGGATCAAGGCAAACGACAGAGGGCAGCCAACCGGCTGCCCTCTGTGTTTGCAAGTCGGGACGAGACAGTTGCCACCCGGCTCAGGGGCGCGCCGGCACGGCCCCCGAGGGCTCGGCGAAGTGGCTGCGCAGGGCCGTGATCACCCGCCGCACCTTCTCCGGGATCTCCCGCTGCGGGGTAATGGCATGGATCTCCATGGGCGGCACCCGAAATCCCGGCAGCAACTCCAGCAGCCGACCCTGGGCGAGATCTTCGGCGATTTCCCCCTCGGGTTGCAGCGAGACCCCCTGCCCCGCCAGGGTGAACTGGCGCAGCGGCAGCACGTTGTTGCACACCACTCTGGGTTTGGGTTTGACCTTGTGACCCTGCCCCTTGTCGTCGAAGAAGGTCAGGCCCCCGCTCAGCATGTCCGCCGCCAGCCAGTCGTGTTCCAGCAGATCTGCCGGACTGCGTGGGGTGCCCTTGCGCGCCAGATAGGCGGGCGAGGCACATAGCAGCATCCGGGTCTGACCCAGCTTGCGCGCCACCAGGCTGGAGTCGGACAGGGTACCGACCCGCAGCGCCACGTCGATGCGCTCGGCGATGAGATCCCGCTTCTCGTCGTCGGCGATGATCTGGATGCACAGGCCGGGATGGGCCTGCAACAGGGGCGACAAGGCCCGCGCCAGCGGCTGGCCCGCCATCCCCACGGGCGCCGTGATCCGCACCTCGCCGAGCAGGCTGTCGCGCACCTCGGAAAGGCGCAGCTCGGTCTGGTTCAGCGTCTGTTGCAGCGACTGGCACCCCTGCCACACCACTTCCCCCGCCTCGGTCAGGTTGAGGCGACGGGTGGAACGGTGCAGCAGGGTGAGGCCCAGCAGGCTCTCCAGCTGGCTGATATGCTGACTGACGGCGGAGGGAGTCATGCCAAGGGCCTTGGCGGCGCCCGTCATGCTGCCCGCTTCCACCACGGCGGCGAAGATGGCGTAACGTCTGAGCTGTTCCATTATTAAATCTAGCTTACAAGTGAATCAATTTTACAGTCGATTATTAAATCACATTTGGCGGAGTAGGATAGCCCCATTCCAACAGTGAAGGAGAATCACCCATGAAAATTGCCCTGATCGGTGCCAGCGGTTTTGTCGGTACAGCCATCCTCAATGAAGCCGTCAGCCGCGGCCATCACGTCACCGCCATCGTCCGCGATGTCAGCAAAGTCGCTGCCCACCCGCAGGTCACCGCCGTGGCGGTAGATGCCCAGAACCCACAGGCACTGGCCGAGGTGCTCAAGGGGCACGACCGGGTGATCAGCGCCTACAACCCGGGCTGGACCGCACCGGACATCTACGACCAGTACCTCAAAGGGGCCAAGGCCATCGTCGCGGCGGCCGTGACCGCCCACAGCTGGTTGCTGGTGGTCGGTGGTGCCGGCAGTCTGGAAGTCGCCCCCGGCGTACAGCTGGTGGATACCCCGGACTTCCCGGCCGAGTGGAAGCAGGGCGCACTGGCGGCCCGCGACGGTCTCACCGCCCTGCGCCGTGAAACCACCCTCGACTGGCGTTTCGTCTCCCCGCCCGTGTTCCTCGAGCCCGGCGACAAGCGCGGTGGCTATCACCTCGGTGGCGATCAGGTGCTCTTTAGCGGTGGCAAGCCTGCCGGGATCACGGTCGGCGATCTGGCCGATGGCGTGCTGAACGAGGTGGAAAAACCGGCCCACCTGCGCCAGCGCTTTACTCTGGGCTACTGAGTGGGCAACTGAGCACGCTCACCAATCAGGCCCTTGCCTGATCCCCGCTCAAAGCACACAACAAGAAGGGAGGCATCTGCCTCCCTTCTTGTTTCGCGTCTCCGATAGCCCGGCCCACTCCCGCCAGTGAACGCTATGCCAGCCAGCCGCGTGTTCTCGCAATAGCCGGGGGCCCGCTGCGCTGATGGGACTGTCGGTACACGGCCCTGTGTCCCGCTCAATAAACACCCACCCGAATGGGTATCGAATTCTATTTCGATTTTTGTATATAACTAAGAATAATTTGTTGTTTCCGTCTTATAACGCCGAACAGTAGCATCACCCTCAATCCAAATGGCGCCATCTTTACCGGTCGGCCCGGTGTATCACCACCGACCTGCGCTGTCATGTTTGCACTGAGTCGTCGGGAAAGCCCCGATACTCAGAAAATGAGGAGGTGCACATGGAACATTCACCACTGCCGATCATCGATCTCGCCGCCCTTGGTGGCGCCCCTGCGACTCGTCGCCACATGCTGGCCAAGCTTGGCCGGGCGGCCCGCGACATCGGCTTTTTCTATCTGACAGGCCATGGCCTGAGCGAGGCGCAGCAGCAAGAGACCCTGGCGCTGGCGGCCCGCTTCTTCGCCCTGCCGGAACAGGAAAAACGGGCAGTGCAGATGGTACACTCCCCCCATTTTCGCGGTTACAACCAGGTGGGCGCCGAACTCACCCGCCAGCGGCCGGACCGGCGCGAGCAGTTCGACATCATGAATGAGACGCCTGCGCTGGCAAAAGACGAGATCCATGCCCCCTGGCAGCGGCTGATAGGCCCCAACCAGTGGCCTGCCGCCCTGCCCGAGATGAAAGCGCAGCTGCTGGCCTGGCAGGATCGCCTCAGCGACATCACCCTCACCCTGCTCGACGCCTTCGCCGAGGTGCTGGCGCAGCCGCAGGGAGTGTTCGATGCCAGCATCCAGGGCGCCCCCTATCAGCACATGAAGCTCATCCACTATCCGGGGCGCGAAGCGGGCAGCAGCAGCCAGGGAGTGGGCGCCCACAAGGATCCCGGCTACCTGACCCTGGTGATGCAGGACGATCACTCCGGGCTTGAGGTAGAGACAGCCGACGGCTGGACCCCGGCGCCGCCCCTGCCGGGGGCTCTGGTGGTCAATATCGGCGAGCTGCTCGAGCTGGCTTCCAACGGCTATCTCAAGGCCACCCTGCACCGGGTGGTGAGCCCGCCGCCGGGGGTATCGCGCCTCTCCTGCGCCTTCTTTATGGCGGCGCGGCTCGATGCCACAGTGCCGCTGCTGACCCTGTCGCCGAGTCTGGCGGCGCAGGCGCAAGGCCCCGAGAGCGACCCCGCCAACCCGCTCTTCTATCAGGTGGGGGAAAACGTGCTGAAAGGACGGTTGCGCTCCCACCCGGATGTGGCGGCGCGCCACTATACCGCCGACCCGGCTTCCGCCAACGAACAGATGGCAAGCGGGCAGACGACAAACAGCGAGCGGCGCGAACCGCAGCCAGCCTGACTCTGCCATACCTATTAAACGGGGGACGCCGTGGCGTCCCGCAACCCGGATGACACAAGCAGTTAAGCCACAGCCTGGCAATGACGGAGTAATAGAATGAAATTCAAGACAATGAGCGTGCACAGCGGCCAACGGATCGATCCCCAGACCGGCGCCCTCACCACACCGCTTTACCAGAGCAGCACCTTCAGCTACTTCAATGCCCAGGCGGGCAAGGAGCGTTTCGCAGGTCAGGCCCCCGGTTTCATCTACAGCCGCTTTGGCAACCCCACCACCGCCGAGCTGGAGCAAAAACTGGCTGCGCTGGAGGGCGCCGACGAGGCGTTGGTGGTGGCAAGCGGCATGGCGGCGGTGAGCGCCATCATGTATGCCCTGGCCGACAGCGGCGATGAGGTGGCCTACATAGGTCCGCTCTACGGCGGTACAGATGCCTTCCTGAAACAGACCTTCAGCCGCGCCGGCATCAAGGTCACCGCCTATGAGAGCGATCAGGATCTGCTGGCCAACATTCGTCCCGCCACCAAAGTGGTACTGTTCGAAACCCTGACCAACCCCACCCTCAAGGTGGTGGATCCTCGGGTGGTAGTGGAAGCGGCCCGCAAGGTGGGCGCCATCAGCGTGTGTGACAACACCTTCCTCACCCCCTATCTGCTGCGCCCGCTGGAGCTTGGCATCGACATAGTGATGCACAGCGGTACCAAATATCTGGGCGGCCACGGCGACATCATCGCCGGGGTGGTCGCGGGCTCTCACGCGCTGATGAAATCCATCCGCACCGTGGCGCTCAAGCATATCGGCTCCCCCATAGGCCCGCAGGAGGCCTACCTGTTGCAGCGCGGGGTCAAGACCCTGCCACTGCGCATGGATGCCCACCTGCACAACGCGCAGAAAGTGGCCGAATTCCTGGCCGCCCATCCGGCGGTGAAGAAGGTAATCTACCCGGGACTGGCCAGCCATCCCGGCCACGACGCCCTCGGCGCCTTCGCCAGCGGCTTTGGCGGCATGATCAGTATCGAGCTGGAAGGGGGCTTTGCGCGCTGCGCCACCCTGCTCGACAACCTGCAGCTGTTCGTGCAGGCGGTGAGCCTCGGCGATCTCGAGAGCCTGGCCTGCCATCCGGCCAGCACCACCCACGCCGCCATGGACGAGGCGAGCCGTCTCGCCGCCGGAGTGAATGACGATCTCATCCGCTTCAGCATCGGCGTGGAAGATGCCGACGATCTGATCGCCGATCTGGCGGCGGCGCTGGCCGTCGCCTGATGCCCTAGCCCCTTTCACGGCTTAAAAAACAGCCCGCCCCATTTGCATGGAGCGGGCTGTTTGCATCAAGGAGTGGAGAGCAGCTGGTCAGGGGGCGAAAGAGAGCCGCTGTACCGGCCAGCCCAGGGTGGCGAGCTCGGGAGCCAGCACCTTGGCATCCCCCACCACCAGGATCACCATGTCGTCGGGGTCGAGCCAGCGGCGGGCCAAGTCTCGCAAGGTGAATGTCGACAACTGGCTGACCGTCCGTACCCGCTGCTCCACATAATCCTGTGGCCACTGAGCCAGCAAGATGGGCAGCATGTACTCCACCTCCTGCGGCAGCGTCTCATAGTCCAGCGCCTGGCGGTTGAGCACACCTTCACGCAGGGTACGCACCTCCAGTCGGGTCGGGCCCTGCCGCTGGTATTTGTCGAGCTCCTGCAGGATCTGCTGCAGGGCGGCCCGGGTCACCTCGGTGCGCACGCTGCTTTGCAGCAGAAAATAGCCCGCCTGACTGTTGCCGTTGAAGGCGGTATCGATGAAGTAGGTGTATCCCAGCTCCTCACGCAGGCGGATATGCAGCCGATCCGCGAGGGAGGCATTCATCAACCCGGCCAGGAACTGCTCACCAAACCCGTCGCGCGCCATGGCGCGGCGCCCCATGCGAACAAGGCTCTGGCTGGCGCCGGGATTATCCAGCAGATAGATGGCCCGTTTGGCCTGCTGGCCGGCAACACCGAGGGACCGCAGGCTGGGCGACCGCCCCTCTGGCTCAACCAGAAAAGAGAGTGCACTCACCACCCTCTCCTGCGCCAGATCCCCACTCACCACCACCCGAGCCTCCCCGCTGCGATAGACAGCCTGATAGAAGGCGCGCACATCGTCCAGGGTCAGGGATTGCCACTGTGCCTGCGGATCCGGCACCCTGGCCAGGCCGTCGATCAGCGCATGAAACTGCTGATCGGCCTGCCACTGGGGCTCTCGCACTTGCTGCTTCAACCATTGCTGGGTCTGGAGCTTGAGGCGCTGGAAATCCGCCGGTCGCAAGGCCGGCTGCAGCAACAGCTCCCGTACCAGCGCCAGCGTCTCATCGAAGTGGGAGGTCACCCCCTGTACCGTGATCTGGCTGTAGCCTTCCTCATAGCCAAAACTCAGGCTGGCGCCCAGCTGACGCGCCCGCTCCTCAATGGCGGCAGCCTGCCACTGCTCACTGCCCAGGGACAGCATGCTGGCGGTCAGTTCAGCCAGTCCGGCCTTGCCCTCTGGCTCGGCCCGGTACCCACCGGGCCAGTTGATGCGCATGACAAAGGCCGGGACTTCGTCGCTGTAGTGGCCGAGCAGAGAGACCCTATCCCCCAGGCTGGCTTGCCACAGGGTAGGCAGTGGCACGGGTAGCGCCCCGCCACTGGCGGG
>NZ_CDBL01000055.1:227669-227851 GCF_000820005.1 Aeromonas piscicola | reverse complement strand
GGCCCCTCCCGCCCTGCCGCTGGATCTCAAAAATGCGGTGGCGGAGTACGAGATTAATTTACTCAAGCAAGCCATGCAGCAATCCCAGTATAATCAGCGCAAAGCCGCTCAATTGCTGGCCCTGAGCTATCACCAGTTTCGCGGCATGCTGCGCAAATACCAGTTGCTGGACAGTGACAACG
>NZ_CDBL01000055.1:122520-227427 GCF_000820005.1 Aeromonas piscicola | reverse complement strand
GTTGCTGGACAGTGACAACGATGCAGATTAATACCCGGGGCAGCCAGGTTCAGGCTGATGCCGGCTCAGGTGCCGGCCTGCGCTATCGCCCGTTTCGCGGCAGGCTGCGCCAATACAGGTTGCTGGACAGTGACAACGATGCAGATTAATACCCGGGGCAGCCAGGTTCAGGCCGACTCCCGCAACTCGCCAGCCTTGGCGCTGGCACATTCGTATAAAAACATGGTTCTACAATGAGAATGTTCAAACCCTTGCTGCTTGGATTGCTGGTGCTGGTTACCGGTTGTCAGAAACAGGACGACGCCTCCAGGACGGGTCTCATCTATTGTGCGGAAGGCTCGCCCCAGACCTTCAATCCCCAGGTGTCGAACTCAGGGGTGACCCTGGATGCCAGCTCTCGCCCGCTCTACGATCGCCTGCTGGAGGTGAACCCCAACACGCTGGCGCTGGAGGGGGGACTCGCCACCCGCTGGACCCTGAGCGAGGATGGCCTCTTCTACACCTTGACCCTGCGCAAGGGCGTCACCTTCCATCACACCTCCTGGTTCAACCCCTCGCGCACCTTCAACGCCGACGACGTGCTGTTCACCTGGCAGCGCCTGCTGGACAAGCAGCACCCCTATCACGACGTCTCCGGCGGCGTATATCCCTATTTCTACAGCCTGGGGCTGGATCAGCTGATCAAGCGGGTCTACAAGAAGGGGCCCGAGCAGGTGGTGTTCGAGCTGAATCGACCGGATGCCTCCTTCCTCGCCACCCTGGCCAGCGACTACGCCATCGTGCTCTCCGCCGAATACGCCGATCAGATGCAAAAAGCAGGCACCCCGGCCCTGCTCGACAGCCGTCCCATCGGCACCGGGCCGTTCAGCTTCAAGGAGTATCGCCACAACGAATATGTGCGCTACTTGCGCCATCCCGGTTACTGGGGCGGCGAGGCCAAGATAGAGCAGCTCATCTACGACATCACCCCCAAGTCCTCCAAGCGGCTCGCCAAACTGCTGACCGGCGAGTGCGATGTGATGAGCACCCCGTCCGCCAGCCAGCTGTCGGTGATCGACACGGATCCGGATCTCAGCCTGTCGGTGCAGTCCGGCATGAACGTCGCCTTCCTGGCCCTCAATACTCGCAAGCCACCGTTCAACAAGGTACAGGTGCGTCAGGCCATCGCCAGTGCCATCAACATAGACAACCTGTTGCAGGCGGTCTATTTCGAGACGGGCCAGGCCGCCAACAGCCTGCTGCCGCCCCTCTCCTGGGGCTACAACCCCTCCCTGCCGATGCGCCAGCCTGACCTGAAGCGGGCGCGCCAGCTGCTCAAGGAGGCGGGGCTCGAACAGGGGTTCGAGATGCAAGTGCTGGTACAGCCGGGCTCACGCCCCTACAACCCGGATGCCCTCAAGACAGCCCAGCTGATGCGAAACGATCTGGCCAGGATAGGCATCAAGCTAAAGATCGTGCAGCAGGAGTGGCCCGTCATCGAGGCCCGCCTCGCCCACGGCCAATATGACAGCCTGCTCTCTGGCTGGATTGCCGACAACGCCGATCCGGACAACTTCTTTCGCCAGCTGCTGAGCTGCGCCGCCGTCGAGCGCGGCAACAACTACAGCCGCTGGTGCAGCCCGGCCTTCGATCAACTGCTGGACGATGCGGTCACCACGCCCCAGCTGGCGTTCCGGCTGCGCAACTACTATTACGCCCAGACCCTGCTCAACGAGCAGGTGCCGCTCATCCCGCTGGCCCATGCACTGCGCACCCAGGTCAGTCGCAGCGACATTCAGGGGCTCTCCCTGATGCCCTTTGGCGGCACCGTCTTCAACCAAGCCCACAGGGAGTAAGCATGTTTCTCTATATACTGCGTCGCATCAACCTGCTGCTCATTACCCTGCTGGCGCTGACTTTCGTCGCCTATCTGCTGGACTTTCGCCTCATCGGCCAGCAGGCCAGCTTCTGGAGCGGTTATCCCGACTTCCTGCGCCGCATTATGGATGGGGATCTGGGGCTCTCCAGCGTCTCAGGCCTGCCGGTGCTGGAGGAGATCCGTCACTACTTCCCGGCCACCCTGATCCTCTGCATGGCAGCCTTTGCCATCTCGCTGCTGGTGGGCATTCCGCTCGGCACCCTGGCGGCGCTCTATCAAGGCAAGCCGCTGGATCTCTCCATCATGACCGCCGGCCTCATCGGCTACGCGGTGCCCGTCTTCTGGCTGGCGCTGCTGGTGGTGATGTTCTTCTCGCTGGATCTGGGCTGGCTGCCCGCCTCTGGTCAGATCAGCCTGCTCTATGACGTGCCCTCCATCACCGGCATAGCCGTGTTCGACGTGCTGATGAGCCACGAGCCTTGGCGCCAGGCTGCGCTGCACGATGCCCTGCGCCATCTGATCCTGCCCTCGCTGGTACTGGCGGTGGTGCCCACCACAGAGGTGATCCGCCACGTGCGCAGTTCGCTGATCGACGTGATGAAGCAGAACTACATCAAGGCGGCGGCGAGCCGTGGCCTCTCCCGCCGCCAGATCGTCTGGCGCCATGGCCTCAAGAACGCCCTACCGCCGGTACTGCCGCTGCTCGGCCTGCAGCTGGGCAGCGTGCTCACCTCCGCCATGATCACCGAGGTGGTATTCGAGTGGCACGGGATCGGCCGCTGGCTCATCAACAGCATTGCCCTGCAGGACTACGCCGCCATCCGGGGCGCCACCCTGGTGGTCGCCGGCTTCGTCATCTTCATCAGCGTCAGCACCGAGCTGCTCACCACCCTCATCTATCCGGCGCGGCGCAAAGAACTCTATGCAAAACAAGACTGAACGTGCTCATGGCATGACCTGGAGCCAGGAATCCTATGCAAGACAAGAATAACCTCTACCCCGAGCTCAAGATCCTCTCCCCGCTGGAGCAGACCTGGGCCTCCTATCGCCGCAATCCGCTGGCCATGGGCGGACTCTGGTGCTTCGTGATCCTGCTGCTCATTACCCTGTTCGGCCCGCTGGTGGTGCCCTACGGTATCGACGAGCAGCACAGCAGCCGTCTGCTGCTGGCCCCCTCCTGGGCCAACAGCGGCAACATAGACTACTTCCTCGGCACCGACGATCTGGGCCGCGATATTCTCTCCCGTCTGGTGGCAGGGGCACGGCTCACCTTCGGCAACGCCCTGCTGGTGGTGATGATCGCCATGGTGGCCGGCACCGCCATCGGCATCCTAGGCGGTATGAGCAAGGGGCTGAAATCGAGCGTACTGCACCACCTGCTCGATACCCTGCTCTCCATCCCCTCCCTGTTGCTGGCCATCATCATGGTTGCCATCCTGGGACCGGGCCTGTTCAATACCCTGATCGCCATCACGCTGGCGCTGATCCCTCCCTTCATCCGGGCGACCTACAACGCGGTCCATACCGAGATGCAGAAGGAGTACATCATCGCCAGCCGCCTCGATGGTTCGCCGCCGCTGCGGATCATGCGTCTGGCCATTTTGCCGAACATAGTGGAGACCCTGGTCGCCCAGACCACCCGCACCCTGTCGGCGGCCATTCTCGATATCTCGGCGGTGGGTTTTCTCGGCCTCGGCGCCCAGTCGCCCCAGCCGGAATGGGGCGCCATGCTGGCCGATTCGAGCGATCTCATCTATCTCGCCCCCTGGACAGTGACCCTGCCAGGCATGGCCATTCTGTTCAGCGTGCTGGTCACCAATTTAGTGGGTGAAGGTATTCGCGAAGCACTCAAAGAGGGAAACGACTGATGCAGCGCTCTCTGCCCAAGATAGACATGTTCACCTTTGGCCCCTGTCCGTTCCTGTACGACGTGCGGGTCAACCAGTCTTTGGCTGGTGAAGGCATTCGCGAAGCACTCAAAGAGGGGAATGATTAATGCCCTTGCTCGATATTCGCAACCTCACCATCGAGATCGACACCCCCCAGGGCAAGGTCAAGGCGGTGGACAGGGTGAGCCTGACCCTGACCGAGGGGGAGATCCGCGGCCTGGTGGGTGAGTCGGGCTCCGGCAAGAGCCTTGTGGCCAAGGTGATCGTCGGCATCCAGAAGGACAACTGGACGGTGCGTGCCGACCGGATGCGCTTCAACGACATGGATCTGCTGACCATGGCCCCCAAGGAGCGACGCCGGATCATGGGCCGCGAGATCGCCATGATCTTCCAGGACCCCATCAGCTGTCTGGACCCTTCCGAAGAGATAGGAACCCAGCTGGAAGAGGCGATCCCGACCGATTCGTTCGAGGGCCAGTTCTGGCAGCGCTTCCAGTGGCGCAAGAAGAAGGCCATCGCCCTGCTGCATCGAGTCGGCGTCAAGGATCACCGCAAGGTAATGCGCGCCTATCCCCACGAGCTGTCGGACGGCATGTGCCAGAAGGTGATGATCGCCATGGCCATTGCCAACAAGCCACGTCTGCTGGTGGCCGATGAGCCCACCAGCGCCATGGAGTCCACCACCCACTCCCAGATCCTGCGGCTGCTGGACAAGATGAACAAGCTTGGCAACACCACCATTCTCATCATCAGCAACGACATAGCAGCCATCGCCAACCTGACCGACACCATCAACGTGATGTACTGCGGCCAGATGGTGGAGGTGGGCACTCGGGAGCAGATCCTGACCTCGCCCCATCATCCCTATACCGATGCCCTGCTCAAGTCCATTCCCGACTTTGACAAGCTGGTACGCCACAAGTCGCGGCTCGAGACCCTGCCCGGGGTGATACCGCCGCTGCAGCACCTGCCCATAGGTTGCCGGCTCGGTCCCCGCTGCCCCTATGCCCAGAAACAGTGCGTACAGACGCCGTTGATGAGCAAGATCAAGGGTCACCAGTTCAGCTGCCACTTCCCGCTGAACATGGAAGAGCCGAAGAAATGAATCCAAGACGTTATCAGCCCGTGGCCGCATGCTCTGCCACCAAGGAGCCAGGACAGTGATCGAACCCTCCCTGCTGCAGGTCAGAGGCCTTAGCAAGACCTATCAGAACCGCACCGGCCTGTTTCGGCGTCAGGCGGTCGAAGCCATCAAGCCGCTCTCGTTTGACCTCGAGGTCGGCCAGACCCTGGCCATCGTCGGCGAGGCCGGCTCCGGCAAGAGCACGCTGGCGCGGATCCTGGCGGGCATGATAGAACCCACCGCCGGCGACATCGCCATCGAAGGTCAGACCCTGGTCCACGGCGACTATCAGACCCGCTGCAAGCTGCTGCGGATGATCTTCCAGGACCCAAACTCCTCCCTCAATCGCAAGATCCGGGTCGGCCAGATCCTGGAGACCCCGCTGCGGCTCAACACCGAGATGAGCGAGGAGGAGCGTCACGACAAAGTGGTGCAGACCCTGCGCATGGTGGGCATGCTGCCGGATCACGCCCTCTTCTATCCGCAGATGCTCTCCGCCGGTCAGCAGCAGCGGGTGGCGCTGGCCCGCGCGCTCATTCTCAACCCCAAGATAGTGGTAGCCGACGAGGCACTCTCCACCCTGGACATCTCGGTGCGCTCCCAGATCATCAACCTGCTGCTGGAGATGCAGGAGACCATGGGGCTGAGCTATGTGCTGGTGGCCAACGATCTGGGGGTGGTGAGCCACATCAGTGACGAGGTGCTGGTGATGCACGAAGGGCGGGTGGTGGAGCGTGGCAAGACCCTCAAGGTGTTTGCCGATCCCCAGCACGAGGTGACTCGCCGCCTGATCCAGAATTACAACAACGAATACCGCCGCTGATCCTCGGGCCGGTGCCGACCCCGGCACCGGCCACCCCTCTTCGTCATCTGCTTGAAAAAGCCTAAAAAAATCCCGGCTCAGTGGCCGGGAATTGCGCTCAAAAAGTGAATGCGTCGCTCGTAGTAGGAACATGGCCATGGTAGGCAGTGCCTCTTGCGTCAACAACTGTCAGATCTGACAGGCAGCCCGCTATGGAACCTGAACTGCGGATCCGGCGAGCAGACAAGCTCGGCTTCGAGTTTGCCAAAATAAGCCACTCGCTCGCTGATATCCTCCCCCGCGTATTGCTCGGCCAGCGCCAGATAGTCCTGGTAGTGGCGCGCCTCGGAGCGCAGCAGGGAAACATAGAAGCGACCCAGCTCCTCGTCCAGATGGGGCGCCAGCTTGGCAAAGCGCTCGCAGGAGCGCGCTTCTATGTAGGCACCGATGATCAGCTTGTCGACCAGGGTGGCTGGCTCGTGGGTGCGTACATGCTGCATCAGGTTGCGGGCATAGCGGGAGGCGGTCACGGGGCCATAGGGAATGCCGCGCGCGGCCATCAGTTCCAGTACCTGCTCGAAGTGATGCAGCTCCTCCTGGATGAGCCGCACCATGGGAAACAGCAGCGGGTTGCGGGCCAGCTCCTCAAACACGGTGCGATCGGACTCCCCCATGCTGCGCTTGCCCAGGATCTCGGCCTTCTCCGGGATGGCATCCAGCTCCCGATAAAACTCCAGCTTGGGCAACAGATGGCGCTTGCCCTTGGGCAGGCAGTAGCGCCGCACCAGGCTGTGGGCGGTGAGCGCAGCCTTGTTCTCGCAGTTGGCGTGATCGATGAGCAGGGTCGGCAACCAGGCGGGATCCCGCGCCATCTCGACCCACGCATCCGGGGTCTCACACTGCAAAAACTGGCGCACGGGGGCTAGCAGGTCATCCATCTGAATTCTCATCTGTTCTGGTTGATACGGCGGCGCGATTGGCACGCGGCTGCCCATGCTAGCGGATCCCGCCGCCACTGCCCACACCTGGCGGTATAAGTGATTATTTTTAAAGCAGATAACAGCCCTGCCCCACCGCCCGCATACGACAATGGGGGCCGGGGCCCCCATCTCATATCTGTCATATCAAGCGAAAACGTTTAACTGCCTTCGTTAAAAATTTCCAGATTGCTGGTGCCTTCCTGCCACTCACGTACCGCCTTGTTGTCATCGCTGCGCAGGGCGTTGAGGTGGTCCAGATAGGATTGATCCACGTCGGAGGTGACGTAGTGACCGTTGAACACCGAGGTCTCGAAGTGACGCAGCTCGGGGTTGATCTCCCGCACCGCCTCTTCCAGATCTTCCAGATCCTGGAAAATCAGGCCATCGGCACCGATCAGCTTGCACACCTCTTCCACTTCCCGACCGTGGGCGATCAGCTCGTTGGCGGTGGGCATGTCGATACCGTAGACGTTGGGGAAGCGGATCTCCGGTGCCGCCGAGGCGAAGTAGACCTTGGCCGCCCCTGCCTCACGGGCCATCTGGATGATCTGCTCCGAGGTGGTGCCACGTACGATGGAGTCATCCACCAGCAACACCTTCTTGCCCTTGAATTCGGAGCTGATGGCATTGAGCTTGCGACGCACCGACTTCTTGCGCTGGGTCTGACCCGGCATGATGAAGGTACGGCCTATGTAGCGGTTCTTCACGAAGCCCTGACGGTAAGGCAGGTCGAGGGTATGGGCTATCTCCAGCGCCACGTCACAGGAGGTCTCCGGGATGGGGATGACCACATCCACGTCGAGGTCTTCCCACTCGCGGGCAATTTTCCGGCCCAGCTTGCGACCCATGTTGAGGCGGGCGGCGTAGACGGAGACCTTGTCGATGCACGAGTCAGGACGGGCGAAGTAGACGTATTCGAAGATGCAGGAGCTCATCTGCGGGTTTTCCGCACACTGCTCGGAGAAGAGCTGGCCCTGCTCTGTGATGTAGATGGCTTCACCGGGGGCGACGTCACGCACCGTCTCGAAACCTATGGCGTCCAGCGCCACGCTCTCGGAGGCGAGCATGTACTCCACCTGGCCCTGCTCATCGGCCCGACGACCCAGGATCAGCGGACGAATGCCGTTGGGATCGCGAAAGCCGATAAGGCCATGACCGATCACCAAGGAGACCACTGCATAGGCACCGCGGATCTGCTGGTGCACCTTGCGCACCGCAGAGAAGATATCCTCCGGCCGCAGCGCCATCTTGTCGCACAGATCCAGTTCGTGGGCCAGCACGTTCAGCAGCACTTCCGAATCGGAGGTGGTGTTGATGTGGCGCCGGGCTACCTTGAACTGCTGCTCCTTGAGTTCCTTGGCATTGGTAAGGTTGCCGTTATGGGCCAGCACCATGCCGTAGGGCGAGTTCACGTAAAAAGGTTGGGCTTCAGCGGCACTTGAGCTACCTGCGGTGGGATATCGGACATGACCTATGCCGATGTTCCCTTGCAGACGCTGCATGTGGCGCACTTCAAACACGTCCTTCACCAGGCCGTTGGCCTTGCGTTGCCGGAAGTTTCCACTCTCTATGGTCACGATCCCGGCGGCATCCTGTCCCCTGTGCTGCAACACCGTCAAGGCGTCGTAGAGGGCCTGATTGACGGGGGTGGTGCCAACTATACCGACAATACCACACATGTCTTTGCTACCTCGAAGTCACTATACCTGTTTAAGAAAACTGGACGAGTTCAGCATGAACCCGAAAAACCACTGGATCACCGGTTTGAACTCGGGAACCAGTTTGGACGCCACCCACCAGTCGCTCTGGGAGAGGCTGGTGAAGGTATCCATAAAAAACAGCAGGGCACTGACGATCAGTACCCCGCGAATGGCGCCGAAACAGATGCCGAGCACCCGATCCGTTCCTGACAGGCCGGTCTTTTCCACCAGCAGACCCACCACGTAGTTCACCACGCCGCCCAGGATCAGGGTCGCCACGAACAAGGCGGCGATGGCCAGGCCGTTGCGCACCAGAGGGTCGCTGAACGAGGTGAAGTAGATGGCGAGATCGGGATAGAAATGGCTGGCGATGAAGAAGGCGATAAACCAGGTGACGAGCGACATGGCTTCCTTGACGAAGCCGCGCACCAGGCTGATGAGGGCGGAGAAACCGACGATGCCGATGATGGCGTAATCAATCCAGACCATAGGAAAAAGTGTCCTGCGAAATTGCGGCGCAGTCTAACAAAAACGATTGCGCAATGCTTGATAAAAATGTGTTAAATGTTCGACAAGGGGTCGAATGAAACGCTTTTTTTGGCGCCAACGCGAAGATTTGGCGCCCAAACGCACAACGCCATGGCATGGCCATGGCGTTGTGTTCATGCGCGTGTGCTTAACCTATGTGGGTCAGGCCACCCATGTAGGATTGCAACGCAGCCGGGATGGCGATGCGGCCATCTTCCTGCTGGTAGTTCTCCATCACGGCTACCAGGGTGCGACCCACTGCCAGGCCGGAGCCGTTCAGGGTGTGCAGCAGCTGGGGCTTGCCGTCGATACGCACGCGAGCCTGCATGCGGCGCGCCTGGAAATCGGTGCAGTTGGAGACGGAGGAGATCTCGCGGTAAGTGTTCTGAGCCGGCAGCCACACTTCCAGATCGTAGGTCTTGGCGGCGCAGAAGCCCATGTCACCGGTGGCCAGCGCCATCACGCGATACGGCAGCTCCAGCAGTTGCAGCACTTTCTCGGCGTGACCGGCCATCTCTTCCAGCGCTTCCCAGGATTTTTCCGGGTGAACCAGCTGCACCATCTCGACCTTGTCGAACTGGTGCATGCGGATGAGACCGCGGGTGTCACGGCCATAAGAACCGGCTTCGGAACGGAAGCAAGGGCTGTGGGCCGTCATCTTGATGGGCAGCTCCTGCTCATCGAAGATCTCGTCGCGGGCCATGTTGGTGAGCGGCACTTCGGAGGTCGGGATCAGGGAGAACTTGCGCATCTTGCCCTCGTCTTCCCCTTCGCCCTCAATCCCGGTATTGAACAGGTCCTGGGAGAACTTGGGCAGCTGGCCGGTACCGTACAGGCTGTCCGGGTTCACCAGATAAGGCACGTAGCACTCGGTGTAACCGTGCTGCAGGGTGTGCAGGTCCAGCATGAACTGCGCCAGGGCGCGGTGCAGGCGGGCAATCTGGCCCTTCATCACCACGAAGCGGGCACCGGACAGCTTGACGCCGTTCTTGAAGTCAACGCCCTTGGCCGCTTCACCCAGATCGATGTGATCGCGAACCGGGAAAGTGAACTGACGTGGGGTACCCCAACGGCGCACTTCCACGTTGTCGTTCTCGTCGCGCCCCACCGGCGTGGTCTCGCTCGGCAGGTTGGGGATGGCGTCGGATATGGCTTTCAACTGGGCCAGCAGGGCATCCAGCTCGACCTTGCTGGTCTCCAGCTCGTCGTTGATCTTGGTCACCTCGGCCTTGAGCGGAGCCACATCTTCACCACGACGGGCAGCCTCACCGATGGACTTGGAGCGGGCGTTGCGCTCGGCCTGCAGCTCCTGGGTACGGGACTGCAGATCCTTGCGTTTCTCTTCCAGAGCATTGACAGCCGCTACGTCCAGAACGTAGCCACGTGTCGCCAGACGAGCAGCAGCTTCGTCAATCTCGCTACGCAGATATTTGGGATCCAGCATGGTTTACCTACTTTTTTAAAATGGGATCTGGGCCTGGGTCATCATGACCGGGCGAGAGAACAGATCCGGAAGTTAACATCGGTTGGCGCACCCCTATCGTCTTCAGGATCGAGCCTTCAAAAACAGGCCTTCGAAATCAAGAAGATGGCGCAAGGCCGAGACAAGCGGGGTCAGAGGGCCAGTGTATCAGACCGCCCCCCCGCCCGAACAGGGACTATTTGTGTCGTTTTCACGGACCTTGCTGGCCGACAAGGCTCGGGATCCTCCCTCACGCCCCATTCCTGACCACAGCGGCAAACCGGTAGCTGAACTGCCTCATTTGAACAAGTGCACTCAGGGGCCACGGGTCTGCCGACAGGGCTGGTCGAGGGCTCAGGCGACGGCCTGCTACTTGCCCCTTTGTTGCGGGCTCTGCCGGTCCAGCTCATGCAAATAGTCGAGCTTCTGGGCTATCTGCTTCTCAAGACCGCGATCAGTGGGCTGGTAGTACTGCTTGCCCGCCAACTCCGGCGGCAAATACGCCTCGCCGGCGGCATAGGCGCCCGGTTCGTCGTGGGCATAGCGATACTCGGCGCCATAGCCCAGCTCGCTCATCAGCTTGGTGGGGGCATTGCGCAGGTGCGGTGGCACCTCGAAGTCGGGCAGATTTTTGGCATCGTTGAGCGCCGCCTTCCAGGCGGTGTAGACCGCATTGCTCTTGGGGGCGCAGGCAAGATAAACGATGGCCTGGGCGATGGCGCGCTCCCCTTCAGCCGGGCCGATGCGATGAAAGCAATCCCAGGCCGACAGCGCCACCTGCATGGCCCGCGGATCGGCATTGCCCACGTCTTCCGAGGCGATGGCCAGCAAGCGGCGGGCGATATACAAGGGATCGCAGCCGGCGCTCACCATGCGGGCGTACCAGTAGAGTGCCGCATCGGGGGCAGAGCCGCGAATCGACTTGTGTACCGCCGAGATGAGGTCGTAGAAGTGATCGCCGCCCTTGTCAAAACGTGCCACGTGCTCCCCCACTACGGCGGCGAGCAGAGCGCTGTCGATCACTCTCTTCCCTTCGCCATTGGTCTCGGCCATGTCGGCCAGCAGCTCCAGATAGTTGAGGGACTTGCGCCCGTCCCCATCCACCGCCTTGGCCAGCGCCTCCTTCACCCCGGGGGCAAAAGTCAGGGTCGGATCATTGAGACCGCGCGGATCCTGCATCGCCTGCTCGAGCATGGCGAGTATGTCGTCTTCTTCCAGCCGCTTGAGCAGATAGACCCGGGCTCGGGAGAGCAGTGCGTTGTTGAGTTCGAACGAGGGGTTTTCAGTGGTAGCACCGATAAAGGTGATGGTGCCGTCTTCGATGTGGGGCAGGAACACATCCTGCTGGCTCTTGTTGAAGCGGTGCACTTCATCCACGAACAGTATGGTGCGCACCCCGCGCCAGCTGTTCTCCTTCGCCTTGTCGATGGCGGCGCGGATCTCCTTGATGCCGGAGGTGACCGCCGAGAGCCGCTCCACTTCCGCCTGACAGTAGTGAGCCATCAGCTCCGCCAGCGTGGTCTTGCCGGTACCAGGCGGGCCCCACAAAATCATCGAGTGGCAGTGACCGGCCAGTATGGCTTTGCGCAGGGGCTTGTCAGGCCCCAGGATATGCTGCTGACCTATGTACTGGTCGAGGTTTTGCGGCCGCATCCGGGCCGCCAGCGGGCGAAAATCCGACGAGAAATCCAGCGACAAGTTGCTCATCTGCGGTGACCGTCCCGTACTACGTCGATCGCCAGTGGAAGACGGTTCGACGATAAATCCAAAGAGAGATTGCTCATCAGCGCTGGTCGTCCAGCTCGACCCCCTTCGGGATCTTGAAGGCAAACTCATTGCCCTTGAGCGCCGGCTTGCGATTGAACTGGCTCAGGGTGAACTCGCTCCACTGCCCCTGGGCCTCTTTCACATCGAAGCGGCTGATGTTGTTATCACGATCGAAGGTGACGCGGAAGGAGGCGATCAGCTCATCCTTGTTGCGGCTGGTGACTGTGTAGACGTCCCCTTGCTGAGTCACGTCGTAGTTTTTCCAGAACTTGTCGTCGTTACCGGCGATCAGGATGAAGGGGGTGTTGAGCACCGCATCCTTGAGTTTGAGTGCGGTCACCTGCTCGACGAAAGGATCGTAGACCCAGACGTCCTTGCCATCGGCCACGATCAGGCTCTCGTCCGGTGAGGTGGTGTGCCAGTTGAAGCGATTGGGGCGCTGCACCAGCAGGTCGCCGCCAGCCTTCTGCAGCTCCTTGCCCTTGCTGTCATAGACGGTCTGGGCAAATTTGGCGGAGAAGAGGCCCACGCCCGCCAGCTTCTGCTTGAGGTCGCTGGCCGCATCGGCCCACACCTGGCTGCTGGCGACCAGCAGCACGGTTCCCATCAACAGTTGTTTTTTCATCATGCTTTTCATAACGACGATCTCGATAAAAGGCCACGCCCGCAGAGGGCATGGCCAGGATAGTGGGATGAGGCTTAGTCTCGTACCGGTGGCGGTGCCAGCACGTCGCGCTGACCATTGCCACCCGGGCTGCTGACGATGCCCTGGTTTTCCATCTGCTCGATGAGACGAGCGGCCCGGTTGTAACCAATCTTGAACTTGCGCTGCACGCTGGAAGTGGAACCACGGCGGGACTCCACCACGAAGGCCACCGCCTCGTCGAACAGAGGGTCGAGCTCTTCATCGCCGCCCCCGCCAAATTCGCCGCTGCCACCCTCGCCGCCCGACTCGCCGGAGAGGATCTCCTCTATGTAGTTCGGCTCGCCGCGCAGTTTCCAGTCCGCCACCACCTTGTGCACCTCGTGGTCATCGACGAAGGCGCCATGGACACGGGTGGGGTTGGAGGTACCGGCCGGCATGTAGAGCATGTCGCCCATGCCAAGCAGGGATTCGGCACCGCCCTGATCCAGAATGGTGCGCGAGTCGATCTTGCTCGATACCTGGAACGAGATGCGGGTCGGAATGTTGGCCTTGATGAGGCCGGTGATCACGTCCACCGAAGGACGCTGGGTCGCCAGAATGAGGTGAATACCGGCGGCCCGCGCCTTCTGGGCGATCCGGGCGATCAGCTCTTCCACCTTCTTGCCGACAATCATCATCATGTCGGCAAATTCGTCCACCACCACCACTATGTGGGGCAGCTTTTCCAGCTCGGGCGGCATCTGATCCATGGAGTCACCCGGGCGCCAGAGGGGATCACGCATCGGTTCTCCCTCTGCTGCTGCGGCCAACACCTTGTCGTTGTAGCCCTTGAGGTTGCGCACCCCGACCGCCGACATCAGCTTGTAGCGACGCTCCATCTCACCCACGCACCAGCGCAGGGCGTTGGCGGCATCCTTCATGTCGGTGACCACCTCGGTCAGCAGGTGCGGGATCCCTTCGTAGACCGAGAGTTCCAGCATCTTGGGGTCGATCATGATGAAGCGCAGATCGTCCGGCGATGACTTGTAGAGCATGGAGATGATCATGGTGTTGACCCCCACCGACTTGCCCGAGCCTGTGGTACCGGCCACCAGCAGGTGCGGCATCTTGGCCAGATTCACCACCACTGGCTCGCCGGCTATGTCCTGACCCAGGCCCATGGTGAGCGGGTTGCGACTGTCACGGAAGGCCTCGCAGTCGAGGGTCTCGCGCAGGTAGACAGTCTGGCGCACCCGGTTGGGCAGCTCGATACCAACGAAGGTCTTGCCCGGGATAACTTCCACCACCCGCACACTGCTGGCGGAGAGGGAACGGGCCAAGTCCCGCGACAGGTTGGTAATCTTGCTCGCCTTCATGCCCGGCGCCAGATCCAGTTCGAAACGGGTGATGACGGGGCCAGGATAGACACCGACCACCTTGGCCTGCACGTTGTAGTCGGCGAGTTTTGCCTCCACCAGACGGCCCATGCGATCCAGCTCGTCCTTGCTCATCATCTGGGTCTTGGCAGGCGGCCTGTCCAGCAGCTCCAGGCTCGGCAAGGGCGCCATGCCTGGCTGTGGACGACGCTTGGGCTTGCTCGGCGCAACGGCGACCGGTGCGGCCACATCATCGTCACCCTCGGCCCAGGGCAGATCGAACTCTTCATCCTCGTCATCGACCGTACTCAGGGCCGGCTGGCGACGAGCAGTGGCAGCAGCGGCGCGCTTGGGCTTGGCCACGGGCGCCGGCTCGTCGTCTTCATCATCAAACTGTGGATCGAACTGGAAGGTATCGTCATCGAGCTCGGGCAGCCACTCATCGGACTTGGCCTTCTGGCCCTTGCCCGTCTTGCCCTTGGGACTACGAGTCCAGCTGGTGTGAGGATCGTCCTCTTCATCCTCATCCAGCTCGATGGCACCCAGGCCCCCTTCCAGCAGGGGATCCGGTCCCTCAAAACGGGGCTGGCGCCAGCCGCCGGTCAACCAGCGACCCAGGGTGGTGGGGAAGTGGTAAACCGCGCTGACCGAGCCAGTGCAGGTGGCACCGATCCGCTCGACTATGGTGAGCCAGGACCAGCCGGTAAACAGTGTGATGCCGGTGGCCACGAAGCAGAGCAGCATCAGGTTGGCACCGACGCCGCCAAACAGCGGCACCACGGCGGAGGAGATCACATCCCCCACCAGACCGCCGGCGGAAAAATTCTGCATGTCGTTGAAGTTCATGCTGGCGATGGCGGACATGCCGAGCACGGTCAGCACGAAACCCACTATCCGTACCGACAGGGTAAGGTAATCCACGTCCAGCAGCCGGCTCGGGCGCCAGAACAGGCTCCAGCCCAGCAGGACGACCAGGGGGGGAACCAGATAGGAGAAGGCCCCAAAGGTGAACATGGTGATGTCGGCGAGCCAGGCCCCCGCGCTACCGGCGAGGTTCTTCACCTCCCCTTGCCAGGAGGTCTGGGACCAACCGGGATCGGCCGGGTGATAGGACAACAGGGCAAGCAAGAGATAGGCAGCCATCAGGGTGATGGCGATCAAGACGGCTTCGAAGATCCGTTGTGTACCTGATAAAGGAGTAAACAGCTTTTTATCGGCCAAACTCCGGCTCCTTTCTGAAAACATGTAATGCAGGGGATAAGGGGGCCTAGTATCCCTGAAAAGCCCACCGATTGTCAGCCAGTGCCTGATGGGCTGGGCCATATTCACAACCAACGCGATAACGATAAGAAGAAACGAGCGGACCGGCCGCTCGTTTCTGACTGTCGTGACTTGTCATTAGCCTGGCAAGCCACAGCATAACCCAACTCAACGGGTGCTGATCACCAGACGACTGCTCTGTTTGACCTCTTCCATCACCACGTAGGTGCGGGTGTCATTGACACCGGGCAGCCGCAGCAGGGTTTCCCCCAGCAGGCGACGATAGGCCGACATGTCGCTGACGCGGGTCTTGAGCAGATAGTCGAAATCGCCGGAGACCAGATGGCACTCCTGGATCTCTTCAAGCACCTGAACAGCCTTGTTGAACTGTTCAAACACATCCGGCGCACCGCGATTGAGGGTAATTTCCACGAACACCAGCAGAGACGCGTCCAGATAATGAGGGTTCAGAATAGCGGCATATCCCTCGATATAACCTTGTCGCTCGAGGCGACGAACCCGTTCCAGACACGGTGTAGGACTCAGGCCAACTCGTTTGGACAACTCAACATTCGAAATCCTGCCATCCTTTTGCAGCTCATTCAGAATGTTGCGGTCAATCCTGTCCAAATCCTTTAGCCGACTCTTAGCTTCCATCATTTTATTCCATCCTTTGGCTATTTTTTGGTAAGAATCACCAGTCATTTTATAATTATGGTCACAAATCCTGTCAATACCTGAATATACTAGGCGCAAATGTTGCTTAACATTTTTGCAACATAAAACACCAATCGATAGACGAGGGATAGCATGATTATCGGTGTACCTAAAGAAATAAAAAACCATGAATATCGCGTAGGCATGGTTCCGGCCAGTGTACGTGAACTAACAGCACGAAACCATACTGTTTTCGTCCAAAGCGGCGCCGGAAACGGCATTGGCTTCGGTGATGCAGATTATCGCGCTGCCGGTGCCGAAATTTTGGCCTCCGCCGCAGAGGTTTTCGCCAAAGCCGAGATGATCGTCAAGGTGAAGGAGCCCCAGGCCGTCGAACGCGCCATGCTGCGCCAGGGCCAGACCCTCTTTACCTACCTGCATCTGGCGCCCGATCTGCCCCAGACCCGGGAGCTGCTCAAGAGCGGAGCCATCTGCATCGCCTACGAAACCGTCACCGATGGCCGTGGCGGCCTGCCCTTGCTGGCCCCCATGTCGGAAGTGGCCGGACGCATGTCCATTCAGGCGGGCGCCCAGGCGCTGGAAAAATCCCGTGGCGGGAGCGGCATGCTGCTCGGCGGCGTACCCGGGGTCGAGCCGGCCAAGGTGGTGATCATAGGGGGTGGTGTCGTGGGTTCGAACGCAGCCCGCATGGCCATTGGTCTGCGTGCCGATGTGACCATACTCGACAACAATATCGACACCCTGCGCCGCCTCGACAGCGAATTCCAAGGCGCCGCCAAGGTGGTCTACTCCAACCGCGAGACCCTGGAGCGCCATCTGCTGGCGGCGGATCTGGTCATCGGCGGCGTGCTGGTGCCCGGCGCCACTGCGCCAAAACTTGTCAGCCGTGACCACATTGCCCGCATGAAACCGGGTTCTGCCATTGTCGATGTGGCCATCGATCAGGGCGGCTGCGTGGAGACCTCCCACCCGACCACCCATGAAGATCCCACCTACATAGTCGACGAGGTGGTGCACTACTGTGTCGCCAACATGCCGGGGGCGGTAGCCCGCACCTCAACCGTGGCCCTCAACAACGCCACCCTCCCCTTCATCATCAAGCTGGCGGAGCAAGGCTATCGTCAGGCACTGCTGAGCGACCCCAACCTGCTGCACGGTCTCAACGTGATGGAGGGCAAGCTCACCTGCAAGGAGGTTGCCGTGGCTCATGGCCTTGCCTACACGGATCCCCTGACCCTGCTGAACTGATCGCCGCCCCGCCCGGGGAGCCGATGAGTCAGAATCCGCCCGCGATGGGCGGTTTTTTATGCCCGAATGCGCGCCAGCCCGCACCGGCTGTCGATTGCCACAATCGACTCACTGGCCTTTGACCCCGGATCACGAATTACCTACAATCGCGCAAACTCATCACGTCTCGGAAATCACATCATGAGCCAAGTCACTCACAGCAAACTGTTGATCCTGGGGTCAGGCCCGGCCGGTTACACCGCCGCCGTCTATGCGGCCCGCGCCAACCTCAATCCTCTGTTGATCACCGGCATGCAGCAAGGCGGTCAGCTGACCACCACCACCGAAGTGGAAAACTGGCCCGGTGACCCCGAGGGGCTGACAGGTCCGGCCCTGATGGATCGCATGAAAGAGCATGCGGAGAAGTTCGACACCCGCATCCTGTTTGATCACATCAATGAAGTGGAGCTGACCCAACGTCCGTTCCGCCTCAAGGGCGACAGCGCCGAGTACACCTGCGATGCGCTGATCATCGCCACCGGTGCCTCCGCCAAATATCTGGGGCTGCCTTCCGAAGAAGCGTTCAAGGGTCGCGGCGTCTCCGCCTGCGCCACCTGTGACGGCTTCTTCTATCGCAACCAGGAAGTGGCCGTGATCGGCGGCGGCAACACGGCCGTGGAAGAAGCGCTCTATCTGGCCAACATTGCCAAGAAGGTGCACCTCATTCACCGCCGCGACGAGTTCCGCGCCGAGAAGATCCTGATCAAGCGTCTGCACGACAAGGTGACTAGCGGCAACATAGTGCTGCACACCCACCAGACCCTGGACGAAGTACTTGGCGATCAGATGGGCGTCACCGGTGTGCGTCTGCGCAGCACCCGGGATGACACCACCTCAGATCTGCCGCTGATGGGGGTCTTCATCGCCATCGGTCACCAGCCCAACACCCAGATCTTCGATGGTCAGCTGGCGATGCAAAACGGCTACCTGAAGGTACGCGGCGGGCTGGACGGCTTTGCCACCCAGACCAGCATCGAAGGGGTCTTTGCCGCTGGCGACGTGGCCGACCACACCTACCGTCAGGCCATCACCTCTGCCGGCACCGGCTGCATGGCGGCCCTCGACGCCGAGCGATATCTGGACGCGCAATAAGCACAAGAGATATAAAAGGCATGCCGTGAGGCATGCCTTTTTATTTTAAGGAGCCGGATGAAACAGAAAATATTGATTGTCGAAGACAGTCTGACGATCCGCCGCATGTTGATCCAGGCCATAGCACAGCAAACAGGTCTGGAAATCGATGCGTTCGATACCCTGGAGGGCGCCCGTCATTGCCAGGGGGAAGAGTATGTGGTGGCCCTGGTCGATCTCACCCTGCCGGATGCCCCCAGCGGGGAAGCCGTCAAGGTGCTGCTGGAACTGGGCCTGCCGGTGGTGATCCTCACCGCCGACATCAGCGAAGACAAGCGGGAAGCCTGGCTGGAGGCCGGGGTGCTGGATTACGTGATGAAGGATTCGCGCCACTCACTGCAATACGCGGTCAGTCTGGTGCATCGCCTCTATCTCAATCAGAAAATTGAGGTCTTGGTGGTTGATGATTCACGCACCTCCCGCCATCGCACCATGGCCCAGCTGCGCAAGCAGTTGCTGCAGGTACATGAGGCGAGCCATGCCCGCGATGCCCTGGCCCAGCTTGAACAGAACCCGGCCATCCGGCTGGTGCTGGTCGACTACTACATGCCTGAGATCGACGGCATCAGCCTGGTGCGCATGCTGCGGGAGCGCTACAGCAAGCAGCAGCTCGCCATCATAGGGATCTCGGTGTCGGACAAGCGCGGCCTCTCCGCCCGCTATCTCAAACAGGGCGCCAACGACTTTCTCAACCAGCCGTTTGAACCGGAAGAGTTGCAGTGCCGGGTCAGCCACAACCTGGAAGCCCTTGAGCAGTTCAACAGCATTCAGGAGTCGGCCAACCGCGACTACCTGACCGGGCTCTATAACCGGCGTTACTGGTTCAACGAGGGGCAGAAGTGGTTTGAGGATCATCTGCGCCAGGAGACGCCGCTCGCCCTCTGTGTGCTCGACGTGGACCACTTCAAGCAGGTCAACGATCACTGGGGTCATGCCATCGGCGATCAGCTGCTTTGTCACCTGACCCGGTTGCTCACCCAGTTCTTCCCCGATGCCATGATCGCCCGTTTTGGCGGCGAGGAGTTTGCCCTGATGGTGCCCCATTGCACCGTGCCAGTGCTGCTCAAACGGCTGGAGGGGCTGCGCCAGCAACTGCGTCAACAGCCGTTGTCACGGGAGATCCCGCTGTTTGCTCGCGCCAGTTTTGGGGTGATCAAGGTCGGGCGCGTCTCCATGGACGAGGCACTGAGCGAGGCGGATCGCCTGCTCTATCAGGCGAAGAACACAGGTCGCGACAAGATAGTGTCTCAGGACTCATCGGCCTGAGCAGACCTCGGCAGATGAGCACCGTGTAGTACCGCCCGACGGATCCTCACTGTGGATGTCGTCGGGTTGCTCCCCCTCTCCCCCTACTTCTTTCCTGGTTCCACTCAATAGGTCTTGTCGACCCGCACCCCATCGTTGAAATAGAGGATGCGCACCTTGTCGCCGTTCATGAATACCATGGCCGGATCATAATCCTGAATGACATTGATGAGCCCGTTCTGCTCGTTGCGAATGAGCAGCTCCACCAGCTTGTTCTCCACCACAGTGCCGCCAGACTGATACTGCTGCGCCGCAGCCGCGCCGGCCAGCGCCCCGACGGCGGTGGCAATTTCACGGCCGTGACCGCCGCCAAACTGGTTGCCAAGCAGGCCGCCCAAAACGGCACCGCCCAGGGTTTTCCAGCCGGAGTGCTCGGACTCCAGGATCTGGCGCTGGGTGATGTTGCGCACCGTCTCCACCTGGCCAAACACCACCTGATTGACGGGCCGCGCCGTGTTGCGCTCGTAAACCTGGGCCCCGGCGGGCGCAGTGACAAAGCAGAGCAAGCTGGATACTATCAGGATAATGGCCTTCATCTGTGAACCTCTTCGCCTTATGTCTCGCTATCTTACCCAATTGGATGATGCGCTGTGCTGGTTTCCCGACCCCGGGCACGCACTGGATGAACCCAACGGCCTGCTGGCGATCGGCGGGGATCTCTCCCCTGAACGATTGCTGGCAGCTTACCACAAGGGGATCTTCCCGTGGAATGAGCCCCACCAGCCGTTGCTGTGGTGGTCGCCGGATCCCAGAGGGGTCATCATCCCCGAACAGCTGCACATAGGTCGCAGCCTGCGCAAATTTATCCGCCGCACCTCATTCGATATTTCCATCAATCGCGCCTTTAATGAGGTAATAGCGGCCTGCGCCGCCCCCCGTCGCAGTGCCAGTGGAACCTGGATAAGCACGCCCATGATCGACGCCTATCGACAACTTCACCACCTTGGCCATGCCCACTCAATCGAGATCTGGCAGGATGGCCAGCTGCAAGCAGGTCTCTATGGCCTCTCCCTCGGCCGCCTCTTCTGTGGCGAGTCCATGTTCAGTCGCATCGACAACGGGGCCAAACTGGCCATGATGGCGCTCTGCCAGCACTTCGCCCGCCATGGCGGCGCGCTGATCGACTGCCAGATGCAAAATGACTTCCTGGCCACCATGGGGATCCAGGAGTGGCCGAGGGCCACCTTCTTGACGGCGCTGACCAAACTGAGCCGACAGCCATTGGCGGAGAACTGCTGGCAACCGGGGAGCATCAGCCTATGACAGAAGAAGTGATCCTCAAGGTAGGGCTGACCCCCAAGCATCAATGCAGCTATCTGGGCCATGAGCAGGAGCAACTGCTGGTATTGATGGACCACAACCTGCTCAATGCCAGCGGCTATGAGCGGCTGCTGACGGCGGGATTTCGGCGCAGTGGCAACGACATCTATCGACCTCACTGCCCCGCCTGCAGTGCCTGCCAGTCCTTGCGCATCCACAGCGAGCGTTTCGTGCCGAGCCGCAGCCAGAAGCGGATCCACCAGTTGAATCAGGACCTGGAACTGGTGCTCAGCTACGACGACAAACCCGAATATTATCAGCTCTACGAGCGCTACATTCGCCAGCGCCACCATGATGGCAGCATGTATCCCCCAAGCCGGACCCAGTACAAGGGCTTTTTGCACTGCGACTGGATGCCGCCTCTCTATCTGGAGATGCGCAAGGATAACCGCTTGATCGGGGTCGCGACCACGGATCTGCTGCCCCACAGCATGAGTGCCATGTATACCTTCTTCGATCCAGACCATGCCGATCGCTCTCTCGGCACCTTCGCCATTCTGAGTCAGTTGGAACTGGCCAGACGTACGGGTCGCACCTGGTTGTATCTCGGCTATCTGGTGGAGGCGTGCCGCAAGATGAATTACAAGCGCCAATACCTGCCCCACGAGCGCCTGATACAGGGGGAATGGAAAAATATCGACACCAAGCCCGAGTAAACTTTACACATAGCCTTAAATCCGGCATGATCCAGCGGATTTTTGTTGTGGCTTATCAAGAGGATTCAATGGCTAAAGAAGACAGTATTGAGATGCAGGGCACCATTCTCGAAACCCTGCCCAATACCATGTTCCGTGTGGAACTGGAAAATGGTCACGTGGTTATCGCTCATATTTCCGGCAAGATGCGCAAAAACTACATCCGTATCCTGACTGGGGACAAAGTAACGGTAGCTCTGACTCCGTACGATCTCTCCAAGGGACGTATTGTTTTCCGCTCTCGCTAAGCCAGGAATTCAGCAAAAAACCCCAACCTCTCGGTTGGGGTTTTTTGTCGCTTTCTAACTATCAGTGCTTAGTGGGAGACAGCTTCAATATTGACCTGAAAATCAAAGCTGAGGCTGTCATTTACCAACTCAACCTTCACTACCCCCCCATCAACCAGTGATCCGAACAGGATCTCATTGGCCAAGGGTTTCTTGAGGTGTTCTTGGATGACCCGTCCCATGGGTCTGGCTCCCATGGCCCTGTCATATCCCTTCTCGGCCAACCAGTGGCGGACACCCTCGGACACTTCAAGAGACACTCCCTTGGCATCCAGTTGTACCTGCAACTCGACAATGAACTTGTCGACCACCTGATGGATCACCGTCATGTCCAGATGGTTGAACCAGATGGTGTGATCGAGCCGGTTGCGGAATTCCGGGCTGAACGTCTTGTTGATCACCGCCATGGCATCGTGGCTCATGTCCTGTTGCTGGAAGCCAATGGACTTGCGCTGGGTCTCCTGCACACCGGCGTTGGTGGTCATCACCAGGATCACGTTGCGAAAATCTGCCTTGCGCCCGTTGTTATCCGTCAGAGTCCCGTTGTCCATTACCTGCAGCAGCAAGTTGAACACATCCGGGTGCGCCTTCTCTATCTCGTCCAGCAACACCACTGAGTGCGGGTGCTTGAGCACCGAGTCGGTCAACAAACCGCCCTGTTCAAAGCCGACATAACCGGGAGGAGCACCAATCAAACGTGAGACTGTGTGTCGCTCCATGTACTCGGACATGTCAAAACGCAGCACTTCCACTCCGAGCGCCTTGCCAAGCTGCTGGGTGACCTCTGTCTTGCCCACCCCGGTCGGGCCGGCAAACAGGAAGCAACCCACAGGACGGCGTTCATTGCCAAGGCCAGAGCGTGACAGACGGATTGAGTCGGTCAGCACCGCGATTGCCTTGTCCTGACCAAACACCACCATCTTTAGGTTGCGCTCCAGGTTCTTCAGTACTTCCTTGTCGGAGGAAGAGACTGACTTCTCCGGAATACGGGCTATTTTGGCAACTATGGCTTCGATTTCCGGCACATTGATCACTTTCTTGCGCTTGCTCACCGGCAGCAGACGCTGCCCTGCCCCCGCCTCGTCGATCACATCAATCGCCTTGTCAGGCAGATGACGGTCATTGATGTACTTGGCCGACAGCTCAACCGCCGCACGGATCGCCTTGACGGTATAACGCACGCCGTGGTGCGATTCGTAGCGGCTCTTGAGGCCCATCAGGATGCGGGTGGTGTCATCCACACTCGGCTCGACGATATCGATCTTCTGGAAGCGACGGGCCAACGCTCGGTCTTTCTCGAAGATCTGGGAATATTCCTGGTAAGTCGTCGACCCAACACAGCGCAGCAAACCATTGGAGAGCAACGGCTTGATGAGGTTGGCCGCATCCAGCTGGCCACCTGAGGCGGCCCCGGCTCCTATGATGGTATGGATCTCGTCGATGAACAGAATGGCCCCTTCCTGGCGCTCAATCTGTTTGAGCAGCACCTTGAGACGCTTCTCGAAGTCACCACGGTATTTGGTGCCCGCCAGCAGGGAGCCCATGTCGAGTGAATAGATGGTGCTGCCGGCAATCACCTCGGGCACATCACCCTTGACGATGCGATAGGCCAGCCCCTCGGCGATGGCTGTCTTGCCGACACCAGCCTCACCCACCAGCAGCGGGTTGTTCTTGCGGCGACGGCACAGTACCTGGATGGTACGGCTCAGCTCCTGATCGCGGCCAATGAGCGGGTCGATACGCCCCTCCAGCACCAGCTGGTTCAGGTTGGTGGCAAAGCTCTCAATCTGGGCAGCAGAGACATCGTCATCAGACTCGGCGTTGTTACCGCTGTTATCCGGTTTGCTGTCTTTGCGCACCCCGTGGGAGAGGAAATTGACCACATCCAGTCGGCTGATCTCGGCTTTCTTCAGGAAATAGGCTGCCTGAGATTCCTGCTCGCTGAAGATGGCGACCAGCACGTTGGCGCCGCTGACTTCGGTATTGCCAGAAGACTGGACATGGAAGACGGCACGCTGCAGCACCCGTTGGAAGCCAAGCGTGGGTTGGGTTTCGCGATCTTCATCATCGCGGGGGATAAGCGGGGTTGTTTGACTGATGAATGCGCTGATCTCTTTGCGCATCAGTTCCACATCAGCACCACATGAACTCAGCGCCTCATGGGCTGAGCTGTTATCCAACAGGGCTAACAACAGGTGCTCGACGGTCATGAATTCATGGCGCTCGTCACGGGCCAGTTTGAAAGCCTCGTTCAGCGTCTTTTCTAGATCTTTATTCAACATAGGCACCTCCCCTCAGTACAGCAACAATGTGGTGTCGTCATCGCCATCAAGTCATCAGATTCAAGCCTTTTCCATGGTACAAAGCAGTGGATGTTCGTTGTTACGTGAATAGGTGTTGACCTGGACCACTTTAGTTTCAGCTATCTCGGCGGTGAACGTGCCACAGACTCCCTTACCACTATAATGCACACTCAGCATCACCTGGGTGGCCTTGTCCAGATCCATACCAAAGAACTTTTGCAGCACCTCCACCACAAACTCCATCGGTGTGTAGTCGTCGTTGTTGAGGACGACCTTGTACATGGGTGGCGGTTGCAGCTTCGTTTTCTCTGCTTGTGCAATCTCTTCATTAGCAAAGAGTTCTTTCTGCTTGCTCATAATCGCGCTTCGGTACCTCTAGATTACTACCGTCTAACACAAGATTGTCAATAGACTTGTTAACCAGATCACATCAGTTGTTAACAACTCCTTGACTCGCTCAAAAGTTAGACTAGATTGGTTACTTGCTAATCGGCGCCCGTCTGCTATGGGCTTATGCTACTAGTTATAAAGGGCTGGCGCAGGTTACTCAACGACTTCAGGGTAATCAATAAAAGGATGTAGATGTATGGCAACCGGAACAGTCAAGTGGTTTAACAACGCAAAAGGATTTGGGTTTATCTGTCCGGAAGGGGGTGGTGAAGATATCTTCGCCCACTACTCCACGATACAAATGGAAGGTTACAAGACCTTGAAAGCAGGTCAGGCAGTCAACTTCGAACTGCAGCAGGGGCCGAAAGGAAATCACGCCTCTGTCATCGTGCCAAACGAAGCACAGAACATGTAAGAGTCGAACTGGATAAATAAAAAACCCGGCTAACCGCAAGGTCGCCGGGTTTTTTATTGCGGGGAGCGATTGCAAGCGTGAAGCCCGTCAGACGCAGGCCTCATCGACCATCACAGGGCTTAGTCGTGGTAGTCCTGACAGGCGCTCAGGGTGTTTTCCATCAGGCTAGCAACCGTCATGGGACCAACGCCCCCCGGAACCGGTGTGATGAAGGAAGCGTGATTACGCGCCGTCTCGAACTCCACATCCCCCACCAGAGAACCGTCGGCCAGACGATTGATGCCCACGTCGATCACCAGGGCCCCCGGCTTGATCCATTCCCCCGGAATGAAGTTCGGTTTGCCCACGGCCACGACCAGCAAGTCGGCGCGACGCACCTGATCTTCCAGATCCTGAGTGAAGCGGTGACAGGTGGTCGTGGTACAGCCGGCCAGCAGCAGCTCCAGCGTCATCGGGCGCCCCACAATATTGGATGCCCCGACCACTACCGCATGCAGGCCGTGTGTCTTGACACCCGTAGCCTCAATCAGCGTCATGATGCCCTTGGGCGTACAGGGGCGCAGCGCCGGAATACGTTGCGCCAGACGGCCCACGTTGTACGGGTGGAAGCCATCCACATCCTTGTCGGGACGAATACGCTCCAGCACCTGGGTCGTATCACAATGGGCCGGCAGCGGCAGTTGCACCAGAATGCCGTCTACGTCCGCATCATCATTGAGCCGGTCGATCAGGGCAAGCAGCTCTTCCTGACTCGCCGTCGCGCTCAGGTCATAAGAGCGGGAGATAAACCCTACCTCTTCACAGGCGCGGCGCTTGCTGCCGACATAGACCTGAGACGCCGGATCCACCCCGACCAGGATCACCGCCAGACCTGGCGCCCGTTTCCCTTGTGCCAACCGCTGTTGGACTTGCGCTGCAACCTGATTGCGAATCGTTTGCGCAACCTGTTTTCCATCAATGATTTTGGCAGACATCGTTCTTCACTCACCATATGTTCAACTGCCGCGCATTGTCGCATTTTTTTGGCGCGGGTGTTAGCAGCGCTCGCTGGGCGGGCAATAAGTAGGCACTTGAATTTACTAGCGGAAAAATACGTTGACGCTGCCTTTCCCGCTTGGGTATGATGCCCGCCCGTTGCCCAGTACCGCCGGTATCGGTATGCTGGACAAGAAATTTTCGGTGATTAGCGCAGCCCGGTAGCGCATCTGGTTTGGGACCAGAGGGTCAAAGGTTCGAATCCTTTATCACCGACCAAGTTCATCGATGAGCCACCTTGGCTGATCGATACAGAGCGCCCTTAGCTCAGTCGGATAGAGCAACGGCCTTCTAAGCCGTGGGTCGCAGGTTCGAATCCTGCAGGGCGCACCATTAATGAATCCTCTCTCCCCGGGATGGATGCTATTAATGGAAATTTTCAGTGGTGGCTGTAGCTCAGTTGGTAGAGTCCCGGATTGTGATTCCGGTTGTCGTGGGTTCGAGCCCCATCAGCCACCCCAATTTTACTGCTTTCAAAAACTCCCGCTCCTATCTAAGTCCAGTAGAAATAAATCGCCTCCTTGTGTCCTGACGGTTGCCTGTAAAAATGCCCGCTACGGGTCTCACAGGTGCTTACCCTAAAAGGCATCAGCGTCGGTGCTGGCCGTGTCTGTGGCGTGCATTCGCTCTCTAAACTCAACCGCTTGTTACACCTCGCATAAACCATCGGGAATAGGCGATTGAGCTTAACGATGAGCAAATTCACCTGTTCAAACACTTCAGTCCGTAGTTTCGAAAACGCCAGCTAGAAATCCACTACACCGAAAAACTGGTGACGGTCGACACCTTCTTCATCAGCAAGCTCAAGGGGTTGGCAAGGTGTATCTGCAAACCGTGCTGGACTGCTACAGCAGCCACGCCCGGGGACGGCTCTACACCAGCAAGCTGCCAGTCACCTCAGTCCATGTGCTCAATGAAACGACACTGCCGTTCTTCGAAGCTCATCAAACACAGGTTTATACCGTCCTGTCAGACAACTGTCGTGGGTTCTACTGGCACCCTGACCATCATCCCTATGAGCTGTTACTGCACCTGGAGGAGATTGAGCACCGGACAACCAAGGTGCGCAGACCGCAGAGCAACGGGCTTATCGAGCGGCTGCATTGAACCTTGCTCGATGAACACTTCCGTATCAAGGGGAGGAGAACTTGGTATGAGTCAATGGGGCAGATGCAGACAGACCTGGACAGCAACCTTGAGCACTACAACACCCAGCAGCCACAGGGCCGGATGGGGGGGGCAAACCCCTACAGCATGTTCAAGAAGGGTCTGAAATTGATACCGAAGGAGGTGCGCACTAAAGTAGCGTAAACAAGACACCGGTTTGAGGCCGGTGTCAGGTGATAACTAGATCTATACACATCTTACCAAATTCTTAACCATATTTTTCTTTCATATACTTCTTTACCGATATTGCATTGTTAAACTTATATGTTCCATCACCAGCCCCATCCTCTGTACCACTTAAAGCTGGATCCAAAGTCTTTACTTTGTCAAAAGCATATTCTCCACCAGCGTTCTTTTTATAAATCTTAACTTCAAAATTTGTCTCATCAATCCCTTCTGCCTGATGCTTACTATGCCATGAAACTATAGTTCCTATATGACTCACACCTTTCAGAGTAAAGAAAAAAACGCTCCTAATATTCGGGTAATCGCCGTTCTCACATATTTTATCCAGCTCATAATATGATGGCGCATCATAAATGACCATAGATAATGGACAGTTTATGTCATCTTTTTTCTCAATTTGAACGCTCGCTGTATCATTACTTATCCTATAGGGCCCTTGAATAATATCAGCCGCATTCACAAAGAAAGAAAGAAACAGAAAAATTAAAAATAAAAAATCATACTTTCTCATTATAACCTCACAATTTTTAACTCACCATTATCAATACCTATAGGATTAGATCGTAAATATTTTCGAACCACCCCACACAAAAAACACGAAAGCAGACCCAAAAGAGAACAATCAGTTCAAGGCGCGTCAAGGCTGCTTGCAAATCAACCAACATATATGGTTTTGGCTCACTCTCTCGCCCCATCAATACCGATAACTGCCGCAACTGCATTAAACCTCTTTAATCTATCTGCATAACCAGCATCCCCCCCATTTACAATTTTTGTAACCTCTTTGACAGTCCCTGTGCATGCAGTTGAATGCAAATTAAAGCCTTTTTTGTATATAAACCAAAAAAAGTATGCAGATGATGCAGCATATCGAAGTGTCAGTATGTCATCTGGTGAAGCCAAAAAGTCTTTTTGGTCTGAGGGGTTTGCTGCATTATGAGCTTCTGTGAATTTTATGTACGCATCCTTGTGTGTTATTTGAATCAAACCTCTGCCTCGATATTTATATCCATCACCAGAATTCTCATCACCGTTTCTACTTCCCGGCCTGTTGGCGTAGACATAGTTTCCTAAAGCCACAGGATTGAATGCATAATCGCTCTCATGAGTCCACAACTTCGGTCTTAACCTTCCCTCCTTTGCATCATCTAATATAGGGTCGTAGTTTTTAGATCCCCCTTTACACCCAAAAATTTTCCGCATGCCTTTAGGGTTATAACGAAGATTCTCACCTACAGGCTTAAAGTTTGACTCATGACCTACTTGGGATAAAAAATGAGCTATGGCTCTTTCTTCTTTCATACCATAAGTCTTGGCATATTCATTCAGGTATGGAAGTATGGCCTCACAGCTAGATTTATCTTGATTAAGATTAGCTGCAAAAACCATCTCTAGAGTGATAAGGTCACGTCCTTTAATATCCATCACCAACCCCATCATCCCCGCAGGATGAATAAACCAAGGCTTGGTATCACCCACCACAGCAGCAGCCTCTTCTATCCAGGCCATCTTATTGGTGACTTCCAGTACGTATTTGCATAGGTTGGGCATATTTTTCAGCTCTTGCTCGAGCCTTGGCCACGTATTGCGCTTTACCCATTCACTTTCGTGCTTGATAAACAGCTTTCGCACTTTGTCTGCAACCATTCTCTCAGCCATCGCCGCCTTGATTTCATCGGCACTGATACTGCCATCGCCATCCCGATCTGTCACCAGCTCTTCGTAAAGGGTGCTGAAAAAGTCTCCCCCCTCCTTGCCGTCAGTGTCAGCCTTGTCCAGGAATCCGTCGGGATCCGAGCCACCATCAACCAATGTCACACCCAGCCTGGCCCACTCATGTTGGCTAACCAATTGGGTATCACCACTGATAAGGACATGCTGATCTTCGGCCACCTTCACAAATTTGTCGGCACCATGGGTCACGATATCCTGAGTATTTATCGGTTTGGGAACCTCCTGCGGGCCAAAGACTCCCACCTTGCTGTAACCGACTTTATTATTCTCCTTGGTCAACTTATAAGTATCTGCCTGCTCCCCCTCTTTGAGCAGCAAATACTCTTGTCCCTTGACCAACTTCCCTTCATTGCTGATGCATTTACCAAGAACCTCCTTGTCACTCTCTGCGACAAATATCTCCATATGTATTGCTTTACGATCTTCATTGAGAACAAAACCATTGGCCGTCGGTTTCGGTGTCTCATGCTCCCCCCAATGGCCGACCACCTCACCGTCCTTGACCGGAATGGGATTGCTATGTCGCAGCTCCACTTTGTCGTAAACAATGGGAGTATGCCGAACGGCATCGCTGGGTTGACCCAGCATCTCTTTGGCAACCCAATAACGATCACCTTTCGAGGCATTGGGTACAACATTCCCTTTACCATCGGTCAGCTTGCCTTGGGCAACCTCCCAGACCTCAATCTCGAGATACTCTTTCATATTGGAAAATACGACTGGCTGAGTTGTGGTTCGTGCGACTTTGCTTGTTTTTGGCAATCCCGCAGTCACAGCTTCACCCTGATCTTTACTTTTACGCAGATAGCTGTTGCGACTGATCGGATAGAGAGAAGGAATATCTTGCTTGGCCATCATCCAATCGGGCTCAATCTTGCGTTCTTCCTTGATAAATTGTGAAGCCACATAAAACGCTGACGGATCATCGCCCTTTGGAGTCGAATAACTGACTAGCTGGTAAGAATAAGGTTCATTATTCAGATTAATCCGCTCTGATGGCGCTCCAATCAAGGTAACTTCAGCCCCCTTGCGAGCCGTACCCAGCTTGTCCTCTTTCTGAAACTGCAGACTTGCAGTGGCCTTATATATAGCGACACCGCTCCCTGTCAGCACATGACGTTCAGGCTCACCCTGATAAGCGTTTTTGCAGGCAATATGCATATAGAGGCAATAAAAGGTCAGAGCATTTCGCTTTGGCTGCTGCTGTCCGGAAATTTCTTCTGTGGCTTCATAGACATGACGGATCAGACAAAATGAAGGGGAGGTATGCAGGGTAATTGCCTCACCTGGTTTCCCCTCCTCCGGCTCCAGCTTCACAGCTGCTGGCGCAGAGGCGATACGGTAGGCCACAATCTCTCCATCGGTAATAGCTCGCACTGCGCCTTGTGGATGCCAGCCTCCCTTGTCGCTTAAATGAATGCCGCCATGCCAGATACGGTTGCCGCCAAGCAGGAAGGTGCCACCCGGCTCACCATTGAGCTTGCCGATAAATTCTTCAAGTGAGGCAACCTCTTTGGGAGCGTCACCGCCGCCCACTTGCATTGGATATAAGATTTTCATCTTCTTCTTTTCACTCGTAATCGTACGAACTATGGCCCTTAGCGGGATGGCACAAAGAAGGTCTGCGTAGGCCCTTGCTCCTTGAGCAGTGCCTCCATCGCCTTCTCGGTGGGGATGGCCTTGATGATCTCAACCAGCTCGGGAGCCTTGACCACTTCCACCCCCTTGGGCACCACGGGAGCCTTGCCACCCCAGCCGGATCCTGACCCTGCGCTGCCGCCGGCGTTGAGCTTGATGGCGGGGCCGACCAGCTTGATGCCGCTCGGGTCAACTTTCACAAAGCTGCCGCCCCCCTTGAGGGTGATCTCGGAGCCTGCCTCCAGTACCAGCTTGTCGCCTACCTTGATATGCACTTCCTGCCCGGCCTCCACCAGCAGCGACTGGCCCAGCTTCTGATGCATGGAGGCATCGACGGTGAGGGAATAGTCCGCCTTGACCTGGTCACGCCTCTCCCCCTCCACCGTCAGGTGGTCATTGGCCTTGATGCGAGTCACCCGCTCGTTGTCGATGTCGGTGTGCTGGTCGTGCTTGATGTGCCAGGCGGCATCGTTTTCGATGAGCACGTTCAGGTCTTTCTGACCGTGGATATAAATCTCTTCCTGCCCAGCCTGGTCTTCAAAGCGCAGCTCGTTGAAACCCTCCCCCTGGTGGGTTTCGGTGCGCAGCACAGTACGGGTCTTGTTGGCAGGCAACTCGTAGGGTGGTCGGTTGGTGGCGTGGAAGGTACGGCCGGTGACGATGGGCTGGTCCGGGTCCCCTTCCAGAAATGAGACGATAACTTCATGGCCGATGCGTGGAATCGCCATCATGCCGTATTGGCCGCCGGCCCAGCCTTGGGATACGCGTACCCAGCAGGAGCTCTGGTCGTTGGAACTGCCATATCTGTCCCAGGGGAATTGCAGTTTCACCCGGCCATGCTCGTCGCAATAAATCTCTTCCCCCTCGGGGCCCACCACCACGGCGATTTGCGGACCGTCCACCATGGGCTTGTAAGGCGCTTGCGGGCTGCCGATGCGCGCCCGCCAGCTGGTGCTGGCTTTGACCACATCAAATGCGTTGTGGTAGACGGTGGGGCCACTGCCCCCCTCCTCTTCCAGCGCCTGCGGCTGCAAGCCGGTGTGGCTGATGCGCACGATTTGCCAGTCGGTATTCAGACTGCCGTTCGGGTGCTCGGTCAGCGAAAAATACTGGCCCGGCAGCAGGGCCGCGCTGTTGGACTTGCCGCTGCCTGCCACTGCGTCATTGCGCAGCGCATCGAGTCTGTGCTGGGCAAACGCCTTGCCGCTGCCGTCCTGCTTATAGCGGCCGGGGTAGTCGAAGTGCTGGTAAGTATCGCGCTGGTGCTCCAGCTCGCTCCCCTGTTTTTTGTGGGATAACCCATAAGCCGGGGTCTTGAAGCTGTAGTCTTTCAGCTCCACATCCGAGGGACGTACCGCCTCGCGGTAGTGGAACTGGCGCACATAGGCTCCCTGCTCCAGCGAGCGGTTGCCGAGGTTGAAGAAGAGCGCGGGGCCGGCTGTTAATGCAGCCGCATCGTCGGCAAACACGATGCGGTGTTTGCCCGCTTCAAACTCATGGAAGTAGAACAGCCCGTCTTCGGCAGCAAGGCGATTGACGAAATCGAGGTCGGTCTCACGATACTGAACGCAGTATTCACGCTGGGCGTGCTCATTCTTGAGCGCGAAGGCGTAGTCGGTGATGCCGTGCTCTTGCAGCAGGATGGAGAGGATTTCGTCAGGCTTTTGCGCCTGGAAGATGCGGGAATTGTGGCGCAGGCCCAGTCGCCACAGCGCAGGCTGCACCATGAGCTGGTAGCGGGTACGGCGAAAGCCGCTGTCCCCTTGCGCAAAATCACTGACCACACCACACACCCGCCGCTGCAACTCGCCGTTGTACCACACCAGCAGTTCGCACGGCTGGTCCAGCACGGCGCCAAAGTCGACGTCGGGCTCTGGGCTCGCCAATTCCAAGCGCAGCTGGAACGGTCCGTTCAGCGCCTCTTCCAACGCAAACTCGGCCACCACGAAGGTGCTCTCGGGCAGCGCCCCCACCTTGACGGTAAATTGTAATCCTGTGCTGTCTGCCATAACGCTGTTCCTTATCCTGCCTGTCCGCTGCCCGAGCCAATCACAACACCACCGCAACCGATGGCGGTGCCGGTCACGGCGATGGGTTTGCCGTTGACCAAGACGGAGCCGACGCCCCCCGAGATGCTGCGCGGATGGGGAGGATTGTTGGGTTTGACGTGAGGGGCCAGCGGATCACCCTGCCGGGCCACCGGTTTGCCATCGAGGAACACATCGGGGCTCGCGGCAATCACGGGGGATGGGTGGAACCCATCGTGGTCGGTGCCAATGTCACCGAGCAATGCAATAGAAGGGCACATATGAATTCTCCGTGTGGGCAAGGGGGCCGCCGTTGGGGCTCCCGCCATGGCGCAGGCTCACCATCATGAACCGGTGCGCAGATACAGCAGGGGTAACAACCCAGCAGCCTCCATGCCATGACTGAGCGGCCATTAATCACCTTTAAAATCAGTGAATTGAGATGACGACTCACACAGTTTGACTGCGTTGCTGCAACGAATTGCGCAAGACAGGGCAAGCGACACGGCAAACCTTGCTCTGCCAGTCAAATTTGCTGTCGCTTGCGCAACTCATTGCTCAAGGCAGCACGTTCAACTGCCGGCCGCGCCCTGCTGCAACTGATAGAGCCGGATGTTGAGCGCTTTCAGGTCATTTTCCAGGCTTTTCAATTCGGCTGCCGTGATGGGTTCCTGGGAGGCTTTTCTCGCCTCCAGCTCGCCGAGGCGCAGGCTGAACGGGATGTTCTGCATCAGGTTCTTCTGCACCTCGTAGAGCTGGGATTTGAGGTAGGAGATAGTCACCGTCTTGCGCTGACGCTCCAGCTCCAGCAACTGATCGAGCAGGGCATCCACCCCGGCGCGGGCATCCAGATAGGTGGGCACGCTGATGATATCCCCCTGCTGACCGACCAACTGCGTCTGCCACTGTTTGTCCAGCGCCTTGACCGCCAGCGAGTCGGGATAGAGCATCAGCAACGAGTTGCGCAGCCCCTCGCCGTAGCGATACCAGTAGAGCGGCGAGGCCTGCTCCAATCGGGCAAGCTGGTTCTGATAACGGGCCACCAGTTCGCTCTCCATACTCTGCAGGGTCTGCTCCCCCAGCACGATGCGCGCCTGGCGAATGTCGTCATAACTGAGTGCTCGCGGCAGCTCGGCGGCCGGCTGCACCAGACGCTGGGCCGCCACGGTTTTCTCCTGCTGCTGATGTTGCCAGCCAAGCCAGCCCATCACCGGCAGGGCGCAGCTGAGCAGACCGCAGCCAAACCAGAACCAGGCGGGCCGCTGCTTGCGGTGCTGTTCAATCTTGAGCACGGTCGGCTTCATCTGTCCCTTCTCACGCCCCACCAATATGCTGCCCTGAGGCAGGTGCGGGGTCGCCGCCCCGGCAGAGGCGCCGTGATCGCTCTCCATGTCGGATTTGAAGAAGACCATGGGGGGGATCTGCAACTCCTCCTTGAGGCCGGGCTCATCGGAGACGATGACGATCTCGGTCTCGTCGAACAGATGGGTGTAGCCCTCGATGAAGTGCACCAGATTCTCGACCCGGGGAATGCGGCTTAAGCCCGCGTTGTGCAGCTTCTCGCTGATAAGTTGCAGCGCCCGCTCGCAGCGGTAGATCAGCCGCTTGTCTTCGTGGCTGATCTGGTACTGGCGAATGACATCGCTAATGCGGGCAATGAACCAGTCCAGCATCTCGATGCGGGCCCGCTCCTGATGGACCGGCGGCCAGAAGCTCTCCCACTGGGTGACGATCAGGTTGGCGAGAAACTCGCAGCCTTCGGTGAAGCCGCTCAGTCCCTGCAAGCGAGAGCGTGCCAGGGTGAAGTAGATGGCGGTCTGCAGATCCACCCCATGCTTTTCGAAGATAAGACTGGCGAGCCGATGGATCTTGAGCCAGTCCACTTCGGGGCGAGAGGCATGGCTGAGCTTGTTGATTTCAGCCCGCAGCGCCTCGTACTCCGGCAGCATCCTGGGGTCACGCCCCACTTTCAGCGCCTGCTGACCTTGTTGATTCTGTGACATATCGGATTCCAAAATGCGGGGGGCACAATGTCCCCCCGACATGATCAATAGAGGGATTCAGGCAATCTGAACTGGCTGAACAGTCCGCCGGTGAAGGGATTCTGCGCGCTGTCGGTATAGACGCGATAGGTCATGGACCCCTGATCCACCGGGAAGCGCACATCGAAGGTGGCCTCATTGACCTGGGTCAGCTCCCCCTTGTCCATCAGGCGGAACATGGCCCAGGGGCCGACAAAGCCTTCGCTGCGCGGCGAACGCTCGCGGGCGGCCGGCACCAGGGTGATCTTGCTCTCGGCCCCGTCACGCATGGTGTTGGGCCACACCAGCGGGATCTTGGTGCGACGGCCATGGGCGTACTCCAGCAGCTGGCCATCCAGGTTCAGCACGCTGCGCCGCTTGTTGGCGGTAAGCTCGATGGGCTCGAGGGCGAACTGCACCTCCAGGTTGCCCTGCTGGCTGAAGAAGATCTGGCGGATGCGGGCGGCTCTGTCCAGCTGCTTGACCAGCTCGGCCTGCATGGGCGAGCTGAACTCGCCCTCCATCAGGCCGCTCTCCACCATGGGTTTGAGATTGACCTGATAGAAGCTGTCCAGGGTGCCGCCCGGCGCAAAGAAGCGCTCCATCTCGGAGAGCGGTACGTCCTTGGCTGAGCCCGGATCGAACGGATAGCGACCGGCCAGCTGGCTGTTGAATGGCGCCAGCACCTTGTCCTGCCACTCCTGATTGAGGGAGGACATGGCCAAGTCGATCACCAGCCGCGAGCTCTGCTCGGAGAGCTGACCCACCCAGCGATCCAGCGGAGCCGGCAGGCTGCGTGCATATTGCTGCAGGGCGAACACAGGATCGGCGTACTTGTTGGTCAGACGCAGCTGCACCGCCTTGAGGGCCGACTGGCCAGGCTCGGTGGCGTTGACGATGAGCTCCAGATAGTGCTGCAGCTCCACCAGCTTCTGGTTGACCTCCTGAATGAGTGGCCCCTGCTCGCCACGCCCGGCGAGGGCGGCGTTGGTGGCCATGAAGGGACGCCCGATACGGGCCGTGATGGCCTGTGCCGGATCCCCTTCCACGTCGGAGATCTTGCGAATGCGGGTGTTGTCATCCAAAGAGGCCAGCACCCGCTGGAACGGCTGATCGTTGCCGGTGATGGCAGAAAGCACGTCGAGCGCCTGCTCGGGGCTCTCCAGGGTCTGCACATCCAGGTTGGTCAGCAATTTTTGCCACTGGTTGACGTAGTCGGTGACATAGCGATCGTTGACCTGACGGGCGATCTCCTTGCGATCGGCCTCGCTCAACTGGCTCAGCTTGCGCTGGCCCAGCACCCAGGCATCCATCGCCGTGAGATCGATCAGCGCCTTGTCCTGCTTGAGGAAAAAGTCGTTGAAACCGGGCCAGGTCAGCAGCCGCGGCACCTGACCGGCATTGTCGCTGCGCAGGGCAAACACGGTATCGAAGGTGGGGCCCACCTCGTCGCGCACGTTGAGATCCGGCGGCAGCACGTCATTCGCCTTCACCACCAGGTTTTGATACACCCGCTGATACATGGGCAGCTTGCCAAGCTCGCGTTGGGCGCCGTAGACAGGCTCCTTGAACGGCACGAAGGCGGTGATGGCGGCTTGATCACGGGCGGCCCGGGCAGCGTGCCAGTCGGTGTGGTCAAGGGCGTAATCCAGGTGCCCCATCAGCTGCTCCTGCACCGCCCCCTGTCCCGGGAAGGCCTGCTGCCAGCGGCTGGCCATGTACTGCGCCACCAACTCCTTGTTGCGACCCGATGCATCGTCCAGCATCCGCATCACCCGCAGTATGGAGAGCTTCTCCTCACTGCCGGCCGGTGCCTGCTCGAGATCCGCCAGCAGCCCCTGCATCTGGGCCGGCAGGAAGCGCAGGCTCAGCAGTTGCAGATAGGAGCCTTCCACATAGGGACCGATCTCGTCCCCCTGATAGAGGCCAAGATCGGCCACCAGCGGGGTGCGTTCACGGTAGTTGCCAAAGGAGAGGGTTGCCTCGCGAATGAGGTTCAGACGCGGCAGCTGACTCACCCCGAAGGCATGTTCATCAGCGACCTCGTTGGTCTCCATGAAGGCCTGGGCCTTGGTCAATACGTTGCGGCCCGCCTCTTCGTTGACCCGGTAGAAGTAGTGCCAGCCACCGATAAGGGCTGCCGAGAAGAGCGACAGGCAGCTCAGACCGATGGCCATGCGGCGACGGCGATAGAGGGTATGCAGCCGGTTCTCCCCGGCCAGATGGGCCTCGGGGAAAATGATGGTGGAGAAGAGCTTGCGCACGAAATAGGTGTTGGACTCTCCGCGCAGGGCCGAGTAAATGGGCTCGGGCAGGTTGTAGCGACGGGACGCCGCCTGGGCAAACGCATCGAACGGCACCCCCTGCTGATAGACGGAGCTGATATAGACGCCACGCACCAGCAGCGGCTTGCTCTCCTCGATGGCCAGGGTTTCGTCGAGCAGGCTGGTCACGTAATCCTTCAGCCCCGCCAGTTGACGTACGAACGAGAAGAGGGCGTTGCGCTGGGCAGCATCGAGCCGGGCCAACATCAGCTCGGGCAGATTCTGGTTGAGGTTGTCCACCCACTGGTCCCAGAACAGTGCCAGCTCCTGCTGCCAGGATTTGCCCTGGCTGTCGCCCGGGTTGAAGGTCACCCCCAGCACGGCCTCGCGGGCCTCCTTGTCGAGCTGCTCATACACCACGTCAAAACCGCGCAGCAAGTCGAGCTTGGTGAAGGTGACATAGAGCGGCAACCGGGTGTTCATGGTGGCCGACACCTCCTGCAGGCGGGAGCGCATCAGCTGGGCATAGGCCTTGCGCTCGGCCACGCTGGCATGGGAGAGCCAGGCCAGATCCACGGTCAGCACCAGGCCGTTGAGGGGCTGGCGGCGGCGGTGTTCGGAAAGCCAGTTCAACAGGTGCAGCCAGAGCCGCTCATGCTTGCGCGCCAGCGGATCGAGTTCCGGCTCGGATTGAGACAATAGCTCACCGGCGGGATCCAGCATCACCGCCTGCTCCCCCAGCCAGCAATCGATCAGCTGATCCTGCGCCACGTCCCGCAGTTCGGTATCGAGTCTGGGGTTGAGCTTGTTGGCCGGATTGGCTCTGTGGATCAGGCTGCTCTTGCCGCTGCCGGGCAGACCCAGCACCAGATACCAGGGCATGGCGTAGAGCGCCCCCTTGCCCAGGTGTTCGCCAAGGGCCTGCAACCAGCGATTGAGAAACAACGCCTGCTTGTCGATGAGCCCTTTCACCGGATCCTGCACCAGCACGGTTTCATGCTGACGCTCGGCCTTGAGTTGCTGCATCTTGCGCCACACTCGCCAGGAGAGGATCCCCAGCATCAGCCAGAGCCAGAGCAGGGTGAATACTACCCGCCCCCACAGCGGCTCGAACGGCTTGGCGCCACGGATCTCGACACTGGGCCCCAGCCACCACACCAGGATGAGGGCAACGACCCAGAGCACCACACAGAGCAGGGGCCAGGAGGGTTTCAGTTTCGGCAGCTGTTGCCGCAGAAAGGTAAAGATGGTTTTGAACATAAAATGTGATCCAACTCCGACTCAATGACTCATTTCGGCACTTATTTCGACAATGGGGACGCATGGCTTTCCAGGCGACTGACCAGCCCGGGCTCCCAGTGCGACAACCCCAGGCGACTCGCCTCTTGCCACAAGTGTTGATAGTGCTGGCGCGCAAGCGCCTCCATGCCTTCCTGCGCCAACAGCTCCGCCTGCACCAACTGGGCATGGAAGCGGGCTCTTGGCTCTTTCAACTGCGTCATCCTTTCATCCAGCAGGGTGAGGGCCGCGGCCACCCCCTGCTCCCCATGACGCAAGGCCACCTCTTCGGCCAGGCTGGACTCCCCATCGCCCCCCCCACCACCCAGCTTGGCGGGCTGCAACCAGCGGCTGCACTCGGGAGGCAGAAACGGGCTGCCATCGCTGAAGGTGAGATCCCGCAAGGCCGGCAGCCGCTGCAAGAAGCCGTCGAGCTCCTGCGCTATGGCCTGAGCCACGGCGGCAAATCCCAGCTTCTGCGCCACCTCGGCCGAGAGCTGATGCCCTTCGAACCAGTAAGGTGCCAGGGTCAGGCTCTGTTCGATGCGCTGCCAGAGCGCCAGATCCGGCGCGGCCCGCTCCAGTGTGGCCAGGGCGGCGCGGTACTCATCCACCATGTCCGTCGACATGGGGGCCAACTGGGTTTTATGGCCCTGGGCGCTCATGGGCGGTGTGGTGATGCCGGCCCAGATGGCGTGACGGCGCAGGCGATAGCCCACCGCCGCCTCCGGCTGGCGCTCGATCAAGAGCTCCGCCACCTTGAGCTGGGTCTGTCGCCAGGCCCTGTCATTGGAGCTGTCGATCTCGATGCCAGATCCCTTGGCGCTGCCACTGAGCAGCATGGATCCCGCCATGCTGGCCGCCGTGGCCACGGGCACGCCGTTCTCAGGTTTGGCATCGGCCTGGGCTTGCGCCACCTGCTGGCGCTGTGCCCGCTTCAGCCCCATCAACAAGGGATCGAGCAGCTCGCCCTTGTCCGGACACTGGGCCAGCCAGCAAGCCTCAAGCTGCTCGGCCTGGGCCAGCAGCTGGACCAGCTCGGCCGCAGAGGCACTTTCACTCACACGCGGCAAAGCCCCCTCGAAGCGCTTGAGGATCTGCACCATCAAGCGCTGCTTCTGGCTGGCATTGCCGGGCCACGCCAGCAGCCAATAAGCCTTGATCCAGGCTTCCAGCAAACTGAGCGCAGCCCCCAGAGGGGTCGCCTTGGCCGGATGTTGCAGGCAGCGCAGCAGCTGGGCCAGCACCCGCATGTCCTTGGTGCGGCTCTCCAGCAGGCCGAGGCACGCCTCGGCCACCGCATTGAGATCGACCTGGCTGTGGGCGAGCGATCCCAGCTTGACCAGCTCGGTCTCCACATAATCCCAGCGCGGCTCGTCGGCCAGCACGGCGCCTCTCGTCTGTTCATCCGGCAAGCTGGTGAGCAGCCGGGCACACCAGGGGTGTTGATAACTCATGGCGCCCCCTACCAGCGACACTGCTGGCGCAGCGGCGCCAGTGCCTCTTTCAAGCCGCTGAGATCGACCCGGAGCAGGGCGCCGTTGTCGGCCCGTACCTGCAGCTCGCGATGGCCAATCCAGCGCTTGAGCTCTTCGATGGCGGGCAGCCCGCGGCCATATTCGAGCAACAGACCCTGATCCCGGATAAACCAGCTCTGGGCACCGCTGCCAGGCTGGCCGTCCAGTTCAACTTGCACCGTCTCCCCTGCCCAGGGGGTGTCCAGCCTCAGCCGGATGTGGGTGATGCTGTCGACGCACCCTATGGCCAGGGTCGCCCCACGCAGCGCGGGACGGGTGAGTGTTTCGCTGCCATGGCCCTCATCGCGCTGCAACAGGAAGGGAGGGCTGTCCGGCGTGCGGGCCTGCTCCTGTGCCCAGATGGCCTGCCAGGCGGCAGACTTGGTAGTCCCCCCCTCGCTCGTCTGGGTCAGGCCATTGCCGATGGCGTCGTAACAGGCGAGCCGGATCAACGGCGATGGCTCGCGGCGGCACGCCTGCCAAGATGCCATATCCAGCGGGGCCACGGCGCCGCTGGTGGCCAGCAACAAGGGCAAAAAGCCGAGGATGCTCATCAGTTCACCTCCAGTTTCTGGCACTTGTGATCCAGGGTGCGCTTGGGAATATTCAGGCTCTCGGCCACCAGCATGCGGTTGCCCTGGAAGTAGCGCAGGCGCGCCTCGATGACGGAGGCCTCGTACTGCTGCATGGCCCGGCGCAGATCCCGGATGTGGTTGTAGTCGTCCATGGAACCGGGCAACTCGACACAAACCCGCTCTTTAAGCTCGGGGGGCAAGGCCTCCAGCACCACCTCTTCCCCGTGACGGGTGTGGGCGCAGGCGACCTCCAACAGATTGCGCAGCTCGCGCACATTGCCGGGGAAGTCATAACTTTGCAGCTGCTTCAAGAACTTGCGCTGCAACCCTGCCAGGGTCTTGCCATCCTGGGCGGCAAACTGGGCCATGAAGTGCTGGCACAACAGGGGGATGTCATCCATGTGCTCCCGCAGGGGGGCGATGAGCAGCAGACACTGGCAGAGGCGGTGATAGAGATCGGCCCGGAACTGCCCCTCCTCCACATGGCGGGTGAGCGGCTGATGGGTGGCGGCGATGAGGCGAAAATCGGAATGGCACTCCTGCTCGGCCCCGAGCGGCCGGTAACTGCGGGTTTCGAGCACCCGCAGCAGCTTGGCCTGCATGGCGGCGGGCATGTCGCCCACCTCGTCCAGAAACAGGGTGCCACCATTGGCCTGGGCCACCAGCCCTGTCTTGTTGGCAAGGGCGCCGGAGAAGGCCCCCTTCTGATAACCGAACAGCTCGCTCTCGATAAGGTTTTCCGGAATGGCGGCGCAGTTGATGGCGACGAACGGCTTGCCCGCGCGATCCGAGCACTGGTGCACCAGCCGGGCGACTACCTCCTTGCCGCTGCCGGTCTCCCCCTGAATGAGCACGGTCAGCTTGTGCTGGCCCGCCAGGCTTATCTGCTCGCGCAGCCCGCGGATCACCGCCGACTGGCCAATCAGCTGATCGCCCAGCAGCTTCTCATGCTGACGCAGTCGCTCTCCCTCTCCCTTTATTTGCCGCAGAGAGTCGCGCAGCACCCCCTGATCCCGCCGACTGCGCCCAAGATCGCGAATGAGGGTGAGCTGATTGCAGAACACCTGTGACAACTGGGCCAGTTCGGGGCGCTGTGTCCACTCTTGCAGCACATTGCCGCTGTCCATCATGGCCAGCACGGCAAACGGCTTGCCGTTGCCATCATTGAGCGGAAAAGCGTGCAGGCCGCACTGCTGACCCAGGTTGGCCAGCAAGGTACGAAACGCGGCGTGCTCGATGCGGGCCCCGCCGTGCAGGGAGTCCCAGGTGCGGGGCTGGGCCTTGTGCAGCACATAGGCGAGTGGGTGGGAAAAATCATCCACCGCCAGCGCCAGCGCCACCTTCTGCCCCTTGACCCAGCCGGTGCATTCGAGCTGGCGGCCGCTCACGTCCAGCATGCCTAGCAGTATCCCCTTGGGCTGAAAGCTGGCATTGAGGGTCGAGGTCCACCAGTGGCACAGGTGCTGCTCATCGCGCTGCTGCGTCAAGGCGAGGGCAAATGCGAGGGCTTGTTCCATGTTCAGCCCTCCACCTCGGCCACGAACTGACGCTCGCTCACAGAGAAACGCACCCGCTTGATGGGCTCACCGGCCGAGAGACGCTGCAGCAGTTGCAAGGAGACCGGCGGCAGCAGGGCACCGTCGATGACGGATTCCAGCATGCGGGCGCCGTTCTCGCTACGATTTGCACGGCGCAGTATCTCCTCGGCCACCTCCTCTTCCAGCACCACCTCGGCGCCGAAGCGATCCTTGAGCAGCTTGACCAGACGGTTGAGTTTGCCACCCACAATCTGCACCAGGGTATCGTGGCCCAGCGGCAGGTAGGGGATCACCTCCATCCGTGCCAGCAGGGCCGGCTTGAAGAAGGCGGCAAGCTCGGGATAGAGCGCATCCAGCAGAACGTCTGGCTGCTCGGCATGATCGACTATGGTCTGGAAGCCGAGGTTGGAGGTGAGGAAGAAGACCACGTTCTTGCAGTCGATGATGCGTCCTTCCCCGTCGGCCAGCTCGCCCTTGTCGAACGCCTGATAAAAGAGGTTGAGCACGTCAGGGTGAGCCTTCTCCACCTCGTCCAGCAGCACCACAGAATAGGGTTTCTGCCGAATGGCTTCGGTCAGCACGCCCCCTTCGCCGAAACCGACGTAGCCAGGAGGCGAACCGATAAGACGGGAGACGGTGTGCTTCTCCTGATACTCGGACATGTTGATGGTGGTCAGATACTGGCGCCCGCCAAACATCAGCTCGGCAATTTGCAGCACGGTTTCGGTCTTGCCGACCCCGCTTGGCCCCACCAGCAGGAAGGCACCCAGCGGACGGCCGGGACGGCGCAAGTCGGCGCGAGCGGTCAGCAGGTGCTTGTGCAGGTGGGCCACGGCCACATCCTGCCCCTTGATAAGCTCGCCCAGGTACTCCGGCAGCCGGGTCACCACGTCCAGCTCCCCTTGCGAGATGCGATTAAGCGGCACCCCGGTCCACTCTGCGATCACGGCCGCGACCTGGGTCTTGTCGACATGGGCCGAGACCAGCACCTCCCCCTGTTGCAGGTCGGCCAGTTCGCGCTCAAGCCCGGCCAGCTTCTCGGCGGCCGCTTGCGGATCCAGGGGGGCATCGGCGAGATCCAGCGCCTCTCTGGTCAAGATCTCATCCTGCTGATCGGCCAGCAACGCGGCACGCAGCTCGACAATCTGATGCACCAGCCCCTGTTGTTGTTGCCACTGGGCCTCCTGCTCACGCAGGGTGTCACGGCAGGCCTGCTGGGCGGCGTGCAATTCGGCGAGGCGCTCGTCATTGTCACCCAGACCTATCAGGCTCTGGCGCTCCAGCTGGCGGATCTCCAGCTCGCGCTGGCGCAACGCGTTTTGCAAATGACTGACGGCGCGCGGCGGCGTGGTCAGGTTGATGGCCACCCGGGCACAGGCGGTGTCGAGCACGTCGATCGCCTTGTCCGGCAGCTGACGGCCGGAGATGTAACGGGCAGAGAGCTGGGCGGCGGCTTGCAGCGCCTCTTCATCGATCAGCACCCCGTGGGCCTTCTCGTAGATGCTGCGCAGGCCGCGCAGTATCACTGTGGCTTCGTCGGCATTGGGCTCACCCACCTTCACCAGCTGGAAGCGGCGCGACAGGGCCGCGTCTTTTTCCACGTATTTCTTGTACTCGCCCCAGGTGGTGGCGGCTATGGTGCGCAGCTCGCCCCGGGCCAGCGCCGGCTTGATGAGGTTGGAGACATCCAGTCCACCGGCCTGATTGCCGGCACCGATCAGAGTGTGAGCCTCATCGATAAAGAGGATGACAGGACGCACCGAATCCTTGACCTCCTGCATCACCCCCTTGAAGCGTTTCTCGAACTCCCCCTTGACCGAGGCGCCCGCCTGCATGGCGCCAAGATCCAGCGTCATCAGCTCCACCTCGCGCAATTTCTCGGGCACCTGACCCGCCACGATGCGCAGGGCCAGCCCCTCGATGAGGGCACTTTTACCGACGCCCGCCTCCCCCACGACTATGGGGTTGTTCTTGCGACGACGGGAGAGGATGTCGATCATCAGATCGATCTCGTGATCCCGGCAGAGTACGGGATCCAGGCTGCCCTGACGGGCCTGTTCGGTGACGTTGACGGTGAAGCGGGCCAGCAGGCTGGCATCGGCTGGCAGGGCGGCCTGGGTCGAGGTGCCGTTTGCAGAAACAGTCACTTGGGTCTCGGCAGACTCTTTGACCCACTCATCGAACTGCTGGCGCAGCAGCTCGCGATTGACGTTGGCCAAGAGCCGGGTCACAGACCCCGGCAGGTAGCGCTGCGGAGTCATCAAGAGCACCAGCAGCATGACGCCGCTGCGAAGCTGGGCGTGTTGCAGCTCGGCCGAGGCCAGCAGCCAGCTGTCTTGCAGCCACTCCACCAGCAGTGGCGAGAAGGAGGGATAAGCCTGGCCATAGCCAGTATCCGTCGCCGAGGGTTGCAGCAGGGTTCTGAGTTCTTCGACCTCCACCTCGGCCATTTTCAGGATCTGGCGCACATCACTGAGTGGTGTCTCCAGCATCTTGAGCAGCAGGTGCTCGATGCGGATCTCGGCCCCCTGATGGTTGACGCAGAGGGCCGCAGCCTCCTCCAGCATGTGACGGCAGATGGGGTTGAGTCTTTCCACCAGTACGGGTAGCTCTATACGAATCAAGGCGTGCTCTCCTCAGAATAATTATTTTAATAATTCGCCCAGTTGACGCAGTACGTCCTGGGTCTGGTTATTGAGTTGATGGTGATAGAGGCCAAAAATGATGGCCAGGAGCAGGGCCCCGCCCATGAACAGGCTGCGCAGTGAAATCTGCTTGCGCAGCTGGTAGCGGGAAGCCTGACGGCCGAGGTCGAGGTGAAACACGCTGGGAGCCTCACCGCTCGCCTCGGGGGCAAGCTGCTTGTGCAACTGTTTGACGATGCGCTCAAACTCGCCTTGTCCCTTGCTCATCACCTTGTAGCGTCCCTCAAAGCCGAGGCACAGGCACAGGTAGATGAACTCCAGGATGTCGCGGTAGCGCACCGGATCTTCCTGCAGACGGGTGAGCAACACGAACACCTTCTCGCCGCCCCAGGTCTCGTTGTGAAAGCGCGTCAGCAAGGAGTGTTCAGACCACTCGCTCTGGCTGCCCCAGTCGCGGCCCATCACGGCCTCGTCGATGAAGGTGCAAAGGATGTAGCGAAACGAGAGGACGACGCCGTTCTCGTAGCCCTGGGCCATCAGCTCCTGTTCGATGGCCTGGATCTCGGTCACCACCCGCTGATAGAGCTCGGGCACCCGGTCGTAGCGCGACAGCAGGCGCACTCGCTGCACCAGCCCCAGCAAGGGGGTCACCGCATCGATCATCGGGTTGATGCTCTGGCCACGCAGGCGGAACCAGTAGTCCGAATCCATGTCCAGCTGCTCGGCATGATCGAACAGCAGGTCGCTGAGTTGCTCGTTCTTGATAATGTCCGTGGTCATCTCTGCTTATTCCTTGATGCGATCACTGGCTGCGAATGGCCCAGAGCTGCATGTCGAGCTCGGGGAAATCGCCGGCGATGTGGAAGGCGAGCGTGTTGCTGACCGCCAGCATCTGCCAGGCAGGGCTCTGACGGTCGAGCTGGAAGTAGCTGTAACCGGCGTGATAGGGCAGCTGACGCGGCGCCACCGGCAGCGGCAGCAGCGGAATGCCGGGCAGTTGCAGGCTGATGAGCTCGCGTATCTTGTCGCTCGACGCCACCTTGGTCTGCTGCAGCAACTGCTTGCGCAACTGCTCTTGCGGCATGCGGGCACGCACCGCCAGCACGAAGTCGGCGCTTTGCATCAGCTCGCTCTCGTTGACCATGGCCACCATGACGCCGTACTGGTGCTTGCGCAGCTGGATGGAGACGGCGCGCGGCGACAGCACTGTGCTCAGCGCCTGACGCAGGGCCAACATCACCGGCTCGAAGCTCACCTGCTGATCGTCGTGACGATAGGCGGGGAACTCGGGCGGCAGGCGGGATTCATCGGTGAAGGTCATCAGTTCGCCACAGAGCTGCACCAGCGCCTCGTGCAACCGCTCCGGGTGCAGGGTGCCAAGACGCGAGAGGTGCGACAACTGGGGCTGGGCCCGGTTGAGCAGTTGCAGCATCATGAACTCGGCCACATCGGCGACTCCCTGCTGACCCGGCGCGGCGATGCGCTGGGAGAGACTGCGAGCCCGCTCGGCCACCAAACCAGCCGATTCGCCAAGGAAGCGCTTGAGGGTCGGGATGGCGGAGACGCTGATGCTGCAGGGCATGAAATTGGGATCCAGCACCAGACCACCGTCGGGGCGCTTGTCCAGAATGCGGGCGATGGCAAGCGAGGCATAGGCGCTGCGATCTTCCCGCTCCAGCATCAGCCGCAGGCTGACCCGCCCCACTTCCAGGGAGACCACATCGCCCCCCTCGCTGTGCAAGTCGCGCACATCATGGCGATGGGCCTGCAGGCGGGTGGCGACCTGGCCGCCCTGATTGACCTCGTTGACCCCGCTCACCGAGAGCGGCAGCGCCAGATAGACCTTCTGGTTGGCGACCGAGGCATCGGTGATCTCCAGCGGTGCCGGCAGCATGTCGTCATTGGGAATATTGAAAACGGTGCCGTCCGGCAGTATCCCGGTGGCCCCCACCAGGGCGATGCGGCCAAACCCCAGGTAATCTTCGTTGATGGCGAGCGACTGCAAGCCGTAGAAATAGTCGGACAGCGCGCTCAGGCGAGCGTGCAGCGCATACTCTGAATGTCTTTGTTGTTGCTGGAAGTGCTGGGGCTTGATGAAGAGCCCCTCACGCCAGATAACCCGATTTCGACTCGACATGGTTATTCTTCTTCTTTTTGCAGTTCTACTTCATCCAGACGCAGATGAACCAGGATTTGATAGGCTCGCCCCATGCTCTTGACCTTGATGACCTTGCGCCACTCGGCGCTGTCCGGATCGGCGTAACGTGCAATCACGCCGATGTAGCGGGTCTTCTCGTCGAGCTTGATGGGCGGCAGATACTTGAACTGGCCTGGCAGCAGTGTGTAGTCCTGATGATCCAGGTAGTTCTTGCCAAGGGCCTTCTCCACATCCGCCGTCACCTGGTCATAGTCGGTGGCGAGCAGCTTGGAGTCTTCGGCCAGCACCACCACCTGAAACTCGATGGGCGCCGCCTCCCCACTCTCGTTGGGATTGACGTCCGGCTCGGCCAACAAGCTCAATCCCAGAGTGGAGGGCTGGTCGCCATTGCTGCCCACCTGGATATCCGGATCCATGGCTACATCGGCCATCTTGCCCATGGTGGTACACCCGGCCAGGGCCAGCAGACAGGCCCCCAGCATCAGCGCACGTATCATCAAATCAGTCCCTGTTGCTGACGCACGGCCTGGTCATATGCCTGGGCATAGACCTGATGGAACAGCTTGTCGAACCCTTGCTGACGGGCAGAGGTCAACTCGCGGTAGTAGTGCTGGTACATGTTCCAGGCCCACCCTTCGTCGGTCACACCCGGTGCACCGGTACGGCGGTAGTGTTCGAACCGCCCGAGCAGCGCCTCTGGCGAGAACGCCTGCAGGATGCTGTCGAGCGCCGCGCCTATGGCCTGCTGGTTTGCGACATGGTGGATGCGCACATTGCGCAGGCTCTCGGCCACCGCCGCTGGTGCCGTCAGATGAACCGGACTCTTCTGCTCGGCGAACATCACCGCCAGGGTCTCGTCATAGTCGAGCCCGAGCCGCAGCGGGTTGTCCTCAATGGGACGCAAATGCCGGTCCGCCAGCGCAGCCTGATCGCTTTGCAGCTTCAGCAAGCCTTCCACCATAGCTCGCACCGTCTTGCCCATCTCTTCGAGCATGTCGTGGGCCTGCTGGGTATCCTGCAGTTGCAGGGACTGACCCAGGCCACGCATCAAGGGGGTCAGCGCCACGTGATCCACCCCATCCAGCGGAGGGTGATAGTCGGGGTGATTCTCTATGGTGGGCATATCCAGAAATTCTTGGTTCATGGTGTTCTCGACAGCAGAAAAAGGGGCGAGGGATACGGCATCCATATCCAGTTGTGAACGCAGGGGTGCCTGCAGGCGGGAGTCCGCCAGCGGGGACGGCGCCGCACGTTCCTGCTGCAGCGCCAACAAGGGGTCGACGGCCTGGGTGTGCGGATCGGCCATGGTCTGAGCGCCGTGCTCATCGCTGGCTAGCCACTCATCGAGCTGCTCGGAGGGGCGGTTGCCCAGTACCTGTTGCAGGCTCTGCTCGGGGGAGATGGCCCCCAGGTAGGCCCGCATCCGGAACGGGCCGACGATCAGTTCGTCACCCTGCTCGAGATGCACCTTGCGGGCCCGCCCTATGGGCGAGGTCGCACCGTTGATGTAAGTCTGGCCACTCAGATCGCACAGGCAAAAGCGACCGTCGTTGAGCTCGACGCGGGCGTGAGCAGGCATGACGGCCCCCAACCTGTCTCTCAGTTGCCAGTCGTCCTGCTCGGAGGCCCCCAGGGTGCCCCCCATCTCGTCGAAGCGGTACTGCACCTGCTGGCTGCCATCGAGCTGCTCGCTGTTGAGCACCACCAGGGAAAGTTGCTGGTTAAAGTCGTCCACATTCACTCCTGCACTGATTCCGACACTGAATTTCCTGCGCTTATTCCTGTACACAGATAGTCACGAACGGGTCACTGGGCGGTTGGCCCAGAAAGGTACTCCAGCCCAGGCGCGCACTCTGCTCCTCCCCCAATCGCAACCCCCGGGCCTGCTCCTGGCCGAAGCCGAGTCGCAGATCCCAGGCCAATTGGTCGCGCAGGATGAAGGAGACAAAGGTCACCAGGGCGTGAAAGTGCTCTCCGTTCGGGAGAAACCCGAGAAACTGGCCAAAACTCAGGTTGTTGATCTTCAATAAAAACTTACCGGCGCAGTCGTTCACCTTGTCGCCAATGACAAAGTCGCTGCCCAGGGTGGCGCAAGCGCCGCCCAGCCGGTTTTGCTGATCCTGCTGGATGGGCACCTTGCGCCACTGCCAGGCACTCACCTCCACATCCGCCAGATCGAAACAGTGCGCCACCAGACCCGCTACCACCTCGGGGGAGCGACTGGGGCTGGCCAGCATGCCCGCATAAGAGAGCATCTTGGCGCGGTTGACCGGCAGGCTCTGGCAGACAGCCTCGTTGCCCAGCCCCACGAGAGCGAACATCAGGCGGGAAAATCCATCCTCGCCGTTGTCCTGAAAACGGACGTGATAGCGATACTTGCGCCAGATCCTGTGCAGCAGGGTCAGCAGGCGGTGATGAAAGAAGTCCAGAAACAGACCCAGCTTCTGCTCCCCCTGCGCGTACTCCCACGCCAGCGAGTCCAGGTAATAGCCGGGCATGGGAGACTGGCTGCCATGCAGGCCGAGGAAGGCCACCTCCAGCTCGTGGCGCCCCTTGCCATCTCTACCTATCTGCAACACGTCGCTGGTGGGAAAGCCCAGAGAGGCGGTCGCCTTGAAGCGGATGTTCTCGTCACTCGGCAGATGGTCAAGGCCGCGCTCCTGATCGGCACCGTCCAGCCGGTTGAGCAGCTCAACCAGCTGGAAGAAGTTGAAGCGAGGCGCGTCCTTGGCGGACGTCACATCAGGGAGTGCTGACCGATCTGGACTGGCCATTGATAGCGCTCCTTGTTGTCGAGATTGACCACCTCCAGCAGGTGGAAAGCGTTGACGCTGGCGTACAGCGAGAAGAAGTGCGCCAGCACTGTGCTGAACAGGTAGAGCTCCCCTTCGCTGCCAAAAGCGGACTGACGGATGGAGAGCACCGACTTGAGTCCACGCACCGGCATACCCCGTACCAGACGGTCGACCGGGGTGGTTTCGATCTCCTCGATCCCCGCCAGCCGCTTGCGTGACGCCTGCTCCGCCTGCTTGTCATGCAGCGCGGGAAAATCGTAGGTGCGCAGCACCTGTACCAGGGCATCCCGCCGCAACAGGGAGACATAGTTGAGCGACAGGTTGGAAATCAGCGTCCAGTGCAGACTGCCATCCAGTGCCGGGCGCAGTGGCCGGGTCGGCCTGATCAGGTTGCGAAAGGTGGCAAACGAGGGCGAGCTGCCGGTCGGCACGCAGATGCTGCCGACCTTGAGACGAGCAGCGCGGGAGCGATTGGTGCAGGTGAGCGTGACCGAAATCGACTCATCCAGATCGACAGTGGTGGTTTCATCACCCCGCACGAACGAAAGGCTGTGCTCGAAACCATCGCCGCTGACCGACTCTCTGACCCGCACCCGGTAATAGAGCGCCAGCCTGTGCTTGGCACGTTCAATCTGGTGCTGAAAACTTTCGAACGGCTGATAGATACGCGGCGTGCCGCGGGAGCGGCCCAGATTGCCCTCGACCCAGCCCTCAACCTGATCCACCGAAAAGATCTCGAAACTGTCGGCATGGCGATAGCTCGCCTTGAGGGGATACTCCGCCTGACGCCCGTTGAGATTGACCGGCTCGCTGTCGTGCTGGAACAGGTTAATGGCCGGCACACAGTTGAGCATGAAGGAGTCGGGACGGATCTTGAGCTCCGCCGGCAGGGGCCGATCGAAGCAGAAGTGGATCTTGAACTCGCTCACCGGCAACGGCTGTTTGGGCCACTCGCCACCCGAGAGTTCAAAGAAGAGGAAGCTTTCCGGAAAGCAGAAGTACTCCTGCAGGATCCGGTAGCCGGAATAGACGTTGTTTGGGTAAGGCAGGAGCGCATCATCACGCTCGAAGCCGACCGATTTCAACGCCTTGGCCTCCTGGCGAAAGCGCTTGCCATCGATCTCCAGCTCGATGTGGGAGAGCTGGTTGGAGAGCCAGAAGTAGAGCTCATAGGCGGTATAGCTGTCGCCACCGAGGAAGAAACGCAGCTTGTCCAGCTGCAGTTCGCTCAATGGCAAGGGGGCATGCAGGGCGATATCCAGCGAGATGGTGGAGAGATCGTTACCACTTTGCGCCGAAATATGATGGATATCTGCCGGATAGACCCAGGTATCGTGACAGGTCTGAAAATGACAGGTCACCTCGTCGATGGGCAGGCTGTCGAGCTGGCAACCCTGCCTGACCAGCGCCGGTTGGGCGATGGCCCCCGGTATGACCGAAAACTGCATGATGGTCATGCTGGGTACGGGGCGCAGATAGTTGGGCCAGAGCATATTGAGCAGACCATGGGTCAGCTCGGGAAACTCATCCTCGATCTTGGCGCGCAGATTGCCCGTGAGAAACGCAAAGCCTTCCAGCAGGCGTTCCACATCCGGGTCGGTATTCTGCTCCGACAGAAAACGGGTGAGTTCGGGATAGGCATCAGCGAATTCGCGCCCCTGCAGGCGCAAAAATGCCAATTCATCCCTGAAGTAATGTTCCAGCGACATTGATCAGACCATGCGGTAGTGACGGTGACTGTCCATATGGACATTGAACGAGGTAACCTGCTCGATATGCTCCAGCCTCACGTGGGCCGTCACCTGAAACGACATCTCAAGCGGGCTCGCCTGATGATCGGGTGAACGCACATCCACATGAATGATCCGCGGTTCATAACGACGGATGCATTGCCGGATCGCCTCACGGATCCGCCCCTTGATGTCCGCACTGCCCTGCGTGGCGTCATTGAGATCGATGACACCCAGCTCGGGAGCACTACGGCAATTGCCGGGACGGGTGTTGAGGATCTGGTCGAGCTGCCGCTTGACAGAATCGACCAGTTCATCAACTTCCGAATGGGGGGAAGAGCCAAGCCCCTCCCCCCGGATACGATCAAACAGACTGGCCGCATTTCCTCTATCCCAGGAAGAGAGATACGGCATCGGGCATTATTCCTTGTCCAGTCGACCTACCAGAGACAGCTCGAAGCTGGCCCCCATGTACTTGAAGTGCGGACGCACGGCCATGGCAACCTGGTACCAACCCGGCTCACCTTCCACGTCCAGCACCTTGATCTGGGCGGCACGCAGCGGGCGACGGCTGCGCACGTCTGCCGGCGGGTTCTCCTGATCGGCAACGTACTGCTTGATCCAGCCATTCAGTTCACGCTCCAGATCCTGACGCTCCTTCCAGGAACCGATCTGCTCGCGCTGCAACACCTTGATGTAGTGTGCCAGGCGATTGATGATGAACATGTAGGGCAACTGGGTGCCCAGCTTGTAGTTGGTCTCCGCTTCCTTGCCTTCCTTGGTGTTCGGGAACACCTTGGGTTTTTGCACCGAGTTGGCAGAGAAGAAGGCCGCATTGTCACTGTCTTTGCGCATGGTCAGGGTGATGAAACCCTCTTCTGACAGCTCATACTCACGACGGTCGGTGATGAGCACTTCGGTCGGGATCTTGGCTTGCAGCTGCCCCATGGCCTCATAGACATGCACCGGCAGATCGTGGATGGCACCACCGCTCTGCGGACCTATGATGTTCGGGCACCAACGATACTTGGCAAAACTGTCGGTCAGGGAGGTTCCCATCAGATAAGCGGTGTTGCCCCACAGGTAGTGGTCGTGATCCGAGCTGATGTCTTCCTGATAGTTGAAACCCTTGATGGGATTTTCGGTCGGATCATACGGCAGGCGGGCCAGGAAACGCGGCGCGGTCAGCCCCAGATAGCGGGCATCCTCCGACTCGCGCAGTGAACGCCACTTGGTGTAGGACGGGCCTTCGAAGACCGATTTGAGGTCCTTGATGGACGGCAGATCGGTAAAGCTGTCGACGCCGAAGAAGGCGGGTGCAACCGAAGAGATAAAGGGGGCATGGGCCATGGCACCGACGGCACTGACATACTGCATCAGCTTGATATCAGGTGAACTGTGAGTGAAGGCATAATCACCGATCACGGCACCGACAGGCTGACCGCCAAACTGACCATAACCTGTCGAGTAAACATGCTTGTAGAGACCAGACTGGGTGATTTCAGGAGAAAACTCGAAATCCTCCAGCAACTCTTCCTTGGTCGCATGCAACACCTGGATCTTGATGTTCTCACGAAAATCGGTGCGATCCACCAACAACTTGAGCGAACGCCAAGAAGACTCCATCTCCTGCAATTCTTTGGCGTGCAGGATTACGTCCATCTGTTTGCTCAGCTTCTTGTCGAGCTCGACAATCATGCTGTCTACCAGCGCCTTGTTGACCGGACCGCTTGTGGTGCCGCTATCCAGAATATTGGCGATCAAGGCAGCAACACCTTGCTTGGCAACACTGTAGCCTTCATCGACCGGGGTGATGCGAGCCTGTGCCATGATTTCGTCCAGCAAGGACGAAGGGGCGGCACTCGCCCCCGCTTGAACCTGTTCTTCGACCAAAGACATGTTTTTTCCTTTCTCGTCAATCAATCCAACCAGCCGATCACTCGGCAGGCTTAATCAAATCCAGCTCCTTGAGCAGTTGCTCACGAGCCTCATCACTGGACAGCAGGTCCTGCAAACGATTGCGGAAGGAGGGAATATTTCCCAATGGCCCCTTCAGTGCAACCAAGGCTTCACGCAGCTCCAGCAGCTTGCGCAGCTCGGGAACTTGCTGGGCAACACTGTCAGGGGTGAAGTCTTCCAGAGACTGGATCTTGATCGAAACCGGCATTTCGTCCTGGCTGTTCTCCTCCAAGCGATTGGGAACGGAAAACTTCAGTTCCAGTGCCGATTCTTTCATGACGGAAGAAAAATTATTCTTGTCGATGGAGACGGTCTGACGCTCCTCAAGAGGCGTTTCCTCAGTACGTCCCTTCATATTGCCTACCACCATCATGGTCAGCGGAAGCTCTATCTCCGCCTGTTGACCACCGGTTGCCGGCACATATTTGATATTGATACGTTCTTTGGGCGCAACAGTAGCGCCGTCAATTCCTTTTCCCATGCTCTAAATACCAAGTTAAGGGTCAACCAAGACCCTAAAGCTTATAGCCAATGCCCCCACCAGCAACTGTAAGAAATGACAGTTGACTGAACCACCTGTAGTCACAAGGTGGGAGAAACATCAGCCGACGATGCATTTTTGACATACCAGAGTCAAAGCTCTAATCATCAAAAACACAATATGCATCTTGTTATCTATACAACCCTATCATGCCTCTACTCTTTGTTAGAGGTCATATTGGCTTAAGAGCCATTTGCGCCGCATGGTATATGCGAGCATTATGTCAAGTCAATTGGTTCTTAATTAATGATATATTTAAAAAATATTACAACCAAATAAAACACAATAAAAACAGCAGCTTATACTCACTGTCGGTTATCGAAAATCAACATGTACATGTTCTATGAAGTACGTTTGAAACTGAATCGAGGCATCCTCCAAGAGCATTTCATTATCATTTACTCTTGTCATTTACACGCTAACGACAGAACCAGACGTGACAATATAAGAAAATATGTAACAAAAGGTTGCATAGCGAACACAAAAAGTCCCTTCATCATATCGAGTAATGAAGGGACTGACGAACACTTGACTGTTTAAAGAATGTTGCCAACAACCATGGTGTATATATTGGGTTTATGCGTTAATGGCATTAAGTCATCACACACAACCTATTTCTTATCGTTCACTCACTAACTCTCCAATTTCTTCCCTTGAGCGAGTGTCACGAACCAATGCTGTGCCAGCTTCTGACCGGCACTCTTTTCCTTCTCTGTCATGCCTTTTTCCAGCTCATCACGTGCCTTGGTTGCATCATGATTGCCATCCGTAGCCGCGAGCAGATACCACGCATAAGCATGCAGTCGATTGCGAGGTGCCCCCAATCCCTGCTCACGCATCATCCCCATGCGATACTGGGCAGATCTATGATGAGCGTTGGCAGCCAATCGATACTGTTTGAGAGCTTGCGCATAATCCTCTTTACCGCCCAACCCCAGCCGCAGCATCTCACCATAGGCGTAGCGAGCATCGACATTGCCCTGCGCTGCCGCCTGCGAAAAATGCTGGCGAGCGGCGGCGAGATCCCCGCGCTCTTGCAGCCATTCAGCCAATGCAAGCTGAGCCTGGCTAAAACCGCCCTCTGCGGCACGCGTCAACCAATGCTCTCGCGCCGCAGCATCGCTCTGTTGCAGGCTCAACTGATATTCGGCTTCATGAGAACCATTGCCAGCAGCCAGCTCCAGCCAATAACGACCCAAGGCAAGATCCTGAACGACCTTTTCTCCTGCCAGATAAGCCTGCCCCAGCCACAGTTGAGCAGGCGCAGACTCTGCATTGGCAGCCCGTTGATAGAAACTGAACGCCTCCTCAGGTGCAGCTTTGCGGGCCAGGATCAGCAAAGCATCCGGTTGCTGCTGGGCTGCAGCCTTCTCAAACCAGCGCAGCGCCACATCGCTGCGTTTGCTTACCCCCTTCCCCTGCTCATAGCGCAATCCCCACTGATATTGCGCGTCGCGATTACCGCGCTCGGCGGCTTTCTCCAACCATTTGACGGCATCCGCATCGGCTCCAGGCTGCTTGGCATACCATTGCCCCAGAATCAGTTGCGCTTCGGCATGGTCCCGGTTGGCCGCTTGCTCAAACCAGTCGAGGCACTCGCTTATCAGCTTGCCTTTATGCTGCTGCTGACAATTCCTCCCCAGCTGATAACTGGCTTCACGGTTACCCAGCTTGGCCGAGCGCTGCCACCAGTTTTCGGCCAATTGAGGATTCTTCGGCTCACCCAAGCCCACCTGATACCAGCGTCCTACCTGCAGAGCCGCTTTTCCCCGAATGTCAGCATCCGCAGCCAAGGGCCCTGTTTGCTCGGCTGCCTGTTTCATCCAGCGCATCGCCTCGGGATAATCGGGCTTGGCCGCCAAACGGTTAGCCAATTCATATTGCGCCTTCCCCTGACCTTGCTGGGCGGCTTGATGTATTTCTTGATCATCTTGTGATGATAATAGCGAGGAGCAACCAGATATATTAAACACACACCATAGCCAACCAGCTATAACCTTTAAAAATCCAGATTTATTCATAATATGCCTATCGCCATTTCATTAAATATATTGATTTTCACTGAATGCTAGAACGATTTTAATTCCATACTAATTTCAATTATTGGTGATGCCTCGGATCGGTTGATAAGGTATGGTGATACTTTGAAACTCGGTTCTTCATGGCATCATCATCGTTCACTGCCCTCGTTGCCACTCCGACCGCGTATATCGCCACTATAAGCCCCCTGCCGGTCACCTTCGCTTATTGTTGCCCTGCCTGCCCCCACCTCTTTCAGCTTGCAAGTGAGGGTCGTAAACCAGGCGTTAAAGAGAAAATTGTCGGGATGGCGTTCAACGGCACCGTTATCCGTGACACCGCTCGCGCCCTCAACATTGGCATTAATACCATCCTGCGCGCCTTAAAACTCGTACAAAGGCAAGTAACTACCGAAACAGTTGTGTTGGATGATGTGGGGCTTATCTATGAACTCGATGAGCAATGGGCTTATGTTGGCAACAAAAATCATCGAAATTAACTTTGGTACTAAAAGAAAACGCGTTGTTGCCTACACCTTTGGTCCACGCAGCGATGAAACATGCCGTTGGTTGCCAAGCTTGGTGGGGCATTTCTAGCTTGGCTTTATCACCAGTGATGACTGGGGCAGCTACGCCATGGTAGTCCCACGCGAGATACAGCTGACCGGGAACATCTTCACGCAGCGTATAGAGCGTAACAACCTGACGCTCAGAACGTACATCAAGCGACAGGTTCGTAAAATCATCTTTTTTTCTGGCTCTTTTGAATTCACGAGAACGTCATCGGCACCTTTATCGAACGGCACCACTTCAACTGATTGGAGGCATCCTCTAAAAATCATGACCACCTACCATAATCTGCATTTTTAAAAAAACTATTAACTCATTCTCGGTGAGGACATGTTCTGCAACTAGTTTATCGGCAAGAATATCTAAAATCTCAAAGTCTTCAACACACCCACTCTCCTCAACGATAATTGAGAAGAAACTCTTCAGAACTTCATCTCTATTGCCGCCATTAATCAGGGATAGTGCACAATTTAAAAAAACAGTTTTCGCTGATAAGTTATCAGCAAATCCATAATCCAACCCATAGAGCGAATCGCTAATTTTCAACCATTTTTCTTTTAAAAAAATCTCACCCAATGAGTTTAAATACATTACCTTGAGTAAGTCGAAGATTAAAAATATATACATAAAGAATAAACATCCATTTACAACCGAAGTCACAAAATATTTTATCTTTCAGTACATCTAATTTTTCATTCTCATATGCCCGCGCTCCAAAATCATCCCTCCGTATATAAAAATCAGAGAAACTACCATTACCCCTAAACATTGCTTTGTCTGTACTCTCAGTATACCGAATTCCGCTTAGCTCCCATGAAAATAGTGGTACGAAAGCTTGTTGCCATCGGGTAGCTGCCAGTATGGCAAACGCCCCCATAGGGTCTCGCTCATAGCGGGTGACCAGCTCGGTCTCCTGCTTGCCAAACGCCACCTTCTCGCTCAAATGGCCGTTGAGGCCGTAGCGATACGTGAGCACACTGCCATCGGGGTTGATGCGGCGACTCACCAGATGCAGGCCGGGGTGATATTCGAAACGGCGGATGCCACCACCAGGCAGATACACGGCTTGCAAACGATCTGCCGCATTCCATTCATAACGGATAATCGCGCCGCACAATCTGGCGACCCCGCTCGTCATAGCGCCAGCGGGTCACACCACCGTTGGCGCCCTTCTCCTCAATCAACTGCCCAAGGCGGTTCCAGCCCAGTTCGATGCGGCTGCCATCGGGAACAATCTTGCGCTACAGCAAGCCCGCTTCATCATAGTGGTAACGGGTTTCACCCCCCTAGCGCATCGCGGGCCAGCACTTTCTGGCCCTTGTCGTTATAGACAAACTCGCTGACCGCGCCGTCGGGATCTTGCTGACGGATCAGCCGGGCCTTCGAGACATAAGCTTAACTTAAATACACGCTACAACTTTGAAAAACCAGAAACTCCGCCTTTATTTCTATTTTACAATTCCCATTACATTGTCGGATAACAAAAATATCTTTTTGTTGCTCAACATCAATAGGAACAAAACCTGTCATATACCAACCGGATATATAAACACTTTCTGCATTACAAACAGAAAGAGTTATTGAAACCGTATTGAAATCTCTTCCGTATGAACCCCATTTTGCAATCTCTTTAGACGGCCTCTCTTTCGTATGAAGAGTTAAAAAAATATGTCCACCGGAAGAAAACTCAACTCTACCGATTAAAATATCACCATTTATTCCTTCTGGATATAAAGATTGCAAATGTGGGTGTGGCAATACCACATCAAACAAATTCATTTTTTCACTCCAAAATTATAATGACCATGAGTTCCTAAAACAGACCCTGTATTCAAATTATCTGAAGGCCTAATATTAAAGTGCGGCTCCAACCCGTGCCCAGGAGTTGCTTTAGCATGACCTAAGCTATGCTCTTGAATAAATATATTTTCACCTTTTGTATTTATAAACTCATATTGCTTAGTTGTTATTGGTTGATTGTTAGTTCCCATAATAACTCTGCCATCCCCATCTAATAATTCAGGCCTTGTGATATTAACAGGCTGTTGGGTCATGGGTATTCCTGCATCACGCTTTGCTTGTCTAAATGCCTCACGCCGAGTTTCAGCCTCATAAGAGGTTTTCTTATTAGGCCCCGGCGGACACTGCCCCGGTATATTCGTCAACCCCAACGGATCCACCCAACCGGTCGGGTTGGGGGCGTACTGGTAGTTATTAAGCCCGCCAGCCAAGCCTATCGGGTCGGGAGTGATAAATCTACCCGTTTCAGGCTGGTAGTAGCGGTGCCGGTTGTAGTGAAGACCGGTCTCGGCATCAAAATATTGCCCTTGAAAACGCAAGGGAGTGGCAACGTCGGCGATCTCTTCCCGCCACACATTGCCATAGGCGCGATAACGCACCTGCCAGGCAGTCGCTCCATTGTCACGAGTCAACGCCAGCGGGGTACCAAGGTGGTCGAGTTGATAATGGAATACCTCGGTATCCGTCCCTTCCCCTTCCAGCTGCACCAATGGCTTGAAGCTGCCCGGCTCATAGATAAAGCTGCGGTATTGCTCATCGGTACGACGTTTATCATCACCAAGCTGATAACTGCTTTCGGCAATCAGGTTGTTGGCCTGCCACAAGAATTCGGTGACGTGCTCGCTCTTTGTCCCCCTCACCGTCTTGCGAATACGGCGGCCAAAGGCGTCGTAGTCATAATTGGCCGTAGTGCCATCCGGCAGTTCAGCCCTGACCAGTTGATGCTGGCAGTCATAGTGATAACGGGTAACCAACGACTGGCCTTTGCCACGGCGCTCGATGGCCAATCGGCCAAATTCGTCGTACTCAAAATGGCGATCGCCACTCAACAGCAGCCGGTTACCCTGAGTGCGCGCCCCATCAAACTGACCACCCGAAGTCTGGCTCAACAGGTTGCCCGCCGGATCATGCAGGAACCGCTCGGTCAGTTCACCACGCACCTCCAGCAAACGGTCCAGCGGGTCGTAGCGGTAGTGCTGCTCCCCTTGCACGCTGTCATTGATCTGCAACAAATTGCCGGTGTGGTCATAGCCGTAACGCCGCTCACGGGCGACCTGCTTGCCCCGTTGCAGTCGCAGAGCCGTCAGGCGCCCCTGCTCATCATATTCGTATTGCTGGGTCAGCGCCCCCTGGCTGCGGCGCATTTCCAGTCCGCCCACCCTCTGGTGGCGAGTCAGCTCGGCGCCGTTCAGATCAATCCCGCTTAGCTCGCCATTCAAATAGTGGTAAGCAAGCTTGTTGCCATCGGGCAGCTGCCAGTGGGACAGCCGCCCCATGGCATCATGCTTGAAATAGCTGGAGGCCCAGCCCTGATGCTCGGCCAGCAGATTGCCTGCGGTATCGTATTCAAAGGTGAGCGGCCAGGCGCCATCATCCACCTGCGTCAACTGACCGTACTGGTCATAGCTGAACTGGATTTCACGACCATCGGGCAAGGTTTTTTTAAGCAACCGCCCCATGGGGTCTCGCTCATAGCGGGTGACCAGCTCGGTCTCCTGCTTGCCGAACTCTACCTTCTCGCTCAGGTGGCCATTGAGGTCGTAGCGGTAAGCGGTGGTGCGGCCATCAAAGCCGGTTTCCCGCGCGACCAGGCCATTGGGGAAGTAGTGAATGCGGTGCTGTTCGCCATGCTCGTTCTCAATCTCACTCAAGAAGAGCTTGGCATTGTCGTAGCGATACTTAAGCTCACTGCCATCGGGGTTGATGCGGCGGCTCACCAGATGCAGGCCGGGGTGATATTCGTAGCGGGTCTCGCGGCCCAGCTCGTCCCACTCAGCAGTCACCTTGCCGTAGGCGTTATATTCGAAGCGGCGGGAGCCACCACCTGGCAGATACACGGCTTGCAAGCGATCTGCCGCATTCCATTCATAACGGGTAATCGCGCCACGCGGGTCGCGCCGCACAATCTGGCGACCCCGCTCGTCATAGCGCCAGCGGGTCACACCACCGTTGGCGCCCTTCTCCTCAATCAACTGCCCAAGGCGGTTCCAGCCCAGTTCGATGCGGCTGCCATCGGGTTGCACCACGGTGTTGAGCTTGCCCTGCGCGTTATAGCTGTAGCGAGTCTCCCGGCCAAGGGGATCCCGTCTTGCAATCACATCCCCTTGCTCGTTGCGTTCAAAACGCCACTCACGATCCCCCTGTACCACCTTGCGAACCCGACCATCCCAATAGTGATAGGCGGTCTGACTGCCATCGGGAGCAATCTCACGATCCAGCAAGCCCGCTTCGTCATAGTGGTAACGGGTTTCGCCCCCCAGCGCATCGCGGGCCAGCACTTTCTGACCCTTGTCGTTATAGACAAACTCGCTGACCGCGCCGTCGGGATCTTGCTGACGGATCAGCCGGGCGTTGCTGTCATGCTGGTACACCTCCTGACTGCCATCAGCATTGCTGACCGTCACTTCCCCCTTGTCATCATCCCAGGTGTAACTGACATCAAAACGGGCAACATCACTCCAGTGGCGAACCGCGCGCGCCAGCTTCCCTTCTCGCTCCCACTCCCAGAAAAACCCTGCGCCGCCCGCCAGTCGGCGCTCCAGGATCACCCCATCGGGACGATAGCGGTAACGTTCGCACTCACCGGCCCCGTTTTCCGCCACCACCAGGTGCCCTGCATCGTCATAGTCATAACGTTGTAAGGTCGCTTCTGGCTGCCAGTTAATACCGTCAAAATGCTGCAATTCGACAGCGGCCAGATATGCCTTTTGATAGACAATGCGAAGAGCCAGACCGCCCTCGTTTTCTATCCAGCAGGGGCGCCCCTGCTCATCGGCACGGATAGTGAGCCGGTTGCCATAAAGGTCTGACATGGCCGTCAGACGGCCTGTCTTGCCATGCCAGGTGAAATGCAGGAAGGGCGATCCCGCCTTGGCCACGATCACCTCGTCAGGCTCATCCCCCAGATAAACGGCCGCCTCTGACAACTGGTTGGTGATCATGGGTCTGGTTGCCGAAGGCATCGGCAACTCGATAGCAAGAGACTCCTGATCCCACCAGGTCAGGCGATCACCGTGACGTTCGAGCCGATGGGCCAGCGCATGACTCCACCCCGCCCCCATGCCACAGGAACGCTCAACAGCGGACGTGCGATAGAGGCGACCAAAGGTAAACGGCAGCATGCCCGGCAGATGGGCATCCTCCAGCGCCAGCAGCTCCTCGCCGGTGACCATGGACACAGGGCAGTTGTTCTTGCAGGTTTTGGCTTCAGGTTGATGGGGTTTATTGACCGGTGTTGTCGCCGTTTTCGAGGCATCCAGCGTCTTTTTAAGCTGCTTAATCTCGGAATGGGGCTGGAATTTACGCTTGGCTGCCGTGCCCTTCTCTACCAGCGTTTTTGCGCTGCCATCTACCAGTTTGAGATCCGCCTTCTTGGCCGGGCTCAGCTTGGCAGACCCGGCGATCAACACCTTCTTGGCCGTTTGGGCATGTTGCGCCAAATTGTGCTTTTTGGAGAGATTGACCAGCGAGGTCACCAGGCGCATCACTCTATCGCTGTTCTTGGCCGCTGAAGCAGCCTTGGCACCATAGCGGGCAGCAAGCCCGGCCCCACCGGTCAATATCACACCGATGATGACATCAATCAGCACAGAGGAAATCACCTGAGACCCAAACTCGGTCTGCTGATCCGGCGGCAACATCTTGACCCAGCACACCAGGGCATAGGCATAAAGATAAAGAAGCGCTTCATCCTGCAATACCAGCATGGCAGCTTCCATCTGGGATGCCCCCGCCTTGGCCATGGCTGCAGCATCTACACCAAACTCAGCCAACTTTTTGGCATTCCCCACCGGGTCGGCCAACAGGTTGTAGATGGTTTTAAGATCGTCCCACACCCCGACCAGCGCCTTGCCAACACCACTGGCAGCCGCCAACGCATGGCTGCCGAACCCAGCCCCCGTGGCACTGTAACGGCCCCAAGCTGCTTTGTGTTCGCTGTTCCATTCTTTGGTAAGCCATGCTTCCAGATCCTGTTGCACCGGTACATAGGAGGCAAACAAGGCATCAAGATCACTCTTCTTCACCTTGGGATAGAAGGTCACCTGATAGGACTGGCCCGGAGCCAGCTTACCGACTTCGGCAATCCCCTTGGCATCCAGGGTTCCCTCATCCGCTACTGCTTCACTGACAAAACGCCCACGAACCATCTTGCCCGCTTCCACCTTGTAAGGGGTGTTACCGATAGGAATAAAGCGCACGGATTCAAACAGATGGACCAGTCGCAACGTGCCACTTTGCGGGCATTCCGTGACCACGGATTGCGCCTTCTTGCTGCTCGAAGAGGCTTTTATCGTCTTGTCACCAACCTTGATGGTCTGCTCCATGTCCATACCAAGCATGTCGCCCAGAAAGAAACTCTCGGCATCCTTGCGGTACTCAGTCAGGGCATTACGATAATCGGCGATCACCTGGGTGAAGACGGCCTGGCCGGCATTACTCATGCTTGAACCTCTTTGATCAGCGCAGCTTCCAGCGCTGGAAATAGATCGATATCAGGGGATGGACTAAGGGAAATGAAGCGTGCGACTTTGCACCTGAGATTGGTCTCGGGAAAAGACCAGTAAAGCTGGCCATTCTGATCTGCCAACTGTTGCATCAGATTGTTGATAAGGGGACCTGTATCTTGCCCGGCCAATGCGGCTGCGATAGCGGGAGGAAGTTCCCACCAGGGAAATGGACGTGCAGCACAGGGCTCCGATGGTCCCCATGAAAATGCATTGCCCTGACACCACATCGCATCCAGTTCAGGCAACAGCGTCGTCATGCCATCACCAAGCTGCGAGGCGATGGCAGACATATACACACCATCCCAATAGCGAAAGAATACGGCTTCACCCTGATGCCAGATCTGGGTCAGCCCCTGAAAATGACCATAGAGGGTGCTAGCAGGTTGCTCAGTCGCCAGAATAAATCCCCAATCGCGAGCATCGGTCGTCTCTGCCCATTCGATAAAGGGGCTCTCCCTGTCCAGCTCCACCAGATAGGGCATCACGGGCAGCCAGTCGTGATAGGGGGTACCAAGATAGAGTCCGCGCGGTGTATGACGGCCCTCAAGCTGGTAATAGTGCTGCAAGGGCGCTGCCTCACTGGCGCCAGCCAGCACGGCATAGAGAGGGGCTGTTTGCTCCGTTACCCACTCAACGAGCGACATAACCTCAGATTTCACAGCCGCCCTCCTTGCACTTCTCACACTCCTCACAGAAAGGTGCTGCGCTCTTCATGGTTGCCAGCTGGGCAGGACTGAGCGGCACTTTCGGCATGGGAGGAACGGACACTCCATGAGGGCCGACAGGGGATTTACCCGCCCAACCTGAACCAGAACCCGGGCTTCCCCCTGAGTTCATCTTGATGGTGGGGCCGACCAGAGTGACACCACCGCCATCGACCTTGATAAAGCAGCCGCCCACCTTGACGGTAATTTCAGATCCCGCCTCCAGCACCACCTTGGCGCCGGCTTTGACGTGTACTTCCTGTCCCGCCTGGGTGAGCCAGCTTTGCCCCAGCATCTGGTGCATGGAAGCATCTACTGTGAGCGAATAATCGGCCTTGATTTGGTCGCGTTTCTCGCCCTCCACCGTCAGGTGGTCATTGGCCTTGATGCGAGTCACCCGCTCGTTGTCGATATCGCTGTGCTGGTCGTGCTTGATGTGCCAGGCGGCATCGTTTTCGATGAGTACGTTCAGGTCTTTCTGACCGTGGATATAAATCTCTTCCTGCCCCGCCTGGTCTTCGAAGCGCAGCTCGTTGAAACCCTCACCCTGATGGGTTTCGGTGCGCAGCACGGTACGGGTCTTGTTGGCAGGCAACTCGTAGGGTGGTCGGTTGGTGGCATGGAAGGTGCGGCCGGTGACGATGGGCTGGTCCGGGTCCCCTTCCAGAAATGAGACGATAACTTCATGGCCGATGCGCGGAATGGCCATCATACCGTACTGGCCGCCGGCCCAGCCTTGGGATACGCGTACCCAGCAGGAGCTCTGGTCATTGGAGCTGCCATAGCGGTCCCAGGGGAATTGCAGTTTCACCCGGCCGTGCTCGTCGCAGTAAATTTCCTCCCCCTCGGGGCCCACTACGATGGCGATTTGCGGGCCATCCACCATAGGCTTGTGGGGCGCTTGCGGGCTGCCGATGCGCGCCCGCCAGCTAGTGCTCGCTTTGACCACCGAAAATTCGTTGTGGTAGACGGTGGGGCCACTGCCGCCCTCCTCTTCCAGCGCCTGCGGCTGCAAGCCGGTGTGGCTGATGCGCACGATTTGCCAGTCGGTATTCAGACTGCCATTCGGGTGCTCGGTCAGCGAAAAATACTGGCCCGGCAGCAGGGCCGCGCTGTTGGACTTGCCGCTGCCTGCCACAGCATCATTGCGCAGCGCATCGAGTCTGTGCTGGGCAAACGCCTTGCCGCTGCCGTCCTGCTTGTAGCGACCCGGATAGTCGAAGTGCTGGTAGGTATCGCGCTGGTGCTCCAGCTCGCTCCCCTGCTTCTTGTGGGAGAGGCCGTAGGCCGGGGTCTTGAAGCTGTAGTCCTTGAGCTCCACATCGCTTGGGCGCACCGCTTCCCGGTAGTGGAACTGGCGCACATAGGGGCCCTGCTCCAGCGAACGGTTGCCGAGGTTGAAGAAGAGCTCAGGGCCAGCGGTCAGGGCCGCCGCGTCGTCGGCAAACACGATGCGGTGTTTGCCGGCGTCGAATTCATGGAAGTAGAACAGCCCGTCTTCGGCAGCAAGGCGATTGACGAAATCGAGGTCGGTCTCACGATACTGAACGCAGTATTCACGCTGGGCGTGCTCGTTTTTCAGCGCAAAGGCGTAGTCGGTGATACCGTGCTCTTGCAGCAGGATGGAGAGGATTTCATCGGGCTTTTGCGCCTGGAAGATGCGGGAATTGTGACGAAGGGATAGCCGCCACAGCGCCGGCTGCACCTGCAGCTGATAGCGAGTACGGCGAAAGCCGCTGTCCCCTTGCGCAAAATCACTCACTACCCCGCACACCCGCCGCTGCAGCTCGCCGTTGTACCACACAATCAGCTCGCACGGCTGATCCAGCACGGCGCCGAAGTCGACGTCAGGCTCTGGGCTCGCCAATTCCAAGCGCAGCTGGAAAGGTCCGTTCAGCGCCTCTTCCAACGCAAACTCGGCCACCACGAAGGTGCTCTCGGGCAGCGCCCCCACCTTGACGGTAAATTGTAATCCTGTGCTGTCTGCCATCGGTGAGCGCCCCTGAGATGTCATGCGGCCCCGCACATTCGGGAGCCATTCAAACCGTGTGAGAGATCCGCCATCGCCCCGGCGTTTCTGACACCATGGCTACCGCACGCCCTTGACGGCGTGCGGCAAGACGTGAACTCGTCCTTTTTCTTGTGCCCGCTTACGCAGAGCAAACAGACACAAGAAAAAATCGCTGGGATGGAAAAGTGGATAGCAGGCGGGAGATACCCGTCAAACACGCAGGTGGCAAAAGGGCACCGCAAGCAGTGCCCTTGTGTATACAATTACGCTTCGATCGGGGCGCGCCAGTCGTCAGAACCAGAGGTACCGGCAACAGTGTGCTCCCAGTCAATCTTGCGATACGCCAGAGAGACCTGGATCAGCTGGGTGAAGTCGGATTTTGCCGGATCCTGGCAGTGGGGCATCTGGCAGTCGATGTCGACTATGGTAGCGTCGGTCAGCACAGTGCTGAAGAAGTGCTCCTGCTTGCCCTCGACCGAGGTGCGGTACCACTTCAGGGTCACTTTCGGCAGCATCTCGCCGGAGGCCAGGGAGTTGTACATCAGCGGCACGGCCTTGTTCAGGGCGACGGTGAACTTGAACGGCTTGTGGACGCGCTGGCCGGCAGGCTGACCGGATTGCGGATCGGTCGGCACGGTCACTACGTGTTGGAACTCTTGCACCAGCATCTCGTCTTCGTGGCCCTGCACGAAGATGTTGCCGACGGAGTCGGAGGTGAAGGCACCGGCGGTGATGTTGCCCTGAGTTTTACCTTCGATGCTGATATAACATGGAGTTGGCATGGGTATGCTCCTGATAGATTGGTGAAATGAGATAGCACTCGACCAAACCCTTAGCAGTGACCATGCCAAACATTTTTTCACTTATAAAACATGTAGTTAAATTCAAGCAGTGCTCCATCCGCAGAGGCAAAGCGCAATTAGTTGCGTGATTGGAATATATCCCTGCCAAATATTGCACCCTTGGCACTTATAGCCAAATAGAGCGCAACTTGTTGCTCGCAACAGAACTTACACCTACCAGAGACCATCCCCTTCCATCACGGTGTTGCAAAATGAATTGAAGGGCGAAGCAAGTTGGACGCCCCGAAAACAGCCAGCTGGGTTCAGGCAGGAGGATAGAGGAATGGGGAGAAACCAATGGATGCCATGTCAAAGCAAAACCCCAAACACTCGGATTGCTCGGGTTTTGCCATGCATGAGATGACAAGACCCTTTGCCACCGGATGGTGCCCTGCCAGACGAGTGACATTACACCCGGATTCTGGGTGAATACGGCCCGTGAAGAAACGCTGGTCTGACAGCAAAAAACCGACCTGATGGTCGGTTTTTTAAGGTGGCATTCGGCCGGGATGCGCTCACCGTCAACGGGTTCTCGCCCAACGGCTTACCTCGGCGGCCCAGCATGGCGAGACTGCCCGCTTGCCTAGCCTGCATATGGGTCGCACCAGCAAGCACCGAACAAACAAAAGGGCCTGTCTTTCGACAGGCCCTTTTGTTTTATTTGGCGGTGAGGGAGGGATTCGAACCCTCGATACGTTGCCGTATACACACTTTCCAGGCGTGCTCCTTCAGCCACTCGGACACCTCACCAAATTTTCACTTCGTTGAAGTGGCTTTCGGATCACGCCATGCGTGCTTTCTTGCCAACTTCGTCGGTGGGTAGCCTTGCAGACACCACACCAGAATTTCTCTCACATTTTCAGGTGCATGAGTTGCACCATCGCTTGCGGGCCATGCCGCGGCGACGGGGCGTAATGTAAGGGATGCGGTGTCCTGGGGTCAACGCAATTTTGCGGTTTTCAGTCTGTTTGCTCAAGAACCGAGCCAACTGCGCAAAATCTTGTCACCCCAGCCCCCCCTTAATCACGTTGCCGGCTGTTCGTGGCTGTGTTCGCCTTTCAATGCCTCTTCCAGCGAGCCATAAAACTCCAGCTGACCGGGTACGGGACGCACCTTGGCCCGTGCCAGGGTCTTCAGCGGCTGAAACTGCAATTCGGCGACCCGCAGTTGCACCCCGGCCTTGGTCATCTGCTTCTCAAACTGCAGGAAGGCGGAGAGGCCCCCCGCATCCAGAATGGAAACGGCCTCCATCTGCAATACCAGCAGCTTGTGCCCCTTGACCTCGGCGACCAGCTCGCCAAAGACCCGTTCGGCGGCGGCGAAGAACAGGGGACCGTTGATCTTGTAGAGCAAGGTGCCTGCCGGCACTTCGTGGGCATAGCGCTTGTGATCCGCCAGATCGTGCAGCCTGGTCATCTTGGCGATCTCACGCATGAACAGGAGTGATGCCAGGATCACCCCGAAGGTGATGGCAATCACCATGTCGAAGATGACGGTGAGCGAAAGACAGACCACCAATACCAGCACATCGGACTTGGGCGCGCGACGCACCAGCTCCACCACCTTGTGCGCCTCGCTCATGTTCCAGGCGACGATCAGTAGCAGCGCGGCCATGGCCGAGAGCGGCAACCAGGAGAGCCAGGGCGCCAGCACCAGAATGGCCGCCAGCACCACCAGGGCATGGATGATGCCGGAGACAGGCGACGTCGCCCCGGCCCGCACGTTGGCGGCGGAACGGGCAATCGCGGCGGTTGCCGTGATGCCGCCGAAGAAGGGCGCCACTATGTTGCCCAGCCCCTGTCCCACCAGCTCGGCGTTGGAGCTGTGCTTGCGCCCCGTCATGCCATCGAGCACCACGGCGCAGAGCAGCGACTCTATGGCTCCCAGCATGGCCATGGAGAAAGCGGCCGGCAGCAAGCGCTGAATGGCTGCCAGGTTCCACTCAACCGGAGCCCCATCCGGCCCGGGCAGGGCCCACGGCATCACCAGAGTCGGTGCTATGGGCGGGATCCCCATGCCCTGGGTACCATCGGCAAGGGTATAACTGAACTTGCTGCCGATGGTGGCCACATCGACCCCGAAATGGTGCAGACCAAATCCCAGCCCCACCCCCACCAGCACGGCGGGCAGGTGACCGGGAATCGGCAACCGCAGCCGTGGCCAGAGCAGCAGCACGGCCAGGGTCGCAATCCCGACGAGCGTATCTCCCCATTGCCAGCTTGGCAGGGCTGACGCCAGCGCCTCGACCTTGCCTATGTAGGTCTCAGGCATCTGCGCCACGTGCAGGCCAAAGAAATCCTTGATCTGCAAGGTGGCGATCACGATAGCGATACCACCGGTAAAGCCCAGGGTCACAGAGGGCGGAATGTACTCGATGAGTCGTCCAAGCCGGGCCATCCCCATGGCCACCAGAAAGAAGCCCGAGATCAGGGTCGCCATCAAGAGGCCGCCCACGCCAAATTGCTGGGCCACCGGATAGAGAATCACCACGAAGGCGGCGGTCGGCCCCGACACGGAGAAACGGGAGCCACCGGTCACCGCTATGACGATGCCGGCTATGATGGCGGTGTAGAGACCGTGTTGTGGTGGCACGCCACTGGCAATGGCCAGTGCCATGGCCAGCGGAATGGCAATGATGCCGACCGTGATGCCGGCGATCAGATCGCGACCAAATCGAGGAAGGCTATAGGGTTCATCGATACAGGATTGGCGTAAAGCAATGGCCAGCTTCACGCTTTGCAAAGGAGCTTGGTTGTGCATGTATGTCGTAATACCAGAAGAGGGAGACAAAGGCCGGATTGAACCGGCGCCCGATCATCATCAAGGGCCGGCAGAGCTGTCGACACGGCGATGGTATCCTGAGCAACCATACCCCAGCCGATGAAATATTTCGATGGGCGGGATCAATGAATGGCCGTTACCACGCAAAATTGCCGTTTATTGTCCACATATCGCCGCCTTTTCTCGCCATTACGCCGAAATTCAACTTCGCCTGCTAACTAAATTCTGACGCATCCACATGGCTCACCTTATCCGTCATGCCTCTCCCAGCCGAGCCAGGGTCATGGCTACATTGCTCCGGCGCGATACGCCACCTTTACCGCCGCTCAGCTGCCAGCCGTGTGACTCGCCATTGAAGGCGGCCAGCCACGAATGCGTCAAAATGAAAAAATGGCAGGCAAAGGCTCGTCTCAAGCTGCTGATTGTGCTGAAAATAGTCCACAACGACCAAGTTTTGGACAAACGGGCCGAAATTCCATTTTTTGCGTCGGGTCGCGGGTTGACACCCGGCCGACAGGCTATTAATATCCGCACCGTCTCAACGAGACAGGCAATTCCTCCTTAGTTCAGTCGGTAGAACGGCGGACTGTTAATCCGTATGTCACTGGTTCAAGTCCAGTAGGAGGAGCCAATTCCCTCGTAGTTCAGTCGGTAGAACGGCGGACTGTTAATCCGTATGTCACAGGTTCAAGTCCTGTCGAGGGAGCCAAATTCCAAAGCCCAGTCTCAGGACTGGGCTTTTTCATGTCTGTCCTCTTGCTTGTGTGTGGCTGACCCATCATGCCCTGTCTTCTTGGCCCTCGCCCCCATAGGTTGCAGCACCGCTGCCATCCCATATCGCCCCCATCTATCCCGATCAAGAGCCGCTGACAAGGGTAGCCGTTGGCGAAGTGCAGGACTAAAGTGGGCGGGTGAACCTCACAGCAACAGAAGCGAGCAAAACAATGCATAAAACTCTTATGGCCGCAGTGGCCCTGACCCTGCTGACCCAAACCCCCGCCCATGCCATCAGCGCCAAATACAGCCAGCAGCTTGAACACTCAGGCTGCACCCAAGCCTCCGAACTACAAGGGTGCGACATCACCAAGAGCAAGGCCGAGAATGCCAAGGCCGGTTTTGGCAGCACGACCACGCCCGCGAGTACGGATGCCAAGGCCGCCTCGACCCCCTATGCCGGACAGTGGGTGGCCAAAAGCAGCGAAGGCGCCACGGTTGCCACGATCCGAATCGATAACAAGGAACAGGTCTGGGTCAATGGCAAGCAGGTCAAGGCAAAGCGCGCGGATGGCGCACTGCTGTTCAAGCAAGGCACCATCACCTTCGCCATTCAGGGCGATCGTCGGCTGAAGGGGGAAGATGTGTGGCTCGATAGCGATGCCGGCACCAAGGGCCCCATCAACATCGAGTAACAACCGGCACGCCCGGCGCACGGCCGGGCCTTTAACCCAGATATACCACCCGGCGTGCAAGCCGGTGCTCAGCTTGATGGCAGTGAGTATTCCCTTGCGATGCTGCCAGTCAAAAATCTGCGCTGGCCGCCCGTTTCGCGCCATAATCAGCACAATTTTCCCCTACTCAGGAGTTCTCATGCGTCGATTCAACTTCATGCTCAACGGCAGCCGGTTGATGATGTTCCCCTTTTATGTGTGCATTCTGGTGTGCGTGGCCCTGCTGATGGTGAAATTCGCCATGCAGCTCTATGTGTTGTGCCGCAACATCATCGATATCCACTACATGGACCTCATCACTGGGGTGCTGACCCTGGTGGACTTCGTGCTGGTGGCCCAGATGCTGATCCTGGTGGCCATTTGTGGCTATGTGCAGTTCATCCAGACCCAGGAGCAGCGTGAGGCGCTCGGCAACAACTGGCTCAGCAAGATCAACTTCGCCTCCTTGAAGCTCATCGTCATCAACTCCCTGGTCACCATCGCCGGGATCGAGGTGCTCAAGGCCTTTCTCGATGACGGGGTCAGCAACGAGGTGGAAATGAAGTGGTCTGTAATAGTGTTCCTCGCTTTCTCCACCGCAGCGCTCATCTACGCCATCACGGAACGACTGGCGGATCACAAATGACTCTGCCCTGTTTTCATTCAGCTTTTATTCATCAAAAGCGGAATTGATAACTCTTTTCATTACCTTTACTGCATTGTAAACTTGCTCCCCCGGGCTGTACTGCCCGGGCGCTGGAGCCTTTATGACAAGCCTTTCTCTCTCACCCCGACAATTCTGGCAGTGGCTGGCCTACCACCATCAGGCCGCAGAGGGCACCCTCTATCTGATGTTCTTCTCCGGCCTGCTGCTGTGGGAGCCGCTGACCCCGCTCTGGTCACTGGCGCGCTGGAATCTGTTTTTCCATGTGATGCTCTCGCTCACCCTGTTTCCGCTGTTGTTTGGCGCCTTCTGGCTCTCCCATCGCAGCTTGTTGAACCGCAGCAACAAACCTTTTTTGCGCACCACGGGGCGGATTATCGAAGCCTTTCTGCTGGTCTGTCTGGCCAGCGGTCTGCTGCTGGTACTGCATGGCACTCCGGGCGATGCCATGGGCAACCTCGCCAGCTGGGCCCACTGGCTAAGCGCGTTGTCGTTAACTCCTCTGGTGCTGCGCCACGCCTGGCGCTGGACCATCTTGAAATGGCGCACCTGACCCCATGTTGAAGTCATCGTTCTGTGCACTTTTGTCACCCCTGCTGACCCTCGTCCTGCTGCTGGCCAGTCCTTTTGCCACGGCCCAACAGATGGGCTCTGGGATGCTCGCCTATGAGGCGGGGAGCGCCCCGCGCCTCGTCACCGCCAACCTGAACGCAGGCTCAGTCACCCTGCTTGAACGGGGCAGTGGCAAGCAACTTAAAGAGGTGCAGCTGGGGGGCGATCTGCGCCAGATTGCCCGCGCCGACGACGGTACCCTGCTGGTCACCGATTACAGCGGCGATCGCCTGCTGCTGCTGGATGATGATCTCGATCTGGAAAAGGCGATCCCCACCGGCCATCGTCCCTATGGGGTCATCTTCGATGCCAAGCGACAGTGGTTCTGGGTCACGCTGTTTGAGGCCGGTCGCCTGCAGGCCTACGACACCGCAGGCGACCTCCAGCTGGATACCAAAACAGCCGAGACCCCGCGCGGACTGGCCCTGACCGACGACGATCGCCTGCTGCTGACCCACGCCATGACCGGCCAGCTCGCCATCTATGATCTCGCCAAACTTGGCCACAGCGCCAAGGGCTCCTCCCTGCCCGAGACCATCCTCCCCAAGCCGCGCCTGATCACCCTGGCCGAGACCCACAGCGACACGGCAAGCGACTCACAGGGCTTGCCGCGTCTGCTCGATGGCATCACCCTCTCCCCCGATGGCAGCGAGGCCTGGCTGCCCCACGTGCTGTGGAGCTTCGATCACCCCTTCCAGTTTCAAAGCACCGTCTTTCCGGCCGTCTCCATCATCGATCTGGAAGAGGAGAAAGAGAGGGTCGATGAAAGAAAGCAGCTCTTTTTGCAGATCAATCTGCCAAGCGTCGGCAACCGCAGCCAGATCGTCTCCAACCCGTTCGCCGCGCGCTTCGCCGCCGATGGCAAGCGGGTCTACCTGACGCTGGCGGGCTCGGAGGATCTGCTGGTGTTCGACCTGTCACGCAGTGGCAAGCAGAACAGCAATCGCCACCGCCGCAAAAAGTTTCAGGGGGGGGCCAAGGCGACCCAGCTCTTGCGTCACCTGCCGGGCCAGAATCCGCGGGATCTGCTGATCGATGGCGACCACATTCTGGTGCACAACGCCATGGGGCAGGATCTTACCCGCCTCAGTACCGGCGGCAGCGGCCCGTTTGCTCGGGTCACCGTCGATGTGCCCCACTTCGCCAAACTGGTGGAGACGGATACCCGCTCCGAACCCCTCAAGCGCGGCGAGCGGTTGTTCCATCTTGGTAACACAGCGTCCAACTCACGCTTCCCCATGGCGGGAGACAACTGGATGAGCTGCAACTCCTGCCATCTGGATGGGTTCAACTTCACCAACCGCTATCTGATGGCGGCCCATCGCCAGAAGAGCGGCGACAACGCCATCAACGGCCACGCCAACCTCACCAACATGGTGGCGGGGGATTTTATCGGCGAATACCTGCGCATGACCCAGCAGACCCAGGGCGGCATGGGCCATGACACCCGCGATGGGGCCGAGGCGGTTGATCCCGCCAAGCCTCAGCCCGAGGTGAAAGCGATGATGGAGGATCTGCACGCCTTCGTCACCGCCGATGGCAACCTCCCCTATCTCGCCAACTGGCTGCGGCTCGATGCCCCGCGCACGGATCCTGCCAAGGCGCCGACCACTCACCCGAAGGCGTGGCTCAACTCCGCCTCCTGCCAGAGCTGCCACCAACAGGCGTTTGCGGACTGGAGCGAGAGCAACCACCGGCTGATGGGCAACTCCCATCCCTACTACAAGGTGGTGCAGGCGCTGGCCCGCGAAACCGAAGGGGAAGCGTTCGGCCAGTGGTGTCAGGGCTGCCATATGCCCCAGCAGGTGATGACAGGCCAGATGGATCTGCCCAAGGGCTCCCACATGGTCGAGCGCGGTGGTGCCTCGCTGATCGCGGCACACCAGAAAGGCGAGCCCGTGGTGGAAGAAGGCACCAGCTGTGTGCTCTGCCATCGCATCACCAAAGTGGAAGATGCGGGCGGCAACAGCGCCTTCACCGTGAATTTGAAAGACCGCGAGAGCTATGTGTTCGAGGATGCCCCGGGCGGCAGCCTCCAGCACTGGCTGGCCGAGCGGCAGATCAACGCCCGTCCGACGGCCCACAAAGCCTCCTATCAAAAAGATTTCTACCGCGACGCCGCCCTGTGCAAATCGTGCCACAACGAGTTTGCCCCGGGCACCGGCGCCAATATCGTCAACACCTGGGACGAGTGGGAAAAATCCAGCTTCGCCAAGGCCGAGGATCCTGCCAAACGGCGCACCTGTATCGACTGCCACATGAACCCGGAGCCGGGCAATGGCGGCGCACCGGTAGCGGGCCAGTCCACCGAAAACGGCACCATGAAGGCGCGGCTCTATCGCCATAATTTTACCGGCGCCCAGCACCAGCTGGTGGGGCTGCGCAATCCCGACCTTGAACAGGAGAGTCTGGCGCTGCTGCGCTCCAGCGCCACGCTCTCGGCACGTATCGAACAGGCTGCCGATCGCCCGCAACTGGTGGTGCGGGTCGCCAATACCGGCGCGGGCCACGCCCTGCCAACCGGAGTGGCCGATTTCCGTGAACTCTGGCTGGATCTGACCGTCACTGACGCCAGCGGCAAGGTGGTGCTTGCAAGCGGCCAGCCGGTGGATGGCGCTGTCCCTGAGGATGCGCGACTGTTCAGAAAAGTGTTCGGCGATGCCGAGGGCAAGCCGGTGGGGCTCAAGTTCTGGCGCTACGCCAAGCTCTTGGAAGATACCCGTATTCCGGCCGATGGCTGGCGCGATGAAGCCTGGCCGCTGCCCGCAGATGCCCAAGGGCCCTTCAAGGCCGATATCAAACTCAATTTCCGCACCTACCCCAAGTGGGTCAATGATGCGGTGCGCGCCGCCGAGCCAAGCTTGCCGGAGCCACCCATAGTGCAGCTCACTCGGTTGCAACTCACCTTGCAGCCTCTCCCCATTACGCCCGCTACGGAGCCTCAAACCTGATGTTTGCAAGTTTTCTCATTACTCTGCGCGAGGGGCTGGAAGCCTTCCTGCTGGTCGGCATCTGCCTCTCCTACCTCGCCAAGCTGGGGGCGAGTCGCCACAACAAGTTCATCTATCTGGGGGTGGGGCTCGGCCTTGTCGCCTCCCTTGTCGTCGCCTTCCTGTTCCAGGTGGTGGTGAGCCAGTTCGAGAGCGAACGTTATAACCACCTCTTGATGGCGGGGATCCTGATCTTCGCCACTCTGGTGCTCACCTATATGGCGATCTGGATGCAAAAGCAGGCCAAATCCCAGGTGGGGGCCATGACGGCACGCATCGATGCGGCCATCGATGGCGGCAACCTGTTTGGTCTGGTGCTGCTCGCCTTCCTGGCGGTGATGCGCGAAGGGTTTGAAACCGTGCTGTTCTTCTCCGCCCTGCTCTACTCCGGGCAAGGGGTGGATCTGCAATCCGGCCTGATGGGCGCACTGGCAGGGCTGCTGGTCTCCATCGCGCTGGTGTGGGGGCTGCTGCGCTCCACCCGCAAGGTGGCGCTGGCCCCCTTCTTCCGCTGGACCGGGCTGCTGATCATCATCATCGCTGCTGGTCTGCTGTCGTCCGCCGTCAACATGCTGCAGGCGGCAGACATCATCACCTTCTGGACCACGCCGGTGTTCGACATCAGCCACATTCTCGACGATCAGGGGGTATTTGGTACCTTCCTGCGCGCCCTGTTTGGCTACAATGCCTCACCCGCTGGCTTGCAGCTGCTGACCTGGGTCCTCTATCTGGCGATTTTCGTTACCCTCTGGCAGCGCAGCTATCGCCCACAGGTGAACGCCGCGCCCAGCAAGGGCTGAGTTCTCCCCCCCCTGCGGTGACAATACCATTCAGGGGCCGCGCCTTGGCGCGGTTCCCTTATCTATCAAGCAGTTTCGGAATAGGTCATGAGCGATAACAACAAGAAGAACATTGCAGTGCTGGGCGCTGGCCCCGCCGGTCTGATGGCTGCCTGGCGCCTGCGCCGCGCCGGTTTTGCGGTCACCCTGTTCGAGCAGGAGCCGGTGGTCGGCGGCATGTGCGCCACCCAGACCTTCAAAGGGCGCGATGGGGAGTATCGCTTCGACTACGGCGGCCACCGCTTTATCACCAAGAACCCCGAGCTGCTCGCCTTTATCGACGAGCTGATGGGGGACGATCTGCTCCACGCCGATCGCAAGAGCGTGATCCGCTTTGGCGGGCGCACCTATGACTACCCCCTGAACCTGCCCAACCTGCTCAAAACGGCGCCGCTCGCCCTGATGGCAGGTGCGGTGAAGGACTTGCTGCTGTTGCCCTTTAGCAAGAAGCCGGATGATTTCGCCAAGGCGAGCTTTGCCGAGTGGATCCAGAGCCACTTCGGCCGCACCCTCTATCGCCAGTTCTTCGAGGGCTACACCGGCAAACTGTGGGGCATCAACCCGGACAAACTTTCCGCCGACTGGGCCGGTCAGCGCATCAGCCTGATCGATCTCAAAGACGTAGCGCGCCGCCTGCTGCCAAGACGCAACGGCAACCTCTCGGTGCGCACCTATGCCCGCAAATACCGCTACCCCAAATACGGCTTCGGCCAGATCTTCACCACCCTGGGGGAGCGGCTGGTGAAAGAGGGCGTTGAGCTAAAGACCGGCGCCACCATAACCCGCCTTGAGCAGGCTGATGGCCGGATTGAACGGGTTCATTGGTCGCAAGATAATGTTGAACAGAGCGCAGCCTTCGATCAGGTGATATCCACCCTGCCGCTGCCGCTCACCTGCCAGCATCTGGGATTGCCGTGCGATCTGCACTACCGATCCTTGCGCTTCGTCAATATGCCGCTCAAACAGGAGAACCTGTCGGACAACACCTGGCAGTACCTCTCCGACCCCCATATTCTGGCCACCCGCCTGCAGGAGCCGCGCCGCCGCAGCCCCTTTATGGCACCTCAGGGCCAGACCTCGGTGATGCTGGAGATCCCCTGCAACCCGGGGGATGCCACCTGGCAGGCACCTCTGGCCGACTTGCGCGGACGGGTCACCGCCGATCTGGCGAGTCTCGGCGTCGATACCGCCAAGCTTGGCGATGAGACCTTTGAAGCCCGCAGTGAGTACGCCTATCCGCTGATGGATCTTGGCTATCAGACGCGCCGCAACGAAGCCATAAAAGCGCTGATGCCGATTGGCAACCTCATCATGACCGGCCGTCAGGGGACATTCCGCTATATCTTCACCGATACCGCAATGGAGATGGGGATGATGGCCGCCGACATGGTGATCGACGGGGTGGACAGACGTCATGCCATCTTCAATCATCGCAACGAAAATACCGTGATTGAAACCCAGAGCGTGGCCTAAGAGCGACGGCAGGTGCTTAACCGGCACACAGACGCCGCAACACCTTTAACCACCGCAACGAAAACACCGTGATTGAAACCCAGCGCGTGGCCTGAGGGCCGCGCCATTGGCATAATCTCTTGGCATAAGTAAGGAGAACAGGATGACCATTCGCCCGGGTTTACTCGCCCTCACCCTGCTGCTGACCCTCAGCGGACTGACCCTCAGCGAACAAGCACAGGCTTATTCCTACGCCGCAGCAGGCAAGGAGCCGCTGATCGACGCCCGTGAGGCGCTGATTGGCGCCGCCACTAACGGCAAGGATGCCAGCGCCACCTTGAGCGAGATTGCCGACGAGCTGCTCTATCTGGAGCAGCACCACAAGGTCGAACTGCAAGCGCCGCTGGCCGCCGCCATCAAGGCCAAAGACGCGGCCGCCACCGCCGCCCTGCTCAACCGTGCCTACAAGGCAGAGATCGAGCGCCGCCTCGAAGGGGCCAGCCAGAATCTCGGCGATTACCAGACCGCCAAGGTGCTGGTGGTCAAGAGCAAACGCTTCCTCGATTTGATCCTCCCCTCCCTCAGCGAAGGGGATCGCAAGGCAGCCGAACAGGCACTGGCCAAGGTGCTGGATGCCATCGGCAACCCGGGGGTGTTCGGGGTGGGTGCCAAGCCCGCCGACGCCGCCGCCTTTGGCGAAGCGGAAAAAGCGCTGATGGCCGTGCTGGCGCCGCTTTGATGACCTCTCATTGATGACGACGGCCCCCCTCATCCCCAGCCCTTCTCCCACAAGGGGAAAAGGGGGACGTCACTCAATCACCATTTGGCTGCTTGCCCTGCTGCAACTGGTCTGGCTCGGCTGGCTGCTGGCCTTCCCGGTTGCCCTTGATTCCGACGATGCCCTCAATTTCGCCCACGGGGTGACGCGCTTTAGCGTGCTGGAGTTCTCCCCCCACTTTCCGGGCTACCCCGCCTTTATCTGGCTGGCGCGGCTGATCAATATGGCGGTGGACGACCCAGCCCGCGCGGTGCAGTGGGCAAGCCTCTTGGGCACTGCGCTGCTGGCGCCGCTCACTGCCTGGCTTGCGGTCAGCGTGTGGCAACGCCCAAGCCTGTTAGCGCCAGTCTGGCTGCTGGTGCTGGCCCTGCCGCTCACCCCGACGCTCGCCCTATCCGGTCTCTCGGACGGGCCCGCGCTCGCCGCCTGGCTCGGGACTCTCTTGGCCTTGCAGCATCGCAGGATGGCGCTGGCAGGCCTCATGCTTGGATTGCTGCTGGCCCTGCGCCCCTCCTATTTCGTGCTGGCCCTGCTGCCCCTTTGGCTCGGGATGGCGCAGAAGGGAACGCGCGTCAGGTTTGTGCTTCCCATTGCGCTAGTGGGACTCGCTTCCCTGCTCTTTGTCTGGCAGGCCGATGGCTGGGCCTATTTCAGCGAGGGACGACGCTTTACCGATGGCCACTTTACCCTCTGGGGCAACACGGTAGCGGCCCACGGCGATCGCCTGCTCAGCTGGGCGCGCACCTTCAACGATCAGCTCACCCCGCTCTGGCCCTTGGCTGTCGGGGTCTTGCTGGTGCTGCCGATCTGGCCAAGATCAAAAGACCAAGCTGCCGCCCTCTCCCCGCTCTGGTCGCTCTACTGGCTCGCCCTGCTGCTCTGGACCCTGTTTGGCCAAAATCCCGACAATCCCCGCCATCTGGCCCCCATCACCCTGCTCGGTATCGTGCTGCTGGCAGGCTGGCTGCCGCGCCGCGGCGAGGGGCTGACAGCTGTGGCCGGATTACTGCTGCTCGCTGCAACCTTCACCCTGCCCCGTCCGCCCGCCATGGTGCAGGCGGCCAGGCAGGCAGAAAAAGTGTGCCCGGCGCTGGTCACCCAGTGGGGAGTCAGGCTGCTGCGGGAGACCACGACCCTGCCGGTGACCGATGGCTGGTACAAGGGGGATGCGGTCCTTGCACTTGCCAAAGGAGCGTGCCGCCTCAGCCGACGGCCCATAATGACTGGTGATATGCCCGCCCCAAACCGGCAGATCTGGTTTGCACCCCGCTTTCGCGCCGAGCCCGGCCTCTGGCTCGGCATACAGGATCCCCCTCATCACCAAAACTGGTAGACTGGATTTCTGTCACACTTTTGACTCCGACCTCCTTTAACTGGATACCTTATGCCCCAACCCGCAGCCCTCTCTCCCCGTTTTCTGTTTATCCTGCTCGGTGCCCTGGCGGGTCTGACGCCGCTGGCAGTGGATATGTACCTGCCTGCCATTCCGGCCATCGCCCGGGATCTCGCCACCAGCATCGACGGCGCCCAGCTCACCATCAGTGCCTTTCTCGGTGGCTTCGCCATCGGCCAGCTGTTCTACGGGCCGCTCGCCGACAGCTTTGGCCGCAAGCCGGTGATCCTGGCAGGGCTCACCATGTTTGCCATCGCCTCGGTGGGCTGCGCCATGGCGGACTCCCTGCCCGAATTGCTGGCCTGGCGCATGCTGCAGGCGGCGGGCGGTGCGGCCGGTTCCGTGGTGGTCAATGCCCTGCTGCGCGACCTGTTCGAGAAGGATGCCTTCTCCCGCGCCATGTCGTTCGTCATCCTGGTGATGACGCTGGCGCCCCTGGTCGCTCCCGTGGTGGGCGGTTACATCAGCGCCCAAAGCGACTGGCGGGTGATCTTCTGGCTGCTGGTGGGCATCAGCCTGCTCATCTGCGTGGTGATGCAGTGGAAAATTCAGGAGACCCTGAAACCGGAACACAGGCAGCCGCTCAGGCTGGGACAGGTGCTGCGCAACTACTGGGGCGTGCTCTCCCATCGCGGCGCCATGGGCTATGTGCTGTGCGGCGCCCTGTCGAGCTCCGGCATGTTTGCCTTTATCAGCGCGTCACCCTATGTCTACATCGAGTACTTCAAGGTGCCGACCGAGCACTACGGCTGGCTGTTCGGCCTCAACATACTGCTGATGATGGTGGTCACCTTCGTCAATAGCCGGCTGGTGAAGGGAGTGGGCGCCGAGCGGATGCTGCAATACGGTCTGCTGATGCTGCCCTGTGCCGGCGCCCTGCTCATCTACAACGCCTGGAGCCAGACCGGGGGCCTGTGGGGCATCGTCATCCCTGTGGTGCTGTTCGTCGGTCACATCAGCCTGGTGGGGGCCAACGCCATGACGGGCCTGATGGGCCACTTCCCCCAGTCGGCAGGCACGGCCTCGGCCCTGGCCGGCACATTGCGCTTTGGCATAGGCGCCCTGGTGGGCATTCTGGTCAACCTCAATCCGCCCGAATCGCCGCTGCCCATGGCCATCGCCATCGCCGGCTGCGGCTTTGGTTCGGCCATCAGCTACTGGCTGCTGACCGGCAAGAAATAAACGCCTGATACAACAACGCCGCCCTCTTTGAACACCAGAGAGGGCGGCGTTTTCATGTCCGTGGTGCTGTCCCCGCAAGCAGCAGGGAGGCGCCGCATCGGCGCGGCTCGTTTGCCGGGGAATTACTTCTTGCCGAAACCCGACTGCTTGAGGGTGTAGCCGGCACTGTTTTGCCAAGCATCCAGGCCACTGCGGTTGTTGCCCGCCACCAGACTGGCGGCCAGGCTCGGGCTGTTGAACAGCTGATCAGCGGTGAACACAAACCCCCCTTCACTGCGAGGGGTGAGGATCCCCTTGCCCAGCAGCTCCTGACGCAGTTCGATCACGGCTTCACGCAGGGAAGCCGCATCCTCGCCATTGGCGGTGGATCCCGCCAGCACCATGAAGCCGGGATTTTGCCGCTTGCCTACCGGATAACCGTGAGCTTCGGCACCCTTGCCGTTGAAGTGGTAGAGCTCGCGCTCCCCGGGCTTGTTGTCGGAGAGCGCCTTTTGAAGGGTCATCAGCTCGTTATAAATCTCGATGGGGACGACGGCAGCCTGCTTGTTGCCCTTGCTATCGATGATAAAACTGACTTGCTTGTGTAACATCCTTGCTCATCCTGTGACCCATGGAAGCTCCTATTCTAACCACCTCTGGCAAGCGGGATCCAGCGAGGATCCTCACCTCTTTTGCTGGGGTGATCACTAACTGGCGCTCTTGATCAGTCGCAAGGCGTGTTGATCATTCCCGGCCGTGGTAGCGTAGATGGCATGATGAAAGCCATTGACCATCAAGCGGTTATCCCATGCTGACCCTGCGCAACCTCTGCAAGAGCTTTGATAACGGCAGCGAACGCCTGCCGCTGTTCCACAGTCTGGACCTCACCCTGGCTGCTGGCGAGATCACCCTGCTGCTGGGGCAGAGCGGCTGTGGCAAGTCGACCCTGCTCAACCTGATCGCCGGACTCATACCCCCGGATGAGGGGGAGATCTGGCTGGGGGAAACCCGGCTCGACACCCAATCCCCGGATGAACGAGCCCGCCTGCGCGGCCGGCATTTTGGCATCGTCTATCAGGATTTCAACTTGCTGCCGACCCTGACAGTGGAGGAGAACCTCTGCCTGCCCCTTTCGATCAACGGCCTGCCACGCCATGAGACAGAGATTGACGATTTGCTGAAAAGGCTCGATCTCGTCCACAAGCGCCACGCCTGGCCGGAGCAACTTTCCGGCGGCCAGCGCCAACGGGTGGCCCTGGCCCGCGCCCTCATTCACAAGCCCAGCTGGCTGTTGGCCGACGAACCCACGGGGAGCCTCGATGAGCACAACGCCGAGCAGGTGATGGCACTGATGATGGAGGCGGTGCGTGAAACCGGCGCCGGGCTCTTGCTGGTGAGCCACAACCCCGCCTATGGCGCCTTGGCCGATAGAGTGTTGCGTCTCGAAGGGGGCCAGCTGATTGAGCTCAAGGGGGCGCACCATGAGTAAGGCCAGCCGTGATCGCGAGGCCGCCTTATGCTGCCGCTGAAGGCGCTGCTGCGCCTCTATCGCTGGCATCCCTGGCTGCTGCTGATGAGTCTGACCGGGCTCATGCTGGGGGTCTCGCTGGTGGTGGCCATTGATCTGCTCAACCACAGCGCCAGCACCAACTTCGTCGCCGCCCGCACCCAGCTGGCGGGAGATGCCAACTATCGACTGGCCCCGAGCGGCGGCCTGGATGAGCAGCTTTACGTCAAACTGGTGCGCAGCCAACCAAGCCTCAGTGCCATGCCGCAGCTGCACACCTGGCTCAAAGATGAGCAGGGTCGCAGCGTCCAGTTGCTGGGGATGGATCTCTTCAACCCCGGCCCCCTGAGCCAGCTGTTTACCAGCGCGAGTAAAGAAGCCCCCTCTTTTTCCCTGAGCCAGGCAGACAGCATCTGGCTGGCGACGCCGGAGGCCAAACGGCTAGGCTGGCTGCCGGGGCAGTCCCGCACCTTTGTGCTGGGCGGCGGTGGCGAGGGTGATCGCCCGCTGATCCTCACTCTGGCGGGCACCTTCGAGCCCGGCGCCGTGCCCATGGAGCGGCTGCTGGTGACCGACATAGGTCTGGCCCAACACATGCTGGGCAAGGCAGGAAGGCTGGATCGCATCGTCTTCAAGCTAAGTGACGCCGAGGCCCGCGCCCTGCAAGCGACCCTGCAAGCCTATCTCCCCCATCAGCCGCTCTGGCTCGAGCCCATCAGCCCGGCGCTCGATGCCAGCCAGCTCGGCGATGCGCTGGCGCTCAACCTCACCGCCCTCTCTCTGCTCGCCATGGCGGTGGGACTGTTTCTGGTGTTCAACGCCCAGCGCTTTGTACAGAGCGTGCGTCGCCCCCAGCTGGCCCAGCTGATCATTCTGGGGCTGCCGCCTCGCCGGGTACTGCACTGGCTGGTGCTGGAGCTGCTCCTTCTCGCCACTCTGGGCACCCTGCTCGGGCTGGTGCTCGGCAGCCTCCTGGCCCTCACCCTCATGGGACAGCTGACCCAGGCGCTGGCCGACCTTTATGGCCCCAATCCCATCGATCTGCTGCGCCTCTCTCCCATCAGCCTGTTCAAGGCACTGCTGATTGGCCTTGGCGGGACGCTTGCCGCCAACCTGCCCGGCTGGTGGCAGCTGCTGCGCCAATCCCCCCTTGAGCTTCGCGAGGGCAACAGCCGCCCCGCCACCCATCCGTGGCGTCGGCGCCTGCTCGCCATCGCCATACTGCTGCTGTGCGCCCTTTGCCTCGCCCTGCCCCGGACTGGGTTGCCGGGTGCCCTGTTTATCGCCGGTGGCTGGCTGCTGGCCATGGCGCTCTGGCTGCCGGATGCCCTGCGCTGGGTGCTGGGTCAGTTACGCCAGCGCATGGGTCGCCAGCACGGGCGCAGCAACCTGACCGCCCAACTGGCGGTGGCTGAGACCCAATATCATCTGGATCGCACCGCCATCGCCGTCATGGCGCTGCAACTGGCCATCGCCGCCGCCATCGGCATAGGGGTCATGGTATCGAGCTTTCGCTCGAGCGTGGAGATCTGGCTGAACCAGCGTCTGGCCGCCGATCTCTATGTCACCGCCCCCAAGGGCGCGGCGGGCAGCAGGGGCATACTGAACCAGGTCACACTGGATGCCATTCTCGCCAACCCCGCCGTGGCTCAAGCCTCGCGGCGTTCTGTGCAGCCCGCCCGCTGGCAGGGACAGCCCCTCGAGTGGGCACAGATGGACTTTATCCCGCCCCTCAAGGCGGCCTATCCCCTGCTGGCCGGTCGCTGGCCCGCCACCCCAGACGAGGTGCTGGCCAGCGAGCCGCTGACGGTACGACTCGGAGTCAAGGTGGGCCAGACGCTCAGCATCACCAGCGAACAGGGCCCAAGGGAGCTCACCGTCACCGGCGTCTACCAGGATTACGGCAGCGACAAGGGGCAAGTTCTGCACGCCTTTGAAGATGGCCCAGTGCAATCCCTCGCCCTCTTTAGCAAAACACCGGAGCAACTGGCCGACAGCCTTCGCACCCGTTTTGGCGAGAGGGTCAACCTGCTGGCGGCCCCTGCCATTCACGCCGCCGCCCTCAAGGTGTTCGACCAGACCTTTGTGGTGACCGAGTTGCTTAAATTGCTGATTTTGGGCATCGCCTTCGTCGGCATAGGTTCGGCCTTCATGGTGCTGGGGCTGGCAAGGCGCAGCGAGTTGCAGACCTTGCAGAGTCTGGGATTGAGCCCGCGTCACTGTCGCCGCCTGCTGGTGTGGCAAGGTGCGGGCCTGGGGCTGCTCACGGCGCTGCTGGCGCTGCCGGTAGGCTATGGGCTGGCCTGGGTGCTGATCGAGGTGGTCAACCCCCGCGCCTTTGGCTGGCGTCTCGCCTTCGAGGCCGCCCCCTTGCATGCCGTCACGGCCCTGTTGCTTGCACCTGTGTGCGCGGCGCTCGCATCCTGGTTTGCCGCAAGGAAAGTGGTATGAAAAAACGCAATGTCTGGCTACTGCTGCTCACCTGCACCCTGTATGGCGGGGTTGCCTGGGCCAACGATCTGGGCGCCATCCTCGGCGGCGGCAGCGATCAGTTCAAAAAGGCCCTGCCGGGCCAGCCCATCAAACTGCCCGCCGATCACGCGGCCCATCCCGACTACAGATCCGAGTGGTGGTATCTCACCGGCAACCTAAAAGATCAGCAGGGGCGCGAATATGGCCTGCAGTGGACCCTGTTTCGCCAGGGTATTGAACAGCAGATAAAAACGGACAACCCCTGGCTCACTCCCCAGCTCTGGCTGGCCCAGTTTGCCATCACTGACCTCGGCAAAGGCAGCCACCGCCAGGATGAGCGCACCAGCCGCCAGGGCCCCGGGCTCGCGGGTGCCAGCAGCGGCGAGTATTGGCTCAGGGAATGGGTGCTTGCCTCACAAGGGAAGGCACTCTTTCCCGCCACCCTGGATGTTCAGAGCAAGATAGGCGAGCTGAACCTCAAGGTCGATGCCGCCAAGCCTGTGGTTTTGCAGGGCAAGCAGGGTTACAGCGAGAAGAGCCCGGGTAACGCCTCCTTCTACTACTCCTACCCGCGCCTCACCCTCGAAGGCACCCTAAACATCGACGGGGAGTCCCGCAAGGTAAGCGGCCAAGGCTGGTTTGATCACGAGTGGAGCAGCTCGGTATTGGCCGACTGGCAGTCAGGTTGGGACTGGTTCTCGCTCCAGCTCGCCGATGGCCGCGAGCTGATGCTGTTTCGCCTGCGCACCAAGGCGGGCCGTGCCAATCCGGAAAACCAGCCCGAGAACCGCTACGGCATCCTGATTGAGAAGGATGGCAGCAACCGGGTGCTCTCCCCCGACAGCATACGCCTCACCCCGGGCAAGACCTGGCGCGGCCCCAAGGGGCAGCCCTACCCAGTCGAGTGGCAGCTAAGTGCTGGGGATCTCAACCTCACCATTCGTGCCCGCCAGCCCAATCAGGCCATGACAAGCCGCTTTGACTACTGGGAAGGGGCAGTGACGGTATCAGGGGATGCCAAGGGGCTTGGGTATCTGGAGATGACGGGGTATTGAGCGCAATGGCTGCGAATGCTCACACCCAATCCACCCATACGGTTGCACATTAACAATCCTTACCCTCACCGACAGCAGGCTTTCATGCCAGCAAAAAAACCCCGGCATGGCCGGGGTAAACACGGGGTGGAATATAAAACGCTTCGGTCTACGCCGCGCCTGCGCGAAGCTTCAGCCAAGACGCCTTCAACAGTGACTCAGGGTTGTTTGTCGCCCATCACCATCAGGCCGTTTTGCTCGGGGAAGCCCACCACCAGGGTCGCCTTGCGGGTACCCGGCATCTCGAACGCAGCTGCGTAGGCCTGTGCACCATCCCTGGCCTTGGCCAGACCCAGTACCCACTTGTTCTCGAGCGGGGTGAGATCGCTTGACGCCTTGAAGCTGCACTTGCCAAAACCGCTCAGGCTGAGCTTGCTCAGACCGTTGCCCGGCTCGGCACTGCCCTTACCGGTCAGGGTGCAGCCGGCGCTGGGGAACTCGATGTCCAGTGTCAGGGTGCCGCTGTTGTTGGTGCTGCGGATCAGGCCCACCATGGCATCGGCAAGGCCGGCATCATCTTCCACCAGCCAGCTGTCGCTGCTGATCGCCTGGGTGGTCAGCTTGCTCACGGCAAGATGGCCGCTCCAGTCACGATAGAGGGCTGTGCTCTGATCCGGATCCCGGAACTGGGTGCCGACGCGGGTAAAATCAAAGGTCCAGCGCTTGACCTCCTTGCCATCCAGATCGGTTACCGATTTGTCTTTAAAGCTGATGAGGTTGTGGTCGTTGCTCTGGGCATCGAGCCGCTTGCCCCGCACCGAAGTGCGCTCCAGCAGCACGGGATAAATATCATCCTTGTTCTCCTTCTGGGCCGCCTGACCGGTCCATTGTGAGGTGGTGACCGGCTTGCCGTCGTTCTCGACCCAGACACCCCAGCGCTGCTCGCTATCGCCCTTGGGGTAGATCAACGCTAACCCGCTTGGCCCCTTGATCATCTTGAACGGCCCCTGATCGCCGTCGCGGCTGAGCAGGTTCGCCTCATAGACGCCAGCATCGGGCAGTGGCAGCGGCGCGCGCTTGGCAATGCTGTTGGCGGCTTTCTCGCTGTCACAGGCGGACAGGGCGGCGGTGCAGGCGATGGCCAGCATGGCTTTGTGGTGCATTCTCATTGATGCTTGTTCCTTGCAATTGCTTTGTTATGTGAGGTGCATTCAATCGCCGCTGAATTTACTGGAAGGAAGGTTCGCAGGTCGAATGGAGATCTGTAACCAGCTGTTACAAGGCATTGATGAGCAAGGGAGATCATCGGGCTTGGTTGATCGGGTGGTGCAACAGGAGGGCAAGCCCTGTCCCCCTACCCCCGCTTATCTTCACGTTCCCGCGTCAAAATCTGACCGCCATCAAGATTTCATTCAAAACCCACGGGTTGGCTGTGTTTTCACTCAACAATAGAGGTCGGCCTTTGATAGGCTACTCATCCGGCCCTCAGTGCCTCAAAGGTAGCCAAGGAGTGGCGATGGTTTGCTCCTCTTCAATTCGCTTAACAACAGTATTCTGGGAGCTGTAACCCCGTGCGGTAGCCATCCCATTATCCACTACAACACAAGTACGCCGAGCCAATATTAAAAATACGGGTTCAGATATATAAAACTTATGGGAGAAAATGTTGCAACGCCTCAGTTTTGAAATATAACTCCATAAAGGTCACATTCAAAAATAAACAATATAAAGGCTACCGCAATGAAAGTTTCTGAATATTACCATTTAGGGAAAACACAACCTTACCTTGACTTTGTAGATATTAGACTAGATACCGACATTCCTGTTTTTCTTGATCCCACAAGTATTAAGTCATTGAATTCATCTTGGGGAAATGAACTTTCTTCACTCCTACAGAGTTTTTTTGAAACTGTCTTATTTAACATTAAAAATGGGAATAATAAAAAAGCGCAAAGTCTTCTTTCATCACTTAATGAGCGCAATGAATTTCATCTAGGATACTCTCAGGGAGCCAGCAGAGGTCATGCTTTCGGACAATTATCTGCCATATCAGTATGGGGCGCATTGTCAAAAAGCCAAGCCTCATTAACTGGATTATTACAGGACTTAGAAGATACATGTCTTTTAATTAAAGGTATTGGTACCGATATGATATCCGATGCTGTTTGCAATATCTTGAGGGGACCTTTAATCAAGTACACACAGGACATGTGCAAATATTATGGAATACCACTTGTAGACCAAGTTGATTCAGGCCCTATTTGGAATCCAGTGAAGAGTGAATGGGAGAGTGCTTTTGTCTCTTTACCACTAACTGATTATGGAAAAATCATTTTAGTTCCTAAAATTTTGGTAAGACAGAAAGTCTCCTATCAATATGATCAATATTATAGGCATTTTTTATTACCAGAGATGCAAATTGAAGAACTTCGGGCAAGAACATCATTAGTCGAATTATTAAAAAATGGTACTGAACGTGTTACCAAAAAATCCTTAATGAAAAAGTACGGATCTGATAAGTTAGCCGTGGTAACCGAAACACTAAAACGCCCTCATATTTTAGATGAATATAGAGATGAGAAAAGATCCAGAGCTCCACTACCATTAACTCATGAAGACTTATCAGAAGTAGGGCAATCAGATAAACCTGATTGGAACTCCCTCATCCATGAATTAAAATCAATTCCAACAGGTAAGAATTCTGCAGGCGACTATGAAATCATTATAGAAAAAATATTCACATCGTTGCTGTACCCTTCTTTATGTTATCCCACAAAGCAGAAGAACATTCATGATGGGCGTAAAAGAATTGATATTACATACACAAATGAGGCTAGAGATGGTTTTTTTGCATGGCTATCATTACACTACCCAAGCTCAATGATATTTGTCGAGTGCAAGAACTATGGAAAAGAGATTGGCAACCCAGAAATAGATCAGTTGTCTGGCCGATTCTCGCCCAACAGAGGGAAAGTAGGTATATTAACGTGTAGAGAGATAGAGGATAAAGAGCGTTTGTTGTGGCGGTGCATTGATACAGCAAAAGATTCTCGTGGATTTATTATTACTCTAGATGACAATGATATCCTCAGATTGATTTCAGAAAAGAAAAAACTCTCGAAATCAAATGAATATAAAATTTTGAGGGAACGATTCAACTTATTAATTAGTTAAAAGCTTTTGCTAAGCACATAAGTAGTTAATATCTTTGTTAGATAAGATATTTTTATGCCTACTTTTCTAATCCCTTTATTCTTAATAACCTGTTAGCAGCAGGCTGATAGTTAGGAAGGTAGGCAAGCTGCGGATTATTTCCTCCCGCCCCCCAGCGATTGAATAAACGCCAGGGTACGGCAATTGAACTGCTCCGGCTGCTCCACATTGCAGACATGGCCACACTGCTCGATCACCGCCAGCGAGGAGCTGGCATCGCGGGCCACCTGCTCGCGCACCGGCGCCAGGAACATATGATCCTCCTCCCCCATCACGTAGAGGGTCGGGATCGGCAGGGCGCGCTCCTTGAAGTAGCGCATCAGCGGGTTGACCTCGGTGGCAAGGCGGAACCAGCGTTTGAATTCCTTCTGGCAGAGCTTGCGCGCCTCACGCACAAACAGGTTGCGCGACTCCTGATGGTGCTGGCGCGGCATTATGATGAAGGCGAACAGGCGGTAGAGCCACATGTAGGGCAGGATATGCTGGCCGAGGCGGCCGAGCTGTACCAATACCCGGGAGCGGATGTCGAGGCGCAGTATGGCGCCGCCCAATACCATGCTCTTGACCCGCTCCGGGCAGAGCTCCGCCAGATGGCGAATGAGGATGGTGCCAAGAGAGATGCCGACGAAGTGGGCGGAGGAAATACGCAGGTGATCGAGCAGGCGCACTATGTCTTCGGTCACGGCCCGGAAGCTGTAGTGACCCTTGACCACCTGCTGCAACTGGTGGGACTGACCGTGGCCACGCAGGTCCAGCAGCAGCACGTTGAAGTGCTCGCGATAGGCGCGCAGCTGCTTGAACCAGATGGAGGAACTGCCACCGGCGCCGTGCACGAATACCACCCAATCCCTGTCGGGGCCAAGCTCGAACGTCTTGTGATACAGCATCTTGCGACTCCCTCATCGACGGCATTGGGGTATAGTAGGCGCGCATCTTAGCAGATATTTTCACCTAAAAAATACGTTTGCATGGCAACTGGCGAGGAGCGTGACCATGGAGTTGACGAGTTTGAGAGCCTTTCTGCTGACCCTACCGGGCGCTCAGGAGGACACCCCCTTCGGCCCGGAGATCCTGGTCTATCGCATCGCAGGCAAGATGTTTGCGCTGGTGGATTGGCAGGCAGAGCCGCTCACCATCAACCTCAAATGCGAGCCCGACCTCGCCCTGCTGCTGCGGGAGATCCATCCCGAGGTCAAACCCGGCTGGCACATGAACAAGCAGCACTGGAACACGGTTACCCTGAGCAACACCCTGGCCGACGATCTCTGGCAAGGCTGGGTGCACCACTCCTATGAGCGGGTGGTCGCCGGTCTGCCCAAGGCCAAACGGCCGCAAGCGCCGACACTGTGAGCAGCCCCATGCCAGAGCAGCCCAAGATAGTCCCGCTGAGCGAGCAGCATATCCCCACCCTCATCACCCTGTTCGAGCAGTCGGTACGCCGACGCGGCCCCGAGCACTACAGCGAGGCGCAGGTAGAACAGTGGGCCCTCGGCGCCCATCATCCCGGCTTTGTCAGCCAGTTGCGTGAGCACCACGGCTGGGTGCTGGAGCAAGCCGGTGCCGCGCTCGGCTTCGTCACCCTCAGCAACGATGGTCACCTGAGCCTGCTCTATGTGAGCGCCGACCATCAACGACAGGGGCTTGGCGGTCTCTTGCTCTCCACCGCTCTCAGCCAGGCCGCTCAGCTCGGCATCGAGACCCTGACGACGGAAGCCAGCACCTTCAGCTATGGGCTATTTTTACGGTATGGCTTTGAGCTGACCGGATTGGAAAGCGTGGAGCGCGGCGGGGTCGATTTTATCCGCTATCGTCTGCACTGGCGCTTGCCAAGCTAGGTCCAGCCACTAAAATACGCACAGTTTTTCCGTATTGTTGAGGATTGAGGCCGCCATGGTTGTAGAAAGCGAAGGCTATATCGCCCTGATTGAGTATCTGGTGGAGAGTCTGGGACTGTTTGAAACCCAGCAACAGAGCAGTGGTGAACAGACCATCGAAGATCTGGTGAGCGGCCGGGTGGCCGGCAACCTGATGGCCATCTGCGAACAGAACCCGCAGCTCGATCCCAAGTTGCGCTTCATGATCATGCAGGAAGCCGATGCCGTGGTCGCCGATCTGGAAGAGGTGCTCTCCGCCGTCTGGCTGCGCGCCCCGACCCCGGCCCAGCAAGCCTTCCTCGAAGAGTTCATCGATCTCATCAAGAACCTGTTTGACGGCGCCATCAGCTAGCCCGTCGAGACAGCTTGTCGCCGTGGCGCAGACCCGAGCGCCCGTATTTTCCCGCAAACAGCACACATGAAAAGGGCCGCCTTCAACGGGCAGCCCTGCTTGCTATCATTTCAACTCATCAAGCTTTTCAATGACTTTTAATGAATATCGAGGCAAGAAATGTGTCTGGTCTTGGCTCCCATCCTTGGGAGCTACCAAGTTAGGCAAGGTCGATCCGGTTTAGTTCCCGACCATGACACATTTTTTACGATTTTTTCATCGCGCTGACACTCAGCTTGTTCAGCGGTACTTTGATCACCAAAAAGAGCCGCCACTGCGGCTCTTTTTTATGCGGAAAACAGGTGGATTCCAAACGCAGCACCGCTTCTTAGCGATTGAGGCTCGGCGGCAGACAGACACCAATGCCACCCAGTCCGCAATACCCTTCCGGATTCTTCTCCAGATATTGCTGATGGTAATCCTCGGCGTAATAGAAGGGCACCAGCGGCAAGATGCGGGTGCTGATGGCGCGGCTGTCGCCGCTGGCCATCATGGCCTGCTGATAGGCCGCCATGCTTTGCTGGGCAATGGCCTGCTGGCTCTCGTCGGCACAGAAGATCACCGAGCGGTACTGGGTGCCGATGTCGCCGCCCTGGCGCATGCCTTGGGCCGGATCATGCTGCTCCCAGAACAGCTTGAGCAGATCGCCATAGCTGATCACCTTGGGATCAAACACCACCTGCACCGTCTCGGCATGGCCGGTCAGCCCGCTGCACACCTCCTTGTAAGTCGGATTCTGGGTGACCCCGCCCTGATAGCCGGCGGCGGTGGAGTAAACCCCGGGCTGTTGCCAGAACAGGCGCTCAACACCCCAGAAACAACCCATGCCAAACCAGGCTACCGCCATTTCTTCAGGCCAGGGGCCCTGGGTCGGGTGACCATTAACCGCATGCTGCTGGCCAATCACCATAGTCTCGCGACGTCCCGGCAGCGCGTCTGCCGGTGAAATAATCTGTTCCATGAACCCTGTCCTTGTATAAAAACCTGTGCGATCGCACAGCTGACGAAAAGGAGTCTCGAAGATAACAGTTTATGGGCCGGGATCAACCAAGGCCGCGGCCACGCTGGGATGGCGGCATCCTTCAGCGTCCGGCAATCGCCCGGCGGGGTCCCTCCCCCCCCTGTCAGCCCAAATGGTGGCATAAAACATCAAAATCAATATTTAGTCTTGATTTGTGAATTTATTTTCATATATTGAGCCCATTGCTGTTTTTTTATGGAAGAAGCCTCAAGTGCGTGAACGCGAACCCAGCCTGGTCTATGCCTTTCGGCAGTCAACCCCCTATGTCAACGTGCACAGAGGCGCCACCTTTGTGCTGATGATGGGCGGGGAAGCCATCTGCCACCCCAACTTTGCCAATATCGTCAGCGATATCGCCCTGCTGCAGACCTTGGGGATACGCCTGGTGCTGGTATTCGGCTCACGCCCGCAAAACGACGAGGCGCTGGCCCGGGCCGGTATCGAGGCCCAGTACCACAGACGGATCCGGGTCACCGATGACGCGAGCTTCGCCATCATCAAACAGGTGTGTGGCGGCCTGCAGTACGACATCACGGCCCAGCTCTCCATGGGGCTGGCCAACACTCCCATGCAGGGAGCGCGCATCAGCGTGGTAAGCGGCAACTTCGTCACCGCCCAGCCGCTCGGCGTGGATGACGGCATCGATTTTTGCCACAGCGGCCGGGTGCGCCGCATCGACGTGGAGGGGATCACCCGCCAGCTGGATCAGAAGAGCCTGGTGCTCATCTCCCCCATCGGCTGCTCGGTCACCGGTGAGAGCTTCAACCTGAGCTCGGAAGAGGTGGCCCGCCGGGTGGCGGTGGATCTCAAGGCCGACAAGCTCATCTGCTTCAGCAGCACTCAGGGGGTGATGGACAGACACGGCGAGGCCATCTCCGAGCTCTTCCCCGAGCAGGCCGAGGAGCTGCTGGTGGAGCTGGAGCAGGCGGGCGAAGAGATGTCCGGCACCGCCCGCTATCTGCGGGCGGCCATTGCCTCCTGCCGCGGCGGCGTGCCCCGCTCCCACCTGGTGAGCTATCAGGATGACGGCGCCATGCTGCAAGAGCTGTTCAGCCGCGATGGTCTCGGCACCCAGATAGTGAGGGAAAGCGCCGAGCAGGCCCGCGCCGCCACCATAGAAGATATCGGCGGCATCCTGGATCTCATCCGCCCGCTGGAGGAGGAAGGCATTCTGGTGCGCCGCTCCCGTGAGCAGCTGGAGATGGAAATAGACAAGTTCACCATCATCGAGCGCGACGGCCTCATCATCGGCTGCGCGGCGCTCTACTGCTTCATGGAAGAGGCGATGGCGGAGATGGCCTGCGTCGCCATTCACCCCGAGTATCGCAACTCCAACCGGGGGGATCAGCTGGTGGCCAAGGTGGCCGAGCGGGCCAAGCGGCTCGGCATTCGCCGCCTGTTCGTGCTCACTACCCGCTCCATTCACTGGTTCCGGGAGCGGGGCTTCGAGCCGCTGGAGGTGGAAGACCTGCCGGTGGAGCGGCAGCGCTTCTACAACTGGCAGCGTCGCTCCAAGGTTTTGTCAAAGACCATTTCGTAAGTTATTGATCTTGTGTCTGGTTGTCGCCGATTGTTAAGTTTTTCACAATCTCGATTGACAGTGCAATCCAGCGCAGGGTATTTCTAATTGCACTCCACCGCCTGCGGTGGAGCCAGAAGAGGAGCGCTGCCCAGGCAGCCCGAGGGAGGACGCCAGAGTCCGATGAACTTGGGTCAGGGGGAGCAGCGCCGAGACGAGTGAGGCAACTGGATACCTCAACGTCGGCTACGGGGGCTGAATCCCCCGGGTTGTCATCGGTAGTGGTCATCCCCCACCGAGCCCCACCAGGGGCTGGTACGGGATGGGCTCTGCGGGTGGAGTGCTTCTGGCCGGGATAGCCTCTCTCATTCCTGCCATTTTCAGCCTCCTCCTCTCTTTTTGCCCGATGGATCCGGATTTTTAAATTAAGACAGGAGTATGCAATGAGCCCGATCAATGTCGCCAAGTTTGGCGGAACCAGTGTCGCCACGGCTGCGGCCATGAACAACTGTGCCGATGTGGTGCTGGCCAACCCGGCGACCCGGGTGGTGGTGCTGAGCGCCAGTGCCGGCGTCACCAACCTGCTGGTAGCCCTGGCTCAGGGCGATCTGGACGAAACGGGCCAAGAGGCACAGCTGGCCAAACTGGCCGCGATCCAGCAGGCCATACTGACGGCGCTGGGCGACCCAAGCGATCTGAGCCCCCTGATCCATGCCACCCTCGGCGAAATCCGCACCATGGCCCGCCAGGCCAGTCAGCATACGGATGCCGAGCTGGCCGATCGCCTCATCGCCTGCGGCGAGCTGATGTCCACCCACCTCTTCACCGAGCTGCTGCGCCAGCGCGGCATCAAGGCCCACTGGCAGGATGTCCGGCAGCTGATGCGCACCGACAGCCGCTTTGGCAAGGCGACCGTTGATCTCGCCGCCACCCGCGTCCTCTGCCAGCAGGCGCTGGGTCCCCTGCTCGGCGACAGCCTCATCATCACCCAGGGCTTCATCGGCTCGGATAGCGATGGCCGCACCACCACCCTCGGTCGGGGCGGCTCCGATTACAGCGCCGCCCTGCTCGCCGAGGCGCTGGATGCAGGCAGCATAGAGATCTGGACCGACGTGCCCGGCATCTACACCACGGATCCGCGCCTCGTCACCCGCGCCCGCCCCATCCCCGAAATAAGCTTCGTCGAGGCGGCCGAGATGGCCACCTTCGGCGCCAAGGTGCTGCACCCGGCCACCCTGCAGCCGGCGGTACGCCAGGACATACCCGTGTTTGTCGGCTCCAGCAAGGATCCGGCGGCCGGCGGCACCTGGATCCGCGCCAGCACCCGTACCAACCCGCTGTTTCGCGCCGTGGCATTGCGCCGCCAGCAGGTGCTGGTGACCCTGCACAGCCTCAACATGTTCCACGCCTACGGCTTCCTGGCCGAGGTGTTCGGCATCCTGGCCCGTCACCGCATCTCGGTGGATCTCATCACCACCTCGGAGGTGAGCGTGTCGCTTACACTGGATCACACCGGCAGCCAGAGCAACGGCGAGCCCATCTTGAGCGACAAGGTGCTGGCGGAGCTGGGTCAGCTGTGCAAGGTGAAGGTGGAAACCGGGCTGGCCCTGGTGGCGCTCATCGGCAACCGCATGAGCGAGGCGGCCGGGGTGGGCAGTCAGGTCTTTGACGCCATTCGCGAGCACAACATCCGCATGATCTGTTATGGCGCCAGTGCCCATAACCTCTGCTTCCTGGTCAAGGAAGAGGAAGCGGGCCACATAGTCAACCGCCTCCACCAGGAGCTGCTCGACTGAGCCAGCCGAGGTGTGACACTGCATAAAAGAGGGGCACCCAGGGTGCCCCTCTTTTCGTTGCGGCTAAGGTCATCGAAGTAGATACCCACGCCCGCTTACCCCACCAGGGTGGGCACCGGCAGCAGACAGGCGCGGATCTCCTCACGCAGACCCGCGAGTCTGGCAAGTAGCGCTGCCTGACTATAGCCAGCCTCGTCAGGCCCCAGATTATCCGCCAGCTCGGTGAAATGGTCGGTCACCGCCTTCTCAAGCCAGTCGAGCCGGCGCAGGGTGAGCGGGCCGCAGCTCTTGCCGCTGAGGTCATCCATGATGTCGAGCCTGTGGCTGCGATACATATCGCGCCACCAGTTGGCGGCCAGCGCGTCATCGCTTGCCAGTGCCGAGCGCCACTCCCCCTGCAACCCTTGCAATCGAGCCAGCACTGCCGAGCTAGCCCCCTCACGGGTCAGATATTGCAATTCGCGCTGCACCCAGCTCAGACAGAGGCCACGCCAGTAGCGAAACTGCGGCAACGGATCCGGCTCGTCGAGCCAGAGACCCGAGAGGGTGCGGGTCTCCAGCCGTTCCGGCACATGAAACTGGGGATCGGAGAGGCCGTTTGAGTTGAATTCATGGCGGGGATCGAACGGCCACATGTAGCCAAAATCGAACACGGCGATCTGCTGGCCATCATCGAGCAGGTTGCCCGGGCTCGGATCCCAGTCAAACCAGCCCCAATGGGCGAGCTCGGCCTGCACCGCCAGCATCTGGGCCAGATTGCGGTCATTGAGATCGTGTACCGGTACCCCTCGCAACCAGGGGGAGATGAGCACCCCTGCCCTGGCCGAGCCGAAGCAGGTACAGACCACATTGGAGAGAATGGTGGGATGCAGCTCGCGCAGGGCCTCTATCTCGCGCCGCCGCTCCAGTTCGGTCAGGAAGGCGGTCTTGCCGTCGACGTTGGCCACTAGGGAGTCGTGCCGGCGCCGTTTCAGGCACCAGTGATGTCCCTCCACCTTGAGGTGAAATACCTCGGCGGTGAGGCCGTGACGATACACCTTGAGCACAGCGGGATGACCTTCCTTAAGTCTCACCAGCTGCGCCAGTGGCAAGGGGCAATCCCGCTCGCGCCCGATCCGGATCTCCTCCTTGCTCTCCAGTATGCGGAGCAATCTTGCCTGACGTGCCGCTACTTTGGGATTCATACATGTACCTCCATCATTATTGAGAGACTAAGCAGCAAGGCAGATGCAGACCAGAGGCAAAGCTCCATGATGACGCTTTCATCACAGAATGAGTGTGGCCGTCCGATCCGGATCACAGTTTGCATGGCTTCATGGTCATGAAATATTCATTGTCTGGTCATTAAATTGACAACAAGGAACAAGCCCCTCACCATCGGGTCAAATTAAATGCAGCAGCCAGTCGCCGTCATCACTCGCTCAAAGGATGAGCTCATATGAAAGTCCCCTCTTCAGCACGCTTGTCAGCCAGGGTACCCAGTCTGCCCTCCCTGCTGCTTGGCTTGCTGGCCGCGCTGCTGCTGCTGACCCTGATACTGCCGCAGATCAATCCCGGCAACTGGCTCGGCCGGGCCCAGCCGCTGGTACTGGGACCTGCCGATCAGCCGATCGCCACCCTCACCCGTCACGCTCTGCTCTACAAGAGCGACAGCCGTGGCCTCTACCTGGTAGTGCGCAGCCAGTGGCAACTGCTCAAGCCGCTACAGGAGGGGGACAAGGTACGGGTGGAGTTGCTCAACGAACGGGGAGAGCGGATAGATCAACTGAATCAGCCGGTAGACAAGCGCCAGGTGTGCCGCAAAACCGGCTGTACTCTGGATCTCAACAGTACACTGCGGGCGCCTGACGATGCCCTCGCCAGCCGCTACCAGCTGCGGATCGGCCTGCTGCTGGCGGATCGCCCCGAGAGCGCCGACTTCAGCCAGATCCTGCAGACGCTGCCGGAGCAGGGTTTCAACCTCAGCTACCTCTTCACCAGCCTGGTGCTGGTGCTGGCCCTGAGCGCTGCCGTGCTCAGAACCGTACTGCCCCGCCTCAGACGCAGCTTGCGCTGGCGAGTCATCGGCAGCCTGCTGCTCGGCAACCTCACCTTCGTACTGCTGCACGGCTTCGTGGTGTTCAAACTGGGGGAGTTTCTGCTCTGGTCAGGTTTCAGGCCCGAGCACTACTACCTCGCCTGGGGCAGCATGGTGCTGGGCTGGAGCCTCTGCGCCTTGGCGGGTTTCAACCTCTACATGGGGCTGGTGTTCACGGCGCTCTCAGGCATAGGCCTGCTCGCCAACTTCATGAAGATCGCCATCTACGGGGTGCCGCTGGGGGGGGATGATCTCGGCAACCTGCTGGCGCTGCTGCGCATCCTGCTGGAGCAACATCCCGTGTTGCCAGTGCTGGGCGCCGGCCTGCTGCTGTTTCTCTGCTGGCGCTTCGCCCTGTCACGCTGGATCCTGCGCACCCTGGCCGCCACCGCCGCCTTCTTTGCCCTGTGCGTATTCGCCACCCAGACCAGCAACAAGCTGCTGGGGGCCAACATTCGCTACGTGGACAGGGCGGTCAACTATCACAGGGACATCATACGGGCCGGTCCCGGCCTCTACCTGTTCAATCTGGTGGACGAAATGCTGCAAAACGGCAGCGTGTTTCGCTACCCCTTGCAGATCAACGAGTTCACTCCCCAGCTCAGCCATGCTAGCCAGGGGCAAGCCCCCCGCTTCGATCTGGTGATAGTGCTGCAGTACGAGTCGCTCTGGCTCGGCTGGCAGGGCAAGATCTGCGCCCCGCCCCCGACCCTTAGCCTGCCCACCAGCGTGCAGCAGTGGCACAAGACCATCCACTCCCCCACCACGGGCGGCATGACGGTACTGGCCGAGTTCGAGATGAACACGGGCCTGCCGGTGGGCCTGCTCAAGCAGGGGGTCGTGCCCTACTACTACCTCTCGGAGCAGGTGCCCGGCCTTGCGCAAAGCGCCAGGCAAAGTGGCTACAAGACCCTGTTTGCCCATCCCTATGTGGAGAAGTTCTGGGGCCGTGCCAAGGCGATCCCGGCCCTTGGCTACGAGGAGCGCTGGTTCGATACCCGCTTCACCACGCTCGAGCATAAAGGACTCTATATCTCGGACGATGCACTGATCGATCACCTGCTCAGGCGCAGCGAGCAGGATAGCCAGCCCCTGTTTGCCTATGCGGTCACCATGCAGGGCCACGGCCCCTTCGACGGGGATCGCTATCAGGCCCAGCAACTCGACAAGGCCTGTCCTGATCAGAGCGCCAGCTGCTCAACACCTACTACACCGGAGTAGTGGATGCCATGGCCTCGCTGGAGCGGCTGCTCAAGACCCTGGACCAATCCGGCAAGCGCTATCTGGTGGTGACCTTTGGCGATCATCAGCCGTTTCTGATGTCGGCGGGCAAGGGCATTCACGGTGACAAGCCGCCTCGCGATGCCACCTACCAGATCCCCATGATGGCCTTTGCCCGCGATGATGGTGCCCTCAACCTCGCGACCCAGTTCGCCTCGGTGCGCCAGCTCTACCAGATGGGCCAGGCCACCCGCCAGCTGCTGGCGGGGGATCTGACCCCGATCCCGGATCTGGCCCTGCTCCACCCGGTGCTGGGTGAAGAGAAGGGATTCGATGTCTCGCCCCTGGTGCCGCAGATCCGGGCAAGCTTCCGGCCGGATGCCCTGCCCTGACCCCGGATCTGAGAAAGTAAAAGAGGCCGCTGTTGCGGCCTCTTTGCATCCTGCTCTGGATTGCGATCGGCTACTACGCCGTGCCTGAGCTGACACGGCCGCTAACGCAGCCAGGGCTCGCACAGGGTGAGAGTCTGGGCATCGAGATCCAGCTCAGCCTCTATGCCAAGAGGCAGGGTCAGCATTGGGTGGGTATGGGCGCAGTCAAACTCCGCCAGTATGGGAAAGGTCGGCTCCCCCACCACCTCCAGCAGGATATCGAGGGGGCACTTACCACTGCCCTGATCGTTGAACAGTTCGTGCTTGCCGAGAACCAGGCCACCGATGCGGTCAAACACCCCGCACAGCTTGAGGTGGGCAAACGAGCGCTCCACCGTCTCTGCCAAATGGAGGCTGTCTTCCAGCAACAGAATGTCTCCTTGCTGGATGGCCGGCATATAGGGGGAGCCCCAGATCCCCGCCAGGGTATTGAGGTTGCCGCCGATCAGCCTGCCCCGCACCTTGCCCGCTCCCACCGAGATCAGCCGGTTGGGCAGGCACTGCTTGGCCCGGGTCTGGTTTTCCCAATCCAGCCGCTCGTCGGTCCATTGCGCCGGGGTCGGCAAGCTATGAGGCACGACGGCGCCACCGGCCTGGCAGATCTGGCGAAAGCCCGACAGGGTCTCGTCCACCAGCGGCGGCAATTCACCGAACGAGGCCACCAGCGCCGGGCCATAGAAGGTAACCAGGCCAGTTTTGGCATAAATGCCGAGCAACAGGGCCGTCACGTCCGAGTAGCCGATGATGATCTTGGGGTCCCGTTTGAGCGCATCAAAATCGAGATACGGCAGCAGGGAGTTGGAATTGCTGCCGCCGATCACCGACATGATGCAACGCACGTGCGGATCGCGAATGAGTGCATTGAGCTCGGCTGCCCGCGCGGCTATGGAGCCGGATCGCCAGTGATCCTGCTGGCCGGTCAGGCTGCCCGCCTTGAGCCTGAAACCCTGCGCCTCCAAAAACGCCTTGGCGCGAGCAAAGCGCTGTGGCGCCCAGGCCGTGGCCGCACTGGAGGGGGAGAAAAAGCCGATGGTATCGCCACGTTTGAGCAGCGGGGGAAGCAATAACGTCATGACACACTCATCCTTGCCAATATCCAGCCATCACAGAATCTTTGAGACTCCTACATAACCCCTTTTATCACAACGAGTTTTATCATTAGCGTTTAGAAATACAAAACGATTGATTCATTATTAACAGATATTCTAAACACAATCCCCTTCTTAGAATGACCTCATTGCGATGGCCAACCCCGGTTGGCTATCAAAACGGTCGGCCTGGCAGCCCGGACGTTTTTTCTCCCACTTATCTTTTCTCTCTCACTTATGAGGTGCCTGTCATGAACAAAACCGCATCCCCCAGCGCATTGGTTGTAGAAGGCGGTGCCATGCGCGGCATCTTTGCCAGCGGCGTGCTGGATGCGTTTATCGAGCATGACTATCGCCCCTTTGACTTTGCCATCGGCGTCTCGGCGGGGGCCACCAACTTGCTGGCCTACCTTGCCAGCCAGCATGGCCGCAGCCACGACATCCTGACCGAACTGGCCTGTGCTCAGGAGTTCATGGACCCCCTGCGCTTTGCCAAGGGGGGCAATCTGGTGGATATCCACTGGCTGTGGAATACCAGTTGCCGCAAATACCCCCTCGATATCCATACCTATCGCGAGACCGCCATCCCCTTCTATGCGGTGGTGACCAATACCCTGACCGGCAAGGCGGAGTACATCCGGGTCAAGCCGGAGAACATGAACGAGGTGCTGCCCGCCAGCTGCGCCATTCCCCTCGCCTCCCGCGAATACCCGGAGGTACACGGGGTGCCGATGACTGATGGCGGGGTGGCCGACTCCATCCCGGTGATCGAGGCCTATCGCCGCGGTGCCCGTCACCTGACGGTGATCCTCTCCGAGCCGCTCGGCTACCGGCTCAAGCCGATGCCGTTCCCCTGGATGATCCGCACCCTGCTCAAGACCCGCCCCGCGCTGGCCCATGCGCTGGAGCAGCGGGATCGCAGCTACAACGAGGCGCTCGATTTTATCGCCAATCCGCCGGATGACTGCCAGATCGAGGTGATCGCCCCGGCCGACTACTTCCCCGTTTCCCGTTTCACCCGCGATATCAACAAGCTGGAGATGGGATACGTGATGGGCAAGTGCGCAGGCTATCAGGCCGCCCTGCTCAATTGATAAGGCTTTTACAGGCATGACCCGACCTGCCGCGACGCACGCGCCGCCAACACAATAACAATCGGGTCAGTTGAACAACATGAGTCATAAAAACAGACCGTGGCGAGGCAAGCGCGGCCAGCACCGGTGCCAGACACCCTGATCGGCCCGCTCCTCATCCCTATGCCAGGGCATCTCACCCTCATACAAGGTGTTTATTTATGTCGTTTCTTCTCACCCATCCCGCGCTGGCGCAGCTGTTCGAGCGGCTGCTGCCCGATTACCGGATCATGGCCCCTGCGGCCGAATATCGGGGCGGTCGCTTCTCCGACACCGACAACGTCACCTACCACAGCATCCGCCATCCGGCCGATCTGGTGTGGCAGGAGAAGTCCCACTTCTCCCCGAAAGAGGTGGTGCTCCCCATCACCCAGACTTTGTTTCACTTCGACAATCTGGAGCTGCGCGAATCCAGGGTGGAGGCCAAGCCCACCCTGCTGTTCTTGCGCAGCTGCGATATCCACGCCCTGCGCCGACTGGATCAGGTCTACCTGAAAAACGGCCAGAACAGCGACGTCTACTACGCCCGGCTGCGCAGCAAGCTCAAGCTGGTACTGCTGGAGTGCCGCGAGAGCTTCGAGAACTGTTTTTGCGTCTCCATGGGCAGCAATGAGACTAAGGACTACGCCGCCGCCATTCGTCTGAGCGATGAGGGCGCCCGTATCGAGGTGAAGGATCCGGAGTTGCTCGGCTACTTTGCCGAGCTGGGTGAATCCGACGACTTCACCCCGGAGTTTGTCCAAAGCAACCCGGTCAAGGTGCGCACCCCGGACAGCATCTGTGACGACCCCCAGCGGATCCGCCAGATCCTCACCGCCCATCCGGTCTGGGCCGAGTACGACAGCCGCTGCATCGGCTGCGGCCGCTGCACCACCTCCTGCCCGACCTGCAGCTGCTACAGCGTGCACGACCTCACCTATGCGGAGAATCCCAAGCAGGGCGAGCGTCGCCGCCAGTGGGCCAGCTGCATGGTGGATGGCTTCAGCGACATGGCCGGTGGCCACGGTTTTCGCGCCAAACATGGCGAGCGCCTGCGTTATCGCGCCCTGCACAAGGTCAACGACTACAAGGCCCGTCAGGGGGAGGAGCATATGTGCGTCGGCTGTGGCCGCTGCGACGATCGCTGCCCTCACTACATCTCCTTTAGCAACATCATCAACAAGATGACCGATGTGGTCGAACAGACCATCGCAGCCGACAACGCGCAGGGGGCGAACTGATATGTGCCAGTGCCAACAAACCGCAACAGCAGAACAGCAGCAGGAAGTGGTCGAAAACCGCCTGCTGCCCAAGGCCTACACCATTCTGGCGATCGAGCGCCACACCGAGCTGGAGTGGAACTTTCGGGTCTCCCGCGACTTTGATGTCCACTACGGTCAGTTTGTGGAGATCTCCCTGCCTACCGTCGGCGAAGCGCCCATCTCGGTCTCCGACTATGGCGATGGCTATGTGGATCTGTTGATCCGCAAAGTCGGCAAAGTGACCGATGCGCTGTTTGCCCTCGATGTGGGCGACAAGGTGTGGATGCGCGGCGTCCACGGCAACGGCTATCCGCTGGAGACCTACCGCAACCAGCACCTCATCGTGGTGGCGGGCGGTACCGGCGTCGCCCCGGTCAAAGGGCTGCTGCGCCGCTTTAGCAAACACCCGGAACAGGTAAAGTCCCTCGACATGATCCTCGGCTTCAAGAACGAGCAGGCGGTGCTCTATCGCCACGAGATGCCGCTGTGGGCCGAGCAGCAGAACCTCATCGTCACCCTGGACGAGGGCAAGGAGAGCGATCAGTTTCGCATCGGTCGGGTCACCGACTACATCGACCAGCTGGATCTCGCTGACAAAGAGGATATCCAGGTGATCGTGGTCGGCCCCCCCATCATGATCCGCTTCGTGGTGCTCGCCTTCCTCGAGCGGGGCATCCCCAAGGAGCGTATCTGGGTCGACTACGAACGCCGCATGGCCTGCGCCGTGGGCAAGTGTGGCCACTGCCGGATGGGCGACACCTATATCTGCGTGGATGGACCGGTCTTTCGTTTTGACCAGGCCCAGCATCTGATCGACTGAGGGAGAACACCATGAGTCTCGATATCGACATCATCAAGGCCCGCGCCAAGAACGAATACCGCCTCTCCAAGGTGCGCGGTGAGGCGATGATCAGCGTACGCATTCCCGGCGGGATCATGCCCGCCCACCTGCTGGCGGTGGCCCAGCAGATCGCCGAACAGTACGGCAACGGCTTGATCCACCTCACCACCCGCCAGAAGCTGGCGATGCCCGGCATCAAGTATCAGGACATGGACAAGGTCAATGCCGCCCTCGAGCCCTTTATCAAGGAGCTCGAGGTGGAGACCTGCGGCATCGAGGTGGCGGACACCACAGCCGGTTACCAGACCATCGGCGGGCGCAACATCGTCGCCTGTCAGGGCAACACCATCTGCCAGAAGGGCAATATCGACTGTACCGGGCTGGCCCAGCGGATGGAGAAGCACCTCTACCCCAACCCCTATCACCTCAAGATGGTGATCGCTGGCTGCCCCAACGACTGCGCCAAGGCCAACATGGCCGACTTTGGCATCCTCGGCATCGCCAAGATCAACTTCAATGCCGAGCGCTGCATCGGCTGCGGCGCCTGCGTCAAGGCGTGCAGCCACCACGCGGTGGATTGCCTCGCCATCAAACATGGCAAGGCGGTCAAGGAGGAGAGCAAGTGCATCGGCTGTGGCGAATGCGTGCTGGCTTGCCCGACCATGGCCTGGCAGCGGGATCCCAAGCAGCTCTACATGGTCAAACTGGGCGGACGCACCAGCAAGAAGACCCCCCGTACCGGCAAGCTGTTCCTCAACTGGGTGACCGAAGAGGTGCTGCACGCAGTGATCAAGAACCTGTTCGAGTTCGAGGCCGAGATGCTGGATGGCAAACCCATCTACCTGCACATGGGTCACCTTATCGACAGGGCCGGTTATCACAAGTTCAAGGAGCGGGTGCTGCGCGGCGTCACCCTCAACCCGGAAGCCATGGTCGCTGACCGCATCTTCTGGGCCGAAGATCAGTACGTCGCCAACATGCACGTCAAAGCGGTGCAATAGAAAAACCTCGTTTGGGGAAGCGTGATCAAGTGGCCGACACCGGTGGGGATCTGTCGTTGGCCCGGGCGTAGATCACGCGTCCCCTTTTTTATTCCCGTTGGGGGGCCTTTCCCCCAACCATCCAGGGTGCGCCACGGCGCGCCCTGCTATCTCGCCCGGCGCGGCATTGCGAGCGGGCCAGCATCCGGAGCCTGTTATGGACTTTCTCCCTCTCTTCTGTCAGCTGCAAAACAAGCCGGTGCTTATCGTCGGCGGCGGTGAGGTGGCGGTGCGCAAGGCGCGCCTGCTG
>NZ_CDBL01000055.1:121909-122273 GCF_000820005.1 Aeromonas piscicola | reverse complement strand
ACCCCAGCTGATGAGCTGGGCCGAGCAGGGTCGTCTGACCGTCTGCGCCGCTGATTTTCACCCCGAACTGCTCGATGGCAAGTGGCTGGTGATCGCCGCCACCAACCAGCCAGAGGTCAATCATCAGGTCTTTCGCGAGGCGAGCCTGCGCCAGATCTTCTGCAACGTGGTGGACTCTCCGGCCCACTGCAGTGCCATCATGCCCGCCATCATCGACCGCTCGCCGCTGATGGTGGCGATCTCCAGTGCAGGCTCGGCGCCGGTACTGAGCCGCCAACTGCGGGAGAAAATCGAAGCCATGCTGCCGCAACACCTCGGTCAGCTCGCGGCGCAGGCGGGCAAGCTGCGCGAACGGGTCAAACTC
>NZ_CDBL01000055.1:121246-121540 GCF_000820005.1 Aeromonas piscicola | reverse complement strand
CAGCAGCAGGCCGCCGAGCAGAGCGTCGTCGAGCTGCTCAATGAGCCGGTGCAGAGCAAGGGAAGCGTCACCCTGGTCGGTGCCGGCCCCGGCGATGCAGGCTTGCTCACCCTGAACGGCTTGCAGCAGCTGCAACAGGCGGATGTGGTGGTCTATGACCGGCTGGTCTCGCAGGAGGTGCTGGCGCTTGTTCGCCGGGATGCCGAGCGGATTTTCGTCGGTAAGGAGGCGGGCCGCCACTGTGTACCCCAGCAGGCGATCAACCAGCTGTTGCTGGATCAGGCCCGCCTCGGC
>NZ_CDBL01000055.1:48934-120919 GCF_000820005.1 Aeromonas piscicola | reverse complement strand
GGCCGGGGCGGCGAGGAGCTGGAGACCCTGGCCGAGGCGGGGATCCCCTTCTCGGTGGTACCGGGCATCACGGCGGCCTCAGGCTGCGCCGCCTACAGCGGCATTCCCCTCACCCACCGTGATCACGCCCAGCGGGTGCAGTTCATCACCGGCCACGACAAGGAGGGGAATATCGCTCAGGAGTGGTCGGCGCTGGCAGCGCCCCGCCAGACCCTGGTCTTCTACATGGGGCTGGCCCATGCCGGTCGCATTCAGGATGAGCTGCAAACCCACGGCATGCCCGGCCACACCCCGGTGGCACTGGTGGAACAAGGCACCCGGCTCAGCCAGCGGGTGGTGCGCGGCGAGCTGCAGCAGCTGGCCGAACTGGCCCAGCGAGTCAGGAGCCCGAGCCTTATCATCATCGGCTCCGTGGTCACTCTGGCCGACAAGCTGGACTGGTATGGGGAGGCCAATACCATCATCGGGGTCTGATCCGGCCGTCGCGCCAAGGGGCGGGCTAATCCTTTGGCCCTCCAGAGACAACAAAAGCAGACACCGGGCAAGCGGTGTCTGCTTTTTTCATCAGCAAGATACGCGTCAAACCGCGCGCCCGTTACTCCAACGTGATGGGGCCGCTATTCTGGGCATCGCTGTCATTCCAGTCGCTCTCATTGCGAATACGCGGGTCCCCCTGCAAGGTGTAGAGAATGGTGGCCTGACGAAATTGCAGTGCGCCGTCGGTGCGCTTGGCTTTCACCTTGACCCCGTTGACCCACACCTGCTCCTTGCCATCGATCTGAATATTGGCCACCGTGGCACCGGGGTCGGCAACGTATGAGGCACGACGGTGCCACCGGCCTGGCAGATCTGGCGAAAGCCCGACAGGGTCTCGTCCACCAGCGGCGGCAATTCACTCGCTAGTCGGTTTAACCCAGAAGCGGCGCACCCATTTCTGGGTGATCTCATCGTAGGAACCATCCGCTCGCATCTGATCGAGCGCCGTTTGCAGTCGCTTGATGGTTGCGCCATCCGTGTCACGACTGAAGGCAAAGTAGAACAGCTTGGTCTCCTGAAACTGGAACATGGGAACAAAATCCGAGTAGTGATGCCCCAATGTCTCTATGTGATAGGCGGCGCCCATCTGCATGGCAGGGGCAACGTCCGCCCTCCCGCGCAACATCATCCGAAATTTATCATCCTCGTCATGTACCAATACCAGATTGAGCCCTTTTCCCGACAGCTCACGGACCATCGCCGAGTCGCGCACCACGGCAATCCGCCAGGAAGCCAGCTCGGCCAGCTGACTGGCCACTACATCGTCACGGTTTGCCAGGCGATAAAACCAGAGGGTACGAGGACCGATTGGCCCCACCCAATGGAAGAGTGCCTCGCGCTCCGGGAGCCGTATTATGCTGAAGATGACGGTATTGGGATCATACTGCGCCATCTGATAGGCCCGCGCCCAGGGCAGGAGTTGTATCCCCTTGCTGTCGAGCGTGATGCCGCTGACATCCAGCATTCGGTGCAACATATCCACCGAGAGCCCGGTGACCTGACCATCCCTATCCCGGTAGTTGTAAGGGGGAAGATCCTCTGTCACCGCCTGAATGCTTGCCCCCATGGCACTGCCCAGCCAGCACCACAACAATAACCAGCGAACATGGAACATGATTGATCTCCAGACCGTCCTATCTTGCTTTAAGTATGGCAGGCGTGAGCCGCACTACGTCTAGAGCATGGCCATCAAGAGCAGGCAGAGGATCGGTCGCCCCCCCATGCCGGGGCACAGAAACTGAAAAACCGGCAGACGGTTGCCGGTTTTTCAGTTTATTCAAGGGATCAGACCACCACGGCGGTGCCACTGATGCTGACCATCAGCATGCTGCCATTTTGCCCCACCACCTCGTAGTCGATATCGATGCCAACCACGGCGTTGGCACCCAAGGCGGAGGCGCGTTCTTTGAGCTCATCGAAGGCAATCTCGCGGGCGCGGGCCAGCTCTTTTTCGTAGGCGCCGGAGCGGCCGCCTATGATGTCGCGGATCCCGGCAAAGAGATCTTTGAAGATGTTGGCGCCGAGAATAGCTTCGCCAACCACGATGCCGCGATATTCACGAATGGTCTTGCCTTCCAGGGTGGGGGTGGTTGAGAGGATCATCTTGGTTTCCTTATCGATTGTACCGGGGAAACAGCCTAAAACAGCGATAGTTTCCAGGCAAGAAAACTGACTCGATGCGTGTCTGTTGGATCATTGCTGTTGGTGCTTGAAAAGGCAGGATCCATAGAGCGTCGGCTGGCTGGATCCTGCTGGTGTCAAGTCAGGGAGACAACGCAGGTCAACCGGCACAACAAGCTCCAAAAGATCCCTCATTAGCCGTTCTGGCTCAAACATCAAGTGATATAATTGTCAGTTGCGACCCGTTTCGCCTTTCCATAGGGTGAGTCTGTCCCGGCCCTACGCCGGAGACTGACCCACTTCGTCACGAGGACAGCATCATGATGCAGCTCGACACCCGACCACCTCATCCCACCCCTTCAACGCGGGTACATTTCCACGCAAGCCACCTCGCCGAAGCCGGTGCGGAGGCCACGCCATGACCACAATCACCACACTGGATCTTGGAGATCAAGGCCTGCTGGCAGCCTACCTGTCTGCGGCCTCGCCGGCCCTGCTCAACCAAAGCTATGCCAATCTGCTGCTGATGCAGCAGTCCCTGGCCAGGAGCGAGCTCGACTCATCCCTGGCAGTCAAGATTGAGGCCTACCAGGCCCAGATGCTCAACCAGGCGCGCTACTACCAGCAAGACAACCTGCCTGGCCTTATCCATCTGATGAGCTATGGCTCGAATTTCTACGCCCTGGTCGCGGCCTTCAACCGCTTGCTCGGCCAGGATGACGATGCGGCCGTGCTGACCGGGCGGGCCAAGCTGGCAGAACAGCTGACCTCGCTGGCCGATCAGGCCCGGAGTTACCGGCTCTTGGCCCAGACGCTCAACACCCGGGTTCAGATCGCCTGGGGTTCGCTGCGTCCCCTGATGGACAACTTCCTGGGGGTGATCACTCAGCTCGAACAGGATCTGATCGCCGACGCCCAGCGCCAGGCCAAGGCCATAGATGCATTGAACCAGGCCATAGCGGCAAACATTCAGGCCATTGTCGACGAGGGTGGCAAGGCCGGTGACGGTGTCAGCCAACTGGGCCACGCTATCGTGACCTCGCTGGCGCTGGAGGAAAAACCCGCTGGCAAGCCTGCCGCTAACCCAGGCTCGACCAAGGGGTCAGACCAGCAGACCCAATACATGATATCCGGTATCCAGGCCCTGTCATCCGGCATAGCCGGTGCCAGCCTAGCGGCCAAGGAGCTCAAGGCCAATACCCAGAAACTGGCCCAGGCCTACCAGGCGCTGGCCGAAACCAACGCCATGCTGACGGTCGCAAAGTCGGTGCAGGCCCAAAACCAGCTGTTTGTCAGCACCTACGAGACGGTAGCCAGGGCGATCACAGGCCTGCCCTCGGGCTGGCAGAAGGTGGCCGACGCCTATCAGAACGCCGTACCCGTGGTGGCCGACCTCAGCAACGACGGCGATGTGCGTCTGCTCAGGCGCACCCTGGCGCTGAATACCCAATCCTGGCAACTGCTCTCCGATCAGGTGAATGACATCAAGACCGCCTATGCCGGCAACGGCGTCCTGCCCGACGCTTAACCCCCACCACAAAAGGACGATAGACATGATAAATGCAACCATTTCCATGGATCAGAGCATGGCCGGTCAGGCCGGTCAGGCGCTGCAGATCCAGACCTATTGCAACAGCGTCAAACAACAGGTGTCTGTGGACTTCAGCCAGTTCCCGAATCTCAAGGATAATCAGACCCAGATCAACCAGGGACTGGACGTCGCCAAAGGGCATGCAGACCTGTACCTCAATCAGATCCAGCCACAGATCATCACCAACATCAGCAACATCTCCAACTATTACGCCCTGCAAAATGCCATCCCGACCGTGCTCCCTCCCGGTTCCACCAAGGCCCAGTGGCTCAGGCAGCTGAACGTTATCAAAGAACAGGCCACCGAGTACCACAAGGTATCCTCCGACACCCGTCTTATTATCCTGGATCTCAACAACAATCTGATCACCGACTCCCGCAACTTCCAGGGCATTGTGGTGAACCTCAACAGCAAGGTGCAGGGTGACAACGGGGTGCTGGCTCAGCTCAACGGTGACATCGACAAGATCAACGCGGCCATCGATGGCGCCATCGCCGGCATAGTGGTTGGGGGCTTGCTGGTGATTGGCGGTGCCTTCGTCACTGCCATAGGCGCAGTGGCCGACTTCGTCACCGCAGGCACCTCGACGCCTGTGGTAATAGGTGGGGTCGCCATGATGGTGGCAGGTGCCGCCGGTATCACCGCAGGCTCCATCGTGCTGCACAACTCGCTGGGCGCCCGCCAGGACCTGTACCAAAAGCGCAGCAATCTCAACAGCGAGGTACTGATCGCCACCCAGATCGGCAATGGTTATAAAGGGCTCCAGGTACAGGCCCAAAACGCGGTCAATGCCGCGACCCAGATGAGCAATGCCTGGGACGCCCTGACCTCGGATCTCGGCAGCCTGATCACGGATTTGGACAAGGGCATCACCAGCGGCGACGACATCCGCCAGCTCTGGTTGACCGCCGCCGACACCACAGTGAAGACGGTGCTCGTCGACGTGAACACCATCAAGGCTCAGATGGCCGGCGTCAGCCCCATGCAAGTGCCCGCAACCGCCACCATAGCCGATTTCGTCGGCCGTCTGGCCGCCTAAACCACGGGAGGGCGGCCAGGCCGCCCTCTTCTATCAAGGAGAGCCCATGAGCAACGGTATTCTTTCTCAATCCATTGCCAACATGCAGCAGGCCGAAGCCGTCATTCAGTCCTTCACCGGTCTGCCGCAAAACGCCGTCAACATCCAGCAGAACGTCGAGGAGGTGGTCGCGGCGCTGCTGCCCCAGGTGCAAACCATGCAGCAGCAGGTCCTGGCGTTTGGTGCGCGCCTGGAGGTGCAACTGACGCAACAGCTGGCCAATACCGGCCCTTTCAACCCAGAGGCGCTCAAGGCGTTCGTCGATCTGGTCCAGCAGGAGATCACCCCCATCCAGACGCTGACCGCCCAGACCCTGACCGCCAGCCAGACAGCCAACGAGCGCATCGTGCAGGACAACATAGCGTTGCAGCGGATCGGCGTGGAGCTGCAAGCCACCATAGCCGGGCTGCAATCCAACCTGGCCGGGGCCCGTCAGGAGCTGGACTCCCTCAACAAGAAAAAGCTCTACCTGCTGGGGCTGGGATTGCTGGGGCTGCCGGGCCTCATCGCCCTGGCCGTCACCCTGACGCAAACCCAGAACAAGGTGAACAGTCTGGAAGGACAGGTGAACCAGATTGAGGGGCAGAGCCAGCGTCAGCAAGGCTTTCTCGGCCAGACGACGACATTCTCCCAGCAATTCGGTTCCCTCATCGATCGGGTGAGCAAGGTCGGCAACACCATCACCCTGCTCGGCGGCGATATTGCCAACGTCGCCCGCGATGCCGGGCAAGGGGATCCGGAGCTGGCGCGGCTCTTCTTCACCGCCGCCCTCACCGAGGTGCGCACCCTGCAGGTGGACGCCTCCTGATACCCCTGAAACAAAAAAGGAGAGGCCTTGGCCTCTCCTTTTTCATGGTGCGCGGGGCCATTGCCGCCCCGGCACGTTTGCCCCAAGCGGCTTAGTGCAGCTTCAGGGTCGGGCGCAGCACCCGGTTGATGCGGCCCACCAGCATGATGAGACCCGTCTTGATGTAGCCGTGCAGGGCGACCTGGTGCATCCGATAGAGCGAGATGTACACCATGCGAGCTATGTAGCCTTCCACCATCATGGAGCCGCGCATCAGGTTGCCCATCAGGCTGCCCACGGTGGAGAAGCGACTCAAAGAGACCAGCGAGCCGTGATCGTGATAGAGGTAGGGCTTCATCTCGCCCCCTTCCAACTTGGCCAGGATGTTCTTGCACGCCTGGGTCGCCATCTGGTGGGCGGACTGGGCGCGCGGCGGCACGAATTTGCCATCCGGCTGCGGGCAGGCAGCGCAGTCACCGATGACGAAGATGTTCTCGTCACGGCTGGTTTGCAGTGTCTCTTTCACTACCAGCTGGTTGATGCGGTTGGTTTCAAGGCCGGCGATATCCTTCATGAAATCCGGCGCCTTGATGCCGGCAGCCCACACCATGAGATCAGCTTCGATGAGCTCCCCATCCTTGGTGTGCAGCCCATCGCTGGTGGCTTCGGTGATCATGGTGGCGGTACGCACATCCACCCCCAGTTTGACCAGTTCCTGATGAGCAGCGCCACTGATGCGCTCCGGCAGCGCCGGCAGAATGCGGGGGCCCGCTTCCACCAGGCTCACCTTCAGGCTCTCTGTGGTGAGGTTCTTGAAGCCGTAGGCATAGAGCTGCTCCACCGCGTTGTAGAGCTCGGCAGAGAGCTCGACACCAGTGGCGCCACCGCCGACGATGGCGATCTTCACCTTGTCACCGGGCTGGTATTCGGTGGCGAACTGCAGGAAACGGTTCATCATGCTGTTGTGGAAGCGGTGCGCCTGGGAGGGGCTGTCCAGGAAGATGCAGTGATCCTTGATGCCCTTGGTGTTGAAGTCGTTGGACACGGAACCGATCGCCATCACCAGGATGTCGTACGCCACCTCCCGCTCATGCACCACTATGTCGCCGTTCTCGTCGACGATCTTCCCCAGCACGATGCGCTTTTCGTCGCGCTTGATGTCAGTCAGGCTGCCCAGCTGGAAATCGAAACCGTGGTTCTTGGCATGGGACTGGTAGCTCAGGGCATCGATGCCCGCATCCATGGAGCCGGTAGCTACTTCGTGCAGCAGGGGTTTCCACAGGTGGGTACGGTTGCGATCGACCAGAGTGATCTTGGCCTTGTTTTTCTTGCCCAGTTTGCGGCCCAGGCTGGTGGCCAGCTCCAGACCGCCGGCCCCGCCGCCGACGACAACAATATTGGTCATGGTTAATTACCTCGGTTCCATTAAAGCGAAGGGAGCCATCGGCTCCCTTGATAGTTGAATCCATGACGTGACGATCAATCAGGCTTCCTTGAAAGCCTTCATCTGTTGCAGGTGATGAGAGATGTTCTTGAACTTGTGAGTCTCTCGCTCATCCCACACGATGTTGTAATAATTCTTCAATTCACGCTCAGTTTCGCCATTATCGCGGATTTCATCCTGAACGGAAAGGATGCAGAGGCAATTTCCTGAATTTTTACTACGAAATTCAGACACACATTTGGTGCCTATATCCTCGTACTCTTCCGGTCTGTCTATCTTGCCCTGCATGGTGATCTCGGGGTGCAGATTGGGATTGAAAATCACCTGCTTGATACCGCACAGGAAGCCGATCCGCTCGCTCCAGTAGCCTCCCAGCCCCACCCCGCAGATGAGGGGCTTGGGGTCCGTGCTCATGTCGAGCTGCTTCTTCACTTCCTTGAGCAGATGGCTCATGTCATGACGGGGATGAACCGTGCTGTAGTGCACGAAACGCACATCATCATCGATAAACTGCAACTGCAGCACTTTTTCATGATTGCCGGGGCTGGTGGCATCAAAACCATGCAGATAGATGATCATGGACAAGACCTCAAAAACTGTGTCGGTTCTATCGAACCTACCCCAGCGGCGGGGCCCTGCGCCACCAAAACATCCCACTTTCTTGCTTTGGATCACGCCTCCTGTTGCGGATGAAACCAGATTGAGGGGGCCTTTCCCCCGCGCGAGTATCAAAGTGAGAGCCCGCCAGGCAGAAATGATACGCCGGCTACCAATGTGAGAGCCCGTCCCGCGGGCCAGCAAACGATTGCCCAGCCACGGCTTTCCAACCCTGTGATCCCGTCCACAAAACCGCCAGCAGGCGCATCACCACCAAGCCAGCACGCCCTATTGCGCACGTTTTGTGCAGTATCAGCCTCCATGGGTGCGCACCCGGGGCGGCCATCCACGCCGACCATGCCTGAACGCATACAGGATCAGCGTTCACTCCCTGCCCAGCCCATCGCGGGTTCCATGAACGGTGCAGCCAGTCCCATTTTGCCCGGCCGTGCCGGTCGGGCCGCAAGGAGTGAGGTATTCATGAACCAGACCAATCCCCCCGGGACGACCACGCGCCGCACCGTCGATGAAGTGGAACGCATGCTCCCCCCTGGCCAGCTCTTTACCCTGGGTTTGCAACATGTGCTGGTGATGTACGCAGGCGCCGTGGCGGTGCCGCTGGTGATAGGCGGCAGTCTGGGGCTGCCCAAGGATCAAATCTCTTATCTCATCAGCTCGGATCTGTTCTGCTGCGGTATCGTCACCCTGCTGCAGTGTCTGGGGATCGGCCGGTTTGCCGGGATCCGGCTGCCGGTCATCATGTCGGTCACCTTCGCCGCCGTCATGCCCATGCTGGCCATAGGCGCCAACCCGGATCTGGGGCTGACCGGCATCTTCGGTGCCACCATAGCCGCCGGGGTCATCTCCACCCTGCTGGTGCCCCTGGTCGGCCGCCTGATGCCGCTCTTCCCGACCGTGGTGACAGGTGTGGTCATCACCTCCATCGGGATCAGCATCATGCAGGTGGGGATCGACTGGATGGCGGGGGGCAAGGGCAATCCCGAGTACGGCAGCCTGCGCTACATAGGCACCAGCTTCCTGGTGCTCGCCTTCATCTTGCTGGTGACCCGCTTCACCAAGGGCTTTTTCAGCAACATCTCAGTACTGCTCGGCATACTGTTCGGCTTCGGAGTGGCCATCGGCATGGGCGAGGTGAACCTGACCGGCCTGGATGAGGCCGCCTGGTTTGCCCCCATAGTCCCCTTCGCCTTCGGCTGGCCCACCTTCGATCCCATCTCCATCGCCACCCTCACCGTCATCATGCTGATCACCTTCATCGAATCCATGGGGATGTTTCTGGCCCTCGGCGACATAGTCGGTCACCCGGCCAGCCGGGGCGACATAGTGCGGGGGCTGCGGGTGGATGGTATAGGAACCGTGATTGGCGGCATCTTCAACAGTTTTCCCCACACCTCGTTTTCCCAGAATATCGGGCTGGTGAGCGTGACCGGGGTATCGAGCCGCTGGGTCTGCGTCATGTCGGGGGGGATACTGCTCGCCTTTGGCCTGATCCCCAAGATGTCGCTGATGGTCGCCTCCATTCCCCCCTTCGTGCTCGGCGGCGCCGGCATCGTCATGTTCGGCATGGTGCTGGCCACCGGCATTCGCATCCTGGCGCGGGCCGATTACAACAGCAACCGTCACAACCTCTACATAGTCGCCATCAGCTTGGGAATAGGCATGATCCCCACCGTCTCCGGCCACTTCTTTCAGCACTTTCCCGCCGCGCTGCAGCCACTGCTGCACAGCGGTATCCTGCTGGCGACCCTGAGCTCGGTGCTGCTGAACCTCTTCTTCAACGGCTACCAGCCGGATCTTAGCCACCAGCCCCGCCCCTTGCTGGTGGGCCCGGTTCGGCCAGTCGACCCCCGGCCATAAAAAAGCCGCCGGGCAGATACACTGCCCGGCGGCGCCTTCACGTGCCAGAGTTCCCTTAGCCGCAGGTCTGCTCGAAGCGATCCACCGCCGCCGCCACCAGCGCCATGCTGCCCTGCCAGAAGGCAGCCTCACGGATATCCTGACCCAGGTGTTTTGCCACCAGATCTTCGGCGCTCATGCGGCCGGTATCGCGCAGCAGGGCACGATAAGCCTCGGCCACATTCGTTTCCCCTGCCGCCTGACGGCTCATCAACTGCTGATAGACCCCCAGGCTGAACAGATAGCCAAACAGGTAGGGGTAGTTGTAAAAACCGAGCCCGGCGATGGAAAAATGCGCCTTGGCCGCCCAGAACAGAGGGTGATAACGCACCAGACTCTCCTCATACCAGCGGCCCCAGGCTTCGTCCGTCATCGTCTTGAGCCGCTGTGCCGACACATAGCCCTGTCCACGGGCAGCCACCAGCGCCTGCTCGAAATCGAAGCGGGCCGGAATGTTGACCAGGAAGGTGGCGGCACCGTCGGCTTCGGCCCAGGCGATGGCCTGCTGCTGCTCCGGCGTCTGCGCCTGTTCGAACAGGGCGCTGCGCACCAGGGTTTCGGCAAAGATGGAGGCGGTCTCCGCCAGCGTCATGGGGTAGCTGCGCTGGCTCATGGGCAGATCGCGAATGAGCCAGTTGTGCCAGGCGTGACCTAGCTCGTGGGCGAGCGTGATGACGTTGTCCATGGTGCCGGCATAGGTGATGAAGACCCTTGGCTCCACCGGCTCGGCAAACTTGGTGCAGTAGGCACCGGTACGCCGGTTCGGGGTGGGCGCCGCATCAATCCAGCCCTTCTCGGCCATCATGCGGGCAAACTCCCCCATCTCGGGATCGAAGCGGGCAAAGGCCGCGGCTATGATCTCGATCGCCTCTTCAAACGGGATCTCTCGACTGCTAGCCGCCGGAGGCGGTGCAAACAAGTCCTCCGGCCCCGGATCTGTAATGCCAAGCTGCCGGGCCATCAGCCCCAGCGCCCGCTGGCCCAGACCCCGGGCGTTATAGGTCTCGGCCATGAGGGTATCCAGGGTGGTGCGCTCTATGTGACTCTGATGGCAGGAGAGATCCAGCGCATCAAGCACACGCTGCTTGCCGCGCTGGCGCGCCAGTTCAAGTCGCCAGCCGTTGAGGGCATTGAGGATGGCGGCCACCGTCTCCTGCTCCCCTTCCCAGCCAGCGCTGATGGCATCAAAGGCCTCGCGGCGCAGGGCCCGTATTGGGCTGGATAGCAGATTGCTCGCCTCGGCTAGCCCCATCTCGCGACCATCGATAACGAGGCGGATCTTGCCCACCAGATCGTTGTAGAGGTTGCCCCAGGCGTGCAACCCGTCGGTGCCAAGCCCAATCACCAGCTGCTCGGCCTCCACCGGCAGGCGCTGATCCTGCAAGCGGCGCTCATGGCGCAGCCGGTAATCCTCTTCTCCGAGCGAGGGATCCAGCATCAGCCGCTCAAACTCGGGCTCGGGCAGTCCCAGCATCAGATCTTCCACCGGGGCCAGGGTCTTGAACAGATCGGCGTTGAGGGCGCGGGCGCGGGAAGCCAGCTGCTTGGCGAGCACATCGCGGGCATCCTGACTGCCCTTGCAGGCCGCCAGTATGGCGACGTTCCAGCCGATATTGCGGATCCGCTGGGCCCGCAGGCGTACTTCGCGCAAAAAATCGGGCAAGGCGTCAGTATTGCCCAATACCTGCTCAAGACCGTCGATAAAACTGGCAAGCTCGGCGAGGTTGGCTCGGGCCAGGCTCATGTCCGCTTCCAGCTCGGGGCAATCAAGGGCGGGATAGATATGCTGGTTGTGCCACTGCTGTGGGTAAATTCGTTGCTGCATCAAACGCTCGTCATCAATATCAGGGGCAGAGGCTGCCCGGGGTGAAATGCGCGTGGCCGGGCCGCTGCGGGCCCGCCACGAAAGAAACAGGGGCCGCCGGGGCGCCCCCGAACGGCCGGTCTGATCAGCCAATGCGATAGACGGGCCAGCCCGTCACACCAGTCGCTCGAGGCGGTCGACCGCCTCCTCCACATAGCGCAGGCTCTCCTGCCAGAAGGCGGGTTCGCGAATGTCGACCCCCAGGTGTTTCTCCACCAGATCCTCGGCGCTCATGCGGCCCGTGTCGGTGAGCAACGCGCGATAGGCGTGGGCAAAATCGCCCCCGGCCCGCTCCTTCTGGGCATAGAGCCCCAGGCTGAACAGATAGCCGAACAGGTAGGGATAGTTGTAAAAGCCGAGCTCGGTGATGGAGAAGTGGCCCTTGCTGGCCCAGAACAGCTCGTCGTACTGGCTGAGGGTGTCACCATACCACTGCTGCTGCGCGGATTTCATCATCTGCCGCAGCTGGCTTGCCCCCACATAGCACTGCTCCCGCGCCGCCACCAGGGCCCGCTCGAAGGTGAAGCGGGCCGGAACGTCGAGCAGCAGGCTGGCGGCACGCTCCCCGTCCAGCCAGGCGATGGCTCTGCGCTGCTCCATGTTGTCGGTGGCGGCAAACAGGGCATCGCGCACCAGGGTTTCGGCAAACAGGGAGGCGGTCTCCGCCAGCGTCTTGGGGTAGTCGCGCTGCTCCAGCGGCAAGTCCCGCAACAGCCAGCTGTGCCAGGCGTGCCCGAGCTCGTGGGCCAGGGTGATGAGGTTGTCCATGGTGCCCTCGAAGGTGAGAAACACCCGAGGCTCGGGAGGATAGGCATATTCGGTGCTGTAGGCACCGCTGCGCCTGTTTGCGCTGGGGGCCGCATCAATCCAGCCCTTCTCGGCCATCATGCGGGCAAAGGCCCCCATTTCGGGGTCAAACCCGGCGAAGGCATCGGCCACCAGAGTCAGCGCCTGCTCGAAGCTGAGCAGGGCCGGGGTCTCGGCGGGCGCAGGGGCATAGAGATCCCAGGGGGCAAAATCGCTGATCTGCCGGGCGCTGGCCATGGCGCGCAGGGCTCGCCGTCCCAGCGCTTTGTGGGCGTGAGCCTCGGCCATCAGGGTATCCAGGGTGGCGCGCTCGATATGGCTCTGATGGCAGGAGACATCCAGCGCATCGAGCCGACGCGTCTTGCCACGCTGTGCGGCGAGCTCGTTGCGCCAGCCATTGATGGCATTGAGGATGGCGGCTACCGTCTCCTGCTCTGCCTGCCAGGCGGCCTGAATGCCGTACCAGGCGCTGGCACGGCGCGCCCGAACCGGGTGGGCCAGCAGATTGTCCGCCTGGGCCAGTCCCATGGGCTCTTCGTCCACCACGGGCCTGAGCCGGCCCACCAGACTGTCGTAGAGATCCCCCCAGCCTTGCAGTCCATCCACTCCCAATCCTTCGATCAGCTGCTCGCTCTCGAGCGACAGCTGTTGATCCTGCTGACGCCTGTCGTGACGAATGAGGTAGGCAAGCTCGAACAGCTCGGGATCCTGCAACAGGGCCCGCACCTGCCCCTCGGGGGCGCTTGCCCAGAACAGGGTTACCGGCTTGCTGAGCTGAGCCAGGGTCGCCTGCAACTGCTGGCCACGGCAGAGCAGCACCTTGGCCGCTTCGTCGCAACCATTGCGACTGAGCCGGTTGTAGGCATAAGTCTGGCTGTTCCACACCAACCGGTTCACGTCGGTCCAGCAGGATCTGATGGCCCGCAGCAGGTGGCGCAAGCCATTGACGTCCGTGGTTTGAGGGAGTTCGTCCAGCAATTGACTCAAGGTCGTCAGCGTATGGCGGGCCTGATGAAAATCGGCGTCGATCGCCGGGCAATCGGGGGCGGCATAGATGTGATCATCCAGCCAAACGGGTAGGTTCATAACTGTCCTTGTTTGTTTGCATCCATGTCGGGTGGCCCCGCCTCTGTGGGCGAGTGCCACTGCCGATAGTACGAAGGGAGCCGGCACTTGCACAGCCCCCATCCGAGTCAACAAACAAGACGAACAATCAACTGTCCGGCGGCCTCTGCCGGCCGTGTACAAACAGTGGACAGGCCGCAGTTATTTGGCGGGTTTGAGTTTGCTCACCAGAGTCATGGCCAGCACCAGCGCCATGCCCGCCACCACACCGGCCACGGCGTTGAGCAGGGTCGGCGTCACCGCAGCCAGCACGGCGCCCACGGATGGCAAGGTGGCAAGGGCTCCCGCCGCCTCTTCAACGAGGTGATGGGCAAAGGGCCAGCCGTGCACCAGAATACCGCCACCCACCATGAACATGGCGATGGTCCCCACCAGCGCCAGCAGGTGCATCAATCGGGGCGCAGTCACCAGCAGCCCCTGCCCGACTGCGCGGCGCAAGGCGCTGCCGTCAGACTTTTGCAGCAGGTGCAGACCTATGTCGTCGAGTTTGACGATAAGTCCCACCAGCCCATAGACCCCCACCGTCATCAGCAGGGCAATGCCCGCCACCACAGAGATCTGCAGGCCCAGGCTGCTGCCCTGCACAGTGCCGAGCGCGATGACGATGATCTCGGCAGAGAGGATAAAGTCGGTGCGAATGCCCCCCTTTATCTTCTGCTGCTCGAAGGCCACCAGATCGTCGGGAACAACCTGACTGCTCGGCTCACCTTCTGCCGCCTCGTGGGGCAGAAACTTGTGGGCCAGCTTCTCCGCTCCCTCGAAGCAGAGGTAGGCGCCCCCCAGCATCAGCAAGGGGGTGATGAGCCAGGGCACCAGGGCACTGATGGCGATGGCGGCAGGCACCAGAATGAGCTTGTTGCGAAACGACCCCTTGGCCACCGCCCACACCACAGGCAGCTCCCGCTCTGCCCGCACGCCGGAAACCTGCTCGGCATTGAGGGCGAGATCGTCCCCCAGCACGCCGGCCGTCTTCTTGGCAGCAACCTTGGTCATCAGCGCCACGTCATCGAGCACGCTGGCAATATCATCGAGCAGGGCCAACAAACTGGTTCCGGCCATATCAGGCATTCCTCATATCAGTGAAAACATCCCCTCGGGCACGCAGGCAATCTCGCCGGGCAGACGCCACAGGCGAATGCCGATCAGAGGGGGGTTAAAAGATGGCACAGTGTAACGAGAAGCCGTCCGTTAGGCAGCAACCACATCAGGGTCAATTGGCCTTGTTTCAGCCCGAGCCCCCCGGCTCAAAGAGTTCCCATGCAACCCTGGCAATCTCTGCTCGATTTCTGGTTTGGCGATGACGCCGCCAGCGGCACTCTGGCCCGCAGGCCCGGGCTCTCTGCCTGAAGGGCTTGTCGCTCTGGGGGCAAACAAGGCCTCTCGCCGCTGGCACGGGTCTTCTTCTACCTGCCGCTGGAGCACGCCGAATCGCGAGAGCAGCAAGTCCACAACATGACCCTGTTCGAGGCGCTGGCGGCCGAGCAGTCCGGCAGTCCGGCGCAGGCCACCTTCGAGGACTTCGCCGATTTCGCCCGTCGCCATCAGGTGATCATCGAACGCTTTGGCCGCTTCCCCCATCGCAACGCCATCCTGGGTCGCACCAGCACGCCGGAAGAGGCCGGTTGTTGCAGTAACCGGGCTCCGGTTTCTAAAACGCGCCATATAAAAATCCCCGCCAGATGACTGACGGGGAGAGAAGGTAGATAACGGCAAGTTGGATTTACTGAATACGGTAGCGGGATATCTGCTGATGGATGCTCTCAGTGGTGACATTGAGCTCCTCGGCGGCTGCCGAGGTCTCTTCGGCGGTGCTGCTGGTCTGCTGCACGACTTGGGCAATATTCTCCACCTGATGGGCAATCGACTCTGCGGCGGCACTCTGCTCGCGGATCGCATTGGTGATCTCGCCCACCTGCTCCATCACACGGTGCGATGCACTCCTGATTTCGGAGATAATGGCGCCGCTCTCCGTCGCCATGGCAACCCCCTGGCTCACCTTCTCCTCCACCAGATTCATGCGGGATACCGTATTATTGGATTCCTGCTGGATCGCCTCTACCGTGGCTGATATCTCCTGAGTGGATTGCGCCGTACGCTCTGCCAGCTTGCGCACCTCATCCGCCACCACGGCAAAGCCACGACCGGACTCACCGGCCCTCGCCGCCTCAATGGCCGCATTCAGCGCCAGTAAATTGGTTTGCCCCGCCACATCGCGGATCACGCTGACCACGCCACCAATCCGCGAAATTCCCTCACCCAACGCAATCACCTCTGCAGAAGCCTGCCTGATGGAGTCAGCAATCTCGTTAATAGCTCGGACGGTGCGATCTATGGTCTTGCCACCTTCAGTTGCTAGCTGGCCTGACTCATTGGTAATGCGGCTCGTCTCCTGAGTGCGTTGTGAGATATCTGTGATACTGACCGTCATCTCTTCGACGCCAGCTGCGATCAGACTTGTGGCATCATTTGCCTGACTGGCCGAGCTGGCAAGGTGTTGTGCCGCCTGGGAGAGTGACTCGGCTGTGCTCTTGATCTGCAAACTGCCGACGGAAAACTCGGTGAATGTTTGCTGCAACGTATCGAGCAGACGATTTACGGCATTGAGGGTCAGGCCAATCTCATCTTGCTGTTTGACATCGGCTCTGAGGGTAAAATTGAGCTCGCGCTGGATCCGGGTGAGGGTATCCATGGCAGTGCGTAGCGGGCTGGCAACCTGCATGAATAGCCAAGTAAATAATCCCAAAGTTAACAATCCGGTACCACCGGCAATAAAGATCAGGGTTTCCAGACTGTTGTCGTAGTTCTCCTTGCCTTGCGCCTTGAGTGCCAACCCTAAATCGATATTGAAGGTGACATGGAGCGCTATCGCCTTGGCGAACTGCTGATACAGCTTGATGGCCTCCGCCGCCAGCATATCTCTGGCTTCCTCGTTCTTGTTTTGGCGCGACAGCAGCAGAACCTTGTCTATCTCCTGATAATATTGCGCGACAATCCGCTGGTCATCGTCGGTCAGGCGCCGATCTTCATCGTTGGAGAGCAGCTCGCCTTTATATTTGTCCAGCAGTGAATTGATCTGTCCCCGTCTATCGGAGATGTCCGTTTCGATCTGCTGCATCTTGCCGGTGTCGGTATTGAGCACATGGGTTTGCACCAGCGAATGCAATTCATAGAAATCGGCCTGTACCTCCTTGATAAGAGTAATACTTGGCACCGTATTGTCCGTTACATAACCCAGATCCCGGTTGGCCGAATCGAGGCGGTTGATACTGAACCAGCTGAGAAAAATGAGGGCAAGGATAACCAACAGAGCTATCAGTTGAAGCCGACGAGCAATATTCATAACCATACACTCCAGATGTAAACTATCTAGCAGTGTAGACGACACATAAACAACAACGGCCCGCTTTGGCGGGCCGTTGTTGTTTATTTTTCATGACGTTGTGATCAGGCCTTGGCCGGCTAACTCTCGCCCAGCGCGTCGGTTTCACCCAGACTGTCTTCGGTCTTGGCAACCACACTGGCAGCGATGGCGGCAGGCATCAGAATAAGCTTGTTGCACCAAAGCTCGGCCAGCACACCGGATAGATGCCACACGCGGAGGCCGGCAAGAAGGGGGTCCTTATTTCAGGCAAAAGATGGCACAGTGTAACGAGAAGCCGTCCGTTAGGCCGCAACCACATCAGGGTCAATTGGCCTTGTTTCACCCCGATCCACCCGGCTCAAGGAGTTCCCATGCAACCCTGGCAATCTCTGCTCGATTTCTGGTTTGGCGATGACGCCGACGACGCCACCCGCGCCAAACGGCAAGCCCCGCTCTGGTGGGGAAAAAGCAGCGAAACCGATACGCTGATAGCCAGCCGCTTTGGGGCGCTGGCTGAAGCCGCCGCCACCGGCTCTCTGGCCCACTGGGCCGAGGTGCCCGTCGGCCGGCTGGCGCTGATCCTGCTGCTGGATCAACTGCCACGCAATATCCATCGCGCCACGCCCGGCGCCTTTGCCCAGGACCCGCTGGCCCGGGATCTCTGTCTGAAGGGCTTGTCGCTGGGGGCAGACAAGGCGCTCTCGCCGCTGGCACGGGTCTTCTTCTACCTGCCGCTGGAGCATGCCGAATCACGCGAGCAGCAAGTCCGCAGCGTGACCCTGTTCGAGGCGCTGGCGGCCGAGCAGGCCGGCGGTCCGGCGCAGGCCACCTTCGAGGGCTTCGCCGATTTTGCCCGCCGCCATCAGCTGATCATCGAACGCTTTGGCCGCTTCCCTCACCGCAACGCCATACTTGGTCGCACCAGCACGCCGGAGGAGGCCGAATTTTTGCAGCAACCGGGCTCCGGTTTCTAGGCCAGCCGCAGAGACAAAAAAACGGGCCCGATGGGCCCGTTTTGCATGCAGGGAGTGGACAAGGGGCATCACGCCGCCTCTGCCAGCTCCTCCTCTTTCTTTTGGTAGGCCTGGGGCGAGAGACCCAGCAGCTCCTGCACGGTGGAGGCGACCGTGATGGAGGAGATGGTCCCCACCAGGATGCCGGCAAACAGGGTGAAGGCGAAGCCGTAGAGGGCATCGCCGCCGAACAGCAGCAGGGCGCCCACGGTGAACAGGGTGGTGCCCGAGGTGATCATGGTGCGGCTGAAGGTCGCCTTGATCGCCACGTCCGAGCAGTCATGGATGGAGAGCTTGGTGCGTGAGCTCAAGATGTCCCGCAACCGGTCCGAGATGACGATGCTGTCGTTGAGGGAATAGCCGATCACCGCCATCAGGCCGGCGATCACGTTGAGGTCAAACTCGATGTTGAACAGCGCCAGCAACCCCATGGCCACCAGGCCGTCGTGCAGCACAGACACCAGGATGGCGATGGCCTGACGCCACTCGAAGCGCACCGCCAGGTAGGCGGAGATGGCGAGCGACGCCACCAGCACCGCCAGCATCCCCTGCTGGAACAGTTCGGCACCCACCTGAGGGCCGACTATGGTGGTGCGCAGCAGCTCCACCGGCAAGTTGAGCTGTTGACCCAGCATGACAGCCAGCTCCTCGGCCGGCCAGGGCAGCTCGTGGGGTGGCAGCTTGATGAGCCACTCCCCCGGGATGCCGGCGCCGCTCAGCTCGACCGCCCCTGCCAGCGGGGCGCTCAGCAGGGCGTTCAGTTCATGGGCCTCTTTCAGGGTCTGGATGCGAAACTCCAGCAGTATGCCGCCGGTGAAGTCGAGCCCGAGCGACAGCCCGTTGATGGCCAGCACGGCTATGCTCGCCACCGTCAGCAGCACGGAGATCCACAACCCGATGTAACGCCAGCGGGTCAGCCCCATGGCAACGATCATTCTCAACATAGTTTTATCCTCGACAACAGCTGACTCGGGCTTCCCGCTGGGAAGCGCGTGGCGCAGGCGCGGAGCAGGCTCGAACGCGCGGCGCTATGGCACAGAGTGAATGCAGGGGTCACGGTCACACCCTCAGCAGCTTGTCGCTGCGCTTGCCCCACAGGGGGTTGATGATGGCGCGGGTGCCCCAGATGCCGGTCACCATGCTGGAGATGAGACCCAGGATCAGAGTGATGGAGAAGCCCTGCAGCGGGCCCGAGCCGATGGAGTAGAGCACCACGGCGCAGATCAAGGTGGTGATGTTGGCATCGAAGATGGTGCGAAACGCAGAGCGATAGCCAAAGTCGATGGCGTTGGCAAGGCTCCCCCCCTCCCGCAGGCGGTCCTTGATCCGCTCAAAGATCAGCACATGGGTATCCACCGCCATGCCGACCGTGAGCACCAGACCGGCGATCCCCGGCAGGGTCAGCACGGCCCCCGGCAGCACGGCCAGCATGCCCACCTGCATCAGCAGGTTGGCGATGAGCGCCGTGATGGCGACCCAGCCGAACTTGCGATACCAGGCCATCATGAACAGCATCATGCCCGCCATGCCGAACGCCAGCGCGATGAAGCCCGCCTCTATGTTCTGCAAGCCGAGGGTCGGGCCGATTGAGCGCTCCTCCAGGATCTTCAGCGGCGCCGTAAGGGCACCGGCCCGCAGCAGCATGGCCAGCTCCTGGGCCTCTGGCAGACTGCCAATACCCGTGATGCGGAACTGGTTGCCAAGGGCGGTCTGGATGGTCGCAACGTTGATCACCTCGCTCTGGGCCCGCAGCTTGCCCTGGGCGTTGGTCTTGTATTCGGTGAAGACGGTAGCCATCGGCTTGCCCACGTGCTGGCGGCTGAACTGGTTCATCTTGCTGCCACCCAGGCTGTCGAGCACGATATTGACCTGGGGTTGGCCCATCTCGCCCATATTGGCGCGCGCATCAACGATGTGCTCACCGCTCAGCACCGGCTTGCGGGCCAGACCGACAGCCTGACCGCTGCGATCCGCCATGAAGAAACGGCTGTCGGCCTGGGCCTCGTAGAAGGCCAGCGATGCGGTGGCGCCTATCACTTCCTTGGCCTGCTTGGGATTGTGCACCCCGGGCAGCTCGATGCGGATGCCATCCTGGCCCTGACGCTGGACCGAGGCCTCGACGATGCCAAGCTCGTTGATCCGCTTTTTCAGGATCGACAGGTTCTGGGTCACGGCGTTGTTGGCCAGCAGGGTGCGCTCGGCCTCGCTCATCACCAGCCGCAGCTCGTTGCCGCTGCGATTGAGTTGCCACTGATCCTGCCGGGTACCGGCGGAATCCTTGATGATGTTGAGCCAGGGCGCCTGATCGGCCACCTCAGGCAGCGTGACTCTCACCTCCCCTTCGCTCACCCGGGCCACGTTGGCGCCCCGCAGGCGCGCCTCGCGGAACTGGGTACGCAGCATGTCCACCAGGTTTCTGGTCTGGTTGTCCACCACGAAGCTGAGATCGACCCCGATCAGCAGTTGGGAGCCGCCGCGCAGATCCAGCCCGAGCTTGATGGGGGCGGCGCCGAGCTGGCTGATCCAGGTCGGCGCATTGGAGTAGAACTCCAGGGTCAGGGCTGCGCTGTCATAGCCCTGCTGCTCCAGCAGCTGCTTGGCCCTCTGCTGTTCGGACTGGCTGTTGAACACCAGCTCGACCCGCTCTTTCTGTTGCACCTGTTTGACCGGCGTTATCTGGTTGTCGGCCAGCAGGGTACGCTGCGCCTCGGTCAGACTGGTCTGGCCGTGCAGGCCGAGTGACGGCTGCTCACCAAAGAAGGTGGGCAGGGAGTAAAACGCGAAGGTGAACAGCATGAGCAGCAGCAGGGCATACTGCCACATGCTCATGCGGTTCAGGGTGGTACGACTCTTTTTTCTCATGGCAAAAGCCTCTGTCAGGAGAAGGCGGCGCGCTCGCCACCCATGGCGGGGACGACACGCAAGAAAATACAAATGAGACTGGGCGCCCGTTCACGCGCGGTGAGCAGGCTTTACAGGAGACGATGAGGCAGTGCAGCAAGGCCGACCCCCATCGGGGTCATGCGAGATAACTCTGGGAGAAGCGGTATTGCAGGTGTTGGCGTTGCAACCTGTGCCGGTGAATGGTGGCAAAGCGGTCGCGGAAGCTGTTTTTTGGGTAGAAGAGCGCCGCGTAGAGCAGCAGGCCGCACAGCAGCAGCAGGATCGCCTGCTGCGACCAGCTCATGATCAGCTCGTAGACGACGCTGCCTGGCTGATGATCGCTGCGCAGAGAGTGTTCGAGCCGCAGCAGATGATTCTGGTGGGAGCCGACAAACTTGACGACACCGTCGTCGCTGTCACTGGCGCTGTGGATCACCAACACGGTATCGGACTGATCGCCCGTGCCGGCATCACTCATCACCTGGCCATGCTGGGACGCGGCCTGAGGCGCGGATGCCTTGAGCCCCTCCACCGAGATGGTAGAGAGCAACAGAGTGAGCGAGATGAGCAGTGTCATCAACGCCAGTTTCACTTTGTCCAGCAGGCTCAAAAAGTTAATTCCCAAATAATAGAAAGGGCAAACTACCACAAGCACCCAACAAGGACAAGGGCGGCAGGGCCATCAAGCCTCGCACGGCGCCCGGCCGAAAACGAAACTCACCCCTGCGACATCTGCCTGAAATCGCGGGCATAGCCCTTGAGCAGGGTGTAGAGATGGGCGCGCTGGGAGATGTCCAACGACTGGCTCAGGGCGCTCAGCCAGTTGACGGTGCGCTGGCGGGATTGATCCGTGTAACCGGTGAAACGGCCATCCATGAGTCCATCCCCCTGCTGCAACAGGGCGGTGAGCTGGGCGCCGAAGTCCGGGCTCTGGCGTTGCTGCATCAGCCTGTCCAGCTCCCTGGTCCAGGCGGTCTGAAACTCCAGCCAGGGGGCCTGCAGCTCGTATTGCCACTCCACCCACTGGGCCACCAGCGGCGCCTGGGCCGGCTTCACCTCCCCAATCCAGAACACCAGCCGCTCGTTCATCTTGCCGGTGAACTCCTTGAGCAGCTCGGCCTTGGGCTGGCGGGCAAAATCCTGCTCCCGCTCGGCCTGCCGGCTGAGCCTGTCCTTCATGAACATGGCCACCTGCTCCTCGGTCAGGGTACGCGCCAGCCGCACGGCGCGGGGAACCGTGTTCTCCAGGGTGCGGGTCAGGCTCTGCTGGGCCGCATTGAGATGAAGCGAGACCTCAGCCGGGCTCATGGGACTCGCCACCGCCTTGGCCAGCGCGTCCAGATCATCGGCGTAACGGGGCACCTCATACTGGCGATGCCAGGCCATCAGCCCCTTCACCTCGTTGTCCAGCAGCCGCTTTTGGCTGCGATCCAGCGAGAAATAGTCATCCAGCTGCCAGACGATGGCCACGTCCAGCCAGTAATAGACCACCCGGGTGGAGCAGCCCAGCAGCAGACAGATCAGCAGCAGGCTCCAGCTGCGGGGCTGACGCCAGGAAAAGGAGGTCACCATGCACTACTCCAAAGGTTGACGAGTTGATGATTCATATCGATCTGATCCTGCCCAGGCCAGCCGTTGCTGCGTAGGCGATTCGTGTCGAGCGGCGCCTGACAACCCCGCCACCGGCCTTACTCCAGCAGTTGACGATTCGTGTCGATCAGGGCCTGGTAATCGGGCCCGGGGACTTGCTCGGCCATCAGCAGCGCCCACAGCAGCCCTATGTAGTCGACCCAGGGCAAGAAGGCCTGACTCTGAAAGCCCTTTGCTCCCAGCGTCCCCCCTGCCCGTTCAAGATAGCGCTGTTCCAGCGCTGCTCGCCGCTCGTCATCCCAGCCGTGGGTGCGCTGTATGCTGGCGACCTCGAAACCGGGGTGACCGGCGGCGCCATACTCCCAGTCGATGACCCAGGGGCGCGACCCCAACAAATTAGCCGGATTGAGATCATGATGGCAAGGGAGCCTGCAATCGGCCGGCTCGCGGCTGGCGAGCAGCCCCCGCTCCAGCGCAGGCAGCCATTCAGGGATCCGGGCCAGGCGGCCGCGATAACCGGCGGCATGAGCCCGCACCGCCATCACCACGGCGGGCACCGGCAGCCGGTGCAGTCGCACCAGCACCTCGGCCAGCAGACCGGGCTGCTCGGGGGGCGGCGGGGGCGCCTCGGCCCAGTTGGGTTCATCGCACCAATCCAGCAGCATCAGGCCGCTGGCGAGATCGCTGTGATGGCAGGGCAGCGCCAGCCCCTGACCCATGGCCCCCCGATAGAGCTGCCACTCGGTCGCCCGATCGATGCCGAGCCGCGTCGGATCCGGATGACCGAGCCGCAAAAAATAACTGCGCCCCGAGGGGAGGCGCAGTCGATAGTTGCAGTTGGTCAGGCCGCTGGTCAGCGCTTCCAGCCGCCCCGAACGCCAGGGGGCCGGCAGGCTGGCCAGCAGCTCCAGCTCCGCCAGATCACCAGCCAAAGGTGGATTTCTTCGCCTGTTTGCGGATCTCTTTCTGATCGGCCCACAGCAGTTCACCGTTTTGCAGATCCATCAGGTTCATGGTCATCTGGTAGTAGACATCCTTCACCTTGCCGTTGTCCTTGACGATGCTGGCGAGGTTGCCATAGACCATGTAGCGGGCACCGGTCTGCTTGCCCAGACGCACCATGGAGGCGGGATCCACCATGCCGCTGCTCTGCTGGTATTCAAGCTGCTGCTTGACCGCCGCCACCTTGCTCATGTCGACGAAGCGGAACTTGCCGGCCCGCAGCAACTTGGTGCGAATGGTGTCCGTGATGGCCTCGGTATCTATGTGCTCCGAGGTCTTGTTGCGGATGGAGTCCATGAACATCACGGGACGACCGCCTGCGGTGATCTCGCTGGTGGCCGGCGAGGCGAGCATGGAGTCCGCCATCTTGTCGGCGATGGCCTGCAGATCCGATGAACCGTAGTCCACTGTCACCGTCTCGGTTTCGGTCGGATCGCCATAGCTGACGGTGGTGCTGGAACAGCCGCCAAGCAGCAGGGCGCCGGTCAATATCAGCAGGGCATGATTCATTTTCATCAGTAGGATTCCTCAATCACTTCGCGTACGTAAATCCGGTATCCCCGGGCGGCCGGGCTCGGCGCCAGGGCAGAGAGGGTGCGGCTCTGATAGCCGTGCAGCTTGATGGGGGTCCAACCACGACCATCGCTGGCCACCTCCTGCCCCGCCTCATCATACCAATAGAACAGATATTGCAGCTTGTTGTCGCCGCGCTGGGTACTGGCCGCCGCCACATTGACCTGCAGCAGGCCGTTTTGCTCGCGCCGGCTCAGCTCGGTCAGAGTCACATTGACATTCTGATGCTGCTCCTGCACGGGTGCCGCACCCGCCGCACCATAGAGTGCCACGCCGGACGTATTGGTGGCGCAGCCGGTCAGCAGCATAACCAACCCCAGGGCCAACCCGTATGCTTTCATCTCGATCTCCTTAGCCGGCGGCCACAGGGGCCCAACCGATCAGTCATGGGTGTCATTGTCGTTTGAGTGGGTGCCTAGAGCGGCATCACCCGGGTCGTCAGGCCTGCGCCGAGCCGCTGCACCCACACCAGGGTGGTACGCCCGCCGTGAACGGTGAGCGGCAGCGTGCGCATGGCGCTGCCCGCTCCCAGGGTGAGCTGCACCTCGCCTGCCGGCAGCATGCTCTGCCAGCTGGACGCCTGGGCCGGCAACGTAAGCCAGCTGCGGGTATCGGCCCGCTCCGAGAGGGTATTGAAGATGCCGACCAGAATATTGCCCACATCGCCCCCCTCCTTGGCGGCGGTGCGCCTCAGCTGCTCCTTGGTCACCAGCCGCAGCGCCTGACGGGTCAGCATGCCCGGCAACCGCTCCTGCAGATCCTTGGCGGCCAGCGCCTCCAGCCGCACCAGCTCGCTGGTCTGCTCAACCCGTTTGCCCACCGACACCGTCAGCGGGCCCGTGTTGCTGGCCCGGTTGTCGTAATAGGGCACGGCCACGGTAAAGGTACGAAAATCGCCGCTGGAGGTGGAGATGGGCAGCGGCAGGAACAGCTCGCGCCGTGCCGGGATCAGCCCATCTTCAAACAGCACCACCAGCTGCCCCTGATTCCTGGTTAAAGGCGGCGCCTTGCGACCCAGCTTCTTCTCGGTCTCCTTGAGCTCATCGGGAGAACCGCGCAGCCGCGCCAGGCGCAGCAAGGCATCCTGCAGGCTCTGGTTGTCCGGCGCTATCTGATAGCCGCGCTGATAGTCGACCCAGGCATCGTTGAGATCCCCGGCTGCCTCATAGAGCACGCCGGAGAAATAGAAGGTATAGGCGTTCTGGAAACCGTTTTTCACCTGGCCGATCAGCCGGTCGAGATCCGGTGCCCCGCGCGACATCAGCTGGCGCATCTCCCGCTCTGTACTGGCTTTGGCCCCTTTCTCTCTGGCTTTGCTTACCTCCCCCGCCCGCGCCTTGAGGGCCTGCTCCTGCACCTGATTGGCCCGGCGCACCTCCACCAGGGCGCCGTCGGCGTCTCCCCGCTGCAAGTAGTTGAGGGCCAGATAGTGATGCAGCATTGTGCGCTCATAATCCGGCGTCAGGTAAGCCATGCTCTGATCGTTGGTGAGCAGGCTGCCCGCCTGACCCAGCCCCTGGCTCAGCCGGTATTCGGCCTGATTGTCTTCCCACTCGAGGCGGCTGTCGGCAGCGGCAAAAGCCTGCTTGCTGCCCGCATCCTGGCCGGCCAGCCAGGCGATGCGGCCCTGCTCAAGCCGGTCCAGCACATAGGTGTCGTCCCCCAGGGTGGACTCGCGCACCTCGGGCAGCGCCTCGGCGGCGTGCCCCAGCAGCAGCTGGTTGCGCAGCGGCACCATCTGATCGGAATAGGAGACGAACATGTCCTGCCAGTGGGAGGCGCAGCCCCCCAACAGGGCACTGGCCAGCAGGAGGCCGGCCAGACGGGGAAACCGGTGCATCACAGGCAGAGCAACGGCCCGAGGGATTGACCCCCTACCAGATGCATGTGGATGTGATAGACCTCCTGCCCGCCGTGGCGATTGCAGTTCATGATCAGGCGATAGCCATCCTCGGCGATCCCGGCCTCGCTGGCCAGCTTGCGCGCCACCGTGAACATGCGACCGAGGGCCAGCTCATGTTCGGCTTCCACGTCGTTGACCGTGGGGATCAGTACGTTGGGAATGATCAGGATATGGGTCTTGGCCTTGGGCTGAATGTCCCGGAATGCGGTCACCAGATCGTCTTGATAAAGGATGTCGGCGGGGATCTCTTTACGGATGATTTTGCTGAAAATGGTTTCTTGCGCCATGGATAACTCCTTTATATGAAAAAGAAAATTCAACACCAACCTCAAGCGGCTCCCGAGGCAGCCATCAGGGCCCGTCAAGTGTGACACAAGCCGACATTTGACACAGCCGTTGTCCCATTCTCTTCAGTTATTGTTAAAAATACCGATAGCCGGAAGACGTCAGATGGCGTCGCTCGCCCAAGGTGGTAGCAGGGTATCAAATGGACGGGGTATTCAGGCAAGGGACTTTTGCATATACAGCGGGACAATAATGAAACAAACAATGTCAGACCTCTCCATCTTGCAGAGGGTCTATTTAGGCTTTGCCATTCTGGTGGCCGTGATGGCGGCCACCTCGGTACTCACCTTTCGCAGCCAGAGCGAGCTCAATCAGGCGCTGGATCAGGTCACTCGGCAATCCATGCCGCTGGTGATCGCCAGCAGTCAAACCCAGATCAGCCTGCTCAGCGCCAACAAGTGGCTCACCGACGTGCTGACCGAGCAGGATCCCAAGCAGATCCCGGCCGAGGTGGCCGAGCTGCAACAGGCCAAGGCCCAGGTCGACAAGACGCTCGCCACCCTCGCCCGGCAGGCGGCGGCACACCCTGAGCTGCAGGGGGAGATGGCGGCACTGAACAAGCTGGTCAGCGACTATCTGCAGCTGACCGGCACCCTGCCCACCGAACACCAGGCCCTCCTCACCCGCTTGCACAAGGTGAACCAAGCCAAGGGGCAGTTCCAGGTCAGTCTGCCCCAGTTCAAGAAAAACCTCGGCGACATGATGCTCACCATTGACGACAGCTTCATCAAGATGCTGTCAGAAACCCTGACCACCAAGCTCTCCGCCATCGAGCTCTCCACCATGGATGCGCTCAACCAGACCATACCCGCCCCCATCGAAGGGGCGCTCAAGCGCAACAAGATGCAGATCGAGGGGTTCAACAGCACCATCAAGGATCTGCAAGGGGAGCTCAAAAACTTCGACAATGACATGGGCCACTACGTGCACGGCTTCGTGCGCGATACCACCGCCAGCGAGGGGGTGCTCTCCCAGTACCTGGCACTGATGCAGCAGCAGGAGCAAATGCGTGAGCAGAGCAAGCAGGCCAGCAAGCTCATCGTCAGCATCCAGAGTAAACTGGAGGGGATCACTGACCAGAGCCAACAGCTGATGAACGCCAGCATACGCGCCTCCGGCAAGGTGCAGGCCCAGAGCACCCTCACCCAGGGGATCAGCATCGCCATCGCCATCCTGGTTGCCATTCTGGTGGCCTATACCCTGGGCAAAGCGATTCGCCGCCCGCTCAAGGAACTGCTGCGGGTGCTGACCGAAGTGACCCAGGGCGACATGACCCAGCGCATCGGTTTTCGCAGCAAGAACGAGTTTGGTCAGCTCGGCAGCCAGATCAACCTGCTGATCCAGCAGATGGGGGACGTGCTGACCCAGCTCTCCCAGGCCTCGACCCAGCTCAACGCCGCCGCCCACGACAACCGCCACACCACGGAATCGGTGCGGGCGGATCTGGAGACACAGCGCCAGGAGACTGCCTCGGTCGCCGCCGCCATGACCCAGATGGAAGCCTCGGTGCGTGAAGTGGCGCAAGCGGCCAACCAGACCCTGGAGCGGGTGCAGGACGTGGAGAAAGCCTCCGAGACCGGTCGCAAGGTGATGGCGGGCAACATCACCACCACCCATCAGCTGGCGGGCAAGTTGCAGCAGACCGGCAAGGTGATTGGCGATGTGAGCGCCATGAGCAACCAGATAGGCAACATACTCGATGTCATTCGCGGCATCGCCGAGCAGACCAACCTGCTGGCGCTCAATGCCGCCATCGAGGCGGCCCGGGCCGGCGAGCAGGGCCGGGGCTTTGCGGTAGTGGCCGACGAGGTGCGCAGCCTGGCGGGGCGTACCGCCCAGTCCACCAGCGAGATCCAGACCATGATCGAAAACCTGCAGCAGGGGGTCGCCAAGGCGGTGACAGTGATGCAGGAGTGCTCCCGCGAGATGGACAGCTGCGTGGATCAGAGCTCCCACGCCAACAACGCCATGGAGGAAGTGCAGGGAATAGTGGTGCTGATCAGCGACATGTCGAGCCAGATAGCCTCCGCCGCCGAGCAGCAGCAGGCCACCAGCGCCGACATTGCCACCAACCTCAACCGCATCTCGGATATCTCGGATCTCAACTATCAGGGCATAGCCCGGGTGGCCGAGACCAGCCAGCAGCTCGACTCCCTCGCCGAGCAGCAGGAGAGCCTGGTCAAGCGCTTCCGGCTCAGCGCCTGATGAGGTAGTCTGTTTTTCCATTGCCCTGACACGACAAGGCCCCGCAGATGCGGGGCCTTGCTTATTCTGGCAAGAATCGCGGGATCAGGCGTAGGCGATGGCGCCCTTGCCCACCCCTTCATAGGCCACGATTTTCACGAACTTGTCGCCCACCGCCTTCTTCACTTCCCGGGCGATATAGCAGGCCAGCAGCTCTATGGTGGTGTCGGTGTCGATCATCTCCACCTCCCCCGCCGGCATGGCAAGCTGGAACAGCCCCTGAGGTGCCACGTACTTGAAGCCGAGGTAGTGCTCGCCCGGCTGCGTGTTGGCCGCATCACTCAGGGTGCTCCGGGCCAGCTCGCTCAGGCTCAGCTCGCCGAGGGCCACCTTGTCCTCTTCGGTGCCGAGGTAAATGTCGGCCCAGCGCTCGGCCCAGTTCAGCTCCAGCTCACCGTCACGCTCACCGTCCAGGTGGATCTCGATGGGAGAGCGATGGCCGTGGGCGATGCGCTGGCAATTGCCATCGTGCTTTTTCAGGCCGTGGCTGTAGTGGTAGAAAGCGCCATCGATCTGCTCCTGGCGCAGGGTCAGCGACAGATCCTTGATGTTGCCGGGCAGCCGCTGGGCCAGCACCGCCAGCAGATAGCGAGTGACGGACTCCTTGTCGATCTGGGGCGCCGGGATGAAGGCAAAGCCCTGAGTGGGGCACCGCAGGTGAATGGAGCGACCCGGACGCAGCAGATCGACCGTGCTCTCCTCTCCCTCCAGATGGGCCACATGGACCAGAGCGCACTCGGCCGGCACCAGCAGCTTGTGATCCACCTCTTCATCGATGATCGACTTGATCAGTTTTTTCACCCGACCAAAGTCCAGCAGCATGCTCATCTCGTTGAGCTCGCCGCTCATCTCGACATCCACCAGCCAGCTCTCCCCTACCATGCCACGGCGTTCACACAGGTAGCTGGAATCGATCACGGTCAAATCTCTTACAAATAACTTCATCAGTCAGGCCTTGCTACAGAGAAAGTGCAGTTTGCGATATTATGACCCGCGATCACTGACAAAGGAACTGGACTCCCCCATGAACAAATTGCTTATCAAGAATGCCTCCCTGGTCAATGAAGGCCGCATCTATGCCTCGGATGTATTGATTGAAGGGGAACGGATCGCCCGGATCGCCCCTCACATAGAGGCGCCCGATGCCGTGGTGATAGATGCAGCCGGTCGTCACCTCATCCCCGGGATGATCGATGATCAGGTGCATTTCCGGGAGCCGGGCCTGACCCACAAGGGGACCATCGCCAGTGAATCCCGGGCCGCCGTGGCAGGAGGCACCACCAGCTTCATGGAGATGCCCAACGTCAATCCCCAGACCACCACCCTCGATGCCCTCGAAGCCAAATACCAGATAGCCGCCAACTCCTCCGCCGCCAACTACAGCTTCTATCTCGGTGCCACCAACGACAACCTCGACGAGATCAAGCGCCTCGATCCCAAGCAGTCTTGTGGGGTCAAGGTGTTCATGGGCTCCTCCACCGGCAACATGCTGGTGGACAACCAGGAGACACTGGCGGCGATTTTCCGCGAGAGCCCGGTGATGATAGTGACCCACTGCGAGGACACCCCCTCCATCAAGGTGCTGGAAGACGAGGCCCGCGCCAAGTGGGGCGAAGATGTGCCTATGCGCGAGCACGGCCGCATTCGCAATGACGAGGCCTGCTACAAGTCCTCCAGCATGGCGGTGGGTCTGGCGAAAAAGTACGGTGCCAAGTTGCACGTGCTGCATCTGACCTCCGCCAAGGAGCTGTCGCTGTTTACCGCCAGCCATGATCTCAGCGAGCTGAAAGACAAGAACATCACCGCCGAGGTGTGTGTCCACCATCTGTTCTTCAACGAGGCGGACTACGACACCCTGGGCAGCCAGATCAAGTGCAATCCGGCGGTGAAGACAGCCGCCGACCAGCACGCCCTGCTGGATGCGGTGCGCAACGACGTGCTGGACATCATAGCCACAGACCACGCCCCCCACACCTGGGAGGAGAAGCAGAACAGCTACTTCAAGGCGCCGTCCGGCATCCCCCTGGTGCAGCACTCCATGCTGGCGCTGCTGGAGCTCTACCACAACGGCGTGTTTTCGCTGGAAACCATCGTCAAGAAAACCTCCCATGCGGTGGCCGAGCGCTTCCAGGTGCAGGATCGCGGCTACATTCGCGAGGGCTACTTCGCGGATCTGGTGCTGCTGGATCTGGGCAAGCCCTATGTGGTCAACGACAGCAACCTGCTTTACCTGTGCGGCTGGTCACCCTTCAACGGCTACCGCTTCCACAGTACGGTGGAGATGACCCTGGTCAACGGCCAGATCGCCTGGCAAAACGGCCAGGTCACCGATCAGGTGCTGGGCAAGCGGCTGACCTTCAACCGCTGATCCGCTCATCGCTGATGCAAACGGCCGCCTCCAGGGCGGCCGTTTGCATGGTGGGTTGAAAAGGGCGTAGAAAAAGGCCCCTGACATGGGCCCCCGATGGCCGGAGTTAGCCGCTGCGGCGGTAGTTTGAGCGCCAATTGCTCGTAAAGCAGGCAAACAGTCTCAGAGTGGGATTTCCCCTGTTGACAGGGTCGGGTCATCTCCATAAACTCAGCCCCCGTCAGCCGAGCTGACTCCGTCGGTGTGTAGCGCAGCCAGGTAGCGCATCTGCATGGGGTGTAGAGGGTCGGAGGTTCGAATCCTCTCACACCGACCAAATTCCCCGGTAAAGGCCTTGTCAAACGACAAGGCCTTTTCTTTTATCCCCGGGCCCGACTCAGCCATAGGTCACCCGACCGGCGATTGTCTCACGGATCGGTTTGTGCTGTAGTGATGAGGTGTTTCGCCAAGCGGCCCTCACGATGCAACGTCTGCTCCCCCTCTCTTTCTGCTCCCGTCGCCATGCGGGACGATTTGCCAGTCTGTCCGGCTTTGGCACCCGTCTGCCTGAGCTGTTGCTGGCCTGCCTGCTGAGTGCCCTGCTGCTCGGCTGTGCCACCCCTTATCACAGCGAAAAATCATTCTGGAACAGCCGGACGGGGTTCTCCCACACCCGGCTTGCGCCGGACAAGTGGCAGTTGGAGTTTGTCGGCAACGAGCTGATCGATAGGGAGACGGCCCGCAAGTATGTGCTCAAGCGGGCGGGCGAGATGGCGCAGAGCCAGGGTTACGAGTGGGTGGAGGTGAACGAGCTGACCCTGTCGCGGGATGCGGTCAGAGTCACCCCCTCCCATCCGGTATTCGGCTTTGATGCGGACGAGCAGGACCCCTTTCTGGCGCAGATGCAGGTGCAGCACACCACCTCGGCCCTGCTGATCTTCACTCTGTCTCATCGGTCATTAAACGAACGATGCATGCAAGCCAATTATCTCGCCAACATTAAAATAAACAGCGATTAATATAGGTTAAATGCAAGATCCATATCACATACAACTAATGACAGAATAAAATTCTGCCACAAGGCTCTGGATTTACCCCCCCGGATTAGGCATGCTGCCAGCACACCGGCTGTCAGGAATCTACGGCCCGGATCACAAAAACGGACTGAAGTGGCACCCCTGCCACCCTAAACGCTTTGCACTTATCAAAACTGGGACCCCCCCCATGAAAATGAATAAATTGACGGTTGCCATCCTCATCGCGATGCTGGTTGGCATCCTGACTGGTCAAGGCTATCGCATGTTTGCCCCGGATCAGGCCGCTGGCTTTGCCAGTGACATCACCATACTGACCGACATCTTCCTGCGCCTGATCAAGATGATCATCGCTCCTCTGGTCTTCACCACCCTGGTGGTCGGTATCGCCAAGATGGGCGATACCCGCACCGTGGGCCGCATCGGCGCCAAGACCCTGGGCTGGTTCATGCTGGCCTCCCTGCTCTCCCTGACCCTGGGTCTGGTGATGGTCACCCTGATGCAGCCGGGTGTGGGACTCTCCCTCTCCCTGCCGGATGATGCTGCCAGTTCCGGTGTGGTCGCCAGCGCCATCTCCCTCAAGGACTTCGTCACCCACGCCATCCCGAAAAGCGTGGTTGAGGCCATGGCCACCAACGAAATCCTGCAGATAGTGGTGTTCTCCCTGTTCTTCGGGCTAGCCGCCGCCGCGCTGGGCGATGCCGCCAAACCCGTGGTCAAGCTGATGGCCAGCGCCGCCGAGATCATGCTGAAGGTGACCGGCTACGTGATGAACTTCGCGCCGTTCGCCGTGTTCGGTGCCATCGCAGCCATGGTTGCCAAGGAAGGGCTCGGCATCCTCGCCACCTATGGCACCTTCATGGCCCAGTTCTATCTGGCCCTGGCCTGCCTCTGGCTGCTGCTCATCGCCATGGGCAGCCTGTTCATTCGCCGTCGCGTGCTGACCCTGCTGGCCATGATCCGCGAGCCCATACTGCTGGCCTTCTCTACCGCCAGCTCCGAGGCTGCATATCCCAAAACGCTGGATCGGCTGGAAAAGTTTGGCTGTGACAAGCGCATCGCCAGCTTCGTGCTGCCCATGGGCTACTCCTTCAACCTGGACGGCTCCATGATGTACTGCACCTTCGCGGTCATGTTCATCGCCCAGGCCTATGGCATAGAGCTCTCCCTGGCCCAGCAGATCACCATGCTGCTGTTGCTGATGGTCACCTCCAAGGGGATGGCCGGCGTGCCGCGCGCCTCTCTGGTGGTCATAGCCGCCACCCTGAACCAGTTCCATATTCCGGAAGCAGGTATCCTGCTGCTGCTCGGCATAGACCACTTCCTCGACATGGGTCGCTCCGCCACCAACGTGCTGGGCAACGCCATCGCCGCCAGTGTGGTAGCCAAGACTGAAGACAGCCTGGGCGAAACCGAGCCGCTGGGTGAGGTGGATACCGCCAAGGCGTGATTTATCCCGCCAGCAAGATATAAAACGGCCCGCTGATGCGGGCCATTTTTTTGGCTTGTGCCTGCCCTTTCAGGCGAGTTCAGCACCAGCGGCGTACCCGCCGGCAGTACTCTGCATACGCCTCGCCGAAACGCGCCCGCAGCGCCCGCTCTTCCGGCACGATTTGGAAGCGATCGAGCCAGCCCCACAACAACAGTGGCCCAAGCCAGATGCTCGTGCCCCCCAGATAGCAGGCCAGCGCCATCATCCAGCAGACCAGCCCCAGGTACATGGGGTTGCGACTGAAACGGTATAGCCCGCCCGTCACCAGCGCGCTGGCCTGCTCCGGCCGCATCGGACTGACGGTGGTGCCCTGGCGGCGAAAACGCAACACGGCGCCAAACCCGAACAGCCCTCCCAGCAGTACCAGCAGCAGCGCCGGGACGGGCCACCCCTCCCCGGTTCCGCCCCACGCCACCATGCCCAGCACCACTATGCCGAACAACAGCACCGGCGGCACACGACACTCCAGATCTATCATCTATTGACTCCCATGACAGGTGCCACAATCGACACCTTGCGATACACTTCCCACGGGAAAAATACCGCAGGAAATTGACAAAGTTCATAACAATAACAATGCCTTGGCTACACTTTATCCCATCTGTATGACAAAGACCGAGATCAGGTCGTCATGCACCTAAACCCCAACAATAAAAAAGGAACCACCTCATGCACAAGAAGACACTGCTGGCCACCTTGATCCTGGGCCTGCTGGCCGGTCAGGCCGTCGCCGCGCCCTACCTGCCGCTGGCAAACGATCATCGCAATGGCGACGTACAAACCGCCAGCAATGCCTGGCTGGAAGTCGATCTCGGCGCCTTCGAGCACAACATCCAAACCCTCAAGGATCGCCTCGGTGACAAGGGCCCGCAGATCTGCGCCATCATGAAGGCTGACGCATATGGTCACGGCATCGACCTGCTGGTCCCCTCCGTGGTCAAGGCCAATATCCCCTGCATCGGCATTGCCAGCAACGAAGAGGCTCGCGTGGCGCGCGAGAAGGGCTTCACCGGCCGCCTGATGCGAGTGCGTTCTGCCACTCCGGACGAAGTGGAGCAGGCCCTGCCCTACAAGATGGAAGAGCTGATCGGCAGCCTGGTGAGCGCCCAGGGCATCGCCGACATCGCCCAGCGTCACCATACCAATATCCCGGTGCACATCGGTCTCAACTCCGCCGGCATGAGCCGCAACGGCATCGACCTGCGTCTGGCGGACTCCAAGGCCGATGCGCTGGCCATGCTCAAGCTCAAGGGGATCACCCCGGTCGGCATCATGACCCACTTCCCGGTGGAAGAGAAAGAGGACGTCAAGCTGGGGCTGGCCCAGTTCAAGCTGGACTCCCAGTGGCTGATCGAGGCGGGCAAGCTGGATCGCAGCAAGCTCACCATCCACGCCGCCAACTCCTTCGCCACCCTGGAAGTGCCAGACGCCTACTTTGACATGGTGCGCCCGGGCGGCCTGCTCTACGGTGACTCCATCCCCTCCTACACCGAATACAAGCGGGTCATGGCATTCAAGACCCAGGTGGCCTCGGTCAACCACTACCCGGCCGGTAACACCGTCGGTTATGACCGCACCTTCACCCTCAAGCGCGACTCCTGGCTCGCCAACCTGCCGCTGGGATACTCCGACGGCTACCGCCGTGCGCTCAGCAACAAGGCCTATGTGCTGATCCAGGGTCAGAAGGTGCCTGTGGTCGGCAAAACCTCCATGAACACCATCATGGTGGACGTGACCGATCTGAAAGGGGTGAAGCCCGGCGATGAAGTGGTGCTGTTTGGCCGTCAGGGTGAGGCCGAGGTGAAGCAGGCGGATCTGGAGGAGTACAACGGTGCCCTGCTGGCCGACATGTACACCATCTGGGGCTACACCAACCCCAAGAAACTCAAGCGCTGATAACGCGATATGAAAAAGGGCTCCCGCGGGAGCCCTTTTTATTGGTGCAGCGTTTAAGCCACTTTTTTACGGGTCACAAACAGACTCAGCCCCATGGACGCGAGCAGGATCAGGGCCACAACGCCCAATGCAATGCCGGTCGGGATCTTGAACACATCCAGCAGCAGCATCTTGACCCCGATGAACATCAGGATCAGCGCCAGACCGTATTTGAGCAGAGCGAAGCGCTCGGCCACTCCTGCCAGCAGGAAGTACATGGCACGCAGGCCCATGATGGCGAAGATGTTGGAGGTCAGCACGATGAAGGGATCCGTAGTCACCGCGAAGATGGCCGGGATACTGTCCACCGCAAAGATGAGATCGCTCACCTCCACCAGCACCAGAATGAGCAGCAGCGGGGTGGCATAGCGCACACCGTCACGCCAGACGAAGAACTTCTCCCCTTCCAGGGTCTCGGTCACCTTGAAGCGACGGCGCATCCAGCCCAGCAGCGGGTTGTTGGCAAGATCAGGCTCCTTGTCGGCCGCCCACAGCATCTTGACCCCGGTCAGCAACAGGAAGGCGCCGAACAGATAGAGGATCCAGTGGAACTGCTCGATAAGCCAGCTGCCCGCGAACACCATGCCGGCGCGCATGACGATGGCGCCCAGCACCCCGTACAGCAGTACCCGGCGCTGCAGCTCGGCTGGAATGGCAAAGTAGCCAAACAGCATCAACCAGACGAAGACGTTGTCCACCGCCAGAGCCTTCTCGATGAGATAGCCGGTGAGGAACTCCAGTCCCTTCTGGTTGGCGATCTCGCGGCCTGCACTGTGATCCAGCCAGAACCAGATGGCCAGATTGAAGAGCAGCGCCACGCTGATCCAGATGAGGGACCAGACACCGGCCTCTTTGAGGGACACCTTGTGCGCCTTGCCACCACCGACAAAGCGGATGTCAATCCATAACAGGACCAGCACTATGCTGAAGAAACCGGTCCACATCCACCATTCACCCATTTTTCACCTCTCCCAAAAACGACAAAACCCACGACCGAGAGGCGTGGGTTTGCGTTTGGAGCAGATACACCTTGCCTCTCGGCAAGGTCTCACTTACAGCTGACTTGCATCAACTGCCCGGCTGCCGGGTGCACTGCAGGATATGGGTGCACCGTAATGACGACAAACCAGCGAGAAGTTACTCCCCTTGTTGGGCGGATAGTAACAGCGACCAAAGATAACGCCAAGAGGCATCTTCACCTCTTGCCAAAATTAATCGGGGCACCACCAGGGTGCCCCGCAAACGCGTTCAACAAACCAGCATCAAAGCGGATCGGCCTTGAGGCAGGAGACCGCATGGTCGAAATTGCCCTCCAGCTGGGGCCGGGTCTTGGCACACTCGGGACCCGCCACCGGGCAGCGGGTGCGAAACACGCAGCCGGACGGCGGATTCATGGGCGATGGCAAGTCCCCTTCCAGGATCTGGATGACCTTGCTGCGCTCCAGATCCGGATCCGGAATGGGCACGGCCGACATTAGCGCCTTGGTGTAGGGATGCAGGGGGTTCGCGAAGATCTCCTTGCGAGTGCCCAGCTCCACCGCATTGCCCAGATACATCACCAGCACCCGATCCGAGATGTGTTTGACCACGGACAAGTCGTGGGCGATGAAGATGAGCGACAGCCCCATCTCCTTCTGGATAGCCTTGAGCAGGTTCACCACCTGAGCCTGGATGGAGACATCCAGCGCCGAGACAGGCTCGTCACAGATGATCATCTTGGGTTCCAGGATCAGCGCCCGGGCGATGCCGATACGCTGGCACTGGCCGCCAGAGAACTCGTGCGGATAACGGTTCACCAGGTTGGGCAAGAGGCCCACCTTGGTCATCATGGTGCGCACCTTCTCCTTCACCTGCTCTTTGGACAGGTTCGGATAGAAGGTGATGAGCGGCTCGGCGATGATGTCGCCTATGGTCATGCGCGGATTCAGGGAGGCCAGCGGATCCTGGAAGATCATCTGGATCTCCTTGCGCTTCTCCCGCAGCGCCTTCTGGTCAAGCTTGGTCAGATCGTTGCCCAGCCACACCACCTTGCCGTCGGTGGCCGGCACCAGGCCTATCAGGGCACGGGCAAAGGTGGATTTGCCACAGCCTGACTCCCCCACCACCCCCAGGGTTTCCCCCTCGTACAGGCGCAGGGTCACCCCGTCTACCGCCTTCAACGCCGAGGGCTTGGCCCAAGGCCAGGCCCTGTCACTCTTGATGCTGAAGTGGACCTTGAGGTCGGACACTTCCAGCAGCAGTTTCTTGTCAGTACCCATTTAATTCGCCCCCTTGATCATGGCATCCGATACCCAATGGCAAGCCCGCTCGCGGCCGTCGTTGCACGGCGTCAGAAGCATGGAGGATTGCTGGCCGCATATCACAGCATTCATACGCTCACCTCCTTGGCATTGATGGCATCAGACACCCAATGACAGGCCCGCTCACGGCCGTCGTTGAACGGCGTCAGAACGGGTGACTGCTGGCCGCAAATCTCGCTGACCCGGTGGCAACGCTCCTGGAAGGGGCAGCCGGTGGGCAGACGCAGCAGGTTGGGCGGATTGCCCGGAATGGTAGGCAGCTCTTCCCCTTCGGTGTCGAGGCGGGGAATGGCGCGCAGCAAACCTTCGGTATAGGGATGGCTCGGGCGATAGAAGATGTCGTTCACCCGGCCGTACTCCATGGTACGACCGGCGTACATCACCAGCACCTTGTCACAGATGCCCGCCACCACGCCAAGATCGTGGGTGATCATGATGATGGAGGTGTTGAACTCGCGCTTGAGCTCGTTCATCAGCGTCATGATCTGGGCCTGCACCGTCACGTCCAGCGCCGTGGTCGGCTCATCGGCGATGAGCAGCTGTGGCCGGCACAAGAGGGCCATGGCGATCATCACCCGTTGACGCATGCCACCGGAGAACTCGTGGGGGTACATGTTCATCCGCTTGCGCGACTCGGGGATCTTGACCGCATCCAGCATGCGTACCGACTCTTCGAACGCTTCGGCTTTGCTCACCCCCTTGTGCAGCATCAGCACTTCCATCAGCTGATCCTTCACCTTCATGTAGGGGTTCAGCGACGTCATGGGGTCCTGGAAGATCATGGCGATCTTCTCGGAGCGGATCTTGTTGAGCTTGTGCTCCGGCAGATTCAGGATCTCGTCGCCCTGAAACTTGGCCGATCCCGTGATGATGCCGTTCTTGGCCAGCAGCCCCATGATGGCAAAGGCCGTCTGGGACTTGCCGGAGCCGGACTCGCCGACGATCCCCAGGGTCTCGCCAGCCGCCAGGGAGAAGTTGAGGTCGTTGACCGCCACCACATTGCCGTCCGGGGTCTTGAACTCGACCCGCAGATCTTTTACATCCAGTAATTTCATAAAAACTCCTTATCGATCCTTAGCCGCTCTTGTTATCGATCCTTCGGATCGAGTGCGTCACGCAGACCATCCCCGAGGAAGTTGAAGCAAAACAGGGTCACCACCATGAAACCAGCGGGGAACAAGAGTTGCCAGATGGCTACTTCCATCGACTTGGAGCCTTCATCCAGCAGGGCACCCCAGCTGGTCATGGGTTCCTGGACGCCGAGGCCCAGAAAACTCAGGAAGGATTCAAACATGATCATGCCCGGCACCAGCAAGGTGGCGTAGACGGCCACGATACCGAGTACGTTCGGCACTATGTGACGGGTGATGATCTTCCACTTGGAGACGCCACAGACATGGGCCGCCTCGATAAACTCCTTGCTCTTGAGGCTCAGGGTCTGGCCTCGTACGATCCGCGCCATGTCGAGCCAGCTCACGGCCCCGATGGCGATGAAGATGAGCGCCAGATTGCGACCGAAGAAGGTCACCAGCATGATCACGAAGAACATGAAGGGGAAGGCGTTGAGGATCTCAAGAATGCGCATCATCAGGCTGTCAACCCGACCACCGATGAAGCCGGAAGCCGCGCCATACAGGGTGCCGATGACCACGGCCACCATGGCGCCCATGATGCCGACCATCAGCGAGATGCGGCCGCCCAGCAGGGTACGCACGAACAGATCTCGCCCCAGACTGTCGGTCCCGAACCAGTGGCCGGTTTCCATGTCAGGTGCGGCCTGCATGGCGCCCCAGTCCGGATCGTCAAAGGTGTATTGGGACAGGTGTGGCCCCACTATCACCGCCAGACCGATAATGGTCAAAATGATGAGGCTGGTCAGCGCCGCCTTGTTGCGCAGAAAACGGCGACGGGCATCCTTCCACAGGGAGCGTCCTTCCACCACTTCCACTTGCTGTGCGAACGCCGCTATGGCTTCGCGTTTCTCAGTTGTGACAACCATGATGTACTCCCGGCTTAGTAACGGATCTTGGGATCGATAAAGGCATAGAGAATATCGACCACGGCGTTAAAGGTGATGGTGAGGGCGCCGACCAGAATGGTCAGCCCGAGCACCATGGAGTAATCACGGTTGAGGGCACCGTTGACGAACAGTTGACCTATCCCCGGCAGGCCGAAGATGGTCTCGATCACCACGGAACCCGTGATGATGCCGACAAAGGCCGGGCCCAGATAGGAGACTACCGGCAGCATGGCCGGACGCAGCGCGTGCTTGAGAATGATGTGACGCAGCGGCAGGCCCTTGGCGCGGGCGGTGCGGATGAAGTTGGAGTTCATGGTCTCGATCATGCTGCCGCGCATGATTCGCGAGATGGCGGAGATGTAGTACATCATCATGCCAAATACCGGCAGTACCATGAATTGCACCCCTCCCCCCTGCCAACCACCGGCCGGGAACCAGCCCAGATAGATGCTGAAGAAGAGCACCAGCAGGGGTGCCAGCACGAAGCCCGGGATCACCACCCCGGCCATGGCCGACGACATCAAGAGGTAGTCGATGATGGTGTTCTGTTTCAAGGCCGCTATGGTGCCGAAAGTGACCCCCAGCAAGACGGCAAAGACGAAAGCCGCCGTCCCGATCTTGGCGGAGACCGGCAACGCCTGGCTCACCAGATCATTGACGCTGAAGTCCTTGTATTTGAATGAAGGCCCCAGATCACCCTGCACCAGGTTGCCAAGATAGGTGAGATATTGCACGCCGATGGGCTTGTCCAGGCCGTACTTGGCCTCGATGTTGGCCAACACTTCCGGCGGCAGGGAACGTTCGCTGGTGAAGGGGTTACCCGGTGCGAAACGCATCATGAAGAAGGAGACGGTGATCAAGACCAGCAGAGTCGGGATCGCTTCCAGTAGACGTTTAAGAATGAATTTCAACATAGACAATTCCTGTCCTGTACTGCTTCCAAAGGGTCGCGGTTGTAATAAAGGCCCGCCGTCCGGCGGGCCTGCTTGTTATGCGACTTGTTATTTTACTCAGTGAGCAATGATATACATGTCTTTGCTGTAGAGGTTGTCCAGCGGGTTGGCCGGGTAGCCGCCCACATAGGACTTGACCATGCGGGAGGTCACGTACTGGTAGATGGGGGCAATCGGCATGTCCTTGGCCAGGATCTCTTCGGCCTGGACATAGAGCTTGTTGCGGGAGGCTTCATCCACCTGATCGCGAGACTCTGTCATCAGCTTGTCAAACGCCGGGTTGGAGTACTTGCCGTCGTTGTTGCCGTGAGTGGTCTGCATCAGATCCAGCATGGAAGAGGCTTCGTTGTAGTCGGCGATCCAGCCGGCACGGCCTATGTCAAACTGACCCTGCTTCTTGGTCTCCAGGTAGGTTTTCCACTCCTGGTTCACCAGGCTCACCTGCACGCCCAGCTTCTTCCACATGGAGGCAACGGCAACCGCCACCTTCTTGTGGTTGTCATCGGTGTTGTAGAGCAGCTCGAATTTCAGCGGCTTGCTGGCATCGAAACCGGCCTCTTCCAGCAGGGCTTTGGCCTTGGTGTCACGCTCCGCCTGGGTCATCTTGGACCACTCGGGGGCCACCGGCTTGAAACCGTCCACGAAGTCAGGCACCAGCGTGTAGCCTGGCAGCTCACCCTTGCCCATTACCTTCTCGGCGATCACGTTGCGGTCGATGGCGTAGGAGAGTGCAGTCCGCACGCGCACGTCATCAAACGGCTTCTTCTTGAAGTTGTACTGGTAGTAGTAGGTACCGACGTAACCACTCACCTTCAGCTCATCGGGCTTCTCTTTTTTCATCTGCTTGAAACGTTCGATGGGCATGTTGTAGGTGAGATCCACTTCACCGGCCAGATAACGGTTCAGCTCGGCGTTGGTGGACTGGATCGGCAAGTAGGTGACGGTATTGATCACCGTCTTGGCGTTGTTCCAGTAGTTGGGGTTGCGCTCGACGTCCACCCGCTCGTTCACCACCCAGTCTTTCAGCTGATAGGCACCGTTGGATACCATGTTGCCGGGCTGGGTCCATTTGTCACCAAACTTCTCTATCACCTTCTTCGGCACAGGGTAGGTGGTGGTGTGGGAGAGCATGCTGACGAAGTAAGGGATCGCTTTTTCCAGCTGCACTTCGAAGGTGTAGTCGTCAACCGCCTTCACACCCAGGGTGTCAGACGGCTTCTTGCCGGCGATGATTTCGCTGGCATTGACTATGGTCGGGATCTCCAGATACCAGGAGTAAGGCGACGCAGTCTTGGGATCCACGGCCCGCTTGAAGGCGAACTCGAAATCGTGGGCAGTCACGGGATCCCCATTGGACCACTTGGCATCTTTGCGCAGGTGGAACACGAAGTGTTTGTTGTCCTTGGTTTCCCAAGACTCGGCCACGGCAGGGAGTACTTCTCCCTTGGGGCCTGAGGCCACGAGACCTTCGAACAGGTCACGCAGAATATTGGATTCAACCGTTCCTTCGGTTTTGTGGGGATCAAGCGTTGCCGGCTCGGAGCCATTGCCTTTCACCAACTGCTGAACATCAGCCAGCTTGGTGCCTGCGGGAACATCAGCGGCTTGCGCCACATTGACACCGCCAAACAGAGCTGCCACCAAGAGGGTATTAATCATTGTTTTTTTATGAGTCATTTCCATACTCCAACAAGAACATTCCATGCATTTGTCCATCAACGAGATAAGTACCCCGCTGCCAGCATAATTCCCTGACATTTCTGATAATGCAATAGATATCGTCAGGCAAGGCTGGACTTCATGGTTAAAAAAACAACTTTTAGCCAATTATTCAGCATTTAAATATAGCGTTGCGGACGTTTTTTATACAAACCCGCTCGATTCTAGGAAATGGCCGACAAAAAAGAAACAATAAAAAGCCGGTCACGAGGACCGGCTCCGACAAAACAGACCTGAATCACATCAATCCGGGGAAGACCCCCTTGATCCCCGCCACCATGATCTCGATGCCGAGCGACATCATGATGAGACCCATGATCCGGGTGACCACGTTGATGCCGGTGTTGCCCATCACCTTGAACAGCAAGGGAGCGGCACGGAAGATGAGCCAGGAGCAGAAGGCAAACACCATCACCACCAGCGACATGCCCAGCATTTGTGACCAGGTGCTCTGGCTGGCATAGACAATAGAAGAAGAGATGGCACCCGGGCCCGCCATCAGCGGCAGTGCCAGCGGCACCACAGCGACAGATTCCCGCGCGGCCAATTCCCCTTTCTCCTGCTTGTTATGCTTCACCTCCCCCAGCTTGCCCTGCAGCATGGACCAAGCGATCAGGGTGATGAGCGAACCGCCAGCGATGCGAAACGACGCCAGCGAGATGCCAAAACCGTCCAGGATCAGCTGCCCCATATACATGGAGACCAGCAGGATAATCATCACCGCGATATTGGCAGTGGTGTTGGTCTTCATTCGCTCTTCCGGCGTTTGATGGCCGGTCAGACTGACAAAAACCGGCAGCAATCCCAGCGGATTGATGATCGCGAACAAACCGATGAAAAACTTCAGATATAAAGAGACGTCAATTGCTGCCATAGGCGCCATCCAGAAATAAGCAAAGCCACACGGGCCACCCCGATAAACCGAGCGTAAATTTACACCATGCCCTCAACCTTCACCAATCAAATAATCTCACCCTTTTCGTGGCTTTTCAGTTAGTTCCTCTAATGTATCGCCAAAATTCAACATATTGATTTGTTAATAAACATTGTCGCCATTTAACACTCTGGTAAAATCGCTTCGAGTTTTATGCGGCCACGGAGTTTCGGCGCAATATTTCCTCTTAGCAAACAAGGATTTTGTAATGATTGATACGGACATCAAGTTGCAATGGCACCTGGATTCGCTGCCGGCAGGTACGGTTGACCCCCTGCTTGGCTTTTTTGACCGGCTGCCGCTCGATCCCTATATCCAAGGCACCTTTCGGGAGCGCCGCTATGGCCGCGTCGAGAAAGAGGGCTCACGCTTCTTCCCTCTCGACAATGGCGTCTTCTTTCAGGCAGCCGCCATCAACAAGTTCCTCGGGGATGTGCCCAGAACCTATGCCGAGCTGGATCCCGCCTTCGTTGCCCACCCCGCCTTCCAGCTGATGCTGACTCGCTTTGCCCGCCATATTGGCTTGGCGGATGGCAAGGCGATCGGCATTCACCAGATGCGCATTACCACGGGCCAGGGCGAGAGCGTGCCCCCCGCACCGGAAGGCGTCCATCAGGATGGTTTCGACTTCATCGGCGTGTTCTTTTGCGGCAGCGAGGGCGTCAGTGGCGGCGCACTTCAGCTCTATCATGGATTAAAAGAACAACCATTTTTTCAACAAGAATTAAACGCTGGTGGGTATCTGATCCTGGATGATCGCCGTTTCTATCACAATGCAGCCCCCATACTACCCCTGGCCCCTACCCGGGGACACTGGGACGTAATAGTGCTAACTGCTTGAAAAATGGTGCGTGGCGCCCTGTTCACGCACCATTCAGCTCGCTTTTGCTCCACTCTACATTCGCGTAACATCCGGAAAACATGTATTGTGAAACAAAATTTCTTTTGTTCTTTTGTTACACATGATCCAGATCAAGTTTTTCTGAGTCAGCCCCGCTCTATAATCGACTCAGAAAGCAATTTAGTAAGGCATGTAAATACCCCCTTGTAGTGATTCTCGCCTTGACAAGGCGACTATAATTGCCGGGCATTGCCAAGCTCTTACTAAACAGTTTTCAAATCATCAGGAGATAAACATGGCAGTAACCAATTTGGCTGAACTGGATGCACTGGTCGCCCGCGTCAAAGAAGCACAGCGTGAATTCGCCAGCTTCTCGCAAGAGCAGGTAGACAAGGTTTTCCGTGCCGCCGCCCTGGCCGCCAGCAATGCCCGTATCCCCCTGGCCCAGATGGCCGTGGAAGAGTCAGGTATGGGTATCATCGAAGACAAGGTTATCAAAAACCACTTCGCCTCCGAATACATCTACAACGCATACAAAGACGAGAAGACCTGCGGCATCCTGAGCCAGGATGACGAGATGGGCACCATGATCATCGCCGAGCCGGTAGGTATCATCTGCGGTATCGTTCCGACCACCAACCCGACCGCTACCGCGATCTTCAAATCTTTGATCTCCCTGAAGACCCGCAACGCCATCATCTTCTCCCCGCACCCCCGCGCCAAGAATTCCACCAATACCGCTGCCAAGCTGGTACTGGATGCAGCCGTTGCGGCTGGCGCACCGAAAGACATCATCGGCTGGATCGACCAACCGTCTGTTGAGCTGTCCAATGCGCTGATGAAGCACAACGACATCAACCTGATCCTGGCCACCGGTGGCCCGGGCATGGTGAAAGCCGCTTACTCTTCCGGTAAGCCTGCTATCGGTGTAGGTGCCGGTAACGTGCCGATCGTCATCGACGAAACCGCCGATGTGAAACGTGCCGTCGCCTCCATTCTGATGTCCAAGACCTTCGACAACGGTGTGGTTTGTGCTTCCGAGCAAGCTGTTATCGTCGTGGACGCCATCTACAACCAGGTGAAAGAGCGTTTCTCCAACCACGATGGCTACATCCTGTCCAAAGATGAAGCGGACAAGGTACGTAAAGTGCTGCTGATCAACGGTGCGCTGAACGCAGATATCGTCGGCCAGCCGGCCACCAAGATCGCCGCCATGGCTGGCGTGACAGTGCCTGCCACCACCAAGATCCTGATCGGTGAAGGCCTGGAACTGTGCGCTGAAGATGAGTTCGCTCACGAGAAGCTCTCTCCGACTCTGGGTATGTTCCGCGCCAAGAACTTCGAAGAAGCCGTCGAGATGGCCTGCACCATGGTCAACATCGGTGGTATCGGCCACACCTCTGGTCTGTACACCGATCAGGATCGCAACCAGGACCGTATCAGATACTTCGGCGACAAGATGAAGACCGCCCGAATCCTGATCAACACCCCCTCCACCCAGGGTGGTATCGGTGACCTGTACAACTTCGCTCTTGCTCCTTCCCTGACCCTGGGTTGCGGCTCCTGGAGTGGTAACTCCATCTCCGAGAACGTCGGTCCCAAGCACCTGATCAACAAGAAGACAGTCGCAAAACGGGCAGAAAATATGCTGTGGCACAAACTTCCGAAATCCATCTATTTCCGTCGTGGCTCCCTGCCGATCGCCCTGGGCGACCTGGAAGGCAAAAAGCGTGCAATGGTCGTCACCGACCGCTTCCTGTTCAACAACGGCTATGCCGACGACGTGGTTCGTCTGCTCAAGAAACTGAACATGGAAGTGGAAGTATTCTACGAAGTAGAAGCTGACCCGACTCTGTCCATCGTCCGCAAGGGCGCCGAGATGGCGAACTCCTTCAAGCCTGACGTCATCATCGCGCTGGGTGGTGGTTCACCCATGGATGCGGCCAAGATCATGTGGGTCATGTACGAGCACCCGGATACTGCGTTCGAAGACCTGGCCATGCGCTTCATGGACATCCGCAAGCGTATCTACAAGTTCCCGAAAATGGGTGTGAAAGCCGAACTGGTCTGTATCACCACCACGTCCGGTACCGGTTCTGAAGTCACCCCGTTTGCGGTCGTGACCGACGACGCCACCGGCATGAAGTACCCGCTGGCCGACTACGAGCTGACCCCGAACATGGCCATCGTCGATGCCAACCTGGTCATGAACATGCCCAAGTCCCTGTGCGCCTTCGGTGGTGTGGATGCGGTCACTCACGCCATGGAAGCCTACGTTTCCGTACTGGCCAACGAGTACTCCGACGGTCAGGCGCTGCAAGCCCTGAAACTGCTGAAAGAGTACCTGCCGTCCAGCTACCAGAATGGTGCCAACGACCCGGTTGCTCGCGAGAAGGTGCACAATGCTGCCACCATCGCCGGTATCGCATTCGCCAACGCCTTCCTGGGTGTGTGCCACTCCATGGCTCACAAACTGGGTGCTGAATTCCACATTCCGCACGGTCTGGCCAACGCCCTGCTGATCAGCAACGTGATCCGCTACAACGCCAACGACAACCCGACCAAGCAGACTGCGTTCTCCCAGTACGACCGTCCGCAAGCTCGCCGTCGTTATGCCGAAGTGGCTGACCATCTGGGTCTGAGCGCAGCCGGTGACCGTACCGCAGCCAAGATCGAGAAGCTGCTGACCTGGCTGGACGAGCTGAAAGCCACTCTGGGCATCCCGGCCTCCATCCGTGAAGCTGGCGTGAACGAAGCCGACTTCCTGGCCAAGGTTGACCAGCTGGCGCTGGAAGCCTTCGATGACCAGTGCACCGGTGCCAACCCGCGCTACCCGCTGATCACCGAGCTCAAAGCCATCCTGATGGATACCTACTACGGCCGCCCCTTTACCGAGGAAGCGCGAGTAGCAACCAAGGTGGAAGCCAAGGTTGAGACCAAGGTGGACAACAAGAAAAAATCCAAGGCCTGATAATCGGACTTGAAGTAGAGAGCCCGCGCACATGCGCGGGCTTTTTTGTTTGTCTATCTCTCTAATTTTGCTAGCTTGTTGTTAGGCATTCATGAAATGCGAGTTAGCACATGGCGCTAATACAAGCCTCGATAGAACAGTTACGGATCGGCCACTACATCCATCTCCCCACGGGATGGACCAACCACCCTTTTATGTTCAATGCCTTCAAGATCAAGGATCAGCAGCAACTCGATATCATTCGCCATCTCGACCTCAATCTGTTGATGGTGGATCCAGACAAGAGCGATCTGCCCATAGAGCCTATCTTGCGCGGCGATATTCCCTCAGCCGGCCCCGATCTGTCGATCATCGACGAGGTCATAGACACGGGCCCGCCTCCCTTCGACGAAAAAGCCTTCCGCCGCTCCATGCGCGCTGCCGACAAGGCCTTTGGCCAATCCATGTCCGAGCTGCGCGATGCGCTGGGCGCCCTCAATCTCAAACCTGACGAGGGGCTGGCCAATACGGCGCAGATAGTGCGCAACGCCGCCGCCCGCATCAGCGAACACCAAGGGCCACTCGGCCTGCATCTCATTCGCAGTCCACACACCGACATATTGCTGCAGCACAGTCTGAACGTGGCCTTCATCGCCATGCTGATGGCTCGCGAATTGGGCATGAATCCCATCGAGATCGAGGAGATGGGGCTGGCAGGTCTGGTGCATGATATTGGAGAGCTGAAAATACCGAGCCAGATCACCCAGAAACGGGGGGATCTCAACAAATCAGAGCAGAACTTTCTCAACATGCATCCCCAATACGGGCTGGAGATGCTGACCCAGTTGCAGGCATTTGAGCCCAAGATCCGCCAGGTGGCCCATCTGCATCACGAGCGGCTCGATGGCAGTGGCTTCCCCCTCGGCATCAAGGGCGGCGAGATCCCGCCACTGGCACGGATTATCGGACTGGTGGACTACTATGACGAGCTGCTGCACCCGCGCAGCAGCGCTACCCCGGCGGCCCCAAGCCAGGCCATCAGCCAGCTCTACAAGCTGTCCCAGAAGAAGTTCGATCAGGATCTGGTCAAGCTGCTGATCAAGGTCTTGGGTGTCTATCCCCCAGGTTCGCTGGTACAGCTCTCCGACGACTCTGTGGCACTGGTGCTCTCCACCGAACCCACCATGCCCCTCAAACCCAAGGTACTGCCCTACATCAAGGCACAGCGACCGGAAGGGGTAGCCATGCTGGATCTGCGGGAGGATGAGCGCACCATCAAGTCATTTATCAAGCAAGAAGACCTGGATGAGGGACAAAGGCTGTTTTTCAACCTGACCCGGCGCTTCTGTTACTATTTTGCCTTCTGAGTTATCCCCAGAAGCTGGGGATAACTCATTGGACAAACCTGAATAATTGTCCAATTACCCTCAAAACGGTCCACTGCCGACCATGGATAAAAAACGCCCAGCCAGGGGGCTGGGCGGAGCATGCCACCTCCGTGTGGCGTATCCAGCGGATACATTCATGCTCCATCCAGCAATACCAACCCTTGGGCGATTACACAAATATCAATTTAACATGCTGATTTGATATGGTTTTATTGCACGTTTCTGGCAAACTTCGCCCGCAATCGAGCGCACGCCGCTCGCAGAACAAGATCCTGATCACACTTATTCATGCCTGCCGCTTTTTTCGGCTCGGACTCTGAGGAACGTTTTTTATGCAGTTGGTCCTCTCCCTGCTTCAACAGATGAGCGTCAGTCTGGTGATCGCCTATCTCTTCTCCAAGAGTCCGCTGCTGCGCCCCCTGGCCAACTATTCCGTCAGACTTCCTCACAAGATACTGATATACATCATTTTTTCTTGTTTTTGCATCCTGGGCACCTATGTGGGGCTGGATATCGACGATGCCATCGCCAATACCCGGGCCGTCGGGGCCGTGCTGGGGGGACTGCTGGGGGGGCCGCTGGTGGGATTTCTGGTGGGACTGACCGGCGGCATGCACCGCTACACGCTAGGGGGATTTACCGACCTCGCCTGCGCCATCTCGACCACCTGCGAAGGGCTGCTCGGCGGGTTGGTGCACTGGCGCCTGATGCGCTCCGGCAGGATGAACGCACTGTTCGAACCCAGGATCGCCTTCTTCACCACCCTCTACGCCGAGATATTGCAGATGGTCATCATACTGCTGGTGGCGACCCCGTTCGATCAGTCCCTGCTGCTGGTACGCACCATAGCCACCCCCATGATCCTGGCCAACTCCTGTGGCGCGGCCCTGTTCATCAGCATGATCCGCGATCAGCAGCAGATGTATGAGAAGTTCTCCCGGGTCTTCTCTGCCAAGGCGCTCACCATCGCCAATCGCACCGTCGGCATCATGAGCCAGGGCTTCACCCCCGAGGCCAGCAACAAGATTGCCCACATCATTCAGGAAGAGACGGGGGTCGGCGCCGTCGCCATCACGGATACCGACAAGATCCTCGCCTTCATCGGTACCGGAGAAGATCACCACAAGCCGGGTACCCCCATCACCTCGGCCATCACCCTGCAGGCCATCGCCCGCAACAAGGTGCTGTTTGCCGATGGCAACAGTCAGCCCTATCGCTGCAGCATCTCGCCCCAGTGCCAGCTGGGCTCGGTGCTGGTGATCCCGCTGCACGGCGACGAGGGGGTCATCGGCACCATCAAGCTGTATGAACCCAAGAAACGGTTGTTTCTCAAGATCAACCACACCCTGGGGGAAGGGATAGCCAACCTGCTGTCACAGCAATTGCTGACCGGGCGACTGGAGCAGCAGCAGCGCCTGCTGGTGCAATCCGAGCTCAAGCTCATCCAGGCCCAGATCAACCCCCATTTCCTGTTCAATACCCTCAACACCATCAGCGCCATCACCCGGCGGGAGCCCGAGCGGGCACGTCAGCTGCTGTTGCACCTCTCCTTGTTCTTTCGCAAGAACCTCAAGCGCCAGAGCGGGCTGGCCACCCTGCAGGAAGAGCAGGAACACTGCCAATCCTATCTCGAGATAGAGCTGGCCCGCTTTGGCGATCGGCTGACCGTCATCAACGAGATCCCGTCCCATCTGGCCGGCCTGACACTGCCGAGTTTTACCCTGCAGCCCCTCATCGAGAATGCCATCAAGCACGGCATCTCCACCCTGCTGGATCAGGGCAGAATCCGTCTTTATGCCGAAGAGAGCCAGGAGAGCGTGACCATCTGCGTGGAGGACAATGCCGGCACCTGGCAGGAGGGACCGGCGGGGGACGGGCTCGGCATGACCATAGTGGATCGGCGCCTCAAGAGCGCCTTCGGTAGCCGGTATGGCATCCGCGTCAGCTGCGAACCAGAGTGCTGGACCAGGGTAGCGTTCACCCTGCCCAGGGAGGCGCCATGACGAGAGGCCACCCCTCGCCCCTGATGACCCGCCCGGCCGACCCCTTGCATTTCCATACCGCGCCGTTCACGCACCATCACGATGTTCAGGAGATTGCATGATCCGCACACTCATAGTCGATGACGAACCCTATGCCCGCGAGGAGCTGGCCCAGCACCTGGCTGGCGATCCCGATATCGAGATTCTGGGGCTGGCGGCCAACGCCATCGAGGCGCTGCCGCTGATCCAGCGGCTCAAACCTGACGTGGTGTTTCTCGACATCCAGATGCCCAAGCTGAGCGGCATGGAGCTGGTGGCCATGCTCGATCCCCTGCCCCGCATCGTGTTTGTCACCGCCTTCGACGAGTACGCCATTCAGGCATTCGAGGAGAACGCCTTCGACTACCTGCTCAAACCGGTGGAACCGGCACGGCTGGCCAAAACGCTGGCTCGCCTCAAGCAGGATCTCACCCCGCAGCCCATCGCCTCGCTGGCGCCGGCCATCCGCCACATTCCCGGCTATCTGCACAACCGGGTGCGGCTGCTGCCCATCGAGCAGGTGGAGTACGCCTTCTCCGATCTCGGCGGGGTACACGTCGCCTGCCAGGGTGAGCTGTTTCACACCCAGCTCACCCTGAAATCCCTGGAAGAGAAGACGCCCCTGCTGCGCTGCCACCGCCAATATCTGGTGGCGCCGGGGGCCATCTTCGAGATCCAGCTGCTGGAGAACCAGCTGGCAGAGATAGTCACCCCGAGCGGTGCCCGGCTGCCGGTCAGCCGGCGTTACCTCAAGGAGCTCAAAGACGAACTGGGGCTCGAATAACGGCGCGGAATTGTGCGCGGGATCACAGCCGGCGACCGCTCGGGTCGCCATGGCACCGCTCGCCACGTTTCACCTGCCCTTCGGGAGCGCCCCCTCTAGACTCGCTACGCACACCATAAAAAAACAATGATGGAGCGTAACAATGATCTGGTTCTTCCTCTGTGTCGGCTTGCTGATCGCCGGCTACTTTATCTACGGCAAGTTCATCGAGCGGATATTCGGCCCGAAACCCGAACGCGCTACCCCCGCCATTACCATGGCTGACGGGGTGGACTATGTGCCCATGTCGGACAAGAAAGTCTACCTGGTACAACTGCTCAACATCGCCGGCGTCGGCCCCATCTTCGGCCCCATACTGGGTGCCCTCTACGGTCCGGTAGCCATGCTCTGGATCGTATTTGGCTGCATCTTCGCCGGCGCGGTACACGACTATTTCTCCGGTATGCTGTCGGTACGCGCCAAGGGCGCCTCGGTGCCGACCGTGGTCGGCGAGCACCTGGGCACAGCCGCCAAGCACTTCATGAACCTGTTCGCCGTAGTGCTCTTGATGCTGGTGGGCGTGGTCTTCGTACTGAGTCCGGCGGGCCTGCTGGCCAACCTCACTTCCATCGATCTGGTCTACTGGATAGTGGCTATCTTTGCCTACTACATACTCGCGACCATAGTGCCCATCGACAAGATCATCGGCCGCTTCTACCCCATCTTCGGCGCCTTGCTGGTATTCATGTCGGTCGGTCTCATCATAGGGCTCATCGTCTCCGGCAAAGGCTTCTACAACACAGGGATGGATTTCTCCAACCTGCACCCGACCGAGCTGCCGCTGTGGCCGCTGTTGTTCATCACCATCGCCTGTGGCGCCGTGTCGGGTTTTCATGCCACCCAGTCCCCGCTGATGGCGCGCTGCATGCAAAACGAGAAGTCCGGCCGCTTTATCTTCTACGGCGCCATGATAGGTGAAGGCGTCATCGCCCTCATCTGGTGCACCCTGGGCCTCTCCTTCTACGACAGCACGGAAGCGCTCAACGCCACCATGGCCAGCGGTGGCCCGGCAGCCGTAGTGCACGAAGTCTCCACCAGCCTGCTCGGCACGGTCGGCGGCATACTGGCCATTCTCGGTGTGGTGATCCTGCCCATCACCTCCGGTGATACGGCGTTTCGCAGTGCCCGCCTCATAGTGGCCGACTTCCTGCATCTGACCCAGAAGCCCATGGCCAAACGCCTGCTGATCGCCGTGCCCATGTTCATCCTCGGCTTCCTCATCTCCAAGGCGGAATTTGGCATCATCTGGCGCTATTTTGGCTGGGCCAACCAGACCACGGCCGTCATCATGCTGTGGACTGCGGCGGCCTATCTGGCCAAAGAGGGCAAGCTGCACTGGGTCTGCACCCTGCCTGCCATGTTCATGACGGCCGTGGTGTTTACCTATCTCGCCAACGCCCCCATAGGTTTCGGGCTGGAGATGGGCATCTCCACCATCATAGGTCTCACCTGCACTCTGGTGACGACGGTGGCCTTCCTGGTGAAATTCAGACCGGCACTGGTGAGCAGCACCAGCGAAAGCTAGCCTGCTCAAAAATTGAAAAAGGGAGCCACATCGGCTCCCTTTTCTCTGCTCATTTCACGCCAGTGGTGCCATACTTCTCCCGTAAGTCCTTGTCATAGATACGACTTTTAGGACTTGCGACGAACGGCACACCATCATGTTTGACGATTTCAGGCTGACTTAAGCTCCAGTACAACAATATTGCTTAAGATGCCGTGCTAAAAACCGATAAACACGTGATTCCCAATTGCTTTATAAAAAATTGAATCCAATGATTGGTTGTACATCAAACCTCTGGAGACCCCCATGTTCCTTGATTATTTTGCCCTTGGCCTGCTCTTCTTCGTCGGGCTGGTCATGTTCTACGGGATCATAGTGATCCACGACATTCCGTATGAAATAGCCAAACACCGCCAGCACCCCCATCAGGACGCCATCCACGTGGCGGGATGGGTCAGTCTGTTTACCCTGCACGTACTCTGGCCCTTCCTCTGGATCTGGGCCACCCTCTATCGTCCCGAGCGGGGATGGGGCTTCAACCAGCGTCTGCAGCAGGATGAGGACGAGATACAACTGCTCAAGCAGGAACTCGCCGATCTCAAGACGCGCATCAATACCATCGAACAGACTGAACAACAGGGATAACTCATGGACCTGCTACTGATCCTGACCTACACGGCACTGTGCGTGGCCGTGTTCAAGATTTTCCGCATTCCACTCAACAAATGGACAGTGCCCACGGCAGCGCTGGGCGGGGTGCTCATCATAGGCACCCTGATCATATTGATGAACTACAACCACCCCTACTCCGAGATGGCGCGCAACTACTACATCTCCACCCCCATAGTGCCACTGGTCAAGGGCCGGGTCGTTGACGTCCCGGTGCAGGCCAACCAGCCGGTGAAAAAAGGGGATGTGCTGTTTCGCATCGATGACGAGCCGTTCCGCCTGAAAGTGGAGAGCCTCACCGCACGGGTCGAATCCAACCGCGAGCACCTCAAATCCATCGACGCGCGACTGCGCTCCGCCAGGCTGGATCGGGATCGCGCCAGCGACCTGATGCGCCGCGGCGTGGGCAAGCAGCGCGACCTCGATGTGACCCAGGCCAACGTGGACGACATCGTGGCACAGATTGACCAGCAGAAAGCCACCCTGAACGATCTGCAAGCCCAGTTGCTGGAAGCCAAGTATCAGCAGTCCCAAACCGTGGTCTATGCCCCGAGTGATGGTCATGTGGTGCAGCTCGCCCTGCGCCCCGGCATGATCGCCACCCCCTACATGTACCGTCCGGTGATGACCTTCATCCACAAGGATGACACAGCCTACGTCGGCTGGTTCTGGCAGAACAGCATGCAGCGTCTGGCGGTGGGCGACGAGGCCGAAGTGGTGATCGATGGCGTGCCCGGCAAGATCTTCAAGGGCAAGGTGACTGCTGTTGTTCCGGCCATTGCCGCCGGTAACGTGCAGGCCAACCTGGGACTGCTGGATCAGACGACCGCGGTGCGTCCGGGTCGTCTGCCGGTGGTCATCTCCATCACGGATCCCGAGTGGGCCAAGTATCAGGTGATTGCCGGCTCCAGCGGGCAGGCCGCTGTCTATACCCACTACTTCCACCATGTCTCCGTGATGCGGAAAATACTGCTGCGCATGGCAAGCTGGATGAACTACATCTTCCCGTTCCATTAATCAGCACCTCACCCCCCAGCGGGCCGGCATCATGCCGGCCCGCTGTTTTTGTGGCAGCAAGATCCCTATAATGGCGCCATCCTGCACCACAGCCGTTCCCCATGTTCGTTCTCAGACCCTATCAAACCGATGCCGTCAATGCCGTGATCAGCCACTTTCGCCAGCACCCGGATCCCGCCGTGGTGGTGCTGCCCACCGGCGCCGGCAAGAGCCTGGTGATCGCCGAGCTGGCCCGCAAGGCCCGTGGCCGCGTGCTGGTGCTGGCTCACGTCAAGGAGCTGGTGGAGCAGAACCACGCCAAGTACGAGGCCTGGGATCTCAAGGCGGACATCTTCGCCGCCGGCCTTGCCCGCAAGGAGGCCAATGCCCAAGTGGTGTTCGGCTCGGTGCAGTCGGTAGCCCGCAATCTGGAGGCCTTCGATGGCGCCTTCTCGCTGCTCATCATAGACGAGTGCCACCGGGTCTCACTTGATGACGACAGCCAGTACCATCAGGTGATCGACCATCTCAAAGCCACCAATCCGGCCCTCAAGATCCTAGGCCTCACCGCCACGCCGTATCGGTTGGGTCTGGGCTGGATCTACCGGCGCCACTACCACGGCATGGTGAAGAGCCACGGCGAGCGGCTGTTTGGCGACTGCGTGTTCGAACTGCCCCTGCGTTTCATGGTCAAAAACGGCTACCTGACGCCGCCGCGCATGGTGGATGCCCCCATAGTCCACTACGACTTCAGCAAGCTGGTGGCGCGGGAGAACGGCCTGTTCAGCGAGGCGGATCTCAACGGCGAGCTCAAACGCCAGCAGCGGGTCACCCCCCATATCCTGAGCCAGGTACTGGAGTATGCCGCCGATCGGCAGGGAGTGATGATCTTCGCCGCCACCGTCGAGCATGCCCACGAGATCCACGGTCTGCTCGGCGCCAAAGGAGAGAAAGCAGCCCTGATCACCGGCGAGACGCCCGGCCCGGAGCGCGACGCCCTCATCCATGCCTTCAAGGCACGAGAGCTCAAGTTTCTGGTCAACGTGGCCGTGCTCACCACCGGCTTCGATGCCCCCCACGTCGATCTTATCGTGATGCTGCGCCCCACCGAGTCGGTGTCGCTCTATCAGCAGATTGTCGGCCGCGGCCTGCGTCTCTCGCCGGGCAAGACCGATTGTCTGGTGCTCGACTATGCGGGCAACAACTTCAATCTGTTTGCCCCAGAGGTGGGGGAACCCAGGCCTCACGCCGGCACCGAGCCGGTGCAGGTGCCCTGCCCCGCCTGCGGCTTTGCCAACACCTTCTGGGGCAAGACCAACGAGGATGGCAAGGTGATCGAGCACTACGGCCGCCGCTGTCAGGGCTTGTTTGAGGATGACGAGGGCCACCGCGAGGAGTGCGACTATCGCTTTCGGTCAAAAATTTGCCCCGCCTGCGGCGCCGAAAACGACATCGCCGCCCGCCGCTGCCAGAGCTGCGATCAGTTGCTGGTGGATCCGGACGACAAGCTCAAGGAGGCGCTCAATCTCAAGGATTGCATGGTCATTCGCTGCGCGGGGCTGACCCTCACCGCAGGACGCGGCAAACAGGGGGAGCGGCTGGAAGTGACCTACCACGACGAGGACGGACTCACCCTGATGGAGTACTTCGGCTTTCACTCCCCGGGTGCAAGGCGCTTGTTTCAACAGGTCTTTGTGCGTCATCATTGGCCCGCCCCGGGCCTGGAGCCCGAATTCGCCACTCTGGCGAGCGTGCTGGCCGTATCAAGCCAGTTTCGTCACCCGGATTTTGTCATCGCCCGCAAGTCGGGTCGCTTCTGGCAGGTGAAAGAGAAAATTTTTGATTATGTCGGCCGGTATCGCACCGCCAACGCCTCTGGCTAGAGGCAGGCCCTGCAGCCGGCTGGTGAAAGAGAACAGATTGGATCATGTCGGCCGGTATCGTACCGCCAACGCCTCTGGCTAGAGGCAGGCACTGCGGTCGGCAGGTGAAAGAGAGAATGGTTGGTTATCAGGGCCGGCACCACTGCCGGGCCCTTCGTCACGTTAGAGGATGTTATGCAGCGGCTGTTGATTGGTTTTTGTGCTCTGTTTTCCATGGTGGCTCAGGCCGCCCCGCTGACCCCACCCAAGGGGGGCCAGTACGCCATCATAGTGCAGGGCAATGGCGGGGTGGAATTCGCCCGCCACGCCGATGACATGATAGCGCCCGCCTCCACCATGAAGGTGCTGACTGCCCTGGCCGCTCGCCTCGAGCTCGGCGCCGACTTCCGCTTTGCCACCGACATCCAAGCCCAGCCGGGCGCCAGACAGGGTGACGCCATCAAGGGCGACATCTGGATCAACTTTGTTGGCGATCCCACCCTGTCACGGATGGATCTGCTGGCCCTGTTCAAGCAGCTCGGGGTCAACCGCATCCAGGGCAATGTCTACGTCAATACCGGCGCCTACAACGGCTATGAACGCGGCAACGGCTGGTCATGGGGGGATCAGACCCTCTGCTTCGCCGCCCCGGTCTCGTCTGTCATCATCGACAAAAACTGCGCCTACGGCACCATCACCGCCACCCAGATTGGCAAACCCGCCACCGGCAACGTAGCTACCGGCGTGCCCATCGGCATAGGCGCCGACAACGTGGAAGTGATGAGCTATGGCGACATGGCGCGCCAGTTCTGCGCCCTGGAAGTGGACATGGCCAAGGGCAACTTCTACGAGCTCAAGGGCTGCATCACCCCGAACAAGGAGCCGCAGGGTCTGCGTTTTGCCATTCACGACGTGGAAGCCTGGGGCTGGGACAACATTCGCTGGGCCATGGACAGAGCCGGCATCAAGCATGAGGGGCTGCTGCGGGTAACCCACAAGGCACCGGAAGGGGCCGAGACCCTGGGCACCCACTATTCGGTCTCATTGCCCATCATGCTCTCCAAGATGCTCAAAAAATCCGACAACCTCTACGCCGATACCTTCCTCAAAACCGTGGGTCGCCATTACTACAACAAGCCGGGCAGCTATCGCAGCGGCACCATGGCGGTGCGCGCCATCCTGACCAAGAATGGCATAGACCTTGGCAACGCCACCCTGGCCGACGGCTCCGGCCTCTCTGCTCACAATCTCATCAGCGCCCGTCAGATGCTGTCGGTGCTGAACTTTATCCAGAAAAATGATGCCGAGCTTGGCCTGATCAAGCTGCTGCCGAGCTCCCAGGTGGATGGCACCCTGGCGTGGCGACGCAGTGTCACCGCTCCCATGATGAAAAACAAGGTGCATGCCAAGACAGGCACCATCACCGGCACCTCCAACCTGGCCGGCTTCATCGATACCGCCGGGGGCCAGCGCAAGGCTTTCGTGATGTTCCAGCGCGGTCTGTCGCAGGATCCCGCCACCCACGAGCGCTACCGTGCCAGCAAGGCCGTCTGGCCCTGGACAGTGTTCGAAAAGGGCGTGCTGGAGAGCATCTATCAGCAACAGCCGATCCAGATTGCCGACCAGTAATGAGTCGACTCAGCGGATCGATGACGGATGCCTGTCTCAGCCACGGCCACTGCGCTCACCGAGCGGCCATGCATCGGCCCATCGGATATGGCGAACGGCCGTATCGACAATTTCCACTTTGACTAGCCACGAGGCGGGGCTATGCTGTGCCCTGCTTCATATCAACGGAGAGAGAACATGTTTGCAGTGATTTTTGGTCGTCCCGGTTGCCCCTATTGTGTCCGTGCCAAGCAGATCGCCGAGCAGCTGGTTGAACAGCGTGACGATTTCAAATTCCGCTACGTGGACATCCACGCCGAAGGCATCACCAAGGAAGATCTGGCCAAGAGCGCCGGCAAGCCGGTCAATACAGTGCCGCAAATCTTCCTGGACGAGCAGCACATTGGTGGCTGCACCGATTTCGAAGCCTATGCCAAAGAGAACCTGGGTCTCTACCAGTAAGCTCTCCCGCATAAAAAAAGGCGCCCGATGGCGCCTTTTTTTATGATGCAAACCGCCGCTCAGCCCGCAGTCGGGGTGAAGCGGCTCACCAACTGCCCCTGATACTCAATCCACTCCATGAACATAGCGACGGGACGGGCATAGACCTGACCATCCTGCTCGGATTGATAGATCACCAGCTGCTCCTGGGTTTCGGTGTGCAGGGCCAGGGTGAGCACCTGATAATAGCCTCCCTTGAAGTGACGATAACGGCCTGGCGCGGGTGCGTGCATGGAGATACCTCAACAGATGACAAAAATGGGCAAAGCGACGACGTGCCAAAGCCCGACGAGGGGGACAGGCCACGATTTTTTACGCAAGCCAATCGTGCCATTGGATGCGAATATTTCAACACAGTCGGGTAGCTTTGTTAATCAGCCCCTCATCTTTCACTAGTGAACCTCGGTTCACACAAACGATCATGCTGAATTTAACGTTTCAGCAACCCTGTTTTAGGGCTAAAAATCAGGGAATTCTACTAAAAAGAAGATTGTTCTAGCATTCAATTCTGTGAAGAATAGGGGAAAAGAAATTTGATACTAAAAATCGCCTTTTTCGCCAACGCGTCCCCACGGGGAAGGAAGCACACTCACCATGTTCACTATCGACAAGTCGCACAAGCTCGACGATGTCTGCTATGACATTCGCGGCCCGGTGCATAAAGAGGCTCGCCGTCTCGAAGACGAAGGCCACCGCATCATCAAGCTCAATATCGGCAACCCGGCCCCGTTCGGTTTCGATGCGCCGGAAGAGATCATCAAGGATGTGATCCTCAACATGCCGCTGAGCCAGGGCTACTGCGACTCCAAGGGGCTCTTCTCGGCCCGCAAGGCAGTGATGCAGTACTACCAGCAAAAAGGGATGCGCAAGGTCGATATCGATGACATCTACATCGGCAATGGCGCCAGCGAACTGATCGTGATGGCCATGCAGGCGCTGCTCAACAACGGCGACGAGATGCTGGTGCCCTCCCCCGACTATCCGCTCTGGACCGCCGCCGTCACCCTCTCCGGTGGCCATGCGGTGCACTACCGCTGCGACGAAGGGGCCGACTGGTATCCGGATCTGGACGACATCCGCGCCCGCATCACACCGCGCACCCGCGGCCTGGTGCTGATCAACCCCAACAACCCGACCGGCGCCGTCTACGGCAGCGAGTTCCTGCTGGAGGTGATCGAGATAGCCCGCCAGCACAACCTCATCATCTTCGCCGACGAGATCTACGACAAGATCCTCTACGACGACATCTCCCACACCAGCGTCTGCACCCTGTGCGACGATGTGATGGTGGTGACCTTCAACGGCCTCTCCAAGGCCTATCGTGCCTGTGGTTTCCGCCAGGGCTGGATGGTCATTACCGGGCCCAAGGGGCGCGCCAAGGGGTATATCGAGGGGCTGGAGATGCTGGCCTCCATGCGACTGTGTGCCAACGTGCCGATGCAGCACGCCATCCAGACCGCGCTCGGCGGCTACCAGAGCATCAACGAGCTGATCCTGCCGGGCGGCCGCCTGCGCAAGCAGCGGGACAAGGCGTGGGAGCTCTTGAACGAGATCCCCGGCGTTTCCTGTGTCAAGCCCAAGGGGGCGCTCTACATGTTCCCGCGCCTGGATCCCAAGGTGTACGACATTCGCGACGACCAGAAGATGGTGTTCGACCTGTTGCAGCAAGAGAAACTGCTGCTGGTGCAGGGCACAGGCTTCAACTGGCCGGCGCCGGATCACTTCCGGCTGGTGTTCCTGCCCCGTGAAGAGGAGCTGGAAGAGGCCATAGGCCGTCTCGCCCGCTTCCTCAAGGGCTACAAGCAGTAAGCACGGCTCATGAAAAAGGCTCCCTCGGGAGCCTTTTTGCTATCTGTCGTTTGCAGCTGAATCATCAGCCGTGCAGCAAAGTGCCAGCCACCAGCACAGCCATGGTGATGAGGGCCACCCCGACGATGAAGGGCAGCACCCAGCGCACGAAGCGATCGTAGGGGATTTTGGCGAGCGCCAGCCCGGCCACCAGATGGGCGGCGGTGGGGGCGAACAGGTTGATCCAGCCGGAGGCGGATTGATAGGCGGTGATCACCAGATCCCGGGAGATGCCGGAGAAATCCGCCAGCGGCCCCATCAGCGGCATGGAGACGGTCGCCAGCCCCGAGGTTGAGGGAATAAAAAAGCTAAGAATGATGTGCACCAGATAGGCCATCAGGATGAAGACCGACGAGGAGAGGCCGGTCACCAGCCCCTCGGCCCAGTGCAAAATGGTGTCGATGATAACGCCCTGCTCCATCACCACATAGATGCCGCGCGCCACCGCCACCACCAGCGCCACGCCGATCAGATCCCGGGCCCCGTTAAGGAAGGTCGCCACATAATTGGACTCCGGCATCCGGTTAATCAGCGCAATCAGAATGGAGGCGCTGAAGAAGAGGGTGGAGAGCTCGTCAAACCACCAGCCAAAGGTGGGCAGCAGATCGATGCCCAGATCAGACCAGGGCACCACTGCGTAGATCATCAGCAGGAAGGTGCCGAAAAACACCAGCATGGTGAGCTTCTGCTTGCCGGTGAAGGCCGAGTCGCTGCGCTTCATCTGGGAGAATTCGTCGTCATAGGCGATGTCCGCCAGCACGGAGCGGGATTTGTCCTGCTGTACCTGCTTGGCATAACGCATCACGAACCAGGAGGCGAAGATCACCAGCAACAGCCACTGGATGACCCGCAGGCCAATCCCCTCACCGATGGGAATGCCGGCAAAACCGGAGGCGATGCCAGTGGCAAAGGGGTTGACGGTGGAGGCGAGCACACCGACGCCGGAGCCAAGCAGGATGATCCCCGCCGCCACCATGCGATCGAAGCCTGCCGCCATCATGACGGGCACGATCAGCGCCCAGAAGGCCACCGTCTCCTCCGCCATGCCGAAGGTGGAGCCGCCGAGGGCAAACAGAGCGATCAGCACAGGGATCAGCAGCCGCTCGCGCCCGGCGAAGGCGCGTACTATGGCCCCCACACCCGCATCAAGCGCCCCGCTTTGCATGGTCACCGCCAGAAAGCCGCCGATGATGAGCACGAACAGCGCCACGTCGGCCGCCTTGTGAAAGCCCTGAATGGGGGCCTTGAGCACCTCGAACACCCCTTGCGGGTGGGAGGGCAGCTCGGTGTAGCTGCCGGGCACAGGCAGCAATCGCTCGTCGCCGCTGTAGTCGGCCACGGCCGCCGCCGCAACCGGCTGCTGGGTCTTGGCGGTGACATAGTTGTATTTGCCCGCTGGCAGCACCCAGGTGAGGGCCGCCATCAGGGCGATGATGATGAAAAGCAGGGTATAGACTGTGGGGAGTTGGCGCTTCTTGGGCGCCTCGTTTGGAGTGGTCATAGCTTCCGTTCCTCGGCAATGCCGTCTGTGATCCGATCAGCGCAAGACTAGCGGGTTTGATATGGGAAAAAGGTGATCGCTGATAATAAAATTCCGCAACTTAGCGGAATTTTTGATAAAAAAACAGGGCCCCGCAGGGCCCTGTCTGCACTTGGGTCAGGATCAGAGCTCGACCACGTCGAATTTCACGTCCGGATTCACATCCGCCTCGTAATCCACCTCGGCCAGGCCGAAACCGAACAGGCGCAGGAACTCCTGCTTGTAGCCGGTGTAGTCGGTAAGCTCGGAGAGGTTCTCGGTGGTGATGGAAGGCCAGAGATCGCGGCAGGTCTGCTGCACGTCTTCACGCAGTTCCCAGTCATCCATGCGGATGCGGGCCTGCTCGTCCAGCGCCAGCTCTTCGCCATAGAGGCGGGTGCGCATCATGCGATAGACCTGCTCCATGCAACCTTCGTGAATACCCTTCTCCTTCATGATCTTGAAGGCCATGGAGATGTAGAGCGGCATCACCGGAATGGCAGAAGAGGCCTGGGTCACCACGGATTTGAGCACGGCCACGTGGGCGGTGCCGCCCTTGGCGGCCAGATCGCCACGAATGGCGGTGGCGGCGCGGTCCAAATCTTCCTTGGCGCGGCCCAGGGTACCGTGCCAGTAGATTGGCCAGGTCAGGTCGGTGCCGATATAGGAGTAAGCCACGGACTTGGCGCCGTCAGCCAGCACGCCTGCATCGCGCAGGGCAGCCATCCACAGTTCCCAATCCTGGCCGCCCATGACGGTGATGGTGTTCTGGATCTCTTCCTCGTTCGCCGGCTCGACGGTGGCGGTGATGATCTGATCCTTGTTGGTATCGATGGCGGTGGTGGTGTAGGTCTCGCCGATCGGTTTCAGGGCAGAGCGCACCACTTCACCTGTCTCCGGCATCTTGCGTACCGGCGAGGCCAGGGAGTAGACCACCAGATCGATCTGGCCCAGATCGGCCTTGATGAGCTCGATCACCTTGGCGCGGCACTCGTTGGAGAAGGCATCGCCATTGACGCTTTTCGCATACAGACCCGCCTCTTTGGCAGCCTTGTCGAATGCTGCTGAGTTGTACCAGCCCGCAGTCGCCGTCTTGGTTTCGCTACCGGCTTTTTCGAAGAAGACGCCTATGGTGGCAGCACCGCTACCGAAGGCAGTGGCAATCCGGGAAGCCAGACCATAACCGGTGGAAGCGCCTATCACCAGCACCCGCTTGGGGCCATTGGCAATCATGCCCTGCTCCTGGGTGTAAGCAATCTGGCGACGAACATTGGCCTCACAGCCAACCGGGTGAGTGGTGGTGCAGATAAAGCCGCGAACCTTGGGTTTGATAATCATATGGGGTCTCGGATCCGTTAAATGGATGAAATCGGGGCATAAGATACCTCATCTTGCCGCCCTAGGGTGCTCTGATGTGTTGGACTGCGGGGAAAATGAACAGATTTGTGTAACCAGCCGCGGAAAATGCAAAATCTTTCTACCTAAAACGAGAAACCGTGCCCTTGGTACTTTTATCAAACTTGATGGCACAGGAATCGCCGAGTTTGATAAGCCCGTTACACCAGCATTAAACCTCGATCTCATAGGTCGGTATACACTGTGTCCCTCCTGCCCACTCATCCCTCCCTCTAAAATGCTCCGATAAACAGGTGCAGCCAGTTTCATGCTGGATGGTTTGCTAAGGGTTTATGACGGGTTACAGAATCGCCAAGAGATCAAGGGTTCCGGATTTACCGATGAGCAACATAGTTTGAGTCAGGCTGAACACTTAACCTGTCTGAATCAAACTCACTTACCCAAAACTGAAACTGCTCGGCAGGCATTGGCTTCGCGATGAGATATCCTTGAGCATAGTCACAGCCTAGCGCTTTCAACTGTTGCAGCACAGCCAAGGACTCAACCCCTTCTGCTACAGTTTTTCGCCCCAATCCTTTCACCAGTTCGATAGTTGACTGGACAATCAATGCTGAACCATCGTTGTCCGACATATTGGTGACAAATGACTGATCAATTTTTATATAGTCCACAGGAAGTTGTTGTAGATATTTGAGAGATGAGTAGCCAGTACCGTAATCGTCTATATAGAGGGAGAGCCCATTATCTTTCATTGCCTGTAACAATGATAATGACTGCTCGGGTTCCTCCATCACTGAGCTTTCAGTAATCTCCAACTCGAGAAGTCCCGAGTACACACCCCGCTCAATCTGCCATGCCGATATCTTGTTGGGGAGCTCTTCATCCCGAAGATTCCGAGCAGACAAGTTCACGGCAATAGGCATTTCCAAGTTTTGCACAAGCCACCGCTGTAGTAGGTCAAGGGCGGCTTGGAGGATCCACTCCGTCAAAGGCTTTATCAAACCCGTTTTCTCTGCCAAGTTGATAAAGCTCCCTGGTCCCAGAAGGCCTAACTCAGGATGCGCCCAGCGGATCAATACCTCAGCCCCGCAAACACTCATGTTGTGAAGTGCCAGCTTGGGTTGTAAATAAAGACGAAACTCATTATTTTCGATCGCACGGCGTAGTTCACCTACCATTGCCAGTTTGGCTGCTTCAGTTTGAGGTTGGCCGGGATCGTAGATGGATACATCAACGCCCATTTTCTTCGCTTGATTTACAGCTTTGCTCATATTACGCAATAGCTCTGCTGCTGTAGCACCATGTAGGGGGAACAGCGCAATACCAACCTTGGCTGTCACTTCAATAGAGATACCGGCGATCTGATATGCAGGTAATAACTTTTGGAGAATTTCATCGACATGTCTCAATGCGGCATGAGTATCACAACCATCCAATATGATGGCAAATTCATCTCCTCTTATACGGGCAACAAAAGAGGCACCAGGTGCACCTTGCAGTAATCGTCGGGAAAAATCACAAAGTACTTCGTCACCATGCCTGATCCCCAACACATCATTTATTTCACTCAATCGCTCTATGTTGAACTGCAATGTGCTCAGTGGCTTTTCTTCGTGCATGCAAACTGCGAGTTTTTCTGTCAGCATTTGCTCAAATAGCAAGACATTTCCTAGCCCTGTGAGTGGGTCATGCCTTAAGATATATTGCATCGCATTCCTTGTATTTTCGTGCTCCATTTGAGATCGCAGTATAGATATACCAAATGCCAGATCCTCACTGGATTCGGTCAACAAGTTGATTTCATCCTGACTGAACGCATTTTTTTCTATATCATAAATTGTCAATGTGCCTATGGTACTTCCTTCTACGGTCAAGGGGCATGACAAACTGGAAGTCGTACCATGTAACTGGTCTCGCCATTGTGAAAAATCTTTATCGTCAGCCATATTATGAGAAACTTGAATTTCCCCTGTTCGTATAGCTAATGGAGTAACACTATTTCCTCGACTTCCCTCAACCAGCCGTTCCTTTAATATCGTGAGTGCTTCCATCCCCCCTGGGAAACCGCTCTGTGCAACGGGATATATAAGTGTGTCACTCCCTTCGACCCGGTACCAAATGATCGCCATCTTATAGTGACCGACTTGCACGATCGCTTGGCACATGCTTTCAAGTAACTCTTGCTCATGACTGGCTCGAAGCATTGCTCTATTGCCAGCACTAAGCGTTCGTAGAGCACGTGATACATGCTCCAGCTCCTTGACTCGCTGAGCCAGTTCTTCGTTCAGTGTCTGAATCCTGAGTTCAGATAATTTCTGCATCGTAATGTCAGCGCCCAAAACGTAATAACCAACGACCTCATCTTTCATATCCCGCTTTGGAAAGTAGTTTATTTGTTGCCACACTCCTGGAAAAGGTTGCCAGTCATAACATTGAGCAACTCCCCTCAAGGCTTTAGTAATCAATGGTTCTGCAATGACGTAGCGTTCATCACCCAAGACCTCTTGGACTGAGTGATTGGTGATGTCTTGCCAGTCAGGTGCAAAACGAGCGCGATATTGTTGGTTTACATATACATATCGACGGTTTGAATTCACATATGCAATCATCATTGGAACAGAGGTAAGCACATCACGTAAGTGTGTTTCGCTTTCATGCCATTGGTGCGTAGTCTCATGAACGTTCTGCTCTAGTTGAGCATTCTGAGCAAGGATAGCTCTTTCTGCTTGGCGCTGTGTCGCCACATCTCGTAGAACCAGCACAATCCCACTGGCCACCTTCCGTGGTTGAGAGATGGGCGCCGTACTATCACTCACAGGGACTTCGTTTCCTTCACGCGAGATAAGCAGAAGATGCCGCGCTGGTGTCTGGACAACGCCAGTAGCCAAAGCAGCTGCAATAGGTAGATCCACAGATTCGTGGGTATCTTCATCAACAAGGATAATAATATCTTCCAGTTGCTTTCCTATTGCATCGGTAGCTGGCCACCCGGTCATCGACTCAGCCATCCGATTCAATCTGGTTATCTGGCCGGAAACGTCTGTCACAATGACTGCATCACCTATAGAGCTCAATATAGAAATCAAGTTATTTTCACTGGCCACGCGAACATTCTGCTCATCTCTGACAATTTTCAGCTGTCTTATAACCAGCACTAAAATACTCAACAATAATAAGCAGACAGATATAGCTATGATTATCTCTAAAAAAAGGAGTGTTCGATTAAGCTTTCTTAGCTCAATTTGGCGCCTTTCAAGCAACATCCTTTCTTCATTATCCATTTCATCCAGCAGTTTGTAGATACTTGTTCTCGTTGCTCTTAGAGGTGCACTTTTAACATAGGTGCTGGCAGCATTTTCTCCTTGAGTTCTTCGTAGTCTTTCGATCTCTCGCGCTATTGACAGGCGCTGATCAACCACTTTTCGTAACTGCTCCCATCTATCCCTTTGACGTGGATTGTCGCCAATCGATTTTTTAATAAGTATCAGATTCCTTTCCCTTCCGAGAATGGCTGCGTCACGTTCAACCAAGTTTGCCTCATCCCCAGTTAGACGATAACCCTGAGTTGCCAATTCGGTTTGCAATGTGTAGCCGCGAGTTCGGGCAAGTAAATGCAGCAGTTCATGAGTGTGGGATACCCATTGGGCCGCTTGGGAAGAATCGTTCAACACCCGCCAAGTCGTGAAGGATAGAGCAATAACAGCCAAGACAGTGAGCAAGGCGGTACCTAACAATCGAGCTTCAAAACTTCGTCCCAATGTCGTACTCCTTTTGCTCCCGAAACGCTCATCCATTGAGTTGTACTGATCACTTCCGACAAGAATAGGTAAATCTAAGGTGTTATTCGAATACTATTCTCCGCCACTGTGATAACCATTCGGTTTTTTTGGCTGTACCGTCCCCATCAGCGGTAAAGTACGTTTGCTCGGTCTGCATTGGCGTTCGTCCAAAAGAGAGAGTGCCGACATAGTTCTGTCGACAACTCGAACATTGATACTGAAGCTGCGTTTAATGCTGTTTAAGACGATGCTCAAGGACCTGGATGCATCGTGCCGATCCGTATTCCTTGAAGAATGCAATGGGGTATAGCGCGTTACAGGCGTTAGGGTATGAGATAGCTATAACAGCGTATCCAGCACGCTTTTCTGATCTTCCTCTGATGGCTCTCAAATAGAGCTCTGCTGGCAAATTGATCTCGGGGCGGCCGAACTGGTGGGCAGTACCGTATTCGAGCAGGGTACCAAAGTAGAGAATCTGCGGCTCGTCCTAATAGTTGGGGGTATCGCGCAGATCGTCATGGAGACGCAGCGCTTCATCAGTATGGTGGGGCTTACGGGCGAGGTATTTGTTCTAGGCTGGGGCCTAAGGCTCTTTCTGCCAGATAACGGCGGGTTTCTATCGACAGCGAGCAGATGTGGTACTCAGTGCCTGCAACTTTGCCAGGCGTCTCGCTCGGCCTTTTTGTGTGCACCATCGGAGGTCTGCGGGCATGCCGGCCAGCACAGCTGTGTGTCAGATGCTCATTGATCGATACCCAAGCACCACAACATGTTCTGTGATAACGAGTTTTATCGGAAAAAACCAACTTCTGGAGAGATTTTGGCTTGGGAAATATCCAGTCAGGTCTCTTTATCCCCAGGGCCGTCACGGTGAAAAGATCTGGCAGGAGGCCACCTACAACCCCGACTTCAACCACGAGGGCAAGGTGATCAAAATTATCAAGCTGGCAAGCAAGGGGTGAACAGGCGCTATGCCCTCGCCCGTACCCGGCGTTCGAGATAACCAGACCCGATACTCAGCCTTCCCCCTTCATGTAATGGCGAGCCTCTTCGTCAGCCTGCATCAGGGCTGCCTCCCACAATTCAGCGATCAGCAGCCCCTCCTCTCCCACCGCTGCCTCCTCCAGCGCTTCCAGTGACCTGGCATCGTCCAGCGTAAAGGGATTATGGGTCAACAGGGCCTGTGCCCTTGTCAATAACATCATGCTGTTCATCGGCATTCTCCCGGATAAAGGCTGGCCAAGGTGATGAGCGACACACGCCCTTTGACTGTGCTGACTCTAGTCCATCGATCAGCCTCCGGGATAAATCAGCTGTCGGCGATAACCGGCTCGCGCACTTTGCGCCGAGCGGGCAGTTGTCCCACCACTATGCCTAGCAGCACGGCGCCACAGGCGAGCCACTGCAGCGACGTCAGGGTTTCCCCCAGCAGCAGATAGGCCAGCAACAAGGTAAAGACAGGAATGAGGTTCACATAGGCCGCCGCCAACGTCACCTTGACCTGGGTCACCGACCAGTTGTAGAGCAGGTAGGCTCCGAGCGTCACGAAGGCACCGAGGAAGACGATGACCGCCATGTCCTGCCAGGCCCAGGCGGTGGGCCAGGGCTCGCTGACGGCGAAGGGGGCGAAGAAGAGAGTACCGATAAAGGCCTGCAGCGCGGTCAAGGTCAGCACGCTGTAGCGGCTGGATAGCTTCTTGAATACCACCGAATAGGTGGCAGCGCACAGCATGGCCCCCATCTCCAGGCTGTTGCCAAGTAGAGCGTTGGGGGCAAACTCGTCCACCCCGCTGCCCAGCCCCAACAGGGCAATGCCGAAGATGGCGATGGCAAACCCGAGCAACTGGCGGCGACTCACCCGCTCCCTGAGCAGCACAAAGGCCACCAGGGCCACGATCAGCGGCAACAAGGCGCAGACCATGCCCGCCTGCCCGGCACTGGTGTAACGCAGAGCATTCACCTCCAGCAGGAAGTAGAGGCAGGGCTCCAGTCCCCCCATCAGGGCCAACCAGCGCCAGTCTCCCTTTTGATAGCGGAAATTGCCCAGGTAGCGGTAGCAGAGCAGCCAGCAGAGCGCGGCCACGCTCATGCGCATGAACAGCACCTGGCCGAAGCCCCAGATCCCCAGCACGTGCTTGAGCGCGATAAAGGAGCTGGACCAGAGCAGCATCGCCAGGGTGAGGGTAAAGATAGGTAAAGGGCGCACATTTCCTCCATGAAACTGGCCATTTGAATAATAACCATGCGGCCTTGCGGTTGTTTAAAGGCACCTAAAATCAGATAATACCGCCGCCCTCAAACCGGATAACCAACCTTCAATGACTGAGTACCTGCTTTTATTGGTCGGCACCGTGCTGATTAACAACTTCGTGCTGGTGAAGTTTCTCGGCCTGTGCCCCTTCATGGGCGTCTCTGGCAAGCTGGAGACCGCCATCGGCATGGGGCTGGCCACCACCTTCGTGATGACGCTGGCCAGCGCCTGTTCCTATCTGATGGAACACTATATCCTGATCCCGTTGAACATCGCCTACCTGCGCACGCTCGCCTTCATTCTTGTGATCGCCGTCGTGGTTCAGTTCACCGAGATGGTTATCCGCAAGAGCAGCCCGACCCTCTATCGCCTGCTGGGCATCTTCCTGCCGCTCATCACCACCAACTGTGCCGTGCTGGGGGTGGCGCTGCTGAGCATCAATGAGCGTCACAACTTCATTCAGAGCATCATCTACGGTTTTGGTGCAGCCTGCGGCTTCTCGCTGGTGCTTATCCTGTTTGCCGCCATGCGTGAGCGCCTGGTGGCGGCAGATGTTCCCACTCCGTTTCGCGGCGTCTCCATCGCCATGATCACCGCCGGCCTGATGTCGCTGGCCTTTATGGGCTTTACCGGCCTCATCAAGATATAGCGCTATGACTCACATACTCTTTGCCGTTCTGGTGTTGGCGCTGCTGGCCCTGGCCTTCGGCATCATTCTGGGCTTTGCCGCCGTCAAGTTTCATGTGGAAGCCGATCCCATCGTCGATCAGCTCGATGCCCTGTTGCCGCAGACCCAGTGCGGCCAGTGCGGCTACCCGGGCTGCAAGCCCTACGCCGAGGCGCTGGCCAACGGCGATCAGATCAACAAGTGCGTGCCCGGTGGCGATGCCACCATACGCAAGATTGCCGACCTCATGGGGGTAGAACCCCAGCCGCTGGGCGGTGGTGAAGCCGCCGTCCCGGTAAAAAAAGTCGCCTTCATCCATGAAGATCAATGCATCGGCTGCACCAAGTGCATCCAGGCCTGTCCGGTCGATGCCATCGTCGGTGCCACCAAGGCGATGCACACCGTCATCGCAGACGAGTGCACCGGCTGCGATCTCTGTGTTGATCCCTGCCCAACCGACTGTATCGAAATGATCCCTGTGCCGACCACGGTCGACAACTGGAAGTGGGATCTGGCCAGCGTCGCCATTCCGGTCAAGATAGTGGAATAAACAGCGGAGTAACCATGCAGTCCTTACTCGAACGCATCAAAGCAGGCACCCTGTGGGATTTTCACGGCGGCATTCATCCTCCCGAGAACAAAGATCAATCCAGCCTGACCCCGGTGGTGGACGCGGGCCTGCCGCCCCAGCTCATCATACCGGTGCGCCAGCACGCGGGCCCGGCTGGCGATCTGCTGGTGCAGGTCGGCGACAAGGTCAAGAAGGGTCAGCCGCTGACCCGCTATGACAAGGGTCGCATAGTGCCGGTGCACGCCTCCACCTCGGGCACCATCACCGCCATCGGCCACCACACGGTAGCGCACCCCTCCGGCCTCGATGATCTCTGCATCACCCTCACCCCGGATGAGGAAGATGCCTGGGGTGAGCGCCAGGGCCGCAGCGACTACTGGAATCTGGAGCGGGGCGAGCTGCTGGAACGTATCCAGCAGGCCGGCATCGCGGGCCTCGGCGGCGCCGTGTTCCCGACCCACAGCAAGCTGGACGGGCGCGGTCAACTGACCGAGATCCTGATCGTCAACGGACTGGAGTGCGAGCCCTACATCAGCACCGACGATCGGCTGATGCAGGAGTATGCCGACGAGATCATGGACGGCATCCGGGTGCTCAAGCATCTGCTCAAGCCCAAGCTGACCCTGATCGGGGTGGAAGACAACAAGCCGGCCGCCATCGGCGAGCTGACCCGTCACGCCACCGATGAGGACGTGCTGGTCAAGACGGTGCCGACCAAGTACCCCTCGGGCGGCGCCAAGCAGACCATAGAGCTGCTCACTGGCCGTCAGGTACCCAAGGGAGGCCGGGCGGTGGACATGGGCATCATGGTGCTCAACGTGGCCACCGTATTTGCCATCAAGCGCGCCATCATCGACGGCGAGCCGCTCATCTCCCGCATCGTCACCCTCACCGGCGACGCTTTCAAAAAGCCCGGCAACGCCTGGGTGCTGCTGGGCACCCCGGTGCGCTGGCTGTTGCAGCGTTTCGAGCTGCAACCCGAAGCGGATCAGCGGGTCATCATGGGGGGCCCCATGATGGGCTTCACCCTGCCCCATGCCATGGTGCCCGTGGTCAAGGCCACCAACTGCCTGCTCTCCCCGACCCGGGCCGAGCTGCCGCCCCCCGGCCCTGAACAGGCCTGCATCCGCTGCAGCGCCTGCGCCGATGCCTGCCCGGCCAATTTGCTGCCCCAGGAGCTCTACTGGTACAGCCGTGCCAAGGAGTACGACAAGGCCGACGGGCTCAGCCTGTTCGATTGCATCGAGTGCGGTGCCTGCGCCTGGGTCTGCCCGAGCGAGATCCCCCTGGTGCAGTACTACAAGATTGCCAAGGATGATATCCGCGAGGCCCGTGCCGAGGCCGAAAAGGCCGAGCGTGCCAAGCAGCGTTTCGAGGCCAAGCAGGCCCGCTTCGAGCGGGAAAAAGCGGCCCGCGAGGCTCGCCACGCCGAGGCAGCGGCCCAGCGCCGCCAGGCCATGACGGCCGCCGGTGGCGAAGATCCGGTCGCCGCCGCCCTGGCCCGTATCAAGGCCAAGCAGGAGGCAACCGCCAGCGGGGCGGCTGATCAGCCCGACAACAGCGCCATGATTGCCGCCCGCGAGGCGCGCAAGCAGGAAGCCATCGCTCGGCGCGCCGCCAAGGCAGCCAGCGGCGATGAGCACACCGATGTTGCGCCAACACCCGCGGCACAGGATCCGAAAAAAGCAGCCATCGCTGCAGCCTTGGCCCGTGCCAAGGCCAAAAAGGCCGCTCAAGCTGCGGATGACAAGGTCACCGAGCCCGGGGCTATCGCTGTCGAAGCCGAGCCGGCCATCGGATCCGCCCCGGCTGCCGC
>NZ_CDBL01000055.1:0-48649 GCF_000820005.1 Aeromonas piscicola | reverse complement strand
GCAGCCATTGCCGCCGCCATCGCCCGTGCCAAGGCCAAAAAGGCCGCTCACGCTGCGGATGACAAAGCCGCCGAGCCCGAGACTACCGCTGTCAAAGCCGAGCCGGCCATAGGATCCGCCCCGGCTGCCGCCGAAGTCGATCCCAAAAAGGCAGCCATTGCCGCCGCCATTGCCCGGGCCAAGGCCAAAAAGGCGGCGCAAGCAACAGCGGATGAAAACGTCGCCGAACCTGATGCCAGTGTCATCGCTGACACGGATGCCCGGCAGAGCACAGAACCTGTACAAGTCGTTGCCGACGCCGACCCCAAGAAAGCAGCCATTGCCGCCGCCGTAGCCCGCGCCAAGGCCCGGAAACTGGCGGCCGAGGCGGCTGCCCAGGCTTTCCCCTCTCCATCGACTGACAAGAGCCACTGATCCATGTTCAATATCGCGAGTGCGCCGTTTGCCCATAACCGCAAACAGACCCAGACCCTGATGTTGCTGGTGATCCTGGCTTGCCTGCCCGGCCTGCTAGCCCAGACCTGGTTCTTCGGCTGGGGTTCCTTTATCCAGATCATGCTGGCGCTGGTGACGGCGCTGGGTGCAGAGGCCTTGGTACTCAAGTTGCGCCACCGTCCCATCAAGCCCGCCCTGATGGATGGCAGCGCGGCGCTGACCGCCGTGCTGATCGGCCTCTCCCTGCCTCCCCTGCTGCCCTGGTGGATGCTGGTGCTCGGCACCGCCTTTGCCATCATCATCGCCAAGCACCTCTACGGCGGGCTGGGCCAGAACTTGTTCAACCCGGCCATGGTGGCCTATGTGCTGCTGCTGGTCTCCTTCCCGGTACAGATGACCAGCTGGCTGCCGCCGTCAAGCATAGCCGCCTATGACATCGGCTTCGGCGATGCGGTGTCCGTCATCTTCACCGGCTTCAGCCTGGACGGCTACAGCATGGCGCAGCTCAAGCAGGGGGTGGATGGCCTCACCATGGCCACCCCGCTCGATACCCTGAAGACTGGGCTGACCCAGGGCCTCACCGCTGGCGAGGTGATGACCCACGCCGTGTTCGAGGGCTGGGGTGGTATCGGCTGGAGCTGGGTCAACCTCGGCTACCTGCTGGGCGGCCTGTTCATGCTGCAACAGAAGGTGATCAACTGGCGCATTCCGGGAGCCATCCTGGGCTCCTTGCTGCTGGCGGCAACCCTGGGTTATCTGATGACGCCGGATGCCACCGCCACCCCCATGTTCCATCTGTTCAGCGGTGCCACCATGCTGGGGGCCTTCTTCATCGCCACCGATCCGGTGAGCGCCAGCACCACCCCCCGTGGCCGTCTGGTCTATGGCGTGCTTATCGGCGTGCTGGTCTACCTCATCCGCCGCTTTGGCGGCTACCCGGACGCCTTCGCCTTCGCCGTGCTGCTGGCCAACTTGTGTGTGCCGCTGATCGACAGCCTGACACGTCCCAAGGTCTATGGAGCACGCCGCAAATGACCCCGGCGCAAACCTCACTCTCAGGAAAGATCCAATGTTAAAGAGCATGCGCAAAAACGGCGTCACCCTGGCGCTGTTTGCCCTGGCCTGCACCGCAGTGGTGGTGCTGACCAACGAGCTTACCCGCGACAGAATCGCCCATCAGCAGCAGCTGGAGAAGCTGCGCACCCTCTCGGCCCTGTTGCCGGAGGGGAGCTATGACAATGATCTGGTGGCCAGCTGCAAGCGAGTGCAGAGCAAGACCTATCTGGGCAGCGATCAGGCAATGCCACTCTACACCGCAACCCTGCAGGGCGAGACCACCGGCTATGCGCTGGAAACCGTGGCCCCCGACGGCTACAGTGGGGCCATCCGCCTCATCGTCGGCACAGATGCCAAGGGCAACGTCAGTGCGGTGCGGGTGCTGGCCCACAATGAGACACCGGGCCTCGGTGACAAGATAGAATTGAAGAAATCGAGCTGGATCAACAGTTTTGTCGGCAAGTTCCTCAACCACGACAACGAGGCCAGCTGGGCGGTGAAGAAGGACGGCGGTGAATTCGATGCCTTCACCGGCGCCACCATCACCCCCCGCGCAGTGGTCAAGGCGGTGAAGAACCTGCTGCTGTTGCAGCAGGAGCACCCTGAATTGCTGCGGGATGCCCCCTCCTGTGACGCCACCCCATAACGCCGGAGCACAAGCCATGGAACAAGTTGATGTGATTGACGGGCAGAGCCCGGTCAGCGAGGGCAATGGCCGTCGTGAAGAGCTCAAGGAGCTGATGCTGCAAGGGCTGTGGAAGAACAACCCCTCCCTGGTGCAGGTGCTGGGGCTCTGCCCCACCCTGGCGGTCTCCTCCACCTTTACCAATGCGCTGGGGCTGGGATTGGCTACGATGGCGGTGCTGGTCAGCTCCAACCTCGCCATCTCCCTGGTGCGCAACCTGGTGCCCAAGGATATCCGCATCCCCGTCTACGTGATGATCATCGCCGCCCTGGTGACCAGCGTGCAGCTGTTGATGAACGCCTACACCTATGGCCTCTATCAGGCGCTCGGCATCTTCATCGCCCTGATCGTCACCAACTGCGTCATCATAGGCCGGGCCGAGGCGTATGCCTCCAAGAACCCACCCCTGCTGGCGGCCCTCGACGGCTTCATGATGGGGCTGGGCTTTACCCTGGTGCTGCTGGTGCTGGGGGGGCTGCGGGAGATCATCGGTATGGGTACCCTGTTCGACGGCGCCGACCTGCTGCTGGGGGACTGGGCCAAGTCCCTGCGCATCGAGCTGTTCCACGCCGACGCCAGCCTGCTGCTGGCGATCCTGCCTCCCGGCGGCTTCATCGGCCTGGGTCTGATGATCGCCGGCAAGAACGCCATCAACGACTGGCTGGGCCGCAAGCAGAGCGCCGAGAAGGCCCACTGCAGCGTGCCGGCGGCGGGCGCCCGCGCGACCCAGCTCTGAGACAAGAGGGAGCCATGAACAACCAGAAACGCAGGCAGATCCTGGAGCGGCTGCGGGACGACAACCCCCACCCGACCACAGAGCTCAACTTCCACTCGCCATTCGAGCTGCTGATCGCCGTACTGTTGTCGGCCCAGGCCACCGACGTGAGCGTCAACAAGGCCACCGACAAGCTCTATCCGGTGGCCAATACCCCGGCCGCCATGCTGGCGCTCGGGGTGGACGGGGTGAAGCAGTACATCAAGACCATAGGCCTGTTCAACACCAAAGCCGAGAACGTCATCAAAACCTGCGCCATCTTGCTGGAGCGCCACGGTGGCGAGGTACCGGAGAATCGCGAGGCGCTCGAAGCCCTGCCGGGTGTCGGCCGCAAGACCGCCAACGTGGTGCTCAACACCGCCTTTGGCTGGCCTACCATAGCCGTCGACACCCACATCTTTCGGGTGTCGAATCGCACCGGCTTCGCGGTGGGCAAGAATGTGGATCAGGTGGAAGAGAAACTGCTGAAAGTGGTGCCCGCCGAGTTCAAGCTGGACGTGCACCACTGGTTGATCCTGCACGGTCGTTACACCTGTCTGGCTCGCAAACCGCGCTGTGGTTCCTGTATCATCGAGGACCTTTGCGAGTACAAAGAGAAGGTCTACCCGGAGAGCTAAGCGATGAGGCTCCTGCACTAGTGAGTCACATCCGCCTCCTTGCCGCGCCGCCCTTGTCGAAGGGCGGAACGAATACGAACAGAACCACTACCCGGAGAATTGAGCAATGAGAATCCTGCATACGATGTTGCGCGTCGGCGATCTGCAACGCTCCATCGACTTCTACACCCGCGTGCTGGGGATGAAACTGTTGCGCAAGAGCGAGAACAGCGAATACAAGTACACCCTGGCCTTCGTCGGTTACGGCGACGAGAAGGATGAGGCCGTCATCGAGCTCACCTACAACTGGGGTGTGAGCGAGTATGAGCTTGGGTCGGCCTACGGCCATATCGCGCTGGAAGCGGACGACATCTACGGCACCTGCGATGCGCTGCGTGCCGCCGGCGCCAAGATCACCCGCGAGCCGGGCCCGGTCAAGGGTGGCAAGACGGTCATCGCCTTCGTGGAAGATCCGGATGGTTACAAGATTGAACTGATTGCCAAGAAAGATGCAGGCACAGGCCTGGGTGACAGCTTCTAAGGCATGGTCCAGAGAAAATCCCCATAAAAAAGAGCGCCACGGCGCTCTTTTTCATTGAATGATAACCGCCCATCAGATGGCACCATTGCGGCCCATGTTGATCACCACACGCCGGTTCTTGGCTCGGCCATCTTCGGTTTCGTTGGAGGCGACGTGCTGCTTCTCGCCATGCCCCTCGACCGAGACCTTGCCGGGTTCGATACCCAAGTCCACGAACACCTTCTTGATGGCATCGGCCCGTTTCTCGGAGAGTTTCTGGTTCGGCCAGCGACCACCATAGCTGTCGCTGTAGGCGTCGATCACCACCACATCGATACTCTTGTCGACCTTCACATACTCGCCGATCATCGCCAGCCGCCGTTTGGAGGCGAGCGACAGCTCGTCGCTGTTCTTGTCATAGGTGAGCACGCTGAAGGCGATGTCGTTGAAGCTGTATGGCAGCAGGCCATTCAGGCAATCCACGAAAGCCTGATACTTGACCCGGAAGTTGACCGAGGAGAGCGATACCCGCACCGGCCGGTTCTGGCGATACCAGTCGCGGTACTGGAAGGTCGGCATGCGTCCCCCTTCCAGCTCGTCCAGCATGGTCCAGGCAGTCTGCCCCTCCACCAGACCATCGAACTGCTGGTAGAAATGCAGCTGGCTCACTTCCCGTCCGGCGATGCCGGGGCGCCAGACTGGCGGCATGATACCCAGACTGACCGTCTGGGTCTGGGCCTGCTGGCGCAGCCCCTTGAGTTCAAAATCCAGATTGATCTTGCGGCCGGCCCGGCTGACGAAAGCCCCCGTACCCCAGTTGGGAATAGGGTGTTCGAGGCGGCACTCCACCTGGGTGTCCGAGGTCAGGCGCCAGACGGATTGATCCAGGCCGGCACCAAACTCGGTGACGCCCGCCTGTAACTGCATACTCACGGATATGCTGACCAACCCTAACATCCAAGCGTTCAACTGCCTGCCCTCCACACGATCTCACGTTAGGTATCGGCAAGGGCAGGACAAGCTTTAGGGTAAACCACTCAGTGGGGTGCAGGACGCTCCATCAGCTTGAAACTGGCGATGCGACCCGCCAGCTCGCGAGCCAGCTGATCCAGCTCGGCGCTGTTCTGCTGCAAGGTTTGCGAGTGCAGGCGATGAGCCTCGTATAACTCGCGTATGGTCATCGCGTTGTACTGTATGTCGTCGGTGACCTAGCACAGCCCCCCATTCCATTGTTGAAGCGGTCAATTATAAGCCCGAGTGTCGATAATAGAATCAGACGCCTGTCTCATGGCCGCGGATGAGGGACAAGGGCCGGCTTTTTTGCCATAATGCCGCCTCATTTCACGCCGACCGAGATACCATGACCGACGCTGTTCACACCCTCAAGGGCCGTTTTCGTGGCTTTTACCCCGTCGTCATCGATGTTGAAACCGCCGGGTTCAATGCCAGAACCGACGCCTTGCTGGAAATCGCGGCCTATACCCTCAAGATGGATGAGGATGGCTGGCTCCTGCCCGACCAGATCTTTCATTTTCACGTCGAGCCATTCGAAGGCGCCAACCTGGAGAAGGCGGCGCTGGAGTTCACCGGCATAGATCCCTTCAATCCGCTGCGGGGTGCCGTCAGCGAGAGAGAAGCGCTGACCGAGATCTTCAAGGGCATTCGCAAGGGGATGAAGGAGCACGACTGTGGCCGCGCCATCATAGTGGCCCACAACGCCACCTTTGATCACGGTTTCGTGATGGCCGCCGCCGAGCGAGCTGGCCTCAAACGCAATCCATTCCATCCGTTTGCCACCTTCGATACCGCCGCCCTCTCCGGCCTGGCACTGGGACAAACCGTGCTGGCCAAAGCGTGTCAGAGCGCCCGCATCCCGTTTGACAATAAAGAGGCGCACTCCGCCCTGTATGACACAGAACGCACCACCGAGCTGTTCTGTCATATTGTCAACCGCTGGAAGAGCCTGGGTGGCTGGCCACCGGCCCATCCGGACGATGTCCCCGCCGACGACGCGAGCGAATAACCGGTTTGAGCAATGAGCAAGAAGGCTGCCCTGGCAGCCTTTTTCTATTGGGTTGGCGAGATCAAGCTGGTTTGACCAGAATGGCGAAAACAGGCCCATACAAGGCCGTTTTTCACTCCCATACCCACCTTGCCCGCTCTGGCCAACCGAGAATGCTGCAAACAGGCGTTTTACCTGATTTTTTACTCGACATTTGTCACGTTTTTCGCAAACTAACGGCCTTTCACACGACAGACAGCAACACAATCTATAAGGAAATCAAATGAATCCTGTTGTTATCGCAGTTGCGCTGATGCTGGTGCTCAGCCTGCTGCGGATCAATGTGGTGGTCTCCCTCTCCATCGGCGCCATCGTCGGCGGCCTGATCGGCGGACTCTCACTGCAGGAGACCCTCAGCACCTTTACCGGTGGTCTGGGTGGCGGCGCCGAAATCGCCCTCTCCTATGCCATGCTGGGGGCCTTTGCGGTCGCCATCTCCCGCTCCGGGATCACCGACCTGCTGGCCCGCAAGGTGATCAGCCAGTTGGGCAAGGATGCCAGCAGCTCTCGCATCCTCTGGGTCAAGAGCCTGCTGCTCACCTCAGTGCTGGCGGTCTCCATCTCCTCCCAGAACCTGATCCCGGTCCACATCGCCTTCATTCCCATCCTGATCCCGCCGCTGCTGCACGTCATGGCCCAAATGCAGATCGACCGACGTCAGGTGGCCTGCGTCATCACCTTCGGCTTGACCGCAACTTATATGCTGTTGCCGGTCGGTTTTGGCGGCATCTTCCTCAACAACATCCTGGCCAAGAACCTGATCGACAACGGCGTGCCGGTCGAGCACGGCCAGCTGCCGCTGGCGATGGCCATTCCGGTGCTGGGCATGTTCGTCGGTCTCTTGATTGCTGTCTTCATCAGCTACCGCAAGCCGCGCCAGTATGACATGGACAAGATCCTGGCCGCCGAGCCCGAGTCCGTCGAGCTCAACCTCAACCACATCTGGGTGGCCCTGCTGGCCATTGGCGTGGCCCTGGGGCTGCAGCTGATGACCAACAGCATAGTGCTGGGGGCGCTGGCAGGTTTCGTCATCTTCACTTGCGGCGGTGTCATCAAGTTTCGCGAGAGTCAGGACGCCTTCACCCAAGGCGTACGCATGATGTCCCTCATCGGCTTCATCATGATTTCGGCCGCCGGCTTCGCCGCCGTGATGAAGGCCACCCACGGGGTGGAGAGCCTGGTGCAGTCCGTCTCCGCGGTGATCGGGGATCAGAAGGGCCTCGCCGCCTTCCTGATGCTGCTGGTTGGCCTCTTGATCACCATGGGGATAGGTTCCTCTTTCTCCACAGTGCCCATCATAGCCACCATCTATGTGCCGCTGTGCATCCACCTCGGCTTTTCGCCCATGGCCACCATAGCCCTGGTGGGCGCGGCCGGTGCGCTGGGGGATGCGGGCTCTCCCGCCTCCGACTCGACGCTAGGCCCCACCTCCGGCCTCAACGCCGACGGCCAGCATGACCATATCTGGGACAGCGTGGTACCCACCTTCATCCACTACAATATCCCGCTCATCATCTTCGGCTGGATTGCCGCCATGGTGCTCTGAGCCCCGGGCAAGATAGATGCAGACACGCAAAAGGCGACCTCAGGTCGCCTTTTTGTTGTCCGTCATATGCAACGCCGCCTCCAGCCTGAACTTGACACGGGTGCCTCTGGCGGACATCACGACGCAGCACGCATAGCTCGGGAAACAACTCTAGACTCCCGCCAGGATGTCACCACCGCCTGCTGGCTTGCCCCAACACTGGCGCGGTACAGACAGGAGGACAAAGACAGGAGGCAGAGGCAGAGGCAGAGGCAGAGGCAGAGGCAGAGGCAGAGGCAGAGGCAGAGGCAATATGCTGGCTCTCCCTGGCGAACACCATACCGGCCTCTGAGCGGGGCCAGTCCAGACCCATCAACCAAATGACAGGCAACAAAAAGGCCGCTCGATGAGCGGCCTTTTTATCAAGACTATCAGGACTTAGCTGTCGCGGCGCTTGTTGCCACCGAACTTGCGATCCTTGTTGAAGCCACCTTCACGGCGCTCCCCGCTCTTGTTGAACGGACGGTCACCGCTGGGACGGCGATCCTTGTTGAAGGGGCGATCGCTGCGCGGAGGACGGGGGGCAGTGTTGCTGCCAGCCGGCACTTCGGTGTAGCGGGTGATCATCAGCGGACGCTGGCAAACACGGGCTTTCTTGATCACTTCCAGTACATCGGCTGTCATGCCCTTGGGCAGATCGACGGTGGAGAAGTCATCAGCGATGTCGATGTTGCCGATGAAACGGCTCTCGATGTTCGCTTCGTTGGCGATGGCGCCCACGATCTGGCCCGGCTTGACGCCGTGATGGGCACCCACATCTACGCGGTAACGCTCCATCTCTACATCCGGATTGTCTTTCAGCGGACGCGGCTCGAGGGACGGCATACGACGGGCAGGACGATCACCACGGTCGGCGAAGTCACGACCACCGTCACGGCGTTCGAAGTCACGGCCACCACGATCGTTGCTCGGGCTGAACTGCGGCTCTGCGATGGACTCATCCAGCAGCAGCGGTTGGTCACCCTGCACCAGCTTGGCCAGTGCGGCAGCCAGCTCCAGCGGATCAGCAGAATCCTCTTCGATCAGCTCGTTCACCAGGTTGTGGTAGATCTCAAGCTCTTCGCCCATCATGGTTTCCCGGATGCGCTCTTTGAACTTGGTCATGCGGTGCTGGTTGATGTCCTCGGTGCTCGGCATCTTCATCGGCTCGATGGCCTGACGAGTAGCGTGCTCGATGGCGCGCAGCATGCGGCGCTCACGGGGAGCAACAAACAGGATGGCCTCACCCTTGCGACCAGCACGGCCGGTACGGCCGATACGGTGTACGTAGGATTCGGTATCGTAAGGAATGTCGTAGTTCACCACGTGAGTGATGCGCTCAACGTCCAGACCACGAGCGACAACGTCGGTGGCGATCAGGATATCCAGCTGGCCTTGACGCAGCTTGTCGACAGTGCGCTCACGCAGCTTCTGCGGAATGTCACCGTGCAGCGCTTCACAGGCGTGACCACGGGCGGCCAGTTTGCCAGCCAGCTCTTCGGCCGCGTTCTTGGTGCGCACGAAGACCAGTACGGCTTCGTACGGCTCGACTTCCAGCAGACGGGTCATGGCGTCCAGCTTGTGCAGACCGGTTACCTGCCAGTAGCGCTGGCGGATGGTCGGTGCGGTGGACGTCTTGGTGATGATCTTGATCTCTTTCGGCTGCTTCAGATGCTTCTGGGCAACACGACGGATCTGGTCCGGCATGGTGGCAGAGAAGAGCGCAACCTGACGGGTGGCCGGGCACTGTTCCATGATCCAGTCCACATCGTCGATGAAGCCCATACGCAGCATTTCATCGGCTTCGTCCAGAACCAGGGCTTTCAGGCCGGAGAGGTCCAGGTTCTTGCGACGGATCAGGTCCATCACACGGCCAGGGGTACCCACGACAACCTGAGCACCACGACGCAGGGCGCGGGTCTGGGTTTCGTAGGAGGAACCACCGTAGATGGGCAGGACATGGAAGTCCGGCATGTGCTTGGCGTAACGTTGGCACGCCTCGGCAACCTGCAGCGCCAGTTCACGGGTCGGTGCCAGCACCAAAACCTGGGTATTGCGGTTACCAGCTTCCAGACGAGACAACAGAGGCAAGGCAAAAGCAGCGGTCTTCCCTGTACCGGTTTGCGCCTGCCCCAGCAGATCGTGTCCCGCCATAAGGTGGGGAATTGCTGCGGCCTGGATCGGTGACGGGCGCTCATAGCCCACGTCCTGCAGCGCTTTCAATACAGGCGCGGCCAGTCCAAGCTCACTAAAAAGGGGCAGTTGTTCGGTATCAGACATAGATTCTTCCAGATTAAGGCAGGCGGCTAAGCACCGCGGAATAGCAAAAAGGCGGCGATTATAGCGCCACTTTGTTCTGCTGTCTTGAAAAATGTGATAAGCCTCTCAAGACGTTGGCAATTATAGAGGGATCTTGCGACTATGGCTTGCTTATTTTGCACTCATGGTGCGTTATTGCAGATCACTCCTCGCTGGAGTCCTTGCCCCGCTTGTGTTTGAGCACCGCCATGGTCAATCGACTGGTGCACAGTAAACGCTCACGTTCGTCCCGAATTTCAATCTGCCACACCTGGGTCGTTGCCCCCAGATGCAGTGGCGAGCAACGCCCCGTCACCACCCCTTCCCGCTTGGCCCGCAGATGGTTGGCATTCACCTCCAGTCCCACGCAGTAGCTGTCCGGCCCGACCGCCATATTGGCGGCCAGCGACCCCAGCGTCTCCGCCAGCACCACGGACGCACCGCCGTGCAGCATGCCAAGGGGCTGATGGGTGCGGTGATCCACCGGCATGGTGGCCGCCAGCCAGTCGGGGCCAAAGGCCGTGTAGACGATGCCCAGGTGGGCCATCAGGGTGTTGCGGGAACTGGCATTGAGCCCCTCCAGGCTCATGGGCTTGCACCAGATGGCGCTGTTTTCTTGACTCATGGCGAGCAGACTCCTTGTGTGATCAACGGGTTATACATGAGCAGTGTCGGCGAAAAAGGGCTGGAAAAGAAGATGCCCCTATCAGGGGGCATCTTGCCAAGCCAGGTTCTGATGCCAGGATCTCACCAGGGATAGGTCACGCCGGGCCACTCGGCCCAGGGCTGCTCCCGCCCTGGCAGGCAGGGGTCGGGCCAGTGCCACACCTTGCCAAGCCAGAGCCGCAGCCCGGCTTCCAGCTCGGCATCGGTGAGAGGGGCCTCGACCACCTTCCAGAAGAAGAGCTCCACCGCCACCTCCGGCAACACCGAGGGGTAGAGATAGACCCCGCCCCAAAATTGCGGCTCCCGATCCGGGCTCCAGAGGCCATAGGCGAATGATCGCTTGGCGAGAAACTCGGAGCGCTGCCACTCCAAATCCCCCTCGTGCTGGCTCAGACTGAACTGGGCAGAGGGCCAGACGTCATCCGGGCGAAACAGCCGGTGCAGTTGCTCCCGCTCGCGCTGCATGGCCACAAACTCCACCACAGCCTGGCTCTGGGTGACAGGCAACAGCAGGAAGTGCGGGTGCCGAAAGGCTTGCGGCACCCGAAACCGCTTGGGCAACGTCAGCATCAGAGCAGTTCCAGCAGGGCTTGCAACGGATGCTTGAGTTTTTCCCCCTCCATCCGCTTGACCTGGCTGCGGCACGAGTAACCGGTGGCCAGACAGCGCGCTTTGGGCAAACGGGAGAGCGGCTCTGCCCAGCTAAGTCCGTAGATCCCCTTGGAATTTTCCACCTGCTTGGCGTCGTGACCATAGGTGCCGGCCATGCCGCAGCAGCCCACAGACACAGGCTGCAAGCTGGCCCCAAAACGCTGGAACAAGGTGCCCCAGTCGCCGTGAGTCGACGGCTTGGCAGTCTTCTCGGTGCAGTGAGCAAACAGATACCAGGGCTCGGGGTCGCTCCCCTCCTCGCTCTTTGCCTTGTTGGCGCTAACGGGCAGCTGATCTGCCGGCAGCGAGAGCAGCCACTCCTGGGGCAGCAGCACCTGGAAATCGCCACGGGCCGAGCCAAGGGCCTTGGCATACTCGTCGCGATAACAGAGCACCAGAGAAGGATCGACGCCCACCATGGGGATGCCAAGCGCCGCTATCTTGTTGAGAAACTGGGCACTGTTGGCCGCGGTGCGGGCAAAGGCGCGCAGGAACCCCTTCACGTGCTGGGGCTTGCCGTTGGGCTTGAATGGCAGCAGATAGGGTTGCAGCCCAAGCTTGCTGGCAAGCTTCACCAAGTCCCGCACCACGGGGGCGTCGTAATAACTGGTGAAGGGATCCTGCACGATGAGCACCACTTTGGCACGCTGCTCTGGGCTCATGGCCTCAAGGCCCGGCAGGTCGAAATAGCGCGCCTTGTTGTCGTGCAGGGATTCGGCCAGGGTCGGCACCGAGAGTAGGGGCACATCCACCATGCCGATGCTCTTCTCGGTCGCCTTCTGGGCCCACTCTTTTTCCAGGAAGAAGTTGACCAGTTTCGGCGCCCTGGCCAGCAGGGGCGCGTAAGCTTCGACGGTGCCGACGAAGTAATCCTTGGGGCCACGCAGATAGCGGCTGTGGTAGAGCTGCATGAAGCGAGCACGGAAGGTAGGCACGTCCACCTTGATGGGACACTGGCTGGTGCAGGCCTTGCACGCCAGGCACCCCTCCATCGCCTCCATCACCTCGTGGGAGAAGTCATACTGGCCGCGAGCGCGGGCCAGGGTGTTGCGAAACTTGTCGACAATGCTCTTGAAGCGCAGACCGCCGCTTTGCAGCGCTACCTCCTCGGCCAGCGGATCAAAGCCCTGCTCCGCCAGCTGACGCAGCCATTCGCGCATCAGCCCGGCCCGTCCTTTCGGCGAGTGGCGGCGGTCGCGGCTGATCTTGACCGAAGGGCACATGGGAGAGTCGGTCTCGAAGGTGAAACAGAGGCCGTTGCCGTTGCAATCCATGGCGCGGGTATAGCTTTCCCGCACCGCAATCGGGATCTGGCGGTCGAACTTGCCACGCTTGGGCCCGTCCACTGATACCAGCTCGGCACCGCTGCCATAGGGCATGCAGATCTTGCCCGGGTTGATGCGGTTGTCGGGGTCGAAGACGCCCTTGACCCGTTGCAACTCCTCCCACAACTCGCCGAAGAAGGCAGGGCTGTATTCTGAGCGAAAGCCTTTGCCGTGCTCCCCCCACATCAGGCCACCATATTTGGCGGTGAGCGCCACCACCTGATCCGAGATGCGGCGCAGCAGCACCTCCTGCTCGGGGTCACAGAGATCCAGCGCCGGGCGCACGTGCAGCACACCGGCATCGACGTGGCCGAACATGCCGTAGTCGAGGCCGTGGCCATCGAGCAGGGCGCGAAACTCCATGATGAAATCGGCCAGGGATTCCGGCGGCACGGCGGTGTCTTCGGTGAAGGCCACCGGCTTCTTGCGCCCTTCGGCGTTGCCAAGCAGCCCCACCGACTTCTTGCGCATGGCGTAGATGGTCTCGATGCTCGGCAGATGGCTGCACACCTGATAACCGATGATGCCCGCCTCGCCACGCGCCAACAGATCGTCGATGCGCCGGCACAGCTCGGCCACCTTGACTTGGTGCTCCTGCTCGTCGGTGTCGGCAAACTCGACGATGTTGAGCCCCTGCAGATCCTTGCCGGGCACGTCCTCAATGAAGGCCTTGACCGAGTGCCAGATGATGTCGGCACGGGCCAGCCCCAGCACCCGGGAGTCCACGGTTTCTACCGACAGGGCCTGCGCCTGCACCATAAAGGGAGCATTCCTGAGGGCTGACGGGAAGCTGTCGTACTTGACGTTGACCAGGGTGCGGTAGCGCGGGATGGCCGTGATGTTGAGTCTGGCTTCGGTGATAAAGCCAAGGGATCCTTCCGAGCCGCACAGCACCCGACTCACATCCAGAGTGTCTGTACCGGGCTGGTAGAGGTGCTTGAGATCGTAACCGGTCAGAAAGCGGTTGAGCTTGGGGAAGGTCGCCTCTATGTCAGCGCGCCGCTCGCGGCCTATGCGATAGAGGGTGCGATAGATCTCCCCCTCGCGGCTCTCGAGGGTCAGCTTGTCCGCCAGGCGCTGGCCGTTCACCGGCTCGGTCGCCATGATGTCACCGTTCTCCAGCACGGCTTTGAGGCCCAGCACGTGATCCGAGGTCTTGCCGTAGACCAGCGACCCCTGCCCCGAGGCATCGGTGTTGACCATGCCGCCCAGGGTGGCGCGGTTGGAGGTGGAGAGATCCGGCGAGAAGAAGTAGCCGTGGGGTTTGAGATAGGCGTTGAGCTGGTCCTTCACCACCCCGGCCTGGGCCCGCACCCAGCCCTCTTCCAGATTAATTTCCATGATCTGGTTCATATGACGAGAGAGATCGACGATAATGCCGCCGCCCAAGGATTGACCATTGGTGCCGGTACCGCCGCCACGAGGGAAGAAACTCAAGGCAGCGAACGCCGGCTCCCGGGCCAGCTTGAGCATCACCGCTATGTCATCCGCGCTGCGCGGATAGAGAACCGCCTGAGGTACGACCTGATAGACGCTGTTATCCGTCGCCATCGCCAATCGGCTTGCATAAGACTTTTCGATATCACCACGAAATGCGCTGCGCTCGAGCAACTCAAGAAACTGCAGGGTTGCGGGTGACAAACTGTCCTGGTAATCGAGTCTCGGGATCATGAATCCTTGTTCCCATCCTTTGCTTGATGCCGGCATGCCGGCGACAACGACCGCCCTGGTTCGCCTCTTTGCGGGCGCCAAGGCCAATCCGCTCACATGTGAGCGGGCAGTATATCAGCTAGAAAACCGCTTGCGCGCGCAATCTTCACCATTTGAAAGGAGGACTTTTATGGCTCATTACAGCCATGTTATCAGTACGCTTATCCGCACCGAAAAACAGGCGCTGACCCTGTCGCTGTTCGGTTGCATCACCTTTGCCATCTTCGGCATCGGCTATGGCCTCTTCGTCGGCTCCAACGCCATCATGCTCGATGGCATCTTCACCCTGTTCAGCATGGGCATGACGGGGCTCGGGCTCATCACCGCCTATCTCGTTACCCGCCCCTCCGATGATCGCTTCCAGTACGGCTACGCCCACTTCGAGCCCATCACCAACGTCATCAACGGCGCCATCATTCTGCTGCTCTGCCTCGGCGCCTTCTACAGCGGCATCACCTCCCTGCTGGCGGGAGGCCGGGAGATCGATCTCGGCCACGCCCTCATCTACGCCGCCGTCTGCACCTTCTTCTGCGCCATCATCTATCGCATCGAAGCCCGGGTCGCCGAGCAGATTGACTCCGAGCTGGTGCGGGTCGACTCCAAGGAGTGGCTGGTGGATACCCTGCTCAGCGCCACCCTGCTCATCGGTTTCGTGGTGGCCATCGGGCTCGATGCCCTCGGCTACGGCCACTACAACCGCTACATAGATCCCGTGCTGGTCACCCTGCTGGCCCTGTGCGCCACCCTGATCCCCATCAAGGTGCTGGGGCGCAACCTGCGGGAAGTGCTGAAGATAGCCCCCAAGGGCGATGTGCCACAACGGGTGGCGAGCGAGATCGAAGCCCTGCGCCAGCGCCATGGCATCGAGTGCTACAGCCATCTGGCGAAAAGCGGCCGCCGCTTCGATCTGGAATTGAACATTCTGGTGGCACCGGGGCAAGAGTGGCCCATAGAGCGTCAGGATGCGCTGCGCCAGGAGCTCTGGTCCCGCCTCGGCGATACCCTGGGGGATGCCTGGCTCTCGGTCTGCTTCACCCGTGAGAAGCGCTGGTTGTAAAGACCGGTCGGGGGAGTGCGACCCGGTCGCCTCCCCCTGCGTCCTCACATCTTGATCGCCCCGCTCTTGCCAACGCGCCGATTCCCGCTATCATCATGGCTCATTTTTAACCCGAGGTTTTATTGCCCATCATGGACAATCCCCGAAGTTGCCCTTCGTTTCTCCCTGTCAAAATGTATCTGTTATTGCTCCACCAGCGCCTCTGAATACACTCAAGTTTCGTGCTCCCACGGCCATTTTTTGCCGTCATTGACACCCGCTCTGTCTGTTTTTTATTGAGGTTATTACATGGAATTGCTGCTGGATCCCCACATCTGGGTGGGTCTGTTTACCCTGATCATTCTGGAAATCGTGCTGGGGATCGACAACCTGGTCTTCATCGCCATCCTGGTGAAAAAACTGCCCCCCGCCCAGCGGGACAAGGCCCGCATCATAGGCCTGTCGCTGGCCCTGCTGATGCGTCTTGGCCTGCTGGCGGTGATGTCGTGGCTGGTGACCCTGACCGCCCCCATTCTTCAGCTCGGTGAGCTCGTCTTCTCCGGTCGGGATCTCATCCTGATGGGCGGCGGCCTGTTCCTGCTGTTCAAGGCCACCACAGAGCTGCACGAGCGGCTGGAGGCCAACCCCGAGTCCAGCGGCCACAGTGGCGTCTACGCCAGTTTCGGTGTTGTGGTGGCGCAGATCCTGGTGCTGGATGCAGTCTTCTCGCTGGACTCCATCATCACGGCGGTGGGCATGGTGGAACACCTCGGCGTCATGATGGCGGCCGTGACCATCGCCATGCTGGTGATGGTGCTCGCCTCCAAGCCCCTGACCCAATTCGTCAACGCCCACCCGACCGTGGTGGTGCTCTGCCTGAGCTTCCTGTTGATGATCGGCTTCAGCCTGGTGGCGGAAGGGTTTGGCTTCCACATTCCCAAGGGCTACCTCTACGCGGCCATCGGCTTCTCGGTGCTGATCGAGTTCTTCAACCAGCTCTCCCAGCGCAGCGCCGAGCGCCACGAGGCCAAGCAGCCTCTGCGCGAGCGCACCACGGCCGCCATCTTCAAGCTGATGGGCAGCAAGGCGTATCAGGACAGACCGGACGATGATCTGGATGCGCCGGCGCCTGCGCCGCTGAGCTTTGGTGAAGAGGAGCGTTACATGGTGACCGGTGTCTTGTCGCTGGCCGAGCGATCCATCCGCACCATCATGACCCCCCGCTCCGACATGGCGTGGATCGACGTCAACGACTCGGTCGAAGAGATCCGTGCTGTGTTGCAACGGGAGCCCCACAGCCTGTTCCCTGTCTGTGACGGTGACTTGGATGAGGTCATAGGTGTACTCAAGGCGCGGGATCTGCTGTTTGCCCTCAACGAAGGGCAACCGCTAAGCGAGCTGGCCAAGCAGAACGACCCCATTATCGTGCCGCAGACCATCAACGTGATCCGGCTGCTGGCGGAGCTGCGCAAGGCGAAAGGCAGCCTGATCCTGGTCTCCGACGAGTTTGGCGTCATTCAGGGGCTGGTCACCACCCACGACCTGCTGGAGGCCATCGTCGGCGAACTGCCGGACGAGGACGAGACCCCGGACATGGTGCGCGACGGAGAAGGCTGGCTCATCAACGGCAGCACCAACATCCATCATGTGGAGCAGGTGCTGGAACACGAGGGGCTGGTGAGCGAGAGCGATGAATACGTGACCCTGGCGGGCATGTTGCTCTCCCACTTCGGCTCCTTGCCCACCCCGGGCCAGCAGCTGCAACTGCAGCAGCTCTGCTTCGAGGTGGTCGAGGTGAGCGAGCGCCGCATCGAACGGGTACGGGTCATGCCACTGGGGATCTGAGCCCCGCTGCGTGAACAAGGAGGGCCGAGCCGGCCCTCTTTTTTATTGCGCTTTTTGTTGTACGACACTGCCGCCAGATCTCCCCCTCCCTGTCCTTCAGCTACCCGCTGGCGCGCCAGCGAGCGCCATCCAGACCCTGTGCTGATAGATTGATGCCATCAATGCAATTCTTTTCTGCAATTACCCCTCTTTTTCACAACAAGCCGCAGGGATAGAGTGGCCTCACTCCCACCATGAGGAACTCAAGATGAGCCACGATCACCTGTTCTGCCCGCTGCGTCTGGGCCAGTTGCACCTTAACAACCGTATCGTCATGCCCCCCATGACCCGCTCCCGCGCCAGCCAGCCCGGTGATGTGGCCAATGCCATGATGGCCACCTATTACGCCCAGCGCGCCGAGGCGGGCCTCATCATCAGCGAGGGCACCCAGGTAGACCCCATGGGCAAGGGCTACGCCTGGACGCCGGGGATCCACAGCGCCGAGCAAGTGGCCGGCTGGAAGGGAGTGACCGATGCCGTCCATGCCAAGGGGGGCACCATGTTTGCCCAGCTCTGGCATGTGGGCCGGGTTACCCATCCCGACAACCTGGGTGGCGCCCAGCCCATCTCCTCGTCGGCCATCAAGGCCGTGGGCGTCAAGGTATTCGTCGATAACGGCAGCGATGCACCCGGCTTTGTGGAGACGGTCACCCCGCGTGCCATGACCCAGAGCGATATCGACCAGGTGATCGGCCAGTTCCGCCAGGCGGCCCGCAACGCCATGCTGGCCGGCTTCGACGGCATAGAGCTGCACGCCGCCAACGGCTACCTCATCAATCAGTTCCTCGACTCCGAGTCCAACACCCGCACCGACAACTACGGCGGCTCGCTGGAAAATCGCCTGCGCTTCCTGAAAGAGGTGACAGAGGCGGTCAGTGCCGAAATCGGAGCAGACCGCGTCGGCGTGCGCCTCGCGCCGCTCACCACCCTCAACGGCACCGTCGATGCCAACCCGCAGCAGACCTATCTGGCCGCCGCCCGCTTGCTGGGGGAGCTTGATGTCGTCTACCTGCACATCGCCGAGGCGGACTGGGACGATGCCCCCCTGATGCCGGAAAACTTCAAGCAGGGGCTGCGGGACGCCTTCCCCAACACCCTCATCTATGCGGGCAAATATGATGGCGAGCGAGCACGGGCCGCCCTCCAGGCCGGTTGGGCCGACATGATTGGCTTTGGTCGCCCCTTCGTGGCGAACCCGGATCTGCCGAACCGGCTGCGCCACGGCTACCCGTTCGCTCCCCACGATCCGGCCACCCTGTTTGGTGGTGGCGCACAGGGGCTGACCGACTACCCGACCTATCAAGAGGCCACCGAGCCGCAATCGGCCTGATACCGGCCAGCGGCCCCTGTCGGCACGCCAGCCCATCGAAATGCAGCAGGCCCGCCATCACTGGCGGGCCTGCTGTTTTGTGTCGCCGACGCAGCCGGCCGCACGAGGCTAGTAGAGGGCAACCCCGTAACAGGCGGCGTAGCTCCTGATCTCCCGGGTGATCCGTGCCTTGTCCGCCAGGCTCAGCCAGCTCGCCTCGACGGCATTGAGCGACAGGCGGCAGAGCTGATTCATGCTGGCGCCAAGGTCATGGGCCAGGGCGTGGAAGTTGGCCGCCATGTAACCGCCGAAGTAAGCGGGATCGTCGGAGTTGATGGTGACGCAGAGCCCCTGCTCCAGCAGGGTGAGCACATTGTGATGGGCCATGCGGTCAAACACCTTGAGCCGGGTGTTGGAGAGGGGGCAGACAGTGAGCGGCAGCCGGGTATCAGCCAGATAGCGCAGCAGTTCTGGATCGTCTGCCGAGCGTACCCCGTGATCGATGCGCCGCACCTGCAACTCATTGATGGCCTGCCAGATGTACTCGGCGGGCCCTTCTTCACCCGCGTGAGCCACCACCGGCAGCCCCAGCTCGCGGCAACGGGCAAACACCCGGGCAAACTTGCTGGGCGGGTTGCCCTTCTCCCCCGAGTCAAGACCGATGCCGTGAATGCGCGACAGGGAGGGCTCGGCTTCCGCCAACGTAGCAAACGCATCCTCCTCGCTCAGATGGCGCAAGAAGCTCATGATAAGGCGCCAGCTGATGCCCAACTCCCGCTCCCCCGCCTGCAGCGCGCGCTCTATGCCATCCAGGACGGTAACAAAGGGGATGCCGCGGGCGGTATGAGTCTGGGGGTCGAAGAAGATCTCCACGTGCACCACCTTGTCGGCGGCGCAGCGTTCCAGATAGGCCCAGGTGAGGTCGAAGAAATCCTGCTCGGAGACGAGCACGCTGGCGCCAAGGTAGTAGAGATCGAGAAAGGTTTGCAGGCAGTCAAAATCATAGGCGGCGCGCACGCTCTCCACGTCGGGCCAGGGCAGGGCCACCCCGTTGCGTTTGGCCAGGGCAAACATCAGCTCAGGCTCGAGCGTTCCTTCGATATGCAGGTGCAACTCCAGCTTGGGCAAACCGGCAATAAAGTTATCCATGATGACGGCTCCATCAACACACAGACCGCGGGATCTGCCACTCGCAGAGCGGATCCCTCCCCTCTTCTGCTCATTGTGCACCTATCTCTGTTTGTGGGGGAGACTTGTCATCAAACAGACTTATAATGGCGTCACAAAAACAACATAACTGATTGAAGATATTAAGAGTTGGCGCAACTTCCCGCCGCCTCTTGCGCCTACACAAGGAGTCCCCATGAAGAAAAACGTCATCTGTGACATCGACGGCGTCATACTGCACAACAACGATCTGGTGCCCGGTGCCGACCGCTTCGTCCATCGCCTGCTGGAGCAGGGCAGCAAGCTGTTGTTCCTCACCAACTACCCGGCCCAGACCCAGAAAGATCTGCAAAACCGCTTCCGCTCCGCCGGGATAGAGGTGCCGGAAGAGTGCTTCTACACCTCCGCCATGGGCACCGCCGACTTTCTCAAACGCCAGGATGGCAAGAAGGCCTATGTGATTGGCGAGGGGGCCCTGACCCACGAGCTCTACAAGGCCGGTTTCACCATCACCGACATAGACCCCGACTTCGTGGTGGTGGGCGAGACCCGCAACTACAACTGGACCATGATGCAGCTGGGCGCCAAGTTCGTCGATCAGGGGGCCCGCTTCATCGCCACCAACCCGGATACTCACGGCCCCATGATGCACCCGGCCTGCGGCGCCCTCTGCGCGCCCATAGAGCGGATGACCGGCAAGAAGCCCTTCTATGTCGGCAAGCCAAGTGCCTGGATCATACGGGCGGCGCTCAACCGGATGGAGGCCCACTCCGATGATACCGTCATCATAGGCGACAACCTGCGCACCGATATTCTGGCGGGCTTCCAGGCCGGTCTCGAAACCGTGCTGGTGCTCTCCGGGGTAAGCAAGGTGGCGGATATCGACCGCATGCCGTTTCGCCCAAACCACATCTTCGACTCGGTCGTGGACATAGACATCGTCTGATCGCCGGCCCGGGCATGGCGCCTTCATGCCCGTGGTCCGGCCGTCACCGGCATCTAGCCGGAGCTGACCCGCAGCCCCCGAAGGACGCGAAATGGAACCAATGATGATCGCCGTGGCCTTCGGGTGCGGCATGCTGGTCAACCTCATAGGGTTGCCACCCCTGCTGGGCTTTCTGGCCGCCGGCTTCCTCCTCAACGGCATGGGCTATCACAACACCCTGGCACTGAACGAGGTCGCCGATCTCGGGGTCACCCTGCTGCTGTTCACCATAGGTCTCAAGCTCAACGTCAAGACCCTGATGCGGCGCGATGTGTGGGGCACCACCAGCGTTCACCTGCTCTTCTCCACCCTGCTGTTTACCGTGGTTCTGCTGGTCTGCAAGGGGCTGGGGCTCGCGCTGGCCCTGTCGCTGGACTGGAAGCTGGCGCTGCTGCTCGGCTTTGCCCTCTCCTTCTCCAGCACGGTTTTTGCGGTCAAGGTGCTGGAGGATCGCAGCGACATGAATGCCCTCTACGCCCGGATCGCCATCGGGGTACTGGTCATGCAGGATGTGTTCGCGGTGGCCTTTCTGGCGTTTTCCAGCGGCCAGTGGCCCAGCATCTGGGCGCTCTGGGTGCTCGGCTTGCCGCTGCTGCGCCCCTTGCTGTTCAAGCTCTTGGAGCGGGCCGGCCACGGCGAGCTGCAGGTGCTGTTCGGGATCTTTCTGGCGCTGGTGGTGGGCGCTGCCGGTTTTGAGGTGGTGGGGCTCAAGCCCGATCTGGGGGCACTCATCATCGGCATGATGCTGGCCTCGCACCCGGCCGCCGCCGGGCTGGCCAAGGCGCTCTTCAACCTCAAAGACCTCTTCCTCGTCTGCTTCTTCCTGACCATAGGTCTCAACGGCCTGCCGACCCACGATACCATGCTGCTGGCGCTGGCACTGGTGCTGGCGCTGCCGCTCAAGAGCGCGCTCTACTACCTAGTCTACAGCGGCGCTCACCTGCGGGTGCGCACCGCCCTGCTCTCCACCCTGGCGCTCACCAACTTCTCGGAGTTTGGCCTGATCGTGGCCGCCATCGCCGCCAAAGCGGGGTGGATCTCCCACGAGTGGCTGGTCGCCCTTTCACTGGCGCTGGCGGCAAGCTTCATGATCTCGGCGCCGCTCAACAGCCAGAGCGAGCGGATCTACCACAGACTCGGTGGCTGGCTGCGCGGGATCCAGGCCAACACTCTGCACCCGGAGGACAGGCCCATCGAGCTCGGCGATGCCGAGGTGATCATCCTCGGCATGGGGCGCATCGGCCAGGGGGCCTACTTCGAGCTGGAGAACAAGTGCGGCAACGTCATACTAGGGGTGGAGAACGACAGCGAGAAGCTGCCCACCCTGCGCGCCCAGGGGATGAACGTCATCGAAGGAGACGCCACCGATACCGACTTCTGGGACAAGGTGCTGCTCTCCAACCAGGTCAACCTGGTGCTGCTGGCCATGCCCCACCATTCGGGCAACCTCTACGCCATCGAGAAGCTGCGCAGCCACGGCTTTGCCGGCAAGATAGCGGCCATAGTCCGCTTCGAGGATGACATCGCCTCCCTGCGCGAACAGGGGGTGGATGCGGTGTTCAACGTCTACGACGAGGCGGGCAGCGGCTTCGCCCGCCATGTCATCAAGCGGCTGCAGCCACGCTGACGGCGCTTGGCAAGGCGAGGTGCATCGTTTAAGTTATGCACAACTGCGTTTAATAAAACGAACAAATGCGGGACCAGGATGGTCCCGCTTTTATATCCTTGCCAAGGAGGCACCATGAAGACCCTCAACGACTGGATCCTGCTAAGCAGCCACCAAGCCGCCCCTACCCCGCTGATGCCCGCTGCCGAGCGCATTAAAGCGGGCAACCCTGAGCAAACTGTCTGGAATCACTACTCGGATCCGAGCCAGCAGTTTCACGTGGGCTTCTGGGCCTGTGAACCCGGCCGCTGGGCCATCCACTACACAGAGCACGAGTATTGCCAGCTATTGGAAGGAGATGTGGTGATCCACGACAGTCAGGGCGGCCAGCTTGCCCTCAAACCGGGGGATCAGTTCGTTATTCCTGCAGGCTTTGTCGGGCAGTGGGAGACACTCACCCCCTGTCGCAAGCTCTATGTGATCTTCGAGCCCGCCACCGCTTGACGTGCGCGTCAAGTCGCCCCTCTGCACCAGCCGCTTGATGCCCCCGTCGGCTTGACGTTTGCGGCATGATTTTGTGCGGTTTTCCCGCTTGCAAAAGGTTTTTGCGCTAGGCATTGTGATTGACGAGGAATGTAAATGGAATTTCGAGCCCGTATGTGGGGGGCTCCTATAAAAATCAAGAGGATTACCGCCAATGTGTTCTATTTTCGGCATTCTGGACATCAAATCCGATGCAGCAGCCTTGCGCAAATCGGCGCTGGAGATGTCCAAGCGATTGCGTCACCGCGGGCCTGACTGGTCCGGCGTCTACAGCACAGACAAAGCCATACTGGTGCACGAGCGCCTGGCCATCGTCGATCCGGGCAATGGCGCCCAGCCGCTCTACAACCCGGAGCGCACTCACGTATTGGCCGTCAACGGCGAGATCTACAACCACAAGGAACTCGAGAAGAACCTCAAGGTCGACTTCCAGTTCCAGACCCACTCCGACTGCGAGGTGCTGCTGGCACTCTACAAGGAGAAGGGCCCCGCCTTTTTGGACGATCTCAACGGCATCTTCGCCTTCATCCTCTATGACGCAGAACAGGATGCCTACCTGATTGGTCGTGACCACATGGGGATCATCCCCCTCTATACCGGCCGCGACGAGCACGGCAACTTCTATGTCGCCTCCGAGATGAAAGCCCTGGTGCCTGTGTGCAAGAGCGTCGAAACCTTCCCGCCGGGACATTACCTGTGGAGCAAGGATGGCGAGCTTAAACAGTGGTACAAGCGTGACTGGATGGAGTACGGTGCGGTCGAGCACAAGGTCAGCGACCGGGCTGAACTGAAAGCCGCGCTGGAAGCGGCCGTCAAACGCCAGCTGATGTGTGACGTGCCCTATGGCGTGCTGCTCTCCGGCGGACTGGATTCGTCCGTCATCTCCGCCATCACCAAGATCTATGCCGCCCGCCGGGTGGAAGATAATGGCAAGAGCGAGGCCTGGTGGCCCCAGCTGCACTCCTTCGCAGTCGGCCTGGAAGGCTCGCCGGATCTCGCCGCCGCCCGCAAGGTGGCCGATCACCTCGGCACCATCCACCATCAGATCCACTTCACAGTGCAAGAGGGGCTGGATGCCCTGCGGGACGTCATCTATCACCTCGAGACCTATGACGTCACCACCATCCGCGCCTCTACCCCCATGTACCTGATGGCCCGTTACATCAAGGCGATGGGCATCAAGATGGTGCTCTCCGGTGAAGGTTCCGACGAGCTGTTCGGTGGCTACCTCTACTTCCACAAGGCGCCCAACGCCAAAGAGTTCCACGAAGAGAACGTGCGCAAGCTCGCTTCCCTGCACCTCTATGACTGCCTGCGGGCCAACAAGTCCATGGCCGCCTGGGGCGTGGAAGGCCGCGTGCCCTTCCTCGACAAGGAGTTCATGGACGTGGCGATGCGCCTCAACCCCGCCGACAAGATGTGCGGCAACGGCAAGATCGAGAAACACATTCTACGCGAAGCATTCGAGGAGCTGTTGCCCCACGAAGTGGCCTGGCGCCAGAAGGAGCAGTTCTCCGACGGCGTGGGTTACTCTTGGATTGACAGCCTCAAAGCCATGGTCGAGACCGAAGTGACGGACCAGATGTTCGAGGCGGCGGAGTTCCGCTTCCCCGTCAACACCCCGCTCACCAAGGAGGCCTATTTTTATCGCGCCATCTTCGACGAGCACTTCCCGCTGGAGTCAGCCGCCCGCACCGTGCCCTACGGCAAGTCGGTCGCCTGCTCTACTCCGACCGCATTGGAGTGGGATGCCAAGTTCAAAGAGATGGCCGACCCCTCCGGTCGCGCCGTGATGGACGTCCACCAGCAGAGTTACTGACAGGCTGACGGACAGCCTGTAGGCCTAGCTGCCAACATCATAAAAGCCCCTCACGAGGGGCTTTTATTTTTGGCCATTCCGATGGCGCTCGTCAGCTCAGCTGGCCGATGTTGCCATGTTGAGCGGCATCAATCCTTTTTCGCCTTGTTGGCGAAGAAGATATCGGCCTGAATATCCTGGGTGCGTACCGTGAAGATCTGGTTGGTCAGATCGTCGGTCAGCGTTTCGGCCTCCTTCATCACCCGCAGATTGAAGTCGTTGAGCATGCTGTTGGCGGCGGCCTTGTCACTCTTCACCGTTTTCAGATACTTGGCCTCCATCTCTTTCTGCTCGTTGGCGATCTTCGCCTCCCAGCTCTGGTATGCCTGCTTCACCATGGGAGCCAATTTGGGGTAATCGGTCATCACCAGGGTCTGCAGCTTGCGATATTTCCAGTAGATGGAGTCGCTGTCGGCCTTGTCGCTGCCCAGAGCATAGTGCGCCGGATAGGCCTCCAGACCGCTGTAGTAGGGAACGAAAGCGGTCAAATCCGCCATGCCGAGGCCCACATAGGTCACCTCCCCCACTTCACGCGGCATCCAGGGGCGTACCTGCATCACGTGGGACTCGTAGGTGCGAAACACGCTGATGGGGCGCCACGGCTCCTGACCGTTCAACCCCTTGCTGTAGGGATCGTGCTCGGTGCCGTCATAGTGATTGCGCAGCACTGCCTTGACCTCCTCCAGCGTCATCTTCTTCTCGGGGGTCAAGGTGACCGGGAACTGGCGACCGGCATCCACCGCCTGCTTGAGCGAGGGGTTGAACATCTGCTGGATGGTCCAGACTCGCGGATCGTTATAGCTGCGATCCCGCTCGTCATCGCGGGTATAGGCTTTCGAGAAGTTGAATGCCCCCTCCTTTTGCGGATGGTAGAGCCCCTTCTCGGTGGCAAATTCGATCAGATTTTTCGAGCCCATCATGTCGGCACTGGCAGGATCGTACTGCTGCAGGCGACCCTGATTGCCAGAAGCAAAATACTGGTCCTTGGGCAGACGCTGCGCCATCCAGTGGTGGCCGGTGGCTGTCTCCAGATACCAGAGCTCGTTGTCATCCACCACGGCGACGCCAAATCCCTCCCCCGCGCCGATAGTCTCGATGATGTTGCCAAGCAGGACGACCGCCTCGCGGGCCGAGGTGGCGCGCGACAGCAGCACATCGGGAATATCATCCTCGGTGATCCCCTTATCCTCGACATAGGGATCGAAGGCGAGCGCCTCGGGCGAAGCAAAGATAGACTCGGTGCCGCTCACCCCCACCCCTTTCTCATTGAAACCTGTGGCGCCGTGCAGCTGGGTCTTCCAGTTCGGTACCGTGGTATAGCGCAGGGAGTTTTTCGGCAAGGGATAGCTGAAATCATTGGCGCCGTTGTGGGCCTTGGAACTATGAACGCCGCTCTGCCCCTGCTTCGCCGGATGGATCACAAAATGCTGAGCTTTCAGGGCATCGCTGTCGGCGCTGCGGGCCACCATCATGGAGCCATCGGCGCTGGCCTCGCTGCCAACCAGCAGGGTGGTACAGGCGAATGCCGATGAGAAGAGAGCAAAGTTGATGGAGAGTGCGACGACGCACTTCTTGAAGGAATGCATGATATCTCCTTGTTGCAAAATTAACGTGCAATGCCCCTTCCCATCTAGTGATGAATATAGCTGACAGGGTGACACGCTCGATAAACCTGAATGCCATGAGACACGTCGACGGGTTATCAATACCGCTAACTGTTTATGCCCATGACAATTTCCAAAGGAAGGTAAGTTCTCGATACGCAACCGATTCGAATCTGTTATTAATGAGAGGATACTAGGTTTTATCGACTAACATAAACGTGATAACAGGCTCAAAACTCCAATAATATATAAACTATCAATTTAAAATATCCGTACAAGCAACCAACACAGCGCAAGCATGACACTTCCCGGCACTCGCCAAGGAGTGAACTGAACCACACCTGCATCACCAACACAGATGGAACCTCAGCAAAACAATATTTTATATATGGGTTCGGTCACATATACAGAGATATGAAATCCACCTTTATCGCCAGCGTGACGGGTATTATTTCCCATGGCGCTGAATACAAGCATGCACATGACGGCCGCTTATTATTCGCCGTTTTCCCGCATCAATATCTCAGGGGGCGGATTCTGTATTCCACTCTCCCCATTTCACTCCCTGAAACAGCCAGCGGATAACTCGCAGCCAGCCGACTGGATGCAAACCTGCGATCGCCCCACGTTGACGAAAATGACCGGCATAGCATCGTAGCGACAGCCTTTATGGCTTCCTGACCCGTCTCGTCAAACCGCCCGGGTTGCCAACACAGTCACACCGGCAAAGATCCTTTTCTGACCCATCATTCCCATTTTTCGCATATGCCCTGCCACTCTTGCCGCTTGGCGAAGGGGCTCGCTCATGTCACATTGTTCCGGCTTGGAAGCAACGAATGACAACACAAGGAGAAAAGGATGAAACGACTGCTATTGCCGCTGCTGCTTGGCACGGCCCTGTTCCATGGCGAGGCGTACAGCGCCGGCCATCTCTGGGCCAAGGCTCTGCCCGATTACAGTCAGGGGTATGACGAGCAGCGGGATCCGGCGCAGGATCTGGCCTCCGCCACCGCCAAAGCCAGTGCCGAGGGCAAGAAGGTCCTGCTGCTGGTGGGCGGAGAATGGTGCAGCTGGTGCAAGGAGATGAACCACTTCCTGGACCGGGAGCCAACCCTTGCCAGTCAGTTCAACCAGACCTTCGTGGTGGTCAAGGTGAACGTCAGCAAGGCGAACAAGAACGAGCCCTTCCTGAAACGCTACCCCGAGTACCTGGGGGTGCCCCACTTCTACGTGCTGGATGCCAAAGGCAAGCTGCTGGAGTCTTTCAACACCGGGCTGCTTGAGAAGGGAAAGAGCTACGACGAGGTGAAATTCGGCAAGTTTATCGCCTTCTTCCAGCCACCATCTGAACGCAGCTGAGTTGCCTCGACTCATACCATACCGTCATCGCCCCGCACTGTTGGAGACAAGGGGGCGGGGCGATGGGTTTCAAAAAACGCTTTCGAGTCAGTCAAATATCAAGGCTGCGCATCCGGCTGATTGGCGGGGGCGGCCTTGATAAAGGCCTGCAGCTGCTCGCAGTTGGCGACGATGCGGGCGATGGTGGGGTACTCATCCAGGGTCATGTCGTAGCGGCGGGCGTTGTAGACCTGGGGCACCAGCATGCAGTCGGCCAGGGTCACCTCGTTGCCGACGCAATAGACGCCTGCCGTGGTCATCAACAAGGGTTCGAGTACCCTGAAGGTCTCGTCAATCCAGTGGCGATACCAGGAATCGCGCTGCGCCTTGCCCAGCCCCAGCTCCTGCTCCAGATAGTTGAGCACCCGCAGGTTGTCGAGCGGGTGCGTGTCGCAGGCGATCATGTTGACTATCTGGCGCACCCTGGCTCGCGCCTGGGCGGCCGAGGGCATCAGCGGATAGGCGGGATAGGTCTCGTCGAGGTACTCCATGATGGCAACCGACTGACCGAACTGCACATCCCCGTCGATGAGGAAGGGCACCAGCCCCTGGGGGTTGATGCGATGATAGGCCTTCTCGCGCTGCTCGCCCTGCCGCAGGTTGACCGGGTGATACTCATAATCGAGCCCCTTGAGCTGCATGACTATCCGTACCCGATAACTTGCCGATGAACGCCAATATCCAAACAACTGCAACATAATCTGTCCCTGTGTTGGCAGGTGCAAGGGCACCTGCCGCTCACCAGTCGGCCCTGTGCCCGCACTGGCTCCTTCACGTCATCTGGCTGACATCCTGTTGCGTGACTTTTTGCAAAATGGTGCCAAACAGACTCATCCCGTTGCGATCCTGCATCGCGATGGACACTGTATCACCAAAGCGCAGAAAGGGTGTAGTGGCTTGACCTGCCTCGATAATTTCCAACATGCGCAGCTCGGCGAGGCAGGAGGACCCGGCACTGCGGTCATAGTTGGAGACAGTCCCCGAGCCTATGATGCAGCCCGCCCCGAGCGGCCGGGTTTTGGCTGCGTGGGCGACCAGCTCATGGAAGTTGAAGGTCATGTCCACCCCGGCATTGGGCGCGCCGAACAGGGCACCGTTGAGATGGGTTTCCAGCGGCAGATGCACCTTGCCATCCTGCCAGTCGCAGCCCAGCTCGTCCGGGGTGATGGCCACCGGCGAGAAGGCGCTCGACGGTTTGGACTGGAAGAAGCCAAAACCCTTGGCCAGCTCGCCCGGGATGAGGTTGCGCAAACTCACGTCGTTCACCAGCATCAGCAGCTTGACGTGGGCGGCGGCTGCCTGCGGGCTCGTCCCCATGGGTACGTCATCCGTAATGATGGCCACTTCCGACTCGAAATCGATACCCCACTCCTCCGAGCCCATCACGATGGGGCCACGGGGGGCCAGAAAGCAATCCGAGCCGCCCTGGTAGATCAGGGGATCGTGCCAGAAGCTTTCCGGCATCTCGGCGCCGCGGGCCTTGCGCACCAGCTCCACATGGTTGACGTAGGCGCTGCCGTCGGCCCACTGGTAGGCACGGGGCAAGGGCGAGAGACACTCGCTCTCATCAAACGGGAAGGCATCGGCACAGGTGCCATCGTTGAGGGTCTGATAGACGGCGGCAAGGTGCGGGGCCGTTTGTGCCCACTCATCCAGCGCCGCCTGCAGGGTGGGGGCGATGGATGGCACCCGCACTGCACGGCTCAAATCCCGGCTGACCACCACCAGGGCGCCATCGCGCTTGCCATTGTTCAAGGTTGCAAGTTTCATAAAAATCCTTATTTGCCAGTGGCAGTCGAAAGTTCGGGACGCTGCCAGCTGCTGACGTAGCGCGGGTTTTCCACCCCTTCGCACAGGCCGCCAACATTGAGCGCATCGCGGGTATCCAGCATCACGGCCACCTCGTCGGTGAACTTCTTGGCATAGGCCTGCCCCGCCGCAAACGCCTTGGGATGGGGGCCGTGGGTGAAACCGGCGGGGTGGAAAGTGACCATGCCCCGCTCAATATTGTCCCGGCTGAAGAAGTCCCCGGCATGGTAGAAGAGCACTTCGTCGTAGTCGTCATTGCTGTGATAGAAGGGCACCTTGAGGGCGCCGGGGTCGCTCTCTATGGGGCGCGGCACGAAAGTGCAGATCACAAACCGGCTCGCCACGAAGGTGGAGTGGGCCGAGGGCGGCAAGTGGTAGCGGTGGCTCATCAACGGGCGAATGTCGCGCCAGTTGAGGCGCACCACGCACAAATCCCCGTGCCAGCCCTGGGCATCCAGCGGATTGAAGGGCCAGGTGATGACGGAGACCTGGTTGTGGCGCTTGACCTGCAGCGACCAGGGATTCTCATCCTGCTGGGCCAGAAAGCGTTCATTGATGGCAGGCACATCCAGCGCCGCCGGATCGAAGATGGCGTGATTGCCCACCAGCCCCTTGTCCGGCAGCTGATAGCTGTCGTTAGTCGCCTCTATCATCAAAATGAACATGGGCGCCGTGGGCTCGATGCGCCACATGGTGCCACGGGGGATCACCACATAGTCACCGTCCCGCAAGGTCAGGTGGCCGTAGTCGCAATAAAACTCGCCACTGCCCTCGTGGATGAACAGCAGCTCGTCGCCGTCGGCGTTGCGCACCAGAAACGGCATAGGCTCGTGCAAACGCCACATCCGGTAGCGGCAGTGAGCATTGTGCAGAATATCCGGCATCACCCAGGGGGAGAGGGAACTAACCTCCTCCTGCAGACCGTTCAAGTCAAACGCCCTCGGCCGCAGCGGCCCTTCCCAGTTGGTCCAGTCAGTGGGAGCATGCTTGTGGTGCATATGGGTGGCGGGGCCGAAGAAGCCGGCCCGCCCCAGTTCGCGCTCATAGATGGCCTGCTCTGGCAGATCGGCATGAGCCTGACGGGAGTGGGTCCCCTCCCGATGGGGAAAGCTTATCCAGTTACGCATCGCTGGGTTCTCCATGCAGCACACCACGGCGGATCTGGTCCAGTTCAATGGATTCGAACAGTGCCTGGAAATTGCCCTCGCCAAACCCTTCATTGCCCTTGCGCTGAATGATCTCGAAGAACACCGGGCCTATGACGGTGTCGGTGAAGATCTGCAGCAGTATGCCGTCCTTGGTGGGAGAACCATCGATGAGGATCTGCAGATCCTTGAGGGAGGCCAGATTTTCCTGATGGCCCTCGACCCGGCTGTTGACCTTCTCGTAGTAGGTGTCCGGGGTCGGCATAAAACCGGTACCACGGCCACGCAGGGTGCGTATGGTCTGGTAGATGTCACTGGAAGCGAGCGCTATGTGCTGGATCCCCTCCCCCTTGTACTGACGCAGGTACTCCTCAATCTGGGACTTGTCATCGGAGGATTCGTTGATGGGGATGCGAATTTTGCCGCAGGGGGCCGTCATGGCACGGGAGTGCAGGCCGGTGAGCTTGCCTTCGATGTCGAAGTAGCGAATCTCCCGGAAGTTGCCGATCCGCTCATAGAAGTTCGACCAGACATCCATGTTGCCGCGCTGGACGTTGTGGGTCAGGTGATCTATCTCGTAGAGCCCCGCATCCACCTCGGCCATTCGCGCCTGCCAGTCGGGGTAAAATACAAAATCCACCTCATAGATGGAGCCCTTGTCGCCGTAGCGGTCGACAAACGACAGCGTGCTCTCACCTATGCCATAGATGGCGGGAATGTTGAGCTCCATGGGCCCTATCTTGCCGACGAAGGGCTTGGCTCCCTTGGTGATGGCGTATTGCTGGGCCTTGCCCGCATCCGCCACCCGAAATGCCATGCCGCACACGCTGGGCCCATGCAGGCTGGCGAACTGCTCCGCCTGGGAGTGGGGCTCGGCATTGACCACGAAGTTGATGTCGCCCTGGCGGTAGAGCCAGCACTGCTTGTGCTTGTGCTCTGCCACTTCGGCAAAGCCCAGCGAGACAAACAACGCCTTGAGGGCGGCTATGCCTTTGGCATCCGGCGCCGTGTACTCGACGAATTCGAAACCATCGGTGCCAAGGGGATTGATGGTATGGGAACGGGAAGAGGAGGAAGTGGTCGTCATGATGCGCTCCTTGCAATGTGCTGATGACTGAAAGTGGTTAAAGCGGTTTGACCTGGGGCGACGGCCTGACCGTCGATCCCGTCAAACAGGCCTTGTTAACAACTTGTTTCATTAGATGCAGGTGTGCGGCAGAAGAGAAGAGGCGGGTTTCAGATAGTTTCTCGGGGTCCGCCACCAAAAGATGTAAATAGATTGTGACATTCAAGCCGTAGCCTTGCGGATCGCCCCATGGCGACCCGCAGGGCTGTCAGCTTTGCCTTACAGTCGCCACTGTTTGGGCACTATGTGGGGCAAGCGCGCCTGCGCCTTTTGCAGACGAAGTGGGGTGGGATTGATGAGCCAGGCCTCTGCGCCCTGCGCCAGCAGCGGCAGATCGTGCAGGCTGTCACTCAGGGCCAGCGTCACAGTGAGGGCGCGGACCTCGGGCAGTATCTTGTGCTGACCGTGGCAGTAAAAGCGCGGCATCAAGCCGCCCAAGCGGTAGTGCATCCGCGAGCCCAGGGTGCGATGGGGCAGCGTGCCGGGCAGTTGCTGATAGAGCTGACCGCGCACCAGGGCGCGGGGGCTGGCGGAGATCACCCAGCAGCGCTCGTGCACGTCCGCCAGCAAGGCGCGCGCCTCGCGAAACAGGCCGGGCCGGGTGCGGCAATAGGCCCGCACCAGTTTGCGCCAGCCCAGGGGCGAAAGCCCCAGGGTGATGGCCCACCAGATCAGCGAAATCCCCCGCCTGCGCTGGCTTGGCACAAGGTAGACCAGGCCACCCAGCGCGATCACCGGCAGCAGCAACAGCGGCCAGAGCCGGCGACGCAATATGTAACGCAGCAGGCCGGCGTGGCTGTCGCCCGGGGCCAGGGTGTCGTCAAAATCCGCCAGGATCCAGCCGCTGACGGGCACCGGGTTCTCCGGCAGCGCCTTAGCGCCGCTCATTCGCTCAATCCTGCGATGGCGGCATTCAGCTCGGGGCTGAGAAACATCTCACCCTCATCGGGAGGACAGATAAAATCAAACGCTTCGTCTGCCAGGGTGAAACTCAGGCGCCAGGCGTGCAGGTAGCCGCGATCGGCTGCCGTGCCGCCGTAGCGCTCATCCCCCAGAATGGGTGCCCCTATGCTTTTGAGGGCAACCCGGATCTGGTGGGTCTTGCCGGTCTGGGGTTTGATGCGGTAGAGCCGCAAGCCCTCGCGTACCGGCACAGAGTCGAACCAGCTGATGGCGGGGTTGTCCAGGCTGCGCGCCAGCATCCAGCTACCACCACGCCCTTTCTGCATGTCCCCCTTGACCCAGCCCTGCTTTTTCTTGGGCTTGCGATCGGAGAGGGCCAGATACTGCTTGCTCACCTGCCGATCCGCAAACGCCATGCTGAGCGCCCGGTTCGCCGTCGTGGTGCGTGCCAGCAACACCAGCCCGGAGGTCATTTTGTCGAGCCGATGGACGGGATAGAGGGCAAACCCTGTGTCGGCCTTGACCCGATTGACCAGGCCCGGATTGACCAGACCGGACTCGTCGGTTTCGTCATGCATGCCAAGGCCGGGTCCCTTGTTGATCACCATGAAATCTTTGTGCTGCGCTAGTATCCGGTACATCAATAACCCTTTAGAATGTGTTTCATTACAAGAATATGACCCTCTCAAGGGGTCGCACCCCATGAACACTCAGAACAAGACTCGCACGGATGAAGAGATACTTGCTTTGGTTGCTGCTGATTGGCGTCAGTCATGCCATTCCCCTACGGGCCAGCGAATCCCCGCTTGAAGCGCCGGAACGCGTGGTGCTCCAGCTGCGATGGCTGCACCAACCCCAGTTTGTGGGCTACCACATGGCCAAGGCCAAGGGCTTCTATGCCAAGGCAGGACTGGACGTGGAGATAAGGCCGGGTGGCAAGGGGATCAGCCCGGTGGAGGAGGTACAAAGCGGTCGCGCCGACTTTGGCGTGGGCAACACCGAGGTGCTGACCTCCTATGCCAAGGGCACGCCCTTGCTGGCGCTCGCCTGCGTCTTTCAGCACTCCCCGTCCATCTTCCTGGCCCGCCGTGACAGCGGCATTCTCACCGTTGATGGCATGCGTGGCAAACGGATCATGATGTTTTCCGCCCATCAGGACGCCGAGTTGCTGGCAACCCTTTACTATCAGGGCCTCAATGAGAACCAGCTCACCCCGCTCCAGACTTCGGTCAATATCGAGGATCTCATCGAGGGCCGGGTCGATATCTTCAACGCCTATCTCAGCAACGAGCCCTTCTATCTGGAAGAACGCGGCATCCCCGTCTCCGTCATCAACCCGCGCAATTACGGCATCGACTTCTACAGCGACATACTGTTCACCACTCAGGCGCAGGAGCAGGCCCACCCGGACCGGGTCGCGCGTTTTCGCGCCGCCAGTCTCGAGGGGTGGCGCTATGCCCTCGCCCACCCCCAGGAGGCCATCGCCCTGCTGCGCAAGAAGTACGGCGTCAACCGCAGTCAGGCCCACATGGAGTACGAGCTGCAGGTGAGCAAGGAGATGATCCAGCCGCTCTATGTGGAGATCGGGTATATGAACCCGGATCGCGTCACCCACATCATGCAGCAGCTGGCCGAGATCGGCCTCATTCCGAAGCCGGTGCCGCTGACCGGCTTTCTCTACCAGGCCCCCTCCGAGCAATGGGTCTTCTGGCGCCCCTGGTTTTTGCTGAGTCTGGCGGCCTGCGCGCTGATCCTGCTGCTGGCTGTCTACCTGCTGGTGTGCAACAAGCGCCTCAATCGCGAGATTGCCCTGCGCCAGCAGCGGGAAGAGGAGATATTGCAGCTGGCACGGCGAGATCCCCTCACCGGCCTGCCCAACCGCCTGAGCCTGATGGAGCGGCTGGAGGCGCAGATCATGAGCCCCAACCCCGGCTGTCTGCTGTTTTGCGATCTCAACAACTTCAAGCAGGTCAATGACGGCTTTGGCCACAGCCACGGGGACGCCATCCTCTGCCAGCTGGCAGAGCGGATCACCCGCAGCCTCGACCACCAGCACTTCTTCGCCAGGCTGGCCGGTGACGAGTTCGTGCTCTTGCTGCCCGATCAGGATCTGGGCGAAGCCGAGACCATAGCCGAGGTGATCAGGATGGCCATGGCTCAGCCTTTTCAGGTCAACGAGCATCTGCTGGCGGTCGGCATCAGCGTCGGGATCAGTCAATACCAGCCGGGGTGGCGCGCCGAGCAGTGGCTGATCCACGCCGATCGCGCCATGTACAACGACAAGGGGATCGAGCTGGCCCCCGCCAGATATCAAGCTCTGCCTGACTGACGCGTCAGACGCGCTCCAACGCCACAAGGCCACCCCGCGGGGTGGCCTTGTGGTTACAGCACCAAGGGCGCAGGCAGACTTAGCCGAAGGTCTGCCCCAAGGATTTGAGCTGTCTGGCCTTGGTCAGCAGGATCTCGCTCGACTCATCCACATCCTGCATCTTGTTGCTGTTGGCGTGGGAGTGCTGGGAGATGAGGTTGACGTTCTGGCTGATGTTTTCGACTACCGCCTGTTGCTGTTCCGCCGCCGCCGAAATCTGGGCCGAGAAATCCATCACCAGCTCAATCTCGGCCAGCACCTGATGCAGGCTGCCGGAGCCCTGCCGGGTCATTTCCACGCAGGCCTGGGTCTGTTGCAGGTTGTTCTGCATCATGCCCTTCCAGCCATTCAGGGTGCGCTGGATCTGCCCTATGCTGCTCTGGATCTGCTCGGTCGCCTTGTGGGTCCGGGTCGACAGGGTACGCACCTCGTCCGCCACCACCGCAAAGCCTCGCCCCTGTTCACCCGCCCTGGCCGCTTCGATGGCGGCGTTGAGCGCCAGCAGGTTGGTCTGATCGGCGATGCCCTGGATCTCCCCCATCAAGACCCCGATACGATCCGATTCACTGGCCAACGCCACCGCCGAGGCAAACGCATGCTCAGCCTCCTTCGCCAGCTCGGTTATCTTGCCCTCTGTGTCGAGCAGCTGCTTGTCAGTGTGCTGGCAGTGAGCCTTGGCCTGGGCGATCTGGCTGTTGGTATCCTGGATGTTGCGAGCTATCTCCTGCGCCGTGCTCGCCATCTCGGTAATAGCCGCTGCCATCTGCTGGGTCTGGGCATCCTGCTCGGCAATGTCCGAGCTGGCCTCGCTGGAGGCGCTCTTCAGGTGCACCGCCAGATCCTGCAGGGCGTGGGTGGCATCATCCACCCGCCCCAGCACGGTCCGGATGCGGGCCTGCAACAGCTTGATGTGAAAATCGGCGATGGCGCTCGGCTCCTGCCCCGAATAGATGAGCCGGGTCAGGCTGTCATACTCCTCGGCCAGCTGCTGCAAGTAGCGCGGGGTGGTGATGAGCTCGTGGCGATAGAGCAGGCCCAGCAGCACCAGCGGCAGCGCCATATAGAGCGGCGCCCAGGAGCCAAGCTGCACGGCCCCCAGCCAGGCCAGCGCCAGCAGCCCAGCCCCTGCGACCCCGTGGCGCAGCCGTGACAGGGAGAGACGAGGCTTGCGACCCCCTTGTTCGGCGGCGAGCAGGCGGACATAAGTCCTGGCGGCAATGTCCTTCATCTGCGGATCGGCGCGGCAGCGTACCGACTGATAGCCACTTATCTTGCCCTGCTCGAAGATGGGGGTGACATAGGCATCGACCCAATAGTAGCGGCCATCCTGGCAACGGTTCTTCACCATGCCGCGCCATGGCTGGCCCTGCTTGAGCTTGCCCCACAGATCGGCAAAGGCGGCCTTGGGCATGTCGGGGTGGCGCACCATGTTGTGGTGCTGGCCCACCAGTTCGGCGCGGCTGTAACCGGCCACCTGGCAGAAATGATCGTTGGCATAGGTGATCACCCCCTGCAGATCCGTGGTGGAGACCAGCTGTTCATCGGCAGGGAAATCCACTTCCTGATCAACAAGATGGGTCTTTTGTTCACGCATATCGCACTCCCTTCTGAGCCATTGCTCAACAAAGTGTTGGGAAGTGGTCAGACCCTGTAAAGGGCGGCGTGAGCAGAGTGTGACAAGGGATACCTAAACAACATTTAGCAGGAAGAGTGGCCAAACTTGAGCTAGCGCTCCCCGCCGGGTCCGACCATCACGGCAAGGAGAGGTGACTGGTGATGGCCTTGAACAGCACCGGATAATCATCCTCGAAATGGTGCGAGCCGGGCAGGGTCACAGTGGTCACGTTGGGCTGCTGCAACCGGGGGCAGAGCCGCACCGGAGAGTCGTCATCCGCCCCCTGCATGCAGAGCATGGGCAGGGTGTGGATGGCATTGACCTCGGGCTGGGTGGGGTAACTGCCCGCCTTGTCGTGCGCCACCATGTCGCTGACATGGATCTCGAAATCGGAGGCAGTCGAGGGGGAGAGCATCACGGCCCCCACCAGGCTCTTGCGGTAGGGCTCGGGCAACCGATTGATGACGAAGGGTACTATCTCGGCCCCGAAGGAGAAGCCCACCAGCAGCCAGCGCTGACGCCCCCAGCGGGACTGGTAATCCGCCAGCACGCGCACCAGATCGGCGGTGACCTGCTGCGGATCCTTCTTCTTCCAGTAGTAGGTAAGCGAGCTCCAGCCCACCACCGGCATGCCGTGTTGCTGAAACTGGGCGCTCAACCCCTTGTCGAGCGCCGCCCAGCCACCATCCCCGCTGAGAAACACCACCATGGGCGCCGCCGAGGCTTGTGCCACCGGCAGCTCCACCAGACCCAGATCCTCTTTCACCGACGCGGCAAAGAGCGGAAATGCACAGCACGCCAGCAGCAATAACAGGGCTCTCATGGCCGACTCCTATTTCTTTATCAGCCCGAACGGGCCTCGGCTTATCAGGGGAATCAAGTTGGTCAGGGTTCTGGGCAGCACCAATTTGCCGGTGCAGAGCAGATAACGGGGCTCCCAGCGCGGGGAGAACTTCTCCTTGTAGCGTCTGAGCCCCTGGAAATTGTAGAAACGGCTGCCACGGGTAAAGATGGTGTTGCCAAGCCGGGTCCAGTAACCGCTCAAGGGATGGTCGTTGAAGCCGGACATGGGCGCCATGCCGAGGTTGAAACTGGCATAGCCCTCGGCCTTGCCCCACAGCAGCAGCTCGACAAACAGGAAGTCCATGATGGGCGCCGTGCCCGTATCCAGGCTGTAGCGCATCAGATCGATGGAGAGGCTCTCCTTGTTGTCGCTGACCCAGAGGTTGGCGAAACCGACTATCTGCCCACTGTGTCGCACCAGCGCCGCCGGGCTCAGGCTGAGGTAGTCTGGCTCGAAACTGCCGACCGAGAAGCCCTTCTCCTTGCCCTGCTTGCTCTGCAGCCAGGTATCGGAGACCTCCTTCAACCTGGGCAGCAGCGCCGGTACCTGATCTGCCGCCACCACCTCGAACGACAGTCCCTCCCGCTTGCCCTTGGCATGGCTCTGGCGCAGGTTGCGCAGCCGGCTGCCGGCTAAGTCGAAGCCCGGCAGATCGACGATGGCCTCCTCCCCCAGCTTGAACGGGATCAGCCCCAGTTCGAGATAGAGCGGCAGGTAGCGGGCCGACACCTGGTAGAACACCGGGCTGGCATCGTGCTGATCGCACAACTCCCGAAACTGCCACAGCAGCTCCTCGATAAGCTCGGGCTGACCGATAGGATCCCCCATCACGATCCAGCCATTCCCCTCGACGCCATACATGAGAAACGCCTCGCCGCCGGGGTGAAACAGCAGCGACTTGTCGCCAAGCTGAGCCAGGTAGCCATGGCCGCCCCCTTCGCGCACCACCAGCGCCTGGGCCCGGGCCAACTCCTCCGGCTCCGGCTTGCGACCCGAGACCCGCAGCGGCGCCAGCAGTTGCGCCACCCCGACCACGGCCAGCACAGCCACCACGCTGCCCATGGCCCGTAAACCACGGGAGGCGGCACCATGGGGCGAGAAATGGAACCAGAGGGCGTGGTCATACTCCACCTGGCGGTAGGAGAAGAGCAGCAGCCACAGCGCCCCCAGCAGCACGGCTCCCACCGAGATGAGCCAACCCGGGGTGAACTGGGCGTGGAGCAGGGAGCCCTTGCGATAGAACAGGGCGCGACAGGGGGTGATGATGAGCAAAAACAGCCCGAGCAGCAGGGCCGACTCCCAGTCAAACCCCTTGAGCAGGGAGAAGACCATCCCCAGCGCCAGCAGCAGCTGGGTAATGCGAAACGCGGCATCGTGGCGCCGGTAGAGGCTGCGCGCCAGCAGGATCAGCAACACGCCGCTGACGCTGCCAAGCACATGGGAGAGCTCCAGCAGGTGCAGCGGCAATACCTGCAAGAGGATCTCGATGCGCCCGCGCATGGTGGGGATCATGCCCGAACAGAGCAGCAGGCTGCCCGCCGCAAAGGCGCCCAGGCTGATCAGCGCCGGCAGGAACTCGCGCACCGCCGCCATTATGCCCTGCAGGCGGCTCCAACGGGCCCGCTGCTGCAACAGCTCCTGGCTGGTAAACAGCAGCAGGGCACAGAGGAAGGGCAGCACGTAATAGATGCAGCGATAGAGCAGCAGGGAAGCCAGCAGCTTGTCCACTGGCAGATACTTGGCGAGCAGCAGGCTCATGCTCGCCTCGAACACCCCGATCCCGCCAGGCACATGGGCCAGCACCCCGAGGAAACTGGCCAGCACGAAGGCGCTGAGCAGCACGGGATAGGGGACGCTGTCCGTCGGCAGCAGCACATAGAGCACGGCGGCGGCCGCCATCCAGTCCAGCAGCGCCACCAGCAGTTGCAGCAGTCGCGTCCTGAACACCGGCAGCACCAGTTGGTGGCCGCGCCAGGCCAGCGCAGGTTTTGGCCAGAACAGGTAGGTCAGCACGACCAGCAGCCCCATCCCCCCCGTCAGATTGAGCAGCCGATCGGCCCACAGCGGCCAGCTCGGCAACAGGGTGGAGGCCTGCCCCACCAGCAGGGCGCTGCCCCCCCAGGCCAGTAGGCCGAGGAAGAAGGTGACGGAGCAGAAGACGATGACCCGAGCCACCTCCCCGGTGCCGAGCCCGAGCGAGGAGTAGATGCGATAGCGCACCGACGAACCGGTCAGCAGGGCAAACCCCAGGGTATTGGAGAAGGTGTAGGCGATGAAGGAGGTGACCCCGACCTGCTGCCAGGGCAGGCGCTTGCCGAGGGCATGCACCGCCAGCATGTCATAACAGCAGAGACAGGCATAGCTGAGCAGCGTCAGCAACAGGGCCCCGCCCAACAGCGGCATCGGCAAGGACCAGATGGCCAGCCGGATATCGTGCCAGTGCCAGAGGTGAGTTAGACGATAGAGGACGGCCAGTGCCGCCCCCAACAACAACAAGCTACATAACGGGCCTAACCAGGTGAACAGATGACGCCGCATTGCCAATTCCTACCGACGCGGATCATGGCTGCCCGCATCATGTTGCTGAAAACTGCCGCCAACGACGGGGAATGCCCCGTGCCTTGACCTTTGATTGACCACGCTGCGAGCCCGCGACCGGCATATGGCACATGCAATATGTGCCCAGCCCCATCACGCGAACCCGGTTTGTCATGGCATCCCACTTTATATCGACTTTTTTGGAAAAGACGAGCCTTGGCAAAAGAATAAATTACTCAGGCGCGGGCAGATTAATTCGCCTGCAATGAGATGGCTTGCTCCCCGTGAACAGCCCCGCTTTCACTGGCGAATAAACGGCCAACAGGCTCATCATACACGCGGCCGAAAAAACGACCAGCAGGTACACACAGCAACCATGGTCTGGCCGCACCCAAATAAAAAAGGGAGCCAGGCTCCCCTTTTTATCGTTGGTTCATTATTGAACCGTTCGACACTGGCTGAACATGTCCAGCTGCTTGTCATATACCACCGTATCGACATCCCATATGCCCAGCACGGACGAGAATAAATTATCGTGAGAGTAGCGAGTGCTGGCCGCATTTTGCTGCAGGCAATCGAGATTGACCCCCTTGTCCCGGGAAAAACCGGGCGACATCCACACCTGCATGGGCACCCTGGTCTGATCGTCCGGGGCAAATTTATAGGGCGTGCCGTGCAGATAAAGACCCAGGGCCCCCAATGATTCACCATGGTCCGAAATATAAACCAGCACAGTATTGTATTTGTCTTCGTATTTCTTCAGCTTGTCGATCATGCTGGCGACCACGTAATCGGTATAACGTATGGTGTTGTCGTAGGTATTTTCCAGCTCCTGATCGGTGCAATTCTCGATATCGCTGCGCTGGCAGTCCGGCAGGAAATGGCGATGGGAACCTGGATAGCGTTTGTAATAGGTAGGCCCATGGCTGCCAATCAGATGGAAACCCACCAGCTTGTCCCCTTTCATGGCGGCCAGTTCATCATCCAGCCCTTCCAGCACCACTTCGTCATAGCAGGTGTTCTTGTCGCAGAATTTGGGGTGATCCTGCGGTTTCACCACCATGTTGGGCACCCGATCACAGACCCCCTTGCAACCGCCGTCGTTCTCTTTCCAGAAGATGGAAATGCCGCTCTTTTGCAGCACATCCAGCAAGCCTTCGCTGTTGCGCGCCACATTGCCATCAAACTCGTTGCGCCCCATGTTGGAGAACATGCAGGGCACAGAGACAGCCGTCGCCGTGCCGCAGGAGCGCACATCGTTGAAGGAGATGATCCCCGCCTGCTTGCTGGTGAAGGGATTGGTCTCCTTGTGATAGCCGTTCATGGAGAAGTTCTTGCCGCGGGCCGTCTCCCCCACCACCAGGAACATCATGGTCGGTTTGCCGGCCTTGCTCACCCGTTTGGCATCATCCCCCATGCGCTTGAAGGGGATGGGTTCGGCCAGATAGCGTTTGTAGAGATATTTGGTGGTGCTGTACATGTAGTTGGCCGGGACTATCTCCCGATTCAGGGTCTGGTTGTTGCGACCGACCGAAGCGTAATCCTGATAATAAGCGGCGGCTATCAGCCCCAATACCAGCAGTGATGCCAGCATGGAGAGCCCCCGTTGCAGCAGACCCTGATACCATTTCGCCGGATACTCGATCTTGATGAAAAACAGCAGCACGGCGGGCAAGACCCCGGCCAGCAGCACCCAGCTGACAAGAGGTATGCTCAGGTAGGAGTGAGCCTCGCTCTGGTTGGTTTCAAAGATGTTCTGGATCATGTCGCCATCAAACAACACCCGATATTTCATCATGGTGTAGCTGGCGATGGCCCCCGTGATAAACAGGAAGGCAAAGAAAGGCTTGATGAAATAACGTACGGAAAAGGGCATGAATACAAAGTTCAGGGCCGCAATCAATACGATGGGAATGGAAATGGCAAACCCAATCTTGACGTGTTCAAGTTGGCTCAATATTTCATAGAAATGCAGCAAAACTGACCAGTTGAGCAGAAAGGCAAAGAGGAATGCCAACAGAAAAACAAACGGAACAATTCTTATTTTAAGAAAAGAAGGCATATATATCTCCCTATTACACTTCTTTATTACACCGTTAAAATACTTATTTATGTGGGTGTTTAAATATTTGGCGCCGAATGGTAACAGAGCCATGAAGACACCGGGCAGGATATTTTCAGACACCCCTGATAATGTGAGTCATGTCAATAATCACCACAAAAGATGCAGGCTACCCCACAATACTTAAGGGAAAATTAAGCAGATCATGATAAATGACCGCTCAAAAAAAGAGCACCCCATCGCCATGGATATGCAAAAAGGCACCCTGCCATTAGTGAGGGCTGCGCCGCCCGTGATAAAAAGAGTGATGAGCCCCCTGCGTCTTAACACTTGCTTAAGACTTCTCGGCGACGCTGTGCCCTGACGAGTCCTCGTCGAACGGCATCAGCGAGAGAGGGTTAACATGCATAGCAACAGCAACGCAGCCATCAGCAAGGTGCCAGAGATCACCCTGGCATTCTGGGTCATCAAAATTCTGGCAACCACCCTGGGAGAGACCGGTGGCGACGCCGTCTCCATGTCGATGGATCTCGGTTATCTGGTGGGAACGGCGATCTTTGCCGTCATTTTCTTTGTGTCGGTCAGCGCCCAAATCGCGGCGACCTCCTATAAACCCGTGCTTTACTGGACCACCATCATAGCCACCACCACGGTCGGTACCACGCTCGCAGACTTTGCCGATCGCTCGCTTGGGCTCGGTTATGCCGGCGGCTCCACCCTGCTGTTCCTGCTGCTGATAGGTTCCTTCTTCACCTGGTACAAGTTTCAGGGCAACATCTCCACCGGCAGCGTCACCACACCCGGCACCGAGATGTTCTACTGGATCACCATCATGTTCTCCCAAACCCTGGGAACGGCGCTGGGTGACTGGACCGCGGATGAAGCCGGCTTTGGCTATGCAGGCAGTGCCGTGCTGTTTGGCGGCATGCTGTTAGCCATAGTGGCAACCTACTACCTGACCCGGGCATCGCGTACCCTGCTGTTCTGGGCCGCTTTCATCCTGACCAGGCCGCTGGGCGCAGTCATCGGCGACTTCCTGGACAAGCCGCTGAGCAAGGGAGGGCTGGAGCTGAGCCGTTATTCCGCCTCCTTCACCCTGCTGGCAGCCATCGCCGTACTGGTGCTGATCTCGACCATCCAGCACAGGCGCCTGGCCAATGCCGAGATCGATATAGAGCAATAACCCCTGCCACCGGCTGGCGGTGGGATTGGTACTGCTCTGGCGGACAGGTTCGCCCCCGGCACCTGACAACGGATGAAAAGCCAAATCACAGGCAGCAAAAAGCCCCAGACAACGCGGTTGACTGGGGTTTCTCTGAAGATAATTCCCAAGGGGGTTACCTGATGGCAATTCTCACCGATACCTGGACCCGTCACATCAAAGCCCCTTGCTCATGCTGGAATCACTGGTTTGACGCTACACATGCATGAGGTACACCGAGGTCATGTGAAAACGCTACTGGCTCGCCGCCATCTTCACCAGCTGGATGGCAAAGATTGCAACAAGTGCAAGGCATGATCAAACTCGAACTCGTTGACCGCCTGGCTGACCTCTTGAAACGCAGTCCACTGCGGCGATGAACTAGCGGCCAGGTCAGCCTGTATCTGCTGACAGAGCGCCAACGCCTGCGCATCACTCTGTGCCAACAACTCGCCCAGTTGCCGCAGTTGCACAGCCAGGGTCTCAGCATCGATGACATAAGCGTGCTCGCTGGCGAGCGTCACTGGCTGCGACACCCGCTCGGCATGCAAGGCGGTAAGCAGTGGCACCAGTTCTGCCATCAGGGCTGGCAGGCTGGTTGCGACCCCTGAGTCATTCCCCTCTTCACAGGCTCGCTCGAGCAGCGCCGCCTGCTCCGCCACACCGGTCGCCCCTATGGTGCTGGCACTGCCCTTGAGGGTGTGAGCCAGACGCCGGGCCGTGACCTTGTCATCCGACGCCCACGCCGAGTGGAAACTGGCTGAAAACCCCTGCTGCCCCTGCCAGAAGCGCTGCAACATATTGCGGTAGAGCGCACTGTCGCCCCCCATAACGGCCATGCCCCGCAGCACGTCAAGGCCGGGCACGCCCTGCCAAGGGGTCGCATCGTCTGGCACCTGCGACTTGGTGGCGACAGCCAGCGGTCTGGCTGGCTTGATCCAGTGCGAGAGAGTCGCCAGCAACAGCGGCATATTCAGGGGTTTGGCGATGTGGTCGTTCATGCCTGCCGCCAGCGCCTTCTCTTTATCCCCGGCCATGGTGCTGGCGGTCATGGCGATTATGGGGATCCCGGCCAGCGCCGGATCGGCACGGATCAACCGGGTCGCGGCATACCCGTCCATCACCGGCATCTGGCAATCCATCAGGATGCCGTCAAACCCGCGATCTTGCGCCAGCAGAGCGAGCGCCTGCGCACCATCACAGGCACAGACCAGCGAGATCTGCTCCTTGCCCAGCAGTGCCAGCGCCACCTCCCGGTTCATGTCGTTATCATCCACCAGCAGCAGGCGGGCTCCTGCCAACCCATGGCCGGGCAGCGCCGCCTGATGATGGGGGCAGGCATCAGATAACGCCTCCCGCCCCACGGCATCGCCGCCAAGCGCCTGATACAGTGACTGCGGTGTAAACGGATGGGCCAGCACACCGGTCAGCGCCAGCCCCTGCACGCGGGCATGGCTGGCAACCAGTGCGGGATCACCCGCAGTGATCACCAATATCGCGGGCGGCACTGCCAGCGTGGCAATCTCCTGCAGCACCTCTGGCAACCAGCCATCCCCCTCCTGCCAGCCCAGCACCAATCGATCACAGGGTTTGCCCGCCGCGATGCCTTGATGCAGCAGTGCCAGCGCCGCTGCGGGAGCGTCCGCGCTGACAAGCTCAAGTGGCTGCGCCGCCAGCTGGTGAAGGATGGCCGCTCGCGAGGCTGGGTGAGGTTCCAGCAACAAAAGACGCTGCGGCGCCAGCGGCATGTCCACACGTTGATCTTTCTCATTACCCTTATCCGCCACGGTGGCGAGACGGATACGGAAGTGGAACCCGCTACCCTGCCCCGGTTTGCTCTCCACCCGAATCTCCCCGTCCATCAGCTGCACCAGATTGTGCGTGATGGCCAGGCCAAGGCCGGTGCCGCCATATTTGCGGGTGGTCGAGCTGTCAGCCTGCTCAAACGAGTGAAACAGACGCTGGCACTGCTCCGCCGTCATGCCGATACCGCTATCCTGCACGCTGCCCTGCAGCCAGATCTCGCCATCCCCCTCCTCACTTCGCGCCAGCCGGACGATCACCTCTCCCTGCTCGGTAAACTTGATGGCATTGCTGGTCAGGTTGAGCAGGACCTGGCCGAGCCGCAGGGGATCACCGCGCAAACGCTCAGGCAGATCACCGGCCAGATCGAACAGCAGCGCCAGCCCCTTTTCCCGCGCCCGAAACGCCGTCAGATCAGCCAGCCACTCGAATACCTCGTTGAGCCGGAAATCCACTTGTTCCAGTTGCAGCTTGCCCGCCTCCATCTTGGAGAAGTCGAGGATGTCGTTGAGGATCCCGAGCAGGTTGTTCGCCGCCCTGTCTATCTTGCTCACATAGTTGTGCTGCTCGGGAGAGAGGCTGGTTTGCAGTGCCAGATGGGCCATGCCGATGATGGCATTCATCGGCGTGCGGATCTCATGGCTCATGTTGGCCAAGAATTCGCTCTTGGTTCGGGTCGCATCCTCGGCGATCTGCCGGGCTTCGAGCATGACGGCCTCCGCCTGCTTGCGGTCGCTGAAGTCGAAAATGATCCCGTCCAGATAGGCGGCCTTGCCCTGGGCATCATAGGTGGCGAGCCCGATGGAGTAGACCCAGCGGATCTGGCCCCAGCAATCGAAGATACGGTACTCGTTGATATATTGCCGGTGCCCGGCAATGGCATCAATGGTGTTGCGGTTGCTCAGTTCGAGGTCGTCGGGATGGATCAAGTCACCAAAATCGCGGCTGTTGCCAACGCCGATAAAATCGCTGGCGGGATAGCCGGTCAATTTTTCCGCCTCGTCGCTGACGAACAACATGGTCCAGGGGTGATGAGGGAGGCAGCGATAGACCATGCCCGGCACGTTGCGTACCATGGACTGGATCCGCTGCTCGCTCTCATGCAGTCGTTGGCGATCTGCCGCTATCCGATCATGGGCCTCCCGCATGGCCTGCTCGGCAGCACGGATCGGGGTGATGTCGACCAGGCTGCCGACCGCGCCGCTACGCTCGCTCTCGGCAAGCTCGATCCCCGAGAGAAAATAGAGCATGTCCAGAGGACGGCCATCCGGCAAGAGCAGACGCACTTCATGCTGTGTTCTGGCCTGACTGCCAGCCACCCTCTGCAAGGTGTTGTCCTCATCCACCGCATCCAACCCGGCCAGTTGTGGCAACTCCGCCAGCCGCTTGCCCTCGACTGGCCGGGCGCCACCAAATGCGCTGGTAAAGGCACGATTTACCCCCAGCAAGCGACCCTGATTGTCGGTGTAGAAGAGGGGATGTGGCAGGGTATCGATCAACGCCTGCTGAAAGGCAAACTGCTCGTTGCGCTCGCGAATGCTGCGGCGACGCAACATCCGTCCCTGCCAGAGCAGGGCCGAGACCAGACAGATCAACAGGGCTGTGCCGAACAAGGCCACTCGCCGCCATCCTGACACGGCCTGCTCCACATTGCCCAGCAACAGCAGCGTCCACTGCCCTTTGGTATCGTGCCACTCGATGGGCAAGCGGCTCACCAGATAGCTATCCTTTCCGATCCTCACCTCACTGCCATCGAGTGCAGGCAGGATCACCGGCTGGCGATCCGGTGCAAAGTAGTGTCCATAGAGATGAGAGGCAAAGAGCTGCTGTTGCCTGACGGCAGAGTTCGGCCCCACCACCGCCATTTGCCAGTCGCTCTTGTTGCTGGCCATCACCACCCCATCGGGCGAGACCAGCAAGCCGATGGCATTGCCCCACCCAGCCAGAAAGGTATCGAGCAGCGTCATCTCGTAGCGCGCCACCACCACCCCGGAAATCTCGCTTCCTTGCGCCCGATCGTGAGAGACCGGCGCCGCCACATAGATCATCCGCTTGCCGGTATTGAGGCTGACCCCGGCATCCACCGTTTCCAGCCCCTGGATCCCTTGCCTGAAGTAGGAACGAAACGACACATCCTGCCCGACGACATGCCGGCCGAGCGCATCCCAGTCTCGGACAATCACCCCAGCTTTATTGGTCACAAAGGCATGATTGGCCTTCACCCCTTGCGCCAGCACCTGCAGTGCCTCGCTGGGGCTCAGGTCCCCCCGCTCGAGCAGTGACGACTGCTGGATCTCGCGATTAAGTCGGCCGGCCAGCTGCACCGCCCCCATCCCTTTGCTTGAGAGGGTCAATTGCTGCAGATTATCGCCCTCGCGCTGAATGCGGGTATCCAGCGACTGGCGATAGTCCTGCCGCTCCAGTTCCAAATAGAAAGCATCAACCAGCGTAGCCACCATCAAGGAGAGCAATAGCACGGCGGCAATGTGCCAGAAACGGGATCTCATGGGTTGCGGTATGCTCCGCCGTCCCGCCCGGCGCGCGGTTGCAATATCGGCGCCAGTGCGGCAAAGCCATCCAGCAGGCGGGGATCAAACTGACTGCCTCGCCCTGCCATCATCAGCGCCAGCGCCTCTTCGTGTGAGAAGGGCGGACGATGGGGTCGCTCACTGAGCAGGGCGCCATACACATCGACGATGGCCATCAGGCGCGCAGCCAGCGGGATCGCCTCTCCCGCCAGCCCATCGGGATAACCGGTGCCATCCCAGCGCTCGTGATGATGACGAGCCAGCACCCTGGCGAGGGCAAACCCGGCATGTGGCTCATCGGCACTCTTATCGGTACTGCTGTCTGCTCCCCGGCTCTCTGCGGCGACAGATCCCTCAACCTCCCTCGCAAGCCGGGCGATAGCCGCCTCCCCCCACTCGGGATGGCGGACGATCTGCGCACGCTCTGACGCAGTCAGCGGCGCAGACTTGCACTGGACGGCTTCCGGTACACTCAGCATCCCCACATCCCGCAGCAAAGCGGCCTGACAGAGCAGCTCGACATCGAGCCCGGCCAACGCATCCCGATAGTGCGACTGGTTCGCCAGCTGGCAAACCAGCGCCCTGAGTCTGGATTGGGTGTACAAGGCATGAGATTGAACATCAAGCGCACGCTGCTCGGCAAACGTGGCAAGCAACAAGGCGGCACCCTGTGCGAGGGTGTGGTGAGGCGTTGGTTGCCCGGCATGCTGACACGCCAGCGGATAACGAGATGCCCGCAGTTGATCCGCAGCTCGCTTGAGCATCAGGTGAGTGTCGATGCGTGCCAACAGGATCGGCGGGCTGATGGGTTTGGTGATGTAGTCGGCGGCGCCCAGTGCAAATCCCTGCCGCTCATCCTCGGTTTGCGCCATGGCGGTAAGAAATATCACCGGGATCTCGCTGGTCTGCGGATCGGCTTTCAGCTGACGACACACCTCATGGCCATCCAGATCAGGCATCATGATATCGAGCAG
>NZ_CDBL01000054.1 GCF_000820005.1 Aeromonas piscicola | reverse complement strand
CGGGCAGCCAGGGGGATATCAGGCCTTGCCCGTGCTCTTTTTGATGCCGTCGGCCGCCAGGGTATCCAGCTCTTCCTTGAACTGCAGACCCAGCGCATTGAGCTTCTGGATGTCATCCAGCATCTGGCGGGAGAGCTGGCTGGCAGTCTCCAGCTGCACTGTGCCAAGGGCCGCCAGGCTCTGGGTATCCTGCACCTTGCCGGCGGCCTGCAACTGGCTCAATCCCAGTTCGGCATAGGCATTGGCGGAAGCAAGCTGCAACCGGGTCAGCTGTTCGATGTTGCTGGCCAGCAGCTGGTTATAACGGGTGAGGGGGGCAGCAAAGCCTTGCATCTGCTCGGTAAAGGTCTTGATTACGTCCATATTCATCGCGTGTCTCCGTGGTTGGCAGAAGGGTATTGCAAAAGGCCGATGGGCCCATTCTTCGGTTACATCCGTTCGACTACATCCTTAAGTCGTGACGTGTCGCTTGTTCTGTTCAAACGCACGTTTAAGCATTGTGTTACCAAATGAGGCTTGATGTAAATAATATAAATGTTAATTTTTGCTCATAATTTGATTCTGGTCTGTCCAGTTTGTGCGAATGAATCCTGACGTGGGATGACGCAGCAGTGCCTGCCTGGCCTCGTGCCTGTGCGTGAGGGCTGCTAGGCTGGCCTTCCTCCCTGATTGTTAAGGAAAGCCCCGATGAAACCTGCCCACCTGCTGCTTGCCTGTGGCTCCCTTGCCCTGGGTGGTGTCGCCCATGCCAGCACCCCAATCCAGGTCTCGCTGCCTAGCGTCAATCTGCCCGCCGCCCATCAGGTTGAAGGCGCCAGAGCCTCCTTTCTCTATGGCCGCACCGGTCAGGTGAAGGGATTAGATCTGCCCATCTTGGCCCTCTCCGACGTGGATCAGTTCAGCGGCCTGCAGCTTGGCGTCTTCCTCGGCGCCGGACGGGTGCGCCACCAGTTCAATGGGGTGGCCATCAACGCCGTCAACTGGCACGAGGGGCAGGACAAGGGGGTGAACCTTGGCTTCGTCAACCTGACCAACAATGTGCAGGGCCTGAACTGGGGCGCCGTCAACATCGCCAAGGGCAACGCCCTGGCCAACGTGGGCTTCGTCAACTATGCCGAGCGCACTACCTTCCAGCTGGGTTTCATCAACGCCACCAAGCATCTGGACGGGCTGCAGATAGGCCTTGCCAACTACGCCGAGAACGGCATTTTCCCCATACTGCCGCTGATCAATTTCAAGAAATCCTTCTAAGGCGCGCTCCCGGCCTTGCTTTAGGGGCCGCAGCCATTACCCTGTGCTCCATTGATAGCGCGCAGAGGTGACACGGGCATGACAATGGAACACATGGACGCCATCGGTATCGGCTGGGATGTGAGAGGCTGGCAGGGCAATGCCCAGGCGGTGGCCGTGGTGGGTTGGCAGGCGCGCGAGCAGCGCCTGCACTGGTTTGGGGTGTCGCCCCTGTTCCGGTTGAGCTCGCGGGTGGCACCGGATCTGGATGCCTTGTTACGTCCGGCGTTGCAAGATGAGATGAACCTGATGCAGGTGCTGGCTTGCCCGCAGCTGGCGCTGGGCATCGATGCGCCGCTCGCGTTTCCACGCGCCTTGGGCGATCTGCTTGCGGGGAGGGCAACCGAGTGCGCCGTGCCCCAGCGCGAAATTGACAACCCTTATGCCTATCGCGACTGCGAGCGCTGGCTGCACCAGCAATATGGCAAGAAGCCCCTTTCCGCGACCTTCGACCGGCTCGGCAACAACGCCACCCTGGCGCTCGCTATGCTGCCCCGGTTGGCGGACTTGCAACTGGTACCCAGGCAGCAACCAGAGGCCGATCGCGCCGTGCTGGAGGTCTATCCCGCCCTGGCCAAGGTGGGTGGCAAGGCGTCAGCGGTCAGGGCCGAGCTGCAACCCCATCTGCCGGCAGAGTTGGCGACGGGCACCGATCGCTACGATGCCGCCATCTGCGCCCTGATGGCGCTGCAATACGCCGCCAAGGGGGCTGTGACCCTGTTGCCAACCCTGATACAGCCACCCGCCGACATGGCACTGGATGAGGGCTGGGTCTATCACTTTGCGCGCCCTTGAGCAGAAGGCGGATCTGATGCTTCCAGCGGATCTTGCCCTCTTTCCGCTCTGCTCCCGCCGCGCCTTGCTGGCGGGCGCTGATATCGACTGATTGTCCACCGGGATCCCATTTTCTTCCCTTTCAGCACTGGCCTCGTCATGCGCTGTTTTATTACACTCATATGCCATCAAGCAAGAAGCTGCAACCACCTAATGAAGCATGAGCCGTGACCTCTCATCTGATCAACATCTGGCAAGGCAGGAGAACGGGGGCGACTGTGGCTAAAGAGGCGGGTCTGGCAAATGGACCTTACATCGGCAGTTTTTAAGACCAAATACGGGTTTGTGCTGCACAAAAGTGGAAGTTCAATATCTTCATCCGATATATTGCGCCTTTCCCCTGACTCTTCTCTGCGGTGATGTCGATGAAACGCATTCTCTCTATCCAGTCCCACGTGGTGTTTGGCTGTGCCGGTAA
>NZ_CDBL01000053.1:72100-72321 GCF_000820005.1 Aeromonas piscicola | reverse complement strand
GGGGGGATCAATCTGATGATCCTGGCCACGGCACTGGGACTTGGCGTCATGTTTGAAAAGGTGCCGCTGCTGCACGATGGTCTCAAGCTGATTGGCTCGGCCTATCTGCTCTGGCTGGCCTGGAAGGTGGCGACCGCCAGTGGCCCGGCCGAGGGCAACCGACCGCTCATTCCGGCCCATCAGGGCGCCATGCTGCAGCTGCTCAATCCCAAGGCCTGGAT
>NZ_CDBL01000053.1:7683-71894 GCF_000820005.1 Aeromonas piscicola | reverse complement strand
TCCCAAGGCCTGGATGATGGCGCTCTCCGCCATCAGCGGCTTCACCCTGGCGGGGGAGGCTTACTGGCCCTCCGCCAGCTGGGTGCTCGGCATCTTTTTTGTGACCGGCCTCTATACCGGGGCCTTCTGGGTGCTGTTCGGTGCCCAGGTGCGCCGCATCATCCGCACCGCCACAGGCTGGCGTCGTTTCAACCTTGGCATGGGGCTCGCCACGGCGGCCTGTGTGCTGATGATCTGGATTTAGGCGTCCAGGCTCCCTTGACGTGTCGGCCCGGCCGCGACAGACGTCAACAGACCCTGGACCTTTGGCCTTACCTTCTGTCTTGTTGGCCCTTCGGGGCCTTTTTTATCTCGCTGGCAGCGCCATGCTGCACTGGCACTGCATTAAAGGAGTCCCCATGAAATGTATCGGTCTGCTGGGTGGCATGAGCTGGGAATCCACCGTCAGTTACTATCAGGCGTTCAACCGGGACGTGCGGGCACGGCTCGGCGGCCTGCACTCGGCGCGGGTGCTGCTGAGCAGCGTCGACTTTGCCGAGATAGAGCGGCTGCAGCATGCCGGTGACTGGCCCACGACCGCCAAGCTGCTGGCTGCCGAGGCGCGCAAGCTGCAGGCTGGCGGCGCCGATTTTCTGCTGATCGGCACCAACACAATGCACAAGGTGGCGCCCGAGATTGAGGCTGCCATCGATATTCCGCTGCTCCATATCGCCGATGCCACCGCCCGTCGCCTGCAAGCGGACGGCATAGATAGGGTCGGGCTGCTTGGTACCCGCTTCACCATGGAGCAGGATTTCTACAAGGGGCGGCTGCAGGACAAGTTCGGGCTGGAGGTACTGGTGCCCGGCGAGGCGCAGCGCGAACGGGTGCATAGCATCATCTATGACGAGCTCTGCCTTGGCGAGATCCTGGCGTCATCGCGCGCCGAGTATCTCGCCATCATCGCCGGGCTGGCCGAGGCGGGTGCCCAGGCGGTGATCCTGGGCTGCACCGAGATTGCGCTGCTGGTGGGGGATGCCGAGGCCGCGGTGCCGCTCTACGACACCACCGCCATCCACGCCGAGGCGGCGGTCACCCTGGCGCTGGCCTGATGGCACGCGGGTGATCCAGAAGGTGGGGGGATACCCGCAACGGCCAGCCGGCGGCGCCGCACCGTGCCGGCTGGAAGAACATAGTAAAAGTGGAGGGCGGGCGCAGCGAGGTGCTGGTGCGTCTCGATCACCCGGCGCCCAGGGAGCGTGCCTACATGGCGCACTGCCACCTGCTGGAGCACGAGGACACCGGCATGATGATTTCGTTCACGGTAGAAGCCTGAATAAATGGCCCGAATGGGGCCATTTTCTCATTTCACTGGTCAGATCTCACTATCTACGCACATCACATACCCCTTGGCATAAAAGCGTGTAAAATTGCGCCCTGAATTTCCCGGCCAACTCGGTTGGCCGCGACTCCTTACATGCAAGGCTGACACTGTGACAGAAGTAGATAGATTCGCGGACATTCGCCCCTACCGCGATGAAGAAGTGCCGGCAGCCATAGAACGGCTGATCCGGGATGATGAATTCGTTGGCGCCATCGCCAAGTATCGTTTCGGCTCCCTGATGAGCTGGCTGGGCTGGGCCATACGCCCGCTGATCCGCCAGTTCCTGCGCTACAAGTGGTCCAAGGTGACCACCATTCATCAGGTGCAGATGGGCGTGACCCGTTACATGTCCCGCATGATTGCCACTTCCACCAAGGGCGTGACCTTCTCGGGGATCGAGCACCTGAAGAAGGAGCAGGGCTACCTGTTTGTCTCCAACCACAGGGACATCGCCATGGATCCGGCGTTCGTCAACTGGGGACTGCATACCCACGGCTTCGATACGGTGCGCATCGCCATCGGTGACAACCTGCTGCGCAAACCCTGCGCGACCGAGCTGATGAAGCTCAACAAGAGCTTCATCGTCAAGCGCTCTGCCAAGGGGCCACGGGAGATGATGAAAATGCTCGGCGAGCTGTCTGCCTACATAGGCCAGTCGGTGCACGAGGGTCACTCCATCTGGATCGCCCAGAAGGAAGGGCGTGCCAAGAATGGCGATGACAAGACGGATCCGGCCATCCTCAAGATGTTCTATGTGGACGGCAAGAAGCAGAAAATTGACTTCGTCGACTACATGCGCAGCCTCAACATAGTGCCGGTCAGCATCAGCTACGAGCTGGATCCCACCGACAAGGCCAAGGCGCGCGAGCTGTACGAGAAGTCGGTCAACGGCAGCTACGAGAAGGGCGAGTTCGAGGACATCGAAAGCATAGTCGCCGGCATCGTCGGCCAGAAGGGGCGGGTACATGTCTCCTTCGGCGCCCCCATCACCGAGGGCTTCAGTGATCCGGACGAACTGGCGGCGCTGATAGACAAGGCGATCTGGGGCAACTATCGCCTCTTCCCCGGCAACTACCTGGCCGCAGATGTGTCCGGCAAGGCCAATACCATAGAACAGGCGGCCTTCCTGACTCGTCAGTCAGAGGTGCCACAAGAGCACAAGAGCATCTGGCGCGCCATGTATGCCAAGCCGGTGGAAAACGCCCGCAAGGCTTGAATGACACCGGTTGTGCGAAAAAAAACGGGAGCAGATGCTCCCGTTTTTGCGTCTGGTCAAAGTCGGCGGTGATGGAGTAGTGAATAATATTGTTTCAGCTGGTACGATCACTGGGCGAATACGCTTGCGCCTCTTGGCAAGCTGCGGATGAGTGTGCAACAGTGGCCTCATCACGCTCGGCACGAGCACATGCTCTACTCCTGTCTGCACGGATTGCAGACGGTGTGACACAAGGACCTGAACAGGGTCCTTTTTCATTTTGCGGCAAAGATGTCGCCTGAATACACCTAAGGATCCGCTCGCCATGATCACCGGCAGTCTGAATACCCTGCAGCGCACGCCGCTGCCCGCCCCGCTGGATAGCATCATGGCCGAGGTGGTGAAGAGTGTGGAACAGTGGCTGAATGCGCCGCTCGGCAAGCGCGAGATCGACGGCCTCACGCTGTTCTGTCTGGTGAGCGAAGAGCTGACCGAGCCGGCCGCGGATCGCCGTGGCGAGTTCCATCAGCAGTATCTGGACATCCAGCTGCTGCTGCGCGGTGAAGAGTGGATAGGGGTCGGGCCTCATGCTTATGGCAATGATGGCGCCGATCATCCCCATCCCGACCTCTGGTTCGTCGACGACGAACAGACCAGTTATCTGGCGTTGCAGCCCGGCGACTTCGCCATCTTCTGGCCGGGAGAACTGCATCGCCCTCTCTGTACCCCCAACCAGCCGGCTCAAGTGAAGAAGCTGGTGGTCAAGGTGCACAGGGATCTGCTGACCGGCCTGTAACCGCCGGTGCAGCCTGGCTGAGATGAGTGCACGGAATCATCCGCATTTGCACTTAACGTATTGAAAAATTGGGCGCACTTTCCTGCGACCATAAGCCCCCGGCAGGGGAATCCCATCCACTTCTGGATGACACGACACTGTCGGCATAAAGCCGAAGCACAGGAAGATGTAGAACATGAGCAAGTTGGTATTGATCCTTAACTGCGGTAGCTCTTCCCTGAAATTTGCCGTAATGGACGCCGAAACAGGTGAGGACATGCTGTCCGGCCTGGCCGAATGCTTCAATCTGGATGATGCACGTATCAAATGGAAACTCCACGGGGTCAAGGGCGAAGCCATGCTGGGAGCGGGTGCCGCTCACCAGGCTGCCCTCGACCATATCGTGGGTCACATCCTGCCTCAGGATCCCTCTCTGGCCGAGCAGCTGGTGGCCATCGGCCATCGCATCGTGCACGGTGGCGAGCAGTTCTCCCGTTCCGTTCGCATCGATGATGGCGTGATCGCCGGCATCGAAGCCGCCATTCCGTTCGCTCCCCTGCACAACCCGGCGCACCTCATCGGCATCCGTGCCGCGCTCAAGGTCTTCCCGGCTCTGGTCGAGAAGAACGTGGCCGTGTTCGACACCGCCTTTCACCAGACCCTGCCGCAGGAAGCCTATCTCTACGCGCTGCCCTACAAGCTCTATAAAGAGAACGGCATCCGTCGTTACGGCGCCCACGGCACCTCCCACCGCTTCATCGCGGAAGAAGCCGCCAAGGCGCTGGGCAAGCCGCTGGCCGAGCTCAACATCATCAACTGCCACCTGGGCAACGGGGCTTCCGTCTGCGCCATCAAGAACGGTGAGTCCGTCGATACCTCCATGGGGCTGACTCCGCTGGAAGGGCTGGCGATGGGCACCCGTTGCGGCGACATAGATCCCGCGGTGGTCTTCTTCATGCACGACCAGCTTGGTTACAGCGTGGACGAGATCAACCATACCCTCACCCGTGAGTCCGGTCTGCTGGGCCTGACCGAGGTGAGCAGTGACTGCCGCTATGTCACCACCAACTATGCGACCGATGCTGGCGCCAAGCGTGCGCTCGATGTGTTCACCTACCGGGTGGCCAAGTATGTCGGTGCCTATGCCGCCGCCATGGAGGGTCGTCTGGACGCCCTGGTGTTCACCGGCGGTATCGGTGAAAACTCCGCCATGGTGCGCGAGATGGTGCTGGATCGTCTGGCTCTGTTCGGCTTCAAGGTAGATAAAGAGGCGAACAATGCTGCCGTGCTCGGTGGCGAGGGTCCCATCACCGCCGAAGGCAGCCGCCTGGCGCTGGTGATGCCCACCAACGAAGAGCTGGTCATCGCCCGCGATGCCCTGAGCCTGGTTGGCTAACGCCACCTCGCGCTGAATCAACGCCCGGCCTGTGCCGGGCGTTGTCGTTTCCGGCTCCTGGTTGAGCGGCTTGTCATTTGACATGGGGTGGCAGATACGTACCCTGACAACTGTTTCACGCATTGGAGGTAGGGATGAAGGAGATGTTTTTTCACTGGCTGACCGGCATGGGGATCGAAGTCAGCGGCCTGATGGCACTGGTGATCGCCCTGGGCTTTATCGTCCTTACCTCGCTGGTGTTGCACATGCTGTTGCACCGGGTGCTGCTGGTGCGGCTGGTTGGCATCCTCGGCAAGACCAAGCAGGTGTGGCTGCCGCCTCAGCTGCAACAGCGCTTGTTCTACCGGCTCGCCCTGGTGTTGCAGGGGGCCGTGCTGCTCGGTCAGGCCGAGATCTGGCTGCCGCGCAAATCCGAGAGCCTGCAGTGGATCGAGATGCTGGCCCAGTTCTGGATCCTGCTGTTCCTGCTGCTGGCGCTGTTCGCCCTGCTCGACTGCATGCTGTCGGTGAGCCGCTACACCCGGCTCGGGCGGGATCTGCCGCTGCGCGGCATCTTCCAGGGGGTCAAACTGGTAGGCAGCATACTGGTCGGCATCCTGATGATCGCCCTGCTGCTCGGCAAGTCACCGCTGTTCCTGTTCAGCGGCCTGGGTGCCATGACAGCCGTGCTGATGTTGGTGTTCAAGGATCCCATCCTCGGCCTGGTGGCGGGGATCCAGCTCTCCGCCAACCGCATGCTGAGCGTCGGCGACTGGCTGCAGATGGACAAGTACGGCGCCGACGGCGAGGTGACCGACATAGGTCTCACTACCGTCAAGGTGTCGAACTGGGACAAGACCATCACCACCATACCCACCTATGCCCTCATCTCCGACTCCTTCAAGAACTGGCAGGGGATGACGGAATCCGGCGGCCGCCGCATCAAGCGCAGCGTCAGCATCGATATGACCAGCGTGCGCTTTCTGACTGCCGATGAGCAGTTGCAGCTCAAGCAGGCCCAGCTGCTGGCACCCTATCTGAGCCGCAAGGAGCAGGAGCTGAGCGTCTACAACCAGCAGCTCAGCGATGCCTTGAGCTGTCCCATCAACGGTCGTCACCTCACCAATCTGGGTACCCTGCGCGCCTATCTGGACGCCTACCTGCGGGCCCATCCCGGCATTCGCAAGGACATGACGCTGATGGTACGCCAGCTGGCGCCGACCAAGGACGGTTTGCCGCTGGAGATTTACTGCTTCACCGCGACGACCGCCTGGGCCGATTACGAAGGGATCCAGGCCGATATTTTCGACCATATCTTTGCCATCATTGAGCAATTTCATCTGCGGTTGCACCAATCTCCCACAGGTTACGATATGCGTACCTGGCAACGGGGATCCGCCAGCAACGGCTAGAATGTCCCGGCGGCGCGCAGGGGCATAAAATCCTGCGTCGCCGCCCCATTTGCTTGTTGAATTTTGGCCAAGAGAGGAGAAAAATGGCGGCCTTCTCTCCGCCCCCGGACCGCCCAGCCGATCCCGGGTCAGCCCAGAGTCTTGAACCACGTCATCCATTACAGGAAAGTTATGAAGCTCCTTCACAATACTGCGGCCGCTCTGTGCTGCAGCCTCATCTTGGCCGCCGCGCCAGTGCTTGCTGTTGAATATGCCCTGCCTGCTGCCAACAGCCGTCTGGTGGGTGAAAATCTGGAATACGTGGTGCCGGCAGAGGAAAATGGCCAGCCGCTGGAAGCCGTTGCCGCCAAATTCCAGCTGGGTCTGACCAACATGCTCGAGGCCAACCCCAAGGCAGATCCTCTGCTGCTGCAGACCGGCGAGAAGCTCATCGTGCCGCATCAGCTGATCCTGCCGGATGCCCCGCGCGAGGGGATCGTGCTGAACGTGGCCGAGATGCGCCTCTACTACTACCCGAAAGGCAAGAAGGTGGTGGAAGTGCTGCCCATCGGCATCGGCCAGCTCGGCACCGACACCCCGGAAAACTGGGTGACCAGCGTGCAGCGCAAGAAGGCGGGCCCGACCTGGACCCCGACCGCCAAGATGCATGCCGAGTATGCCGCCCGTGGTGAGAGCCTGCCGGCAGTCTGGCCCGCCGGCCCGGACAACCCCATGGGGCTGTTTGCGCTCTACATCGGCAAGATGTACGCCATCCACGGCACCAATGCCCAGTTCGGCATAGGTCTGCGGGTGAGCCACGGTTGCGTGCGTCTGCGCAACGAAGACATCGAATACCTGTTCAAGAAGATACCGGTCGGCACCCGCGTGCAGTTCGTGAACCAGCCGATCAAGGCCTCGGTCGAGTCGGATGGTCGCCGTTATCTGGAAGTGCATCAGCCGCTCTCCCGCAGCCAGGAGGAGTTCAACTCCAGCCTGCCGGCTCCGCTGCCGATGACCCCGGCAGTGACCCGTTTCATCGCCCATGCCGACAGCGATTCCCAGCTGGTCAAGCAGGCGCTGGAACAGCGCAGCGGCATGCCGATCGCGATCAATCGCTGATCCTGGCGCCAATCGTCTCTAGCCCCGGCCACTGGCCGGGGCTTTTTTTTACCGCCATGCCGGGCTGGGTCAGGGGGGAGGGCGACCCGATAAGCGGTTGCTGCGTCAGGATAAAATCCGGCTGATTGCTCCTTGAGTGGTTCGTTAGTTAAAGATGAAACGTTTATATTGTGTTTTTTATTTGTTAAAAGTGGTTGAGGTCATGGGATCTGCTGATTAAGCTAGGGCGGATTTTTTAAGGAAGAGCCCGTCGTCAGAACGGGTACACACGTCACATAACGGAGTTTTGAATGACAGCCAGTACACCCATGCTTATCACCTTTCTGGTGTATATCCTCGGGATGGTGCTGATCGGCTTTATCGCCTATCGCGCCACCCGCAACTTTGATGACTACATACTCGGCGGCCGCCGCATGGGGAGCTGGGTCACCGCCCTCTCCGCCGGGGCCTCCGACATGAGCGGCTGGCTCTTGATGGGCCTGCCGGGCGCCGTCTTCATCGGCGGCATCTCGGAGAGCTGGATCGCCATCGGCCTCACCCTGGGGGCCTATCTCAACTGGCGCTGGGTCGCCGGTCGGCTGCGGGTTCATACCGAGAAGAACCGCAACGCCCTGACCCTGCCGGACTATTTCACCTATCGCTTCGAGGACAAGAGCCGGGTGCTGCGCATCCTCTCCGCCCTGGTGATCCTGCTGTTCTTCACCATCTACTGCGCCTCCGGCGTGGTGGCCGGTGCCCGCCTGTTCGAGAGCACATTCGGCATGAGCTATGACACCGCCCTCTGGGTCGGTGCCGCGGCCACCATCACCTACACCTTCTTCGGCGGCTTCCTCGCGGTAAGCTGGACCGACACGGTGCAGGCCACCCTGATGATCTTCGCCCTGATCCTCACCCCGGTGTTCGTCATCATAGCGGTCGGCGGCATAGACACCGCCATGGTGCAGGTGGCGGCGCAGAACGCCAGCAATCTCGACATGTTCAAGAACCTGGACTTCATCGCCATCATCTCCCTGATGGCCTGGGGCCTGGGCTACTTCGGCCAGCCCCACATACTGGCGCGATTCATGGCGGCGGATTCCCACCACTCCATGGCCAATGCCCGCCGCATCAGCATGACCTGGATGGTGCTCTGCCTGGGTGGCGCCGTGGCCATCGGCTTCTTCGGCCTGGCCTACTTCTCCACCTTCACCGAGCAGGCCGCCGGCGTCACCGGCAACCCGGAGCGGGTCTTCATCGAGCTCTCCAAGATACTGTTCAACCCCTGGATTGCCGGCGTGCTGCTCTCCGCCATACTGGCGGCTGTGATGAGCACCCTGAGCTGCCAGCTGCTGGTCTGCTCCAGCGCCATCACGGAAGATCTCTACAAGCCGTTCCTGCGCAAGAACGCCTCCCAGCAAGAGCTGGTGTGGGTCGGTCGGCTGATGGTGCTGGCCATCGCCGTGGTTGCCATCGGTGTTGCCATGAACCCGGAGAACCGGGTGCTGGGGCTGGTGAGCTACGCCTGGGCCGGCTTTGGTGCCGCCTTCGGCCCCGTGGTGCTGCTCTCAGTGCTCTGGTCGCGCATGACTCGCAACGGCGCCCTGGCGGGCATGCTGGTCGGTGCCCTGACCGTCATCGTCTGGAAGCAGTTTGGTTGGCTGGGGCTGTATGAAATCATCCCGGGCTTCCTCTTCTCTGGCCTGGCGATCCTGGTGTTCAGCCTGCTGGACAAGGCTCCCTCCAAGGCCATGCTGGATCGCTTCGACGAAGCCGAGCGGGAGTTCCAGACCCCGCCCGATGCGCTGGGTCAGCCAGTCGCCGTCAACTGAGTCGATCACCCTGGATAACAAAAAGCCCCGCGATGCGGGGCTTTTTCATGGGCGGCGACTTAGCCGGTGCACATCGGCGCGGGCCGCCGCACAGGTCTCTGTCAGCCAGCGGGCCCTGTCCTGATCGCTGGCCGTGTGCATGGGGCCCAGGTATTGGCGGTGGGTGAGCCTGATGCCGCACAGCCCCAGTACCTGCTTGTCGAGGATGCGCGAGGCGGGATCTCCCAGCCACCAGCGGTAGTACCAGACAGGGCTGTCCATGGTGAGCAGCAGGCGCGCCGTTTTGCCTGCGAGCAGGCGCAGGGGCTGGGCCTTGCCCTTGACATATTGAAAGGCGAAGCCGGAGAGCAGGGTGCGATCCAGCAGGCCCTTGAGACGGGCCGGCATGCCACCCCACCAGAGGGGGGAGACGATCACCAGATGATGAGCGGCAGTCAGGCTCTGCTGCAACGCTAGCAGATCCGGCTCCAGCGGCGGCATAAGGTCATAGCCATGGCGCAAGTCCGGCTCGAAGGCGAGCTCGCCCACGTGCAGCAGGGTGACCTCTGCGCCTGCCTCCTCGGCGCTGCGGGCATACTCGCGGGCCAGGGCATGGCAGAAGCTGTCGGGTTTGGGATTGCCGTTGATGACAAGCAGACGGGGTGGCATGGTCAGGGCTCCTGATGGGGTGAGCCCGTATTAGACCCTCTGTCCCATGGGACAGAGTCAAGGGGGTAGTTGCCCTCTTTCATGAGATCGCTGGTCAGTACAACCGGCCTGCCATTGAAGGGCGTTTGCCCGGGTTTAGTCTGGCTGGGGGACAGGCGTGCGACAGGGATGCTGTTGCAGCAGCTCGGCGAACTGTTCCAGCTGCTGATGCTGGTGTTGCAGGCGGGCAGTCTCGGCGGCGAGCTGGGCCAGCTTGCAGGCGATCAGGCGTTCGGCCTCCTGCCAGGGAAACTGCGCCATGTCGGTCAGGCCGGCCAGCAGGGATCTGAGCTCGCCGAGTTTGCAGCCAAACTGCTGGGCCTGACGAATGATCTGGACCCATTCCAGATCTTCCGCCCGGTAGACGCGATACTTGCCGCGCCGCCTGGGTTCGGGCAGTAGCCCCATCTGTTCATAGAGACGGATCGCCTTGGGGGTAGTGTCCGCCAGGCGGGCAAATTCGCCGATATACATATTGCTGCTCGCAAAGGTTGTTCGAGTAGGGGCTCACTATAGGTCAGTGGCGGGCGGGAGAGAATCCCCGTGGGGGAGGGGCGCGCCATCGGCGCAGTGCATTGCGCCGATGGCGCTCTGGATGTGGCTTTGCCCCATAGAATGCGAGGGCCTTGTCCTCGACGGGGTTTCGCCCGCCCTTCGGGCCGGGGCGAGTGACTTTGGAAAGACCCGCTTTTTATTAAAAGTAAGACCAAAGGTCTTCTCCCCCGGCAAGCCGTCCGCTTCGCGGATTCCCTCGCCTCCTTCATCGGGTCGGACGGATCGCCGCACACGGCACATCCCTGTGCCGCCTGCGGCTGCGCCGTCGTCCATGACGGCGCTCTTGACCCGCTAAACTCGGCTCGGCGGCTTGCAGGGGGCAACAATACCGTGCCCGTCTGTGGCGAAGGAGGCTGGTGTCAGCTCGTGACCGCTATCTGGCGCTCAGAATGGTGAGTGTCCCAATTTTGTTCCGGTAGGCGCGAAGTTAATTGACTTGTTAAATTACTCAACAACTGGAGTACCCCAGCCGTCATAGTCAGCACTAAATTTGTTTGCCAACTTCAGCATTAAATAGGTTTCATTGTTGATGGTTTTAATATCTAAGGCAGCTTCCTTAATTAGGTCGCCATACCAATAATGTGTACCTTCATGTACGTTATCGCCAATATTGGCAGCACGGTAGCCAAGAGACTCACCTTTAGCTATGAGATCTTTGAGTGAATCAGGGCTATAGCAGTTAAAATGATGCTCAAGAGGGTGCGGCTTGTTTGGATCAGAACCAGCATCAATAAGTGCTTGGATTGTTTTTTTATTAATTTCCACATTCGGTATAAATTCAGCTGCTTGAGATCCACTGAAACCAAGGGCGGCTATTAATGAAATTAGAAGTTTTCGCATGACTGTCCTTAGTAATTTAACGCTTTGCTAATTGGCTGCCGCAGCATAGCGCAGGCAGTCCAGTGGAGGCCACGTTTTTTGTGGCCGGAACGAAATTAAGCAATTTGTTATGCCTTGGGTTCAAAGCACCTTTTATAATCTACTGCCCATGACTCGAAGAACTTGGTTCGTACATTAACTTCAACTAACTTATCCAACAAAGTCGAGCGCTTAAGGTTACCCCAGAGCAGATCTTTTTTACTTAAATTCAGTAACTCTACCAAATCATTTGTGTCATGACTGACAGAGGACACCCAGCTTGTCAGGCAAGTCTGCTATCGAGATGGTGGGTGTCCCAATTTTTGCCGCCATAACCGGCCGAGCGCAGCGAGGTCCAAGTTACTATGTGGCCGAGGATTAATGGCCTTGCAATAAGTTAAAATGCTGGAGTGCATTTCTTACACTCCAGCCAAATTATTCCGAAGTCACCGACTATCTCAAACCCATTTTCTATACAATTGACTTCTTCTAGCTCTCCCAACGATGCTACGTTACCTTCGTGATCGTAGATAATTCTGATAGAGACATGCGAGATATCGACCTTCAGTTGAGAGCCGTCATCATTAGCGAAACGAATGGTACTTATTTTTCTATTCTCGTCGATCACCTTCATCGTAAATTCACTACGGTCTTGAGGTGCCGAAATTTCAATTACATTTTGACCGATTAAGCTTTTCATAACTCAAGACTCATCATTCCTCGTTAAGTAATTAGCAACGCTACTACCTAACCTATTGTGCTGTAAACACTAAACCTGAGTAAAACACAAAATGCCAAGGTTGTGGATCCTGCTATCATATACACAGTATTCACTGATGACCGGCCAGTATCTCCTGCAGCATCTAACGTCCACTTAGTTGAAGCGGGTATTTGGTTCAACTTTTACTCCTAATCGTATAACGTTTGAATTCAGTGGGCCAGCTAGCGCAGCTCCACTGCGATGAAGGGTTATGCCGCTTGGCTCAGCCATTCATGGAACCACTCCGTCGGAATCCGCACTTGCTCAAAATTACCGGATCTTAATTCGTCAATTGAATAGGTATTGGCCAAGTACAAGTCCCACTGTGTTTCGACATCGGTGAGGATCGGAAGTAGCTTCTCAATTTCAGGCTCCGCATCGACCTCAAGGTACTGGCACCAAAACCGATCACACCACTCCGCGATTGCCTTATGAGAGTAAGGAGACGGCTCGGGCATCGCTCCCCACTTCAGCATTTGAATCGCGGCCTCCCTAGTGAAAGGCATCTCCGCTGGCTGGCTCACGTTCACTTCGCTTGTCCTCTATTCATACGACATAACGACTAAGCTCAAGCGCGGGCGAAAGGCGACAGCCTTTTGACCGTCGCTTGGAGCGCCTAGTTATGTGCGGACTTAGTAACATTGCCACTCGCACGCCCAATCGTCTTCTTTGCCTTTGGCAGTTCCTCGACCAAAATAGCCAACCCCACCATCGCCCCAGTTCCAATTAGCTTTCGGTTCGGAGTCAACTTGAAATACGTACTCCGGAGCCGCCGGATGCTGATTCCAAGGAGCCCAGAATATCTCCGATTGGATCAGTGTCGGCCACCCACCAAGCTTTAAGCCAGACACGTTCGAAAACAAATCTTCATAGTTGTCTTGAACGCTCTCAGGAATATCAAATGGTAGGCCTTCCCAGCACGGGAAGTCCTCTTCCACTACTCGAGGCCGCATCGGAAACGCCTTGACCATCGATTTCGTATCGGGCTGGCCAATAGGAACTAGCACAGACAGCGATTGGTATGTCCTGAGGCACCATTTTTGTCCGTTGGGCGCATTCGAGGGAAGTTCTTTTGGGTCGATGAACAGTGTAATGAACTCGATGTTTGTCAGCCCCGACGGGCGAAAAGGTAGGTTGGCTAGGTTGATCTGGCAAAGCGCTCGCATCGGAGCGCCATCCATGGATGGCCACACTTCCCACGGGGAGCAGACGTTTACTTTTCCGAACCAGCTTTCTAATGGGTCATCGGATGCCTTGAACCCGCCGATCTCGAAGACGATGGCCTGCCGCTTCAGTTTCTCTCTAATCTCTTCCATAACGTTCCTGGAGCACATAACGCCCGCCACACACGCGAGCAACTTGTTGCGAGTCGAGCGCCGAAGGCGCGGTGTGCTGGCGTTTGTTATGCACTTTGTGACAATGCTTCAGAAATGGCTTTTTTCATTAGCTCTTCATCATCAAGTAATTCACGATAGTTCTCATAGGGCAAGTTTCCATCATTGACTTGTCTCTCAACAAAGATCTGCATACGCCATGGGTCTGGGTCGGGTTTGTCAAAATCAAAATCGATACCTCCAACATCAGGAGTTTTAAAAACATCTACACCGATGCCATGAGTGCGAATATACCAAGTTGTTCCTGGCACCAATTTGCAGCCACGATTTTCTCTAGAAAGTATATCTTCTGCTTTCGATAGTCCGAATCCAAGCCGAATTAGCTCCTTAGCCCAACTCATTTGGGCATACCATAATGGAATCACTGCTTTGATTGGATTAATACTCATGACATCCTTAATGCATAACGCAAAGCACACGGGTGACGACCGCGTAGCGGTTGGCATCCCAGCGGAAGCAGGCCGCGAGTGTTGCGCCTTGTTAGCAGCCCACACCGAACTTTGGCGGCTTACCGCACTGGCAAACCCGAACAACGGCAGACTGCTTTTAATTAAAAACTAAACCGGTTAACTGCGACGAAGCGACCAAATCGGAGTCTATAAGCCATTTAAGCGAAGCCACGAAGAACAACGCTACAGCCACCACCGTTTGCTGCAAACCCACAAACTGGCGAACTTTACCTTTTGGCGCGGCCGCTAAGAGCGCGAAACGCAAGCAGAACCGAAACAAAACTGCTGACTAAAACCATTAAAACCCGAAAACCTGCTAACGCCAAGTTCAGCGCAACTTACAAACTGTCCAAGGAGCGAAGCGACTGATGCTACAACGCCTTGTTAAATTTTTGGCTCTTTAGCTACCTAATAGCTACTAACATAAAAATATTATTTAATGCCTAGATATTTATGCGAAACCACTTTTCGACTGCGTTAACTTCATTTAAAGCTGCAGGTGAAAACCTGGCAGAAAATAATGTAAGTGATTTTAGGGTCTCTGGTAGCTTAATTGGCAATTCAGTTGTATTAGCTTTTTGTGCAAGTTGTAAAGCCAGCCAACAACATGACATAAAAGCGTATTCGTCTTGTTGTTCAATAGCTAGATTCAACACTGGAACGATTGACTCAAAAGCAATATGAGGCTGCTCAATTTTATCAATAGTTCTTTCTCTAGCTTTTGTTATAGCCCACTCGTCTTCAGCGAGAAGATCTAAAGCAAGAGCCAATTCAGTTCTAAAATTTTCTGCTACTTCCATTTTGTGCCCAATTTAACAGTAATTAGATGGAGGGCGGTACTAACACATTAATACCGCCTTCTATCTAACTCCGCTTCATTTTGATTCAGCAATTCATAAATAACATTTTAAATCAATGACTTATCTGCCTAACTCTGAAACTGAGTGTATTCGCTTGACCTCTTCTTTTTACACAACCGTTACGACTGTATAGAAAATCAGTGTGACCTTGGTCATGGCAAACGCCGGCATGGCTACCGCCCCTGAATTTCAGCTTCCAGTCTGCTGCTTTTAACCAACGGGATAGGGCTGGTATGGCTCATGGGTGACTCCGATGGGGCGTTTGTTGCCAGTCGGGTATGTTAGCTGGCCTGGTGCGGAGGGGAAGGACGAGATGGAAGATCTCTGGGCAGGATCAACAAATTAATGAACAAGGCGGTTTGATCGATAGATGGTGGGGAGCTGTGCAAGGCGTTTTCGAAAGGCGGCGCTAGCGAGTGCGTGACTCTGGATGGCTGATGCCACTCTCTGGCATAGCGGTGGCGCGATTGTGGTCGGCAAGGGGGCCGCTTGCTGGCGGCCCCCGTACTGCGGTCAGTTGCCCTTGGTCGGGATCTCGGTACAGCTAAGCGTCGGCTGGCCATAACGCTCCAGGCTGGCCTCGGTGCCCTTGGTGAAGAGGCTGAGGTTCTGGCCTTCATAACGGGCGCCGCTGGCGCTGGGGGCTTCATAGGCGAGCACCTGTTGCTGGCTATCCCCTTCGCTCAGGTTGATCACGGCGGCGGGCAGTTTGGCATCGTTATAGAAGTAGGTGGAGAGGGTGACGTTTTTGCCGCACTGGTAGTCGACCGGCGTCGGCACCGTCAGCTGGCCACCTTTCACCTGTAATTCGGTGATGCGCATCTGGTAGCTGGCGTCGATGCACTGACGCGGATCCCTGTCTTTCCAGCATTCGTTGCGGCCTTTGATCCAGCCGCGCTGCATCGCCTTCTCCGTCTTCACCTGTTCGGCGGAGAAATTGGCGATCGCCTTGGGGTAGAGCGCCGCGAGTTCGTTATCCAGCGCCGCCAGCCCGGCATTCTCGCAGATAAGTTGTTCGGCGGCGCCGTGGGCCTTGGCACAGTCGAAGGAAGGGGTAGCGGCACAGGCCAGCAGAGGGGCAAAGAGAAGGGGGCCAAGCAGCAGCTTGTTCATCGGAAAGACTCCAGTAAAACGAGTGGGATACCCGGCTACTAGAGCACAATGTTGCAGGGCCGCCGAGCGCTTTTTCACACTTGGCGACCCCGGTTGGCGGAGCGGATCCGGTGCAGGCCCGGACTTATGCCAGCGCCAGTGGCTGACGGGCGCGCCACAGCCGCTCGTGGAAGAAGAAGACAACTGTGTTGATGGCAGGCTCTATGATGGCCATCACGCCGCCGGTGAGCAGTTCGCCGCTCAGCAGGAAGGCGACGGCAAACGCCACGCTGAAGTGTACCAGGGCGAAGCTGCTGGTCTTGGCCTGCAGGCTGTGACTGGGCTTGAACTTGTGCCAGCCCAGATCATGGAAGTAGAAGGCGACCGTGTTGACGGCGGGCTCTATCAGGGCGATCAGGCTGGCGGTCAGCAGCTCACCGGTCAGCAGGTAAGCCACGGTAAAGGCGACACCGAAGTGCAGGATGGCAAAGCTGATGGTCTTTTTCATGATGGTGACTCCCTCTGGTGATGACAGCAGTATCCGCCACAACTGCATTAAATGAAAACTATTCTCATCTAGTGATTGAATAGGGAGAACCTATCAAGGGTGATGGATCTGCCACCATGCTGGGGCGTTCCGCCCGCCGAGGCATAGCGTTTACCCCGCGCCACCGGTAACGGCAGAAATAGAAAAGCCCCTTGCGGGGCTTTGTCATTCTTGCGACCGGTGAGGGCTTAGTCGGCGGCCTTGTTGAGCCACTCGACCTTGTACTGGGCACCGGCGCCCTGTGCCAGTTTGGCGCACAAGGGTTTCAAGAAGGCTTCAATCTGCTCGGCCAGCATCCAGGGGGGGCTGATGATCAGCATGCCTGAGCCATTCATGCCCCAATCGGCGGTCTGACCGGCCACTTCCAGCTCGGCCACCAGCACGTTGCCGAAGTTCTCCCGCTTGATTGCCTTGAGCATGTCGCGAGACTTGTCCGCTTCCTGACCCAGGATGGGATACCAGAGCGCATAGATGCCGGTTGCCCAGCGCTTCTGTGCTTTCTTGAGGGTATCAACCACGGCGAAGTAATCTTCCTTCAGCTCATAGGGCGGATCGATCAGCACCAGTCCACGGCGCGGGGTCGGCGGCAGCAGGGCCACCAGCCCCTCGAAGCCGTCGCGGTGGTGGACGGCGACGCGGGGGTCGTAGCCCATGTTGGCGCGCAGGTCTTCCACCTCGTTATTGTGCAGCTCCATCAGCGCCAGCTTGTCCTGCTCGCGGGCGAGACGGCGTGACAGTTCGGGGGAGCCTGGGTAGTAGTGCAGCTCGCCACCGTTTCCTTCTTGACCGGGGTTCATCTCTTCGATGACGCCGAGATAGGGGGCCATGGCAGACCACTGGGCCCGTTCATCCCACAGCCGGCCTATGCCGTCGGCGTATTCCGCCTTCTTCTGGGACCAGTCGCCGCGCAGGTCGTAGAGACCGCCACCGGCATGGGTGTCCAGCACGATGAAGGGTTTTTCCTTCTTCTTGAGGGACTCGATGATCAGGGCCTGAACGGCGTGTTTCAGCACGTCGGCGTGGTTGCCGGCGTGAAAGGCGTGGCGATAACTCAGCATATTAGATCTCTGAGGGGGCCCTGCTGGGCACCCAGTAACGATAGATAGTTCAACAAATTGTGGCCCTTGCCGCGAAACAGGGGGAGGCTGCGTAGGCTCTGCAACAGGACCCCCTGTTGCAGCCGTTCCAGCTCCAGTTCGTGGGCCAGCATGGCCTGATACTCTTCCTCATCCAGCCGCGCTTTGGCGCTCTGGCGCAGGGTACGCCAGGGGATCAGTACTGCTTCAGTCTGCACTAGTGCAGGTTGCAGATCGGTCAGATCGACCACTATGCCGAGCTGATCCAGCCGGTGCAGCAACAGTGCCAGATTGACGTTGCCCCCCAGCGCCTGCACGGTGAGCCAGTCCTGGCTGCGCTCGCCATAGACCTTGCCGCTCCAGTGCCAGAAGCCCAGCGGTGTCGGCAACTCGTGTACCGCGACCCGTTCGCTTGCCATCAGCTGCTCGTCACGCAAAGAAGGCCTGCTCCATGGTTTCCAGCTCCTCTGAGAGGCTCATCCACTCCAGCTCCACCCCTTCCAGCTCCTCCTTGATGGGGCCCTGGGACTTGAGCAGTTCGGAGAGCTTGTTCTTGGCGCTCTCTTCGTAGATGGCGGGATCGGCCAGCTGTTCTTCCACTGCGGCCAGCCGGGTCTGCAGTTTCTCCATGCTGGCTTCGAGCTTCTCCAGCTTCTGGCGCAGGGGGCGGGTCGCTTGCCGGAACTCCGCCTCGCGCCGCTTCTGATCCTTGCGCGCCAGCGCCGAGTTGGCGGAGATGATGCCGTCGCTGGGCTTGGCGTTGGCCTCTTTTTCCTGCTCGCCGAGCCACTTGTGGTAGTCGTCCAGATCACCGTCGAAGGCTTCGACCCGGCCACCGTGCACCAGATAGAAGTCATCCGTGGTGGTGCGCAGCAGGTGCCGGTCGTGAGAGACCACCACCATGGCGCCCTCGAAGCCTTGCAGCGCCATGGTCAGGGCGTGGCGCATCTCCAGATCCAGGTGGTTGGTCGGTTCATCCAGCAGCAGGAGGTTCGGTTTTTGCCAGGTGACGAGGGCCAGCACCAGCCGCGCCTTCTCGCCGCCGGAGAAGGGGGCCACCTTGTCGAGCGCCTTGTCACCGTGGAAGCCGAAGCTGCCCAGATAGTTGCGCAGCTCCTGCTCGGACTTGTCCGGTGCGAGGCGGGCCAGGTGATCGAGGGGGGTGTCGTCGAGCCGCAGGGTCTCCAGCTGATGCTGGGCGAAGTAGCCTATGCTGACCCCTGCGCTCACCTCCAGCTTGCCCGACAGGGGCGGATTGGTGCCCGACAGCATCTTGATGAAGGTGGACTTGCCAGCGCCGTTGCGACCGAGCAGGCCGATGCGCGAACCCGGCACCAGGTTCATCTTGATCTTCTCCAGGATCACCTTGTCGCCATAACCAGCGCTGAGGTTCTCCATGGCGATGAGCGGGGTCGGCAGGGCCGACGGCTCGCGAAACTCGAAGCTGAACTCGGAGTCGGCGTGGGCGGGCAGGAGTTTCTCCATCCGCTCCATGGCTTTGAGGCGACTCTGGGCCTGACGGGCCTTGGAGGCCTTGTAGCGGAAGCGGTCCACATAGGCCTGCATGTGGGACACCTCCCGCTGCTGCTTCTCGTACATGGACTGCTGCTGGGCCAGCTGCTCGGCGCGCTGCAGTTCGAAGTCGGAGTAGCCACCGGTGTATTCGTTCAGCTTGCCGTTCTCGATGTGGATGATGCGGCTGATGACCGAATCGAGGAAGTCGCGGTCGTGCGAAATCAGCACGAGCGTGCCCTGATAGCCCTTGAGCCACTTCTCCAGCCAGATGACGGCATCGAGATCCAGGTGGTTGGTCGGTTCATCCAGCAGCAGCAGATCGGAGCGGCAGAGCAGTGCCTGGGCCAGGTTCAGGCGCATGCGCCAGCCACCGGAGAAGCTGCGCACCGGCGAACCCAGTTGCTCGTCGCTGAAACCGAGACCGTGCAGCAGCTCGGCGGCGCGGGCCCGAATGCTGTAAGCGCCTATGGTGTCGAGCCTGCCGTGCAGCTCGGCCACCAGGATGCCGTTGTCATCCAGCTCGGCCTGGGCCAGCTGGGCCTCCAGCGAACGGAACTCCTTGTCGCCGTCAATCACGTACTCCAGCGCGGAGCAGTCAAGGGCCGGCGTCTCCTGGGCGACGCCGGCGATCTGCCAGCCGGCGGGCAGGCTGAAGCTGCCGCTGTCGATGGCCAGTTCGCCCCGTACCAGTGCAAAAAAGGTGGACTTGCCACAGCCGTTTTTACCCACCAGGCCCACCTTGTGGCCCGGGTGTATGGTGGCGGAGGCGTTGTCCAGCAGCTTGCGGCCGCCGCGGATCAGTTCGATTTGACTGGCAACTATCATGGATGGGGTCTGCTTGCTCAAATGGAGGAGAAAAACTGGCGCGGATCTTACGTGAAATGGCGCAGATTTGCACTTGAGGTGGGGGGCTCCCACTGGCTGGGGGGGCAAAAACATGCCATAACAGAGAAATCAGTCAGGGTTGGGGAGGTTAGCATGCTTATCAGGGACATAATGACGACCCGGGTCGCCACCGTTTCCATGGATGACAGACTCACTGTCATCAAGGATATCTTCGAGCAGGCTCACTTTCGCCACCTGCTGGTGCTGGAGGAAGAGGAGCTGGTGGGGGTCATCTCGGACCGGGATCTGTTCCGCGCCATCAGCCCTTACCTCGATTCCGAGGCCGAGATGAGCCGAGATACCGAGACCCTCAATCGGCGCGCCCACCAGATCATGAGTCGTCATCCCGTTACCATAGCCCCCCATCTGCCTGTGCGCGATGGCGTGAAAATCATGCTGGAGAAGAATGTCTCCTGCCTGCCGGTGCTGGAAAATGGCGCCCTGGTCGGCATCATCAGCTGGAAGGATCTGTTGCGCGCAGCCCTCGACGCTGACGCCTTCTAGGCTTTGGCCTGTGCCACCCCATGTAAAAAGGGCTCCGCGGAGCCCTTTTTCGTGTCATCAAGGTGGTGATCGCTGGCCCGAGTCAGGGCAGGGGCTCCACCAGCAAGATGTGGGAGTCAGCACCCACCACCTTGACCCTGCTGCCTGCGGTGAGCGGCACTGGGCTGCGCACCGTCCAGACGGTGTCATCCAGATGCACCCGGCTTGTTCCCTGCACCACATCATCCAGCAGGGTCAACTCACGGCCCAGATAGCTCTGCATCCGCTCATTGATGGGGGCCGCCGCATCCTGACCCGAGCTGTCCTGCCGGTGCTGCCAGCGCCACCAGGCCCAGGTGGTGAGCAGGGATTGCACCGCAAACAGCAGCAGCTGCGCCTGCCAGCCGAAGGGCCAGAGCAGCAGGATCAGGCCGACTTCCAGCGCGGCTATGCCGGTCCAGAGCAGGAAACCCACCGAGCTCATCACTTCGATGGCCAGCAGCACGAAGCCGAGTCCCAGCCAGTGCCAGTGGGTCAGCCCCTCGAACAGGGCTGTCATGACTTGCTACTCTTGCCGTCCTTGTTGAACAGCTCGGCCATACCGGCTACCGAGCCAATCAGGCTGCCCGCTTCCAGCGGCATCATGATGATCTTGCTGTTGGGGCCTTCGCCTATGCGGGCCAGTGCTTCCGTGTATTTCTGGGCAACGAAGTAGTTGATGGCCTGCATATCCCCTTCCGCTATAGCTTTTGAGACCATATGGGTCGCCTTGGCTTCCGCCTCGGCGGCCCGCTCCCGCGCTTCGGCGGCGAGGAAGGCAGCCTGACGCTCACCCTCGGCCTTGAGGATCTGGGACTGCTTCTCGCCTTCGGCTTTCAGTATCTTGGACTGGCGCACCCCTTCGGCTTCCAGCACCTCGGCCCGTTTCTGGCGCTCGGCCTTCATCTGGGCGTTCATGGCTTCTACCAGCGCCAGCGGCGGACGTACATCCTTGATCTCGATGCGGGTCACCTTGATGCCCCAGGGGGCGGTGGCCGCATCCATGGTGCGCAGCAGCTTCTCGTTGATGGTGTCGCGCTGGGAGAGCATCTCATCCAGCTCCATGGCGCCGAGCACGGTCCGCATGTTGGTCATGGTGAGATTGCGGATGGCGCTGGTGAGATCGTTGACCTCATAGGCCGCTTTGCGGGCATCCACTACCTGCACGAAGCTGATCGCGTCTATGGTGACGTTGGCGTTGTCGCGGGAGATCACCTCCTGCGCCGGGATGTCCAGCACCTGCTCCATCATGATGATCTTGTGGCCGACCCTATCCACATAGGGGATCAGCAGGTTGAGGCCGGGGGAGAGGGTGCGGGTGTAGCGGCCGAAGCGCTCCACTGTCCAGTTGTAGCCCTGCGGTACTATCTTGATCCCGGCACTCAGGGTGATGATCACCAGGAACACGAAGATCCCCAGCACAATCAATGACTCATTCATTATTAAGCTCCTTATGAAACACTTTCACTAGCCTATGGCCTGGCGCCGAGCACCACAAGGATGTTCGCTCGCCTTTGTCATCATACGGCTTTGCTAATTACTAAAACGCATTAAAAAGCATTTTTTATTATTTTGAGGGATAAGCAGCCCTGCCTATAGTCGCCCCATATTAGTCGTGTTCCAAGGGATGGGCCGAAATGGATTATTTACCTATGTTTGCCAGGTTGGAAGGCCGCCCCGTGTTGCTGGTAGGCGGGGGTGAGGTAGCCCTGCGCAAGGCGCGCCTGCTGCTGGCAGCAGGTGCCCGGCTGACCCTGGTCTCTCCCGAGATTGAACCCGAATTCGCCGAATTTGCCGGCCGTTTCACCCATCTGGTCGAGCGTTTCACCCCGGCTCATCTGACCGGCCAGATCCTGGTGGTGGCCGCCACCGACGATCTCGAGGTCAACGCCCTCGTCTATCAGAGCGCCAACCAGCTCGGTCTGTTCGTCAATGTGGTGGATGACCCCAAGCGCTCCAGCTTCATCTTTCCCTCCATCATCGACCGCTCTCCCCTGATGGTCGCCGTCTCCAGCGGTGGCAAGGCCCCTGTGCTGGTGCGCCTGTTGCGCGAGCGGCTGGAGAGCCTGCTGCCCCGCCACCTGGGGGGGCTCACCGAGCTCTCCGGTCGGGTGCGTGACAAGGCCAAGCAGGTGCTCTCTTCCATCTCCGATCGTCGCCGCTTCTGGGAGCGGGCGTTTGCCTCCAACACTCTGGCCGGCCTCATCGAAAAGCAGGATTGGCAGAGTGCCGAAACCTGGCTAAATGACGGGCTCGACAAAGCCCAGAGCGAGGTGGGTGAGGTGGTGCTGGTGGGAGCGGGCCCCGGTGATCCTGGTCTCTTGACCCTCAAGGCGCTGCAACAAATTCAGCAGGCGGAAGTGGTGCTCTATGACCAGCTGGTATCCCCGGAGATCCTGGATCTGGTGCGCCGCGATGCGACTCTGGTCTCGGTCGGCAAGAAGGCCGGTGCCCACAGCGTGCCCCAGGAGGAGACCAATCGCCTGCTGGTGGAACATGCCCGCGCAGGTAATCGAGTGGTGCGCCTCAAGGGCGGTGATCCCTTCATGTTTGGCCGTGGCGGCGAGGAGCTGGAGGTGCTGGCGGCAGAGGGGATCCCCTTCTCGGTGGTGCCCGGCATCACGGCCGCCGCTGGCGCCACCGCTTATGCCGGTATCCCGCTTACCCACCGCGACCACGCCCAGAGTGCCGTCTTCATCACGGGCCACTGCCAGAAAGAGGGCAAGGAGCCCGACTGGCAGCAGCTCGCCATGACCCAGCAGACCCTGGTTATCTACATGGGGCTGATGCGCTCCGAACATATCCAGCAGCAGCTGGTGAGCCATGGTCGCAGCAGCCAAACCCCCATCGCCATCATAGAGCGGGGCACAACGGCCCGTCAGCGCGTGCTGACCGGCACCCTGGCTGAGTTGGCTGTGCTGGCCCAGCAGGCAGTGAGCCCGTCGCTCATCGTCATCGGTGAAGTGGTTGCTCTACATAAACAGCTGGCCTGGTTTGGGGAAAAGCGTGGCGATGAGGCGGGTAACAGCGGCGACCTGAATGGCAGTGATCTCAAGCTGGTGCACCTGGCGTGAGTCTGCAGAGCAAAGAATCGATTTGACGGTGCTGCGACAGCGGCACCGACCTGAACCCGAACCGCGCCCTGACCCGGCGCGTTAGCCAGACCAGAGGACCCGACATGGACCGTGAAAGACTGACACATCTGCAGCAGCTGGAGGCCGAGAGCATCCATATCATCCGCGAGGTGGCTGCCGAATTTGAAAACCCGGTGATGATGTACTCCATCGGCAAGGACTCCTCCGTCATGCTGCACCTGGCCCGCAAGGCCTTCTATCCGGGCAAGATCCCTTTCCCCTTGCTGCACGTCGACACCGACTGGAAGTTCAAGGAGATGATCAAGTTTCGCGACGAGACCGCCAAAAAGTACGGGCTGGATCTCATCGTCCACAAGAACCCGGACGGCCTCGCCATGGGGATAAACCCTTTCGTGCACGGCAGCGGCAAGCACACCGACATCATGAAGACAGAAGGGCTCAAGCAGGCGCTCAACCAGCACGGCTTCGATGCCGCCTTTGGTGGTGCCCGTCGTGACGAGGAGAAGTCCCGTGCCAAGGAGCGGGTCTACTCCTTCCGTGACAAGTCTCACCGCTGGGATCCAAAGAACCAGAGACCCGAGCTGTGGCGCGTCTACAACAGCCAGGTCAACAAGGGGGAGAGCATCCGGGTGTTCCCGCTCTCCAACTGGACCGAGCTGGATATCTGGCAATACATCTATCTCGAGAACATCGACATAGTGCCGCTCTACTTCGCGGCCGTGCGCCCGGTCGTTGAGCGCAATGGCATCAAGATCATGGTGGATGACGAGCGCATGCCCATAGGCCCTGAAGATGAAGTGAAGCAGGAGCTGGTGCGCTTCCGCACCCTCGGCTGCTACCCGCTGACCGGGGCCATCGAGTCCGATGCCACCACGCTGCCGGAGATCATCGAAGAGATGCTGCTTACCACCTCGAGCGAGCGGCAAGGGCGGCTGATTGACCACGATCAGGCAGGCTCCATGGAGCAGAAGAAGCGTCAGGGATATTTCTAAGGAATCGCATCATGAACAACCATATTCAGACCGCCATCAGCGAACAGGGCATTGAAGCCTACCTGCACGCCCAGCAGCACAAGAGCCTGCTGCGTTTTCTCACCTGCGGCAGCGTGGACGACGGCAAGAGCACCCTGATCGGTCGTCTGCTGCATGACTCCCAGCAGATCTATGAAGATCAGCTCAAGGCCCTGGAGTCCGACAGCCAGAAGCTCGGCACCACGGGCGAGAAGCTGGACCTGGCGCTGCTGGTGGACGGCCTGCAGGCCGAGCGCGAGCAGGGCATCACCATAGACGTGGCCTACCGCTATTTCTCCACCGCCAAGCGCAAATTTATCATCTCGGATACCCCGGGCCACGAGCAGTACACCCGCAACATGGCCACCGGCGCCTCCACCTGCGATCTGGCCATCATCCTGATCGACGCCCGCAAGGGGGTACTGGATCAGACCCGTCGTCACAGCTTTATCGCCAGCCTGCTCGGCATCAAGCAGTTCGTGGTGGCGGTCAACAAGATGGATCTGGTGGAGTTCAGTCAGGAGGTGTTCGAGCGCATCAGTGCCGATTACCGCGAATTCGCCAAGAAGCTCAGCGTCGACACCATACAGATAGTGCCTGTCTCGGCGCTGGACGGTGACAACGTGGTCAACCCGAGCGACAAGCTGGCCTGGTATCAGGGGGAGACCCTGCTCTCCCTGCTGGAAAATGCCGAGGTGGAGCGCGAGCTGGAGCGTCATCCGGTACGCCTGCCGGTGCAGTACGTGAACCGCCCCAACCTGGATTTTCGCGGCTTCGCGGGCACGCTCGCGGCCGGCATCCTGCGGGTGGGCGACAAGCTGGCGGTGCTGCCGTCTGGCAAAGAGAGCACTGTGACCCGCATCGTCACCTTCGACGGGGATCTGGAATACGCCCTGCCGGGTCAGGCCATTACTGTCACCTTTGCCGATGAAATCGACATCAGCCGCGGCGATCTGCTGGTGGATGCCGCCAGAAAGCCCCAGGTGACCCAGAACGTGCTGGCCCATATCGTCTGGATGGGGGAGGAGTCCTTGCAACCGGGCCGGGTCTATGACGTCAAGCTGGCCACCAAGAAGACCCGTGGTCAGGTGGAAGTCATCCGTCATCGCATCGAAATCAACAAGCTGGACGAGCTGGATGCCAGCGAACTGAATCTCAACGAGATTGGCTTGTGCGAAGTGAGCCTGACTGACCCTGTGGCGTTCGATCCATACACCGATATCCGCGACACCGGCAGCTTCATCCTGATCGACCGGCTGACCAACGTCACCGTCGGGGCGGGTATGATAGTGGAAGGCTTGGCCGCGAAAGTGGTGACTCTTGGTGGCAAAGCGGAGCAGTACAGCGAGTTTGAAATCGAGCTCAACGCCCTGGTACGCAAGCACTTCCCGCACTGGCAGGCGCTGGCCATCGGCAACGACAGCGGCAAGCAGTAGAGCCAGGTACCCTCTCCCGCCGATTAAAAAGAGAGGGAGAAGGGGGCAAATATTCCCTCTCCTTCCGGGAGAGGGGATGAGGGGCCTGATCGCGCCGACGAAAAGAAGGAGTCTGGATGAATAACGTTGTGTGGCATGACCATGCCGTGAACAAGGCAAGCCGGGCCGAATTAAAGGGGCAGAAGCCGCTGGTGATCTGGTTCACCGGGCTGTCGGGGGCGGGAAAATCCACCCTGGCGGGGGCGTTGGAACAGGCGCTGGCGGCCGAGGGCAAGCACACCTATCTGCTGGATGGGGACAATGTGCGCCACGGCCTGTGCGGCGATCTCGGTTTCGATGATGCGGCCCGTCAGGAGAATATCCGCCGGGTCGGCGAAGTGGCCAAACTGATGGTGGATGCGGGCCTTATCGTGCTCACCGCCTTTATCTCTCCGTTCCGTGCCGAACGGGAGCTGGTGCGCAATCTCTTGGGGCCGGACGAGTTTGTCGAGGTGTTTGTCGATGCGCCCCTCGCCGTCTGTGAAGAGCGCGACCCCAAGGGGCTCTACAAGAAGGCGCGGGCCGGGGAAATTCGCAACTTTACCGGTATCGATTCGGCTTATGAGGCGCCGGAGCAGCCGGAAATTCATCTGCTTAACGCCGGCAAACCGGTGGAAGTGTTGGTGGATGAGTTGCTTACTGCTCTAAGGCGGAGGGGCTGATCGATTGAGGTTGATTATCAGTATCGAACTTTGATAAATAAGGGGGGCAATTTCCCCCTTATTTATCAGCAATGTATTTTTGCTGTCATTTATCGAACATGCGTGTTTAAGATGTAGTAAATATTTTTACTTATGCTTAAGTTTCCTTGAGAGATTCAACAAATAGGTAACCGTCTCTTCTCTGGTAAGTTGTTTGTCCATATCCATGATTTTCCAATATGGTGGCTTGGTTTTGGATGGTTCTGAACAGTCTACGCCTAATTCCCTTAGAGTATTAGCATCATATTTCGAAATAATTATTTTTGGTTTGCATGTGCTTCGAGTAAATACCGTTAATCTAAGTTCGTCTAAAATGACATCAAAACCTATCATTCCATTACTTGGCAAGGTATTTGGATTTAATTATTTAGTGTCTACAGATAAACCTAATTGTTCTAGCTCTTCTTGTATGCCATCTAAAAATTCAAATGCATTTGTTGCAGTCAATCCATCTATCTTGTCTTGTGAAAACTCGCCGCTAATCGCTCTCGCTGGTCGTTCCTTGATTTCCCATTTTGGAGGTGATAAAGCTCTTATTTTATCAACCAAGTTGTCAATTTGCTCATATACAGGCTCGCTAACATTGATTCTAAAAAATTCACAATCAAGCTCTGCTTTTATGTAGGATTCTCTTTTTGAATCATCTTCTTTTTGCCGGTTGTGATATGGTTCATCAATTTCTACTGCGATCTTCAAGTCAGGAAAATATCCGTCGATAAAGTATTTGTCGACAGGATATTGAGACATGAGCTTTACATCGCTAAGAGCATAATGAAGTGCATACATAACAATGGATTCCCATCGTTTATGGCTTGTTCTTGTATTGTTGAAAATGAACTTTTCCACTTGAGTGCTCATAAGTTTAATTCTCTGTATAACTGTGTTATCTGTACTCTAAATTGGATGTAATAAGTCTTAACTATTTCAATGAGAAATATTGGAGTTCCACCCTTATTGAGGGTGATAACAGATAGGGGGGAATTGGGTGCTCCCCCATGTTTTTATTGCTTGCCCGCCATTATGTCTATTGTCATAGTATTATACATTCACATTAAGTAGGTGGGGAAATCTGGGACACCCACCAATTTGACTGCAGCGTAGCATGCTGCTTCTCTTGATGGGTAGCCAGTCGAGGAGTGTGCCATGACCATCGCTCGTTCACGCCAGATTAGCCTGCAAGATACACCCTATTACCATGTGGTCAGCCGTTGTGTGCGGCGGGCCTTCTTGTGTGGACAAGATATGCATTCTGGCAATAGCTATGAGCACCGGCGCCAGCCACTATAAGCAAAAGTTGGGTCATTATCGGAAAACCCATAAATCCAGCTTATAGTGGCACCAGCGAGTCTTGAGCCATTCCAAAGCGGTCGATAGCAACCCCGCAAGAGGATCTTCCGATCCTTGCTTATATCTCTGTGGAGTTATTCGCGATTGTCCGAATACGCTGCGCTATTTGAATCTACGGGCTGACATGTTTGATTCATCGTACTCCCACAGCTCGACACCTTCTGGAATCAAATGGCGATAAGTGCGAATATAGTATTCCGCCAACGTTTCCTTGCGTTTTTCACTATAGTCACGGAGTACGAACATTATTTTTCGGTAGTCAGAAGGAGCTGCTAAAAAATAATACATAGCTTCGTTCCAAACTGTCAGTTTAGCACTGGGGACGTTGTCATTCGGTGCTGTCCATTTGTGCGATTTGCATTCAATTAAAATTTTTCAATTTAGGCTGCCTAAATCAAAAGCATGGACCTTCTTAAGCCCACTAATACCAATCGGTATCTTTATGTTAGTATCAAGAGAAAGTCCTTCATTGGTAAAGAAGCTTTTCGCAGCCAGCTCAAAATCTCTTCCTACATGAGCATTGGATTTTGCTCCTATCCTTTGGTTTGGCTTATTCATGACTCTCCTTGGTATTTAACGCCAACTTAAACGGACGAAAATAGTCGGCTAAAATACCTAACGCAGCGAAATTCAGCCAGCTATTGGAGTTCAGACTTAAAGTGCTTGTTAGGAGTTTAGCTCTGAAGAAATAAATTTAACCTCAGAGCTATCTTGTAACTTAAAATCACATATCATTCTATTTAAGTTTGGAAATGTTGGATTGTCTTTATGTTTTTTCAACAAACCCCGAATCTTTTCAATGTCAGTATATTGAAAATCATAGCCAAAGGTATTTATAAACATCAACAATACAAAATGCATCGACTCTAAACGGAACCAACGCAATCTGTTCTCATTCGGGTTTATACCAGATAAAAAGTCGATAACTTTATCTACATTAATTTCATTTTTCTCTATTTTACTTTTAAAATCTTCGAAGGTTATTACCCCATCTTTTCTACTGATTTGATTTATAGATGATTGAAAGTTGTTCTTATAAAAGTGGTCAGTGTCATGGCTATAATCGTATTCTAAGTCTTTAAATAAAGATGCATCACACATTAACTGTGGAAACAGTTTTAGGAATTTAACAAAATTAAGATCTTTTTCTTCTGCAATTGTCGAATCTAAATAAATCATTTCTTTCTCAACTTTATCGCACCATGAAAAAAAAGCTAACAACCTGTAAGCAAAAGAATATAGATAATATTGGCTGTCTATCTTCCTATCATTTTTAACATGCCAGCCCTCTGAATAATTATCACCAAAGTTCCACATTCTGTGGTTTAATGATTCTGCAGCGTCAATGATATTTACCTTGTTTTTTGAGATAACTTCTTTAATTTTCTTCCTTTGCTCATGTTCATGAGTTTTATCAAGCTTTTCGATATGAGAGGTTGATTCTATTTGAGCTTTTAGTTTTTCTAATGCAACAATATTTTTATTTTTAATCTCTTCAGTAATGACTAGAAGCTCTTGCTGATGTTTAAACTTCTCAGTATTCATCAAGTGATTTGCCCACACTTTTCCCAGCCAAGATGACAGTCCAAAAATTATTGCACCTGCACTCCCAATTGAGCCAATTATGACCGTTGACACGCTTACTATATCTTCGAAACCCATTTGAAAACCTTTTTGAATGCTTAACATCTCGTATGTTGGGCTAACAATCGTAGCTTGGTGCTGAACGAAGTGAAGCCCAACGTTTACCACGAAACGTATCTGCAAATTTGTTTTACCGTTCGGCCAAATCCATATTTATCCCGCTATGGTTGGCGTAATAATGCTCGTCTGTTGGGCTTCGCTACGCTCTGGATCAACTTACAAAAACCACGCTACCGCCCCTGAATTTCAGCCTCCAGTTTGCTGCTTTTTACCTGCGTTTTGACACTGGCTTGGCTCATGGCTGACTCCAACGAGAGGTTGCCAAGCGGCTATGTTACCGAACGGGGCTGGGGATGAAAGTGGAAGCGGGAAAATTTCTGAGCAAGCTCAATAATTTAATCAGTAATGGGTTGGGATATGGCCGTTCAATAGCGGCGGCCATCAGCGCAGAGGGAGATTGGACGGGGAAACGGCGGTGCGGCCCTCTTGTTAGCGGGCATTAAAAAACCCTATGGGCCTGCGGGCCCATAGGGTTTTTCTGCGGTGATTGCTTGTGTGTGGTGGTTATCTGGCTTGGCGCAGCGGGACGGCGCGGGTGGCCGCTGCTTCATAGCGGTTTTGGGTGGCCGGGGCGGTTTTCTGGAACTGGCGCACCAGCCGGTCGAGATCGCTCAACTGGTTTACCAGCTGGGTGATGCCGTGCACGGCGTGCTGGCTGCCGACGCTGGAGTCATCGGCCAGGGTCTTGATGCTGAGCACGTTGCGGTTGATCTCGGCGGTGACGTGGAACTGCTCCTGTACCGCCTGGGCAATCTGGCCGCTGCCGGAGGCCACTTGCTGCAGCATGTTGTTGATCTGCTGGAGTATGGTGCCGGTCGCCGAGGCTTTTTGCTGGCAGCTCTCGGAGAGCTGGCAGCCCTTCTCCATCGCCTGCTCAGCATCCCCTGCGCTGGTTTGCAGCTCGGTGATCATCTTCTGGATTTCGCTGGTCGAGGATTGGGTCTTGATGGCGAGCGAGCGGATCTCATCGGCCACTACCGAGAAACCGCGCCCCGCTTCGCCAGCCCGGGCCGCTTCGATGGCGGCATTGAGGGCCAGCAGGTTGGTCTGGTTGGCTATGTTGTTGATCACATCGAGGATGCCGTCGATATCGCGGCAGTGGCCGACCAGCGCGCTGATGACGGTTTTGGAGGTGGTCAGCTCGCTGTTCATACCGGCTACGGCGGCCACCGTCTCTGCCACGCTGCTGTTGCCGCTCTTGAACAGATCTGTGGTCTCGTCCAACAGGCTGGAGGAGTCGGTCGAACTTTGCGAAACCTCGCGAATGGACTCGGACATCTGGGTGATGGCAGTCGCCACCTGATTGGTCTCTGCTTGCTGCTGTTGCAGGTTGTCGGTGATGGACTCGGCGTTGCGCAGATCCCCCTCGGCGGCCTGCAGGATCCGGCTGCAAGTCTGCTGGGTGCGGGCCAGCACGGCGTTGAACTCGGCCTGGTTCATCACCATCGAGAGTTCGATGGCGGCGATGTTGTCCACCTTGTTGGTGTAGAGCAGTTGCATCAGCGGGTTGTCGAAGCGGCTACGGGCCATCTTGTTGAGCTTGCCGAGGCGGCGAGAGAGGGCATTGAGGGTGATGGCGGCCACCGCCAGCGGGAGGGCGGCCAGCGCCAGTTGCCAGCCCATGTCGTGGTGGTATCCCAGCGCGACCATGGCCGCCAGACTCAGCAGCAGGCAGAGCATGGTCACCAGGGTATGGGAGAAGGTGGGCAATTTGAGCGCCAGCGGCAGCTTGTTGTTGCGAAGGTCGGCATAGACCTTCTCGGCCCGCTGCTTGATCTCCTCGCTCGGGGCGGTGCGCACCGACTGATATTCAACCACCCGGCCACTGGCATCCTTGATGGGGGTGACAAACGCGCTGACCCAGTAGTGGTCGCCATTCTTGCAGCGGTTTTTCACCGGTCCCATCCAGCTCTTGCCATCTCTGATGTGACCCCACAGATCGGCAAAGGCCTGTTTCGGCATGTCCGGGTGGCGTACCAGATTGTGGTGTTCCCCTGTCAGCTCGTCGAGCGAGAAGCCTGCAATGTCGCAGAACTCCTCGTTGGCATAGGTGATGCGACTCTCCAGATCCGTGGTGGAGATCAGGCTCTGGTGGTCTGGATAGAGGCGTTCTCTTTGGGTAACCGGTTGATTGATTCTCATGGCCTTGCTCCCGAGCTGTGGTGGTTGAATTTTGATCTGCATCAAGATCTAGTGCAAAGGGCGGGCCAGCTGGCAAAAACTAATGACGAATGTGTTATTAGTGGCTTTTGGGCAGGAAAAGAGCGCGGCTGTTTGCAATCTGCAACGGATCTGACGGGGTGTGCCCCTGCGGGATCTGCAATTTGCAACTCATTCTGGCCAGGCCCATGAGGTCATGAGCCAAGGAGCCAGGTGCCAGGAGTTTGGTGCGAAGGAGCCAAGAACAGACGGGGCGGCATGAGCTGCCCCGCTAAAGATCAGGGGAGTGGGTCGGGAGCGGGTGGCTCGCTGACCAGCTGCATCACTTCGATCTGGATCCCCTGCACCAGCACGGTTTTCAGATCCTGCAGGTACTCCTCCAGCGGCGGCTCCTGCAACAGCTGGGCGATCTCGTTGCCTACCGGGGTAAGCCGGTAGTAGAGCAGGGTGATATTGCTCTGCTTGCGCTGCAGGCGCCAGCGCTGGTTGCCGAACTCCAGCTCGACCCCGTCGGCGGGCAGCGGGCCGGATTCCAGCTCTCCCTTGTGCAGCAGGCCGAGCTCGAACAGCTGCAACAGGGCATTGTAGGGCAATCGGTATTTGCCCAGACCAAGCCGGGTCACCTTGGCGCGGCTGAGCAGGCTGGCCCCCTTGTGCAGCCCCAGCAGCAGGCGCTGCTCATCGCTGCCCGCATAGTGGCAGGCGAGGGCGCAGATCCGCTGGAACAGCTGGGCCTCGCGCTGGGTCATCTCCTTGAGGGTGGTGAGGGCGCGAATGGAGAAACGGCCTGGAGTGGCGATCTCGATGGCGAAGATGCGGCCCCACAGCTGCTGCATGGGCACCATGCTGATGTCTTCCGCCAGTTGCAGGAAGCGGGTCAGCCAGTCGCTGTCCATCTCGCCGCCGGCGGCCGTCTCTTCGCAGTGGCGGGAGGCCATCACCATGATGGCTTCCAGATTGCGCTGGCGAGCGGCCTGATCCGCCAGATGGCGAAAGGTGGCGCGCTGTTCGAAGGTGCTGTCGCTGTTGCGGGTGAGCATGCCGTCTATGCCGCGACTGCGGGCCAGGCGCAGGGTCTGCTCCTGGCTGCTCAGGATGGAACTCTCTTTCTTGGGCGGGGGCAGGTCAGCCATACTGGCTCCGTGATCGCAAGGTCTAGTCTTGAATGTTACTCCAACCGGGATGGCGGGCAATCCCTCAAGCAGGGGCTGATCTCGGTTTCGGCGGGCAAGGGGATAAAAAAGTGGCCTTCGTTCGAAAGCCACTGTTGCTGGATGCTAAGTTCGGCCCGGGGAGGCGGGCGCGCATCATGATGTCTGACTTATTCCTCTTCGTAGACGCTGACCTCGACCGCCTCCATGGAGTAGGAGGCGGTGGCCATCTCGTGGCTGGAACTCATCAGACGCGCATCATGATGTCTGACTTATTCCTCTTCGTAGACGCTGACCTCGACCGCCTCCATGGAGTAGGAGGCGGTGGCCATCTCGTGGCTGGAACTGATGGTGCGCATCTTGCCCTTCACCCAGATGGCATCCCACAGATCATCCACGGGGGCGCCCTTGGGGTAGCTCACATAGACCACCTGGTTGGTGGGGGGCGGCGGCACATGGATGCAGGCGCCGAAGTAGGGCACCAGCAGGAAGGCGGTGATCTTCTTGGCATCCCCCTCCAGCGGGACTACAAACCCCGGGATCCGCACGTTCTGTTGATCCAGCTTCTGGTTGACCCCGCCCACCGGCTGTGGCACCGAGGAGAAATCGCCATCGTGGCTCACCTGGGGCGGTGGCAACAGCCGCTCCCCTTGCGGGATCAGTACGTCCCAGTCGATGGTCTTGTAATCGGCGGCCAGGGCCTGCAGCGCCAGCAGGCTGGCCAGCAGCGCCACAATTTTCCACTTCATCATCTGTCCTTCTCTCTTGTTATGCGGGCGAGTCGCTAGACGCGAATGCTCATGCCATCACTCAGGCTGTAGCGATAGGCCCGGGCCGCGGGCAGCAGGCCTATCACCATGCCCGCCAGCCACACCAGCCCCAGCAACTGCCATTCGTAGGCGCTCGGCAGCCCCAGGCTCAATTGCAGGCCATAGTGGCTGAGCAGCCAGGGGGTAGCAAGCCCCTGTCCCAGATAGAGCGCGGCCACCCCGAGGGCTATGCCTGCCGTGGTGAGGGCCATTGCCTCCAGCGCCAGCAACAGGAACAGGTGGGCGGGGCCTGCCCCCAGGGAGCGCAGGATGGCCAGCTCGCGCCGCCGCTCGTTGAGCCCCGCCAGCAAGGTGGTCAGCATGCCGATGAGGCCCGCCACCACCACGAAGCCGGCGATCACCGAGAGCGCGGTTTCCGCCACGCTCATTAGGCTCCACAACTCCTGCAGGGCAGCCCCCGGCAGGATTGCCATCAGCGGCTCGCCCCGGTAGGTATTGACGCTGCGCTGCAGCTGGAACGCCAGGATGCGATTGCTTAAGCCCACCATGAAGGCGGTGATGGTTTTGGGTGTCAGATCCTGCGCCAGCGCCTGTTCGGCGGTCACGTTCTTGCTGTGCCGGCCCGTGTCCCAGCCCAGGTGGATCGCCTCGATACCGGCCAGCGGCACGTGGATGGTTCTGTCTATGGGGGTGCCGGTCGGTGCCAGTATCCCCACTACCTTGAACGGCAGGTTGTCGTGCTGGCTGAAGGAAGTGTTGCCGGCGCCGTGGGCGATGACGATGGACTGATCCAGCCGGTAGCCGAGCTTCTCGGCCACCTGGGCACCGAGCACAGCCTCGAATGGCGTGTCGAACGGCCGCCCCTCCCGCAGTTGCAGCGATTGTTGCTGACCGTACTTCAGGTGGGTGAAGTAGTCGCCATTGGTGCCGAGTACCCGAAAGCCCTTGTGAGAATCCCCGAGGGATAGGGGGATGGTCCAGGCGACGCCGGGTTTTGTCTTGATGGCCTGATAGGCCTCCCAGCCCACGTTGTTGGTGGGGTTGCCGATGCGAAATACCGAGTAGAGCAGCAGGTTAACCTGGCCGGAGCGGGCGCCGACGATAAGGTCTGTGCCCGAGACCGTATTGGAAAAGCTCTCGCGGGCCTGGGTGCGGACCCGCTCCACTCCGAGCAGCAGGGTGACGCTGATGGCCACGGCCAGCAGGGTCAGCCCGGCTGTGAGGCGACGGGCCCAGAGACTTTGCAGGGCGAGCTTCAGCATACTGGCCTCCGGTGTTGTGGTTGTGATGCACCCTTTGGGGCGGATGTGGCGATACGGTCACCGTGGTCAAATGGAGTCAGCATATGGCCCTCCGGTTGAGCAGTTGCAGATTCTCCACTCGCGGGAAGAGCGGCTCGAGATAGGGATCGTGACTGACGAAGATGAGGGTCGATCCTTGCTTGTCGCACTCCTCGAACAACAGCTTGATGAAGGCGGCCCGGTTGTCGGTATCGAGAGCCGAGGTGGGTTCATCGGCGATCACCAGCGGTGGCGAGCCGATCAGCGCTCGCGCGGCGGCCACCCGCTGTTGCTGGCCTATGCTGAGGGCGTGAACCTGCCTGTGCAGCGCCTCGGCCGGCAGTTGCAGCTCCGCCAGCAGGCGGCGCGCCTCCTGCTCGGGACTCCCCTGCAGACGAGCCCGCTTCTCGGGCGAGAAGGTGAGGGCGGCGGTGACGTTGTCCAGCACGGATAAAAATGGCAGCAGATTGAACTGCTGGAAGATATAACCCAGATTGGCCGCCCGGAAGTGGTCACGGGCACGGCCGGAGAGCTGGGCCAATGGCTGGCCCAGCACGTCCAGAGTGCCGTGGTTGGCGGTCTGGATCCCGGCAAGCAAGCCAAGCAGGGTCGACTTGCCGGAGCCCGATGGCCCCTTGATGAACACCCGCTCCCCCGCGCCGATGGTAAGGGCAGGCAGATCGAGTACAGGCTCGTGATCCGGCCAGGCAAAGGCCAGATCGCGGATCTCAACCACGGCTTTTTTCATGGGATTACCAGCTCAGCTTGTTGGCGGATGGGGTCAGCTCGGCCGCAGTCTGGCCGGTGGGCAGTATGCCCTGCACGCTCAGCTTCTCCAGGCTTGGATAGACGCTGAACAGAGTGGCTTCCAGTCCGGTCAGCTTGGCCGGAGCCTCACAGGTGTAGGTGTACATGGCGCCCACATCGGCGTGACCCGCATCATCATGGTGGTGGTCATCATGACTGCTGCCAGCCTTTTCATGGTCATGGTCATGGTCATGGTCATGGTCATGGTCATGGTCGTGATCATGATCTTCCTTGGCCGCATTGAGTTCCTGCTGGGTCAGCTTGCAGCCGGCCGCCGGGTCGAAGCGAAACAGGGCATCGGGTTGCTTGAGCTGAGCCATGGCCTTGGCGTATTGCGCCTTCTCCTCGTCGCTCTTGGCGGCGTGCTCGAAGCCCACCAGATCCGCGGCGGGAGCCTGCAGCTCGAGCATCAACTGGTTGCCATCGAGCACCAGGTTGAGGTGGCCGTGGCCGTGCTCGTGGGCACCGTGGCCGTGACTCTCATGCTCGTCGTGATTTGCTTGCACGCCAAAGGCGGCTGCCGCCAGTAACAGGGTGACTGCTTTCATCGTTAATCCTTTTGAAACAATTGATAAGAGAAATGTTCAGTGGGAGAAGCAATGAAAGTGCGGCGGGGCCCGAATGCGACACTGGCCTGAAGGGGTGGAATCGATGGCGGGCAAGGCGGTATCAGCTAGCTTGCCGATGACCACATGCGGGACTGGGATGGGCAAGTTGGGCGTCAGTGCCAGCTTGCCATCGAGATGGAGGGCGCAGAGGACGCACGTATGGCTATGACCGGGCAGGTCCGCTTCCAGCGGGTGTTGTGCCAGCGCTGGTTGCAACCACAACCAGCCCAGCAGCAACAACCAGATTTTCAGCTTGAAACGACCCATAGACCCTTATGAAAGGGGCGCCATCAGCGCCCCTTCTCTCTGATTCAGAGATGGGACTGGATGAGCCCCATCACGGTAGCAATATTGTTGGCATCGAGCTGGCCATCTTTGGCAAACAGCACCTTGCCCTCTTTATCCAGCAGTATGATGGCCGAGCTTTCCGGCGCGAGATCCCAGGCGTTGCGGGCCATGCCCTTGGCATCCAGCACCATGGCGGACCAGGGGAACTCTTTCTTGCTGTCTTCGGCACTGCTCTTCACAAAACCGGAGGTGCCCCAGATGGCGTCATTGCTGTTGATGATGGTGACTGTCTGGTACTTGTCGTGGGGCAGCTTGGCTGCCTTGATCGCCTCGATCATGGGGGCGTTCAGCTCCTTGGCACTGGAGCGACCCGCGATGTGCTGGATCAAAAAGACTTTGCCAGTCAGTACCTTGCTTTGCCAAGGTTGGTAGCTGACCTCTTTCTCTTGCAGTACCAGTTCACCCTTGTCGCTGATGTTGACCAGCGGCACCTGGGCAGACTCCTTGATGTTGTGAGCCATGACCAGTGTTGGCAGCAGCGCCAGAGTAAGTACGAGATGTTTCATCCTGATGACACTCCTTTTGTTATGTTATAACGATTTTTCACTTGAGGGAATGGGGCAGAACTCATCCTAAACTGATCGGATCTGTTTAAAAAGTGTTAAATAAGCTCGCGAGTGAGCCGAGCGGGCTGCCCGCCAGCGCAGGCAGCGGCTGGCAAAGGCGGCTAGGATGGCACGCAGTCGATAAAAATCAATTAGTTATCAACTGGTTTGAGGAGTGTGCTTCAGTTGAACCGGTTGCGGTTCAACTGGCATGGCGGGCGTGTCTCAATACAAGGGTTCGCTGATCAGCGGGATCTTGGCCATGGTCATCTGCTGGGCCAGCAGGGGCGAGCCGGTCAGCAAGATGTGGCGTTGATTGCCGATCACCAGGGGATCGCCCTTCAGGCCGCTGTCGGCCGTGATGGCCAGCCAGGCTGGCGAGACGCTGCCGATGCTGATGTTGGGGTATATGATGCTGAGCATGTATTGCGGCGCCAGCTCGGCCAAGAGGCTTGCCATCAGCAGTGCCTTCTCGTCGCTGTCGGCCTTGTTGTCCTGCAAGGCCTGCAGGGGTGGGGCGAAGTGATCCATCTGCTCGGGGGGAGTGGGGATGGCGCTCAGCCACTCCTGCAGCAGACCGACGCTGGTGGCCAGATCCTTGGCGGAAAACTGCTTCGCCAGCGGCCTGAGGTCTCCCTTGAACTGGTAGAACAGCTGGGAGTAGTTGGGGCGCACGCAGGGCAGCTTGCGATTGGCCGGATGCACGCAGGGCACCACCCGCATCTGGTAGAAGGCATCTTCCTGATATTGCTGGTAGGCCTGCCAGAACAGGGTCGACTCCATGCTGTCGTCGTGCAGGGTGAAGGCCTGCTCCAGATTGCGAAACTTGGTGGCGGTTTCGGGACTGGTCTGGTTGATCAGGTTGATGCTGTTGTAAAGGCGCGGGCTGATGTAGGAGTAGAGTGTCTCCAGCGGATAGTTGAGGGAGGCATCGAGCAGGGTCATCTCGTGGCGGCTGGCGGACATGATGCGCTCGTCCGCATTCAGTTGCAGGTGCTTCTGCTGGCCGTCGGCAGACTGCCACTGCCAGCTCAGGTTGACTTCGTTGGCGCCGACCGTGGATGCGAACACTAGACTCAACAACAGACTTTGTGCCAGTTTCATGATGTGCATCCTGCTCGGGGTGATAATAAACAACTAGGTGAGCCGGCCGGATTTGGATGAGCTTAGTTTTGATGATCTGGGTAACAGTCTGATAATGCTTTAAATTTAATTCTGGAAATAAGTCATACAGGAAACCGTCATGAAGCGAATTCCACAGCTGTTGTTGCTGTTGGCCGCCTTGCCTGCGGCGGCGGGCCAGGTGATCGTCAACAAGGGGATGTCCAGCGCGGATACCTTTGCCCTGCGGGACAAGCTGGCGCGGGAGCATGAATGGCAGGAGTGGCTGCGTTTCCAGCAGGCCATCAAGTGGCTGGAGGTGTTGCCGGTCAACTGCGAGCTGATGAGTGAGCAGGGTGGGGGTTATCGCTGCGGTGGTGACTATTACCGGCCCTATCAGCAGGATGGCCGTGACATCTACATCCAGGGGGATCCTGCCGGCGAGACACCCGGTCAGCGCCCGCAACAGCCAATAGAAAAGGCGCCCTGAGGCGCCTTTTTTGCGAGGGTACGCTTACTTGGCAGCGTAACGCTCGGCAGAGGTAACGATCTCGGCTTCGGCAGCAGCCTTGTCGCCCCAACCTTCCACCTTGACCCACTTGCCCGCTTCCAGCTCTTTGTAGCGCTCGAAGAAGTGCTGGATCTGGGCGCGCAGCAGCTCGGGCAGATCGTTCACATCCTTGATGTGGTCATACTGCTTGGTCAGCTTGGAGTGCGGCACGGCCACGATCTTGGCATCTTCGCCAGATTCGTCGGTCATCTTCAGCACGCCAACCGGGCGGCAGCGAATGACGGAGCCAGCCAGCAGCGGGTAGGGAGTCGGAACCAGCACGTCGACCGGATCACCATCCAGAGACAGGGTGGCGTTCACGTAGCCGTAGTTGCACGGGTAGAACATAGGGGTCGACATGAAGCGATCAACGAAGATGGCACCGCTGTCCTTGTCGACTTCGTATTTGATCGGGTCGGCATTCTGCGGGATTTCGATGATGACGTAGATGTCGTCGGGCAGGCTCTTGCCAGCCGGTACCAGGTTCAGGCTCATGACGTTTCCTTCAGTGTTGGAGTCAAGTTTGCAGGCCGATATTATAGCGATGTCGCGTCAAATGACCATATTTCAAGGGCGTGGTGACAGCCTTGGCTGATGCGGTGCAGCCCGGGCCGGCCAAATGGCAGCCCGCTTGTCTGGGTCGATTGATGTCTCGTCACGCCCGCGGCTTGCGACCAAACCTCAACAGACCCTAGAATGCGCACTCCCTTTACTGGAAAAGGCAGCGGTATGCACATTCACATCCTCGGGATCTGCGGCACCTTCATGGGTGGTCTGGCGGTGTTGGCAAAACAGCTTGGTTATCGAGTCACCGGCTCGGATGCCAACGTTTATCCCCCCATGAGTACCCAGCTCGAGCAACAGGGCATAGAGCTGACCGAAGGCTATGACCCCTCCCAGCTCGATCCTGCACCGGATCTGGTGGTGATTGGCAACGCCATGAGCCGCGGCAACCCCTGTGTTGAATATGTGCTGGACCGCAATCTGCCCTACATCTCAGGCCCCCAGTGGCTGCTGGAGCATGTGCTGCAGGATCGCTGGGTGCTGGCCGTGGCGGGCACCCATGGCAAGACCACCACCGCCAGCATGCTGGCCTGGGTGCTCGAATACGCCAAGCTGGAGCCGGGTTTCCTCATCGGTGGTGTGCCGGGCAACTTCCCGGTTTCCGCCCGTCTCGGCTCTGCCCCCTTCTTCGTCATCGAGGCGGACGAGTATGACTGCGCCTTCTTCGACAAGCGTTCCAAGTTCGTCCACTACCATCCGCGCACCCTGGTGATGAACAACCTGGAGTTCGACCACGCGGATATATTCCCGGATCTGGCCGCCATCCAGCGCCAGTTCCACCACCTGATGCGTACCGTGCCGAGCAATGGCCGGGTGCTGTTCCCGCAGGCCGATGACAACCTCACCGCGGTGCGCAAGATGGGCTGCTGGAGTGAAGTCGAGCTGGTGGGTCAGGACGATGCCAAGTGGAAGGCGGTCAAGCTGGCCGACGACGGCTCCGCCTTCGAGGTGTGGCTGGATGGGAGCAAGCAGGGCGAGGTGCGCTGGGAGTGCATCGGCGAGCACAACGTCAACAACGGCCTGATGGCCATCGCCGCCGCCCGTCACGCCGGTGTCATGGTGGAGCACGGCATAGCCGCCCTCTGTCAGTTCAAATCTCCCAAGCGGCGGATGGAGCTCAAGGGCGAGGTGGCTGGCATCAGCGTCTATGATGATTTTGCCCACCACCCGACCGCCATCGAGACCACCCTCGGCGGTCTGCGCGCCAAGGTGGGCAAAGCCCGTATCCTGGCGGTGCTGGAGCCGCGCTCCAACACCATGAAGCTGGGGGTGCACAAAGAAGAGCTGGCAGGTTGCTTCGACGGTGCCGACGAGGTGTTCTTTTTCCAGCCGCCCAATATCGGCTGGGATCTCGGCCAGGTGACAGCTCACATGAGCCGACCGGCCAAGGTGTTCAACGATCTGGAGACCCTGATCAACCGGCTGGTGGCCGAGAGTCGCGATGGCGACCATATTCTGATCATGAGCAACGGCGGCTTCGGCGGCATTCATGACAAGCTGATCGCCCGCCTCAAGGATTACCACGGCGAACTATGAAAAAAACGATCACCCTGGCGCTGACCGGTGCCTCCGGCGCCCCCTACGCCCTGCGCCTGCTTGAGTGTCTGGTGCAGGCGGACTACCAAGTCTATCTGCTGGCCTCCTCCGCCGCCCGTGTGGTACTCAAGACCGAGCAGCAGCAGGAGTGGCCGGGCTCACCGAAGGAGCTATCGGCTTATCTCTGTCGCCAATATGGTGCTGAAGAAGGTCAGATAGTCGCCTGCGGCAAGGAGGAGTGGTTCTCGCCGGTGGCCTCGGGGTCGGCGGCGCCCAAGCAGATGGTAGTCTGCCCCTGCTCCATGGGCACAGTGTCGGCCATCGCCAACGGCGCCTCCGACAACCTGCTGGAGCGGGCGGCAGATGTGGTGATCAAGGAGCGGGGCCAGTTGATCCTGGTGCCCCGCGAGAGCCCCTTCTCCGCCATCCATCTGGAGAACATGCTCAAACTGGCGCGACTCGGGGTGACCATAATGCCAGCCGCGCCCGGTTTCTATCATGAGCCGAAAAGCATCGAGGATCTGGTGGACTTCATGGTGGCGCGGATCCTGGATCACCTCGGGGTCGAGCACGCGCTGACCAGTCGCTGGGGTTACGCCAACTCCTGACCTGTGGTGCATCACCTTGCCGGCGATCGCTCGCGACAGAGCCTGAACCGGCAGCAAACGGACAAACAAAAGCGGCGCCGACCTGAACAGTCCGGCGCCGCTTGTCATTCACGAGGCGGGTTATGCGGCCTGGATGGGGGCCGTCACGTACTTGAACAGAAAATCGGTCACATCTTCCCGTGACGGGCGTTGTGGCTGATTGATCATCTGCATCATGACGTAACCAAAACCGGTCAGGGAGCGAGCCAAGTCCTGGGCGGACAGCACACTCCGGATTTCACCGGCATCCATGGCACGTTGCAAATGGGGCGCGATGCGCTCCAATACCTTGTCCAGCAGCTTGGCATAACGGGGCCAGACTTCTTCCCGCACCGATGAACTCCACTCCAGCCAGATGCTGGCGTGGTCGGGTTGATCGTAGGCGGCATCGACAAACAGCTTCACGTGACGGCGAATGCTGTCGTTGATCGGACCCTGGCCGGTATAGGCCTGTTCCAGCATCTGGTGAACGAAACGTTCGATCTCGGCCAACACTTCATCCACCAGCTCTTCACGGGTGTTGAAATAGTTGAACACGGTAGCTACCGAGACTTTGGCCTGTTCTGCTATCTCGGCGTGACCCGCACGGCCTATGCCGCGACGGGAGAACACCTCGATGGCACATTCCATCAATTGATTGCGACGAGCTTCCGGAGAAAGCCGGGTTCGACGTCTTATTTCTGCGCGTGGTTCCATAGTTTTTTCATCTAATAGTTATTGATTATGGTGTTTATAGTATTGTCACCGATAATGCCCGAGGGCCTGCTAACTCTATCAATTAAAATAAGCCGATAAAAGCATCACGTATGCCTGACGCCTCTCGGCTTGGATGGTAGAATCCTCGGTTTTGACGTTAATGAACGGCCAAATCCCCCTTGGCCATGAGGGAGTAAGTGATGAAACACACTGTCGAGGTGATGATCTCCGAGGCTGAAGTAGCCGCCCGGATCGCCAAATTGGGTGAAGAGATCACCGCCCGTTATCAGGGTTCTGACGAAGTGGTCATGATTGGCCTGCTGCGTGGCTCCTGCGTCTTCCTGGCCGATCTGTGCCGCCAGACCCCGCTGCCCGTCACCCTGGATTTTATGACCGCCTCCAGCTATGGCTCCGGCATGCGCAGTACCCGTGACGTTCGCATCCTCAAAGATCTGGATGACGACATCAAGGGCAAGGACGTACTGATCGTCGAAGACATCATCGACACCGGCTACACCCTCAACAAGGTGCGTGAAATTCTGTCACTGCGCGAGCCGAAATCCCTCGCCATCTGCACCCTGCTGGACAAACCGTCCCGTCGCGAGGTACAGGTGCCGGTGGACTGGATCGGTTTCTCCATTCCTGACGAATTCGTGGTGGGTTGTGGTATCGACTACGCCCAGAAGTACCGCAATCTGCCCTTCATCGGCAAGGTAGTACCGCAAGAGTAAGCAAGGTCCAGGAATATCACGGGCGAGGTGGCCAAGCGCCATTTTTTGTCTGCAAGGCGGCCCCGGCCGCCTTTTCTGTATCGAGATGGGATCCGCCATCACAGGGGTTGCAATGAACGCACTGGAAATCAGCGGCCTGAAAAAGACCTATCAGGGGGGCGTCGAAGCCCTTAAAGGCATAGATCTGACCGTCAAGCAGGGGGATTTCTTCGCTCTGCTCGGCCCCAATGGGGCAGGCAAGTCCACTACCATAGGCATCATCAGCTCGCTGGTGAACAAGAGCGCCGGCAAAGTGAAGGTGTTCGGCTACGACATAGACAACCAGCTGGAACAAGCCAAGGCCCAGCTCGGCCTGGTGCCGCAGGAGTTCAACTTCAGCCAGTTCGAGAAGGTGAGCCAGATCGTCATTCATCAGGCCGGTTTCTATGGCGTGCCCAGGGCGGAAGCCAAGATCCGCGCCGAGAAGTACCTGCGTCAGCTCGATCTGTGGGACAAGCGTGACATGCCGGCCCGCACCCTCTCCGGCGGCATGAAGCGCCGGCTGATGATAGCCCGCGCCCTGATGCACGAGCCCAGACTGCTGATCCTGGACGAACCGACCGCCGGGGTGGATATCGAGATCCGCCGCTCCATGTGGACCTTCCTCAAAGAGCTCAACGAGCAGGGGGTCACCATCATACTCACCACTCACTATCTGGAAGAGGCCGAGATGTTGTGCCGCAACATAGGCATCATCGACAAGGGGCGGCTGATTGAAAACACCAGCATGAAGAAGCTGCTCGGCAAGCTGAGCCGCGAGACCTTCATGCTGGATCTGGCACCCGGCTCCGCCGTGCCGAACGTGCCCGAGTTCAACGGCCGCATGCAGGACGAGCGCACCCTAGAAGTGGATCTGGACAAGAGCCAGTCTCTCAACAGCCTGTTCGAGCAGCTGTCGGGCCAGCAGGTGCAGGTGCTGAGCATGCGCAACAAGGCCAATCGGCTGGAAGAGCTGTTCGTCAGCCTGGTCGAGGAGGGGAGAAAAGCATGAATCTGACCACTTATTACATCGCCTTCAAGAGCATTCTGGCCAAGGAGGTGAGTCGCTTCACCCGGATCTGGATCCAGACCCTGGTGCCGCCTGCCATCACCATGAGCCTCTATTTTGTCATCTTCGGCAACCTCATCGGCTCGCGCATCGGTGACATGGGTGGCTTCAGCTACATGGAGTTCATCGTGCCCGGCCTCATCATGATGTCGGTGATCACCAACTCCTACTCCAACGTCGCCTCCTCCTTCTTCAGCGCCAAGTTCCAGCGCAACGTGGAGGAGCTGCTGGTAGCGCCCGTGCCCAACTACGTCATCATCGCCGGTTACGTGGGCGGCGGCGTGGCCCGAGGCCTCTGCGTCGGCCTCATCGTCACCCTGGTGTCGCTGTTCTTCGTGCCGCTGCAGATCCACCACCTGTTCAGTGTCTGCTTCACCGTGCTGCTGACCGCCATCCTCTTTTCGCTGGGGGGGCTGATCAACGCCGTGTTTGCCAAGACCTTCGACGACATCAGCATCATCCCCACCTTCGTGCTGACGCCGCTCACCTATCTGGGCGGGGTATTCTACTCCATCAGCCTGCTGCCCCCTTTCTGGCAGGGCGTCTCCCAGGTGAACCCCATCATCTACATGGTGAACGCGTTCCGCTACGGCTTCCTCGGCATCTCGGACGTGCCGCTCGGCACCGCCTACCTCATCATCATCGGCTTCATCGTGGCCCTCTACGGTCTGGCCTGGTGGCTCATCTCGCGCGGCACCGGGCTGCGGCACTGAATTATTTGGTCGGGCTCAGTTGAGATTTGTAGCTGCTGCCCTGTACTCACTGCAAGCAATAAGATAAGGGCCCATCAGTGGGCCCTTATCTATTTTATTTGCCAGCAGATCAGACTCTGATGTGGTGATCTTTCAGCAAACGCGCTGTGAGCTCCAGCTTGTCGTTACGCTCTATCGCCCGCTCGGGGATGGTGATGATGCCATGTTCATCCGTTCGATCCTGACCGAAGGCATCATCTATGGCCTGAGTCATGGCACTGCGACCGATTTCGACATCGGGGTCTGTCACGCTATCCTGCAGACGTATCCGATTCTCGCTGGCTGCCAGTTGCAGCTCATCCAGCGCAGCACCAAGGGTAGCAAGACGATCGTCGATCCGCTGCGTCAGCTCATTGAGACGACTCTCGGTACCTGCAGCCATCGCCAGTCCATCGAGATACTGCCCTTTGCTCTGGTCAAAGTTTGTCACGGCGCGGGCCGCCAGCTCCAGCGCATAGGCCTTGGTAGCCATGGCGTTGACCCCTCCTTCCCAACCAATATCGGAGCCGACTCCCAGTGTTACGCCGAGGGTTGTATGAAACTTGGCACCCTCAGGGCCGATGGCTGCGGTGGCTCCGGCTGATGCACCAATCCCCAGATTGGCAGAGGCACGCACCTTGGCCGAGAGGCTATAAGCATCGGCATATTGGCTCTTGAGCAGGTTGAGCTGAGCACTTCCCTCCGCTTTCAACCCCGCAAAGGCTGATGCACTGGCGGTCACGCTGGCCATGGGCCCCGCCGGGGTCATGATCACTGTAGCCCCAGCCTCCAGCTTGGCATTGACCCCCACCTCGGCAGCGCCCGTCAGCTTGGCATTGAGCAGGTTGCCGATCGTCCAGCTTCCCTCCACCGATAGCCCAAGTTTGCTCACCAGCTCGGCGCTGGCACCGATGCGTAGCAGGCTCAGATCATGGGGGCCAGGTTTGTAGCGCTCACCTTCAGTCTCGTTCAGGAGCTTGGGGGGGGGATTGAAGGCCAGCGATCCCTCCGCTTTGCTGATCACCAGCTCAGCCTTGGTACTAGCCTTGTTCTCCTGGCTCAGAGTTGCTTTGGCGGAGAATTCGCCGATCGGGGTCTCGCGGTTTACCTCCCACTTGCCGATTTCGATCTTGGCGAAGGCCTCTACCAGCGCACTGGCACTAACCAGGCCCATCCCGCTGAACGCCTTCTGGTTGGCTGGCTGGCCGGGTTTTAGCTCCTGGCTGGTTGTTGTCTGCGGGCTCTTGAGCTCGGCCCGCACCCCGGTTTGATAGCTCTTTCCAGACTTCTGTTCACCCAGCCAGAGGGCTGACTCCCGTTCTGTCCTGGCCAGATAGGGCTCATCCAGTCCGTCCACCAGCGCAGTCAGCAGCTCGGTTCTGAGCAGGCCTATTTCCCCCTGTAGGCTCACTTTTTGGCTCAGGCTGAGCGCCAGTACCTCCTTGAGGTGGCTCATCTCCAGCAGTTGGCTGTGAGTCAGCAGGATGTCGCGGCCATTCTCCTCGGCGGTGGTTTGTGGCTTGAGCTCGCCCAGTGCGGGCAACGCCTGACGCAAGGTGCCGCAGAACACCTGCCACTCGTGACTCGCTGCGACCTCCTCCCGGGTCGGTGCCCGCTCCAACCGCCGCGCCATCATTCCCTCACTCACCCCGAACATCAGATCGAGCCCCCCTTGCAGCTCCCGCTTAAACAGGTCGTTGGCCCCCTCCTGTTGCAGGCGAGCCAACTCACTGCACCACTGGCGGATCTGCTGGTTACTCTCGACCGGCTGGTTAACCCGCCCCTGCTCGTCGCAGACCCACGCCAGCTGGAATGAGGGGGACTTGCCACCCTGCTGCAACGCCTGACGGCGGGCGGCGATGTCATCGACCAGTTTTTGCAATACGGGATCCTGCTGACGGGAGCGGTTCTTGCCCGAGTCGATCCAGAACTGCAGCGCCTGCTCGATCTTCGTCAGCCCGGCCAGTGAAGGGGCTGGCTGGGCCTGATAATGCCGCACCGCCTGCTTGACCGCCTTGAGCTCCGGGCTCTGTTGATGGCCAACACCACGGCGGATCCCCTTTTCAAACTCCCGGTTACCGGCATCCAGCAGCCGCAATCTGGCATTGCCAAGGCGAGCGGTGGCCGGTGTTGTCGCGTCAGGGGTTTGCGGCTGATGGCGGGTGGCATCGATATCCGGTGAGGCAATTTTCATGGCGAGGATCCTGCACTGATGAGAGAGAAGACCCCCAGCGTACGCCCCCCGCCCCTACCACCCTGTCAGCGATGGTCCCGCTTTTTTAGGATTCGGACTGACCCGTACAAGATGTCTGTCAGTTCACAGTTTCGGCACAACCACTTGCCCCTCCGACCAAAAACGATAAAAAAATGACGATAAGTGATAAGCAGCCACCGATCTGCCACATAGGGTGTCACTCTCCCCCTGCCCGAGGTTTGGCCATGTATCACGCACTCATCACCGCCCTGTACACACAACTTGGACTCCCGCTCCCGGTGGCCGAACAGACCGCCACCACCTTGGCTATCAACGACGAGCTGGTGTTGACGCTGGCAGAGGATGAGGGCCATCTGGTGATCTATCTGCTGTTACCGGGCCACGCCATGCCCAACACGCCCCTGCTCAACCACCTCGGTGACGACCCGGCCTTCCTGCTGGATCAGACCGAACAGGGAGAGACCCTGATCTGGGCCCGAGAGTGGCTCGATCACCTGACGATCGACAGCCTGCTGGTACTGCTCGAGCGGGCCATCGAGCTGGCTGCCGAACTGCTGACCCACCAGCACGACCGGGAACAATCGATACAATCACAGCAACCCGCCTCCACAACTGCCACCATCAGGGTTTAGCGCCCCCCCATTCTGGTCACTGCCCCGCAAAATCGAGATTTATCTTGTTCGGCATGGGTTTAGTCATTGCGGCTCAATCGGGAATTGTTAGAATTTACCCCTCTCTATAAAGAGGTAGAACATGCCTGCGTTACTGCGCATGTTGGCCAATCTGGCCCTGGGGGGATTCTTCATGGCCTCGGCGGTTTTCAAGCTGGCATCCCCGGCGTTGTTCGTCGAGCAGATCGGTGCCTTCAGCCTGGTCTGGTCGTCGCTGATCCCGGCGGTTGCCTGGGGGCTGATCGTGCTTGAGTTCTGTGCCGGGCTGGCGGTGATCGCAAACCGGCGCTGGGGGCTCTGGCTGGTGGTTGCCCTGCTGGCATTGTTCATCCCCGTGCTGGGCTATGGCATCGCCATCGGGCTCGACATCTCTTGTGGCTGTCTGGGCCGTGCCGATCTTGGCTCGCTGCCACAGGCCATACTGCGGGATCTGCTGCTACTGACGCTCGCGGGCGCCCTGCTGCGACGCTCCCGTCCCGTTTCAATCGTTAGCAAGGAGTAGTGACATGATGAGATTGCGATCCCGCACCCTGGTTGCCTCGCTGATCGCCGCCAGCTTTGCCCTGAGTGGCTGCGGTGACAATCAGTTCGAGCAGGAGACCAAGCTGGAGCAGGCGGCGGTGCAGCTTGCCCAGGAGGCCCAACAGGGGGGTTATCAGTTGTTGACCGTGGCCGAGCTGAAGATCCGGATGGACAAGGGGGAGGCGCTGGTGATCATCGACACCATGCCCTATGAGGACTCCTTCAAGAAGGAGCACATCCCGGGGGCCAAGAACTTCGTCTTCGTGAAAGAGGCCAAGTCCGGCGACAACTGGAGCCAGATCGTGGAGGGGAGCGGCACGCCTGAGCAGTTCCAGGCGCTGCTGGGGGATGACAAGACCCGCCCCGTGGTGATCTACTGCGGTTTCGTCAAGTGCGGTCGCAGCCACAACGCCGCCGCCTGGGCGGTGACTCAGGGCTATCAGCAGGTCTATCGAGTGCCGGGCGGTATCTTCGCCTGGAAAGGGGCCGGTTACCCCGTCTCTGCCGAGTAACCCCAGTCCACAAGGCAACACAGCCGATATGAAAAAAGCCCGCTACTGCGGGCTTTTTTCATATTGCGTAACGCTCAGGGTTAGCTGACGGCCTGCTGTTCCAGCGTCTATGCCGTCTCCACTTGGGCCAGCTGCTGTTTGCCCAGCAACCGCTTGGTGATCATTGCCGCCATGATGGAGCCGTTGACGTTGAGGGCGGTACGACCCATATCCACCAGCGGCTCGATGGCGATCATCACCCCCACCAGCGCAATCGGGAAGTTGAGGGTGGAGAGCACGATCAGCGCGGCGAACGTCCCGCCACCGCCGACACCAGCCACCCCGATGGAGCCGAGCGCGATGACCGGCAGCAGGGTCAGCAGGAACAGCGGGTCAAACGGGTTGATGCCGAGCATGGGGGCAATCATCGCCACCATCATGGCCGGATAGATGCCGGCACAGCCGTTCTGCCCCAGATTGGCACCAAAGGAGGCGGCAAAGTTGGCGATGCTGGCGGGCACCCCAAGGCGCTGCTGGGTCTCGATGCTGAGCGGGATGGAAGCCGCGCTGCTGCGGGAGACAAAAGCGAAGGTGAGCACGCCCCACACCTCGCGCAGATAGTGCAGCGGGTTCTGGCCGATCAGCAGCAAGATCACCATGTGTACCGCAAACATCGCCAGAATGGCGACGTAGCAGACCAGAATAAAGCCGAACAGGCTGAGGATCTCGCTCAGCGGATAGTGGGCCACCACCCGGGCGATCAGCGCCATCACGCCATAGGGGGTGAGCGCAATCACCACCCGCACCATCTTCATCACCCACAGTTGCAGGGTATCGATGGCCACGGCCGCGCGAGCCCCCGCCTCCGGGTGCTCCGCTTTCATCTGGAGCAGAGCAACCCCCGCCAGCACGGTGAAAATCACCACCCCGATCACCGAGAGGCTGCGGCTACCCGCCATATCGGCGGCAAAGTTGGTGGGCACCAGCGAGAGTAGCAGGGCAGGCAACGTCTGGGCACTGTCGATGGTGCTCATGCTCTGTTGCAGGGCGGCGCTGTCGCTACCATGGCTCAGCAGCCCCTCGGCGGTGAGGCCGCTCAGGTGGGTGATAGTCATCCCCACCACACCGGCAATCATCACCAGGGTCAGCATGGTGCCGATCAGCACGGCGCTGATCTTGCCGAGGGACTGGGCCTGCTCCAGCTTGTTGATGGCGGAGAGAATGGAGGTAAACACCAGCGGCATCATCACCACCTTGAGCAGGCTGACATAGCCGCCACCAACGATATTGACCCACTCCAGAGTCTGCTGGACACCGGCATCATCGGCGCCCCACCCCAGTTGCAGAGCCAGCCCGAACAGGGCGCCAAGCAGCAGACCAGCGAGCACCTTGCGCGACAACGGCACAGTGGCGGGCAGCCGGGTCAGGGCGAAACAGAGCAGACAGAAGAGCAACGAAGCAAACAAGGTAAACATAAATAAACACCTGTAGCGGCCATCAGGGCCGATTGTGGAGAGAGAAAACAGAGGGTGCGAGCAGGGTCGCGGGGGAATACGCCGAATTGCAGGCGTGAAAAAGCAACGGACGCCCGATGGGGCGTCCGCTGGTAACCGGGGGAATTACTTCTTTACGGGAGCGTCGTACTGTTCGGGTTCGTCACTATAGACGCAGACGTTCCACTTGGCGGCCAAACCATCTTCCGCCAGGCAGTAACGCTCGAAGAACGCGGTGATCTCGGCGCGCTGGCAGTGGGCCTCGAAGCTGGCCATGTCACACCAGATTTCGTTGAAGACGATAGGGAAACTCTCCCCCTCGGCGAAGGGGCTGGCGATGTGGCGGGTCACCCGATATTGCAGACAGCCATCTTCGCGCAGGGTATTGGGCTCGAGGGCCTGCAGCACCTGAAACAGGGCCTGCTCCTGACCGGGTTTCGGCAGGAACTGGGCGATGCAATAAACCTTCTTGGACATGAGACTCTCCTGGTTGTGGCTGATTCAGGCTTGCTGAAGCGTGACCACTCGGTTGTCGATGAGGCGGGCCTTGCCGAGATAGGCGGCCATCAGGATCACCAGCTGCGCGCTCTCGTCAGTGGCGGATTCGAGGGTGGCGGCATCAACGATGTCGATGGCATCGGTACGGAAACCTGCGTTGTCGAGGCGCTGGCTGGCCTGTGCCACCAGGGAGGGCAGGTGGTGATCCCCCGCTTCAATCTGTCCGGCGAGCCAGTTCATGGTGCGTGCCAGCTCGGGGGCCAGCGCCCGCTCGGCGGCAGTCAGGTAGCCGTTGCGCGACGACAGTGCCAGCCCGTCCTCGGCCCGCACCGTGGGCACGCCGACGATCTCGATGGGCATGGCCATGTCGGCCACCATCTTGCGAATGAGCGCCAACTGCTGGTAATCCTTCTGGCCGAAACAGGCCACATCCGGCTGTACCAGATTGAACAGCTTGGTGACAACTGTGCTGACGCCACGGAAATGACCCGGGCGCAGCGCCCCTTCCAGCAGGCCGGAGAGGCCCGGCACCTCGACGAAGGTCTGGCTGGCCAGCCCTTGCGGATACATGATCTCCGGGGTCGGGGTGAACACCAGATCGACGCCAGCTGCTTCCAGCGCAGCGCAATCCTGCTTCAGGGTGCGCGGGTAGTTGACGAGATCCTCGGCCTTGTCGAACTGCATCGGGTTGACGAAGATGCTGACCACCACCTTATCGGCGTGGCTGTGCGCCTCTTTCACCAGGGTCAGGTGACCCTGATGCAGGTTGCCCATGGTGGGCACGAATGCGATGGTACGCCCTTCACGGCGCCATTGGCCGATCTGTTCACGCAGAGCGGCAGGATTGTTAACGACCAACATCGGCAGTTCACCTTCGGAAATATCAAAGAGAGAAAACGGGTTGCATCGGCGGGAAAGGGGTGGCGAAACGGGGGCCTGGGCCCCCGTTCTCATCCATACCGCCGGATCAGTTGAAGCAGTGTTCGGGGCCGGGGAAGGTGCCCTCGCTCACCTGTTGCACATAGAGCCGGATGGCGGCATGCATGTCACCGGTTTCGGCCAGGAAGTTCTTGGTGAACTTGGGCACGTAACCTGAGGTGATGCCGAAGGCATCGTGCATCACCAGGATCTGGCCATCGGTGGCGGGACCGGCACCTATGCCGATCACCGGGATGCGCAGCGCCTTGGTGATGCGCTCGGCCAGGGCGACCGGCACGCACTCGAGCACCAGCATCTGGATGCCGGCTTCCTGCAGGCAGAGTGCCTGGCGGTAGATCTCCTGGGCCTGGAACTCGTCGCGCCCCTGCACCTTGAAACCGCCAAACACATGAACGGATTGCGGGGTGAGGCCGAGGTGGCCACAGACAGGCACGCCATTGCGAGTCAGGTGGCGAATGCTGTCACACAGCCAGTCGCCTCCTTCCATCTTCACCATGCGGGCACCGGCGGCCATCAGCCGGGCGGCGTTCTGGTAGGTCTGTTCCGGGGTGGCATAGCTCATGAACGGCATGTCGGTCACCACCAGCGCATTGGTGGTGCCGCGCACCACACAACGGGTGTGATAGACCATCTCATCCATGCTGACCGCCAGCGTGTCCTGGCCCCCTTGCAGCACCATGCCCAGCGAATCGCCGATGAGCAGCACATGGGCGCCCTCGTCGTCGAACAGCTTGGCGAAGCTGGCATCATAGGCGGTGATGGCGGTGATGCGTTGCCCTTCCTGCTTCATCTTCAGCAGGCTGGCGGTGGTGATCTTGCTCATAACGTTGCTCCTACTCGCCGCGTGTGTCCGTGAGGATCACAAGGGCGTTGATGGCTCTGCTCATCAGGGTTTCCCAAGTTCTGCCACGGGAGCAATGATGGCAAGATCATTGTGCGGGCAGCGGGCAACCAGTTGTGCGAGCGGGGTGCCGCAGGGCAGCACCAGAGCGGGCGCAATCTCGGCAAGGGGCAGCAGCACGAACTCCCGCTCCTTCATGCCGTAATGGGGAACGACGAGACGCTCATGCCCGATGATCCGATCGCCATAGAGTAGCAGATCGAGATCCAGGGTTCTGGGGCCCCAACGTTCATCCTTGCGCACACGTCCCTGTTCCAGCTCGATTTTTTGCAGTTGATCCAGCAAGGCCAAGGGGCCGAGCCGGGTGTTCAGCAGCACCACGACATTGACGTAGTCCGGCTGATCCGCAGGGCCCATGGGGCGGCTGCTGTAAAACGAGGAGGCCTGCTGCAACTCGGACTCCGGCAGCGCCGCCAGTGCGACGACGGCGCGGCGAGCCTGGCCGAGCGGGTCAGCCAGATTGGAGCCGATGGCAACGAAGACCTCCGTCATGACGTTGGTGGTCACTGCGCCGTTTTCGGTTTGCGACGGCGCGGGCGACGACGGCTGCGACTGTTGCTATCACGTTTCTCGCCGTCACCGCTGCGGGGTTCACCGGCTTGGGCATGCTCGCTGCTAGCAGGGCGGCGGGTCGCTTCCCGTTGCAGTTGCGGGCGCACGTCCGGATTGGACTCCACATAGCGCTCCCACCAGCTGGCGAGCTCGCCGAGGCCGCGCTCGACCCGGTTGCGCAGCAACAGGAAGTCGTAGGCTGCGCGGAATTTCGGGTGCTCCATGGCCCGCTCTGGGTGACGACCCTGACGGCGGGTCAGTCGCTGTTGCAGGGCCCAGATATCGCGCACATCTGTGGTGAAACGGCGCGGTACGGCGATGATCCGCACCTGGTTGTCCAGCACCTCGTTGATGGCCAGCATGAAGGCGTCGTGCCAGGGCAGGCCGCTCTCGTTTTCCAGCACGCGGGCGCGGGCTTCGACACAACCCCACAGCAGAGTGGCGTAGAGGAAGGCCGGGGTGACCCGCTTGTCTGCCCGCACCCGGGTGTCGGTATCGAGCAGCGCCAGTTCGATGAACTGCTCGAACGGCGAGGTACCGTGGGGTGTGAACAGGGCGGCCACCTGCGGGAACAGCGGCTGGAACAGCCCGTATTCGCGCATCAGCTTGTAGGTCGCGAGGCCATCGCCAGCCAGGAACAGCTTGAGGGTCTCCTCAAACAGGCGGGCGGCGGGGATGTCCTGCAGCAGGGATGCCAGCTCCTTGATGGGGGCGGCACTGCGCGGGCTTATGGTCATGTCCAGCTTGGCGGCGAAACGCACGGCGCGCAGCATGCGCACCGGATCCTCGCGATAGCGGGTCTCGGGGTCGCCAATCAGCTCCAGCTTGCGCTGGGCGAGATCCTCGATGCCACCCTCGAAATCGTGCAGGGTGAAATCCCTGGCACTGTAGTAGAGGGCGTTGACGGTGAAATCGCGACGCTCGGCATCCTCTTCGATGGTGCCGTAGACGTTGTCGCGCAGCAGCATGCCTTCATCAGACTGGGCCGACACATGCTTGCTGGTATTGACCTGATGGTGGTGACCCCGGAAGGTGGCCACTTCGATCACGTCACGACCAAAGACGATGTGGGCCAGGCGGAAGCGGCGGCCAATCAGGCGGCAGTTGCTGAACAGCGCCTTGATCTGCTCCGGCGTCGCGTTGGTAGCGATGTCGAAATCCTTTGGCGTCTTCCCGAGCAGTATATCCCGGACACCCCCGCCGACCAGGTAGGCATCATAGCCACCCTTGTTCAGGCGATAGAGCACCTTGAGCGCATTCTCGCTGATCTCTTTGCGCGAGATGGGGTGCTGGTCACGGCTTAAGGTACGGCGTTGCCCGGTTACGTGGGCTGGGATGGGAGACTCCACCGACTGCTCGCCGTCTTCCTTGCCGAGCACCTTGCGGCAAAAGTTTGCGATCTGGGAAAAAATGGTACACCTCTTCATGACTTCAAATTGACGGGAGGCCAAAAAATAGCGGCCTATCATAGCTCAGGCCTGACCAAATGAAAAACGATGTGGTTCATTCAAAAAGTTCAGGCTTGGCTAAACAAAAATTGTGTTCTCCATGTCAGCGCGCTCAGGCCTGACTCAATGCAAAGCCCGGTGATCCCTGTTCCAGGCTGATCTTCTCTCTGGATGGAACCCGGTCGAGCCGCCAGTGGGCAATGCCCCAGCCGATGATCTCGTCAATGCGGCTCGCCATCAGCTCGGGGGGCGGACATTGACCGAGAAAGTGCAACGCCTGCCACAGGGCCGGCCTGACTTCGTCCAGCGTCAGTGCCGGCGCATGGTTCTGCTTAGACAGTTTGTGGCCATCCGCCAGCACCGCCAGTGGCAGATGCACCCAGGCGGGGACGCTGGCCCCCAGCGTCTGGTAGAGGGCAACCTGGCGCACCGTGGGCTCCAGCAGATCGGCACCCCGCACTATTTCTGTGATGCCGCTGTCCATGTCGTCCACCACCACCGCTAGGTTATAGGCGTAGAGGCCATCCCGGCGGCGTATGATGAAGTCCTCTTCGGCCAGCGCCGCAGGAACCGCAATGTGGCCCTGCAACCCATCCTCGAAATGGTAGACCGGATGGTGCTGGCGCAGCCGGGCGGCGCATCCCTCGGCTCCGAGCCCAAGATCGCGACAGTGGCCGTGGTACAAGCCGCCGCCCGCCATGATCTCGCGCCGGGTACAGCGGCACCAGTAGAGATCGCCAGCCTGATAGAGCTGCCCGATGATCTCGTCATAACGACCATGACGCCGGCTCTGGTACATCACTTCCCCATCCCACTCCAGGCCATGGGCCGCCAATGTCTGCAGTATGAGCGGGGCGGCACCGGCCATCTCCCGTGGCGGATCTATGTCTTCGATCCGCACCAGCCAACGTCCCTGTTGCGCCCTGGCCTGCAAGAAACTGCCGAGCGCCGCAATCAGGGAGCCAAAATGGAGCGGGCCTGACGGGGAGGGGGCAAAGCGACCTGTATAGGAGCGAGTCTGGGGCGACGGGACTGTATTCACGGGCATGGCAATCAGGGCAAGCGATTCATTGAGGCTGCATTCTGGGACGCCCAGACCAAAAGCTCAATAAAAAAGGGAGCCCGCGAGCTCCCTTTTTTCAGTTATGCCAGTGGTCGGTATCAACCGGCCATCTGTTTTTCCTTGATTTCAGCGAGTGTCTTGCAGTCGACACAGAGGTCGGCTGTCGGACGGGCTTCCAGACGACGGATACCGATCTCGATACCGCAATGCTCGCAGTAACCGAAGTCATCGTCTTCAAGCAGCACCAAGGTCTTCTCGATCTTCTTGATCAGCTTGCGTTCACGGTCGCGGGTACGCAATTCAAGAGCGAACTCTTCTTCTTGCGCGGCGCGATCCACGGGATCCGGAAAGTTGGCTGCCTCATCCTTCATGTGGTCAACGGTGCGGTCAACTTCCTGCATCAGTTGGTTGCGCCAGGCTCCCAGGATCTTGCGAAAATGTGCCTTTTGTTGGTCATTCATGTACTCCTCACCCGGTTTTTCCTGGTAAGGCGCCACACCCGCAATGGCCAGGGGGCCCAGAGATTTCCTGTTTTCGCCTGTTGGCATGCCCTGTCTCCTAATTCAGCACGCTACCCGTGCCATCCATAAATTGAGGGCGACATCTATAGCAGAAGGGTAACGCGTAGGCAAACAAGCCGTACCAATTATGTTACCCATCCCAACATTTATTCGCTGCCCTCGGGTAGCAGGTGACAAGATTCAAACGGGATAAAATCTTGGGCCACCATGCTCTGCACCCCAACATGGGGTCGATAGCATAAAATTTCAACCCCTGCCGCAATCGCTTGCTCAATAAGCAGACTATAGTGCGGATCTATGTGTGCTGCAGGGCGCATTCTCACTATTCCGGAGTGCAAAACCATAAATAGCAGCACGGCTCTGTGCCCTGCCGCCTTCATGGCCATCAATTCACGCAAATGCTTGGCGCCACGACTGGTGACTGCGTCGGGAAAGTAGCCCATGCCGGCTTGCTCGCGCTCATCGAGCAGGGTCACGGATTTCACTTCTATGTAGCATGAGGGCCTGTGGTCATCCTCCAGCAGCAGATCGATGCGACTGTTCTCTTCGCCGTATTTCACTTCTGTGCGCAGCCTGGCGTAGCCGGCGAGCGGGGCCAGCGCCCCCTGTTCGATCAGCTCGCGGGCGATCTGGTTGGCACGCGCCGTGTTGACGCAGATGAAGTGACCCGCCGGGCTCTCGGCAATTTCCCAACTGTGGGGCAGCTTGCGTTTGGGGTTGTCGGAGGTGGAGTACCAGACCCGGGTGCCCGGCTCGGCGCAGCCGGTCATGGCGCCGGTATTGGCGCAGTGAATGGTGATCACCTCGCCATTGTCGAGCCGCACATCGGTCAGGAAGCGCTTGTAGCGGGATATGAGCTGCCCGGACTGCAGGGGGGGATCGAAAATCATGGTGCTGTTCTCTCTTTTATAGGCAGGAAGCGAGGGCGATAGACTGTCACGATGCCATCTTCTCTCTGGCGCGCAGGGGCCAGCAGGCGAGCGGTTCATAGCGAACCCCGTCCGGCGTCGTGACCGACTGATAGAGGCAGAAGTGGTCCGCATGCAGCAAAAAATCCGGCGCCGGCAAGCTGTCGGGCGCCTCGCTCGCCTTGCGCGACAGGGTGACGTGGGGACGATAGCCCTGCTCGCCGTTGCCAAGCCCCAGCTTCTCGCCGTGGCGACGCAGTGCCCTGGCCAGTACGTTCAGCTCGTTCGGCCAGTCACCCGGCCCCACCCAGGCCGCCTTGGCACGGCTGAACCAGCCGGTCTCATCCAGCCTGATGGTCAGCGGCGGACAGTGCTGCCGCTCGGCGGCGGCTATCAGGCGGGCTGTGGTGACCTGATCTGCTTCACCGAGAAAGGCCAGCGTCAGGTGGAGGTTCGCTGCGGGGACCGGCTGGCCGGGCCAGGGGCGTTGATCTCGCCAGTCGATCAGCTCGGCGGCGAGCTGTTGCAGAGGCAGGGCAAAGAAAAGTTTGGCCATGTTGGTGAGGATGCCTTTTTACGCTCATAACATGGCCCCCATTCTATGGCAGCTGTGGCGGTCATGTCTCGCTGGCGACATCTGCTCACGGTGGTGGCGGATGCTATGGCAGAATGGGCGCCGTTTTTAAGGTCATCACAGAAGGTGCTCGTCGCTTTGTCCCAACTCCCCATAGTGTCCGTGTTGCCGGCGCTGTTTGCCGCCATCGACAGTCATGCCAGCGTGATCCTGCAGGCGCCGCCCGGCGCGGGCAAGTCGACCCTGCTGCCGCTGGAGCTGGTCCGCCAGAATCGGCTGCCAGGTCGCATCATCATGCTGGAGCCTCGGCGTCTGGCGGCGCGCAACATAGCGGGTTTTCTGGCCCGACAGCTGGGGGAGCCGGTGGGCGAGCGCATCGGCCTGCGGGTAAGGGGTGAGAGTCGCACCAGTGCCCGGACCCGACTCGAGATCGTCACCGAGGGGGTGCTGACCCGGATGCTGCAGCAGGATCCCGAGCTGGCGGGCGTGTCGCTCGTCATCTTCGATGAGTTCCACGAGCGCAGCCTGCACGCCGATACCGCCCTGGCCTTTGCCATCGAGAGCCAGCAGGGGTTGCGGGACGATCTCAAGCTGCTCATCATGTCCGCCACCCTGGATGGCATGGCGCTCGAGGCCCTGTTGCCGGACGCCCCGGTCATTCGTTCCGAGGGGCGCGGCTTTCCCATCGACTATCACTATCGCCCCATCAATCGCCAGCAGTGGCTGGAGCCGCAAGTTGGCGCCGTCGTGCTGGAGGCGCTGGCCAGCCATGTCGGCAGCGCCCTAGTGTTCCTGCCGGGGCAGGGGGAGATAGAGCGGCTTGCCCTGTGGCTGGAGGGACGGTTGCCGGATGACGTGCGCCTCGCACCGCTCTATGGCCGTCTCGACATAGCGGCGCAGCAGGCCGCCATCGAGCCGGCGCCTGCGGGCCACCGTAAGCTGGTGCTCACCACCAATGTGGCCGAGACCTCCCTCACCATAGAGGGTATACACATGGTCATCGACAGCGGGCTGGAGCGGCGCGCCAGCTTTGATCTGAAAAGCGGCGTCACCCGGCTGGAGACCCGCCAGATCGCCAGGGCTTCCGCTACCCAGCGGGCGGGCCGCGCTGGCCGGCTCGGTCCCGGCGTCTGCTACCGGCTTTGGAGCGGCGAGGTGCAGGAGCGTCTCGCCGAGCAGAGCCCGCCGGACATACTGACGCAGGAGCTGACCGGCCTGCTGCTGGACGCCGCCCAGTGGGGCGCCAAAGTGGAGAGCCTGCCACTGCTGGACATGCCCCCCGCCGCCGCCGTGGCCAGCGCCCAGCGGCTGCTGGTCAGCCTGGGCGCCATGACGCCCGAAGGTGAGCAACAACTTACCCCTGCTGGCCGTGCCATGGCGGCCTTCGGCACTCACCCTCGGCTGGCGCGCATGCTGCTGCGGGCCCGCGCGCTGGAGGCCGAGGGTCTGACAGGGATTGTCGCCGATGCCGCTTTCCTGGTGGCGCTGCTGGAAGAAGATCTGCGAGGATCTGAACGTCTCTCCGTGCTGTTTCACCGCCGGCTTGGCGCCCTGCGGCAGGGGGCGGCCCGCTGGTTCGAGCGCCTCGGTGTCAGGTCTGGCGCGTCACAACGTCAGGCACAGGGGCAGTGGCTGGGACTGCTGTGCGCCCTCGCCTGGCCGGACAGGATCGGCAAGTTGCGCAGTGGCAGCCGTTATCAACTCAGTGGTGGGGTGAGCTGCGATCTGGTAGAAGGTCACCCATGCCAGGGGCAAGGGGCCCTGATTGCCATCGAGATGGGGCAAAACGATCGTGGCAGTCGCATCTTCATCGCCGAACCGGTCGAGTTGGACGAGCTGGCGCGCCAGCTGCCGGAGCTGGTAAGCGAGCGCCAGTGGTTCGACTGGGACGAGCGGGAGGAGCGGGTGCGGGCCGAGCGCCAGCAGGTGATCGGCGAGCTGGTGCTGAGCCAGCGGCCGCTGACCGAGCTCTCCGATGAGCAGAAGGGGCGCTGTCTGCTGCAGGGGATCCGCCGCAAGGGGTTGCATGTGCTGCCCTGGGATGAGCACAGCGAAGGGCTGCTGGCCCGTCTGCGCTGTGCCCGCGACTGGTTGCCAGATGACGGCTGGCCCGCCATGGACGACGAAAGTCTGCTGGCTCGGCTGGAAGAGTGGTTGTTGCCTGCCCTGAGCGGCATGACCCGGCTGGAGCAGCTGAAGCGGCTCAACCTCAACGACATCCTGCGTCAATCCCTGCCTTGGCCGCTGCCAAAACGGCTGGACGAGGCGTTGCCGAGCCACTTCACGGCGCCGACCGGCAGCCGGGTGCGCATTCGCTATCAGCCGGGTCAGGCACCTGTGATCCCGGTGCGCATTCAGGAGATGTTCGGGCAAGGCACGACCCCGTGCGTGGCCGACGGCCGGGTAGCGCTGGTGGTGGAGCTGCTCTCGCCGGCCCAGCGGCCGCTGCAGATCACCGCCGATCTCGCCGCCTTCTGGGCCGGTTCCTACGAGCTGGTAAAAAAAGAGATGAAGGGGCGTTATCCCCGTCACTACTGGCCGGACAACCCGCTGGAGGCGATGCCGACCCGGGTGACCAAGAAGAAGATGGGCATCTAGCTGTGATTGGCGCAGCCTGAGCGAACCTGTGGATCACGACCGTTCGACTAGGGCGCTGCGCGGTTAATCAGCCTGCGGCGCTCGCCAAGACCAATGAGATAATGATTACGCCCGCGATGGCGACATAACGAATAGCAAAGAGGATTCATGGCAACGCAACGACGCAAGCGCGCACCCAAGAAGGTGGCGCCCAAACGCACCATCTGGCGCAAGCTGTTCTGGCTTGGCTTCAAGCTCTCCCTGGTGGTGGCCGCCTTCATGGTGGTGTTTGGCATCTACCTGGATACCAAGGTGCGCGAGCGCTTCGATGGCGAGAAGTGGCAACTGCCGGTGATGGTCTACAGCCGTCCGCTGGAGCTCTACCCCAGTCAGCGCCTCTCCCAGACCCAGATGCTGCGTGAGCTCAACATGCTGAGCTACAAGCAGGTGCGCCAGCCTCACACGCCGGGCGAGTATGCGATCAACGGCAACCGCATCGAGTTGATCCGCCGCCCGTTCGCCTTCCACGATGGCGCCGACGGTGCCCGCGGCCTGCGCCTTACCTTCAACGGCGCGCGGCTGGAGGGGATCCAGTCGCTGGAGAACCAGCGCCAGCTTGGCTACGCCCAGATGGACCCTGTGCTGCTCGACCGCCTCAACACCGAGGATCGGGAGGATCGCCTGCTGGTGCGCATCGCCGAGGTGCCCGACAGCCTGCTGGTGACCCTGCTCACCACCGAAGATCGCGACTTCTACCAGCACGGCGGCGTTTCGCCGGTGGCCATACTGCGCGCCATGGCGGCCAACGTGCTGGCCGGTCGCACCGTGCAGGGGGGCAGTACCCTCACTCAGCAGTTGGCCAAGAACTTCTTCCTGACCCGCGAACGCAGCCTGTGGCGCAAGCTGCAGGAAGCCTACATGGCGGTGCTGATCGACTATCGCTACAGCAAGGACGAGATCCTGGAGGCCTACCTCAACGAGGTCTATCTGGGGCAGAACTTCTCGCAAGGGGTGTACGGTTTCGGGCTCGCCTCCTATTTCTACTTCGGCATTCCGGTCAACGAGCTGGATATCGATCAGGTGGCTTTGCTGGTGGGATTGGTGAAGGGACCTTCCTATTACGATCCCTGGCGCTTCCCCGAGCGGGCCAAGACCCGGCGTGATCTGGTGCTCAAGCTGCTGATGGATCACGGCAGCCTGCAGCCGGCCGAGTACGAACTCGCCAGCAAGCAGCCGCTTGGCATCATCACCCGTGGCCAGATGAGCTATGGCCGCACCCCGGCCTTCATGGGGCTGCTCAAGCGCGAGATCCAGAGCCGTTTCGGTGCCGATCTGCTCAAGCAGTCCGGTCTCAAGATCTTCACCAGCTTGGATCCCATCGCCCAGCACGCCGCCGAGCAGGCGGTGGCATCGGGCCTGACGCTCATCGAGAAGCAGCGCGGCAAGAAGAGGCTGGAAGCGGCCATGGTGGTCTCCGACTGGCACAAGGGCGAAGTGGTTGCGCTGGTGGGGGGGCGGGATCCCCGCTACGCCGGCTTCAACCGGGCGCTGGATGCCCGTCGCCAGATTGGTTCCCTGGTCAAGCCGGCCGTCTACCTGACCGGCCTCTCCAACGGCCTGACCCTGGCGAGCCCGCTCAAGGATCAGCCGATCCGCATCCGTGGCAAGGATGGCCAGATCTGGACGCCGCAGAACTATGATCGAAAGTTCCGCCAGAGCGTACCGCTGATGGATGCGCTGGCCAGCTCCCTCAACGTGCCGACCGTCAATCTGGGTCTGCAGGTGGGGCTGGACAAGGTGGTGGATACCTTGCACAAGCTGGGGGTCGAGCAGGAGATCCAGCCCTATCCGTCGCTGGTGCTGGGGGCCGTGGCCCTGTCTCCCATGGAGGTGAACCAGATGTACCTGCCCATCGCCAACCAGGGGCTGACCCAGCCGCTGTCGGCGATCCGCGCCGTGGTCAACAGCGATGGCAGCACTCTCTATCAGCATGATCAGACCGCCAAGCGGGTCACCGACGAGCAAGCCAGCTGGCTGACCCTGTTTGCCATGACCAAGACGGTGAGCCAGGGCACGGCCCGCGCGCTGAATGCCAAGTTCCCCGGCGCCACCATGGCGGCCAAGACGGGCACCACCAACGAGCTGCGCGACTCCTGGTTTGCCGGACTGGACAACAACGAGCTGGTCAGTATCTGGGTGGGCCGTGACGACAACACGTCCGCAGGGCTGACGGGGTCCAGCGGCGCCTTGCAGTTGTTCAGTGGCTACATGAGCCAGCGCGGCGTCAACAGCCTGGCGCTGAAGATGCCGCAAGGGGTGAGCTGGGCCAACTTTTCCCGCGCCAGCGGATCCCGCGTGGTCAGCGACTGTCCGGGCAGCCTGCAGGTGCCGGCCAAACTGGCCGGGCTGGCTGAGCCCATGAGCTGTGGCAGCCCTTCACCGCGCAGCGCGCTGGATGACTGGTTCGGCGGCTTCTTCAACTGATAGACGAAACGGGCAGCCCTGGCTGCCCGTTTGCGTGGAGTGCATATGACTTTCCCATTGTTTGACGCCATCCATCATGTGGCCATCATCGCCAGCGACTATGACCGCTCGCGCCACTTCTATCACCAGGTGCTGGGACTGCCCATCATTGCTGAAACCCTGCGCGAGGCACGTCAATCCTGGAAGCTGGATCTGGGCCTGCCCGATGGCAGCCAGCTGGAGCTGTTCAGCTTCCCGGCACCTCCCGCGCGTCCCTCGAGACCGGAGGCCTGCGGTCTGCGCCACCTGGCCTTCCGGGTCAGCGAGCTCGACCGCGTCATCCGGCATCTGCAGATCCATCAGATTGAGGTGGAGCCGGTGCGGGTGGATGAACTGACCGGCAAGCGCTTCACCTTCTTCGCCGACCCCGATGGTCTGCCGCTGGAGCTGTACGAAACGGCCCGTTAACTCAGCTTGGCAGCCTGTTGCCATTCGCAAAAAAGCCGCCCGGCGAACCGGGCGGCTTTTTTTATTGTGTGAGAGGAGGGGATCAAGCCGTGGTCAGCAGCGCCACCGCAACGGCCATCACCACCATGCCGACCCAGCCGATGGGCTTGAGGCGCTCGCCAAACAGCAGCAGGCCACCGAGCGCGGTACCGAGAATGCCGATGGCACCCCAGGTGGCATAGGCGACAGCCAGGTCAATCTTGCCGGTGCTCACGGCTTCCGAGAGCAGGGTAAAGGCGCAAAGCACCAGCAGGATGCCGAGAAAACCCCAGCCCTTGTAGCGGAAACCCACCGAGCGGTTGATCGCCATGTTGGCGCCTATATCCAGCAAGGCCGCGCCGAGCACGATAATCAACGGGTGCATGTGGCCTCCTCTATCTTGCTCAGGTTGGCCGTGCCACGTGGGCGGGCAACCGGCTCATCGTGGGTTTCACCCATTGTCACCATAACAATACCCACTATTGCCAGCACCAGACCTATCAGCTCCTGGGTGCCTATGTCGTAACCCAGAAACAGGATGGAGACCAGGGTGATCAGGCCGATCCCCAAGCCTTCCCACAGTGCAAACGCAATACCAATGGAGATTGTTTTGGCGGCTTTGGCCAGCAGCAGATACGAGAAAGAGATGAGGATCCACATCGGCAGATAGTTGAGCCATCCGGCCTCGTTTTCCGGGATCAGGGCCATGCTGGAGGTGCCAGCCACCTCGGTCAGGATGGCGCCGGTCAAAAACATGCGAGCTAAGAGCATGCGACTGAATAACATAAAATTTCCTTCTGTGGCTACGACGAGGAAGATGATAGCCGCAGTGCGACCGGGTGCAGCAATCGCTGAGCGTCGACTATTCAGATGCTGAAGGTTTGCCTTGCCGAGGAGGGGCGAGGTAATGTGAATATAGGATCCTCCGTCATCGGCCCCGGTCATGAAGCTTTATCAGATACAACTCTTTGTCGAGTCCGCCAGCAGCGGCTCCATCGCCAATACGGCGCGCCGTATTG
>NZ_CDBL01000053.1:4981-7554 GCF_000820005.1 Aeromonas piscicola | reverse complement strand
ATACGGCGCGCCGTATTGGCAAGAGCCGCAGCGCGGTCAGCACGGCGATCGCGGCACTGGAAGTTGAGCTTGGCGTCGAACTTTTTGAACGAGGTGCCAACCAGAGCCGATTGACCGAGATCGGCGAGCTGGTGCTGGATGACTGCAAGCGGCTGTTGCAAGCGGCCAACAGCCTCAAACTCAAATGCGAACACTATGCCTCCGGTGCCGAGGTAGCGCTGCGGGTGGCGCGGGATGATGCCATCCCCGAACTGGTCTGGCGCGACCTGCTGGGCGCGCTGCGCCGCCAGTTTCCAGGCACCAGTATCTCGCTGGTGCTGGCCTCGCCCCCCGAGCTGCCCGCCTTGGTGGAGGAGGGGTTTGTCGATGCCGCCTTCGGCCTCATCACCGAGGAGCAGGAGCGCAGCGGCCTCAACATAGATGTGCTCAATCCGATCCGCACCCTGATGGTGGTGGCACCGAGCCACCCGCTGGCCAGCCTGACGCGGGTGTTGCAGCAGGACTTGACCGGTCATACCCAGGTCACCCTTTCCTACGTGGATGAATTTTCGGTCAAGAGCCTGCTCCCCATCGGCGGCCAGCACATAGGCCTCTCCAGCTTCGAGCTGATGCGGGATGCGGTGCTGGACGGGTTGGGCTGGGCTGTGCTCCCTTCCCCCTTGATCCAGAGTCAGCTGCGCCAGGGTGAACTGCTGACCCTGAAACACAAATTCAGCCTGCAATGGCGCGATTATGGCGTCTATCTGTCGGAAAACGCCTATCATGGCAAGGTATTGGCGTGGCTAAAGAAGGCGATCCAAGCCTATCTGGAGCCTTTTGAATAAGCAGGCAAATCGGGCATCTCGGGGCCCGTTGACGAGGGGCTGAACGCAGTGGCTTCTTGTGATCCATCGCTGTCTGATGGTACATACTGTCAATACACTCATGCAGCGCCTGGAGGCGTGAACGATATGAGCAGTGCCCAAGACAAGGATGAGCTCTGGCTGGATGACGACATCATAGAGCTGGACGATGATGAGCTCGTGGTGACCAAGGCGATCAATCCATGGCAGGTATTGATCGTGGACGATGAACCGGATATTCATCATGCAACCCGGCTGGCACTTTCCAACATTCAGTACAAATCCCGCCCACTCGAACTCCTCAACGCCTACAGTGGTGCCGAAGCTGCCCGTATGCTGCTGGCCAACCCGCGCATCGCCCTGATCCTGCTGGATGTGGTGATGGAGACGGAGGATGCGGGTCTGCGACTGGTGCACCAGATCCGCAACGAGATGCACAACAGCCTGGTGCGGATCGTGCTGCGCACCGGCCAGCCCGGTCAGGCCCCGGAGCAGCGGGTGATCCTCGATTACGATATCAACGACTACAAGACCAAGACGGAACTGACGGTACAAAAGCTCTACACCACCGTCATCGCCTCGTTGCGCTCCTACGAAACCCTCAGCGCCATCGACAAGAGCCGGCAGGGGCTCGGCAAGATACTGGAGGGAGCAGGGGATCTCTACCACCTTCATTCGCTTCGGGAATTTGCCTCCGGTGTGCTCAAGCAGATCAGCGCCATCTTGGATGTGGGCACAGAGGGGGCCATTTGTGCCGAACGACGCCCAGGTGAACTGGAGCTGGAGATCCTGGCTGCTACTGGCGAGTACGAATGTTTGCTGAATAACGAAGTAACGCTGAGGCATTACCCTGAGCTCAACAACTCGGTGATGAATGCCCTCGCAAACCGCAGCAACCGGTTTGAGCATCCGCAGGACTCGCTCTATATCGCCGCCCAGAATGGTCGGGAGTTCGTGTTGAGCTTCACTCCGACCCAGCCCCTCGATCCCCTCGAGTGCGATCTGCTGGACGTCTTCTGTCAGCGGATCTCGGCGGCATACGACAATCTCTACCTCTACAACCAGCTGCTGCGCGCCCAGGAGGCGACCGTGGTGGCGCTGGCCGCGCTGGCGGAGTTTCGCGACTCGGATACCGGTGAGCACGTGCTGCGGGTGCAGAAGCTGTCCGATGCCATAGTGGCCGAGATGCGGCTGGCGGGGGCCTATCCCGATGAGCTGACGCCTGGCTTTGTCGACATGATCGGCATGGCCAGCATACTGCACGATGTCGGTAAGGTCGGCACCCCTGATCACATACTGCACAAGCCGGGGCGGTTCGAGCCGGATGAGCGGCTCATCATGGAGCAGCATGCGGGCATAGGCGCCAACATTCTCTACAAGGCGGGCGAGATGGTCGAGGGCACCAGCTATCTTTCGCTGGGGGCCGAGATTGCCCGTGGACATCACGAGCATTTCGATGGCAAGGGCTACCCTGAGCAGCTGGCGGGGGAGGCGATCCCGCTGTCGGCCCGCATAGTGGCTGTGGTCGATGTGTTCGATGCTTTGCTCAGCAAGCGTCCCTACAAGGAGCCCTGGTCGCTGGCTCAGACCATGGAATACATACAGTCTCGCTCGGGCAGCCAGTTCGATCCCCTGGTAGTGCAGGCGCTCAATCGGCTGGTGACACAGTCGCGCCTGCCTTACGAGGTATAAATGCGTCAGTCTGAGCGTAAAAAGGGGCCATCAGGCCCC
>NZ_CDBL01000053.1:4319-4687 GCF_000820005.1 Aeromonas piscicola | reverse complement strand
GCAGGCTCAGCAGCAGATCCCCAAGCAGGGCGGTGAGCAGACCCGCCGACATGCCACAGACGATGGCCGACTGCTTGAGCGGTACCAGGTAGCTGTAGTTTTGCAATGTGTCTTGCCAGAGCTGGGCATCGGCGCGCAGCAGCAGGTGCGTCAGCTGCAGATACCAAGGGCGATCCTTGAAGGTACTCTCCTGCAACAGCGCTTGCTGCTGGCTCACCAGGTGCTGCAGGCTGGCGGCATCCTGTGCAAACACGGGGTCTGGATTGGTGCGATAGTGGTTGACCAGCGTGGTCAGATCGCCGTTGAAGTGCTGATCCGCTGTGCCCTGAAACGGCACCAGGCTGAGGTTGGCCTGTTGCAGGCGCGCA
>NZ_CDBL01000053.1:1917-4083 GCF_000820005.1 Aeromonas piscicola | reverse complement strand
TCCAGCCGCTGGTAGTAGAGGTCGATCAGACCCGGTATCTGAACGCCCGCCAGCAAACCCAGGGCAAACAGCATAATGCGAAGGTAGCTGCGCATATTCCTCATCATCTCGCTAAATAAGAGCCCCCATACTAGCCGCAAGCCGGGTTCAGGCCAAGATGGCACACCACACCCCCTGTGGCTGGCCGTGACAGGGCGCCCAGGGGCCATCGCGGCGGCTTGCCTTATTACCCCCTCTTACACTTATGTGATTCACGTCACGATTTTTATGTTCTAGAATATTGCGCTTTTTTGGGAGAGGAGCGTCTGCATGAACAAGTTTGTGCCGTGTTATTTGGTTGGGGGCCTGATAGCCATCAGCTGGAGTGTCCTGCCTGCCCATGGTCCCTGGGATCACTGGGATCTCGCCGTTTTTCATCTGGTCAACGGCTGGCTGGGCCAGTCTCAGCTGTGGGCCGATGTGGTGGCCGTGACCAACAATCGCCTGTTCGATTTGGCCGTGCTGGCCTGCATGGGGCTGATCCTCACGACTTGTTTCTTCCGCTCCCATGAGTCCGGTCGTCGCCGCCTGGTGGCCATGGGGGTCGTCATGCTGTTGGGAGCCCTGGCGATTAATCAGTTTGGCCACCTGCTGCCGGTCAGCCGCCCGAGTCCGACCCTGACGGTGGCTGATGCGCTGCGAGTCACCCAGCTCAGCACGATCCCGACCAAGGACTCCTCCAGCGACAGCTTTCCCGGTGACCACGCCCTGTTCCTGATGATCTTCGCCGGCTTTGCCCTGCGCTATCTGCCGCGCGGGGCTGGAATGACTGCCATCTTGATGGTGCCGCTATTTTCGGCGCCCCGCATCCTCTCCGGTGCCCACTGGCTGACGGACGTCTATGTGGGGGCCTTGTCGCTGACCCTGCTCTGTCTGCCACTCTTGCTGCTGACGGGATTGTCGGATGCGCTGATCCGCTGGCTCGCCCCGCGCTTGCCGTGGCTGCACGAGACGGATTGCGGACGACGGGCCGGTCAGCAATAAAAAAGAAGGTCGGTGCATGCCGGCCTTCTTTTTGGCTACTTCCCATCGGTGACTGTGGTCGTCGCGAAATGACCATGACTTCCACCGATGGCCCCAGGCCTGCTGGCCCTCATAGACAAGTATTAGCAGAGCCGTTCGAGCTCGCCTGCCAGGACTTTCTCCAGATAATCGTTTGCATGGGGTGAATGGTTGATCCCGACCAAGATTTTTTATTTTGACTGCCTTAGAATCGCCGCCCGTTGCTGGAGAACTCTGTATGTTAATTAATCTTTTGCGCCTGATATTCATCATCTGTGCCCTGGCTTTCATCTTCATGCTGGTTCAGGCCTGGTGGCAAAAACGGCGACAGGGATTGCTGGAACCCACCCCGTTCTGGCCCGTGGCCGCCATCGGGTTTGTTGCCAATTTTCTCGATACCCTGGGAGTCGGCAGCTTCGCGGTGAAGACGGCCTGTTACAAGCAGTTCAAGCTGATCGATGATCGCCTGTTGCCCGGCACTCTCAACGGTCAGTGTGTGTTGCCGACCGTGACCCAGTCCCTCATCTTCATCGGTGTGGTCAAGGTGGATCCGCTCACCCTCATCAGCATGATGGTGGCGGCGGCTGTGGGGGCGGCCTGGGGGGCACGCCATGTGGCGTCGTTTGATCGACAGACCATACGGCTGGTGATGGCGGTCTCCCTGTTGGTGGTGGCCGGGCTCATCTTCGCGGGCCTGCTGGGGCTGTTCCCCCTTGGCGGCGATGCCATGGGGCTGACTGGCTACAAACTGGGCATTGCCCTGCTCGGCAACTTCATCTTCGGGGTCTTGATGAACGTCGGCATAGGCCTGTTTGCCCCCTGCATGACGCTGGTCTATCTGCTCGGCATGAATCCGTTGGCGGCCTTCCCCATCATGATGGGCTCCACCGCCGTGCTCAGCGTCTTCTCGGCGGGCACCTTCATCCGCAAGGGGGCCTTCGATGCCAAGGCTGTGCTGGCGGTGGCTATCTTCGGCCCCATTGGCGTGGTGCTGGCCGCCATGCTGGTCAAATCCATGGACATGGAGATGCTGAAGTGGCTGGTGGCCTTCATCGTCATCTATACCTCCTGGACCATGTACGCCTCCTGGCGGGCGGTGCGGCGCCAGTCTCAACCCCTGCTGGC
>NZ_CDBL01000053.1:0-1616 GCF_000820005.1 Aeromonas piscicola | reverse complement strand
GGCGATGAAGCGGGTGATGGTGCGGCGAATGGCGCTGTGGCGGAAGATGTCCTTATGCAGCAGTACCTCCTCCTCCAAAATGGTCTTGCCCAGATCGAATACCGCCAGCGCCAGGGTCAGGAATATGATGGCGCTGAAGGCACCGATCCGGTTTTGCTGTGTCCCGCACAGCAGCAGGTAGAGCTGCTCCAACCCATGCCAGATCAGGGTGGCGACTATGAGGAACAGCGCCATGCTGAGCACCACGTAGACGGCCTTGAACCAGGGCATGGCCCGGCGGCGTTCTCTGTCCCCCATCAGCCAGGCGATCAACTGATTGAGGCAGAGCGTCAGCTCCCGGCCATGACCCTGCACCACCAGGCGCAGTTGTGCCTGCGGTGCCGGCACGGGGGGCAGGATCCTCGCAGGCTCATGGCTCTGGCCTATGGTCAGTATGAAGGGATAACTCCTGAGCGAGTCGAGGGGGGCAGTGAGCAGCCCCAGCAACAAGGGGGTCAGTTCGGTTTCGTATTCCTGATAGCGCCGCAGCACATCGATGGGGCTCATCTCTGCCATACACACCTCGGTCAAGTGGGCTCCTGCTTATGGTGTGCAAATAGTGGGCCCGCTTTATGACAAGAATGGCAGGGGTTGTTGCACCAGAGAGTGGCAAACAGGCGGAGGCCATAGGGGGATTGCACCAGAACCGTGATAGGGAGTTGGGTGGGCCAGGCATGGTGCAATGAAAAAGGGCCCGCGAAGGGCCCTCTCATCAAACCGGGTCGGGATTAACCCGCCAGCTTGGCAAAGCTGCGCTCGGCGGCAGCCAGGGTATGTTCAATCTCCTTGTCACCGTGCGCCAGCGACAGGAAACCTGCCTCGTAGGCGCTTGGTGCCAGATAGACACCTTCCTCCAGCATCAGATGGTAGAAGCGCTTGAAACGCTCCATGTCGCATCGGGTCACCTGCTCGTAGCGGGTGATCTCGGCCTCGTCGGTGAAGAAGAAGCCGAACATGCCGCCCACGTAGTTGATGGCGAGCGGAATGCCGTGCTTGGCGGCGGCGGCTTTCAGCCCCTCGGCCACCCGGGCTGTCTTGGCGTTCAACTGGTCATAAAGGCCCGGTTCCAGCAGCAGATCCAGCATGGTCAGGCCGGCGGCCATGGCCACTGGGTTGCCGGAGAGGGTGCCAGCCTGATAGACAGGGCCGGTCGGGGCTATGTACTGCATTACCTTCTTCTTGCCGCCGAAGGCGCCCACCGGCATGCCGGCCCCTATGATCTTGCCGAGGGTGGTAAGGTCGGGCTCGATGTTGTAGTGGCCCTGAGCACCGCGCAGGGAGACGCGGAAGCCTGTCATCACCTCGTCAAGGATCAGCAAGGCGCCGGCCTCGTCACAGATGGCGCGCAGCCCTTCCAGGAAGCCGGGCACCGGTGGGATGCAGTTCATGTTGCCGGCCACCGGCTCGACTATGATGCAGGCGATCTCGCTGCCGTACTGGCTGAAGACTTCTCGCACCGAATCCAGATCGTTGAACACGCAGGTCAGGGTGTGCTTGGCGAAATCGGCCGGCACACCCGGGCTGTTGGGCTGACCCAGCGTCAGGGCGCCGGAGCCTGCCTTGACCAGCAGGGAGTC
>NZ_CDBL01000052.1:430283-494401 GCF_000820005.1 Aeromonas piscicola | reverse complement strand
CCAACCACAGCTTTTGTACAAACTTATCCACAGAAAGGCCGTAAAACGGCACTATTGGCATCATGAGTGCCCCACGTTTAGCCGGTGGAACTGCCACTCCTTGCATGCCGCCCCTCCCGCTCATCTACCTATATAAAGAAGCGATCACGCCAGGCCCGCTTCTTTCACCCATGCTGCGATCAACTCGGCGGCCGGGAGGTCACGGCAACCCGATACATTCTGCCCCGCCCACAATGGCGAGAAGCCACTATCACCCTCCTTTTCAGCAGCCGCACGCAACGGTGCCAGCGCGCTGCTGGCATGGGGGAAGTCAGGTGCCAGATCCGAGAGCGAGCCCAGCTCCCGCATCAGCCGGTTGACTATCCCTCGCGCCGGGCGGCCGCTGAACACCTTGGTCAGGGCAGTGTGCTGGCTCTGGGCAGAATGAATCGCGGCGCGATGCAGGGCAGAGGTCGTCGCCTCATGACAGCAGAGGAAGGCAGTTCCCATCTGCACGGCGCTGGCGCCCAACGCCAGGGCGGCCCCGATACCTTTGCCATCGACTATGCCACCGGCAGCGATGACCGGCAGCTCCACCGCCGCGACTATTTGTGGCAGCAAGGTAAAGGTACCTTGCTGCAAGGCGAGATCCTCATTGAGGAAATGGCCGCGATGGCCGCCTGCCTCCAGCCCCTGCGCTATGATGGCATCGGCACCATGACGAGCCAGCCATTGCGCTTCAGCTACCGTGGTTGCACTGGCAAACACTTTTGCTCCCGTGGCTTTCACCCTGGCCAGCAGGCCCGGTTCGGGCAGGCCGAAATGGAAGCTGACTACCGCGGGGTTGAACTCGGTCAGGATGGCGGCATGCTCGGCGTTGAACGGGGCACGACTTGGCCCACTCGATGCAGCATCGGTACTCACACCGAACTCGGCATAAAAAGGCGCCAGTGCCTGTTGCCAGCATGCGACCTGCAGCGGATCGGGATCCCCTTGCTGATGACAGAAGAAGTTGATGTTGAATGACCCCAGACTGCTGGCGGCAAGCCGAGCGAGCTCGCTTCGCAGGTCAGTCGGACTGAGCATGGCCGCCGGCAAGGAGCCCAGACAACCCGCGCCGGTGACGGCCAGCGCCAGTGCACTGCTTTGCACACCCGCCATGGGGGCCTGAATGATGGGATAACGCATCCCGAGCTCTGCAAACAGGCTCATGGCTATGTTCCCCGCGTACAGTCCGAAACGGCGTCGGCTGCAACCTGGCTGCGCGCCAACGCTATGGCACCATCGATGGCGCCGCGGGCCTGTGGGCTGTTCTGCCAGCAGGTCGACCCCAGCATGCTGGCCACCAGCTGAACTATATGGGCTGTATCCGCCTCGGCCAGCTCGCTCAGTGTGTGGTAACCCAGCTGTTCGAGCCGCCCTATGACGGTGGGCCCCACCCCTTTCACCCCAAGCAGCAAGCTTCGTTCCTGTGCCGAGAACTGTTTCATGTCGGTCATTGCCCAGACTCCTTTCCAATGGCGGTATTTGAACATCAGGCCCGCAAGGGGCCCGATGAAGATAGAGAGTGATCAGCGCACGCTGCGCAGCAGGAAGTCCGGCTGACCGCAGGAGCGCAGTTCACGCTTTTGCATCTCGTCGGAACAGGTGACGGCATCCGTCCCTTCCTTGTTGATGCAGATGTAGGCCTCCCGCAGGAAGCGGCCGCCGTCGGCACAGGCAACCGTGATGTTGTCTGGCACCAGCCAGTCGTTGGCACTGGCCAGATCCGCCTTGAGCTGGAAGCGGCTCTTGCGCAGGGGCTCGGCAGGGGCCTGATACGCGGCCGGGATCTTCACCTTCTGACGCAGGTCGCTGGCCAGCTGATGGAACTGCGGCTGGTCGAGGCCGGAGCAGCTACCGTGCTTCTCCCACTCATGACGATAGAGAAAACGGCTGGGATAGAGCCCGGCAAACTGCTGCTCCATGACGGGATCCAGCCGCTCGCGGGAACAACTGCTCGGGTAGCCACGCTGGTACTGGGGCCAGAGTCCGTGCAGCACGAATCCCAGCTGGCGGGAACATTGGTCCCGATCGGCCGGCTTGACGGCGCAATGCTCCGGCGACCAGGAGAGCGCCAGGGCGTAATAGTCAAACTCGCCCGCCTCTCCCTTGGCCTGCACGGCAGAAGATAACAAAGGGGAGAACAGCAGGGTGCCGAGCAGCGCAACAATCTTCTTCATCTTGGGTATCCAGCGTTATATCAAAAGAGTACCAGGCGGGCCACACGGCCCGTTTGGCAGAAGTCATGCTCCCATAATTTGCGCGTCGGGAACACCCCGAGAAGAGGAGCGCACGGCCCCTAGGGTCAGACCAGTCAGGGGTTCCCCCTCCCGGCCCACAGGCGTAAGCTGACCCACCGGCAGGCCAGTGGTCTCGCCTTTTCCCCGTCCCGATTTCATCTTCAACAGGATGTAACATGATCCGCAAGAATCCTTCCGGCCACCTGCCGGTCATCGACGAATCAGCCTATATCGACAAGACTGCCATCATCTGTGGCAAGGTGATCATCAAGGAAAATGTGTTTGTCGGCCCCTATGCGGTGATCCGCGCTGACGAGGTGGATGCCAGTGGCGACATGGAGCCCATCATCATAGGCGCCAACTCCAACATTCAGGACGGGGTGGTGATCCACTCCAAGTCCGGCGCCGCCGTCACCATAGGCGAGTACACCTCCATTGCCCACCGCTCAATCGTGCACGGCCCGTGCGAGGTCGGTAACCGGGTCTTCATCGGCTTCAACAGCGTGCTGTTCAACTGCCACATAGGTGAAGGTTCGGTGGTGCGCCACAACTCTGTGGTGGATGGCTGCGATCTGCCGCCCGGCTTCTATGTGCCCTCCACCACCCGCATCAATCAGCAGAGCGATCTGGCCGAGATCCCCAGGGTCACTGTGGATGCCACCGAATTCTCCGAAGACGTGGCCCACACCAACATAGATCTGGTCAAGGGTTACAAGGCGCTCTCCAACGAGTTTTGAGGCCGACCCGGTTCCATGACACACAACGGGCGCCCAGGCGCCCGTTGTCACAACTGTAAAGGGGGGGAAAGGGGTGTGTAAAAGCGATTGAGCGCAGCATCGGTGTGGCGTTTGATGGGCCATATTCACCCGGATGGAGTCATCCCATGTCATGCAAAGCCCTCCTATAGCACCTGCTGCTCGGCAGCCTCTTTGTGCACGCCAGCGACATGCCGCCGCCGTCGCTACTACGTCAGAGCCAGCCACGACTACCAGCGGGAGCTGGGCGGACACTATATATAGAAGTACCGCCACCCGCAGCCCTGCGCTGAACCCGCAAAAAAGACGGGCGCCGCGGCGCCCGTATTGAGGAGTGGATAATGCTGGCCGACTAGCGAGCCCGCACGCAGGCGACCCCATGGGCCTCTTGCGGCAGATCCGTGATGAGCTCGCCGCTGCCCGGATCGAACAGAGGCGCCTCCCCCTTGTCATTGAGAGCATCGCTGCTCCAGAGCCGGCTGTAGAGCGGCCAGCCTTGCTCCGTCAGCAACTTCATCTCTTCACCGCGCTGATGGTAGGCGGCAAACAGGGCTGCCAGCTCCTGCGCCACCGGCAGGCGCCAGTCATCGTGCCCGCGGGCAACCAGCTGCTGGCAATAACTGCGAGCTCGCGCCTGGCTCATCACCACATAATCGGCGGTGAAGGGGTTGTAATCCCCCTCCTCGTCCTGGGCTGTGCCATCGTAATCGATCGCCAGCCTGTCCGCTTCGGCGCGGGTCAGCGGGCAGACGAAGATCAGCTGGCCAGCCGCCAGCTCGGGATGACGACAGCCCTGGCTGAAATCGGGCTGGGCATCCACCACCTGCACCGTCACGGCCAGCGCGTACTTGCCCGCACTTATCTGGATGCGGGCCGGGCCCACGGCCAGCCCCTGGATCACCCCGTTCGCATCGACGCTCACCCGCTCGGGTTCTTCACTGCGCCATTGCAAGGGCCCGTTCACCGGGATCAGAGCACCATCGCTCAGCCGTAGCCCGGCTTGCAGCGCCAGTGCCCGGCCCACCTCCAGCTGGGGCCTGGCCGGCGTCACCTGCAAGTCGATGGCAATGGCCTCGACCGGGGTCTCGTCATCCACCTGTGCCAGCCCCAGTTCGGCTACCGTGGCCGGCGTGCGTCTCGGCTCGGCGGAGGCGCTGCGCAAGAACTCACCTATGGCCTCCAGCTCATCGTTGGAGAGGCCGAGGGCATGCAGGTGATCGGATGCCTTGGGGAAGAAGGGATCATGCTGATCCACCCCGGTCGGGAAGCCAACCCCGCTGCTCCATTTGGTCACCCCGAAGCTGTACATGGCCACGACGCCCTGCACCGAGCCGCCGACGCGCTGCGCCAGAATAGGGAAGACACCGTTATGCATGTAAGGGCCGGTAAAGGCCACATCCCGCAGGCTGGGTGTCTTGAAGCGCCCCATGTCCGCCTTTTGACGGGTCTGCAGGAAGCGGCCGCGATCCTCCAGATTGCGGCCATAGTAGGCCAGCCCCACGCTCTCGAACTGGTGCTGGCTCAGCAGGGGGCCAGAGTGACAGTTCATGCAGCGTCCCTCGGTGCGATAGAGGTGCATCCCCCACAACGCCTTGTCACTGAGCGCCTGGGTATCCCCCCTGACGAAGCGCTCGAAGTCGCTGTCACGGCTGATGATGGTGCGCTCGAAGGTGGCGATCGCCCTGGCGATCCGCTCCAGCGTGATCCCCTCATCGCCGAAGGCCTGGGCAAATGCCGCCGGATAGTCGCTGCTTGCCCGCAGCCGTGCCAGCAGCTCGTCGTGATCGAGCGCCATCTCGACCGGGTTCTTGATGGGATGGAGCGACTGCTCCTCCAGCGAGGCCACCCGCCCGTCCCAGAACTGGCTGCTGCTATAGGCGGCATTGAGAATGGTGGGCGCATTGCGAGTGCCCTTCTGCCCCAGATGACCGACCGACACGCTCAGGCCATCGCTCCACCCCTTTTGCGGATCGTGACAGCTGGCACAGCTGATGTCTTTCGCCTGGGAGAGCTGCTTGTCGAAGAAGAGCTGCTGACCCAGCACCACCTTGGCCCGGCTATAGGGGTTGTCGGCCGGGAAGGGAACCGCCGGCAGCGGCCCCAGCTCCTGCCATTCAACCCCGTCATCAACCCTGGCCGCAGGCCACTGGGCAGAGGGGCCTGTGTATTGGGCACGCAAGGCGGACATCTCCGGTTGGCTGCTGTCACGGTCCACCAGGGGGCGCACCGGATAGGGCGCCAACGCATACCAGAGCAGGCTCCCCTCGCCCTCATCCAGCCAGCTGCGGGTCGCCAGATGATACAGGCGAGCCTGGGCTGATCCGTCCCGCAGCCAGACTTGCTCGGGCATGGTGGTGGCAAACGTATTGGGATAACGCCAGCTCAGCCGGTCTGCTGCGAGCAGCCGTTCAAACTCGCTTAAGGTCGGCAGGCGCCAGTCACTGCGTCCGCAACCGGTCGGCACCTCGGCAAGCCGGAGGCGAGTGGCAAGGGGCAGCCCGGCGCTGTCACTCCCCCACAGCCAGTATTGGCTGCCCTTGACCCCGCTTGCCGTGCGCACATCATGCAAACAGCGCCATGCACCGCTCGTGACCAGCAGCCCATCGTCATCGAGGCGCAGCAGTTCCGCCGTTTCCGGCTCATCCGGCTGGCTGGGTGTGGCCGGGTAGCGCTGCATCTGGGCCGCCAGGATAGGCCCGCTGTTGCTGCGTCGATACCAGCTGCGCGCCCCCTTGTCATCGCGCAGGGCCAGCAGCATCTGCCAACTGTCCGGGTAGTTGAGCTCGGCCCCCGGCTGACGCTGGGCCAGCAGCAGGGTCGCATAATCCTGAATGGCGGCCTGTTGCTGTAGTCGTATCTCCTCCAGCCTTCCCCACTCGGCCTGACTCAGGCTGCCATCACCATTCTGGTCGGCCAGCAGGAAGAGGGCGGTTGCCTCTTCGTCCAGTCGCAGCGCGGGCACACCCACGCGACGGGCCAGGCCGGCACCGGCGGCCAGATCCGCGACTCGCACCGAGCTGGTCCGCAAGATATAACTGCCATCAGTGCCCACCAGCTCCAGCGGCTGATCCAGCAACAGGCCGGGAGGCAGCGTCATGGCAAGGGGGGATGCCTGATCCAGTACGCGGGTCACCTCGATGCCGGTGGCAAGCTGGCGCAGCACCAGGGTCGCCCCCGCCCCCAGCCGCTCGCCCAGGTCCACATTCAGGGCCAGCTCGGTGCGGGTGTGGGTCGGCGCGGGCTCAATCGGGGGCTCCGTGGGTGGCACGACTATGGGGGGCTCAACCAGAGGCGGCGTCACGACCGGCGGTGGAGTGACGGGAGTCTGGCTCTGGTTGTCATTGCAGGCGGTCAGGATCAGTAAACTGACCAGTAAGAGGCTGGTTTTCATCGCTAGGGTGTATGTGGTCTGACAAGTGCGCGATTATCCAACCAAATGCCAATCATTATCAATTTCATTCACCTAATATGCAGCTTGATAACAAGGCCGCCGGGCCATGCCGCACGAGCCAGACAGCAAGGAGGCCGACCCCTTGCGGACGCCAGCCTCCTTTCCTCTTCACGCCCTGCCCTACGCAGCCTCAGGGACGCATCATGAGCACTTCTTCAGGCTGATATGCCAGTTGGCGCCCGACTGCACCTGATGCTTGGCGGCGAAACTGTCCATGTTGAGGGCAACCGAGACCTGCAACAGGCTGTTGAGGTAGACCAGCGGCTGGCCTTCCGGCACGTCGCCGAAGCTGCTGACGTAGGGCGCCTTGCCGTCATACCTGACCACATCCCCTTCACTGATCTTGATACAGGCCTTGTCCCCCTTGTTGATCCCCGCCTTGGTGAGCAGCTGTAACTAGGCATAACCGATGGGAAATACTAGGTTATAGGAGGTTAACAAGTTTTATAGGCGGTTAGTGATGAAGGCTAAGTGTGGCAAGGCTTAGAGCGTGATCGCCTGCATTCAACAGAAAAGAGGTTTTGGCATAACCGATGGGAAAAAAATAAGGGACGGCATAACCAATGGGAAAAACCGTTCCTTACTTTTGACTTCATCTATCAGTTCCAGGTCGGCTCTTTTCGGTTATTGACGGGTAGAGGCTTGACGGTGGAACCAAAGATTGGTTCTCTGGCTGGCTGGCTGGCTGGCTGGCTGGCTGGCTGGCTGGCTGGCTGGCTGGCTGGCTGGCTGGCTGGCTGGCTGGCTGGCTGGCTGGCTGGCTGGCTGGCTGGCTGGCTGGCGCGCCGAACACTCGCACCACTTCCCCAATGACGTAAAGCCTATCACCAAACTCCGCAGCGGGCACGAACTCCTCCGGGTACAGCTCGTTGTCACTCATGACGCGATAGCCCGCGGGGAAAAGTGCGTACTCCAAGCGCTTCACGCGCAGGTGGCCGTCCAGATTGATCGCATATACCCCCTCTAGCGCCTTGTCCCTATTGATGTTGAGCTTTACCAGCAGCTTGTCGCCGCTACTAAAGGTAGGGGCCATGCTGTCGCCTATGGTGTTGATGATGCACAGCTCGGCGTGTTCCAAGCGTTCCTGGCGCAGCCAGCTTTGCGGCACATGCCAGTAATCCAGAATGTTCTCCTCAGAGATCCATGCGCCAGCACCTGCAGCAGCTTCTACCTCGTACATGGGGATAGATGCGCTTTTAAATTCATTTATATTTGCGATATCGCATTTTTTTACAGACTCACCAGACGCAAGCCATGCCAAGGGGGTTCCTGTGGCATCGGCAATGCTAGCCAAGACAGATAGTGTTGGAGAGGTTTTATCTGTCAGATAGTTCCTGATGGTTGATTCAGTTACTCCGCAGAGCTTTGCAAATTGAACGTTAGAGGCTCCTTTCATGACCCACTTTAACCGCTCACTGAAGCGGTTTTTTTTCATATCAGGAAAAGACTGTTGCGCGTGAAACTTGTCTGTAGTGGTCTTTTCATCATAAGTGACTGTCATAAAAGGAAAATCTCCACGCAATGTAGGTTCGCAAATAAAAATGAAATAAACCGCAAAAAAATCTTGTCTCGCAAACTTTTGCGATCAATACTTTACGCAGTCCCGATTATCAGAGTTGATTACCGGAACCGCATAAACAATGGAGTATCACAGAATGATCCCAGCCGGACAAGACTGGCCACGCGCTTATATTCGCGCTGTATTGGCTGCAAAAGGTATAAGCCTTCGTGATCTTTCACGAAATCAAGGGCTAAGTGAGGACACGCTTCGCAATGCTTTGTACCGACACTGGCCAAAAGGGGAGCAGCTCATCGCAAATGCGATAGGCGAGCCTCCCGCAACCATCTGGCCAAGCAGGTATCAAGAGCAGATTCCCCAAGTTGTAGGATTGAATCAGGTTGCATGAGGTCTATATGTGGTTAACAGCAGATCAGTGCATGGGTTTTCCAGGCTTCCCAAGCCGTGTTCATAACGTCCGGGCAAAGCTGAATAAGCTTTCTGAAACCAATCCGGACTGGCGCCGTAAGCGCGAAACTGGCAAAGGCTACGAGTACCACATCGACTGCCTGCCCGCAGAAACTCAGCGCTATCTGCGCAAGGAAGAGGCCAAGCGTCAGATTGCAGCCCTGCCCAAGCTGTCTGAAACGGAAGTGGCTGCCGAGTTGGCCACAACCCAGCAGGCCATCAAAAAACGTAAAGCCGGGTCTGCTGCTCGCACCATGCAAATGAAACCCGAGCATCAAAAGAAGGCCGTTATCCGCGCCGGACTGGTTCGCCAGTACGAAGGCTTTGTCGCCGCTCACCCTGGCGTCAAAAAAGGCGAACTGATGGCGATGTTTATTGAGCAGGTCACCAGTTTGGCTCTGCCCTATGCCAAAGAGCACAAGACCGTCATCGACATGACACGCGTCAATAAAACAACGCTCTATCGCTGGATAGGGTTGTTGCACGAACAGGGCGCCGATGCGCTGGCCATTGAGGCCAAGAATGCACAAAAGCGGGCTGGCGTGTCATTGATGGACACTCAGCCAGAACTGACCGAGTTCGCCATCGCCATGATGGTCGAGTACCCCAGCGCCAATGGCCGCATGCTGTGCCGCGCCATGAAAGCCCACTTCGGTGAAAAGTACCGGTTGCCGTCTGATGGCCACATGGGCCGCTGGATGATTGCCTGGAAGGCGAAGAACGCCAACGCACTGACCGCCATGACCAATCCGGACGAGTGGCGCAACAAGTACATGCTGGCCTTTGGCGATGCCTCTGAGCATGTCACCGCCCTCAACCAACTGTGGGAGCTCGATGCCACCCCGGCGGATGTGGAATGCGTGTGGGAAGGCAATCGCAAGCGGGTACATATCACCGGCGTCATTGACGTATGGAGTCGCCGCGCCCGGATGTTCGTGACTGAAACACCACGGGCATCTGCCACCGCTCAACTGGTTCGCGGCGCCATTCTGGACTGGGGCAAGCCCGAGGTGTGCAAAACAGATAACGGCTCCGACTACGTCGCCCAGCGACTGGCGCTCACCTTTGACAACCTGGACATCTTGCAGGTGCTGTGCACTCCGTTCAGCCCACAAGAGAAACCGCACATTGAGCGTTTCTTCAAGACCTTCTCGCATGACCTGCTGGAGCTCAAGCCCGGTTATGTCGGTCACTCGGTGGCCGAGCGAAAAGGCATTGAGTCCAAGCGTTCATTTGCCAAACGTCTGATGACCAAGGGCGAGCTGATTGAAGTGCGAATGACCCCGGATGAGCTGCAAGCCTTCTGCGATGACTGGAGCAAGGTCTATCACCACCGTCGTCATGCGAGCTTGAAGTGTTCACCTGCCGAGCAGGCCGCCAGCTACCAGGGTGAGATTGAGTTGATTAATGATGAACGGGCGCTGGACATGCTGCTGGCCGAACCGGTCAACGGCGGTGGCACCCGCACTGTGTCCAAGAAGGGCATCAAGATTGACAACATCTGGTACGTCGCCGCCGAGCTGGTTGTGGGCGACCTGGTGCAGGTCTATTACGACGAGCGTGATATGGGCCGCCTTGTGGTCTACAGCGCAAACCATGAGTTTTTGTGCATCGCTACCGCGCCGGAATACTTAGGGGTTTCTCGTCGCACCCTGGCTCTGGAAGCCAAGAAAACCCAGCGCGCCATGTTGTCTGAGGCCAAAAAGCTGGCCGAACGCGCCAAGCGCAAGCACAGCGTCAAGGACATCGCCGACAGAATACTGGCCCATGAAGTGGAGAACGCGGATGGACTGGCGGCCACGCTCACCCCATCAGCCCCGGCCATAGTGTACGAGCCAGCCGCGCTGATGGCGGCCAGGGAAGCCCGCGAGGCACTGGAGGACATTGACCGCGAACCAATGCCAGGGGATAGCCTGCCGCCACTGACAGTGGAAGACCTCGAAGAGGTAATGGCTCAGGTGCGCAAAGACAAAGGCATCAGCGACGAAAGCGAAGAGGCCAAGTGGGCGCGCTGGCTGGCGATGGATGCCAAGGCAAAAGCCGGAGAGGAATTATCAGAATTTGAGCTGCGCTGGCAACGAGGTTACGAAGATACCAGCGAGTTTCAGGGCAGAAAAATGGTGGCGGATTACAAGGGTTGGGGCAGCACCCCCATCGCCAAATAACACCGCCACCCACACACAATTTACAGCGTAAACGTCTGAGGAATTTTGATTATGAAATCAACTATCGTCCCCGTCAATAACGTGACCCGTCTGGCTATCGCGGGCAATGAATTGATGAATCGTCCGTTTGGGGCGCCCGGCCTTGGGTTGGTATACGGCAAGCCTGGGCTTGGCAAAACGACCGCCGTGACCTGGTACGTTAACCAGGTGAACGGAGTCTATGTGCGAGCTATGCGCTGCTGCACCCCCTTGAGCCTGTTGCAAGACATCTGCGAAGAGTTGGGTTTGGATGCCCCCCGTACTAGCCGGGCAGCCATTCGCGCCATCACACGCGCCATGGCCGAGGACAACCGCCCTTTGTTTATCGATGAGGCCGATTACCTGATGGACAGAGGCGATCTGGTCGAGACCGTGCGGGATATTCATGACGTATCCACCGTGCCGGTGATCTTGATCGGCATGGACAAGATTGCCAAGAAGCTCAAGAACTTTCCGCAATTTGAAAGCCGAGTGATGGCCTGGGTTGGGTTCGGCCTATGCAAGTTTGATGATGCCCGCAAAATCGCTGATGACATGTGCGAAGGGTTCCGGGTGGCAGATGACTTGCTGCAAGCCCTGCTCAGTGCCGCTAACGGGGAGATCCGCCGTATCGTGGTCGGCTTGCACCAGCTCGAAAAAGTCGCCAAATCCAAAGGCCTTGAGGTACTGGCCCAGCGTGATTTTGAGGGCGCCTTCTTCCTGGGACACAAAGCAGCATGAGGAGCGATGTGATGCAAAACCCGAGCGTTCGTCACCGCATGTGGCAATCCATGCGCATCCTGAAACTGTTTGACCGTGATGACGTGGCCACCACCGCCGAGGCCAGCGTGAACACCGTTCGCGTGTATCTGCAGAGTCTTCTGAAAGCCGGATTTTTGCGCCAGCAGGGCGACAAGTACCAACTGGTACGCAACAACGGGCCAAGGCCCCCCGCCCCCAGCTACAAAGGGCGCGGCAAACGCGGTCTGCGCGGTGTCACCGACGAAAATGCCGGAGTGACCTATGTGCTGGATTGATACGCTACGCGAGCAGTGCCTGAGCCGCCAAATTCAGGTTGTGGCTGCCGAACTGGGGTACTCACGCACCGCCGTATCCAAGGTCATTAACGGAAAATACCCCGGCAATACCAAACACATCCAGGCAGCGGTCGAAAGAGCGTACCCCGCCAATACGGTGAGTTGCCCAGTGTTTGGTGAGTTGGCCAGAGACAAGTGCCTGTTTCACCAGTCACAACCACTTCGGGCCACCACGGGCGTCAGGGTGCTGCTGTATCGCAGCTGCAAAATCTGCCCCCATAACTGCCACAAGGAGGCAGCCTATGCGACCACTCAGTGAACGAGTGCTCATATCAACCCAGGCCCGTAAGTGGCTTAACGCTCAAGGATGCCGAGAAGTATCCATTCGACTGGGGTTTTCATCCCCAATGATTGAGGTAGACAGACCTCCACGGCATCTCAAGGAGACTGCGGTGGAAATTAAGGAAATCGTCGGGGACCAGGTGCGCATTACCTGGGCCGCGAATCGAGAAGGGTGCCTAATTATCTGGCGCTCGCTAACCCTGAGGAAGATGTAATGGCTAAGAAACCACGTAACAAGGCCCCGGCCAAAACCTATGTTTGCCAGAGCCGCGAGCAGGCAGTGGATGACATCCGCGCCATCGGCGACACCCAGCGCGAGATTGTGCGCCTGGAAACCGAGCTCAATGACAAGATTGCCGAGCTGACCAACGCGGCAGCTCCCAAGGTGGCCGAGCTCAAGGAGAAGGTCGCCGAGCTGCAAGGCGGGGTGCACTTGTGGTGCGAGGCGAACCGGGCAGCCCTGACCGAGAATGGCAAGGTGAAGACCGCCAATCTCATCACTGGCGAGATCCGCTGGCGCATCCGCCCGCCGTCAGTCACAGCACGCGGCGTGGACGATGTGATCGACTGCCTGCAAAAGATGAACCTCAAGCAGTTCCTGCGCGAGAAAATCGAGCTCAACAAGGAGGCGATCCTGGCTGACCCGACGAAAGTGGCCGCCGTACCAGGGCTCACTATCAAGTCCGGTATCGAGGATTTTGAAATCATTCCGTTTGAGCAAGATATTCAGTAATAAGCGCAACGCTTATTTGAAATAACAACAAATACCATTTTGAAAATATTTGGCGTAACAGCCAGGGGCTTTCTTACGCCAAATTTCAGGAGTAATGACCATGGAAATAAGTGCAAATCACGTAGGTGTCGAGCAGCTCGTTGCCCTCATTGAAGCCCGCCGATTCCCCATCGGGGTGGACTTCACTGACCCACTGGCCAATCGGCTGTACGACGCCTGCTCGGTGCTGATGTGTCATGCCAGCATTGCAGGGCGGCAAGCCTCCATCGCTCGCCGTCATATCAACACCGCCATGAGTGAAATGGGTAACAACCAGGGCGGCTATTACCACTTGCAGAAAGGCCTGGAGGAAATGAATGCGCAGGAACAAAGCGAGGCGCCGTCTGTGGTTCTTTGTAAGCAGTACAGCGCGGAGCTGACCGAGCTCTTGGCTGAGTATGGCTCTATCAATTCCCTGGTCACTGGGATGCGCAACGCTGCCACGGGCTTAAAAGAGCGTGGGCTTGTCGACTGGGCTGAGGAAATGAGTGATGGCGCCCAAGTCATCAAAGCCTTGCTGGGATTCCTGTCCGCCACGCCACGTTCCGCAGCTGATGAGCGTGGTGATGGCCATGAATAACATCAGATTCAAGGCTCAGAACCCGAACGGCTATGCCGCGTTGTCCCAACGAGCAGCCGAACTGGAGCGCGTTGGCCAGTTAGAGGAGGCGGCAGATATGTGGGGCAAGGCCCGCCAAGTCAGCAAGCAAAAACACAACGCATGGTGGGCTGAACGTCGCCGCGACTTCTGCCGCTCCTGCATCAAGCTCGGTATCCGGAGGGAATCATGATCAGTAAAGAGCAGTGGAAAGCCATCGAAGAGCACCTGAAGGCCATGTGGGTCGATATGAAATTCGACCTGCACGGCCACGAAATTCAGATCCGCCGGGCACGCAAAAGCGAAAGCAGAACCGTGTTGGAGGTGTTTATCGACGGTGCCATCAAGGGCGAGTGGGTGCAGAGCGTGGACAAGCTGGATCCTGCCGACCAGTTCATAAACCAGGTGGTGAAGCAGGTCTGGTTTCACAAGTTTTTTGCGCAATACAGCGCCAAGCAGATCGCGCAGTTGGAGAAGTACAAAAAACAGATCGGCATCAAGCGCTTCAAGGCCCAATGGGGAGACGGCGATCTGAAAAAACAAGGGTGCTACTACCTGATGTCGCACTTCGGCTCTGCCGCCACACTGGTGCGTCAGTTCAAGAAAATCGAAGGGCTGACCTTGATAACCCCACTGGAATGACGGGCAAAACAAAGGCCCCGCAAGGGGCCTGTGAGAGGTGAGGCATGGAAAAAGCAACACACAAATGCGGTGGTCACGTCATCTACATCAAGACCGGCCATCGCTACCAGGGAACGGTTCAATATTTCCGGTCTGATGCCGTGAACGCCATTGGTTGCGCAGCCTGTCGTGGTACATCGCAATCCGGTCCTCAATCTGATCTTCCCGGCCCATCGTGCTCTGGGAAATGAAATTGGAATGGATCTCGGCGATGACCAGCTCAACGGCCAGTTTGTAGAGTTCGCCATCAGTCATGGGGCTGCTCCAGTAATGAAAGGGAGAAAAACGGTAGCACGACCAACGTAAAACGATAAGCGAAACCACCCCGCCAAGCGGCGGGTTGGTCTGCCCGGAATGGTTTCCGGGTACTGATGAGCAACCAAAGGAAAAACATCATGGATAAACAGAATCACTACTTCCTCATTCGAGGGTTGGAAGCATCCGCGTTTTTAAATGAAAGTGAGCAAAAACAGCTACTGATGCTACTCGAACAACTTGAAACACGCCGCCGTTGGTGGGGCTATGAACCGACAGAGTTCATTGTGTTGCAGCGCGTATTGGGTGATGACGATGAGCCTGAGTGGCAAAATCTGGAGAGTGCAGCCAAAGCGAATGCCACACCTCCCCTAACCTACGTCTGTGGCTTCCCCAAGGAAATAAGATCCAACAAATTTACACGCTTATTTACGCACTTAGAATTTGATTGGGGGATGTCGATAGAGGAAGCAATGGCGACTTACCCTAGTTTTAGGGAGGGGGATGACATCCGATATAAAGCAAAAAATGGAGCCCTCAATGAAGGCTCCGAGCAACGTGTCAATCCAGCCATCCCTCTTGCAGGAGATAGCGCAGAAACGGCGTGCCAATTACATGTTGAGACGTGCCATGAAGGCATGGAGTCGGGTCAAGAGACGCCTTCAACAAATGGCTATAATGCTGCTCGATGAGTATCCATAGCCACATTTGACGATGCGTTGATAGAGACAGGCACTCTTCTTGTGTCAGCGCTTCGCCAGCCAGTCGTTCCTCCAGCCAAGCCTGGGTGTTTGACGACAAGGCAGGTAACAACGTGGTACTTCCCCTTGGCCATTTGAGTGTGGGGTGGTGAAGAAATTCACGTAAGGGGGACATGATTTTCTCTCGTTCAGCTTCAGTCACTAAAGGTTCCTTTGCGCATGTAGGTAAAACAAAATGGTCACGAAGCGTTTGCCCGTGACCTGCGAAACCACCCCGCCACCTGGCGGGGATGGTCTATCCGATGTGGTGATCGGGTACTGATGAGCAGCCATAGGAGAACATCATGAACCGCAACTACCTCATCAAAATCATCCACGTGGCCAAGCGCAATCTGAACCTGCGCGATGAGGACTATCAAGCGCTCCTGCTGGGCGCTACGGGGAAAGAAAGCTGCAAAGAGATGTCGTCCGAACAGCTCAAAGCGGCCTATCAGGCGCTCTCTGCGATTGGATTCAAAAAGTCCCGCAAGACTACCTCGACTAAACCCCAGGAACGCCGCCCCGCCCCGCGCGTGAGCATTGGGGACAAGATCGTGGCAGTGTGGGTCATCATGGGCCAGCACGGGGTTATCACTGATACCTCCCGCCATGCCCTTGATGCCTACGTGGTCAGGATGACCAAGGCAGAGAACGGAGGGGTGGGCGTAGCCAGCATCGCCTGGCTGGATGACAAACTGGCCGTGCGGGTACTGGAAGCCCTCAAACGCTGGCATATGCGCGTGATGAGGGAGGTGATAAAACAGCGTGGCCACGTACCTCTCTCCGGTTACGGCCCGCTCGTCGAGCAGTTTGAAATGAAGAAATAACAGCCTCCCTGGAGGCTGTTTTGCTATGCAGCGCGCCACGCGTTATCGGCGGAGTTTGAGTTCATCAGAGCCGGGTTCCCGGATGTAGGTTGCCCACCCAGTTGGTCCATCAACAGCGAAACGCATTCGCTCACCATCAAAGCTGGATACATGCATGACGGGCTTTTTTGCTATGCAATTAGTTGGCGGGCTCATGTCTTCAAAGCAGAGCAGATCGATGGCATCTTCAAAAAACGAAGCATCCCGGCCAGGATCAACACGATAGTTGCCATCCCACTCCATCACTGTGACGGAGAAATTACCGTTAGGGTAAGGTGCCGGGATCCCGTATTGGGATTTGAGCGTGACCTGGTTGCGATCCCACCAGTCAATCTTGCCCTGCCTGGTCAACGGGAAATGCCGCACTAGGATAAGATGTGGCCTTCCGCTGAGTTGGTGTACAGCCTCTATCTGAGGGGGCTGGCTCACTTGCCACACTCCATAGAGCACAGCTGCGCAGGCGGCCCCGAGCATCAGTTTGCGCATCATCTTCATCGACTACCCTCAATTGTTTTGGTCACGTTCATTTCGGTGATGAACGGCCGATAGCCGTACCCCACCCAGCGTTGCAGCACGAACCATATCCGGAAGATCCGAAACTGGCGATAAAAGGGATTCTGCACATCATCGTCATCCAGCCCAAAATGATCCTGGATGCGAAATTGCACTTGGGCTTTGTAGCGGTTGCCCGTCACCTCCAGCGATTGCAGGGTGATATGGGTCGACCAGGTATCATGCACCGTGATGCCCATACCGTTAACCCGGTCTGGCCAGCTGTTGAACTTGGGCAAAACAGTATTCAGTACCGCGTCTCTCAGCTCAACTTTGCGATACAAGGGGTAGCACCCTGATGTCCAATCGATGTTGTCTTCCAGAGCAGCTTGCAGTTTCGCCAGCGTCTCTGTTTCCTCTTTCATATCCAGCCGTTCACTCATTGCCCTATCCAGCAGCGGATGGCGAAACGTCGTCCCACTGTTGCCCTGCATGTGGCCGATCATCAACCGCATCAATCCCTTGTAGGGGCCGTAGAACGAAAACATATCCGACAGCGCCCGAAACTCATCAAACAATATGGCCGCGCTCGCCTTCCTGTCCGCCATGGTGAACGGATTGCAGCGCGCCGAGACGTCGCGCAAGCCGTAGAAGTTGCGCAAGGCATCCTCCGGAATATCGCCATAATGCATATCGGATGCATTCATGTCGTCCATCCGCCGCTGGCTGGTAAAGATAAGCGCAGGCAAGGGGAGTGGCATAATTGCCGAAATCGGCTTGGGGATAGGCACCGCTGGGGTGTGATAGACATCGCCTGACGACGAGAGTTGGCGGGAAATGTCTGACTGAAGGGCGGGAACGCCATCTCTACACGGATTACACAGCATGAACCTGCCGCCGGGCGGCAAACCAAATCGAGCGCGAGCACTCGCGGCCAACGTCGGTAACCTGGGCATGGGCATCATTGCCCCCATGAAGGGGCGATACTCAATCACCCCACCGCCACATCGGGCGCATACATCCACGTCATCCATTCGGAACAACCTCTTATGTGAGATCCGAAAGCGTGAATTGTTTCATATATCAATAAACCGATAACCTGCTCTTTTTGTCAGTGGCAAAATGTTGAGCGCCGATACATGCCACTCGTTATAATCCCAGCATCACCGCTGTACAAATGATCAGGAGCTTGCCATGAGCGAACAAAACCTCTCCCTCTTTAACGACCCGGATGCGGCGCTGCTGCTGGATCGGATGGAGCACATGCCCGCCGACGAGCTGAGCGCAAAATGGCCTGAACGCATTGCTGACCTGTTCCACGTGCTGCAAAGTGAACTGGCCCGTAATGGTGTCGAGTCCGAGAACAGCGTTAAGCTGGCAGCCAAGTGCGCTGGGGCCATCGCCTGGTACATGGGCGGACGCGCCACCTACCTGCCGACCGGGGAAACACTCAAAGCCGCCCTGCGCGATAACATCATCTTTGCCGAGTTCACCGGCAATAACATCGAAATGCTGTCGCACAAATATCACCTGAGCCACCCGGCGCTCTACAAAATTATCGCCACCCAGCGCAAAGCCCTGTCCCGCCGTTTGCAACCGGATATGTTCGCCTAACACCGCTTGCCCGGTGGTGTTACTTCAGATAAATCCCCCTCCGCCCCCCCCACCTTCATGATGTGGTTACCCAATGAAACCGGATAACCACCATGAAAGCATTACGTCGCTGCACCTGTGCGGCGTCCCCCTCTGACGTTCGCTCTATCAAGGCGCTGCGCAATCGCATAGCGGCCACCTTGTTCAAGGGCTCCCTGGATAACGCCCAAACTGCCTGTATCGGCGGACTGATTGCCACCACGGCAGTGGCGCGCGGGGTCGGTTTCGCCGCCCCCATGGCGCACCTGGCATACGTCTTGGCCACCATCTACCACGAAACCGCCACCACCATGCGCCCCATTGAGGAATACGGCAAAGGCGCTGGCCGCCCATACGGCGAACCGGACAAAGAGACCGGCCACGCCTATTACGGCCGGGGCTATCTGCAGCTCACCTGGCGCGAGAACTACGAAAAGGCCAGTCGCCTCTGTTTTGACCCCCAGCTTGTCCAGGGCGAACTGGATTTCGTTGCCAATCCAGAGCGCATGCTGGTGCCGTTCTACGCCGCCCAGGCCGCTCTCTTTGGCATGCGCCATGGCTGGTTCACCGGCAAATCCCTCGCCGACTACGACCGCCCCGACGGCTCCTTTGACTACATCAATGCCCGCCGCATCATCAACGGCACCGACCGCGCGGAACTCATCGCAGGTTACGCCCGCCAGTTTGAAGAAGCAGGGCGCCTGGCAATAGGGCTGGGCATTGAACGCGCCCAGTTGATGACCGGCGCCAAGGGCAGCGATGTGATTGAACTACAACTGGCGCTCGGCCTGCCTCACGACGGAGTCTTTGGCCCTCAGACCAAAGAGACCGTCAAGGCATTCCAGCGAGCTCATGGCCTGCAAGTCGACGGCGTGGTTGGCCCCACGACCTGGAGCACCATCGACAGTGAGGTCTATGGCCTATGAAACACATCAAACGTCTGGCCGTCGTGCTGGCCCTGGCCATTTCGGTGACCGGGTGCGCCGCCTCTTACGTCCGCTATGAAGTTTCTGGTCAACCGGGGTGTGCCCCGGTTGTTGTGACCGACTCCGCCATGGGGGTCTCTGTTCGTGTGCAGGCCAAGGAGATCCATTGTGAAAAACCGCAACATTAAACCCTTCCCGACAGCCATGTTCTTGGTGGGACTGCTCGGGTTGTCCGGGTGTACCGGGATCGTGACCTACGTCAAATCCGACACCCGTAACGACAACGTCCAGTGCGAACCGGATGAATCGCAGATCAAGTTCGGCAAGCGCTCCTGCGTCATCATCCAACAGGGCAAAACCACCACCAACAACACCAGTACCAAAGCCACCGTGCCCACCAATGAGGCATCGACCACTCAACAGGAGCTCGACCATGAATGAGCCAGGTTTGATCGTCGGTAGCCTGTTGATTGGTGTGGCCCTCGGGGTGTTGTTTACGAGCATCCTGCGCGCATCACAGCTCAAGCAACTGCACCGCCGGGTGAATGAGCTGGAAGAGCGCACCTTGCACCTGCCAGACCGGGATGAGTGGAGCGCGATGCGCCGCGATATCACCGAAGTGACCGGCGCGATGCGCTCCATCTCGGCAAAGCTGGAGGGCGTAGATCGCCTGGTGAGCCTGGTTGTTGAAAGCAAGTTGAATTGAGGAGTGATCATGGATTTTAAAGAAGTACAGCAACAAGACCGCCGCCTGGTGCTGCTGCGCGCTCTGCGTGACATGGGCGGCTTTGAGGCGAACGAATCCATCCTGGAGCAGTGCCTAGGCATGTATGGCCATGCTTGTGGCCGCGATACGGTGCGCACCGAGTTGGCCTGGCTGGCGGAGCAAAACCTGGTATCAGTGCGTGATGTCTCCGGCTGCATGGTCGCCACCCTGACCGGGCGTGGCGGTGATACGGCTCGCGGCGTGGTGATCGTGCCGGGCGTCAAGCGTCCGCGTCCATAGGAGGCCGCATGGTTGACGAACGAGTGCGAGCACAGTTGCCAAAATCCAGAAAAAGTAAAGTGGCCTTGCTGCCACCCGAGCTCAAAGAACAGATCAACGACATGATCCGCTCTGGCAGCCTGACCCAGCTCGATATTCATGCCCGGCTACGCCAGCTCATCGAAGAGAAGGGATTGGGAGAGGCGGCCATGCCGAGCTACACCAGCTTCAACCGTTATCATCGGCGTATGGAGGCCGTGGGCGACAAGATCCTGGCAGGCCGTCAGATGGCCGAGGTTTGGACCGCCAAGCTGGGCAAAGAGCCCTCATCCGATGTGGGCAAACTGCTGTTCCAGTTCGTGCAATCCCTGGCGTTTGAAACCTCGCTGGCGCTCAGTGAGGGCGAGAAGACCGTGTCCCCCAAGGCGCTCAATGAAATGGCGCTGGCCCTGCAACGGTTGGAAGCTGCCGCATCCAACAACCTCAAGCGTGAGCGCGAAATTCGCACGGCCTATGCCGAGGAAGCGGCCAACGCCGTCACGGAGGAGTTACGTGGCCAGGACGGTATCAGTGAGGAAATTGAAGCACGGATCCGTGAAATTTTGATGGGGAGAGCATGATGGCCAAGACCGCACAACCCAAGGCATTGCGTCCTGTCGGTGAGCCACTGCTCATCGACCTGAATGCCGAAGCCAGCAAGCTTGGCGTCGATATCACCACCGACACCAGCACGGCATTTCCGCTCAAGGAACCCGTGTTTTTACCCTATCAGGCCGCATGGTTCGCAGACGAAAGCGAGGTCATGATTGGCGAGAAGAGCCGCCGTACCGGCCTGACCTGGGCAGAGGCAGGCCGCAATGTCACCAACGCTGCCAAGCCAAAACGGCGGGGGGGCTGCAATACGTTCTACGTTGGCAGTCGTCAGGAAATGGCGCTGGAATACATCGCCGCCTGCGCCCTGTTCGCCCGCGCCTTCAACCAGTTGGCCAAGGCCGATGTCTATGAGCAGACACTGTGGGACAGTGACAAGCACGAAGAGATCCTGACCTACATGATCCGCTTTCCCAACAGTGGATTCAAAATTCAGGCACTGAGTTCGCGCCCATCCAACTTGCGCGGCCTGCAAGGTGATGTGGTGATTGACGAAGCGGGCTTTCATGAGTCACTTGACGAGCTGCTCAAGGCGGCCATGGCGCTGACCATGTGGGGTAACAAGGTCCGCCTTATCAGTACCCATAACGGCGTGGACAACCTGTTTAACCAATACATCCAGGACGTGCGTGAGGGGCGCAAGGACTACAGCATTCACCGCATCACGCTGGACGATGCGCTGGCTGACGGACTCTATCGCCGAATCTGCTATGTCACCCGCCAGGAGTGGAGCCTGGAGGCCGAGAGGGCATGGCGAGACCGGCTTTATAAAAATGCCCCCAACAAGGAATCGGCTGACGAGGAGTATGGCTGCATCCCCAAAAAGAGCGGCGGAAACTACCTCTCCCGCATTCTGATTGAGTCGGCCATGGTGCAGGCACGGGATATTCCTATCCTGCGTTATGAAGCGCCAGAGGATTTTGAATCCTGGCCAGAGCCCGTTCGTGTGGCCGAAATAGAGGCGTGGTGCCAGACCCACATCCAGCCGCTGATTGACCAGCTCGATCCGCGCAGTCGTCATGTCTTTGGTGAGGACTTTGCCCGCAAAGGCGATCTCACCGTGTTTGTGCCGCTTACCATCCAAAGTGACCTACGCAAGCGTGTCCCGTTCGCAGTCGAGCTGCGCAATCTCACCTACGACCAGCAAAAGCAGATCATGTTCTACATCCTGACCCGTCTGCCGGGTTTTCGGGCGGGGGCGTTTGATGCCACCGGCAACGGCGGCTATCTGGCCGAATCGGCCAAGCTGCGCTTTGGGCCGGACATGATTGACGCGGTCAACCTGTCCCAGTCCTGGTACGCCGAGTGGATGCCCAAACTCAAGGGCGAATTTGAAGGGTTTAACCTGGACTTGCCCCGTCACCAGTCAGTACTCGATGACCTGCTCAGCATCAAGCTGGTCAACGGCATCCCGCAGATCGACAAGGGCCGCCAGAAAGATTTGGAAAGCCAGGATGGCAAAGCCAGGCGCCATGGCGATTTCGCCGTGGCATTGGTGATGGCCGTCCGGGCCAGCTGGATGGAGGGGGGCACCATGGAAGGGTTCATCCCACTGCCAAGCAGGCATACGCCGGTCTCGAAATACAGCGACCTGGATGATTATCACCAATTTGAACAAGGGTGTTGGTAATGGCAAAAAGCAAGATCCTGGGGCCGGATGGCCAGCCGCTGGCGGCACCGACCAGGCAGGAGATCCAAACCGAGAATAATCCCCAGGTGGGGATGGTCATGCAGCAGGTCAGCACTCATCCCAGCGTGGGTATCACCCCCAATCGGGCGGCGGATCTGCTCAAAGAGGCTGAGCTTGGCAACCTCCTCGCCCAGTGTCAGCTGGCCGAGGACATGGAGGAGAAAGATACCCACCTGTTCAGTGAGCTTGGCAAACGGCGTCGCGCCTGGTTGCCTGTCGCGTGGACCCTGCAACCACCTGGTGATGCCAGTGCGGCCGAGAAAGCCGACTGCGCGCTGATGGAGCAGTTGCTGCGAAGCTTTGACTGGCTGCCCGATACCATCTTTGATGCCTCTGACGCCCTGCTCAAGGGTTTCAGTGCGCAGGAGTTTACCGGCTGGGAAAACGTGGATGGCCTGCTGGTGCCGCAGGGCTGCGAGTGGCGCGATCCGTCTATCTTCCAGGTCGCCCGTGCAGACCCCCAGACGTTGCGCCTGCGTGATGGCAGTGAGAACGGCATTGCCCTTAATCCGTTGGGCTGGATGGTGCATCGGGCCAAATCCAAATCAGGTTACATGGCCCGCACCGGCCTGGTGCGCACCCTCATCTGGCCGTTCATCTGGAAAAACTACAGTGTGCGCGACCTGGCCGAGTTCCTGGAGATCTATGGTCTCCCGCTCAAACTGGGCAAGTTCCCGGAAGGGGCCACCGAGAAGGACAAGTCCGCCCTGATGCGGGCAGTACTTTCCATCGGCCATAACGCGGGCGGTATCATTCCGCGCGGCATGGACATTGATTTTCAACAGGCTGCCACCGGCACGGCCGATCCATTTGAACTGATGATCTCCTGGGGCGAGCGCTCCATGTCCAAGGCTATCCTGGGCGGCACCCTGACCTCGCAGGCTGACGGGCAGAGCTCCACCAATGCCCTGGGCAATGTCCACAACGAAGTGCGCCAGGAGCTGCGCAATTCCGACCTGATGCAGTTGGCCCATACCCTCAACCGCGATCTGGTGTTTCCGCTGTATGCCCTCAATGCCCGCTCGTACCGCTCACCAGGTCGGCTGCCCAAGCTGGTGTTCGACACCACAGAGCCCGAGGACATGACGATGTTTGCCCAGAGCGTGCCGGGACTGGTTGGCATCGGCATGCGGATCCCACTGACCTGGGCGCATGAAAAACTCAAAATTCCGATGCCAGGAAAAAATGAGGAGGTACTGCGCGCCGCGTCGTCAGACTCCCTGTTTGGTCGCCTGCCGTCTGCGATGCTGAGCGCGCATCAACCAGTGGCTACCTTGACCGCAGAGGATACGCAGGCCGCGCAAGATGAGGGGCAAACGCAGTTGGATAGCGTGATGGCTGCTATCAATGGCGATGAGTGGGGTCGGGTGATGGGGCCGCTGCTGCAACCGGTGATCGAGGCCATCATCAAGCGCGGGCCAGAGGCGGCCATGGCGCAAGCCGCCACGCTGTACCCGCAGATGAACACTGACGCGCTGGCCGAACTGCTGACACGCGCCATTTTCCTGGCAGACACCTGGGGGCGCATTCGCGCGGATGTCGATGGCTAACATTTTCAATATCGGCTTGCTGCTGCGCATGGAGCCCAAGGAGGTGGTCGACTACTTCCAGGCAAAGGGCCACACCATCAGCTGGGACTGGCAAGAAACGCTGCACAGTGCCCACGCGCGCGGGTTTACCGTAGCCAAAGCGACCAGCCTGGAGGTGTTGACCACCCTTCAGTCATCGGTGGGGCAAGCGGTGGCCACGGGCATGACCATGCGCGAATTTAGCAACCAGCTGATGCCCGAGCTCAAGCGGCTCGGGTGGTGGGGGCAAACCACGGTCACCCATGAGAACGGCCAGCAACAGACCGTGACACTGGGCTCACCACGGCGGCTCGAAACCATCTACCGCACCAACATGACCACCGCGTACCAGGCGGGACGTTACCTGCAACAGATGAACCAGCCTGAGCACCCCTACTGGCAGTACATCGCGGTCATGGACAAGAGCACGCGATCTTCTCACGCCGCCATGAACGGCCTGGTGTTCGCCGCGACGGACCCCATCTGGGAAACGCATTATCCACCCAATGACTGGGGCTGCCGGTGCAGGGTGCGGGCAATGAGCAAACAGCGCCTGGAGGCCAATGGCCTGAGCGTCAGCAGCAGCGAGGGGGACTTGAGCACCACCACGGTGGAAATGGGTGAGAGCCTGGTCACTGGCGAGGTGTATCAGTCGGATGTCACCCGCTTTAGCACCGTCCGTAACGGCAAGCGCGTGAGTATGGCACCGAGCGCAGGCTGGTCGTATAACGTGGGCAGTGCCGCGTTCGGGACGGATGCAGCCGTGGCCAACAAGTTAATCGAGATGCAGGACCGGCCATTACGCCAAGCAATGACCCAGTCTCTTAACAACGCCCCGGTACGCCTGGCGGCCTATCGTGACTGGGTTGGCGCAGCCTTGGACGGGCGCGCCACCCAGGGGGTAATGCCGGTGGCGTTCCTCAGTGATGCACTGGTGCAACAGGCAGGCTCATCATCCATGGGGCGGGTTGCGGTGTTGTCGCAGCGAGCGGTGAAGTCAACACCACTCGACCAGTCCGACTATGAGGCATTGCCTAGCCTGCTCGCCGCCCCGCGCGCCATGCTGCGAGACGAACATAATGGCGATCTGCTGCTGCTCGGCGACAACCGCCTGATGGCCACCCTGGCAACGAGCGAGCCCAACGAGCAGGCCGTGCGCACCGGGCTGGCACGTTACCACGGGGACACATTGGCGCAGGATATGGCGGCGGGCCGTTATGTTCTTATTCAGGGCGAACTGCCGGGAGGCGAATAATGGATCTCGACATCAGCATTGACACGGCCAACATCCAGGCCGCGTTTGCCAGGTTCCAGGCGATGGGTGAGAACCCGCGCATCATCACGCGCCAGATTGCGGGCATCCTGGCGGACAGTAGCGAGCAGGCATTTGCCGATGAGCGGGATCCTGAGACGGGTGCCCCCTGGGCCGACCTGACACCCAGGCATCAGGCCCGGCGAAAGAAAGGCGGACATTGGCCTGGGCGTATCTTGCAGGTCAAGGGCTTGCTGGCAACGTCGCTGACCACCGGGTATAGCCCCACCACTGCCTGGATAGGCTCACCGATGAAATATGCGGCCATTCACCAGCTAGGAGGGACCGCTGGAATGCCTCCCGGCCCCGCGGCCATTTCCGCTCGTCCGTACATGGGGTTGGATGGGGTTGCTCGCCAGGAGATTTTGCAAGCCATCCAGGGCGCGCTGACGGGCTCGCTATAGGATGGCGCTACCAACGTATTGGCGTGGGTGTTAAAGTTGAACCTTGCGATTTCTCACGCGGTTTTCACGCGCATGGCGATGTCGCTTTCACCCGTCTTATCGTCGCTCACGCCATTTCTTCCTATATTTCCCCCTCGTTTGCACCGCTGTGCAACGTGTCATTTGAGATAAACCCCACCCCATGATGGCCCCCGCCATCATGGCGGCATGAAAACACAACTTCACCCCATTGCAGCACTGACAGCTGCCGCCCTGGCCCCGGCCCGCGTCGCTATCCTTACCGCCGATCTGCAATCTGCGGCTGACGGATGGTACCAGCTGCTGCCCGCTGGCAAGTTCAAGGCCCGAGACGGCCGCCCCTTCGATGTGGACGGCGGTCACTGGCGTTTGGATGCCGAGATTGCGGCAGATCTCATCACCAAAGCCACGCTGCTGGGGCAGGACATTCTCATCGACTATGAGCACCAGACCCTCAACAAAGAGGTGAACGGTCAGCCCGCCCCGGCTGCCGGCTGGTTCACCGGCTCGGAGATTGAATGGCGTGAAGGCGCGGGACTCTACGTCAAGCCCCGCTGGACGAAGAAGGCGGATGCCTTTATCGACGCCAAAGAGTACCGGTTTCTCTCCGCTGTTTTCCCCTATGACGCCTCGGGCCGTCCGCTCGAGTTGCGCATGGCAGCCATCACCAACGACCCCGGCGTGGTTGGTATGGATGCCCTGGCCGCCCTGGCGGCAACCCTGACCCTTCCCGTTTCTATTCAAAAGGATATCCATATGGACGAATTACTCGAACGCCTGCGCATGTTGCTCAAACTGCCCGCAACGGCCACGGCCCAAGAGATCCAGGGCGCATTGCAAGCCATCGTCGAGATCATAAAAACCGAGGCCGATGGCGAGGCCATGCTGAGCCGCGAAGGTCTGATGGCTTACATCAGTAGCCGCCGAAGCCAAATGGCCACCCTGACCGCCCAGGTCAGCGAAAAGACAGCGGCCCTGACCGCCGCCAGTGGCCAGGTTGATCTGACCCAGTTCGTGCCCAAAGCCACCTATGACGGCCTGGTGCAACAAGTCGCTGTCCTGAGTGCCAAGACCAACACCCAGAGCGTGGACGTCCTCATCAAAGGCGCCCGCGACAAGGGGCAACTGCTGGCTTGCGAAGAGAGCTACGCCCGCCAGCTGGCCTCCCAACAAGGGGTGGCCGCTCTGTCCGCGATGATAGATGCCCGCCCGGTCATCGCAGCCCTCACTGCCAGCGCCCCGCAAAGCGTGGACGTCGACCAAGGTAAGACCAAAGGCGTGGCCGTTCTGACAGACACCCAGGCCATTTCTGCCAAAGCCGCAGGACTGAGCCCAGAGCAATACCTGGCCAAGTACCCGGTTTAACTCCCCGTTATCGTCAATTTTTCAAAGGACTTATTTATATGGCAATGATCACCCCCGCCTTGCTCACGGAGCTGCAACGCACCTGGCGCCAGGATTTTCAAAACGGCCTGGCCATGGCGCCAAGCCAGTACAAAAAAATCGCCTCGGTGATCCCGTCCAGTAGCGGGGCCAACGTCTACGGCTGGCTCGGCAAGTTCCCGATGCTGCGTGAGTGGATCGGTGCCCGTGTCATCGAATCGATGAAATCTGACGGCTACATGGTGCCCAACAAACTGTTCGAAGGGACGGTGGGTGTGTCGCGGGTTGATATCGAAGATGACAACCTGGGCATCTACGCCACCTTGTTCCAGGAAATGGGGCTGGCCGCCGAACAACACCCGGACATTCATGTGTTCGAGGCGTTGGCCAACGGGTTCGATCAACCGTGCTATGACGGCCAGAACTTCTTTGATACCGAGCACCCCATTTACCCGAATCCGGATGGGACGGGCACCCCGAAAATGCACTCCAACGTGTACATGCCGGATGCTGACTGGAAGGGCCTGCCCTGGTTCGTGCTCGATACCTCCCGCGCCATCAAACCCATCATCTACCAGGAACGCACCAAAGCGGAGTTGGAGATGAAGTACAGCGCCGCCAACTCCGATCACGTGTTCATGCTGGACGAATACCTGCACGGCGTGCGGATGCGTAACAACGTGGGTTATGGGTTCTGGCAGATGGCAATGGCCGGTCTGGCCGAGCTCAACGCGGACAACCTGTGGGAAGTGATCCAACGAATGCGCACCATCGAGGCTGATGGTGGCCGCAAGCTCTCCATGAAGCCGACCATGCTGGTTGTGCCGCCGGGCTTGGAGAAAGTGGCAACCCGTCTGCTGGAACGTGAGCTGGATGCGTCCATGAACGGCACCACCTCCAACGAACTGCGCAATCGCCTGGAACTGCTGGTCGCCGACTACCTGTAACCCTTCCCCCCCAAGGGCCTGCCTGCTGGCTGGCCCGTTGATGGAGTAAACAATGCAATGGCTGATACGAATCAAGATATCGCTATTAATGTGCGCTGCAAGCGTCGCCCGCGCTATATCCGGGCGGGTGTGGCGTTCCCCTTTGGCACGTCAACCCATATGGTCACCCGTGCGCAGTTGGACATCCTGCAAGCTGACCGGGCCGGGGCGCTCAAGATCTCGATTGCCCAGACAGAACCGGGGACCACTGACAGCGAAACACCGGCGTTTTCGGTGGATGGTGTGGGCGATGAGTTAGTGGGTAAAGACCGCCCAGACCCGGAGCAGGAAGTGGTACTGGGCAAAGATAAGCTCGCGCATATCGTCGCCGCCCTGAGCAATCGCCCCGAAGACGCCCCTGTCGTGCTTAACGGGGAAGGCAAACCGGACCTGGCCTGGCTCAAGAAAACCCTGGGCGAGAAAGTAACCGCCGCCGAACGTGATGCGGCGCTGTCTACCATGGCGACATCCCTGGAGTAAATCATGCGTTATGCAACCCCGACCGACCTGGATGAGCGCTACGGCGCGACCCTCATCACTCGGCTGTCAGACAAGGACAACACCGGCGAGCGAGCGGACGCGGCCATCGCCCGCGCCCTGGAGGATGCAGATGTAGTTATCGACGGTTTTTTAGATGGCCGCTATCCGCTGCCGTTGGCGACCGTGCCCCGCGTGCTGGTACGCCTGTCGACCTCATTGGCGCGCTACCACCTGGAGGAAGGGTGCGCCACTGACCGCGTCAATGATGACTACACATTAGCCCTCAAGATGCTGGAGAAAATCGGCAAGGGAGAGCTTTCCCTGGGCTTGTCCACGGAAGGTGCCCGCCCCGAGCCGGGGATGTCTTGCGAGATAACGTCAGGTGGACACGTGTTCGCCCGCCAGGACTCACAGGGGTTTATCTGATGATTGCCGACGTAGAGGCCGCCCTGCTGGCCCGTATCAGTACATCACTGGGGCGCACTGTGCGGGAGGTGGCATCCCATCCAGGTCACTGGGATGACGAAGCGGTACGTCAGGTCACTCGCACTCCGCCAGCGGTGTACATCGCCTGGTTGGGGTTGATGCCAGGACGTTTTGATGGAGAGGTCGTCAACCGATGGGCGGCGTTCGTGGCAGCGCCGGTGGCCAATGCCCAGCGCACCGACCAGCTCGGCGCCTATCAAATCACTGAGCGACTCATTGCCACACTGCATGGTCGCTCCCTCTCTCCTGGCGGTCTCTTTTCACTGCAAGAGGTCAGGAATCTGTGGAGTGAAACCCAAAGCGGCACCGGCGTGGCCATCTATGGCCTCTATTTCAATTCACCAGGGCTGATAGACGAGCTGACCGATGAGGAGGAAGCCTTGCCCGACTTTGAACGCCATTACCAAACCTGGTCCGCCGACAACGTGGGCGCCCCGGAGATGGCGGCCCATATCACCCTGGATACGCCCAAGGAGTAAGAGATGAGCGACGTGCTCGATGAACTGCATATCAAACCCGCACCGGGCTGCCAGGTGCGCGACCCCCGCACCCGGTTGCCGCTGGCAGCCGCCGGGGAAATGAAACCTGCCATTGGCTACTGGCTGCGTCGTTTGCACGACGGCAGTGTGGTGCTGGTAGACACTCAACCCAAGAAAAAGGCGGTGGCCAAATGAACCAAATCCCCAATACCGTCCGGATGCCGTTGACCTATATCGAGATCAACAACCGGGCTTCAGGCAAGGGGCTGGCTACCCGTCAAGATACGGTGCTGATGTTCGGGTGTACCACCACGGAAGCGCAAACGGGGTTGGTGGTCAAGCCCATGGAAATCACCTCCGGGGCTGCTGCGACCGCGCTGTACGGTCAAGGCTCGATGCTGGCCATGATGGCTACCCGTTTTTTGGCCATTAACAAGACAGCAAGGCTCTATTGTGTCCCCATCCGAAACGGCACGATCACCACGGCCACCGGTGTACTCACGCTGACGGGTAAAGCCACCGCTGCGGGTGCCTTGTCTGTGATGATCGCCGGTCAGCAGGTAGAGATTGACGTGGTTGAGAAGGATACCCCTGCCATGTTGTATCCCATGCTCATCGCCGCCATCAATGCTATCCCCGCCATGCCCGTCATTGCGTCTGTAGATGCGAAAGACGGGGTGCTGCTGACGGCAAAATGGAACGGTAGCACCGGATGCCAGATTGATGTCCGGATGAACTACTACGCCCATCAACGGGTTCCGGCTGGCCTGGATGTCGACATCACCAAGATGAGCGGCAGTACCACTGACTCCTCTTTGTTAGATGCCATCGGTGCGATGGGCAACACCTGGTTTAACCGGGTCGTGAACCCGTTCACGAACAGTGCCGCATTGACCCAAATGGCCACTGAACTGCTGACCCGATGGGGGCCGCTCAAGATGATCGATGGCATCGCATTCCAGGCATTTCGTGGCAATTATGGCGAGACGTCAGCCTTTGGTTTAGCGCGCAATGAATTTCTGTTTTCGACCATGGCCACCGGGATCTCACCGACCCCGCCTTGGGAGCTTGCGGCCATCAACTGTGCAGTGGCATGTTCCAGCCTGTCCATCGATCCGGCGCTGCCGTTGCAGACGTTGGCACTGCCAGGTTTCTTGCCGCCTGCGGAGGGCGATCGCTGGGAGTGGAACGAGAGCAACAACCTGCTCTACGACGGTATCTCACCGTTCTCGGTGGACGATAGCGGGGTGGCTCATATCCTGCGGCAGATCACCATGTACCGCAAAGACGATTACGGGAACCTGGATGACAGCTACCTGGACGTCAATACCATCGCCACGCTGTCCTATATCCGCTACGTCACCAAGGTGCGTATCGAGGGCAAATTCGGGCGAATGAAGCTGGCCGAAGATGGCGCTCGCTTTCGGCCGGGCTCCTCCATTGTGACCCCCAGCATTATCAAGACCGAGCTGCTGGCGCTGTTTACCGAGCTGGAGTGGGCGGGACTGGTTGTCAACTTCGAACACTACAAGGACGAGCTGCAAGTAGAAATAGATGAAAACGACCGTAACCGGGTCAACGTCTACGCCTCGCAGAACATCGTCAGGCAGTTTCGCATCTATGCCCAAGCCATCAACTACGTCGGATAAGAGGTTACATCATGACATCACCGTATCAGTACCAGGGAAAAGCCATCGTCACGGTGGATGGGGCGGAATATCCCACTCTGGACGGCGCCACGTTCACCCCCTCTGGCGACACCCGCGAGGTTATCAAGGGGGCCAAGGTTTACGGGTTCAGTGCGACCCCGACCGAGGCCACACTAGAGGCGAAATTTCCCAACAACGGCGCGTTGTCCATCGCCAAGATTAATGCCTGGGACAACGTGACCGTGCAGTTCAAACCAGATGTGGGCCATACCCACATGATGGCCAACGCCTGGGTCGCCGACCCGGCCAGTCTGACATTCAAGGGCGAGATTTCAGTCAAGTTCGCCGCTGTTGAATCCAAGGAGATTTAAATGCATACCCTGACCTTAAAAACGGGCCTGCCATTTGGCAAAGATGAACAGCGCACCTTCGAGCGTGACGTGGAGCTCCAGCAACTGACCACGGCCCAGTTGCTCGATGCTGAGGAGGCCTCCGAGAAAGTGGTGTTCGACCTGCAAGGTCAGCCTACCTTGACATCCAGCCCGTTTCGATTTGGCCTGGAAGTGACGCGTCGGCGCATCAAACGGGTTGGCCAAATCAATGGCCCACTGTCTCGCGAGCTGTTGGGCCAGTTGACCCCCGATGACTATGAAGCCATCAACAAGGGCATCCGCGACATGGACAAGGCACAGGCCAATGTCCTGATCGCGGGTGAGATGGCTGAGCGGGGGCGAGTGCAAGCAGTATCTGAGTGATTTGGAGCGGGCTGCGCTGGCGGTCGGCATGAAATTTCAAGGCGGGCCGCAGTGGGCATTGGCACTCCCACTGCCCCGCCTTCTTAGATACTGCGCCTTGCTAAAGGAGTCATCGGATGGCAACTAACACCACCATGACCGCCTCGGTGGTGGTCAACCTTGTCGGCAATATGGCCCAGCGCGCCCGTGAGTTTGGGGGCGCTATCACTCGCATGGACAAGGACGCCAGCCAGTCTCTTTCGCACCTGCGCCAATCAGTTCGTTCAACATCTGACAGCATTGATAGCATGGGCAAACGCGCACTAGGCGTGGGCGTGCTCGGCATCACTGCCGCCGGTTACGCCCTCAAAAACACCTTTCTGACCCAAGCCAAACAGATGGAGTCCTATCGCGGGCAACTGCGAACCTCGTTTGGCAAGGGGGGCGCTGACGATGTGCTGAACTGGGTGCAGGAGAACGCCCGAAAGACCACGTTTGCCATCGGCGATGTGATTGAATCCATCAACATCCTCAAGTCGTTCGATCTCGACCCCACCCAAATTTTGCCCGCGTTCCAGGACGCCGCCGCTGCCGCAGGCTTGGGGCCAGAGAGTGCCAAAGACCTGATGGGGCAATTTGGCCAGATGTGGCAGAACGGGAAAATGTCACCGGGTGCGGTGAAGGCGTTTACCGCCCAGGGGCTCAACCCTATCGCGCTGCTGGCCAAGGAGACGGGCAAGGGTGCCGACGAGCTGATGAAGGCCATGAAAAAGGGGCAATTGGGGCGTGATGCGCTGCGGTTGCTCGTGGTGGCCATGAGAAAGGAATTCGACGGCGCCTCGGTTGATTCCATGAACGACATCAACGGGGCGATATCCAGCATGGGTAACACCTGGGAGCAGTTTCAAATCAAGGTGATGGACGCAGGCGTCACTGACGCCATCACCAAGCAAGTGCAGGCCATTGTGCAGTTGTACGACGCGGCCGAACAGTCGGGGCAGTTGGACAGCGTTGTTAACAGTGCCGCCTCGATGCTCAAAACCATCATTGAAGAAGGCCCCAAAGCCGCTCGCAGCGTGATGGAAGTGGCGAGCGCTATCAACACGGTGGCAGAGGGATTGGGCGGCTGGGAGACCATCGGCAAAACCCTGGTGGCATTGTATGCCGCCAACAAAATGATCCGGATGGGCAATGCGGGCATTGGCATGGGCAAAACGGCCTATGGCGTGGGCCAGTCTGGTGTGAAAGTGGCACGTTCGGGCTGGAACTATCTACGCGGTCGAGGTGGCCAAGGTGGGCCAGCTAGCGGTGGCGTTGAGGTGCCCGGACTGGATGCAGGGTTGCAGCGGGTGTTTGTGGTCAATTGGCCAGCGGGCATGAGCGCCGGTGGCTGGGGCGAGATGGATGGCGGTAAACGGCGCAAGGGGCTTGGCAAGAAAGGCCGGGGCAGCAAGTCGGTTACACCGACAGCCAGGCGCACCCCGTTGCCATCGGTTCAGCCGAACGTGCCGCCCATGGCCGGTGTGGGAAAAGCGCTCAAGTTTGCCTCGCTTGCCGAGAAGGGGGTGCCGCTGCTTAACGCCGCCTTTACCGTCGCAGCAGTGGCGTCTGCAGATAACAATGAGCAGCGCGGCGAAGCGTTGGGGGGCGGTGCTGGCGCTATCATGGGGGCCGCTATCGGCACCGCCATTTTGCCAGGTATCGGCACGGTGCTCGGCAGTGTACTGGGGGATTATCTGGGCAGCTGGCTGGGCGGCAAGGCGGGCCGAGAACTCGATGAGCCCGTCAAGCCTGAGCCGTCACCGTCGAAAAGCGAAATCAAGGTCACGCTGGACGTACCGGACAGCGTGAAAGTCAAAAGCGTGCAAACCCGCACAGATGAAAACGCCATGGCCTTTTACCGTGGCGCGTACTGGGGAGGTTCTTGATGGTCACGGCTGTATCTGATGGCTCCGGCCACTACCGGACAACACTGGGAGAGGGAGAAGGCACCTTTCGCGGGGTACCGTTCCTTATCATGGATGAGGTCAGTCAACGAGGTGGGCAACGCGTTGCCCGCCGCGAGTTCCCCCAGCGCAGCGATGGCGGAGCTGATAGCTTGGGCACAAAAATGCGCGAGCGCACCTTCCAGTGTGTGGTCTTGGGTGGCGATTACATGGCGCAGCGCGATGCGCTGATGACCGCCTTGGATGCACCAGGGCAAGGTGAGCTGGTGCATCCATATTGGGGCACCTTGCCCGTGGTTATCGAGTCCTGGGACAGTCGGGAATCCCTGTCGGCGCAAGGGCGCTGTGATTTCACCATTTCATGCCTACCACCGCTCTCGACTACGGCCCCCCAAGCCAGTGACGATACCGAGCAACAGGTGGCGGATGCCGCCGATAATGTCACCGCAGCCGCAGAGGAAAATTTCACGAATAGCTGGTCACTTGATGGCTTGAGTCTCAGCGATATGGACACTGTCATCAAAGGCGTGACGGACACGCTTGCAGACATAGAAGGGGCGGTGAATTCCATGCTGTCTTGGGTCGATGATGTGCAGCACACTCTGGGGCTGATCGATGCCATGAAGGCCAACGCTGAACACCTCATCAACGCCCCGGCCCAACTGGCCTCGGCACTGTCTAGCAGCCTCGGCAGTATCCGCACTATCTGTAGCGTGTCCGACAGCCTGGCCACCTATCGTCACATGAGTGCTCGGATGGGATTGACGGGCAATGGCGTCGTCATGACCTCCTCGCGCTATCAGCGCCACCTGCAAACTAATCTGTGGCGTACCAAACGCGGATTGAGTCCACAAGTCAGGGTGCTCCCTGTCAGTGCTCAACAAGCCTTGGCCAATCTGGAAAGCCTGGATTTTTTTATGGCGCAATGCATCCTGACATGCCTGACACAATCCTTTTCCGACTCGCTGACACAGGCAGTACAGGTCGCCCAACAGCGGGCGCGCCAATCAGGCCTGAGCAAGGTGTACGACGCAACCATGCCCGCGACCTGGGTGCTGGAGAGTCGTGCACAAGCCCAGGACGGTGTCAGTGTTCTCGCCAGCGCTTGGGATGACGTCATGCTGCAAGCCAGCACCCTGCGCTGGTCAGGGCTTTCCAGGGAAGCCAGAACAATGCGCCTGCTCATCTTGGCCGACACCCGAGAGCGTATTTTGTTGCTCCCCAAAAGTGACAGGGTCACCACCACGCTCATGGAGCCCGCGCTGCTCACGATGCATCGCTATGCTGGCGACTGCCGGGGCTGGCAAACCATGGCCAGACGCAACGATGTGATCAATCCACTGTTTGTACCAGGTGGGGCGGATGTGGAGGTATTGAGTCATGGGTAATGTCGCCTTGCGAGTTGCGGGTCAACGCTACAGCGGTTGGCTGTCGGTGGACATATCCCGTAGCCTGGAGTCGCTGGCGGGGGAGTTCTCGGTGGGCGCGGTACTGGAGTCCACCGCCCCATTTCCGGCCATCGTGCGTGGCCAAGAAGTGCTGGTTGAAATTGAGGGGCAGCGGGTCATCTCGGGATGGGTGCGCAAGACGGTGAACAAAATAACGGGAGAGGAACTGACATTGACCATCACCGGTCGTGACTACACCGCAGACCTTGTGGATTGCAGTGCGGTGTTCAAGGCTGGCTCCTGGGTAGGTCGCAACTTGGAGCAGATAGCCCGCGACCTGTTGTCGCTCTTTCATATCGACGTAGTATGGCAGGTGGCCGACCCCAAGGCGGCGGAGCCCTTTCCCAAGTTCAAACTGGATCACTCCGAGACAGTATTTGAGGCGCTGTCCCGAGGCGCAAGGCAGCGCGGGGTTATCCTGACCAGCGACCCCCATGGGCGGGTGGTGTTTACCGAGCCAGGACTGGCAGGTCATGCCGATGCCCTGGTGTTGGGAGAGAACCTGCTGGAGTGTGAATACGTCGATGATGACAGCGACCGGTTCAGTGTGTACCAGGTACTCGGCGACAGCGCCGGTGGCACCGAACTTGGGGAAAGCATGCTGCTAGAGCAGGTCACCAGTGTGACAGCCACGTTCGTGGATGATGCGGTGCCTCGTTGGCGGCCAAAGCAGATATTAGCCAGTGTCAGCACCAACGCGGTTGCCGCCAAGGCGCAAGCGCAAGCCGAACGGGCCAAGGCCCTATCTCAAGGGCAGCGGGTCACGGCCAAGGTACGCGGTTGGGAGCAACAAAACGGGGCGCTTTGGCCTATAAATGCCACCACTACGGTGACGGCACCCATATTAGGTTTGCAGGACAGGGAGCTGCTGATTGTTGATATTCGATTTGGCCAGGATGATGATGGCGGGGAGTTGGCGACCATGACCTTGGCCCCCAAGGAAGGGTACGATCTCCCACGAGAGGTTGTTCCAAGTGAACAAGCGTCGGCATGGAAAGGCATCGGCATTTCCCAAGAACAATTCGACCGTGAAATTCCGACACACCTGAAACGCCCAGGGTAATACTCGCTTATCGTTGTCAGGTTGACACTCCCTCGCGCAGCAGTGTCAACCATCATAAATCCACACACTCTCTTATCCCCCTCATGATCTCATCAGTGCTTTCACTGATGAGATTTTTTCGTGAATAAAGACGCCCTCGCCCGTGCATTGGCACCGTTGCTACGCCGCATTCGCACATCGGTAGCGCGCGGCATTATCTCGCTCATCAATGACGCCAGCGGTCACCAGACCGTACAGGTTGTGCTGCGTGATGGTGAGCCTGCGGATGATCTCGAACGCTTGCAGGAGTACGGCTTTTTCAGCGTGCCCCTGGCTGGTGCCGAAGCGCTCGCGGTGGCGGTGGGTGGTAAACAAGATCACCTTGTCGTGGCCTGCGTAGCCGATCACCGCAGCCGCCCCAAAGAAGGTAATGCCGGAGATGCTGGCATTTACCACTATCAGGGCCATGAAATTCGTCTGGAAGAAAATGGGGTGGCCCGAATAAAGAGCAAAAAATTGATTTGCGAAATAGAAGAGGAAATCAGCATGACTGCCCCCGACATTATTTTAAATGCAAACCTCAAGGTGACGGGGGAAACAACCCTTGAGGGGGGGGCCAATATTGGCGGCATTGAATTTGATGAACATCGCCATAAAGAGACGAATGACGTGACAGAGGGGCCGCAATAATGCGCGACGCAGGCATTACCTGGAAAAATGGGCGCGGCTGTCTGGTATTGACCGGTGGCGACTTGCTCAACGACGACAGCGTTAACACCGCGCTGATTATCTCCTACTTCACCGACCGCCGCGCGCAACCTGGCGACACAATACCGGATGGTAGCAACGATGCGCGGGGATACTGGGGCGATGCGTATCGGGCTTCGCCGATGGGTAGCCGTTTGTGGCTGCTGGCGCGGGAGAAGCAGTTGCAATCTGCGCTTGAGAAGGCGGTGCGCTATGCCAAGGAGGCCACCGACTGGATGAAGGATGATGGGCTGGTATCGGCTATCAAGATCACGGCCAACTCTCCTCGCGAGGGGGAGCTACGTCTGATCACGGATGTGACCCTACCTGACGGATCAGCCTTACCCGCGATTGAGTTTATTGCCACTGGGTTGGGGGTGTGACATGTCATCGTATACCCCTCCTACGCTGCCAGAGATTATTGTCCAGATCCAGGCCGATATTGACTCGCGCCTGAGCGGTGCCGAGTCATCAGTGCGCAACCGTGTTCTCAATGCCATTTCATTTGCCTTCTCCGGCGCGATCTCTGGTGAATATGACGAACTGGCCTGGCTGGCCAATCAACTTATTCCGCACCTGTCAGATGATGCGTTCCTGCTGCGCTGGGCGGCGTTCTTCGGTGTTCCACGCAAACAACCGGCAGTAGCCAGTGGGAGCGTGTCGGTAGTAGTTGCCAGTGCACTGACCATCCCGGCAGGTACGCAGTGGCGCCGCGCTGATGGGACGCTCTATGAAAGCAATGCAGATATCACGGCCTCGTCTGGTGGCTCGCTTCTCGTTCAGGCGATTGCCCAGGAGCGCGGCGCGTTGGGGAACTGCATTGCAGGCACCGCCTTGACGCTGGTTAGCCCCATTACTGGAGTGCAACCGGTAGGCAGTGTCAGCTTTGACGGGATGGTCGGTGGCGCGAACCAGGAACCCATCGAGCAGTTACGTTCGCGGTTGCTGTTGCGAGTGCAATACCCACCGCAAGGTGGCACCAAGTGGGATTACGAACGTTGGGCGCGTGAGGTTCCTGGCGTGGTGATGGCCTGGTGTTTTCCCACTTGGCAGGGCCCCGGCACGGTGGGAGTTACGTTCGTGCTTGATGGTGAAGGGGACGCCATGTTCCCAACGGAGGCGGATGCAGAACGGGTGGCAAGCTACATCGACTATCACCCAGATCCACTGACCGGACAGCCGGTTGGCCAGCCACTGGGGCCGGTGGTCACGACGTTCATCAGCGAGCCGCTGTACGTGGACTTCACCATCAAAGTGAGCCCGAATACGCCAGAAGTGCAGGCTCAGGTAATGCTGGAAATAGCCACGTTGATGGGCAGTCAGGGGGCACCTGACAGCGCGATCCCCCCTTCTCATATCCGCAAGGCGATTGCGAGGGCCGCAGGAGTGGATGACAGCGAGTTGCTGTCCCCGACTGCATATATCGTGACAACCCATAACCAACTGGCGATGCCAGGAGAATACACATGGGAATAGACGTTTCCGTCAGAGAGGCGCGCCCGTCACCGACATACCAGCGCGCCCTGCTGCAATTGATGCCTCGCGGGCAAGCGTGGGATACCCGGCCCGATGGTGACTCCGGCAAGTTAATGCTGGCCTGTGGCGACTCGTTTGCGCGCGTGGATAGGGACAAATGCCAGCTGAGCAGTCGGGAGCGCTACCCCTCCAGTGCCACCTGGTTGTTGCCTGATTGGGAGGCGTGCCTGGGACTACCAGAGTGTGCCGGACTGTCCCAATCCATTGCCGAGCGCCAACGCGTGGCGCAAAACAAGATGACCTTTTACGGCAGTCTGAACCGGGTGTTTTATGAAAATTTGGCGAAAGCCTACGGGTTCGACATCGCCATCACGCCAGACCCGGATAACTCGTTCATATCCAAGGTGAACGTGAAGGGGGGGATCCCCTATCGCGATGCCAACGTGCTAGACCCCTGTACCACGCCACTGCGCGTGTACTCCTATTCGGAGTTGCAGTGTGTGCTGGAGCGCTATTGGCCTGCCCACCAGGGCATGACATTTACGTTTGATGGAGAGTAACGATGTATCACGTTGACAATAAAACCGGGGTGTCGAGTATGCCTGACATCCCCCCCTCGGAATCAGCCGTCCCGCAGTGGTTCACCGAGGGCGGGCCAGGTGAGACGCCTACAATCCCTGGCTCGACCACGTGGAACATCTGGCAAGCGGAGCTGCTGAACATTCTGGCTGCTGCGGGGGTTAAACCTGACAAGTTCAAACTAAACCAGATTACGGAGTCTATCGGCCTCCTGATTGCTGGGGGTATTGAGGATGCCGGGCTGCTCCCAGGTGAGACCTACAAACCGAGAACCGACAGCCTGAACAACAGCCAGGGGCTCATATCTATAACGCAAAACAAGGATATGGATACCTGCGTGGCTGGCGATTTTGGTCTATACGAGCGCACTTCGTGCACCAATTCCCCACCTATTAAGGACGCCAAGGTTTACTGCGAAACACGGTCAACCGAAAAAGACAAAGGCCTTATCCAAACTGCTTATCCCGCTCAGGGCAGCGGCGGCGCTTGTTGGCGCGCCAAGGCGCAGACGGCAGCCTCTTGGACCGATTGGCGAATGTTTTATGACACCGCTAATCCGCCTTCACTGTCGGAACTGGGCAGCATCCCCCCTGTCGGTGCTGTTTTGCTATTTGAGGGGAACGACAATCCGGCAGCTATTTACAACGGCACGACCTGGGGCCGGGTAGCGGTGAACCTTAACTTGCGCGGCGCGGCAGAGGGTGAGTCAGGCGGTCTTACAGGTGGTAGCGACACTGTCACGTTGGGGTTGGAGCACATGCCAAGTCATGCCCACACGGTGGATGACCACGCGCACCACATTCCTGGGCATGCGCACTATCTATTCAATGATGTCTGGAGTGAGTACGGCAAACCGCTGGCGGCAAGTCCTTCCAGTGAGGTTGCAATAGGGGGCGTGAGCCGCACCGGTACTGACCGTGATGACTATTTGATGATGGCGTCGGTGGGCGGCAACTGGGCGGGTGTCTCAAACGTTGCGGGCGAGACAGATACCTGGGGGGCAACACCGGCAACTGACGCGCAAGGTGGCGGAGCCGTATTTTCGGTACTGAATGCCTTTTACAAACTGCATGTATGGAAGCGACTGACATGAAAAAAATCTACTACTACCTCTATCTGCGCAATCTTGAGCAGGGTTATCCGTGTGTGTTCAGGGCACTCAATGAGCCACTTCCCGAAGAGGAGACGGAAGGCTTGCTGATGCGACTTTACTGCGCAGAGCGCTTGCCTGAGCGGCTCATCATTGACGACACGGACACCATTCGCGAGCCGACGCCCCAGGAGGTTTACGATTTGGCGCAGAAGTTCGTCCAGGAGTACATCGTTCCGAGCGGTATGTACGTCAAGGATGATGTGGTCAAGGCGTTACCAGCGTGTTCCGTTACGCTCGTAAATCCCCGGTTCGACGTAGAGCAAGAGGTCTGGCAGGAAATGGCCACGCCGGAGCAAGTTGCATCACACGTGCAACAGGAGACGCGACGCTATTACCTGTATGCGCTGGCAAGCTATGGGCTTGTGCGTTTGGAGCATGAGCTGGGGCTGGTGTCGGATGCAGAAATGGTGGAGGCAACAGCATACATAAAGGGACTGGCGGCAGAGGAGGAAGTGATCCGGCCAGCATGGCTCAGTCGGTATGAGCACTAAGTAGTTGTGATGCTCGGTTGTATTTGGCACCCCCATGACTGCAATGCAACCGAGCCCCTAAGCATTAACCGACCCCGAAAAATCACAAAGCAATGTTTGTGCCAAGTCATCATATAGCCCTCCAGTAACACCGCCTTAGATTTCCCATTGGTTCCGCAAAAATTCCCATTGGTTTTGCCGCGCTACAGCAGCGCATCGTCGATATTGGTCCAGACGTTGCCGTACTGCACATCCAGGATCGGGATTGTGCCCTTGAGGGTGCCATCTTTCTCGGCCACAGCCGGCTGATAAGGGATCTTCACCACCTCGGCGGGCAGCAGCGGGCCAACCTGCTCGTAGCTGATGGCACCGGAGGCGAGCCGCGCGCCGGTATAGGCGTACACATCGCGGCCGTGGAAGGTGTAGGACTTCTCGGAGCCCTTGAGGCGATTGAGCTTCTCGTCGATCTGACGCACAGCGTCTATGCCGAAGTGCTCGGCCACCAGGGTCAGGGTGCCGTTATCCGGCGATACGATGTAGTGGCCGCTCTTGGTCTTGAGCACCACAGAGTGACGATCTGTGCCCACACCGGGATCTACCACGCTGACAAACACTGTGCCCTTGGGCCAATACTGCAGGGTCTGGTAGAGGCGGTAAGAGGCTTCCCAGATGTTGTAAGCCGGTATTTCGTGGGTCAGATCATAGAGCGGCAAGCTGCGATCCACCCCGAAGGCAACCCCCTTCATGGCTGACACTGCGCCATCCTTGAGGCCAAAATCGGTCTGGATCACCAGTGCCTCGTTGGCGGCGGCGATGCCGCTGGCCAGCAGGAGGGCGAGCGCGATGGCGCGGGGAGCGGTACGAATATCCATATCAGAACTCCTGAATCGTGATAGATGAACAAGAATAGCCATTTAGACATCCAGAATGCCATCAATAACCAAGTTTGCAAGCCGTATCACCCGGATGGGGGAGCTGAAAGCCCTCGCCAGCAAGCATGGGCGGGTGTATGGATAGGCTTGGTTATCAACACGGCAAGGAGATCCCATGACAAGCAGCCACCCCACCATCATGCTGAAGCTGGAGGAGCAGACCAGCAAGGTGCAGATCACCCAGGCAGACGGTATCACCATCACCTACAAGCTGGCATTTGGTCTCGAGGCCATGACGCCGGGCCCGTTTCGCCAGGATCCGCCTACGGCGCACGAACTGGAACGGGCCATCATGGTGGTGGAGGATGCGCTGATGCCGCTGGCGGCCCGCATTCCGGCCCATGAGCTGGTGACGCTGCACAGCCCGCTCCCGCTGGCTGGCGAGCTCGGCAGCCATGAGCTGAGTCGGGAGAGCATAGAGCAGCTGTTCGGCCAGTTTGCCGCCATGGTGGAAGGGGATCCGCTGGCGGCGGCCCACTTGCCCAAGGGACGGCACTTTGCCGCAGTGTTGTTGATCCTGCGGGAATGGATGCATCACCTGGATGCCAAACGGGTAGTCGTAGCGGAGTAAGTGCTGGCGGATAAATGGCTCAGGCCGCGGCTCGCTCGAAACGGCTGCGCCATACCCCCCAGGCCAGCCCAAGGCTGATCAGCACGCTGCCGACGGCGAGCAGATCCACCGCAGCCCGCAGGCCGACACTGTCACTCACCCAACCCAGCAGCACAGGCACCCAGTTCGCCACATAGGCGATCATATAGAAGAGCGACACCAGCCGGGCGTGGCTGGCGCCGGGGGTGATGCGGTTGACCAGGGTCGCACTGCCGACAAACACGGCTCCCTGGGCGTAACCTGCCACCAACAGCCCAAGCCCCGCCAACCAGAGCGACTGGACGTGCACGGCGCCGGTAAACAGCAGCACGCAGAGTGCCAGCGCCAGGCAACCGCTCTGCAGGGTATGGCGGGCATCGAGGCGGCGGGCCCAGAGCTGGCACAGGCCGGAGAGCACCATATAAGCCGCGATCAGATAGCCGAACAGGCCGAGATCCCGCATCCCCAGCAACTGGCTCACCACCTTGGGGCCAATTGCCAGCAGGCTGGCCGCCACCGCCCAGGCGGTAAACAGGGCCGCCGCGCAAAGAAAGAATGCAACGCCAGTGACCTTGAGCCCCTCCCCCAGGGATCCCTTGCCCTGTCCGTGCGCCGCGGCCGGCGCCCCTTGCGCGCTGGCGGGCCAGCTCGGCACAACACCGACCATGGCGCTGGCCGCCAGCCCCATGATGAGCAGGAAGGGCAGCTGAGTCGGATAAAAGTCCAGCTGCAACGCCAGCCCGCTGAATACCGGGCCGAGTGCCAGTCCGGCAGTGAAGGAGAGGGTCGCGCTCAGCGCCGCCCGCTTGCCGCCGTCGCGGGGGCCAAAGCGCAACAGCGCCACATTGGCGGCGCCGGTCAGCGCCCCCGTGCCGATCCCGGCCAGCACCCGCGCCAGCAGCAGTGACCAGAACGAATCGGCCAGGGAAAAGAGCAGGGCGCCCCCCGCGACCGCCAGCAGTGCAGGCAATATCATGGCGCGCAAGTCCGCCACCCGCCCTGCCAGATTGCCCACCCCGAACAGGGAGATGAGCACGCCGGCCGCATAGCCGCCATAAATCAGGGTGAGGCTCACATCGCTCAGCGCCAGTGCCTGCTGGTAGTGGGGATAGAGAGGTGTGGGCACGCTGCTGTTGAGCAGCGCCGACATCAGGGCCAGCGGCAGAAACAGCAAGATGGCGCCATGGGAAGCCTGCACCTCGCAGGGCCGGGCGGTGGACAAGGATGATGACATGCACAACTCCGATGAACGCGAGGCCGAGCCCCGCTGACGAGAGTCGGCAATGATAGCGCCCGTCCATCCCTGCCGACAGCGGCACAAATGCATCATGCTGCTTCAATAATGCATGCCGGTGACATCAATTTGCATGCCAGCAAGGCCACACTCGCCTTGTGATCCCGCCTGCGCTGGCTTCTAATGGGCTCGCCCCGAGGGGGCACTTTGAGTGGGAGGCTCGATGATCAACTGGGATGACGCACGTTTTTTTCTGGCATTGGCAAGACAGGGCACACTGCGTGGCGCAGCCGGAGTGCTGGGGGTCGATCAGGCCACCGTCGGGCGACGCATCACGGCGCTGGAGCAGAATCTGGGCTCCAAACTCTTTATCCGCACCCCCAAACTCTATGACCTGAGCCCCCTCGGCGAAACCATGCTGGCGGATGCCAGCGCCATGGAGCAGGCCATCAAGGCCATAGAACGCAAGGCGAGCGCCGGGGATCAGAGCCTGTGTGGCGAGGTGCGCATCGCCACCACAGACACCCTGGCTCAGGCCTTCGTGCTACCTGCCCTCACCCTGCTGCGCGAGCGCCACCCCGGTATCCGCCTCAGCCTGCAGACGGCGGTCAGCGTCAGCGACATCGCCTACCGGGAGGCCGATCTCGCCATCCGGGGACTGCGTCCCGACAACGACGAGCTGGTGATCAAGCGGCTCACCACCATAGAGATGGGGCTCTACGCCTCTCGTGACTATCTGGCCCGCCAAGGCACGCCCAAGAGCGGCCACGGGCTGAGTCAGCACGCCCTGCTGCTGTTTGCCAAGGAGCTGGTCTCCCGCCACTGGCACAGCCTGTGCGGGGAGCCGCTGCACGAACCGAACGTGGTGCTGCAGTGCAATGCCCAACTGCTGTTGCTGGCGGCGGCCCGTCAGGGGCTGGGGATAGCGCTGCTCTCCACCTTTCTGGCAGACAAAGAAACTGAGCTGGTACGGGTACTGCCCGCCCTCAGCGATCCGGTCGACATCTGGCTGGTGCTCCACCCCGACCTGCAGAAGGCCAGCCGGGTACGCGCCGTGGTGGATGCGCTGGAAGAGGTGTTTCATTGCCGCTAACCAGCACAGGGAGCTGCTCGCCATGGCGCAGCTCCCGAGCACGACCAGCAGGGCGAAGCGCGGGATAGAGGCCAGTCCCCTCGCCCGCCTTCTGCCCATGCCCCCGCTTCTGTTACCATGCCGGCCACTACGATTGTTTCCATCGTGGCTCTGGCCGCGATAACCACACACTGGTGCCCCTATGTCCATTGCCTCCTTTGCCGAACTGGCCCTCTCCCCCCGTCTGCAGCAGACCCTGAGCGAGCTCGGCTATGCCGCCCCTACCCCCATTCAGGCTCGCGCCATCCCCACCATTTTGGCGGGGCGGGATCTGATGGCGGGCGCCCAGACCGGCACAGGCAAGACAGCCGCTTTTGTGCTGCCGCTGCTGGAGCAATTGATGCAGCACCCGGCGAGCGACACCACCCGCCCGATCCGCGCCCTGGTGCTGGTGCCGACCCGCGAGCTGGCGGTGCAGGTCTTTGAGAGCGTGACGCGCTACGGTCAGGGCACCAACCTCACCAGCGCCCTGGTCTATGGCGGGGTCAGCATAGCCGCGCAGGTGGAGGCACTTAAAGCCGGGGTGGATCTGCTGATCGCCACCCCGGGCCGCTTGCTAGACCATCTGCGTCAGGGGGCCCTGAGCCTTGAGCACCTCGACCATCTGGTGTTTGACGAGGCGGACCGCATGCTCGACATGGGCTTTATGGACGAGATCAAGGCGCTGCTCAAACAAATACCTGCGGATCGCCAAACCCTGCTGTTTTCGGCCACCTGCGATGACAACCTGTTTGCCTTGAGCCGTGTGCTGCTGCGCGACCCTGAGCTGATCGAAGTGGCACCGCGCAACACCACGGCGGCCGAGGTGGAGCAGCGGGTCTATACCGTGGATGGCGAGCGCAAGCTGGCGTTGGTGGAGCACCTGATCAAGGTGAAAGGGTGGGCACCTGTGTTGATCTTCAGCCGCACCCGTCAGGGGGCTGACAAGCTGGCCCAGCAGCTTGGCAAGGCGGGCATCAATGCGCTGGCTTTCCATGGCGATCTGTCGCAAAGCGCGCGGGAGAAGGTGCTGCTGGAGTTTCGTGCCGGCACCCTGCAGGCCTTGGTGGCCACCGACGTGGCGGCCCGCGGCCTCGATATCTTGGATCTCAACTACGTGATTAACCTCGAATTCCCGTTTGTGGCCGAAGATTACGTCCACCGCATCGGTCGCACCGGCCGCGCCGGCAACAAGGGGCTGGCCATCACCTTGTTCAGCCCGGAAGATGCGCCGCTCTTGGAGAAGGTGGAAGCCGTGCTCGACACCCGATTGCCCCAGCAGTGGTTCCCGGGCTTTGAGCCTGATCTGACCCGCTTCGAACCCGAGCCACGCCGCAACAGCAAGGCAGCCCAGAAGCAGCGCGCCAGAAAGCAGGCCCTCGGCGGTGGCAAGAGTAGCAAGGGCAAGCGTTAAGCCGCTCAACGCCGCCCACAAAAAACGCCCGCATGGGCGTTTTTTGTTATCTGACAAGGGTCAGCGCCAAGCTTGGTGACTGAACACCTAGCGGGTCGCCAGCACCAGTGGCAGGGATTTCAGGATCCGCCGCTCCGCCAGGGTGGAGAGAATAAACATCACCATATAGCCAAGCCCCAGCGCCACGATAATGGCTACCACATTGGTAGTGAACTCGGCCACCAGATAGTAGGCCGCCACCAGCGCCACTATACCCGCCAGCCGGATCAGCAGACTCTGGGTAAAGTGGCCGTGGGCCTTGATATAGGCAAGCTGATAGCCGTTGAGCATCATGAAGATGAAGAAGATGGAAAAGTGGAACAGCACGGGCACGGCGCCCACATAGTCGACGGGGAACAGCAGCAACACCAGCGGCTTGCCCGCCAGCAGCATCAGCACAAAGAACACCAGACTGACGATGGCGGAGAGGCGGAAGATCCAGCGGCGGATCATCCTGATCTGGCGGTGATCGCCGTTGCGCAGATTGACCGCCAGCTCCGGCAGCACGAAGCGGTAGATGGGGAAGACAAACAGCAGCGTCATATAGGTGAAGATGGGGCGCACCACCACCTGGAAATCCCCCAGCTCGTCGAGGCTGAAGTGGCGTATGGTGAGCAGCACGGTAATGTAAATCATCAGGATACTGGCCCCCGCCTCGAGGGACGCGGTAAAGCTCTTCTTCACATAGCTGCGCATCTCGGGGCCGAGTTCGACTTTGGCCAGCGGCCGGGTGGCGATGGCCCGGCGGCGATAAAGATACATATAGAGGGCAATGCCCAGCGAAGAGGAGGTCAGCCCGTAGAAGAGCGACGAGAGTGCATCCATCCCCAGCCCGAAATAGCAGGCCATAAACAGCAGGGCATTGGCGAGCGGCTCCAGCCAGGTGACCTTGTTGGAAATGTCATACATGCGGTACATGGCCACCAGATTGGTGAAATAGACCTTGAGCCCCAGCCCGAAGATAACGCCCACCAGTTGCAGATACTCCACCCGGATATGGAGCCCGTGCTTGATATAGGGGATCACCAGCCCCCAGGTGAGCAGCACTATGCCGATGAGGAAGTAGCGGAAGATATTGATGATGTCTCTGTCGTTCTTGGTCTGGGAGTAGCTCACCACCATGGAGGAACGAAAGCCGGTCATCAGGATAAGGGAGAGGGAGATGAGATCCACCACGCTGTTGAACAGCGCCAGATCTCCCTTGGCCACCCACTGTGCCAGCCACACCTTGAAGGCGAAGCCGATGACGATGCTGACTAGCGAGGCCCACATGCCGGTGACAAAGGCCTGCTTCAGCCGCTCGAGGGATTTATATTGCATATCAATTGCTTGTTAATGGCTGGCCAGAGAGGAATCCATCTTATGAAAGCGCACCCGGCTTGAACAGCCTTAATGCCGGGGGCCGGCTGCCGGCCGGCAAGATTCGGAAATCAGCCACAGAAAATCCGGTGCGCTGAAAACAGGAAAACGCCCGTTCAGGCGTGTTCTCTGGCCAGCACCTGTCAAGAGTGAGGCGTCTCTTGTTATCTCTGCGCCCTGGCTCTCTATGCCTGCGGGGCGGCCTTGATCAGCGACTGGTAGTGATCAATCAGCTCGGGCCCGTGCAGCGGCGAGTCGTGACCGCCGACCACAATCTTGATGGGCAGCTTCATGGCCTTGAGTCTCTCCAGCGTCTGCGGATACGCCTTCACATCGGCAAAACTCAGGTTGCCCAGCTTCTCCTTGAGGATGCAGTTGCCATAGAGCACCTGCTGGTCGGGGAAGTAGACAAAGATGCCGTCCGGCGTATGGGCCGGGCCCAGGTAGAAGGCGCGCACCTTACCCTCTTGCAGGGTGAAATCGCCATCGTGCACCACGTTTGGCAGCACCAGCGGCAGATCCGGGTACTCCGGCAGCCCCTTGCGGGTAAAGGCGACAATCTCGGCCCAGTCGCTCTTCATCAGATCCCGGGTATGGCGAGTCGCCACCACCTTGGCCCCGATGGACTTCCAGTAGGCGTTACCGCCCGCCCGGTCGGTGTGGTAGTTGGTGTTGATCACCTCCAGCACGGGCTTGCTGCTGACCCGCTTGATCAACTTGTGCAGCTCGCGGGCGGTATCCGGCGTCCAGGTCGCCCCCACTACCGTCACCCCCTTGGCCCCGAAATAGACCATGGAGTTCTCTTTGACGTAGTAGTTGTCCTCCACCACATAGACCGGGCCGCTCACCTGAGTGAGGGAGATCGCTGCCGCATGCACGCTGCCGCCCCAGAAACTCGCCATCAGCACCAGGGCACCGGCCAGCCCGCATTTCATCCAACCTTTCATCATCTTGCTCCCTCGATACAACTGCCCCTCGCCACCCCTGTGGCAAGCCGGGCCCATTTATCAGTGGGCAGAAAATACGGGGGATTTGTGAAGGGAAAATGGGCTTGTGTGAAGAGAAGGTGAAGTCTGGGGAAAGTCTGGAAAAATCAGGGGAAATCGGCAGTGAACCACGACAAAGATGGCGGTTGGCAGTGAGAGGGAAATGGTCGAAGCAGTCAATCAGCGCCTTGATGCAGGGACAATTAGCGCAGCGTAATCGTCCGCATACCGCGTCATAGCAATACTGGCGGCCCCCTGTATTTCAGCAACCTCTCGGCCACGACCTATTCGCGATCGTCAGAATACGCTTAGCTATTCTAACCTACGGCTCTGATAAACACTTATCACTTAAAAACACTCACCTGAATATCTTCCCGATTATTTAATCGGTAACGACATGGGAAATTGAACTTGGGCCTAATAATGGGCCTCATAACCAAGGAAAATACCATGTCCAATCAATACAGCGTTAAGTTTGTCAACAGATCCACTAACTCAGGGAATGTGGCGCTGTTTCAGCAGCTGCCGGATCAACGAGCCCAGAATATTTTCTCCCTCGCCTGGTTCAGTAAGTTTGTTAATCCAAACGTACACGAGATCTTCAAATGGGAAATTGATTACTCCTTTGTCTGGTCCGATACCGGCGAGATCAAACCCGGCATCATCTTCGAAGGGGGAGAGGAGATAGCCGCCGATCTGACCACGGCCAACACCATTACCCTGGATTACAACGGCGGTTACTTTTTCTCGCCAACCTCCTTTAGCGGCCAATCAGGTTCTCTCTATATCGACGAGAGCGCCAATGTGCCTCTCAAGCAGGCCGCTGTCGGTATCGGCATGAGCAAAGCGGGTACCTTCGTCAAGGCGACCCAGCCGAACCTGCATCTGGAGTTTGTCCCCCACCCCTCTTACTGGATTGTATTTGGCGACTTCCAGCAAGGAGAGATCCTGGATATCGAGCAGATCACTGATGCGGTTGAGATCAAGTTCGGGCCCAACATCTACGAGATGGTTGCAACCCTGAAACAAGACAACTCTTGGGCCATCACAACAGCCTGAGTATTGGGCGGCGGGTTCATACCGCCGCCTCTACACAACCAAGGAGCACAAGGTGAAAGACATCATTATTATCGATGGTAACGGCCATGCACTGGATCCCATGGACCAGCGCGAAGCCGAACAGTATCTGAGTGATTATCTGGAGAAAAATCTCCACGCCAACCTGAAGCAGTGTTTGAACGACGTGATGGGAGGTAAGGGTAAGGCGACCGGCGCTTATCAATATAACGGCCATGCTGTGCTGCATGCATCGTCCGGCAACGTACAGAAGAGCGTCAGCCTCTTCTACTACGACGATGGTGGCAACCACCATATTATTGCCATGGGCGAGCATAAGACAGCCACCAGTTACAAGCTGAATTTCTACGGCCAACCGGCGGGTGACTTCAAATATAAAGCGTCCATCACCTTATAATATCTTCGCCCGGGGAGACCCGGGCATTTTTATTCTCGCCTGACAATCCAAGCATCTCACATAGGCCGATTCGATAGCCGTTATACGCAGGGCCATAGCCCGTCCATGTTTCTCGGTTGATAAAAGCAGGGCCTTGCCCGCCCCGCTTATGGCTGATACCGCGAATTATTGCTCTCTCATCTTTCGCTTGATATTGGCAACTTGGCGAGTCCCCAGATCGAACTCTTTGGCGAGCTGAGTGCGCGATTTACCACTCTCCGACTGAACCATGATCTCTCGGTTGCGCAATTGTCTATCGATATGCTTGGCCAGAGGCACCTCTATGCTTAGTCCCCCCAAGGCGTTACATAATCGCCCCATCGCCACCTCACTGCAATACGCAGCATGGTGCTTGGGTGATTTAGGGATATATTTGCACTGCCCTCCAAAGGATTGCGTGAACATATACGCCTCCTCCAGTCCCATAATATCGATAAGTTCCTGCAACTGCCCGGGCAGTCTGGTGACATCGATATAGGCCAACGCATCGGCCAAAATGCACTCTCCATGGTATTTCATTGCCTCATTCCTTGTGTCATTTGAGAACCCAAATGACATCACGTTGAAATGTGACAATCGATGGGGAAATCATTCAGGCCAAGCGCGCCAGCCCCCTTTTCGGCTCTCTCACTCCCCAGAACTGACAATAAAAAACCACCCGCAAAGCGGGTGGTTTTGTTTTCATTATCACCAGCCTAACCCAGGCAAATGGCAATCAACCCAACGGCGGCGTGCGTGGCGGTACCCTGCGCTTGCTGCCGGTGGACTCAAAGCTGAGGCAACACAGCAAGTTGTTGTCCTCTCACAGACCGCCAGCGCAAGCCAACCCCAAACTAAAATAGTGCAACCATGGCTAATAAACGGCGTTTTTACTGACGGGTATGATACAGACCAGATGTATCGCTTGTAGTGAGATAAGGAACCAACGTCATGGCTATTCATGGAGCTACACCGGTTATGTTGAAGGCTATCGACAGCCTGCAGCTCGCCAACGTCAATCCCGGCAGCAATCAGAAGCTTGCCCTTCATCTGGGTGAAGGCAAGGAGTACAGCATCCATATCGGCAAGAGTGGGGATGTCTCCGTACAGCGGGACTTGGCCCATTTAAGCACTCTGGGCCGCATCAAGAATGCGGTGGTCGATTTCTTTAGCAGAGCCGCCACCAAGGGGGAGAGTGCGCTCACCACCCGGGCCACTCAAATTCAGTCCGAGGTGCAGCGGCAGCTGACCGAACTTGGCCAGATCAAGAAGATTGTGCATCAAGCCTTTAACCAGCCCATCAGCGAGTTCAAAAACGATGCCCAATATCTGAAACCGGGCAGCGATCCCAAGACCGCGACTCTGGCGGATGTTACCGACTCAAACAAGAATCGGCTGGGTCTTGAGGCCATGAGCGATTCCTCTCGGGAATTTGCCATGGAGCACTTCTCCAGTTTTATCAACGGGAGAGACGCCATCTTCGGCCTGCTGAGTTCCCGTGCCATCGAGCAGACCAATACACTGTTCGCCTCGCTGAGCAACGATCCCAAGGCATTGCAAGAGGCATTAAAGGTGCAGAGCCAGGAGTCGGAGGTGTTCAACACCAAGGTCAATGCCGAGTTCAATCGCAGCTTTATCCAGCTGTTTGAGCAAAGAGCCAGCGCCGAGCTGGACGCCCTGACCGAGGAAAACACCCGCGCCAACGAAACCTCACCGCAGGTCGAAGAGCGCATTGGCTCATCGGACGGGGAGAACGTCTCCGCCAAGATGAAGAAAAGCGTGCGCTTTAACGACAACCCGGTGAGCAGTGTCAAGGTGTTCGAGCTGGAAGAGGGCAGAGCACTCAATATCAAGGTGTGACCCTTGTGGTGAATATGGATGACGGCCCTGCCCGCTCGGTGGCGGGGCCATCTCTTTGTGATCTTGCCCTGCCCCTTCGAAGATGACCGGGCAACCGGACTGGAGTGTTGTGTTGGATATCTATCAGAAAATCGTGGCCGAGCTGTCGGTCGAACCGCTGGCCTTCGATGAAAACGGCGTCTGCACGTTCGAGATCCAGCGAGCAGCAGAGGAGGCGACTGCCCCCTTTGTGGTCAATCTCGTCGCTCAACCCGACGAGATTGCGCTAGTGCTCTCGGTGACCACGGCGAGCGATCTTCCCGAGCGTCTGTCTCGCGAGTTGTTCCTGCGCTTTGGCGAGCATGCCCTCGCCCCCTTGCGCCATGGCTACGGAGTCGGCATCTATCCCGGCACCGAGCGGGTATCGTTTTTCTCCCAGATCGCGCTGGGGAACTATCGCCCGCAGCAGATCAGGGAGAGCCTCGCCGAACTGCTGGAGAAGGCTCACGAGTGGGAGGCCAGCTTGTCCCAAGAGGGGCAGACCCCGCATATGACAAAGAGCGAGATGGGCGCAGGCCAGAACATCCGGGTATGATGGCCAAAGCCAGAAAATGGACAATAAAAGAGGGAGGCATGATGCCTCCCTCCCTCTTTGTTCCTGATCTAACAACAATCAGGCCAGCGGCGGCGTCCGTGGCGGCACTATACGCTTGCTGCCGGTGGACTCGAAGGCCGAGGCAAAGCGCAGCAGCTTGTTGTCGTCATAGGCGCGACCGGCGAAGGTCAGCCCCACTGGCATGCCAATATCGGCCATCACCCCCATGGGGACTGTGACGGTCGGCACGCCGAGATGGCGAATGGCGAGGTTGCCGTTGGCGACCCAGATGCCGTTGCTCCAGGCGATATCGGCGGAAGCCGGATTCACATCCGCATCAGCCGGGCCGACATCGGCGACGGTCGGGAACAGCACGGCATCGAGCTTGAGCCCGTCCATCCAATCTTCCAGATCCAGCTTGCGGGTCTGCTCCAGCCCACGCAGACCGTCCGGCACTGTGGGGATCTCGTCAAAGCGCTTGATGCCGCGCTTGGCCATCTTGACGTACTCGTCCATGCCCGCCGCCAGATCGCCCTCGCGGTTCGGCAATGTGCCCGGATCGTGGGGGAAGATCTTCGGCCCATCGACATCGGCCAGCTTGTTCAACTTGGGGTCGCCGTTGGCGCGCAGGAAGTCGTCGAACGCCCAGCCGGAGAGCTCCCACAGCTCGTCGTTGAGAAACTCCGGGCTCACGATGCCGCGATTGAACACGGTCGGCGCGCCGGGTCTGTCCCCTTCGCAGTTGGAAACCAGCGGGAAGTCCACTTCGACAACGATCGCGCCAACGGCTTCCAGCGCCTGACGGGCCTGCTCCCACAGGGCAATCACGGTCGGACGGGTATGAATGCGCTGACCGGTCGGGCCGCCGATGCCGGGGTTCTCGCTGGTGCCAGCCAGTTCATCCTTGTTGATAAACATGCGCGGCACGCCGAGGCGCTTGCCCTTGAGGACATCGGCCTTGGCAGCCAGATCCAGATAGGAAGCCGGACGCACTTCAGAGGCCTTGGGCAGTTGCACCCAGGGCTGCATGCGCCACAGATCGCCACGGGTGTCGCTATCGTCGGCGACCACCACATCCAGCACTTCCAGCAGATCGGCCATGGTACGAGCATAAGGCACCACCACGTCCATGGTCGGGGTCAGCGGCCAGTTGCCGCGCACCGAGATGACGCCACGGGACGGGGTGTAGGCACACAGACCGTTGTTGGAAGCTGGGCCACGGCCGCTCGACCAGGTCTCTTCGGCCAGACCAAAGGCGGAGAAGCTGGCGGTGGTGGCAGTACCGGCACCGTTGGAGGAGCCGGAGGCAAACGGCGCTGTCAGGTAGTCGGCATTGTAGGGGCTTTCGGCACGGCCATAGACGCCGCGCTGCATGCCGCCATTGGCCATCGGCGGCATATTGGTTTTGCCTAGGCAGATGGCTCCGGCGGCGCGCAGCCGCTCAACGGTAAAGGCATCGCGCTGGGCCACCAGATCCTTGAAGGCCGGGCTGCCGGAAGCGGCAGTCAGCCCCTTGACCAGATAACTGTCTTTGGCGGTGTAGGGGATACCGTCCAGCGGGCTCAGGGTTTCACCACGGGCGCGGCGGGCATCGGAAGCCTCGGCCTCTTTCAGCGCATCGGGATTGGGTACCACCACGGCGTTGAGTTTGGTGGCACTCTCGGGGCCGTTGTAGACCTCGATACGGGCCAGATAAGCCTTGACCAGTTCGACCGCTGTGGTGCGGCCTGCTTCGAGCGCGGCACGCAGCTCGGCAATGGAAACCTCGGTCACTTCGATCATGTTGATCTCCTGTAAAGGGTGACTGTTTGTCATGATGATCGCCGCATCAGCGCCTGCGACCATCACACCATCAAGAGATAAAACCCCACGGAGTGGGGTTTTGAATACCAACCACTGCTGGCGTAAACCGGTTTACGACCCGTCGCGAGAGGCCGTCAGCAAGGTGAAGAGCAGCGCAGGAACCGGAGCGTATAAACATACGTGAGGCTTCCGAGCAGCACATAAGCCTTGATCACGGCCTCGCAGCAGGATCGTCATCCGGTTCTTACTTGCCAGAGGGGATTTGCTGGGTAATGCAGTGGATATTGCCACCGCCCAGCAGGATCTCGCGGGCCGGCACGCCGACTACGGTATGATCCGGGAAGATCTCTTCCAGAATGCACTGGGCTTCGCCATCGGTGGCGGCATCCAGCAGCGGGTAGACGATGCGATCGTTGGTGATGAGGAAGTTCACATAGGAACCGGCCAGACGGCCTTCTGCCTCGCGCGGTACACCGCTGCCGCTCTCGACACCGGCAGACTCCTCTTCGGTGCAGAACAGCGGGCCCGGCTGGGGCAGCTTCCACACTTTCAGCTTGCGACCCTTGGCGTCCACCGCCGCTTCCAGCACCTTGAGGGCGGCCACGGAGCGGGCGTACTGGGGATCGTTCTGGTCGTCAGTCCAGTGCAGGGCAACTTCACCCGGACGCACGAAGCAGCACATGTTGTCGATGTGGCCGTCGGTTTCGTCCATGTAGACGCCTTCGTCCAGCCAGATAAAGCTGGTGACGCCCAGATAGTCGCGCAAGTGCGCTTCGATCTGCTCTTTGCTCAGGTGCGGGTTGCGGTTTTCGTTGAGCAGGCACTCGGCGCTGGTCAGGCAGGTGCCTTCGCCATCGACGTGGATGGAGCCCCCTTCCAGAATGAGCGGCGCGTCGTAACGAGCCATGCCATGCTGGGCCAGCATCTGGGCCGCCACTTCCTCATCCTGATTCCACGGGTAGTAGAGACCACCCTTGTGGCCGCCCCAGGCGTTGAAGCCCCAATCTACTCCACGGCACTCGCCGGCAGCGTTGGTGACGATAGTCGGGCCTGTGTCGCGAGCCCAGCAGTCATCGCTGGCCATTTCGACCAGGGTCACGTGAGCGGGCATGATGGCGCGGGCCTGCTCCATAAACTGGGCTGGCACCCCCATAAAGACCGGGGTAGCGCCGCCGATGGCATCGGCTACCTTGGCAAAGGTGGGCTGGGCGAAGCGACCGGCTTCACGCCAGTTGTCCGGGCGAAACGGCCAGATCATCCAGACGGCCTGCTGGTGCGCCCACTCGGCGGGCATGGTGAAACCGTCGGCGGCCGGCGTGGAATTAATGGTCTTGATGCTCATCGCAATATCCTTGCGGGCCTGTGATGGCGATGCACGCCTCACGGGGCCGGTAATGGGGGAAACGGGCGGGCCCCGGCCGCGTGCCGGACGGGCGCCCCCTGGAAAAAATAAGCGTGGCCCGCAGTGTAAGAAGTTGCGCACCCATCCATCAAATGAATAGGATGGATTGTCCCATAAGTACGGCAAATGATCCCACCATGAAACTGCACCAGCTCGACCTCAATCTGCTGCTCGCCTTTGACGCCCTGATGACACAGGGCAGCGTCACCCGCGCCGCCGAGACGCTCTTTATCAGCCAGCCCGCTATGAGCCACGCCCTCGGTCGGCTGCGCACCTTCTTTGGCGACCCGCTGCTGGTGCGCACCCCGCAGGGGATGCTGCCGACCCCGCGCGCCCAGCGGCTGCATCTGGGGGTGCAGCAGGCGCTGCGGCTGCTGGAGCAACAGCTATCTGACGAAGAGGTGTTCGAACCGAGCCAGTCGAAGCGGCGCTTCGTGCTCTGCACCACGGATTATGTGGAGTGCGTGCTGATCCCGCCGCTCATTCAACGGCTCAGACGGCTGGCACCCGGCATCACCATAGAGATCCGCATACTGCGCGACACCCTGCCGGAGGCGGAGTTGGCGAGCGGCGAGATCGATCTGGTGCTGGGCTTTGACGAATACATGCAGGTGCCGGGGTATCTGGGCAAGGAGACCTGGCTCACCGAGCCGCTGGCCGGGCTGGTGCGTGCCGATCTGCCGATTGCCACATCCGCCCCCGCCGGGGCCGAAGATGACCCCTCCCAGTGGATGGAGCGCATCACCTTACAGCAGCTGATCGCCATGCCCCACGTGTTTCACTCGCCGCTTGGCACCTCGGAGGCGAGCCTGGACCGCTATCTGCAGACGCTGGGCTTCAGCCGCACCATCTCGGTCAACAGCCAGAGCTATATGTCCGCCGCCGCCATCGTCAGCCAGAGCGATCACCTCTTGGTGCTGCCCAGCATGGTGGCCGAACTGCTCGCCAACCACTGGCCGCTGAAAAGCCTGCCATTGCCTGCGGACGTGCCCGACTATCACCTCAACTGCGTCTGGCACCCCGTGCATGCGCAACAGCCCGCATTGGTATGGCTCAAGGATCTGATGAAAGAGCTGGTTGGCCCCAGGTAAGCCCGCTGCGATCAGCATCCCCAGAAACAACAGTGGCTCCCGCGGGAGCCACTGTTGTTTATCTGCCTGTCATCATGCCCGCAGGGCCGTCATCAGCTGGGTGACGACGCCATCGAGCAGGGCGTGGTCGGGGCGACACTGGGCAAAGGTGACCAGACCCTGAATGTTGATCAGCAGGAAGGCGGTCAGAGTCGGGATGTCGCGGTCGGCCATCAGCTCGCCGCGCTGCTGGGCGAGACTCAGGATCTGCGCCAGATCGGCGTCCAGCTCGGCATAGATGGCCTTGAGCCGCAGGTGCAGCTCTTCGTCCTGCTCCGCCAGCTCCATCAGGGTGCGCGTCACCAGACAGGTGCCGCACAGGGCATCGTTCACTATCTGGCTGAGGTAAGCCTGTACCCCCGCCAGCGGGCTCTGGCCGGCAAAGAAGCCACGGCGCAGCGCGCTTTTTTCCTGCACATAGTGATCGACCGCCGCCAGCAGCAGGCCGCGCTTGTTGCCAAACGCAGCGTAGAGGCTGCCCGGATGCAACCCGGTCGCCGCCACCAGCTCCTGCATGGTGGTCTTGGCGTAACCCTTGGCCCGAAATGCCTCCATGGCATTTCGCAAGACGTCGTCCCGGTTGAACTCGGCGCTGCGCATGGTTTCTCCGTTGAAAAAGCGATCACCGGCGCAGAGCCGATGAGGGGGAACAAAAAGGGCGGCAAGTTTACCCCAGCGGGCAGGCAAGACCAACCCATGTTGAATGCTCGTTCAAAAAAGACTTGCACACAAAACAAAAAACGTCTTGAATGCACATTCAAGAATCACTCCCTCAGGACAGATGATCATGAATACCCTGTTTCAGCCCTATCGCCTCAACGACACTCTCACCCTCGCGAATCGCTTCATGATGGCACCGCTCACCCGTTGCATGGCCGGCCCGGGCCTGGTGCCCACCGAACAGATGGCCGCCTATTACGCCCGTCGTGCCGACATCGGTCTCATCATCTCCGAAGCCACCATCATTCGTCCGGACGGCCAGGGCTATCCCAATACCCCCGGACTCTACAGCCCGGAGCAGATCGCAGGCTGGAAAAAAGTCACCAGCGCCGTGCACGCCAATGGCGGCAAGATCTTCGCCCAGCTGTGGCACGTGGGTCGCCTCTCCCACCCCTTCTTCCATCATGGCGAAGTGCTGGCACCGTCTGCCGTCGCCCATGAGGGCACGGTACCGCGCATGCGCGAGCTGGAGTATCAGGTGCCCCGTCCCCTGACAGTGGCCGAGATAGGCCAGCTGGCCGAGGATTATGCCCAGGCCGCCGCCAACGCCATTGAAGCTGGTTTTGACGGGGTGGAGATCCACGGCGCCAACGGCTACCTCATCGATCAGTTCCTGCACCATTCGAGCAACCTGCGCAGCGACCAGTACGGCGGCAGCCCGGAAAACATGAGCCGCTTCGCACTGGAAGTGGTGGATGCGGTCAACGCCCGCATCGGGGCAGATCGAGTGGGACTGCGTCTCTCCCCCGGTGCCTATGTGCATCTGGAAGGTGACAAGCGGGATCGCGCCGTGTTCGATTATCTGCTGGCCGAGCTGAACCAGCGCGCCCTGGCCTATGTGCATCTGGGCATCTTCGATGACAGCCTCACCTTTGACTATCTGGATGGCCGCGCCTCCGACTACCTGCGCGCCCACTACGACGGCCATCTGGTGGGAGTCGGCAACTACAGCGCCGACACCGCCCTGGATGCCATCAAGGCCAACCGGTTCGACCTCGTCGCCATCGGCCGCCCGCTGATCGCCAACCCGGACTATCTCGCCAAAGTGCAGAAGGGCGAGGCACTGACCCCTTATGCCGACGCCATGCTGACAGAGCTGGTGTAAACACGCCGGTTCATGACCAACCAAGGATGGGATCCGCGCCCCCGGGCGCGGGTTTCCAATGTTTGGGCCCCTTTCGGGCCCTTTTTTATGTCCGGCCTCTCCTTGTCCGCCTCATGATCCACTACTCACCCCCCATAAAAAGGTTGCTAGTGACAACTAGTTGGCTATATTGGTTGTTGAAGACAACCAAATAGGAAGCCCTGATATGGATCCCCGTCCCCTGCGCGCCCTGTCGCGCGATCTGGTTCGCGAACTCGGCATGCTCTCCCAGCAGTGCGGCGAGCTGGCGCTTACCCCGCTCGAAGCCCATCTGCTGATCGAACTGGAGAACGGCCCTGCCACCAACCAGCAGCTGGCAGAGCGGCTGCGCATCGACAAATCCAATGCCAGCCGCCCGCTGGCGCGACTCGCCGAGCGCGAGCTCATCAGCTGGCACCCCCATCCGTCCGATGGCCGCAGCAAAGAGGCGCGCCTCACCATCGCCGGCCAGGCCCAACTGCTGGATCTGCATCAGGAGATGGACAACGCCATGGAAGAGACCCTGGCCCAGCTCACCCTGAGCGAACGCGAGCAGCTGTGGGCCGGTCTGCGTCTCTACCGCAGCGCCCTCTCCCGCGCCCGCCGTCAGCAGGGCTACCGCATCCGTCCCATCACAGCCGCCGACAACCCCCATATCGCCGCCGTGGTGCGCGCCGTCTCCGCCGAATACGGCCTCACCGCCGACAAGGGCTACGGGGTGGCCGACCCTGACCTCGATCGGCTGCACGAGACCTACCAAGGGGAGAAGAGCCGCTATTGGGTGATCGAAGGACCTGATGGCACCATCCTCGGCGGTGGCGGCATAGCGCCGCTGGCGGGGGAAGAGGATCAGGTCTGCGAGCTGCAGAAGATGTACTTCATGCCCTCCCTGCGCGGGTTGGGGCTGGGTCGACGGCTGGTGCTGCAGGCACTGGACGAGGCGACAACCCTGGGTTACCAGCGCTGCTATCTGGAAACCACCGAGGTGTTGCGCGAGGCGACCACGCTCTACGAATCCATCGGCTTCGAGCACCTGCCAGGGCCGCTCGGCTGCACCGGCCACGATGCCTGCGAGATCTGCATGATGCTGTCGCTCACCCGAAGCCCCTCAGCATCCTAGCAATCGATGAATCCGGTTCAGACCGGGCACCACAAGCCGCCAACAAAAAAGACCCCGCCGAAGCGGGGTCTCTTATGTCATCAACCTGCAGATATCGCGCGCCTGCAGACAAACACGCTGTGATCAGTGTTCGCGAGTCTGACGGAAGTGAACGTCCGGATGACGTTCCTGAGACAGACGCAGGTTGACCATGGTCGGGGCTATGTAGGTGAGGTTGTCACCGCCATCCAGCGCCAGGTTCAGCTCGTTCTTGCGCTTGAACTCCTCGAACTTCTTGACGTCGGTCCCTTCCACCCAGCGGGCGGTGGAGACGTTGACCGCCTCGTACAGGGCCTCGACGTTGTATTCGCTCTTCAGACGCGACACCACCACGTCAAACTGCAGCACACCGACCGCACCGACGATAAGATCGTTGCTGATAAGCGGACGGAACACCTGCACAGCGCCCTCTTCGGAGAGCTGGACCAGCCCCTTGAGCAGCTGCTTCTGCTTGAGCGGGTCGCGCAGGCGGATGCGGCGGAACAGCTCGGGCGCGAAGTTCGGGATGCCGGTGAACTTGAGATCCTCACCCTGGGTGAAGGTGTCACCTATCTGGATGGTGCCGTGGTTGTGCAGACCTATGATGTCACCGGCAACGGCCTCGATAGCCTGCTCCCGATCACCGGCCATGAAAGTGACGGCGTCTGAGATGTTCACGTCCTTGCCGATGCGCACATGGCGCATCTTCATGCCCTTGCTGTAAGTGCCGGACACCACGCGCATGAAGGCGATACGGTCGCGGTGTTTCGGATCCATGTTTGCCTGGATCTTGAACACGAAGCCGGAGAATTTCTCCTCGGTCGCCTCGACCAGACGGCTCTCGGCCTTGCGCGGCATAGGCGCAGGCGCCCAGTCGGTCAGGCCATCCAGCATGTGGTCGACGCCAAAGTTGCCAAGCGCAGTACCGAAGAAGACCGGGGTCATGTCGCCGGCGATGAAGGCCTCGTGATCGAACTCGGGCGAGGCGCCCTGCACCAGTTCCAGTTCACCACGCAGCTGGGCTGCCAGATCCTCGCCGATGGCGGCATCCAGATCCGGGTTGTGCAGGCCCTTGACCACCCGCTTCTCCTGGATGGTGTGGCCCTGACCGGTCTGATACAGGTAGGTCTCATCCTTGTAGAGGTGATAGACACCCTTGAAGGATTTGCCGCAGCCGATGGGCCAGGTGATGGGGGCACACATGATCTTCAGCTCGCGTTCCACCTCGTCCATCACTTCCATGGGATCGCGCACTTCGCGGTCCAGCTTGTTCATGAAGGTGAGGATGGGGGTATCGCGCAGCCGGGTGACTTCCATCAGCTTGCGGGTCCGGTCTTCAACACCCTTGGCGGCGTCGATGACCATCAGGCAACAATCCACGGCGGTAAGAGTACGGTAGGTATCTTCAGAGAAGTCCTCGTGACCCGGGGTATCGAGCAAGTTGACCAGACAATCGGCATAGGGGAACTGCATCACAGAGGTGGTGATTGAGATACCACGCTGCTTCTCCATCTCCATCCAGTCGGATTTGGCATGCTGGCCTGAGCCACGGCCCTTGACGGTACCGGCGCGCTGAATGGCCTGTCCGAACAGCAGGACTTTTTCGGTGATGGTGGTTTTACCCGCATCCGGGTGCGAGATGATCGCAAAAGTGCGTCTCTTGGAGACTTCACTCAGAAATTCAGCTGACATAGTTCAACGTTCTTCTATTGAGCGATGGCCTTGGCCACCGTGGGAATAAATCCGGGATGCCGCATTCGACTCACGGCACATTTGCATGTATGCGGCCTCGGGTCCGCCGGCATACACAGGACTGCATGCAACTAACGCCACGCGGGCGGGCATCGAGGCCAACCGGGTGGGACAGGGGAAGCGGGTTGCATTACATGGGTCTTCTCGCCTGAGTCAAAGCAAAATTGCGCGACATTATACCCGCGCGAGTGAAAAATACCCAGCCCGGCTTAGGGCCGTTCGCGAAGGGCGCCGGGGGCCCCTACTCGGCCAGCATCACCCGATTGCGGCCGGCCTGCTTGGCCCTGTACATGGCCTCGTCGGCTCGCTGGATCAGATCCCCCAGGCTGTCGTCGAGGGGGCTGTATTGAGCACAGCCTATGCTGACGTGCACCGGATGCCCCTCTGGCATCCCCTCGATGCGCAGCTGGGAAATCCGATGGCGGATACGCTCCGCCACTTCGACCGCCTCCGCCATGCAGGTGTCGGGCAACAGTACCAGAAACTCCTCGCCACCATTGCGCCCCACCCTGTCCAGAGTACGCAACTGGGCGGCTATGCACCTGGCGACGGCCGCCAGCACCAGATCCCCCATGTGGTGGCCCAGCCTGTCGTTGACCTGCTTGAAGTGGTCTATGTCCAGGATCAGCACGCACAGGGACTTGCCCTGCTCTCTCGCCTGCTTGAACCAGGCCTGTCCCTGGGCCTGGATCTGGCGGCGGTTGTGGATGCCGGTGAGGTCATCTGTCATGGCGAGCTGGCGCAGCTTGCGGGAACGGTTGAACTGGTACAGCGCCAGCATGCCCATCACTACCAGCAGCAGGATCACCACCACGTATTGCCATTGCCGCCGCTCCTGCAGTTGCTTGAGCTTGGCCTCCTGCAACAGCTGCTTGGTCTTGAGGGCCTGGTTCTCCAGCTCCTTGCGGGCCAGATCGAACTCGAAGCGCATCTGCAGGGAGCGCTGCTCCCTGAGCACCAGCTCGAGGGCGTGCCGGGTCTGCACGTAAAGCTTGAGACTGGCCAGGGCCGCGTTGACCTGGCCCTGCTGCTCGAGAATGCGGGCCCGCACCTCGTAGACTCGCGCCAGGAAGCGCTGGTTTTTCTCCCTGGCAAAGATGGGTTCGGCGTGCGTCAGGTAGTAGAGCGCCTGGGTCGGATGGCCCAGCGCGTCTTCCGCCATACCCATCACCAGTTGCCAGTGGCCCAGGGTCACGCTGTCGACATCCTCGCGGCTGCGCAGTATGACATCGGCCTGCTGCAGTCTGGCCATGGCCTCGACCACCTTGCCCTGGTTGATCAGGATGGTGGCCATTTCGATCTGGATCCAGGCCAGCAAGCCCTCCTTGTGCTGCGAATGATAGAGCTGCTCGGCCTGCATCATCAGCGGCAGAGCGCGGTCGAACTCCCCCATCTCGGCATAGAGCAACCCCTGCTGGGAGCGAATGTCCACCAGCCGCTCCTGATCCCCCAGGGTGCTGTAGTCGCGCTCCAGCTCCTGAAAGTAACCTTCGGCCCGCGCATAGAGCCCCATGCGCCGGTAGGCGTTGGCGATCTGGGACAACACCTCCCGCGCCTTGCCATCCTGCCCCAGCGCCTCGAAGCGCTTGTGTGCATCGATGAGCTCCATCAGCCCCTCGGCCAGCTCCCCCTGATAGGCTTTCATGTCGCCACGGTAGCTGAGGATGTCGGCCTCCTGCCCCCGATCGCCCAGCCTGCGCGCCAGCAGCAGCGCCTGATCGTAATCGGCTTTGGCCTGATCCATGTTGCCCAGCATCTGCTGATAAAAACCGCGACAGGTGAGCAGGCCGCTCTCGGTGATCCTGTCCTTGCGCTCACGGGCGAGGGCCAGCTCCTTGTCGGCAAAGGCCACCACGGCGCGATATTCGCTGTCCCGCTCGGCAGTCATGGCCCAGCACTGCAGCCTGACTATGCGGCCCTGCACCTCGGGCGGGTAAGCGGCACGACTCGCCACCAGGGCGGCGATGCGCAAGCGGAACATGCGGTCGGGCTGGAATCCCTCCTCCAGCAGTTGCAACTCTCGGGACAGTTGCGGCTCGACGAGCGGCACCCTGGCCGCCCACGCGGGGGCGCCACACAGGCTGGTCAGCAGGATCAAGGTCATGATGCGTTTCATGCCGGTTCGGTTTCCCCATTCGATGGTGCTGGCACTCGGATGTCCCATCATATCTCTCCTTGCCGATGGGCACAGCAACCAGAGTGAGGGAGAGAAAAACCACCGGTTCAGGCTGGCCCTCACACTGCCGATCTCATCCCCTTTACAGGAGGAAAATCAGCGTCGACTATAGGCGGCATTCATCACAGGGAAGAGTGCCTTCATGACACACGAAGAGCTGCAGGCCGCCTATGACAGTAAAGCCAGCCATCAGCTGATAACGCGCAAAGGAGGAACAGCCTGTATCCCACCTCGCAAGAATGAGGGGTTATGGGAAAAGGAACATCCGAGAAATGAGGCTGTGTTGGTGATGCGCAAAGAGGGACTGGCTCACAGGAAACACGTGCAGGGGTATCACCGTCGTTCACGGGCGGAGACAGCGATGTGCCGGTTTAAATAGTTGATGGCAGGAAAAATCAGTCTGCGTAACTACAACGACCAAGTGGGAGCAGTAATGGCATATGTGAGCGCGATAAACAAACTGAACGCCCTTGGCCTGCCTGTCAGAAAAACCCGTGTGTAGGGGTCACTTCGGGCTGAGGCAGTGATGACTTGATGGCTTATTTTGGAATCAACGCCAATGTTGACCAATCTCAGCATTTATTTGAAACATTTAACATTGCTAATGAACTTTAATTATTGTAATTTCAATCTGTTGATTC
>NZ_CDBL01000052.1:382376-430083 GCF_000820005.1 Aeromonas piscicola | reverse complement strand
GAATCAACAGATTGAAATTAACCACCGTCTCAAATTAATCAGCGATACTGTAAGATGAAAAATAAAATTAAAGAAATTAAAGTGTTGGTAGAAATGCATGAAACTGGAGCTATTCGCGATAGCGAATTTATCACTCGCTTATTCACTCTTACGGGTGAAATGCGAGCGAAATATTCGAAAGATAACGCAACGTTGGCGAATCCGTCACGTATGGGAGTTGCCAGAAAGTCGCAACGCCCTATTTCATTAATGTAATGGGAAACTAAGGGGCCTCAATTAGCTAATATTCTTCAGTTAAGAGAGTTTTAACCCCGAGCAGCATGGTTCTAGGACTAAAAGACGGAGGAGGCGTGATATCTCCTCCGTCTATCGCATGTCAGTTAGGACAAGGGCCATAGGCCAATTTATTTGGCCTACCAACAGTAAGAGAAAGATGCGTTTCTAGAGGTAAGAAACTCATTTTTTATCGGCAATAAAAAGACCATATTAATTTTCATAAAAATACAACCCACATTTATTTAGAACATTACCAAATAGAGGTTAATTGATAAAAAACCTTATTACCCTGTCTCCCCTAACAACAATAGGCCACTAATGAAAAGCCTTGATTATACGATCTGCCAATATTTTATATCTCGTGCTAAAAAACACTACACTGAAGCAAGTTTTTATATTGTGACGACTATCTAAAAAGATAAAATATTAAAATCTATTTTCTCTGCCAGCGTCGCAACAGGCGACCGCGCAGGCCGCAGTCGAGTAGCCAGCTGTTGTCGAACACCCGCAGCAGCGCCGGCTTGGCGTGGCGGGACATGGCGACGGCGTGGAAACGGGTCTGCTGTTTGCGCTGGCGGTTCATCCGATCCAGCAGGGCGTGCGGCAGGCTCTGGGCGATGAAGTCGGAAACCACCAGCACGTCGGCCCTGGTGAAGGCGGGATCATCGAGCTTGATCAACGCCTTCTCGAGGCAGGGCACCAGATCGGTGCCGCCGTGAAAACTCATGGAGAGGAAGCGCTCCGCCTTGTCCAGACCCGTGTCTGCGGTGATCTCCAGGGTCGCCACCTCGGTAGAAAACAGCATCAGATAGCAGCCCCGCTTCTCGTCCATCGCCACCTTTAGCAACGCCAGAAACAGCGCCTTGGCGCACTCCTCCGGATAACCACCCATGGAGCCCGAGGTATCGATGCAGACGATGAAAGGGCCCCGCTGCTGCAGCTGATGGCCCCCCAGCTCGGGGGTGCGCAGCAGCAGGCGCTGGCGCGGCAGGGTGCCCCGCGACTGGTAGCTGAGCAGGCGCCGCTCCAGATAGCGGCGATAGAACTCCAGCTCCAGCTCGGGCAGGGCCAGCATCACGGCCTCGCTCGGCAACAGCCGCATCAGATCGCTGGCGGGGTGTATGCCCACCAGATCGTCCGGCACGTCGTCGGTCTGCACCTCTTCCAGCTCGTGCACCTGTACCGGCGGCACCGGGGATTCATTGGCCCGGTTGTCCTGCTCGCTGCGCCCCAGCAGGTTGGCTATCTCGGCCAGCAGGGGTTCGCGCTGCAGCATGCGGGCGTACTGCTTGATCAGCACCAGGCTGCGCTTGTGCCAGCTGCCCTGGGCCAGATCCCACAGGCCTCCGGCGGAGATCTGGTTCGGATCCAGCGCATCGGCCAGGGTGCGGCTCGCCAGCAGCTGATCCTCGATCTCCTGGCGCTGCTTCTCCCGCTCCGCCTCGGCGATCTGCTGCTGCAGCTGCAACAGGCTGCCCACCAGGCTGGTGCGCCACTTCTCCATCAGCAACAGCCGCTGACTGTCGGTGGGGTGGGCCATGATCTGGCGCACCAGGCTGCGCGCCTCGCCGGCGAAGGGGCTGAACTGTTCCAGCCCGTCCAGCAGGGTTGGCAGGCGCCCCATCAGCTCGGCCAGCGGCAAACCCTTGTGCGCCTGATACAAGCGGTACTCCTGCTCCAGCGCCACCGGCACCGGCTTGTGGCGCATCTCCTCGCCGAGCTGCTCGCTCCAGCGCCGGATGCGCTTTTGCAGCAGCTTGCCCTGCAGCGGGGAACGCTTGATGAACTCGGAGATCTTGGGCGCCGAGGCAAGCAGCAGCGCCATCTCCCCCGCCAGCTCCCCCTCGCCGATGAGCAGACCCAGGTCCATCATGCCGATCTCAAGCATGGCGCCTCCCGTAACGGCTCACCGCGCCTGGCGCCATCCACTTTATTGCCTCGCCCGTGTGCATGACTCAGGCGTCCAGCTTCGGCAGACGATCGTGCCAGTGAGTGATTTCGCTGCGCAGCTGCTCCAGATCCCGGTTCAGCACGAAGAAACTGTCTTCCACCTGCTGCAGCCAGTGGCGGCCGATGAAGAGGTGCTGCTGATGGCGCTCGAACAGACTGCGCTGACGCTTGAGCTCCTGTTGCAGCAGGCCGCTCTCGGCCAGCAGTCCGGTGAGCGCCACCTGCCAGGGGGCGATCACCACCTCGGGGATGGCCGTGCGCTCCACCAGCACCAGCGGTATCTGCTGGCGTTGCAGGTCCAGCACCTGCAGCCGCAGCTCGTCGTCCAGCACCAGCTCGTAGTGCCCCTCCTTTGGATTGCCCAGGGGCCAGCCCACCAGCGCCTCGCCGGTGGGGTGCCAGTGCGACAGCAGGGTGCGATCGAACACCAGGGTCTCAATCAGCCGCTCCGGATCGTCGCCATCCAGCGCCGCCGGGGTGAGCAGGTTGAAGTGCACCAGCTTGCCGAACGGACGGGCATTGGCCAGCGGGATCTGGATGCCGCGGGCGCGGCGTCCGAACCACTGCTGGCGCTGCTTCGCCTTGCAGCACAGGCGCTGGGCCACTGCGCTCCTGAGCTGCTTGAACTGATCCCGCAGCCCCATCAGCTGGCGGGTCATGGCCAGCTGCTGGTAGCCATAGAGGCGGGAGAATTCGGTCATCATCTCCAGCAGGGCGGTGCGGGAGGCATCGTCGTGCCAGAGGCAATCCTTGAACAGCAGCAGATCCAGGGGGGCCACCTCGTCGCGGCCGCTGAAAAAGGCACTCGCCTTGATGAGCCTGACCGCCTTCTTCCAGCGCCGATCCGACACGTAGCAGCTGTGGGCCAGCTGGCTGTCGAGCTGTTGGCGCAGCTGATAGATGAGCTCGAAGCAGTCGTCGGGCAGCCGCACCTGGTCGATCTGCACCTGCCAGGCCTCATACTCCTCGCTGTGGATCTGCACAGAGGGGGGCAGGTTCTGGTGAGACTGGCCGTCGCTCGCCAGCATGGCCTGGAAGTTGGCTTTCTCCTGCACTCTGTCCATCCAGATCCGCACCAGCATGCGATCGTAAAGCGCCTCCAGCCCGCTGTCCGGCGCCGGCAGCTCGTTGGAGGCGGTCACCAGCAGCCGCATGGGGATGGGGTGCTGGCTGTCGCCGTTGCGAAACTGTCGCTCGTTGATGGCGGTGAGCAGGGTGTTGAGGATGGCGGGACCCGCCTTCCAGATCTCGTCGAGGAACACCACCTCGGCCTCCGGCAGGTAGCCCGTGGTCAGCCGCAGGTACTTGCCATCCTCCTTCAGCGCCTGAATGGAGAGGGGCCCGAACACCTCCTCCGGCGTGCTGAAGCGGGTCATCAGGTATTCGAAGTGCCGCGCCTCATGGAAGGCCAGCTTGAGACGGCGGGCGATCAGGCTCTTGGCGATGCCGGGCGGGCCCAGCAGGAAGACGCTCTCGCCGCTGAGGGCGGCCAGCAGACCGAGCCGCAGGGCATCCTGGCGCTCATACAATCCCTCGCCAAGGGCCGACAACAGGCGTGGCAAGCGTTCATGAATGGGGGCAAGGCGAAGATTCTGTGGTGCTAAAGGTGGCATAAGCGCACTTCCGATACTGGGGTTGTCTGGAACCGGCACACCCGCGACTCGGTCGAATGTTCCCTGTTCTGCTTATTGTATTGTGTCGAGGCCACCTGCGGGAAAAACCGGCGGGCGCATGGGCGCGGGGCCACTACTCCTGGCTAAAACATACCGCAAAAGATGCAGCAAAACGCGTTCGAGTGTACCCTGCGCAGAGCTTTTTTCACCAATGCAGATCAAGACAGAGCCACAGCCCATGCAAGATCCCGTGCGTCAGAGCACCCATCAGGCGCCATCCCTTGAGCAAAGCGGCCTCACGCCCGACCTGATGCGTCAAACCCTGTTGGCCCGAATGGGCATACAGTGCTGGCAACTGCGCCGCCCGGCCCTGCTGGGGGCCCATGCCGCCCCAGGCGACCAGGCGGCTGCCGAGCCAGCCCCGGCTCGGGATCTGCCCTCCGTCGAACTGGCCCAGCCTGAGCTCGACACGCCGCCGGCTGGCAAGCTCTGGATCCAGGCCCCTCGCCTGCCCGCCCCGACCCTGCTGGCGGATCTGTGCCAGCTGCTCGGCATAGGCGTCGACGAGGTGACGCTGCTGACCACGCTGCCCGCCGGGCACAAGCCCCCCCAGCTCTGGCTGGAACAGGCCGATCCCGCCTGGCCCGATGCGTTGGTCTGCCCGCTCACGCCGACACCGGCCCAGAAACGGGCGCTGTGGCAGCAACTCAGATCGCGCCTCGGTTAAGCGATCGTGTTGCCCGGATCTGCCCCCTTTCCTTCCGCCGCCCCGACCCGGAGCCACCATGCCTGAGTTTCGTCCCCTGCTCGAGACAGATTTCGAGCTGATTTACCCCATAGAACAGGCCGCCCACAAGGAGCCCTGGAGCCAGGCCAATCTGATCTCCTGCTTCGGGCCGCGCTATCTCAATGGCTTGATGCTGCTGGATGGCCGCCCCGCCGGTTTCTACATATCGGATCTGGTGGCGGGCGACAGCTCGCTGATGAACATCTGCGTGCACCCCGACTTTCAGGGCAAGGGGCTGGGACGGGCGCTGCTGAAGGAATATCTGACGCGCAGCAAGGCAAAGGGGGCCGAGGCCTGGTTCCTGGAGGTGCGCGACAGCAACAAGACAGCCATCGGTCTCTACGAGAGCGAGGGATTTGCCGAGTATTGCCGCCGGGCCGACTACTATGGCACCGGCCAGGATCGGGAAGACGCCGTGCTCATGTCCCGCCTGTTCGATTTCGGCTAGACCTCCGCCCTACAGCAGCGGCGCATTGTCGAGAGCTGGATCCTGCAGGCTCTGGGTGGTGTGCAGTACGGCTTCAAAGCCGGCCGCCGACAACGGCATGAAGAAGCCGCGCCGCCAGGTGACGCCCGGCATCCAGATCTGCTGAAGGTCCACCACTATCTTGATGGGCTTTAGCGGTTCCCCCGGCTGCTGCACATAGATGCCGGGCGGGGTCGCCACCTGCGGGAAGCGGCGCAGTATGTGCTCGCTGCCATCCCCCGCATCCGGGTTGAGCCGCACCTTGATCAGCCTGGCCAGCACGGGCGCCATCTCCTGTGACTGCCACAATGTGGCGTCCAGCACCTTGCAGCGTCGGCACTTGGCGCGCTCGATCACATAGAGCAGCGGATAGCCCTTGTGCAGGGCCAGCTGCTGCGCCTTGGCGTACCCATCGGCGCCGATCAGCCAGGGGTTGTCTTGCTCGCTGGCCATATCCCCCAGCGCAAACCAGAGCCCGCCAGCCCCGGCCAGCAACAGCAATGCCCCTGTGACCATCCCCTTGATCCCGATACTCATTGTTCACCCTCCCTGAATGGCTCCGCTTGGTCATCGACCATCATGCCCCAAGCTTGCCCAGATTGCTGACTTTGTGATCCAAGACAAACAGCGCACACTTGTAAGCTGTAATCTTAGAGTTTAAACTCCAGCGCGATTTTTAGTGCCCCTGCGGGCGTACAACTGTTACTTGAGGATGTTTGACTGATGCCGAAACTCCATCTGGTTCGACTGATGCGTGAACGTATCGCCCGGCTTGGCAACAAGGCCGCCCTGCGCGTACAACAGGATGGCCAGTGGCGTGCCATCGGCTGGCGTACCCTGGGACAGGCCATGGACTACTGCGCCCAGGCGCTGATCCGCGCCGGCCACCAGCCCACCGAAATGGTCGGCCTCTACGCCCGCAACATGCCGGAGTGGACCCAGGCCGATCTCGGCATCCTCGCTGCCCGCGGCATCAGCGTGCCCATCTACCCCACCAGCACCCTTGAGCAACTGCGCTATATCGTACGCGATGCCAACATAGGTCTGCTGTTCGTCGGTGAACAGGCCCAGTTCGATCAGGCGCTCACCCTGTTGAAGGATGGCGAGATCCGCCAGATAGTCGCCCTCGATGGCAAGGTCAACCTGCGTGACTGCCCGGCGGCCAGCCACTTCCAGGCCTTTCTGGTCTCCGGCAACCATCAGGCCAGCGAGCAGGAGTTGCGAGTACGGGAAACCCAGTACCGAATGGACGACCTGCTGACCCTGATCTACACCTCGGGCACCACGGGTGAACCCAAGGGGGTCATGCTCGATTTTGCCAACATCGCCGCCTGTTTCGAGATGCACAACAGCCGCCTCGACCTCAATGAACAGGATGTGTCGCTGTGCATGCTGCCGCTCAGCCACGTGTTCGAGCGCGCCTGGACCTACTACGTGCTCTACTGCGGTGCCGAGAACGTCTATATCCGCGATCCGCAGAAGGTGATGGATGTGATCGGCGAGGTGCAGCCGACCGTGATGTGCGCCGTGCCGCGCCTCTACGAGAAGGCCTACGCCATGATCCAGGCCAAGGTGGCTCAAGCGCCACGCCTGCGTCGTGCCCTGTTTGGCTGGGCCACCGACGTCGGCAAGCAGCTGGTCGCCAGCCGTCAGGCCGGCAAGGCGACCTCGCCGCTGCTCTACGCCCAGCTCTGGCTGGCGGAGCGACTGGTGTTTCGCAAGCTGCGTGCCCGCTTCGGTGGTCGCACCCGCTTCCTGCCGGTGGCAGGTGCTCGCCTCGCCGACGACGTGAACTTCTTCTTCCAGGCCATGGGGCTCAACCTCAAGTACGGCTACGGCATGACAGAGACCACGGCCACCGTCTGCTGCTACGAAGACCACCAGTTCAAGCTGGGCTCCATCGGCACGGCCCTCAGTGGCATAGAAGTGAAGCTGGGTGAGAGCAACGAGCTGCTGGTCCGTTCCCCTACCGTGATGCGCGGCTACTACAACAAGCCAGACGCCACGGCCGAGGTGATGACCGAGGACGGCTTCCTGCGCACCGGCGATGCGGGCGAGCTCGACAGCGACGGCAACATCTACTTCACCGAACGCCTCAAGGAGCTGATGAAGACCTCCAACGGCAAATACGTGGCACCGCAACTGGTGGAGGGGACCATCGGCAAGGATCGCTTCATCGAGCAGATCGCCATCGTCGCCGATGCCCGTCACTTCGTCTCGGCGCTGATCGTGCCCTGCTTCGAATCGCTGGAGGAGTACGCCCGCTCCATCAACCTGCAATACCAGTGCAAGACGGAGCTGCTGCGCAACTCCCGGGTGATGGAATTCTTCGATGCCCGCATCCAGGATCTGCAAAAGGAGCTGGCCAAGTTCGAACAGGTGAAGAAGTTCACCCTGCTACCGAGCGCCTTCTCCATGGAGCTGGGGGAGATCACTCCCACCATGAAACTGCGCCGCAAGATCATCGAATCCAAGTACCAAAGCGAGATCGAGGCCATGTACAACCATGTCTGATCCCTCGCCGGACATGAAAAAGCCGCTTCAAGAGCGGCTTTTTGCTGTTTGCTTGCCACTCAGGGCAGCTTGACCAGCGGCTGCTCGCGCAGCTCTGTGGGACGACCGGCCTGGATCTTGTCCACCTCTGCCAGCGCCTGCTTCACCTCCTCCCCATTGCGCAGCAGGCGATAAGTCAGATCGAAGGTCTTGGTCTCACCCGGCTGGATCTTGGGAACCAGTCCCAGCGGACGCTGGTACTTGGTGCTGTAGGCATAGCTGGTGCCGGGCTCGATACCCGTCACATAACCCTGGGCCCGGGTGTCGGTGTTCTTCCAAAGGGTCAGCACTGGCAACTGGTGCGTGTTGTAACCAACCGCCACACCGGCGCTGCCCGCCCGATTGTTCAGCACCGCCAGGGTATTGCCCTCGGCGTCGCTGTAGGGCACCAGATTGAACACCATCTCGTCGAAGCCCTTGGTCGGCCCCAGATAGGTTTGCCAGCTCTTCAGCCCCGCCTTGGCATAATCGTTGAACGGGGAGATCTGCTTCACCGGGGTGCTGACTTGCGCCCCCTCTTCCAGGATCGGCGCCCCGAAGTTGCTGTGATAGATGATCTGGTACTCGTTCTCATAATCCGCGTGGTTGGTCAGCTTGTCCTGCAGGGCAAATTCTGCCTGACCTGGCACTACGCTCAGCTGGGTCTAGGTGACCAGCTCGCTCATCTTGAAGGTGCGCTCATCCACCCGACCCAGCACGTGAATGGCATAGGGCGGCTCCTCATCTATGGTCACGCTGACCACGGACGCCGGTATGTTCTGCACCCGGCCATGCAGGCTCTTGAGTCGGCCGTCATCGTCCACCCCAGGGTGACCGGTCCACTCGTAACCGCAGCGCACCAGCATCTCGTTGAAGCCATCGAGCCAGCCGAGACCGGCGCGGCTCTCCAGATCGATGAAGGCCGGGTTGACCACCTCCTTGACGGGGGAATCCCAACCGAGGCGCACATCGGCCCCCTTGACCTCCTTGATCCCCATGCCGCGGGTCGGCACCAGGGTAATCTTCATCACGCCGTTGTCGACGATCAGCAGATCCACTCCCTCCTGACGTCCGCCGTGCAGGCGCTTCTTCTCGACGGAGAAGGGTACCGGACTCTTGATCCCCAGCTTGTCGCTGGTGATCTTCCAGTCCCCCACATCCAGTCCCTGCTGGGAGTCGGTCAGCAGGAATTCGGCGGCCTGGCCCGAGCTCGCGCCCAAGGCGAGCAGAACGGCAATGGAGAGTCTCTTCAACATGGATTTATCCTCGTGTCTCTTGTTCTTGTGAATGGTTTTCGTGAAAGCTGAATCGTTTCAGTTGTCGTGACGTTAGGCCTCCACGGCGCAAGACTCAAGCTGCAAAAGGGGGAAATGTGAGCAGATTGACAATAAAAGCCCCACCCGCCCTGCTGAAGTGGAGGCTGACTCACACTTATTTTCGGATGCCATTTTCGAACGATCTGGCCCACGGAAAAATGCATGGGAGAGGCGGGAGAGACGCAATAAAAAAGCCGCTCCCAGGAGCGGCTTGCGGATCGAAAGGCGGACGGATCAGGTCGTGGTCTGGCGGGTACCGAAGTAGTCGGCCAGGAAGTCGTCGAACGACAGGCTGTCGCTGCGTTCACGCTCCCGCTGCTTGGCGAGGGATTCCCGCGCCTCGGCGGCGAAGTAGGCCTGATCCCAGTACTGCAGCTCGCCGGCCAGCATCTCTTCCCGGTAGCGGCTCGCCAGCTCGTCGCCGAAGCAGCCGTTGTCCTGACCGCTCTCCAGCAACTGCTTGAGCAAACGGGCCGAGTAGGTCAACTCGGGGTTGAGCAGCTTCTCCCTGTGCATGGCCAGCGTCTCGCGGTAGCGGTTGCGGCCACAGCAGCGATCCAGCAGATCGGCCACCTGAGCCAGCTCGTCGAACAGCTGGAGTCCGTACTCCTTGAGGCCGATGGGGTTGCCCTGCTCGTCTTCCAGTTCCAGGCCGGGGCGACGCCCCTCCAGCACCACCTTGTTCTGGTTGCGGCGATTGCGGGCAATCTCCTCGTCACCCAGCACGGGAGACGGGCGCAGCAGGCACCAGACCAGGAACAGATCGAAGAAGCGGATCTGATCCACATCTATGCCGAACGGGGTGAAGGGGTTCACATCCACGGTGCGCAGTTCTATGTATTCGATGCCGCGCTGCTCCAGCGCATCCGAGGGTTTCTCGCCGCTGTGCGGGGTGCGCTTGGGCCGGATCGGGGCGTATAGCTCGTTCTCCAGCTGCAGCACATTGTCGTTGAGCTGACGGTACTCGCCGTTTACCTTGACCCCAATCTTGGCGAAGTCGGGATCATGGGTGTTGATGGCACGACGCAGGCTGCTCACATAGTCGGGCAGGCTGTCGTGGCTTATCTTCAAGCCTGCCTGAGCGCTGTTGGTGTAGCCGAGATCGGATAACCGCAGCGCTGTGGCGTAAGGCAGATAGAGGGTGCCCTTGCCGGTTTTCTGGAACGGCAGGCTGCTCTTGCGCCCCTTGAGGAAAGAGTCACAGATGGCCGGTGAGGCGCCAAACAGATAGGGCACCAGCCAGCCGAAGCGGTAGACATTGCGAATAAGCCCCATGTACTTGTCGGAGATGAAGCGCTGGCTGCAGCAGCCCTCGCCCACCAGATCCTGCCACTCGCACCAGAAGCTGTCCGGCATGGAGAAGTTGAAGTGTACCCCGGCAATCACCTGCATCAGGCTGCCGTAACGGTTCTTCAGCCCCTGCCGGTAGAGGGTCTTCATCCGCCCTATGTTGGAGCTGCCGTACTGGGCCAGCCGTATGCTCTCCTCGTCGCCGACGAAGCAGGGCATGGAGAGCGGCCAGATCCGCTCATCACCGAGATGGTGGATGGCGTGACGATGAATGTCGCCCAACTGCTCCATCAGGCTGTCGATGGAGTCGGTTGCCGGGGTGATGAACTCCAGCAGGCTCTCCGAGTAGTCGGTGGTGATGTTGGCATGGGTCAGGGCCGAGCCCAGACTCCTGGGGTGATCCGTCTGGGAGAGGGCCCCTTCCGGCGTGATACGCAGACATTCACGTTCGATCCCGCGCCGGATCCCCTTGAGGGCCGTCAGCCGTTCCGGCGAACCCAGGGCGGTCAACAACTCGGTGAGTGACAAGCTAGTAGTAGTCATATTCACGGCTCATGTGTGGCCGCCCCTCAGGGGGGCGACACTATTTTTATGAAGCGCCCTCAGGGCAGCTGCAGCGGATAGATGGGAAGATGAAGCTCCTTCAGGGGTTTTTCAAGCTTTTGCTTGTCACCCACCACCACAATCACCATGTCGGCCGGATCGAGCCAACGGGCGGCACTGGCTTTGAGCACCTCGGGTGACACCGTTTTGATCAGCTGGTTCTGGGCCTGCACATAGTCCGGCTTCAGGTCATACATGATCATCTGCAGCAGGAAGCCTGCCTTCTGGCCCAGGGTTTCGTAGGAGAGCGCATCCTGCTGGGAGACGGCGCTGCGCATGTAGGCCAGCTCCACCGGGGTCGGACCGGTCGCGCGGTAGCTGTCCATCTCTTTGAGGAACTGACGAATGGCATCCACGGTCGCATCGGCCCGCACATTGGCGCCGGTGGCGAAGGTGCCCACCTCGCGATTGGCGGAGAAGCCCGAGCTGGCACCGTAGGTGTAGCCCTTGTCTTCCCGCAGGTTGAGGTTGATGCGGCTGTTGAAGTTGCCCCCCAGGTTGAAGTTCATCAGCCCGGCGGTGAAGTAATCCCCCGTGGTATCAAACGCCATGGCGCGACGACCGATGCGGATCACCGACTGGGGCGCCCCCGGCTTGTCCACCAGATAGATGCCTGGCTTGGCCTGCTCCCCCTTGGGCTTGAGGCTGCCGAGTACCGGCGTGGCGCCCTTCCACTGGGTCAGGAAACCGAGTTGATCCTCCACCTGCTGCTGAGCTACATCCCCGACTACCACCACCTTGGCGTTGGTCGGGTTGTAGTAGTTCTGATAGAAGCGCTTCACGTCCGCCAGGGTCAGCTTCTCGACGTCGGCCAGCACACCGTCACCCGGTTGGCCGAGGCGGTTCTGCTTGCCATAGACCAGCTCGCGGAACGCCTGGCCTGCCAGCCACTCCGGCTGCTGTTCGCTCTGCTTCATGCCTTGCAGCATCTGCGCCTTGACCCGCTCGAAGTCCGCCTCCCGCATGCCGGGCCGCTCGAACACCTCGCGCACCAGCGCCAGGGTCTGGGGCAGCTTGTCGGTCAGGCTGCTGATGGTGACCAGGTTGCTGTACTGGGCACTGGAGACGCTGACGCTGGAGCCGAGCTTTTGCAACTCGTCGCTGAGCTGGGCCTCGGTCAGGCGTACCGAGCCCTGTCCCATCACGCTGGCGGTGAGGCTGGCGAGCCCCAGCTCCCCCTTGCCTTCGGCCCGCATGCCGCCCGGCAGGGCGATCATGATGGAAACGGCCGGGATCTCGTCACTCTGGGTGCCGATGATCTCTATCCCCTTGTCGAGTTTGCCGTGCCAGATGGCGGGCACCTTGACGCTGACTGCATCCGCCGCCTTGGGCTGCACGCTGCGATCGAAGTTGTCCTTGACCGGGCGCAGTGCCAGCGGCTCTCCATGCTGGCTGTAATCGGGCAGCTCGCGCTTGGCGGGGGTAAAGTTCGGCTTGGTCACCTGCCAATCCGTCTTGCCCTTGGGCACCACGCTCAGCACCACGGCCGGCTTGTCCACGATGAACTTGTCATAGGCCGCCTTGACCTGCTCAGGTGTCACCTTGCCGATGGCATCCAGGCTCTTGAACACATAGTTGGGATCCTGGGCAAACACCTGGCCCATGGCGAGCTGGCTCACCTTGCCGGAGACGCTGTCGAGCCCCCAGATAGCCGAGGCGCGATAGCTGCTGATGGCCTTTTCCAGATCCTCCGGCTTGAGGCCGCGACCGGCAAACTCGCCGATCACCTTGTCCACTTCCCCCTTGAGGGTCTTGAGGCTGCCATCCACCGCCGGGTTGGGGTAAGCGTAGACGGTCAGGGTGCAGGCCAGCTCCTCGCAGTAGTGAGAGGCCCCCACGTCTATGGCCTTGCCGGTTTTGACCAGCGACTGGTAGAGCATGGAGCTGGCGGAGCCGCCGAGCACGTCGGCAAACATGTCCAGCGCCGGCTCCTGCGGATCGCCAAGGGCGACGGTCGGGTAGCTGATGTAGAGCAGCGGCAGATGGACCTTGTCCTCCAGCGTCACGTAGCGGGTCTCGGGCAGGCTCACCGGCTCCGGGGTCGGCTCGGCCACGTCAGGACCGCGCGGGATGGAACCGAAGTACTGCTCGATCCAGGCCAGCGCCTGTTGGGTATCGAAGTCGCCGCCCAGGGTCAGGGTGGCGTTGTTCGGGCCGTACCAGCGCAGGAAGAACTGCTTGAGGTCATCCACCCCGACCCGGTCCAAATCCTCCACATAGCCGATGGGCTGCCAGGAGTAGGGATGGGTGCGCGGATAGAGCGCCTCCCCCACCTTCTCGCTCACCAGACCATAGGGCTGGTTGTCGATGCGCTGGGCGCGCTCGTTCTTGACGGTGGCACGCTGGATCTCGAACTTCTTCTGGCTGACCGCATCGAGCAGGAAGCCCATGCGATCCGCCTCCAGCCAGAGCACCTTCTCCAGCTGATTGGCCGGCACAGTCTCGTAGTAATTGGTGCGATCCTTGTTGGTGGTGCCGTTCATGTCGCCACCCGCCTCGTTGATGATCCGCATATGCTCCTGATCGCCAACGTGTTTTGAGCCCTGGAACATCATGTGTTCGAAGAAGTGGGCAAACCCGGACTTGCCCACCTGCTCGCGGGCCGAGCCCACGTGATAGGTGACGTCGAGGTGTACCAGGGGATCTGACTTGTCGGGCGCCAGGATCACGGTCAGACCGTTGTCCAGCTTGTACATCTGGTAAGGAATGCCGAGCTTGCCCTCTTCCTTGACCTGCTCCGACACCAGGGTGGGGGCAGCCAGCACGGGCAGGGTGAAGCCCAGAAGAATACTTAATGGAATGAGTTTGTTCACGGTTACCTCGTGAGTGAAGAAAGGGGCTAGAAAATGTGACTGGCCAACAGAAAAACCAGGGCATAACGCAATAATTTGCCGAGCCCGATCAGGATGAGAGAGCGCCAGAAGGAGAGACGCAGCCAACCGGCCAGCAGACAGAGGCCATCACCGACCACAGGCGTCCAGGCCAGCAGCAGACACCAGTGACCATGTTGTTTGAGCCAGCCGAGGGCTTTTTGTTCCCCACGGCCTTGAAAATCTTCCGGTTTTTTCTTGAAGGTGGCGAGCCAGCCGAGCCACCAGGTGGTCATGGAGCCGAGGGTATTGCCAAGCGTCGCCCACAGCAGCAGGCTGGTCATGCTCCACTCCCCCTTGGCCGCCATGGCGCCCAGCAGCACTTCGGAGCTGCCGGGCAGCAGGGTGGCGGAGGTAAAGGCGCTCAGAAACAGCCAGCCCAGCCCCATCTCGGCAATGCCATTCATCCGGGCAGGCCATCGGCGGCAGGCATGCGCAGCACCAGCTTGCCACGTACATGGCCCTGTTCGATGGCCTGATGGGCCAGTGCCCCTTCGGCCAGGGCAAACTCGCCACCGACCGTGATGTGCACATCCCCCTGGCGCAGCAGGATCAGCATCTGGGCCAGCTGTTTGCTGTCGGGGTGTACCAGCATGCCGAACACCTCTATGCCGGCATCATCAGCCGCATCCTTGATCTGCTGGGCCGTGATGGTGGGCACAGTCACCAGGCGGCCACCGGGCTTGACGCAAGCCAGCGCCGCCTTGCCGCTCTCGCCGCCCACCAGATCCAGCACCAGATCGACCTGCCCACCCTGGGCCAGGATCTGCGCGACCCAGTCGCCGTCGTGGTAATCCACAAGATGATCGGCCCCCAGGCCATGGAGAAAACCGTGATTGTCACGGCTGGCCGTGGCGACCACCTCGGCGCCGTAAGCGCTGGCAAACTGCACCGCCAGATGGCCAACCCCGCCGGCACCGGCCAGGATCAGCACCCGCTGACCGGCCTCGAGGGCGCCATGTTCAAACAGCCCCTGCCAGGCGGTGAGACCGGCCAGCGGCAGGGCTGCGCCCTGCTTGAGGCTGATGCCATCGAGCTTGACCAGCGCCTCTTCGTTCACCACAGTGCTGTCGGCATAGGCGCCACCCGTCAGCGGAAAGCCCACCATGCCGCACACTTGATCTCCCTCTGCCAGCGTCGTGACACCAGGGCCCACCTTCTCAATTACGCCAGCCACATCATAGCCGGGCGTCCAGGGCAGCTTGTCCTTGTTCTGGGCCGCCGCCCAGCCGAGGCCGGCCCGGGTCTTGGCATCGATGGGATTGACTCCCGCAAAGCAGATGCGCACCCGCACTTCGCCATCGGCAGGCACCTTATCGAGGGAAGGGTTGAGCTTGAGTACCGAGGGGTCGCCGAATGCGGTAATCTGTAGCTGCGTCATTGCACAATCCATCCTGTTGATTGATCAAGGGTCAACAGAATAACAGCGAGGACACCATGGCTCGAATGTTTCTTATTCCTCTGTTGCTGGCGTTGGGGTGGTGGGCACTGCTGCTCTACTTCCGCATCCCGCTCAAACAGGGGGCCAAGGGGTTTTACTGGATCATCGGCATAGGTGGGGGGCTGGCCGCCTTCCTCAGCCTGATGATGGTGCTGACTCATTAGCGCCGCCCACGCGGCAATAAAAAGGCCACCCCGAGGTGGCCAGATCATCAACCCGCTTGTGCGCTGAGGTGGTAGTGGCGATTGCTGCCCTGCCCCAGCACCCCCTGAGCCAGCAGATGCTGGAATATCCTGTCCACCTCTTCCAGCGACAGCGACAACGCCTCGGCTACCCCGCGCTTGCTGCATTTGAGCTCGCCGCTCTCCAGCACGGAGCGCACCTGGGCCACCACAGCGGGCTCGGGTTCCGGCTTGCTCACCAGCGGGGGCACATTGGCCGCTGACGCTGCCTGCCGCGCCGCGGCCTGCTCCCGCGCCTGCTGCCACAGCCACCTGCGGCGAAAGCGGTTCTCCTCGCCGATCAGGCTGACGAAGAAGGCGCCAAACACATCCAGCAGCACCGAGAGGAAGCAGACCAGCAGGAACTGCACCTGGCTGATGCTCATGCCCACCCCGTCCGCCAGACTGCTCATCAGCCCCAGCATGGAGGACTGCTCGTTGACCGGCTTGGCGTCCCGCTCCTGGCGCAACTCATCCTGCTTCAACCTGAGCTTGGTGTTGGCCTGCTGCAAGCTGCTGACGCCGCTGGAGATGCGCGCCATCTCTATATACTTGCGGGCCGCCTCCTCGTTGAGCTGGATCTGGCGCTCAATGCTGGCGATCTGCTCGTCGAAGCGGGCAAGCTCCCGCTCGTGACGCGCTTGCTGGCTCAGTATGGTGTTGGTGGCACTGTTGATACCGCCGATACTGCCGCCAATAGAGATGGCGGCCAGCACGCTGTAGAACAGCAGTGACCAGAAGGCGCCGCCCAGATCCCGCCGCGCCTTGCACTCCCCATATTCGTACCAGACGTAGAACTTGCCCAGCTCGAAGATGATGGCCAGACCGCCGAACAGCCACTTCATCAGGGGGTTGTCGTCGATGGAGAGAAACAGCAACAGGGAGAAGACGATGGAGGCCAGAATGGCCAACCCGGTAAAACTGTACACCGTGGTCAGAGCGAACCACCCCTTGGGGTAGCGCAATATGGCAGAAGCCTGTGTATTCATGATGAAGTGGGGATACTGTGCAGGAAAAGTTGGCTGCCGATTATAGTCCCCCCATCGGCAGAATGAAGGCTAATCGTTTGAATTCAATCAGATACTGCCCTGGATGGACAGGCTGCGACCAGATTGGGCAAATAGCCGCCACCGGCATGATGACGGGTCGAACCGAAGCGGCCAGCCTCGACGCAATGACAAGCGGGCCCATCGAACCGCAGAAGCGGCGCAGCCCTCCAACAATAACGATGGCATCAAGCTCGCCACCGACGACATCAAGCTGGACATCAACTGGGATCAGAAGGAGTACGACCGGTGGCAGCACAACTGCCTGGATCTCGGCATAGGCGACAGCCGGATCCAGCTCAACTGCGACAAGGTGGATGGCAAGTATCGCGATCACTACAACCGCAGCATCCACAGTGGCAACAATCCGTGTCATGGCCACAACAAGCAGAAGAGCAACGGGAATGGGAACGGCAAGAAGAACTAGCCGGAACCACAGCAGACATCACACAGGGGCCCATGGCCCCTGTGTTTATTGGGCTACCAGTAATTCTCCGCACTGATGTTGCCCGGCGCTCGCCGCAGGTTCTTGGCCAGCCCCAATGCCAGCAAGGTCTGTTGGGTCTCCTTCACCATGGCCGGATTGCCACAGATCAGCACCTGGCTCAGCTCGGGTGAAAATGTGAGCCCGACTCGCTCCTGCAACTGGCCGTTGGCGATGGCCGCCGGGATCCGCCCTTCCATCGCATCGGGCCAGGCCTCGCGGCTGACGAAGGACACGTAGCGAAAGCGCTCGCCGTGGCGCTCGGAAAAACCATCGATAAGCGCTCGGTAGCTCAGCTCCTCCCCTTTGCGTACCCCGTGCACCAGCACCAGGTTCTCGAAGCGCTCAAAGGCCTCGCCGTCCGCCAGCATGGAGAGGAAGGGGCCTATGGCGGTACCTGTGGAGAGCAGCCAGAGATCGCGGCCGGGCGGGAGCTCATCCAGGGTCAGAAAGCCGGTCGCCTGAGATTGCACCAGCAGAGTGTCGCCCGTTTGCAGGGAACCGAGGGAAGGGGTCAGTTCACCGCCCGGGATCTCGACGAAGTAAAACTCGTGGTAAGGGGCAGAGGGGGGATTGACGAAAGAGTAGGCCCGCTGGATGCGGCGCTCACCCTGCTCGAGGGCCAGCTTGGTAAATTGACCTGCCTTGTAGGGGACGAGTTCGGCCTCCACACGCAGGGAAAACAGGGTGGGGGTCCATTCGATGCGCTCGATGACCCTACCTTCGACCCAGGCTGCCATAAGGATCTCCTCCAGAGGAACAGAACCTCACTTTACCCTTTGATCCCAAAATAAAAAACCCGCGCAAATGCGCGGGTTTTTTTGCAACAGCGAATCGCTATTACAGGGCAACAACCTGAACTTGTACGGTTGCTTTAACGTCAGCGTGCAGCTGAACAACAACTTCGTACTCGCCGGTGTTACGCAGAACGTTGCCCATGCGGACCTCGCTCTTGGCAACAGCAACGCCGGCAGCAGTGATGGCATCAGCCACGTCACGGGTACCGATGGAACCGAACAGCTTGCCTTCGTCGCCAGCTTTGGAGGCGATAACAACAGCAGCCAGTTCACCCAGCTTGGCAGCGCGCTCTTCAGCGGCAGCTTTACCGGCAGCCAGTTTGGCTTCCAGTTCAGCACGGCGAGCATCGAAAGTCTCGATGTTGGCCTTGGTAGCCATAACGGCTTTGCCTTGCGGAATCAGATAGTTACGGGCGTAGCCAGCTTTAACAGCGACTTGATCACCCAGACCGCCCAGTTTGGCGATTTTGTCGAGCAGGATAACTTGCATTACCTTTCCTCTATGGAAGTTGAGTTAGGCTTAAGTGCCGGGCCGATTCTTACTTGTTGTGCAGATCGGTGTACGGCAGCAGAGCCAGGTAACGAGCACGCTTGATGGCGCGTGCCAGCTGACGCTGATACTTGGCGCGGGTACCGGTGATACGGCTCGGTACGATCTTGCCAGATTCAGTGACGTAGTTTTTCAGAGTAACGATATCTTTGTAGTCGATCTCGGTAACGTTCTCGGCAGTGAAGCGGCAGAACTTACGACGACGGAAATAACGTGCCATGGCCTTTATCCTCTATTCAGTGATCCAGAATTACTCTTCGGAAGACGCTGCTTCAACAGTATCTTCGCGGCGCTCGTCGTCACGACGGACGAAGCGCTCTTCCTTGGCCTTGGCCATCGGAGAAACTTCAGTCACGGCGTGCTTGGTGCGCATGATCATGTTGCGGATAACGGCATCGTTGAAGCGGAAGTTGGTTTCCAGTTCATCGATAACGGCTTGCTCTGCTTCCACGTTCATCAGAACGTAGTGAGCTTTGTGCAGCTTGTCGATCGGGTAAGCCAGTTGACGACGGCCCCAATCTTCCATGCGATGGATAGTACCACCCGCGGTGGTGATAGCACCGGTGTAACGCTCGATCATACCGGGTACTTGCTCGCTCTGGTCCGGATGAACCATGAAGACGATTTCGTAATGACGCATTTTAGCTCCTTACGGATTAATTCAGCCTCCGCCCAGGTGCAGCCAGACCTCGGAGGCAAGGAACGTATGGTGTGTTTAGACGCTGCTTTCTAGGGCGGCGTATTGTACGAAATCACATCCCTCACTGCAACTGGCCGCCGCAGATGTTTTTATCTATGGGTATGATACAAAACATCAATTGATAATAATTATCATTTAGATCTATTCTATCTCCATAATCTTATGGAGGGTGATTCCATGCAACCCGCGCTGACCACGGCCATCCCGGCCCGCAAATTCAAACTGACCCTGCTTGGCCCCGCCTTTATCGCCGCCATCGGCTATATCGATCCGGGCAACTTCGCCACCAATATCCAGGCCGGCTCCACCTTCGGCTATCAACTGCTGTGGGTGGTGGTATGGGCGAATCTGATGGCCATGCTGGTGCAGACCCTCTCCGCCAAGCTCGGCATCGTCACTGGCAAGAACCTGGCGGAGCACATCCGCGACAGGCTGCCCAAATCAGCAGTCTGGGCCTACTGGGTACAGGCGGAGATCATCGCCATGGCGACCGATCTGGCCGAATTCATAGGCGCAGCGGTCGGCTTCAAGCTGCTGCTCGGCGTCACCCTGCTGGAAGGTGCCGGCATCACAGCAGTGGTCACCTGGGGCATTCTCATGCTACAGAGCCGCGGCCAGAAGCCGTTGGAGTTCGTGGTTGGCGGCCTGTTGCTGTTCGTGGCGGCGGCCTATATCGTCGAGCTGGTGTTCTCCCGCCCCCACCTGCCGAGCCTGCTGGAAGGGGCCCTCTTCCCCGGCCTGCCCAACAGCGATGCCGTCTACCTGGCCGCTGGCGTGCTTGGTGCAACAGTCATGCCTCACGTCATCTACCTGCACTCGGCGCTGACCCAGCACACCCAGGATCAAGGCACAGTGCCCCAGCGATTGCACACCACCCGGGTGGACGTAGCGATCGCCATGACCATAGCCGGCTTCGTCAACCTGGCCATGATGGCAATGGCGGCCGCCGCCTTCCACGGCTCCGGCAACCAGCAGGTGGCCGAACTCGAATCAGCCTACCAGACGCTCACTCCCTTGCTCGGGCAGGCGGCCGCCACCCTGTTCGGCTTGTCACTGGTGGCCTCCGGCATCTCCTCCACCGTAGTGGGTACGCTCGCCGGTCAGGTGGTGATGCAGGGCTTCGTGCGCTTCACCATACCGCTCTGGCTACGCCGTGCCATCACAATGGCTCCCGCCTTCGTGGTGATCGCCATGGGGCTCAACACCACCGAAATATTGGTGCTGAGCCAGGTGGTGCTGAGCTTCGGTATAGCGCTGGCGCTCATTCCACTGCTGATCCTGACCGGCGATCGGGCGCTGATGGGCGAGTATCGCAACCATCCGGTGACCCAGGCAGTCGGTCGCCTTATCGTCGCGCTGGTGATCGGGCTCAACGCCTACCTGCTGGTTGCCATGATCTAGCGCTCACAACCCGCGATTCAGGCTGGCTCATTAACCCTGGTTAATGAGCCAGCCTGCACTTTGGCGTATGCTGCGGCTCTCTCTTCCTCTTCGATTAGCAGGAGCCATCCATGGAACATACCCGAGCCAGCTTCGTGCTGGGCCACCATCATGAACAGGCCAGCGTGCTCTTCTGCCAGAGCGGCGACACCAGCCTGCTGGTCACCGACCTCACCCCTTTCCACCCCCAGAGCCACCTCTGGCCCGATCAGCCAGGCGATGTGGGCACGGTTTGCTGGGATGACGGCGATACCAGCGTGGGCCCCTGCCGCATGGGTGCCATCAGCCCGGAAGGCGAACTGTTCGTAGACACAGAGATTCCGGTCAAGCGTGGCGCCGAAGGCTGGGCCTTCGTGGTGGTGCATCCCCTGGCAGGCCGGCACTCTCTGGCGGTGGGCTCACGGGTTGAACTGAAGGTGGATGCCGCAGCCCGCCACGCCCTGAGCCTGGGACACAGCGGCTGCCATCTGGCGGCGCTGGCCCTCAATCGGATGCTGATTCCCTACTGGCGCAAAGAGGTGAGCGAGCGCGATGCACTCGATCAGCCCGACTTTGACCGCCTCGCCATCCAGACCTCGCGGGTCGAGCCCATGGGATCCCAAGAGCAATACCGTATCGGCAAAAGCCTGCGCAAGAAGGGGGTCAATAGTGACGCTTTGTTGGCGGAACTGGCGCAGATCGAGACCAGCGTAAACCAGCAGCTGGCCGACTGGCTGGCGACTGGCGGCGAGATCCGCCGCAGCCGGGCCGGCGAGGCAATCATAGATTCGCGCTACTGGCACTGCATGCTTGAAGGTAAAGAGGTCACCATCCCCTGCGGCGGCACCCACGTCAGCACCTTGGCCGAACTGGGCCAGGTGCGGGTACAGCTCGCCCCCTGCAAGGAGGGCTTCACCCTGACGACCCGGGTCGCGCCCTGAGCCAACCGTCAGGCCGGGGCTATCCCGGCCTGACCCCGTCACAAATCAGCCGAGGCGGATCAGCAAGATACCGCAGAGGATCACCAGCGCGGCCCACAGCCGTACCCGCCCCAGTTTCTCCCCCAGCCAGCACCAAGAGAGCAGCACGGCAAACAGCACGCTGCTCTCGCGCAGCGCCGCCACCAGCCCGATGGGCGCCTGGGTCATGGCCCAGATGACGATGCCGTAGGCAAGCAGTGACAGGGCGCCGCCGAGGGCACCGGTACGCCATGCCGCGAGATCGATCGCGCGCCAGGCGGTGCGACTCTGCCAACGCATCATCAGCGGCATCATCAGCGCAGTCAGGGCAAACAGCCAGAGGGTGTAGCGCACAGGCGCCCCGGCCGAGCGGGCGCCAGCGCCATCGGAGAGGGTATAGGCTGCGGTGAACAGCGCCGTGATCAGCACGGCGCGCAGGGCCGCAGGCGCCAGCCTGATGCCACCGCGCCAGGCCATCAGCAGCACCCCGCTCACCAGCACCAGCGCACCGGCTACCGCCAGCCCGCCGGGCACCTCCCCCAGCAGCAGGGCTCCGAGCAAGAGGGTCACCAGGGGGGCACTGCCACGCGCCAGCGGATAGATCTGGCCGAACTCCCCCAGCCGATAGGCCCGACCGAGAAACAGGCAGTAGCCGCAATGCAGCAGGATGGAGAGCGCCAGCCAGGGATATTCGGCAGGCACAGGCAACCCCACCAGCGGCAAGAAGGGGGCGGCAAACAGCCCGGAGCAGAGGGAGACCAGCAAGACGCTGACGCGCCCCTCGGCCTGGCGCTTGGCCAGCGCATTCCAGAGGGCGTGCAGCAGCGCGGCCAATAGGATGGCCGCAAAGAGGGTGGGTGTCACGACGGGGTTCCTGTCACTGAGAGCGGAACAGGCTACCCTATTTTCGGTGTCACAACCGGGATCGGCTTCATAAGCTACTCATATGACAAACCGGCCAGCAGCCGGTTTGTCATATGGAGGAGAGCGCGCTAATGCAGGCGACGCTGCCAATGGATGGCCAACAGGATAAAGCCCACCCCGACCCAGAGGTTCCAGGCCGGGATCTCGCCAAACAGCCAGACCCCCAGCAACACCACGAACATCAGGCCGGAATACTCGGTCGTCGCGATGCGGTTGGCCTCGACCTGCCGATAGGCATAGATGCAGCTGGCATGGTAGAGCAGTTGCATCACGCCGCTACCACCGATCAGCGCCAACAGACGCCAGTCCACCGGCTGCCATTGATTCACCGCCAATCCCGCGGTCAGCGGCAACGCCAGCAGATTGGCCCAGAACAGGGTCGCCACCACAGAGATACCCGCTGGCAGCTTGCGGCCGGTCACGTTGAACAGCGCCAGGGTGAAGGCGGTCACCAGAGCACCCAGCCCCGCCAGATGAAAATCCCCCGGCTTGAGCACGAATACGACCCCGAGCAGGCCCATTCCTCCCAGCAACCAGACCCGGGAGTTGATCTTCTCCTTGAGCAACCAGGCCGCCAGCGGCAGGGTAAGCAGTGGAGAGACATAGAAGATGGCGTTGGCCGTAGCCAGCGGCAGCTGGGTCAGGGCCAGCATCATGCCGCCCCCACCGAGCAGGCAGAGGTGACCGCGCAGCAGGTGCCATTTCCAGGCACCCAGTCCCCAGGCCGCTCTCGGCACCCGCAGCATGAAGGGCAGCAGCACCAGCAGGGTCAGCAGCTGGCGCAGGAACATGTATTGGAAGGGGCTGAAACCGGGGCCGATCAGCTTGACCAGCACATCGGAGAAGGCCTGGGCCAGATTGCCCAGCACCAGGGTGATGATGGCGAAGGTTTGCAGGTCCAGAGCGAACCGCTTGCGCAACAGCTCCATCAGCGACAGCCACTGGTGTGGCGAACGCAGATAAAATGGCTCAACGGCTCAATCGCTGAATCTTGTTCTGTATTAATGGGGTAAAAAACCATTTTTAAACCTATCCATCAACGGTTGCCGATTAATCACTCAGAGGTTACCCAGTAACATGGCAGTGAGCACCCGTTTTCTTTACTACCTCAAGACATAATAATTTCATTGTTATGCCTAAAAGATATTAAGAGGAGGTCATGCCGATGTGGGGAATGTCATCTTCCAGATAGGGTTCGCCCACGGCGGTGAAGCCATGACGACCATAGAAACCCTGCAGGTGCGCCTGAGCGCCCAGATAGATGCTGACCTTGGGCCACAGTTGTTCGCATTCCAGCAGCGCCTGCTGCATCAACTGGTGACCCAGACCGTCGCCTCTGGCCTCGGGCGCCGTCACCACCCGGCCGATCACCACCTGATTCGCCTTGGCCACGCCGGGCGCCATCAGTCTGGCGTAGGCCACCAGCACGCCATCCTGCCAACCGAGCAAGTGCTGCACATCGGGACGCTTGTCGACCCCGTCCAGATCGAGGAAGACGCAGGTCTGCTCCACCACGAAGACTCGGGATCTCAGGGTGAGCAGTTCATACAGTTCGTTGACGTCAAGTTGTTCAAAAGACTTGAGGGACCAGTTCATGGGGATTCCTTGCTCATGATGAGAAAGGCAGCATAGCCAGCCAGCAACGGGCTGGCATTAACCTTTGTTAAGATCCTTCAGCCGTTTGCGAATGCGGCTCAGGCTGATGGGGGTGATGCCCAGATAAGCGGCTATCTGGTGATCCGGCACCCTGGCATCCAGCTCGGGGAAACATTGCAGGAAGTGCTGATAACGGGCCTGGGGGCTCTCGGTCAACAGCAGCAACTCTTTCTCTTCCTTGATACGCAACTGTACCGCCAACAAGTGGTGATACCAGGCGGACCAGCAAGGGAGCTGACGCAAATCGCTCAGGTTGAAGAGTTGCAGGCGGCATGGCTCCAGCGCCTCCACGCTGTAGCGGGCGGGTTCACCACTGAGCAGATGGTGGAAGTCGATAAACTCGTCCCCCTCCCAATAGAACTCCTTGATGTACTCGCGCCCATCCGCCAGCACCACCTTGGCTCGCAGCAGCCCCTGCTCCACCTTGACCAGCAGATCGGGCTGGTCACCGGCATGCCAGAGGCAGGAACGAGGGCTCAGGGCCAATGGGCGGGCAAAAGAGAGGAGGCGCGTGGCCTCCTGCTCATTCATGACCTGATCCCGGCTAAACGGGGGTCTGTCCATCCCGTTCGCCTCAGGCACGACGCTGACGCACGGCTTCGAACAGGCAGACGCCCGTTGCCACCGAGACGTTGAGGCTGGAGACGGCCCCGGCCATGGGGATGCTCACCAGTTCGTCGCAATGCTCGCGAGTCAGGCGGCGCATGCCCTTGCCTTCGGCGCCCATGACCAGTGCCATGGGGCCGGTCAGCTTGGCCTGATAGAGGTCGTGATCTGCCTCACCGGCGGTGCCGACCAGCCAGATGCCGCGCTCCTGCAACTCGCGCAGGCTGCGCGCCAGGTTGGTGACCTGGATCAGCGGCACCACTTCGGCGGCACCACAGGCGACCTTGCGCACCACCGAGGTCAGGCCGCTGGCCTTGTCCCGCGGCACTATCACCGCATGGACCCCGGCCGCATCGGCGCTGCGCAGGCAGGCACCCAGGTTGTGCGGATCAGTCACCCCGTCCAGCACCAGCAGGAAGGGCTGAGCCTTTTGCTCGGCCAGGCTGTCCAGCAGGCTGGCCAGATCGTGCTCGGCCAGCTTGGGCGCCTCTATCACCTTGGCCATGATGCCCTGGTGATTGTTGCCTTCGGCTTTGTCATCGAGCGTCTTGCGGTTCACGCTCTGCACCTTGAGACCGAGGGATTCAAGCTCGGTCAGCAGGGGTTGCAGCCGGTCGTCATCCCGGCCCTTGAGGGCCCACACTTCGATGAAACGCTCCGGGGTGCGCTCAAGCAGCGCGGATACAGCGTGAATGCCGTAGATCAGTTCAGTACTCATTTCGTGCTCTTGACCTTATCACGAGCCTTTTTGCTCGGTCGTCTGTTGCTGGGCTTGGCGCGGCCACCCTTGTCGGATTTGCCGGTATCCTTGCCCTCTTTGCGTTTATCGTGACGCTGGCCACCCTTGGCAGGCTTGCGCACCACCTCTTTGCCATCCTTGCCGGTGAGTGGCGCTTCCACCATCACGAAGTCGATCTTGCGATCGTCCAGGTTCACGCCCATCACCTTGACGCGTACCTTGTCGCCCAGACGGTAGCGACGGCGGAAGTTCTCGCCGATCAGCTGCATGTGCAGGGGATCAAACTGGTAGTAGTCATTGGTGAGGGTGCTGACGTGCACCAGACCGTCGATGTGGATCTCCGCCAGACGGACGAAGAAACCAAAACCGGTGACGCTGGCGATGACGCCGTCAAACTCGTCACCCACGTGATCCAGCATGTACTCGCACTTGAGCCAGTCGGCCACGTCGCGGGTCGCATCGTCGGCACGGCGCTCTGTCATGGAGCAGTGCTCGCCCATGGGATCCACTTCTTCCAGCTGGTAGTGGTAACCACCGCTCGGAGTCCACTTGTGGCGCAGATTGCCTTGCTGCTCCTTGGCCGTCTGGTACTTGATGGCGCGGTGCAATATCAGGTCGGGGTAACGACGGATCGGCGAGGTGAAGTGCGCATAGGACTTCAGGGCCAGACCGAAGTGACCTATGTTGTCGGCCTGATAAACGGCCTGACGCATGGAGCGCAGCAGCATGGTGGAGAGCAGCTCCGCATCCGGACGCCCTTCAAACTTGGCGGCCAGCTCGGCAAAGTCTTTCGGCTCTGGCTCGAGGCCCCCCTTGAGCTCCAGACCCAGTTCGGCCAGGAAGTCACGGAAACCGGTCAGACGCTCTTCGCCCGGACGGTCGTGCACCCGGAACAGGGCAAAGGCTTCGTTCTTCTCGATGTAACGGGCCGCGGCCACGTTCGCCTGGATCATGCACTCTTCGATAATCTTGTGGGCATCGTTACGCACCAGCGGCACTATCTGGTCGATCTTGCGCTGGGCGTTGAAGATGAAGCGGGTCTCTTCGCTCTCGAATTCCACGGCACCACGCTGGTGACGGGCGTGCTTGAGCGCCTTGTAGAGGTTGTTGAGCTCCTCGATGTGGCCCACCAGCGGCTCGTACTGCTGACGCAGCTTGGGCTCGCCATCCAGGATCGCAGCCACCTTGCTGTAGGTCATGCGCGCGTGGGAGTTCATCACGGCTTCGTAGAACTTGTAACCGGACATACGGCCGGCTGCTGAGATGGTCATCTCGCATACCATGCACAGACGGTCGACCTGCGGGTTCAGGGAGCAGAGGCCGTTGGAGAGCACCTCCGGCAGCATGGGCACCACGAACTCGGGGAAATAAACGGAGTTGCCACGCTGATACGCTTCGGCATCCAGCGCTGTGCCGGGCTTCACATAGGAGGAGACATCCGCGATGGCCACCCACAAGCGCCAGCCGCCACCGCGCTTGGCTTCACAGAAGACGGCATCATCGAAGTCACGAGCATCTTCCCCGTCTATGGTGACCAACGGCAAGGCTCGCAGGTCGATACGACCCTCTTTGGCCTTCTCCGGTACCTGTTCGCCCAGACCGGCAACCTCCTTGGTCACCTCTTCCGGCCAGGTATGCGGGATGCCGTGGGTACGCAGAGCGATTTCGATCTCCATGCCCGGCGCCATGTTCTCGCCCAGTACGTCCAGCACGGTACCGACCGCATTGATGCGGGAGGTGGCACGCTGATTGATGCGTACGACCACTACCTGGCTCTGGCGGGCGCCTTTGTTTTCCCCTTCGGGAATGATGATGTCCTGGCCGATGCGGCTGTCATCCGGCACCACGAAGCCGACGCCGTTCTCGACGAAGTAACGGCCGACGATATCCGCCTCGCGGGACTTGAGCAGACGCACCAGACGCGCTTCCTGACGACCCTTGCGGTCAATCTCGGTCGGCTGCACCAGCACGTAGTCGCCATGCATCAGGCGCTGCATCTCGCGGTTGTTCAAATAGAGATCCGGTCCACCACCTTCCGGGCGCAGAAAACCGAAACCATCTTTGTGGCCGAGTACATACCCTTTCACCAGATTCAGACGATCCGGCAGGGCATAACATTGGTTGCGAGTGAATACCAGTTGCCCATCACGCTCCATGGCGCGCAGACGACGGCGCAAGGCTTCCAACGGCTCTTCGTCGGTCAGCTTGAGAGCCTTGGCCAGCTCTTCCCGGGACATGGGTTTTTCATGGCCCTTGATGAGCTCCAGCAGCATCTCGCGACTGGCGATGGGGTTTTCGTATTTTTCGGCCTCGCGTTGGAGGAAAGGATCTTTTTGAGACATAAGCAGGCCTTAGGGTAGGTAATAACGCAGACATTATATCGAAGGGGGGAGCTAATGGCATCCATCGGCTGCCTTTTGGCCAATCTCTCTGTCATACTATGCAAAGTTTGCAGGCATGATGAGACACGGAACTCATGAGCAAGGACTCGTTCGCCCAATCCGCCGCCTATCTGAAGCAGGCGGTTCCCCTGATGATCAAGTATCAAATTCCCACAACGCCGGATAATTATACCCTTTGGTATAACTATGTGGCCGCCAGTATGCCCGAGCTCAATCAGGCCATCGATCAGGCCATCAAGCTGCAGGGCACCTGTTCTCTCATCACCTGCGAACGGCTCTATCACCAGCATCTCGCCGCCCAGGACGAGCAGCAGATGGAGACGATGAAACTCAATCTGGCCGCCATGGCCAACGAGCTCGGCCATACCATGCAGGACGCCATCTCCGACACTGGCATGTTCCAGGAGATGCTCGACAAGAGCTTCGATCGGCTGAGCCTCATCGACGATGAGGGACTGAGCCTGGAGGATACCATGGGTATCTTGCGGGATCTGGTACGCGAGTCGCGGGATGTTCGCATGTCGACCATGCATTTTCGCAATCAGCTCAGCAGCGCCGAGAAGGAGATCAAGGAGCTGAGAGAGGCCCTGAATGAGACTCGCAAGCTAGCCAACGAGGATGCCCTCACCTCCCTGCTCAACCGACGCGCCTTCGATCTGGAGATAGACGGTCTGATCCGCAGCAAGCGGCCCTTCTCTCTCATTTTGTCGGACATAGACCGTTTCAAAAACTTCAACGACGAATATGGCCACCTGCTGGGGGATCAGGTATTGCGCGCCTTCAGCAAGCGACTGCGGGAAACCTGCAAGGAGGGCGTCACAGCCTACCGGCTCGGAGGCGAGGAGTTTGCCCTGCTGGTGCCCATGCGCAGTCTGGCCCTGAGCCGCCAGATGGCAGAAAGTCTGCGTCGGGCCATCGAGAAGATGTCCATTCTGGATCGCAAGTCCGGCCGCCGCATCGACCACATCACGGCCTCGTTCGGGGTGGGCGAGTACAATGGCCAGGAGACGGGTGACGCCCTGGTCGAACGTACCGACAAGCTGCTCTACAAGGCCAAGGATCTGGGCCGCAACCGCGTTATGCCACTGCCCTCCTGATCCTTCAAAACAACAAAAAGGCCGGTCAATGACCGGCCTTTTTCATCGTTGCAACGTCAAACTTAGAGGCTTTTCAGCTTCTCTTCCGGCAGGGCCAGCTCGTCGTTATGGTTGACGCCAATGCCGCGCTCCAGCACGTGACGGGCGATAGCATGGGCCTCTTCCAGCGAGTGCATGCTGAAAGTGCCACACTGGTATTCGTTCAACTCGGGGATCTTGGCCTGATCCTGCACGGTCAGCACGTCGCTCATGGCCGCTTGCCAGGCGGCGCCGACACGGGCCTCGTCCGGTGCGCCGATCAGGCTCATGTAGAAGCCGGTACGGCAACCCATGGGGGAGATGTCGATGATCTCCACTCCGTTGCCGTTCAGGTGATCACGCATGAAACCGGCAAACAGGTGCTCGAGGGTGTGGATGCCGCGCTCGGAGAGGATCTCCTGGTTCGGCACGCAAAAACGCAGATCGAACACGGTAATGGTGTCCTTGTTCGGGGTCTGCATTGTCTTGGCCACGCGTACCGCAGGGGCTTCCATGCGGGTGTGGTCAACGGTAAAACTGTCCAATAACGGCATTTCTGACTCCTGATTTGGTTACCAGAACCAGCCCCCGCTGGAGAGCTGATCCTTGCATTGTCGATACTGGGCGCCGTAGCGCTGGGCGCGAGCCTCTACCTTGCGGGAGGTCTTCATCAACCACCCCTTGCTGCGGTAGCTGCCACGCCGGTAGCCACCCCACCCTTCGTGATAGTTGAGATACTGGCCATAGGCATCCCACTTGGAGGTGCCGTTCAGCCGCTGGGCCTTGTTAGTGTACCAGCCCATGAAATCGATGGCGTCGGCAAAGTCGTCGCGGCTGCTCCAGCCGTTGCCGGTTTCCCGCTGGTAATCGTCCCAGGTTTCATCTTTCACCTGGGCATAACCATAAGCGGAACTGGCCCGCCCGGTCGGGATGAAGAGGAAGTACCCCATCGGCGGCTGGGCGTCATGCACGAAGGAGGACTCCTGATACATCATGGCCATCACCACCTGGATCGGTGTGCCCCACTTCTCGTTCATCTTGAGTGCCGCCTTGTGCCACTCGGGTTTTTCCCTAAAGATCTGGCACAGATTTTCCGGCTGGGCCGGCGGCCGGGTACTACATGCGGTCAGGCCAGCCAGCAGGCCGGCCACCGCAGCGAGGCGCATCCATGACATCAGCCGTGTTGCATCTTCGTTCTCTTGAGCGTTACGAGGCACATGCATCACATCAAATCGCGTCTTCGTTCTCTTCGCCGGTACGAATACGAATGACACGTTCCACCTCGCAGACGAAAATCTTGCCGTCACCTATCTTGCCGGTGCGGGCTGTGTTCTGGATGGCTTCCAGGCAGGCATCGAGGTCCTCGTCCTGCACCACCAGCTCCACCTTTACCTTCGGCAGGAAATCCACCATGTATTCGGCACCGCGATAGAGCTCGGTATGGCCCTTCTGGCGGCCGAAGCCTTTGACTTCGGATACCGTCATGCCGTTGATGCCGATCTCGGCCAGGGCCTCGCGTACATCGTCCAGCTTGAACGGTTTGATGATGGCTTCAATCTTCTTCATGGTGACTCCTTACCAGTTCTGTTTGCCAAACCCGGATGTGATGGGGTAACGGCGATCCTTACCAAAATTGCGGGCCGTGATTCGGGGCCCGACGGCGGCCTGACGGCGCTTGTATTCGTTGAGATCCACCAAGCGGATCACCTTGCGTACCACGGCCTCCTCGAATCCCTCTGCCACCAGATCGGCGACCGAGGCATCCTCTTCAACGTAGCGCTTGAGGATGGCATCCAGGATGTCGTAGGGGGGCAGGCTGTCCTGGTCCACCTGGTCTGGCGCCAGCTCTGCCGAAGGGGGACGGTCGATGACCCGCTGCGGGATCACGTAATCTACCGAGTTGCGATATTCGCACAATTTGAAGACCAGCGTCTTGGGCACATCTTTCAGCACGTCGAAACCGCCCGCCATGTCACCATACAGGGTGGCATAGCCCACGGCCATCTCGCTCTTGTTGCCGGTGGTCAGCACTATGCGACGACGCTTGTTGGAGAGCGCCATCAAGAGCACGCCGCGACAGCGAGCCTGCAGGTTCTCTTCCGTGGTATCCCGGGCGGTTCCGGCAAACAGCGGCGCCAGCTGGTTCATGAAACCTTCGAACATGGGCTCGATGGAGATGATGTCGAACTCGACCCCCATCCGCTCGGCCTGCTCCTTGGCATCCTCCACACTCATCTGGGCCGTATAACGGAACGGCATCATCACCGCCTGCACCTTGTCCGCCCCGATGGCGTCGGCCGCTATGGCCAGGGTCAGGGCGGAATCAATACCGCCGGACAGACCCAGCACGGCGCCCTGGAAACCGTTTTTGGTGATGTAATCACGTACCGCCAGCACCAGTGCCTGATAGGTCTCGGCCAAGGGGTCGAGCGACGCGGCAGGCTCCCGTTCTTTCAGCGGCTGCCCGGCGGCAAAACGCACCAGGGCAAGCTCTTCGTCGAAGGGGGCCAGCTTGTGTGTCAGCTCGCCTCGACCGTCGAACACCTTGGAACAACCGTCGAAGATCAGCTCGTCCTGGCCGCACACCTGGTTGAGATAGACCAGCGGCAAACCTGTCTGGTGACAGCGGGTCGTCATCAACTCATGGCGGATCCAGGGTTTCTCCTGATCGTAGGGCGAGGCATTGATGGTGAGCAGCAGCTCGGCGCCTGCGGCCTTGGCGGCCAGCGCCGGGCCCGGTTGCCACAGGTCTTCGCAGATGAGCAATCCCAGCTGATGGCCACGGAAGGGCACCACGCAGCTATCAGTGCCTGCGGTGAAGTAGCGCTTCTCGTCAAATACCCCGTAGTTGGGCAGATCCTGCTTGAAGTAACGGGCGATCAGCTTGCCCTGCTCATAGAGAGAGGCCGCATTATAGAGCGAAGCCCCCTCACGCCAGGGGTGACCCACCAGAATGGCACAGTTGCCCTGCCAGGCCGCGATACGAGCCAGCACAGCATCGACCCGGATCATCAGATCGGCACGCAGCAGCAGATCCTCCGGCGGGTAGCCGGTCAGGGCCAGCTCGGAGCACACCAGCAGATCAGCACTTTGCTGCTCGGCCTGGGCGGCTGCAGCCAGCACCTTGTCACAGTTATCTTCGATGGCGCCTACCGTCAGATTCAACTGGGCAAGCATCAGAGAGAGGGCTTTTGCCATGGCGATGCATCTTAAAATCGAAAATGATGGGGAATGATAAAGAAAAGGGGGGCAATCTGCCAGTTCAAGTCAGGAGTTCAGTGTGACAGCAGCCCACGGGGGAGATAAGCTGTAGAGAGTCATGGAACTACATATTCAGGTTCATATGAAAAATAACGGATTTACCCTGCTAGAACTGATGATCACGATTTCATTACTGGTTATTCTTCTTGGGATAGGTATCCCATCCCTCAAAAGTCTGCTCAGTGACAATAGCCTGTCATTTCAATCACAAATGCTGTTAAAGCATATGAGGTTTGCTCGATCCCAAGCGATTGACAATCAGCAAATGGTAACCGCTTGTTTAGCCGATGCATCAAATAAATGTGTGCAAAATAATCCAGCCTACTATCTCGTCTTCATAGACAGTAATAACAACAATGAACTTAATTCTGGAGAAACACTACTATCACGTAGCCAACAGTTGGCTGATGGGATCACTGCGACAGCAAACAGAATTTCCACAACTTACAGTTTGGATGGCACCAGCATCGGCACCAACGCCACCCTTTCCCTATGTGAAACAGGACAACCTCAGATAAATCTTGTCACCGCCCAATCAGGGCGTAGCACCAGCTCACCTCAAGCTAATCTATGCCCATGAACACTAACGAGGCTGAATTTTTTCTTGGTGTAACGCCGCATCCAAGCTAAATGGACTACTTACAGCCACACATTCCAAGATCTCCTTTACCTTGCTTATCTGACCATTATATTCAAAACCTTTCTTTTGAAAGTGCTTATAAATCTCCGATTGATTGCTGCCTTCCACAGAACTCTGCAAAACCACCTTCTGCCCATTATCCAGTTCTACATAGCACTTTATATCAGTGGCCATGACCGAGAAGGATAAAAGAAGTAATAACAATCCATATAAAGCGTTCATTACTGTACTCCTTCATATAAATATATTTTCTTGGGTGCCATGTCCATTTCAGCCTCATCAGCACCTTGAGAACATTCCCCCTCAGCGGTACAACGCTCGGGCTCACCATTACCTTCATCCTTGAGGATAACCTCTTCGCCCGGAGCACCACCAATAATACGCACTTTAGAGTCATCACCAGCATGAACAACAAGGTCGTCTGCGACTTTATTGTTAACCTCTACATAACGAACTGGGGTTTCATTTCCATCTTGGTCGACAATATACCTAAATGTAGTGCCATAATGCATATCAATCATATATTGACGCATGGCACCTATCGATTGGATAGTACACTCTTGAAATGACTGAACCTGAGGTAAGAATGAAGTAAAGTAAAGCTTCCCTTGCAATACAACACCAGCGCCCATGGATTTCTCTCCAGATTCATTTAACCAGTAAATCCATCCCTTTTTAATAGTTATTGCAGCTCTCACATTTAATATTTCATAATCAGTGGTCTTGCCAACAAAAGGATCACTGGTCACATCATAGAGATCAGAAATTACTAATGCAGTTGGGGTATTAGTTTTATAATCTTTGGCAACAACATTATAATCTCTCAGCATGAAATAAGCATTCTGAACAGTAGACTCAGAGGATGGCCTGTTGCGATCTCCACTACCAATCAGTACGGCATCAAATGGGCGTTCCTTATAAGTATATTGATCCATCCCATTTACTATCGTTCGGGTCACTTCCTTATTGAGGGTACGCACAATGACTGGTTGAGTAAAAAAGCGGCGATCTGCACTCTGTACAGAATCAGAACCTAAACTAGCAAACTTGAAAGCACTCCAGTCAGCCTTGTTGGCAGAAGGAAGATCTACCCGCCAGATATTACCACCAGTATCTCCAGCATAAATTCTATCTATTTTTCCATCACCATCACTATCCAACGTAGCAACAGTGCCAGGCATGCTATCTGCCATCGCGGGCATGCTCAGATTGATCGTGGAGCCCGAAGAAGGAGTTACACTGAAAATCAAAGCGCCAGTGTTGGCATTTACCATATATATGCCTGCACCCGAACCATCACTCACTCCCAAGCCAATACTGCTCTTGTTAAGATCATAACCCCCAGCAAAGATCAGAACAGGATCAGTAATACCGGGAACAAAAGCAACTTCTGGTACCGACCAAGTTTGCCCTAACTGGCTAAAACCAGCACTCTGACTATTAATGCTCCACTTCAACGTTGGCACATCTGGGTTTGATATATTGAAAGCGTAGTAACTTTTCCCTCCTCCTCGTAATCCCATAAACAGCCAAGCAAAGTCCCCCTCAGAAGACTTAATAACACCATTTTTATTCGCATCCTTAATTAAGGCGACAGGTGACGAATCAACTCCATAGATGTGGCTTGACGATTCCACATTTTTTCTAAGAGCTTGTTGATTTGCCATGAATTCATATGGAATGACGGCCCAGCTTTCATCAATACTAACTCCTGAGTCTTTGAACATATGTAAGAAACCAGCATTGGTTCCCATAAGAATTCTCAAATCTGGGCTGTCATTTACATTACCAGAGGGTGGACCATAGTTAATAACAAGTGGCCGGGAGTGCAACGGATCACCAAGAATAAAACGGCGAGTCGTCGTCGTCGTATCAAAATCCTCATCGTCAACATCAACCCCACGAGTCCAGTTAATCAATGTGTCTGCCTCTGTTGAGTCAGCCACTTGGAGATGAGTATTCAGTGAAGAGGCACTGCCTGCAATACTTTCCAGACTAGTTCGATTAAGAGCGTCAAGCCTCACTTGGGAACCATTGATAACATATAAACTCCTTGAGGGTTTATCTGCCAACATAGCTTGCGCCCCACCTTTAACCACAACATTCCCATCACGTTCATCTGACCAATAGGTTTGAGCACTATCAGTAATTGTCCCATCAGTTTTTATTGCGGGTAGATCATTGACATCTACAACATATCCTTTATTTGAAAATATAAGTTTTTTGAGATTACCTTTCCAACGCGGGCCAGAATCAGGCTCGAACATGGCATAGTAGATATTGTTCAGGCTACGTGTACGATCAAAATTATTAGTTGCAATAGCTGGAGAAACTAGAGACGTATTAATCCGTAAAATCGCTAATAAAGATGATTTCAGAGCCTGAGTTAATGCAGTTGAATCTGTCGCAGGATAATAAGTCCCACCACCACGTCTAGCTGTCTCAGCCAACAGATTCCCAGCTCCGCTGACTGCATCATCACCAAACCCTACAGTAAAAGTAGTAACAGTTTGCACGCCGGGCGAACCACTATTAACATCCTTGTGTTTCATATACCCAGCAAGAGCAGCTAAATAGCTTTTACTCCCACTTGAACCATAACCAACCGTCGTACCATAAGCCGCTTTTTCGTCACTACCAAGAGTATTTATAAGACCCTGGACTAATGTATTTGCTGCTGTATCTTGTGTTGGTTCACCATCAGTAATATAAATAACATATCCATTATTAGAGCACTTGTCATAAGGTGATTTATAAATTCCTACAGGATTCTCCGCTAACGTATCTCTTGCTGGCGTACGTGAACCATCATCATCACCGTAAAAAACGCTCTGACCACCAAAGAAACGATATGCTTCATACAATGTTTCACATAATGGAGTGTTTGTTTCAGCGCCGAGACTATCTATTGTTGACAATAAATTTTTCTCAGCTGTAACCCCTCCCCCCATATCTTCATCATTACTTAGTATCCGTCTAACTACACGCCCACCATTTTTGCCACCATTACTATCATTGTAGTTATATACAGCCAATCCAAAATCGACGCCAGGAGTTGAAGAAATGATTCCCTTTACCGCATCTTTGGCAATTTTCAAGCGTGATTGAACACTATAACCTGTAGGGCCATAATACCAGCGAATATAGTTAGCAGAGTAAAGCGTCACGCTAGTATTGCTACCAGAAGCTGCATTGGCAAGATTGGCAGTATAGTACCAAGTGCCTGAGTTATTGGCTGTTTTATTTACAGGGTAGCCAGTGGTAACACTTCCTACTGGTAAAGTCCCAGTAAATGGGTTTGCTGTATTTCTAGCTGTAATGTCCTGTTTGCAGTCAACCAAATACATTTGACTCTCTACATAAGGGGAAACTGAAACCCAAGAGCCCTGCCGTGGCACACCACTATTGTTAAAACTTGAAAATAAATAACTCCAAACCTGAGATTGAAAATACCCTATATTACTCAGTGGAGTTTTTGATGAAGCGCAGGCATTTATTTTATCAGAAAATCGTTTCTTACTAGAAATATCAGGGACAGTACCATCCGTAGAGTAATATATATATTTTTTAGTATTGGCAGTATCAGGATCACTGTTTAATGCAGCATAACTTGTCAGAGGGTTATACTCCTCTTTCACTACCTCCATCGTTTCACTCATACTACCAGAGTTATCAAAAATAATAAGTATCTTTGGCCTGAAATCACCGGCCTTTGAGAAGTCATAGATAAAAAGTTCAGTATCATCAGAGTAACTATTTGTTGCTATAGCCGGCATGACCGCTATCAGGCAAAAAAATAATAATGTGAATATATATTTAAGCATAGCCTATGCTCCTTATTCAGATTTGAGCAATGGTTGCTCAATACCTGCTGTCCAACTCAAAGGACGGGAATTCTTCCCATAATTAACACCTGCCTGCATCTCTATATAACGGCAGGAGGGGATCACATTCTGACTACTGGCATTAAATTTACGCTTGCATACTGTTTCCGCCCGCCGCGTCATATTCACAGTTGTAGCAATATTGTTGCCGGATACGCTCAAGGCTGCACTGGCACCCATTGTTGAAATGCGAGTAGATAGGCCATTCTGCTGCAACGCATTCTCAATAACCCCTTCTACTTGATGCTCTGCCTGCTGAATGCTGGCAGAAGCCCCTGCCATTCTTAAGTCAATACCGCTAGATTGCATTACAACGACAGCAATGAGTGTTAATGGTACTAAAATAACCAATGCTACAATCAATGCAATTCCATCTATAGACTTCATTTTCCGCCTCCCGCGATCACCGCCGGATTACGAATAGCTACACTACTTTCCAACAGTAGTCGGCGAAAGCCATCATTCCCCCCAGAAACTGATACATTACCTACTTGATATGTATTGTTGTTTTTATATTTTCTAGAGGCCTGTAGAGAACGCACCAAAATGAATATCCTGGCAGAGATAACTCGCCCCTCATTCCATTCTTGTGCCGATACATTGGCAGTTCCAACATACTTATCAATCTGACCATCTTGTACAAGGGTTGTGTCTACACCATACAAAACAACTATATATTCAATACCTTCTGCCATTGGCCCCGTGATCAAAAAAGAACCGCCATTTGCAGTCAATATCCTCTTGCGTAGCTCTGGAATACCTGTTGTACCAAGTGCAAGATAATAAATATAATGTTGATACTCCCATATTTGCCGAGTTGGCATCGCAGCCTCCGTCGGAGCAGCTTCATTCCCACGAAATATATAGGCAGCTTGAGTCGTTGTGGCCATGTAAAATCGATTGGTATCAAAGCCGCTCACTAAGGGTTGTCCGATTAATCGTTTGATACTGATAACATCTGAGTTAGCGATCCGTGAGGCTGCGGTAATACATGAAAAACCACTCATGCTTTTACTGGCATCAACCCGCCCCACCCAAAGTGCACGAGTGACCGTCGCGGCAGAAGGAAGACTTCCCTCCCCTCTCTCATCGATACAATCACTGGTAGTAGAAACAACGGCACCAGTGCTCAAACTGACACCGACATCTCTCTGCATAGGCATGCCAGTATAATCGCCCCAAAAACCAGCCCAACGCAGATCCTGAGTAACAAGACGCATAGCTAAACGGCCATTTTCCTGCAACTCACTCTGATCGAATACATCTTCTGTCGTTGCCCGAGACGCAACAAACACACTCAAAACACCACCCAACAGAAAGATCCCAATAACCATGGCAATCAACCATTCAACGAGTGTAAATCCTCTGGTGTTCATAGTGTGGTCTCTAACATGTAATAATGCCGAGACTGAATCATGATATTACCAAAACCACATAGATTGCGAACATTGTTAGAGATGGCGGAGGTACCATCTGATAATGCCTCTCGACCTTGCCATGTTAATACCACTGTCATTGCGTTATTATTTCCACGAATAATACAACCCAAAGGGTTTTGCATTGAAGACGAGGATCCTGATACACCGACACCCAATAATGACTGCTGCCAATTGAACATATCCAATGTAAATAGGTCGCTTTGACTACAACTAACCATGGTACCATCCACATTGCCGCAATTGGGTTTATTAATGGCTGATCCTGCACTTACCATCCAGGCTTGTGTACTCTGCAACTCCCAGACGGAACGATTTATCCTTGCTCGTTCTACGATATCAGTGGCTAGCCAACTGGCTATTGTTCTTTGTCGAGCCTCATAGCCAGAAAATTTCGAGGTAGTCTGCAAAGCGACCAAGCCCAGCAAGCCAAATGAGAGCACCACAGCGGCTATCATCACTTCCAGCAGACTGAATCCGGTTCTGGGTGGGGCCGTATGTGGAATCATAAGCTAGTCCCAGCAATCACTGTTGGCACTGTTACTGATGTTCTGCGCGCTTTTCGTACCATTCTGATCGATGGAGAAAATGATGCAGTCCTTATCTGAGCCCTGGGCACCAGAGGCCGTTGCAGACACGGTATAAGTGTTGTTGGCTGCAGAAATGACCAGATGGTAAAATCCGGAATCAGAGTTCTCGGAAATATTGAGAGCAGCCGCTGAAGAGGCATACTGGTTGAAATCCATAAAGTAGGTTTCCTGCCGGTTGGCAGCGTCCAGCAACATCTTTTTGGCATCAACACGGTGACTGGTCAGCAGGTACTGCTGATAAGAGGGGTAAGCGATGGTGCCAAGAATCGCGACTATAGCGACGACAATCATCAGCTCAATAAGAGAAAAGCCTCGAAAGAACCCAATCATATCCCATCCTTGGTGATTGACCGCGTTACAAGTTTAACGCCGAGCCTGTCACCACGACAAACTCGGCGTCAATATCATCATACTTTATTCTTAAGCCTTCCTGGCTGCACTCAAATAATTCTAAGCTCGGGCGGTACTTCAAACACCACGTTCTCTTCGCGACCCGGGTGCTCGACGACCATATTGCCGCCCAACTCACGCAGGCGGGCGATGACGTTCTGCACCAGTACGTCCGGTGCCGAGGCGCCGGCCGTGACCCCGATGCGCTCGACCCCCTCCAGCCAGCCGGTTTCGATCATGGAGGCGTCGTCGATCAGGTAGGCGCGAGCCCCCACCTTCTCGGCCAGCTCGCGCAGACGGTTGGAGTTGGAAGAGTTGCGTGACCCGACCACCAGCATGGCATCCACCAGCCCTGCCATCTCCCGCACCGCATCCTGGCGGTTCTGGGTGGCGTAGCAGATATCGTCCTTGCGTGGCCCCTGGATCTTGGGGAACTGCTTGCGCAGGGCATCGATGACGTCCGAAGTCTCATCGACACTCAGGGTAGTCTGGGTGACGAAGCAGAGATCATCCGGATTCTTCACCTTGAGCCTGGCCACATCGTCTGGCGTCTCCACCAGATACATGCCGCCTTCGCGGTTCTCGTACTGGCCCATGGTGCCGATCACCTCGGGGTGACCGGCGTGACCGATCAGCACGGCTTCGGAGCCCTTGCGACTGGCGCGATGGACTTCCATGTGTACCTTGGTCACCAGCGGGCAGGTGGCATCGAATACCTTGAGGGCGCGGGATTTGGCCATCTCGCGCACCGTCTTGGCCACGCCGTGGGCGGAGAAGATGACGATACTGTCGTCCGGCACCTCGTCCAGCTCCTCGACGAACACGGCCCCCGCCTCTTTCAGCTTGTTCACCACATAGCGGTTGTGCACCACTTCGTGACGGACATAGATGGGAGCACCGAACTTCTCCAGCGCGCTCTCGACTATGCTGATGGCACGATCAACACCGGCGCAGAAACCCCGAGGGTTGGCGAGCAGAATATCCATTAGTGCACCTCTTCCTCGTCATCAACGCCCAGGATCTCCACCTCGAAGGTGACTGTATGACCGGCCAGGGGATGGTTGAAATCGACCGTCACCGACATGCCTTCCACCGCCCGTATGATGCCGGGCAGCTCGCTGCCATTGGGCTGGTCGAACAGTATGATGGTGCCGACCTTGGGCTCCACATCGGCGCCGAACTTGGCTCTGTCCAGATGGTAGATGTTGTCGGGATTGGCGAGGCCGAACGCCTGCTCCGGCGCCAGGGTGAAGCTCTTGGCATCACCCTGTTGCAGGCCCAGCAAGCACTGCTCGAAGGTGTTGGTCAGGCTGCCATCTCCCATCCGCAGACGGGCCGGTTTGCCGTGCAGCGCTGTGCTGTCAGCAACGGAGCCATCCTCCAGCTTGATGGCGAAATGAAACAGCACGCTGCTGTTGGCCGTAATCCCGGTGGCGATAGGCTGACTCATGCCACCTCCTCCTTCTTCTTCTCGGAACGGAAGCCTTCCAGCACTATCATGGCGGCACCGATGAAGATGAAGCTGTCGGCCAGGTTGAACGCCGGCCAATGGGAACGCTGCCAGTAGAAGTCGAGGAAATCGACCACGTGGCCCAGCACCAGCCGATCAAACACGTTGCCAAGGGCACCGCCGATGATCAGGGAGTAGGCGATGCCACTCCAGCGTTGGGTGACCGACTGCTTGCGCAGCCAGTGGATCAGCAGCCCGCAGATGGCAAACGCCAGCACCGCGAAGAACCAGCGCTGCCAGCCCCCCTGATCGGCCAGGAAGCTGAACGCAGCGCCCTTGTTGTAGACATGCACCAGATTGAAGAAGGGGGTGATCTCCACCCCCGGATAGCCAAACGGCAGCAGCTTGACCACGGCGAGCTTGCTCGCCTGGTCCAGTACGAATGCCAGCACCGCCAGCCACAGCCAACGCAGGCCGCTCTTGTTATGAGTCATGTTCATCAGGCAAATTGACGTGTTTCGCCGTCACCCTCGACGTTGGTGACGCAGCGGCCACAGATTTCTTCGTGACCGGCTATGGTGCCCACATCTTCCACATGGTGCCAGCAGCGGTCGCACTTGGCGGCGGCGGACTGGGCCACGCTCAGCCAGAGGTCATCACGCTCCGTCGCAACGGAACCTTCCGGTGCGCTGTCAACCACCACGACCTTGGCCTTGGAGGTGAGCAGCACGAAGCGCAGCTCGTCAGCCAGGGCATTCAGACGCTCGGCCAGGGCAGGCTTGGCGAACAGGGTCAGTTCGGCCTGCAGGGAGCCGCCGATGCGCTTCTCACCACGGGCCGCTTCCAGCGCCTTGTTCACTTCACCACGCACGGTCAGGATCTCGGCCCAGAAGGCATCACCCATCTGCTCGCCAGCATCCAGCCTGAACAGGCCGTCATACCACTCCTCGGTGAACACAAACTCGCTGCGCTCACCCGGCAGCAGGGCCCAGATTTCATCGGCGGTAAAGCTCATGATCGGCGCCATCCAGCGCACCATGGCCTCCACGATGTGATAGAGCGCAGTCTGGCAGGAGCGACGAGCCAGGCTGTCTGCCTTGGCGGTGTACTGACGATCCTTGATGACATCCAGATAGAAGGAGCCCATCTCGATGGAGCAGAACTGCATCAACTTCTGGGTCACGCCGTGGAAGTTGTACTCATCGAATGCCGCCACTATCTCGGCTTGTACCGCCTTGGCACGACCCACTGCCCAGCGATCCACCACCACCATGTCAGCCGGAGCCACCATGTCGGTTGCCGGATTGAAGCCGTTCAGGTTGGCCAGCAGGAAACGGGCTGTGTTGCGGATGCGGCGATAGGCATCGGCGGAGCGCTTGAGGATCTCGTCGGAGACCGTCATCTCGCCGGTGTAATCGGTACTGGCGACCCACAGACGCAGGATGTCGGCACCCAGCTTGTTCATCACGTCTTGCGGGCTAACCACGTTGCCGATGGACTTTGACATCTTGCGCCCCTGACCATCCACGGTGAAGCCGTGAGTCAGCACCTGGTTGTAGGGAGCCTTGTCTTTCATGGCCACGCCGATCATCAGGGAGGACATGAACCAGCCACGGTGCTGGTCGGAACCTTCCAGATAGAGGTCGGCGGAGTGACCGTTGAACTCGGGACGAGCATCGACCACTGAGGAGTGAGTTGAGCCTGAGTCAAACCAGACGTCCAGGGTGTCGGGCACCTTGTCGTACATGTCGGCGTCGCTACCCAGCAGCTCGGCCTTGTCCAGATCCCACCAGGCCTGGATGCCGGCCTGCTCGACCCGCTTGGCCACTTCATGCATCAGGCGCACGGATTCCGGGTGCAGTTGCTGAGTCTCCTTGTGAACGAACAGGGAGATAGGCACGCCCCAAGTACGCTGACGGGAGATACACCAGTCAGGACGGTTCTCGACCATGGCCTGAATGCGATTTTTACCCCAAGCAGGTACCCAGCCGCTCTGGCCATGTAGGGCAATTCCATCTTTCTCGATGCGCTCAATCTCTTCCAGCGCGCGCTTGCGCAGACCCTTCTGCTCCATGCTGATGAACCACTGCGGGGTGGCACGGAAGATGATCGGGGTCTTGTGACGCCAGCAGTGCGGGTAGGAGTGATTGAACACCATGTGGTGCAGCAGGGCGCCACGTTCGTTCAGTACCTCGACCACGGCCGCATTGGCCTTGAACACGTGCTGGCCGGCAAACAGTTCGGTATCCGGCAGGTAAACGCCGTTGCTGCCAACCGGGTTGGCCACTTCCAGACCGTACTTCTGACCGACCACAAAGTCTTCCTGACCGTGACCAGGGGCGGTGTGAACGGCGCCGGTACCGGCATCCAGCGTGACGTGATCACCCAGTACAACCGGCACGTCGAAGCTGTAGAAGGGGTGGTTGAAGCGCAGCAGCTCGAGCGCGGCGCCCTTGGCATAACCCAGGTTGTGGAACTGCTCGATACCGGCACGGTCCATCACGTCCTTGACCAGCTCGGCCGCCAGGATCAGGCGCTCCGGATGCTCGCCATCCACCTGCACCAGGGCATAGTCCAGATCGGCGTGCATGGCGACGCCGCGGTTGGCCGGCAGGGTCCAGGGGGTGGTAGTCCAGATCACCACAGAGAGCGGGCCCTTGCCGGTGTGGCCTTCGGGGCAGTCAAACTTGGCGGCAACGGCAGCCTCGTCAACGGCCTTGAAACGCACATCGATGGAGGGGGAGTTCTTGTCGTAGTACTCAACTTCGGCTTCAGCCAGCGCAGAACCACAGTCGGTACACCAGTGCACCGGCTTGGAGCCTTTGTGCAGGTGGCCGTTTTCGACGATCTTGGCCATGGAGCGAATGATGTTGGCTTCGGTGCCAAAATCCATGGTCAGGTAGGGATGTTCCCAGTCACCCAGCACCCCCAGACGGATGAAGTCGGTCTTCTGCGCTTCGATCTGGGTCTTGGCATATTTGCGGCACTCGGCGCGGAACTCGGCGGCGGAAACCTTCTCGCCCGGCTTGCCAACCATGCCTTCCACTTTCAGCTCTATGGGCAGACCGTGGCAATCCCAGCCGGGCACATAGGGAGAATCGAAGCCGGAGAGGCCCTTGGACTTGATGATGACATCTTTCAGGATCTTGTTGACCGAGTGACCGATGTGAATGCTGCCGTTCGCGTAGGGAGGGCCATCATGCAGAATAAAGGAGGGCTTGCCCGCTTTGGCGCGGCGAATGGCGCCGTAAAGATCCTGATCGTACCAACGTTTCAGCATGTTGGGTTCGCGTTTGGCCAGATCGCCACGCATCGGAAACTCGGTTTCCGGAAGATTCAGGGTATGTTTATAGTCGCTCATCAGTCCTGGGTTCCCTTCTTTTCTAAAAGAGTGCTGGGTAAATTGAGTAGTGGCAGCCCGAACCAGGCTCGGGCCGCCAGGGCATCTCGTTCGATCTGCTCTTTCAAGGCGGTGAAAGAGGCAAACTTCTGCTCTTCGCGCAGCTTGTGGCGAAGCAGCACCTTGACCTGTTGACCATATAGATCGCCAGAAAAATCAAATAGATGTACTTCCAATCTGGCTTGTGTACCGCTCAAGGTCGGCCGTACACCCACATTGGCGACACCGGGGAAGGTCTTGCCGGAACATACCACTTCCACCGCGAACACGCCACCGACCGGGATCACCTGGCGTTTGAGCGCCAGATTGGCGGTGGGAAAACCTATGGTGCGGCCCAACTTGTCACCGTGGGCCACCCGACCGCTGATGGTATAGGGGCGGCCGAGCATCAGCTCCACCTCCGCCATCCGACCGGCTTTGAGGGCCTCGCGCACCAGGGTGCTGCTGACCCGCTGGCGGGATAGCTGGAAACTCTGGGTGCTGATCACCTCGAAACCGAAGCGCTGCCCCGCCGCCTCCAGCAGCTGGAAGTCCCCTTCCCGCCCCTTGCCGAAGCGAAAATCATCTCCCACCACCAGATAGTGCACGCCTAGTTTCTCCACCAGCAGTTGCTCGATGAAGGTAACGGCGGACTGCTCGGCGAAGCGATGGTTGAAACGCACGCAGAGCATGCGATCGAGCTGCATGCCCCTGAGCGCCTCGTACTTCTCCCGCAGCCGACTGAGGCGGGCAGGCGCTGCAGCCCCGGCAAACAGCTCAAGGGGCTGGGGCTCGAACAGCATGACGCAGGCGGGCAGACCGAGTTGGACGGCTTTTTCCTGCAGGCGTGCCAGCACAGCATGGTGACCCTGATGGACCCCATCAAAGTTGCCTATGGTCAATACACACCCCCGGTGACGGGGCTTGATATTGTGAATACCGCGAATAAGCTCCATCAGTGCCTTGTGCGTTGCTGCCATGGAAATCGGCGGATTATATATCAGCCAGCAGGCAGGGTCAGCCCTCATGGCCCGATTTCAGGCATCTTGCCCAGATCCCCTGCCCGCCGAGGCAATCCCGTATGGTGCAGCAGGGTCACTCCGGCTACTGACCCGATCTCAGGTGTCTTGGTCGAATGCCCAACGCCAGCAGTATGACGCCATACACGGCCCCACCCAGACAGAGCAACATGGTCAGCTGCATGCTGGCCTTGCCCATGCCCCAGGCGCCCCATTGAGCGAGATCCGGCGACAGGTAGCCAAGCAGCCCCCCCATCAGCACGGTCGCCACCAGCAGCTTGAGGCAGAACAGCCCGGTATTGCGGGACGGACGGTAGACCGACTGCTGATACAAGCCCTTGAACAGCAAGGCCGCATTCAAGGTGCCCGAACAGGCGGTCGACAGCGCCAGCCCCACATAGCCGAGAGGGAAGATGAAGATGAGGTTGCACACCATGTTGGCAACCATGGACATCACCCCGATCCGCACCGGGGTCCGGGTGTCCTGGCGGGCATAGTAGCCCGGTGCCAGTACCTTGATCAGCATCAGGGAGAGCAGGCCTGTGGTGGAGGCCAGCAGGCTGGCACTGGACATGGCCACCTCGTGCATGCCGAACTCGCCACGCATGAAGAGCACTCGCAGTATGGGCTCGCGCAACACGGCTATGCCCACCATGGCCGGCAGGCCGAGCAGCATCACCATGCGCACCCCCCAGTCCATGGTGCGGGAGAAGTCGGCCGGGTCCGCATCCACATGCTTTTTGGCCAGCGCAGGCAGGATCACGGTACTGATGGCCACCGCAAACAGGCCGAGGGGGAACTCCAGCAGGCGATCCGAGTAATAGAGATAGCTGATGGCGCCGGTGGCGAGGAAGGAGGCGAGCATGGTGTTGATCAGCAAGTTGATCTGGCTGACCGAGACGCCAAACAGCGCCGGAATCATCAGGGTGCGGATCTTGATCACCCCGGGATGATGCCAACCCCACTTGGGCCACACCAGCATGTTGATCTGGCGCAGGAAGGGATACTGGAACAGGAACTGCACCAGACCGCCGAGGAAGACACCGATGGCGAGGGCTATCTCTGGCCGCTCCATCAAGGGCGCTATCCACCAGGCCGCCGCTATCATGGTGAGGTTGAGAAACACAGGCGTAAACGAGGAGACGGCAAAGCGGCCAAAGGTATTGAGTATGGCTCCCGCCATGGCGGTGAAGGTGATGAACCAGAGATAGGGGAAGGTGATTTTGAGCATCAGGCTGGCCAGCTCGAACTTCTCGGCCGCCGGCCCGCCATGCAACCAGTCCCAGAACCAGCCCCAGCCGAACAGGGCCGTCAACACGCCCGAGCCCAGCACCCCGAGCAGGGTGACCACGGTGACTATGCCACCGAGCGTACCCGCCACCGCGGCCAGCAATTCGCGCACCTCACGCTCATCGCCCTTTTTCTTGTACTCCGTCATCACGGGAACAAACGCCTGGTTGAAGGCACCTTCGGCGAACAGCCGGCGCAGAAAGTTGGGAATGCGGTTGGCAAAGAAGAAGACGTCTGCGGCCACCCCGGCGCCGAGCAGATTGGCGATAACCACATCGCGAACCAAGCCCATCACACGGGACGCCAGCGTCATTGCGGACACAATCATGCCGGATTTGATCAATTTCTTACTCAAGACGAAGCCTCTGGAACTGTCAGAATGGAAAGAATGCTGGTAGAATCGGCCGACAGTTTAACCGCCTCCCAACAGACACACCACCGGGGGGCGGTGTTTATTTGCACAAATCATTTGACAATATGTGGTTGAGAAGGCATATTTCCGGGCCTTTTCAATACACTCGCTAAGACAGTTTTAGGAGTTTTACCTTGGCTAATATCAAATCTGCTAAGAAGCGCGCGATTCAGTCAGAGAAACGTCGTCAACACAACGCCAGCCGTCGTTCAATGACCCGTACCTATCTGAAGAAAGTAATTGCTGCCATCGCTTCTGGCGACAAAGCTGCTGCCGTTGCTGCTTTTGCTACCGCTCAGCCGATCATGGATCGCATGGCTACCAAAGGCCTGATCCACAAGAACAAAGCTGCTCGTCACAAGAGCCGCCTGTCTGCCCAGATCAAAGCTATGGCTTAATCAGCTTCGGCTGTATAAAGCTAAAAAAACCGGCCTCAGTGCCGGTTTTTATTTATCTGCGCTGCAGTAAAGCTTGTGCAGCAGGGCAATCATTTCGCGCACCTCATGGCTGCGCAGCGAATAGTAGACCGTCTGGGCCTCTTTTCGCGTCTCCACCAACTCATCCCGCCGAAGCACGGCCAAGTGCTGTGACAGGGCTGACTGGCTCAATCCGAGCACCTCGTTGAGTTCCCCCACCGACAGTTCCCGATCCTGCAGCTGGCACAGAATAAACAGTCGTCGTTCGTTGGCCAGAGCCTTGAGCAGCGCCACAGCCCGGCTCGCATTCGCCTCCATCTCTTCCAGTTGCATCTCATCCCCTCTCGTCCGAGGCAAGAATCATACTCTGTGACCCGCCGATTTAAAATGACAGGGTTGCCGGTTGAATCGTGGTGAAGTCCTCCTGCCCCGCGAACAGGAAGGAGAAATCGCTCTCGCACACCCGTTTCACCGCCGGATGCTGGATCATGCGCTCGGCGAAGATGACGTAATACTCCTCCATCAGATCCTGGGTCTCCCCGATCAGCATCACCTCTTCCCCTTCCAGGATCTCCTCCCGATAGATGGTGGGGGCCATAAAGATGCCCTGATTGAAGAAACCGAAGGCCTTCATCAGGGCCGCATCGTCGAACTCCCCAAGGATGCTGGGGGATATGCCCTGCTGCTCGAACCACTGGGTCAGCTGGCGGCCCATGGCGGTACGGCGCCCTGGGATCAACAGCTTGCGCTCCTCCAGACAGGCGGGAAAGGGTTTCTC